>CANJRA010000001.1 GCA_947476625.1 Fidelibacterota bacterium
AAGCACTACAACACCAAGCGGCCCCATTCGGCGCTCGGCTATAGGCCACCGGCGCCGGTGACCTATAGCCCGATTCCAGTACCACTCGAACAGAGCCAAAACATGCAGTAGACTAACATCACGACTGGTACAGAAAATCGGTCAGGTCACGGCCGGGCCATTCCTGCTCTAGGCGCGCGAGCGCGATGTGCGCAGCATTGGGACTTATGGCCTCGGCATGATGTTTGGTGCGGCGCATGTTGTAGAACGCGTGCACGCGGGCAGGGTCGCGGGCGAAAGCCTCGGGTGTGGCGACATCTTCGATGCGCACCTTCGACCAAATGCCGCCGGTGTCGCGAAACGTTTCGAGGCCGGATTCCTGCGATATCCCCGCGCCGGTCAGAATGACGATGTGTCCCTCAGGCGGCGGAAACGCTTTAAGGTAAAGTGACGTTTGCGGCATGATGGAGAGGGTGAGGGAGCCCCAGAGGAGTGATCAAGCCGCATGATCAAGGTTCTGTTCGTGTGTACGGGAAATATCTGCCGCTCGCCGACCGCTGAAGGCGTTTTCCGGCAGGTCGTGGAAGCGGAGGGATGGGGCCATGAGATAGAGGCGGATTCGGCGGGGACGCACGGCTACCATGTGGGCGAACCGCCCGATCCGCGCACGGTGGAAACGGCGGCGGCGCGCGGTTTCGATCTCAGCGCCTTGCGGGCCCGGCGGGTGCAGCCCGATGATTTTCAGCGCTTCGATCTGATCCTCGCCATGGATCAGGGCCACTACACACATCTCGCAGCCATGCGGCCGACGAACGCGCGGGCGGAGGTGCGTCTGTTTCTGGACTATCACCCGGCCAGCAAAGCGAAGGACGTGCCCGACCCCTACTACGGCGGCCGCACGGGTTTCGAAAACGTGCTCGATATGGTCGAGGAAGCGAGCCGCGGGCTGCGTGATGCTTTGCGCGTGCGGATTTATACATAAGTTGTTGTTAAATAAATATAGTTCAGTACCTGGTACGGATTTCATCGGTACCAGGTACCAAATCGTAATGTACAATCGGCGTGTAGACGGCGGTGTTTTTGCCCAGGCGGCTTTCGAAGAGGGCGAAGCGGTCGACGGCGAAGGGGCCGGCCTGGAAGAGGGTGTTGCCGACAATGAAGTTCTCTAACCGGACGGAGTGCGGGTGGTTGAGGCGCGCGAGCGTGACGTGGGGGGCGAATTTGCGGGTTTCGGGCGGCAGGCCGGCGCGGACGATGGCGGATTCGACCTTGGCCTGAAGGTGCAGCAATGCGGCCGAGGGTTTGACCCCCGCCCATAGCATGCGGGCCTTGGTGCCCTCGCCGAAGGTGCCGACGCCCGCGAGTTCCAGACTGAACGCCGGCACCGTGATGCCGGCCAGTAAGGCGTCGATATCCTCCGCGACGCTTTCTTCGACCTCGCCGATGAAGCACAGCGTGAGATGCATGTTGGCGGGTTCGGTCCACTGTGCGCCCGGCACACCGCTGCTCATGATCATGAGCCGTGCAATCACACCGTCAGGCAACGGAAGAGCAACGAAAAGCCGCAACATGTTCGCGCGGGGCCTTTTTAAGGCGCGCCTTTCGCGCGCTGGGTTTTAACCTGATCGATCAGCTTTTCGACCGCGGGCAGAATGCCTTTGACGATGACTTGCACGCCCCCGGGATTGGGATGGATATGATCGCCCTGCATTAAACCCGGCACTGTGATCGCGCCTTCGAGAAAGAAAGGATACAGCGGCGCGCCGGTATCTTTTGCGATCTTGTTATAAAGCGCGTTGAAGCGGTCGCCGAAATCACGCCCCAGATTTGGCGGCGCGATCATGCCGGCGATGAGCACCGGCAAACGGTCGCGCTGCAGTCGCCGCACAATCCATTCAAGATTCTCGGCGGTAATTTTAGGATCGACCGCGCGCAAGCCATCGTTGCCGCCCAATTCGACAATCACCGCGTCGGGTTTTTCGCCCAGCGACCATTCAAGGCGCGAACGTCCGCCGCTGGTGGTATCGCCGGAGAGGCCGGCCTGAAGAACCACGACGTTATGACCCTTACCGCGCAAGGCTTTCTCGAGCTGCGCAGGAAAAGCATCGGCGGGATTGTCGAGGCCATAGCCCGCTGTGAGGCTATCGCCGAACGCAAGAATACGAACCGGCGCATCGGCGGCCCATGCCGAGAAGCCGCTGGCAAACAGCAGCAGCAGACACGCTACCGTCAGCGTTCTTTGTAACAGCTGTTGCAGATCGATCACCTTCAACGCCTTTTGTATCAGCTGTTTAGGTGCTACCACTCGCTGCCTTGCTGCAAGAAAGTCTCGCGCGCGCATGATCTCATCTCCGCTCTCTTCCACCACAACCGACGCTGCCATTGTCTTGGACAAAGTCCACCTTACTTTGGATGGGCCAGCCGGGCCGGTCAACATTCTGCGCGGTGTCGATCTTAACGTCGCCGCCGGGACAGCGCTCGGCGTCGTCGGGCCTTCGGGGTCCGGTAAGACAACAATGCTGATGATTGTGGCGGGATTGGAGAGTGTATCGTCGGGCCGCGTCGCTATCTCTGGTAAAGACTATGCGGGTCTTAGCGAAGATGCGCTGGCGCTCTTTCGCCGCGACAACATCGGCATCGTCTTTCAGTCGTTTCACCTCATCCCTACCATGACCGCGCTCGAGAACGTCGCGGTGCCGCTGGAGTTCGCGGGACGCAAAGACGCGTTCGACCGCGCCGAGGCGCAATTGAAGGCGGTCGGGCTTGGTCACCGCATCGAACATTATCCGGGTCAGCTATCCGGTGGTGAGCAACAGCGCGTAGCGCTCGCGCGCGCCTTCGCGGCAGAGCCTAAAATTCTTTTGGCCGACGAGCCGACGGGAAATCTCGACGGCGCCACCGGCCAGCAAATCATCGAGCTTTTGTTCCAGCTTCACGCGCAGCACAAAACGACATTGGTGCTGATCACCCACGATCTTAAGCTCGCCGCACGCTGCGAGCGCGTGGTGCGCATCGCCGACGGCCTGATTGTCGGCGAAGGCATGCCGGACTAGGCCATGGATCAATTCGCCCTCGCCGTGCGATTTGCCATGCGCGAGCTGCGCGGCGGCATTCGCGGATTTCGTATTTTCCTGGCCTGTATCGCCATCGGCGTAGCGGCCATCGCGGGTGCGACGTCGATGAACCAGTCCGTAAAAGCCGGCATCGAAGGCGACGCGCAACCGTTATTGGGCGGCGATCTGCAGGCCCGCATCAGCGCGCGGCCTTTGAGCAACGAAGAAGCCGCAGCCTTGCAAAAAACCGGCGCGGTTACGCGGCTGGTCCAACTGCGCTCCATGGCGCGCACGGAAAATCCTGACGGGACGGTCGCACAGCGCACATTGATCGAGTTGAAAGCCGTCGAGGACACATACCCGCTTTACGGCGAGATGAAGATCGATCCCCCGGCGCCGTTGCGTGAGACTCTGGCCGACCAAAATGGCCTTTGGGGCGCGGTGATAGATGCATCGCTGCTGACGCGGCTGCATTTGAAAGTCGGCGACATCTTTAAAGTCGGGGAAGCGACGCTGCAGATTCGCGCGGCCATTGTTCAAGAACCCGACAAGGCTGTGACGTTTGCCACTGCTGGACCCCGCGTCATGGTGGCTGCTGGTGCGATCGGCGCGACAGAGCTGGTGCGCGAGGGGAGTTTGGTTGACTACATCTACAACATCAAACTTACCGGCGATGAAACACCGCAACAGATGCGCGCGCGGTTGCTGCGCGATTTTCCCAAAGCGGGCTGGCGCATTCGCGGCTTGAACCAAGCGGCACAGGGGCTCGATAACTTCCTCGATAACGTGACGCTGTTTCTGACGCTGGTGGGACTCACCGCGTTATTGACCGGCGGAATTGGTGTCGCCAACGCCGTGCGCGCGCACTTGGCGGGACGGCTAACGACGATTGCGACGTTGAAATGCCTGGGCGCGCCGGCCGACACGATATTCATGATGTATCTGGTGCAGCTCGGCGTGCTGGCGGTGATAGGAATCATCATCGGCCTCGTCATCGGCGGGCTGATCCCTCTTGCCGCTGCGCGCGCCATCGGCGACCTGCTGCCGGTAAAAGCGCACATGGGTATCTATCCCTGGGCATTGGGCCAGGCGGCTATTTTCGGTGCGCTGACGTCGGCACTGTTCACGCTGTGGCCGCTGGCGCGCGCGCGGGATATTCCGCCGGTTGCGTTGTTTCGCAATCTGCTGGCGGCTTCAAACCGCCGCCCGCGGGGAAAATATATGATCGCCATTTGCGTCGTTGCCGTCGCTTTGGCGGCCTTTACCATCGGCGCCGCTGAAGAACCGCGTTACGCGGCGTGGTTTGTGGCCGGCACAGGCGCGGCGTTGGGTTTGTTCAGCCTTGCCGCCAGCGGCGTGATGAAACTCGCGGCGCGTTTGAGCGCTGGCAGAAACAGCGCTACCGCCGGGCGGCCGTCCCTGCGGCTGGCGCTTGCCAATCTTTATCGTCCGGGTGCTCCGACAACATCGGTCGTTCTGTCGTTGGGCCTGGGGCTTTCGGTATTGGTGACGATCGCGCTGCTGCAGGCGAATTTAAATACGCGGATTAAGGAAGGTTTGCCCGGCGACGCGCCGAGCATGTTCTTTGTCGATATTCAGCCCGAGCAAACGGAGCCGTTTAGACAGATCGTTGAAAGCGTGCCGGGCGTGCACAAGGTGCTGACGGCGAATATGATTCGCGGACGCATCACCAAACTCAACGACGTACCGGCCGAGCAGGCAAAGATCAATTCCAACAGCCGTTGGGCGATCCGCGGCGAACGCGGCATTTCCACCTCGGCCACTTTGCCCGACAGCGCGCGCCTGACAGAGGGTGCGTGGTGGGCACCGGACCATAGCGGTGAGAACCTGGTGTCGATTGATGCCCAAGTGGCGCGCGATTTTTATCTTAAGCTCGGCGACACGCTGACGGTGGAAGTCTTGGGCCGCGAGATCACCGCCAAGGTCGCAAGCTTTCGCGATATCAGCTGGCAATCGGGCGCGTTGAATTTCGCGCTGATCTTTTCGCCGAACGCCCTTGCCAGTGCGCCGGGCATTTCTATCGCCACTGTCAACTCCGACCCCGGCACGGAGGAAATCATCGAGAGTGCGGTGCTGGATAAAATGCCGAACGTGACCATTGTTCAGGTGCGCGACGCACTGGAGCGAGTGAAGTCGGTTTTGGATTCGCTGGAGCTGGCCGTGCGCTTGACGGCGGGCGTGGCGCTGGTGGCGGGCGCGCTGGTGCTGGCCGGCGCCATTGCCGCCGGACACGCGCGGCGGATTTATGAGTCGGTGGTGTTGAAAGTGCTCGGCGCGACACGCGCCGACGTGCTGCGCGCCTTTTTGTTCGAGTACCTGCTCCTGGGCCTGGCGACCGGGGTGATCGCGGCAGGTGTCGGCACCGCCGCCGCGTATGGCGTCGTCGCCAAAGTGATGAAAATTGGCTGGGCGTTGGATGTCGGGCTGATCGTCAGCGTGATTACAGGCTGCATAGCCGTGACGCTTTTGGCGGGCTTTACGGGAACTTGGCGGGCCATGGGAATCAAGGCCGCGCCGCTGTTACGGAACGACTAAGCTAACATATTGATATTGTTTACTTAGTTTACAGCTCTTTTGTGTGAAATTTGGGTCATTCGCGCCGATTTCGGTTGCGAAGACCCCGGCAAGTCCCAATATATCGCTAGAGCCCGTCAGCTGTGTGCGGGTGTTTAACATGCGAGGAAAACGATGGCCTTCGAAACCGACCGCAGACCGTTAGCCGCCGCTTATGACACAACCGCACGCGCCGATGCCGCGCCGATTGACGCTGGGCTGCGCACGTACATGCTGCGCGTTTACAATTATATGGCCTCAGGCTTGTTCCTGTCGGGCCTCGTCGCATTGCTCGTCGCCAACAACGAAGGGCTGCGCGATGCCTTCTTTAAAGTCACCGAAACCGGCCGCTTCGCCGGCTACACCGGCTTAGGCTTGGTCGCGGTCTTCGCGCCGATTGGCTTGCTGTTGGCGATGAGCTTTGGCCAGCAGCGCATGAAGACAACAACGCTTCAAACGCTTTACTGGGGCTTTGTGGCGCTGATGGGCGTGGGCCTGTCGGTAGTGCTGATGGTTTACACCGGCGTCAGCGTGACGCGCGTGTTCTTTATCACCTCGGCCGCCTTTGGTGGTTTGAGCCTTTATGGCTATACGACCAAGCGCGACCTGTCGGGCTTCCGTAGCTTCCTCGTCATGGGCCTGATCGGACTTCTCATCGCGAGCGTGGTGCAGATGTTCTTTCCGAGCGCCATGATGCACTTCCTGATCTCGGTGGTGGGCGTGCTGTTGTTCGCGGCTCTTACAGCGCACGACACGCAAGCCATCAAGAATCAGTATCTGACCATCCGGGGTTCTAGCTACGAAGACTCCTCGGCCATTATGGGCGCCGTCAATCTGTATCTGGACTTTATCAATCTGTTCCAGTTCCTGATGAGCCTGGTGGGCCAGCGCCGCTAAATATCGGCGATACGCAAAGACAAAAACCCGGGCTGCAAAGCCCGGGTTTTTTATGTGGCTAGCGTTTGAAGTGGCGCGTTAGGCGCGTCAGGGCCTCGATCAGCACGTCATCACTTTTGCAGAACGCGAAGCGGTTCAGCGTTTTTGGTGCTTCGGATTCGTAAAACGCGCTAACAGGAATAGCCGCGACACCCGCTTCGGTCGTGAGGTGTCGGCAAAATGCGACGTCGTCGCCATCAAATCCGAAGACAGCGAAATCCGCGGTCACGAAATATGTGCCGTCGCTTTCCAGCACTGTGAACCCGATCTCGCGCAGGCCTGCTGCCAGCAGATCGCGCTTGGCTTGAAGTGTACTTACGAGATTGGAGAAATAGGCATCATCCTTTTCGAGCCCATAGGCCACGGCGCGCTGGAGATTAGGCGGTGTCGTAAAGGTCAGGAATTGATGTGTCTTCGCGGCGGCCTGCAACAGCGCGGGCGCGGCGGTTACGTAGCCCACTTTCCATCCGGTCAGAGAGAATGTCTTTCCCGCCGATCCTATTCTTAGACACCGCGTGCGCATGCCGGGGAGCGTCATCAGCGGAATATGCGGCCGGTTTGCAAAGGTCAGATGCTCGTAGACTTCGTCGCATATCGCATAAGCATCAAACCGCGCGACAAGGTTGGCAATGAAGGTCAGCTCCTCGCGCATGAACACTTTGCCGATGGGGTTCATGGGCGAGTTGAGCACGATGGCTTTTGTTTTCGGACCGAATGCCGCCGCCAAAGCTTCGCGCGGCAGTTCCCAGTACGGCGGCGCCAGACGTACACATTTCGGGACGCCGCCCGCCAACCGCACGATCGGCAGGTAACTATCGTACAGAGGTTCGATCAGCACCACTTCATCGCCGGGGTTTATGAGTCCCAACAGGCACGCTGCCAGCGCTTCGGTGGCGCCCGAGGTCACCATCACCTCGTCCTTCCAGACTATATCCAGTGCGTAGAAACGCGTGGCGTGCGTAGCGACCGCTTGGCGCAAATCCGGCACACCCAGCATTGGCGGATATTGATTGGGCTGATCGTTTAGAAACAGTGCAGCTTGGGCGCGCATATCTTCATGCCCATTGCCATCCGGAAATCCCTGGCCGAGATTAATCGCACGGTGTGCGGTCGCGAGTTGCGACATGACCGTGAAGATCGTCGTACCTAGGGGAGAAAATATGGCGTTGGTCGGCTTGGGCATGGGGCCGAGACTACCGCCCTGATCGCACTGTGTTATCGGCACGGATCATAGCCGCTCGTAAAAAGTGTGCTAGGCGATTCCCGCACGGCAGGGAACGAAGTTCGCGATGCGGCGTTTTTATATTGTGCAAATCTTTTACACACTGCAATCACGCACGCTGCAATCAAGGAGTTTCACATGGGTAGGGCATTTCTTCTCTGGCTTTTTGGCGTTCCGGTTTCTGTCATCTTGTTGATTGCTCTTTTAACCAGTTGGATCTGAGTTGGCGGACTTTGAATGTGAATAATGTGAATGTTTGACTCGCGTCCGCGAGTCAAACATTTCGCTTTGCCATGCTCCTTATCGGGACTCTTTAAGAGTGAGCCGACCTGGATACGCGTTCGGGTTTGGCCAGTATAAAATTTAATTTCCGACTGATTTTCAACGCTCGACATTGCGTTTAAAAAGAAACACCCCGTCGTAAACGACGGGGTGTTGGAAACCTTTCGGGGTGCCGGTGACGGCACCCCGAGACGTAAGCGTATTAGTCAGCGAGAGGATTCGGGCGAACCTGGAACTTCACGAGTTCCGGCTTGGACTCATCGCCTTCTTCCTGATGGAACGGCGTTACAGAGCTGTACGTCGCGTAGCCGGCACGGCCTTTCCAGCCTGCATTCGCGTCGTCGATACGACCATCCATCCAGCGAGTAAAGAAGCCCATCGGATACGGAACGCGCAACGTCACCCACTTTTTCTCTTCGGGCAAAAAGGCCTGAACAGAGTCGGAGTTGGAACCGGCGAACGTCGCAACGTCTTTACCTAAACCGAAGGTGTCGAAGCGATCGACAAAGGTCTGGTACAGCTCATCCGCATTGGCCGCACCGTCGTCGGTTCCGGCAAAGTGAGGACCGGGCGCGTCGTGAATAGTCCAACCCTCGGCACAATGCTGACCTGTCGCTTGCGGGCCGCGCATGACTTTGCACTTGGTGCGATCAAAGCGGCCGATCTGGCCGCCCGTGAAGCTCACCCATGCAATCCCTTTGGTGTCGATGTTCAAGTCGTGCGGCTGGAAGGCCATGTACGAACCATCGGGACGCTTTGGCGGTTCATAGTATTCAGTCTTGCAGGTTTCCGGGGCGTTGGTACCACGGTCCACGCGAACGACGCCGCCCGGATAGGAAGACAAGCCGCCCCAGACGCTGTTATCAACCGGGCTGACGCCAATGCCGTAAAGGCCGCCTGGAACCAGCGTGTCCTTTTTCGGATCGAACTCGCCTTTATTGAGCGTGTTCCATTCTTTGTAGTTGCCGCTGATAACGACTTCGCTCGGCTTGGCGCCGGTCTTGATCGCATCGCCGGTTGCATTGGTGTCGAGCGAGAGCGGGCACCAACCGTGAGCTTTGTTCGCGTCTTTGGTTTCGTCCCACACCTTGGAGTCGATCCAGCCCACGCCCTGCGTACCGAAGTAGAGAGTGGTGTTGGCTTCATAACCGAACCATACGTGGCCCGCGCCTAAGCACGAATCGATCTTGGCGATTTTGCTGTCCGCCGGATCATAGACATAGACGAAATTGCCGCTGCGACCATTGAGCGGGAAGTAAGCCGCGTACTTGTTGGCCGCAGCATCGGTGCAGAATGCCGGCCTTACTGGCGGCGTTTTATGCGGCTGGAAGGACGGGCCGCCGTCCGGCATCCAAACGCGCTTCTTTTCATCCATCATTACGGTGTGGGTATAGCCGTCGTAAGCACCCGGAATGGTCATTTCCTTGTACTTCGCGGTCTTCGGATCCAAGATGCCGAACTTGCCCGCCAAAATCTGAATGCCGTAAATCGGGCCGCCGGCATTAATGGTCGGGTTACGGCGATCCGAAGCAACTTCGTCATGGAAGTAGCTTTTGTCACCCCAACCGAACAGCGTCAGAACGATGTTGCGTTCAACGCCTTGCGGACGCGGCGGCGCCGGAGGCAGCGCGCCTTCAGTAATCTTGCCTGTCCAGTTGGTGAACATGCCGGCCGCACGCTCGCGACCGAACGCCGTGAAGGCGTTGTTCATGAAGTTCATATAGCCGTGTGCTTGATCGCCCATGGCCGGGTCGCCGTTCGGACGCGCCATTTGAACGCGGTCGATCCAGGCTTCCGGATTGTTGATGGCGATTTCGCGCGTCGCTTTGTCGCCCAACTGGTGACACTGCGTGCACTGTTTCATCTGACCGATGAATTGCTGCTGTGTCTTCATGGTCGGCGGAATGCCGTTGCCCGTCGGACCCGTGCCGGGGAATTCGGCTTTCGCAGGCACACTCAGCATCGACGACCAGTAGTTGGCGGGATAGTACTGCGCAGCTGCGGCGGCATTTGGCGCAACGACGGCTTTCAGATCGAGCTGCTTGCCCAGCGTGCCGTCGACCTGAGCGGAATCAACCAGCCCATAACCGCGCACCCAAACTTTGTATTTGCCTTTGGGCATTTCCGGAATGAGGTAGCGGCCTTTGTCGTCGGTGACGACAATCTTGGTGACCCGCGTCGGAAGATCGCTGGTTTGGGCAATGACCCAAACGCCCGCTTCCGGACCTTTGGCACTGGTGACAACGCCGCCGATGGTATCGGGCTTAACCGACACTTCACCAGCCGCATGAGCCAGCGGCACAATGGCGCTGCTGCACATCAATGCGAAAATTGTTCTCGCCGCGATCGGCGTTATTCTAATTGAAGCCATGAAAAAATCCCTCCGTTGAGCCAATGAATATGTGACTGCAAATACGATCTTGGATCGTCCTTTGAGTACTCTCCGACTTACGCTCGCCCTCACTCCCTCATTTTTAACGCGGCAATCTACGAAAACACCGAGACGCTCTTGATCGCTCTCACGTCAGTGTTTCCCTCCTCAATTCCATTTGAGGGCACTCCCTGACTATCCAATTAAATGGAATTCTGATTCCCTATAAGGTTTAGATAGAAGTCGCTAACTCCCAGAACCAGCCGAGACTGAACTCGGCTGCGTATGAACGCTTCATTTACCTCCCGATACATCACGAGACTTTGTAAAAGGCTCCAGTTGTGAGCGTCGGGTCCATTCGCAAATAACGATTAGCCCGCACTTCTTCCCACTTTAAAGAACGTTTCATGGAAAGGCAAACTGCTGTTACGTAACCGCTGGGTAACGGCAATGACGTCTATTTTTCGAAAAAAAGTTCACCTTTTGATGTGCGGTGCACACTCACGCATTGTCCGCGCGAGGACGTCCGCAAGATGTGAAGGTTTTGGCCAGATTTGTGATTGCTGCACGAACTTAGCGGCTAACGGCCGCGCGGAGATCGTTCTTACGAAATCCCGTAAGTCATTGATTTAAATGGTGCCGACGCGCGGAATTGAACCGCGGACCTACTGATTACGAATCAGTTGCTCTACCCCTGAGCTACGTCGGCGCCTGGAAAACCAGCAGGGGGTGGGGAATCGGCGCGGACCATAGGCGGTTCGCTTCCCGGGTGCAAGACTAGGTACGCGTCCCCGGCTGCCATATCATGAGCGCCATATCATTGGGCCAGCATGACAAAACCGCTCCAACATTCTGCGCAAAGCATTCACGTGGACGTTGCCATCGTCGGCGCCGGACTGGTGGGCGGAACCCTGGCCTGCGCCCTGGCCCGCCACGGCATTAGAGCCGCCGTTATCGACCGCATAGATCCAGCCGCCATGGTGGCGCCCACCTTCGATGGCCGCGCCTCGGCCGTAGCGCTAAGCGCGCAGCGTTTTCTGAATGCCATCGGTCTATGGGCGCATGTGGGTGCACGCTTCGAGGCCATCCGCGAGATTCGCGTCTCCGATGGCGACGCACCGTTCTTCCTGCACTACGACCATGCCGACGTGGGCGATGAACCCTTGGGCTGCATGGTCGAGAACCGTCACTTGCGCGAGGCGATTGCCGCGAACATGCGCGGGCTTGGCGATGCCTTGACGATTATCTCGCCCGCAAGTGTCGCGGACATGACGCAAAGCGCCGACGACATCACGCTGCATCTGGATGACGGCCGTAACGTGGTGGCGCGGTTGGCTGTCAGCGCCGAAGGCCGCAACGCTACGCTGCGCACGCTGGCCGGCATTAGCGTGACGGGCTGGACCTATCCGCAGACCGCCATCGTTGCAACCATCGGCCATGAGCTTTCACATAATGGTATTGCCCACGAGCATTTCCTGCCGGCGGGGCCTTTCGCCATTCTGCCGTTGCCGGACGATGCGGGCGTGCATCGTTCATCGCTGGTGTGGACCGAGCGCGAAAAAACCGCCGCAGGCTATCTCGCGCTTCCCGATGAAAAGTTTTTGGCCGAGGTCGCTGAACGCGTCGGCGGATTCTTAGGCGCGCTATCGCTGATTGGGCCGCGCTTCAGTCATCCGTTAGGTCTGCAATTCGCCGCACAATACGGCAAAGGGCGTTTGCTGCTGGCGGGCGATGCCGCACACGGTATTCATCCCATCGCCGGGCAAGGATTGAACTTGGGCTTTCGCGACGTTGCGGCGCTGACGGAAATTTTGATCGACGCCAAGCATCTCGGTTTGGACTTCGCGCACCCTGACGCGATGGCGCGCTATCAGCGCTGGCGGCGCGCCGACAATCTGCTGATGGCGGGTGTGACCGATGTCATCAACCGGGTCTTCTCCAACGACATCGCGCCGTTACGCATAGCGCGCGGCCTCGGTCTTGCCGCGGTTAATCGCCTGCCGGGTTTGAAGAAGGTGCTGATGCGCCAAGCCATGGGCACCATCGGCGATCTGCCGCGGATGGTGCGCAGATAGGCGTCTTACACATAGCGAGCGTCACGGATCGCGTTTGAGCCCGCGCTGTGCAAGCGCCTCTAAATAACGTGGCCAGCGTACCGCATGCTCACGGCCCAGCTCGTGCAGATAGCGCCAAGAATAAAGGCCGGTGTCGTGCAGGTCATCGAATATCAGCTTCACAGCATAGTTGCCGACCGGCTCGATGTGCATGATGCCGACCCTGCTACGACCGGGCACAATTTTTTTTTCGGCCGGGCTATGACCTTGAACTTCGGCCGAGGGACTTTCGACGCGCAGATATTCTACCGGCAGCGCGAAGACATCGCCGTTATCGAACGTGACACTCAGCGTCTTTGCAGCAGGATCATAGTCGAGCGCCGTGGGCCAAGGTGCAGCGCCGGGAGACGTCGTCATTCCTCCAGCCGCCGCGCTTCGTCGGGCAGCATGATCGGAATGCCGTCGCGCACAGGGTATGCCAAGCCGGCTTTGCGGCTGATGAGTTCACTGGCGGAACGATCATATTCCAATGGCCCCTTTGTCAAAGGGCAGACGAGAATTTCGAGAAGTTTGGGATCGATGTCGCCGGCGGCTTTAGACATGCGGCACTTCCTTCATGACTCGGCTTATTCCTATTCGGCTTATTGCTTCGGGGCATTCGGCGATGCGCTGGCATCGAACACGCCCATCTGCAGCAGTTTTATCAGGGTCGCTGTGCGGTCCGATATGGTTTCCGTTTCCAGCAAGGCCTGTTTCTCGCGCGGATCGAAAGGGCAGATCATGCACAGCGATGTGATGAGCGTGAAATCGGACAACCCCTTCAACACATCGATACTGACCGGCATAGAATGGGACTCGAGGTAGGGCTTTAGGTGCACGAAAAGATCTTCGCGATTGAGATCGAACTTCGGCAGCGGATCCATATCGGTTTTGAATGCGTCGTAGGACGCCTGCACACGCCGATAACCCGCGCGGCCGTCGATTTCTTTCACGACACGAAAACGACACAGCCCCTTCATCATGATGAGAAGCCGTCCGTCTTCGGTTTCCTCGAATGAAGCGATGCGCCCGGCGCAGCCGATGTTGTAAAGCATCGGCTCGACTTCATGCGGCATCTTATCGGCACCGATTTTATCTTTGGGTGTTTTGTCGTGATCGGGCTGGATCATGCCGAAGATGCGCCCAACCATCAGCGCGTCGAGTGTCATGTTGAGATAACGCGGCTCGAAAATATTCAGCGGCAACCGACCCCACGGCAACAACAACGCGCCGCTCAAAGGAAAAATCGGCACGTGCGCCGGCAATTCCTCGAAACGCGTTTGAACGGGACTGCGCATACGGGAAACGTTGTCTCTATGCGAATAAAATGGCCGAGAGGCGCCGACGGCCCGACTTGGTCAGCGGATCCGTCGGACCGAACGCATCAAAGAATTTTACCAGCTGCTGGCGCGCGGCCTGTTCGCTCCAGGCGCGATCGGCTTTCACCATGGCCAACAGTTCGTCGACAGCCTTTTCGCGGTCACCGGCGGCGAAGTGCGCCATAGCGAGATCCAGGCGTGTCTGCATGTCCTTCGGGTCAGCGGCGGCCTTGGCGGCGAGCGCATCGATCTCGGCGGTATTGGTGTTGGCGGTGGCATCCTTCAAATCAAGCGCGGCTTGCACGCCTTGGATATCGGGCGTGTTTTTGATCTGCGCCGGCAATTTTCCGAGAATATCGCGCGCGAGATCGATCTGACCCAAGGCAATGTAGCAACGCAGTGCGCCTGCCAGCGCTTTTACATGGGCCGGGTCTTGCGCGAGAATTTCTTGATAGACCGCGAGCGCTTCGTCGTTCTGGTTTTCCTTCACCAGCGCTTCGGCTTCGGCGAGAGCTTCGTCCACCGGCGAACCGCCGCCGCCCGCAAGGCGGTCGATGAATTGCTTGATCTGGCTTTCCGGTACGGCGCCCATGAAGCCGTCGACTGGACGACCGTCCTTGAAGCCGTAAACCGCGGGGATCGACTGGACGCGGAACTGCTGCGCCAGTTCCTGATTTTCATCGACGTTGATTTTCACCAGTTTGACTTTGCCGGCGTACTGCTTCACCAGCTTTTCGATGATCGGACCGAGCTGCTTGCAAGGCCCGCACCACGGCGCCCAGAAATCTACGATCACCGGGGTATTCTGTGAGGTCTCGATGACATCGACCATGAAACTGGCGGTGTCGGTGTCCTTGATAAGGTCGGCGGCTGCCGCACCGGAACCGTCTGCGCCGGGTTGTCCAATCAACATAATAAGCCTGTCCTATTTGACGTTGAGCGCCGTTTGGCGCTGCTCCGCTCCGGCTCGGCCGGCGCCACACCACATTATATGCTCCGTTACATGTGGCGCGAAATGGCTAAGGCAAGAGCTTTTAAACCGGCGGGCGTGTTTGAGCCGCGCCTCAAGACCTTGGAAAGTACGGCTGAGCCGCCTTTAATGTGGTCAAAAGCGAGATATGCCCGGGGGCCTTGCAATGGGGCGCTGAAACGGTATAGTCCCGCCCTTCCCGCGCCGGGGAGGCCCTGTTGGTCGTTACGGCGACGCCGAGCGGGCGTAGCTCAGTGGTAGAGCACAACCTTGCCAAGGTTGGGGTCGAGAGTTCGAATCTCTTCGCCCGCTCCATTTCTTCATCAGCGAAGTCTGGCCTTATACGTAAGGTACTGACGCGCTGGTGATGCATATAAAAAGGTCCATAGGGCCTTCAGCGTTACTTTAGCCCTAAATCAATGGGGAGGTTACCGTGATCCGTATGACTTTTTTTGCCGCCAGCTTGCTGACCGCCACACTGCTGACGCCGGCGTTCGCGGGCGATGCGCCCTCCACCCCGTCGGCGCCGGGCGCCAAGGTGTACTTCATCTCGCCGGCCAACGGCGCCACCGTATCGGGCCCCGTGGTTGTGCAGTTCGGCCTTAAAGGCATGGGCATCGCGCCCGCCGGAATCGAGCTCGAGAACACCGGCCATCATCATTTGGTTGTCGACCGCGATCTGCCGCCCCTGACCGAATATCTGCCGGTGGGTGATGCAAGCGTTCTGCACTACGGCAAAGGTCAGACCGAGGTTGAGCTTAAGCTCGCGCCCGGCAAGCACACCTTGCAGCTTGTCTTCGCCGACAAGGATCACAAGCCACATCAGCCGGCAGTAGTCTCGGAGAAGATCACCATCACTGTGAAGTGATGGTGCCTTGGCGTACCGCATGCCGCGCGTAGTAGCGGCTGAGGACGACACGGGATGCGAGCACACCGGCGAGCGAAACTAAAATCGCCGCCGTCATGAGCGTCGTGGTGTAAAGACTGGCGACAATCACACCCAATGCATTGGCGGCAATCGCCAGCGCCGCGCGTTCAAGCACGGCTGCGCGCAAGATCACGGTGAGCGTTATGGCGATTGGAAACATAACGCCTAAAGCGTCGTTTCCTTGAGGTGTCGTGATTGTATAGGCCGTTAGTATGTTTGCGCTTTACTACGAAGAAGACGATAGGCGGCTGATTTGGATCGCAGGTTGCCACGACATCCGCTCGGCCCTGGGCGATAAGGCAGTTGCCAAGCGGATTAACGGGCGCGGTTGCTACTGCGCGGCGCGCGATGACTTCGGCGTCCGCCTGACGGCCCCCGTCCAGAGCAATGACGGCCAGGAGATTCAGAGCGTCGCCGTGTTTGGGCGACGCCTTTACAAGCTGTTCTGCAGCAGCTTTAGCGACGGCGCGGTCGCCGGCTTGATAGCGCGTGATGGCTTGATCGAGGGACATCGTGATCAATCAGCCGCGATACCAGCTTGCGAAGGCATTTGCAGCGCGTGCAGGCGCGCATAAATGCCGCCCTCGCCCAAGAGCATCGCGTGACTGCCCGTCTCAACAATGCGGCCCTGATCGACCACGCAAATCTGCTCGGCAGCGGCGATGGTGGACAAGCGGTGGGCGATGACGAGCGTTGTGCGACCCTGCTTCAGTCGATCCAGTGCGGCTTGTACTTGTCGTTCGGTTTCGGCATCAAGCGCGCTGGTGGCTTCGTCGAGCAGCAAGATCGGCGCGTCTTTCAGCAAGGCGCGCGCGATGGCGATGCGCTGGCGTTGGCCGCCGGACAATGTCTGGCCGCGCTCGCCGACGACGGTGTCATAGGATTCAGGAAGGGCCGCGATAAACTCGTGTGCGCCGGCGGCGCGGGCGGCGTCTTCGACTTCGGCGTCCAAGGCGCTGGGACGGCCATGGCGGATGTTGGCCCGCACGCTGTCGTCGAACAGCACGACATCTTGGCTGACGAGCGCAACCGAATCGCGCAGGGACGCCAACGTGGCATCGGCGATGTTGATGCCGTCGATCATGATCTTGCCCGATGTGACATCGTAAAAACGCGGCATCAGATTGAGGATTGTTGTTTTACCGGCGCCGGACGAACCAACCAGAGCGGTCGTCTTACCGGCGGGCGCGGTGAAACTGATGCCCTTCAGCGCTTGCAGACCACTGCCGTACGAGAAGGTGACGTTGTCGAAGCGCACTTCGCCGCGATCGACCTTGAGCGTCAGCGCGTTGGGCTTTTCAGCCATGGCCGGTTTTGTATCCAGCACCGAGAACAGGCGCTGCGCACCCGCCAGACCTTCGTTGACGTTAGCATTGGCGTTGGCGAGGGCTTTCATCGGCCGGTAGGCGGATAGCAGCGCGGTGATGAAGGAGAAGAAGGCGCCGGCGGTGGTTTCGCCCTCGATGACGCGCCAGCCGCCGTAAACGATCACGATTGTCACAGCCACGCCGCCGAATGTTTCCATCAGCGGGCTTGCGAGCGCCTTCACACGTTCGGCCTTGATGACAAGATTGCGGATGGTCGTGGTCAGCATTTCGGCGCGCTGCTCTTCATAGGCTTCCATGCGGTAGGCTTTGACGAGGCGGATACCGCTGAGGCTTTGTTCGACCAAGGTCATGAACGCGCCGGTATGGGCTTGGGTGTTGGCGGTGACTTTGCGCAAACGACGGCCCAGCGTGCTGATGGGAATGACCGTCGCCGGAAAAGCGACGAAGGCCACCGAGGCCAGCAGCCAGTCCTGATAGAACATGACGCCGACCAGGAAGATAATGGACAGCGCTTCGCGCCCGAGACCGGTCAAGGCAGTCGAGACCGCGACGCGCATGGCGGCGATGTCGGTGGTGAGGCGCGAGATCAGGGTGCCGGTGCGATGGGCCGCAAAGAACGTCAGGTCCATGCGCAAAAGATGCCGGAACAGCCGGTTCTGCAAATCCGTGAGCACGGTCTGACCAAGGCGGGTCATGATCACGGTCTGACCGTAGGCGCCGATACCTTTGACGGCAAAGGTCGCAAACACCGCCAGACCCACCGGCCACAGCAAGTCCGCGCGACGCTCGACAAAAACCTTGTTGACGACGGGGTCCATGAGCCAAGCCAAGGCGGCCGTCGACAACGCGACCGCCATCATGCAGACCCCGGCCAGCACAAACCGTCCAGCGTAAGGGGCGACGGCCTCTTGCAACAGGCGGCGGTAGAGCGCGCCCGTAGACAGAAAAGGGGCTGGCGATGAGTCCGGTTGAGCCATGGGTCGACGGCGGCCTAAAGCCTGGGTGGAACGGGTGGGGACACATATATAAGCATCGGAAGAGACTTAACGCCGCCCACGGTGCCTTGTCCAGGGAACCCGGCTGTGCCCGCAACCCATTCCATTTGCATGCGTTGTGACCAAAGGTTACGTTGCCGGTGGTATTTCATGTTTTCGCCTTAGTTTCGGTGCTCATTCCAAGTCGTGGACTCAAATTACACCCTGCTCGGCGTCTTAATCCTCTCCACTGACCAAATCTCATAATCAGGACTCTGCTTTTCATGCGTGACTCAGCGACGGCCCCGGTCGAACTTCTCCCGGTTGCCTTTATCGATCTGCAGGCCCAGAGGGCGCGGATCGGCGCACGGATGGAGGCTGCGATCGGTCGCGTGTTGGCGCACGGCGGCTTCATTATGGGACCCGAAGTCGCCGAAGCGGAGCGCAAGCTGGCCGCGCAATGCGGCGCCAAGCACGTGATTAGCTGCTCCAGCGGCACCACGGCTTTGGTGATGGCGCTGATGGCTAAAGAGGTCGGGCGCGGCGACGCTGTTTTTGTGCCGTCGTTTACCTTCACGGCGACGGCGGAGGCACCAGCCATTGTCGGCGCAACGCCTGTGTTCGTGGACGTTCTGCCCGATACATATAACGTCGATCCGGCGAGCCTCGAGCGCGCCATCGCCGTGGCGCGCCAGACGGGCTTGCGGCCGGCCTGCGTCATTGCGGTCGATCTGTTCGGCCAACCGGCGGACTACGACGCGCTCAAAGATGTCACCAGCCGCCACGACATGTGGATTCTGGACGATGCTGCGCAAGGCTACGGCGCGCATTATAAAGGTCGGGCGCTTGGCACATGCGCCGAGATTACCGCTACCAGCTTCTATCCGTCGAAGCCCCTGGGCTGTTACGGCGACGGCGGCGCAGTATTTACCGACGACGACGACATCGCACGGCGCTTGCGGCAAGTGCGCGTCCATGGTCAGGGTCATGACCGCAATGAAAATGTACGCATCGGTTTGACGGCGCGATTAGATTCTATTCAGGCTGCCGTGCTGTTAGAAAAGTTGACGATTTTCGACGCTGAATGCGCCGAACGTAACGTGATCGCCGCGCGCTACACCGCAGGGTTAGCCGGTGTCGTTGCGACGCCGGTTGTACGGGCCGATTGCACATCGGTCTGGGCACAATACACCGTCACCTCGCCGCGCCGCGACCGCATCGCCGCAAGCTTGCAGACACAAAACATTCCGACGCAGATTTTTTATTCCAAACCCATCCACACGCAACCGCCGTATCGCGGCTTTCCGGTTGCCGGCGGCGGATTGCCGGTAACGGAACGTTTGGCGCAGGAAGTCATCAGCCTTCCTATGCACCCCTATCTGACGGCCCCGATTCAGGATCGCATCATCGCCGCGGTGCGCGCGGCCGTCGCTTGAAGCTCGCAGTTATCGGCGCTGGGGTTATGGGGCGCAATTATTTGCGCGCTGCGAAAGCCGCTGGCATTTTCATTGCGGCAGTGATCGACAGCGACATCGCAAAAGCGCAAGACGCCGGGCGCGAATACGACATTGCCGCAAAAACCACAGTAGAACCGGACATCGAGGCCGTCGTTGTCGCCGTGCCGACGGCCGCGCATGTGACCGTAGCCGTGCCGCTGTTGAAACGCGGCGTTCATTGTCTGGTCGAAAAGCCATTTGCGAGCAGCGAAGCCGAATGCCGCGCGCTGATGACGGCAGCGGTTGAAAACAACGTGGTTTTGCAGGTCGGCCATATCGAACGTTTCAATCCGGCGGTAGTCGCTTTACTGGCCGAGAGAATCGACCCCGCACGCATCATGGCGATGGCCACGCGGCGCATGGGCCCGGCCAGCGCGCGCGTAACGGACATCAGCGTCGTGACGGATTTGATGGTGCACGACTTGGACATACTTCTGACGTTGAAGCCTCTGGCCGTGACGAAAGTAACGGCATCGGGAAGCCGAGATCATGCGGAAGCCGTTTTAACATTCGCCGACGGCACAACCGCATCGCTTGTCGCAAGCCGCACATCACCGACACGTCACCGTGACTTACATGTGACAACTGCCGACGCGATCTACCACATGGATTACATTGCCAAGACCCTCGAAACTTCGCACGGCACACAAACGCTTGCGGGCGATGCCTTGGCTGCGGAATTGGCGGATTTTATCGGCAGCATCGCCAACAAAGCCGCGCCGCGGGTGACCGGCGAGATGGGATTGAACGTCATGAATGTGGCGTGGCGCATTGAGGCGGCATTGGAAACCGCAGCATGAGCGAGGCAACCTCTGCCTCGGACAAAATCGACCGCAAGGCGGTGATCGCATTCTGCCTCTATGACTTCGCCAACTCGGCTTATACCACCATCATCGTTACCTTCGTTTTCGCGACCTATTTCGCGCAAGGCATTGCCGCCGATGCGACAACCGGCAGCGCGCAATGGAGCTTGGCCATGGCCGTGGCCGGCGTGTTCATTGCGCTGTTAAGCCCCATTCTCGGCGCTATCGGCGACCAGACCGGACGGCGCAAGCCATGGCTGATCGCGGTCTCGCTGATCTGTGTGGCCGCGACAGCGATGCTGTGGTTCGCCAAGCCTACGCCCGACGATGTGCCGTGGGCGCTGACGTTTGCCGTCATTGCCACCGTCGGTTTTGAAATCGGCATGATTTTCTACAATGCGCTTTTACCGGCGATTTCGACGCCCGCGACGTTGGGCCGCATCTCCGGCTGGGCCTGGGGCGTTGGGTATGCGGGCGGATTGCTGTCGCTCGTCGTGGCGCTGTTTGGATTGGCGCAAGCCGATCCGGCGCCCTTTGGTTTGGATAAAGGGTCTGCGGAACATATACGTGCGACGGCATTGCTGGCCGCAGGCTGGTTTACCGTGTTCTCGCTGCCGCTATTTCTATTTGTGAAGGAGCCGGAATCCAGCGGCATTCCGGCCGCCCTGGCGGTGCGTCAGGGGTTGAAGCAACTTGCGACCTCGCTGCGCAACGTACGCAATCACCGTAATATTTTCCGCTATCTGATCGCCGCGATGATTTATTCCGACGCGGTGAGCACCATTTTCGTGCTGGGCGGGGTTTATGCGGGCGTGACGTTTGGAATGACTACGGCCGAGATCATTGTGCTCGGCATCAGCTTAAACGTTACCGCTGGGCTGGGGGCCTTTGCTTTCGGCTGGTTCGACGACCGCGTCGGTTCCAAAAAGACGATCATCATCAGTCTTGCGGCGTTGATCGCGTCAGCGGCCGTGGTGATGGCGGCGCAGACCAAACCGGTGTTCTGGGTTGCAGCCATCGTGATGAGCACCTTCTTCGGGCCCGTACAGGCCGCGAGCCGCACCATGATGGCGCGCCTGTCGCCGCCCGCCATGCGCGGCGAAATGTTCGGGCTGTTTGCACTATCGGGAAAAGTGACAGCCTTTGTCGGCCCGGCCCTGGTGGGATGGGTGACATTGATGACCGGCAGCTATCGCCTGGGCATGTCGACGACGCTTGTGCTTCTTCTTGCCGGATTATTACTGTTGCGCGGGGTTGAAGAACCTAGTGCCGGAAGTGACGCATCCCGGTGAAGACCATGGCGAGGCATTTCTCGTCGGCGGCCTTGATCACTTCGTCGTCTTTCACGGAACCGCCGGGCTGAATCACGGCGACCGCGCCCGCACTTGCGGTGACGAGCAGACCGTCGGGGAACGGGAAGAAGGCATCTGAGGCAACGACTGAGCCAACCGTGAGCGCTTCAGACTGACCGAGCGCCTGGGCAGCGTCTTTCGATTTGCTGTGAGCAACGCGAGCGGAATCAATGCGGCTCATCTGACCAGCACCGACGCCAACAGTTGCGCCGTCTTTCACATAAACGATGGCGTTGGATTTGACGTGTTTGCAGATCGTGAAGGCGAGCAGCAGATCGTCCATTTGTTGCGGGGTCGGCTTTACTTTGGTGACGACTTTGAGATCGGCCTTGGTGACGCGGCCGTTGTCGCGGCCTTGCACGAGATAGCCGCCGGCGACATTGCGCACGGTTCTTCCTGGCGCGGCCGGATCTGGCAAGCCGTTGGTAATAAGCAAACGCAGGTTTTTCTTTTTGGCGAACAGCGCCTTGGCTTCGTCGTCGGCGCCGGGTGCGATGACGACTTCCGTGAACAGCTCGGTGATCTTGGCGGCGGTGCGGCCGTCAATCGGCCGATTGAGCGCAATGATGCCGCCGAAGGCCGATACGGGATCGCATACCAACGCTTTGGTGTAGGCATCGAGACAATCGGTGCCGAGTGCTACGCCGCACGGATTGGCGTGCTTGATGATGGCGCAAGCAGGGCCTTCGAATTCGGCGACGAGCTCATAGGCCGCGTCGGTGTCGTTGATGTTGTTGTAGCTGAGTTCCTTGCCCTGCACTTGCAACGCGGACGCTACGCCGACGCGGGTATCGCCGGTGACATAGAGCGCCGCACTTTGATGCGGGTTCTCGCCGTAACGTAAGGTCTGCTTCAGCGTGCCGCCGAAGCTGAGCCAGCGCGGGAATTCCTCGCCCAATTGAGCGGCAAACCACGTCGAGATAGCAGCATCGTAAGCCGCCGTGCGCGCATAGGCGCGGGCCGCGAGTTGTTTGCGCGTGATGTCGGTGACCGCACCGCCGTTGATTTTCATATCGGCGATGACGACGCCGTAGTCGACGGGATCGACAACCACCGTGACGCCCGCATGGTTTTTGGCCGCCGAGCGGATCATGGCAGGGCCGCCGATGTCGATGTTCTCAATACAGGTGGCAAAGTCAGCGCCCGCTGCGACGGTCTGCTCGAAGGGATAGAGGTTGACGACGATAAGATCGATGGGACCGATCTTGTGGTCGGCCATGGTCTTTTCGTGTTCGGCGTTACCGCGAACACCAAGGATGCCGCCGTGAATGGTGGGATGCAGCGTCTTGACGCGGCCATCGAGCATTTCGGGAAATCCGGTGACTTCGGCGACTTCCTTAACCGGCAGGCCTTCGCTCTTGAGCGCCTTGGCCGTGCCGCCGGTGGAAATCAGTTCCACGCCCGATTGATGAAGGAACTTGGCGAATTCCAACAATCCGGTCTTGTCGGACAAGGAGAATAAAGCGCGGCGGATGGCGGTCATGGACACTCTCTAGCGCGGGCGGAAGGGAATAACGCGCGAGGATGTAGCACGGGCTAAAAGCGAAAGTGAAGGCCCGTGGAAGCCCTGTGGAAAAGTCGAAGAAAAGCCCGATTTTACTTAATGACTTTGAGGTAGGGCTTGGGTTGCGCCTGCGAACTTCCGCTGGCGCGGCGCAGTTCGGGCACCAGATCGGCAAGGAGCGCCAGGGCAGCCGCTTCATGCTGGTGGCGGCAGGCTTCGTCCAGGGCGGTGAGCTTCGCGGCAATGATGGCGTAATCTACGGTGCGCGGTCGTGCGATCAGCACGCCGGTCATATCCGTGGCCACCGCCGGTTCCTGGCCGTGGAAAAGTTCTTCCGACAGCTTCTCGCCTGGACGTAAGCCCGTGACATGAATCGGAATATCGGCGCCGGGCGTCTTGCCGGCGAGGCGAATCATCTGCCGCGCCAGATCCATGATTTTCACCGGCGTGCCCATGTCGAGCACGTAAATAGCGCCTTCGTCATTACGCCCAGGTCCGAGAGCGGCGGCTTGCAAAACCAGCTCCACCGCTTCGTGTACGGTCATGAAGAAGCGTTCGATATCTTGATGGGTAACGGTGAGCGGCCCGCCCAGGGCCAGCTGTTGCTGGAACAAGGGTACCACCGATCCCGCCGAGCCCAGCACGTTGCCGAAGCGCACCGTGATGAAGCGCGTGCCCAGCTGCCGCAGGTCGAGCGCCTGACAATAAATCTCGGCGACGCGCTTGCTGGCGCCCATGACGTTGGAGGGGTTAACGGCCTTGTCGGTGGAAATCATCACGACAGCGCTGACATCCGCAGCGACGCAAGCATCAGCGACGTTCCGCGCGCCAACGGCGTTGGTGAGAATACCTTCGAGCGGATTGAGCTCGACCATCGGCACATGTTTCAAGGCAGCGGCATGGAACACGATATCTGGTTTTTCGCGCGCGATGACATCGGTCATGCGGGCCGC
Organism: Fidelibacterota bacterium; assembly: GCA_947476625.1. GTDB lineage: Bacteria > Pseudomonadota > Alphaproteobacteria > Rhodospirillales > Rhodospirillaceae > SHVO01. The sequence goes on from CANJRA010000001.1 coordinate 24,138, forward strand.
ATCGCGCACATCGGCGAGAATGGCCGTCGACGACAGCGCGGCATACCTGCGACGTATGTCCATATCGATGGAATAGAGATTAAACTCGCCGTTATCGAGCATTGTGAGATGCGACGGACCCGCGGCGGAAATCTGGCGCACAAGCTCGGCGCCGATAGAACCGCCAGCGCCGGTGACAAGAATACGACGCCCGCGAATCATCGCGGCCATAGCAATGCGATCGAGATTGCTTTGCGGACGGCCGAGGAGATCTTCGATGGCAATGGGTTTTACGGCGTTGCCGTGCACGCGTTCGAGGCGCACACCCGCCTGATCGGCGAGTTCGAGAAGTTTCTGGACCGTAACGCCGTCGAGATCGCGCCCGACGAGGATCAATTTTTCGGGACGGAGATTCTTTGCATCGAGATTAGCCACGATGCGCGGCAAGTCTTCGTTGCGGCCCAGAACTTCGACGCCTTGAATGACCTGACCGACGCGATCATCGCGCGCCGTGACCATACCAACGATGCACGTGCCGGCGGCGGGCTTACGGATAAAGTGTTCGGCTTCGGCGCCGGCACCGATCACCAGCACCGGTATGGCATCAGGTGCGGCGGCGATAGCGCGCGCCGTGGGATCGTTGGACATGCGGTAAATCAGGCGCGGCCCGGCAAGAAACGTCACCAGAGCAAGCCAGCTGATAGGCGGCACCGAGCGCGGCAGCCCTTCGAGACGCGCGGCAAAAAACCACACCACGAGAAACAGCAGAACGACGATGGTGGCCGTGCGCAGAATATTGAAGGCGTCTTTGGCTGAGACGTATTCCCACACATGACGATAGAGACCCGTGAACAGATAGGTCACGGCGGCGATGCCGGCGAAGATCGCCGCCATTTCCAGGACCACGGCGCGGTTGTTCAGGAAATCGGTATCAAGGCGCAGAAAAAACGCCGCCAGGAAGGCCGCGAAAGCCATGGCCACGTCATGGCCATAGACCAGCAGATTGCGCGGCTGGAGAAACCGCCGCGCAAAGCCGCTTAAGAAGTCGCGGGAGAGAGCCGCCAAGAAAATGCCTCGTTGGATATCGTCGCTTAGATATGACGACTATAGCTTAAAGTTTATGCCCGTGACAATTATGGCAATAACCTCAATATGTTACGCCGAAATCTGAGATCACGTCGGCCTGATTCGCGCGGGGTTGCCGACGACGGTCGCGCCCGCCAGCACGTCCTGGATTACCACCGCGCCCGCGCCGACGACAGCCCCACGGCCAATATGGATGCCTTGGACGATCACCGCGCCCGCGCCGATGTGGCATTCGTCGTCAACCGTCACCGCGCCACAGAGCACCGCAGCCGGCGCGACATGGCAATGCGCCCCGACGCGGACGTCATGATCGAGCTGCGCACCAGTGTTGATGATCGTATTGGCGCCAACCGTGCAACCGGGATGCACGATGGCCCCGGTGATAATCTGGCAGCCTTCGGCCAAGACCGCCGTGGGTGAAACGACCGCGTCGCTGCTGACGACCTGGGCAAACCGATAGCCCTTGGCTTTAAAGGTGTCGAACAGCGCACGCCGCCGTGCGAGGCCGCTGCTGCCAACCTGAGCGGCGGCATTGCCAAGCGCATTGATGAGCATGAGCGAGGCCGGATCGCGGGCCAGCACCTTATCGTCGCCGCCGATGATGGGAACGCCGTCCACCGCTTCGCCGTGCAAATGGGTGTCGGCGTCGACCAGTGCCGTCACGGCGCTGCCGCCGCGGCGCAGAATGTCGATGACGACGCGCGCGTGGCCGCCGGCGCAGAGGACGATCAGGTCTAGAGGTGTGGTCATAGGGCGTGGCCGTCTCAGCTTCAAAGCCGGCGCTAGTTGAATGCCAGCGTACTTAATATATTGTAGATCATATGGTTAATGGAATCTCACCGTTTTACGCTCACACCTAAGGTCTCGAATGGCTAAAAAACCAAAAGTCGCGCTGATCACCGGTATTACCGGCCAGGACGGGGCCTATCTCGCCGAACTCCTTCTGAAGAAGGGCTATATCGTTCACGGCGTCAAACGGCGCTCGTCGTCCTTTAATACCGGACGTATCGACCATCTGTACCAAGACACCCACAAAACCGGCGTGCGTTTCTTTCTGCATTACGGCGATCTGACCGATGCCACCAACCTGATCCGGCTGGTGCAGGAAGTTCAGCCCGACGAGATCTATAACCTCGCGGCGCAGAGCCATGTGCAGGTGAGTTTCGAGACGCCGGAGTACACCGCCAACGCCGATGGGATTGGAACACTGCGCTTGCTGGAGGCCATCCGCATTCTGGGCCTCAAAGACAAGACACGCTTCTATCAAGCCTCGACCTCGGAGCTTTACGGCAAGGTTCAGGAGATTCCGCAGTCGGAGAAAACGCCGTTTTATCCGCGCTCGCCTTACGCCGCCGCCAAGCTCTACGCCTATTGGATCACGGTGAACTACCGCGAAGCCTACGGCTATCACGCCTCTAACGGCATTCTGTTCAATCACGAGAGCCCCTTACGCGGCGAGACTTTCGTGACCCGCAAAATCACGCGCGCGGTCGCGGCCATCGAGCTGGGACTGCAAGACAAGATCTTCCTCGGCAACATCGATGCCAAACGCGACTGGGGCCATGCCCGCGATTACGTTGAAGGCATGTGGAAGATCGTACAGCACAAGAAAGCCGATGATTTTGTGCTGGCGACCGGCGAAACCCACGCGGTACGCGAGTTTGTCGCATTGTCGTTTGCCGAGGTTGGCCGCAAGATTAAATGGAAGGGCAAGGGCGTCGACGAAAAAGGCATCGATGCTAAAACCGGTAAAGTGCTGATCGAAATTGACCCGCGTTACTTCCGCCCGACCGAGGTGGACTTGCTATTGGGCGATCCCACCAAAGCGCGCAAAGTGCTCGGCTGGAAACACAAAACCAGCTTCCGCGCCATGGTGAAGGAAATGGTCGCGGCAGATATGGACATTGTGAAAGCGGAATCTCAGCGCCAGAATCGAGACGACTGAGTCATGATCGGCAAGCCTTACGATCTCACCGGAAAACGCGTCTGGGTCGCCGGCCACAACGGCATGGTCGGCGGCGCGATTGCGCGGCGCTTGGCCACGGAAAGCTGCGATGTGCTGACGGCATCGCGCAAGGAGCTCGACCTCACGCGCCAGGCCGATGTGGAAACGTGGATGGCCAAGGCCAAACCTGATGCGATCTTCGTGGCGGCGGCTGTGGTCGGCGGCATCCTCGCCAACAACACGCGGCCGGTGGATTTTTTGACCGACAATCTTTTCATTCAGGGCAACATCATTTCGACGGCACATAAAATCGGCGTCGAGAAACTGATGTTCCTGGGGTCTAGCTGCATCTACCCGCGTCTTGCGCCGCAGCCGATTCCGGAAAGCGCTTTATTGACAGGGCCGCTAGAACCTACCAACCAGTGGTACGCGATCGCGAAGATTTCCGGGATCATGCAGTGCCAGGCTTACCGGCGGCAGTACGGCCGCGATTTCATCAGTGGCATGCCGACCAATCTGTACGGGCCTGGTGACAACTTCGACCTGCAATCGAGCCATGTGCTGCCGGCGTTAATGGTCAAAGCGCATAACGCAAAAGTCGCGGGCGATAAGACAATTACGGCGTGGGGCACAGGACAGCCGCGCCGCGAATTTCTGTACGTCGACGATCTCGCCGATGCCTGCGTGTTCCTGATGAAGAACTATTCGGACGATGAACACGTCAATATCGGTACCGGCGACGATGTGACAATTCGCGAGCTGGCGGAAACCATCTCTGACGTCGTTGGTTTCGAGGGGACTTTTACCTACGACACCAGCAAACCGGACGGCACGCCGAAGAAACTGATGGACAGCGCTAAACTGAATGCGATGGGTTGGCGCGCCGGCACCGATTTGAAGCAGGGCGTCGCGAAAGCTTACGACTGGTATCGCCGCAACGCGGCATAGAACGCTTCAGGGAGCGCCGCCGCCACGCCATGCAGATTTATCTGCCCATTGCCGAGATATCGGTGAATATCTTCCTGATCCTCGGCTTAGGCGGCGCCGTGGGTTTGCTCTCTGGGCTGTTCGGCGTCGGTGGTGGATTCTTGATGACGCCGCTGTTGATTTTTATCGGCGTGCCGCCTGCCGTCGCCGTGGGAACACAAGCCGCGCAGAGTGTGGCGTCGTCGGTGTCGGGAACGTTAGCGCACCAACGTCGCGGCAATCTCGACCTTCTGATGGGCGCGGTGTTGACCGCCGGAGGATTTGTCGGCTCGGGCGTAGGCGTGTGGCTGTTCAATGAACTGAAGTACGCCGGCCACATCGATCTGACAATTTCGCTGGGCTACGTGATTTTCCTCGGCATCGTCGGCAGCTTTATGTTGGCGGAAAGTTTGCCCGGCGTCTTAAACCGTAGACCCGTTGCCGTGGCGTTGGCCGCGCGAGGACCGACGCGTCATCCATGGATGACCGCGCTACCGTTCAAGATGCGCTTCCGCCGGTCGAAATTATACGTCTCGGCGTTGATACCCCTGGCGCTCGGATTTGTCGTGGGCCTGTTGGTTGCCATGATGGGCGTGGGCGGCGGCTTTCTCATGGTGCCCGTGATGATCTACCTGCTGGGCATGCCGACGCAGGTTGTTATCGGCACGTCGTTATTTCAAATCACGTTCGTCACTGCTGGCACAGCCTTGCTTCAGGCGACCGTCAATCAATCGGTTGATCTTGTTCTGGCGTTGTTGCTGATGGTGGTTGGGGTTGTCGGCGCACAGATCGGCGCACGGCTGTCAGCCAGAATCAAAGGCGAGCACCTGCGTGTGATGCTGGGGCTGATTGTTCTGGCGGTAGCCCTGCGACTGGCGCTCGATCTGGTCATCAAGCCATCCGACATCTTCTCGCTCACAGGCAGCGAGGGTTCATGATCCGCCCCATGACGCACGCATTGGTTCTTTTCGTCATGTGCTGGTTGAGCGCGGCGTCGGTAAAAGCGCAGGACGTGCCGCTGGTAGCCGACCTCGCCAATCATCTGGTCGCGATCACGACAGGCTTTACAGGCACAAATGTTTTGCTGTTCGGCGCGACTAACGGACCCGGTGATATCGTCGTGGTGGTGCGCGGACCGGCGAAGTACGAGGTCGTGCGGCGCAAGGATCGCTTTGGGCCGATTTGGGCCAATGCATCGGCGATCGTGTTCCACGACGTGCCGTCTTATTACCGCGTCGCTTCAAACCGACCGCTGGATGAGTTCGTGCCGGAGGCGCTGTTAGAAAGCCGACAGATTGGCGCGAATGCAGTGCGCATGCCGACGCGCGATGTGAGATCCGAGGCGGAGATCGCCGATTTTCGCGCGGCCCTGATGCGCTTGAAGGCGGAGCAAAATCTCTACGGTGAAGTCGTTGGCAATGTGACGCAGATGTCCAACCGCTTGTTTCGTACGGAATTGTATTTCCCCGCCAATGTGCCGACCGGAACGTACATGGTGGAGGTTTATCTTTTCCGCGAGGGTCAGATCACCAGCGCGGAAATTGTGCCGCTGACGATTTCTAAAATCGGCGTCGGCGCGGACATTTTCGATTTTGCTCACGGCAAATTCGCCTTCCTGTACGGTCTCGTGATGATCATGCTGGCCGGTAGCGCCGGCTGGGTCGCGAGCGCCGTGTTTAGGCGTGTGTAGTTATGAGTGACAATATCACCGCGCCCGTCGCACCATCCGCCGAAGCCCGCACATTCTTGTTGGCGGTCGACACGTCCGACCAACTGCGCGCGGCTTTGCATTTTGCCTGCCGCCGTGCGGTGCATACCGGCGGCAAGGTGGCGCTGTTTCATGCCGTGCCGCCGTCGGACTTCCACCATTTCTCGACGGTCGCCGAGCTGATGGATCATGAAGCCAAAACCGAGGCCGAACGGCTTTTGCAGCAGCTGGCGGCCGATGTGCACCAGCGCACGGGTAAGTTTCCCGATCTCTATTTGCGTCAGGGCGACACGTTGCCGGAATTGCAGAAGGTGATTCGGGAAACCGAAGGGATTTCGATGCTGGTTTTGGCGGCTGACCCCGGGCCCAACGGCCCCGGCGCGCTGATTGCGGCCATATCGGGGAAACTGGCGGGAACACTGGATATTCCGGTGACCGTCGTGCCGGGCGATCTGAGTGAAGACCGCATTGATGCCCTTACCTAGGGACGGCGTGGCGAGCCTTGATCTAGGACTACTTTAGTCCTAATTAGGGGCCACACACAGAAGCTCGCTTTTGGAGCCCCCATTATGTTCATTCAGACCGAAGACACCCCCAATCCCGCCGCCCTCAAGTTCCTGCCCGGTAAGCAGGTTCTCGAATCGGGCGTCGCCGATTTCACCGACCGTGAAGGCGCGCAACGGTCGCCGCTCGCCCGCCTTTTGTTCGAGATCGACGGCGTAGCCGGCGTCTTCCTCGGCAGCGATTTCGTCACCGTCACCAAAACCGGCGACAAAAGCTGGCAGGTTTTGAAGCCCATGGTCTTGGGCGCGGTGATGGATCATTTCACCTCCGGCGCCGCTGTCATGGAAGGCGATGCCGACGACGACGCGGAATTCACCGACGATGGCGTAGACCCGGACTTGATTGTGCAGATCAAGGAACTGATCGAGACGCGGGTGCGTCCGGCCGTGGCCCAGGACGGCGGCGATATCGTTTATCGCGGCTTTAAAGACGGCACGGTTTTCTTGAACCTGCGCGGCTCCTGCGCCGGCTGCCCAAGCTCTTCGGCAACCTTGAAAATGGGTATCGAGAACATGCTGAAGCACTACCTGCCGGAAGTGCAGCGCGTTGAGGCGATGGCGTAATCACGCCGATTTCTTCGTCAGCCTTTCTTCCCACCAGATGTAACGGCCTTGGGCGTTTTTCTCGGCCGACCCCAGAACCCGGACGGTGTCGTCGTCGCGGAAGATCTGGGTGACTTCGACAGCATTGCCCGGCACTGGGATGACATAATGACAGGCGTCGGCGGCACAGTAGCCCCGGCCGCATTAGATTCACTGCGCGACAAAGAGATCACCTTTTTTATGTTGGCCAACCAATTGCCGCTCCTACAGGCCGGTCAAACGCCGCCAGCCGTGTCGCGCCAGAACGAACTTTATTGCGGCGACAATGCTTCAAAGATGAAAGACCGGTGGTTCAAGAAACTGTCGGTGGTGGCCTTCAGCGATCCCAATGACATTCTGAGCTACACCATCCCGCAAAGCTTCTCGGCGGATTTTATGGATTCCCGACTGTGCGCGACGACCACCAATGTCGTGGTTGCGGTCGCCAAACCGGTATCGCTGGCGGTGACGTCTATGGCGTCGCCTCAGGTAGCCCATACCGCCTATGACGCCGACGAACGCGTGCTGGGCCTTATGACCTATGGTCTGGGCGAAAACCAACCGCCGAAGGGCTGTAGCTGGCTAAAATACCGGGCAGCAACCGCAGATCCGGCCGGTTAAGCGAGGTTTTTCCCTAATTTCCTTTGTAACCGGCAACCTTCCATCAAACATTTGCCCCAATTGGTGCCGTAAACTCGGCGGTAACCGGTTGTAGAAGAAACTCCGGCGGCGGCTATGTGCCGGCGACCGGGGACGGCAGCGGTTGAGGGAACGGTAGGGTATGGATCAAAAGACGCCCCAACTTATGGGAGTGGGCTGCACACTGATGCTGGCAGCAATGCTTTTCGCATCTGCGCCAGTGCGCGCGGAGGGCGAGAACGCCGGCGAAACACAGATGTGCGTGCCTTTGCAGCAAATCGACGACCGTCGCGTCATCGACGACAAAACCATTCTTTTAAAAATGGTGGTCGGCCCCAGCTACAAACGCATCGATCTGGCACGCCCTTGCTCCGGGCTAAAATCCGCCGGCGGGTTCAGCTCCGCGACGTCCATCAGCCAGCTTTGCAAACAAGACATCCTGCGCGTGATCCAGGAGCCTTTGTCTATGGGTAGCCAATGCATCATCGACCAGATCGTCACGATCGATGAAGCCGAAGCCAAAGCGCTCATGGCGAAAAAACGCCAAAAATAGCCCAATCCGACCCACAGCCGCTGTCGTATCACCAGCAACAGCCCATAACTCAATAGACGTAGCCTCTACGCCTTCTGCCATAGGCGTATATACCCTTGCTCAGGCAACTTCTGACGCCGTTCCGGCGAATATACAGGCGTTCAATTGGCCTGAAACAGAAGGAACCCAACCATGGCACATTTTGGCAGACTACCCGCGCTGGAACCAACCGATCGACGCGTCGTTGTCGGCGCAAGCACCAGCATTGCGCTGCAGAGCTTATACCTGCGAGGCGTCGACCCCTGGCAAGTGAGTGTCGCTTTTCTGATTGGACTTGTTCTGGCGCTGTGTGCGCAAGGCGAATCCGGACGCTCGACCGCTTGTGTGATGGCCTCCGCGATCGTCAAAAACATTTGCATGACCGACCCCCTGACGGGAGCGCGCGCGACGCAAGACATGCCGCTATAGCCCTGTGTTCAGCCCGCAGATAAGGCCAATCGACTAATTCTCTGAGATTTAGCCCTTATTCGGATCCAAATAGAATGGTTTGTGCAGTTGTGCTGGCTTGGTAAGCCCGCAACAATGTGTCGTACAAAAGAGGGGATTCAACGGACGGCAACTTCCCAATCGGATCAACCCCCGCTACTAAGACGCCTGAAATGACAGTTTAATGACGATGGAAGATTGCCCATTCGGCATTTTGACTAACTTGCCTCTCCCTCTGCTTACAAGGCCGCCATCCTTCATTGGTTCCAAGCTCTTATGCCGCGCGAAGATCGTTTCTTCGAGCTCTATAACCGCCATGCAGAAACCGTTGTGCAGGGTGCTCATGCCTTGCGCGAACTGTTGAAGGGCGGGTCAGGCGTCGCAGACGCAGCCCAGCAGATTTACGCCTTTGAAAATCAGGCCGACGACATTGCCCGTGATGTGCTTCTGCTGGTCCGGTGTTCGTTCATCACGCCGTTCGACCGCAGCGATATTAAAGACCTCATCAACACGCTGGACGACACCATCGATCAGATGAAGAAGACGGCTAAGGCCGTCTTGCTGTTCGAGGTAACGACAATCGAGCCGGAAATGGCCGCCATGGGCGACCAGATCGTGAAAGCCGCCAACCTGACGGTCGAAGCCATCAAGCTTGTAAGTTCCATGCGCGAGAACGTGACGCGACTGCACACTATTGCCGAGGAAATCATCCACCTCGAAGAGGATAGTGACATGCTCAGCGACCAGGGCATCAAGGCGCTCTACAAAAAGCATCGCGACGGAAATGCCATGAATTATATCGTCGGCATCGAGATCTATGATCACCTCGAGAAAGTGATGGACCGGTTCGAGGACGTAGCTAACCGTATCAGCGGCATCGTGATCGAACAGGTCTAGAGTCTTTATGCTGATCCTCGTCAGTCTCATTATCGTTGCGCTGGTCTTCGATTTTATGAACGGCCACAACGATGCGGCCAATTCCATCGCTACCATCGTCTCGACCCGCGTGCTTTCGCCGCGCGCAGCGGTGGCCTGGGCAGCCTTCTTCAATTTCGTGGCGTTCGCGGTTTTCGGTCTGCACGTCGCAGGCACAGTCGGCAAAGGCATCGTTTCGCCCGACGTCATTAACGACTACGTGATTTTCGGCGCGTTAGTCGGCGCTATCTCCTGGCAACTTGTGACCGGCCACTTCGGTATTCCGTCCAGCAGTTCTCATGCATTGATCGGTGGACTGGTTGGTGCCGGTTTGCAACAAGCCGGTTTTGACGCGATTGTTTGGGCGGGTTTAGGCAAAACCGCGAGCGGCATCATCTTGTCGCCCATGGCCGGGCTGGTACTCGCCCTCCTGCTGGTACTGATTGTCTCATGGGCCTTTGTGCGCGTGGCGCCAGGACGTGCCGACTCTATTTTCCGCAAAGCCCAATTCGTATCGGCTTCTTTGTATGCCCTAGGTCACGGCGGAAACGACGCGCAGAAAACGATGGGGATTATTACGGCTCTGCATTACGCCCATGGTGAGCTCACCGGCGAATTCCATGTGCCTTTCTGGGTCATCATTACTTGCAACTTCGCCATCGCACTTGGAACATTGCTGGGCGGCTGGCGCATTATTCACACGATGGGCTCGCGCATCACGCGGCTTTCGCCGCTGCAAGGTGTTTGCGCAGAGACCGCTGGCTCGATCACTTTATTCGTGGCGACCAGCCTCGGCGTTCCGGTATCAACCACGCAAACGATCACAGGCTCGATTGTGGGCGTAGGCGCGGCGCGTGTCGGCGGTAAGATGGGGCGTGGCGCGCGAGATTGCCATCGCCTGGGTTATCACCATGCCGGCGGCGGCAATTGTCGGCGCGCTGTTTTGCTGGCTCGCAACACACTTCTGGTAACGCGCCGCAATTTAGGACGCGGCATCCACCGCCATCGCCGCGCGCAAACTTTCCAGTGCTGCGATGCGTGTCGGCGTATCGCCTTCGGCGGGATAAATCACATGAGCGGGACGCACGAACTGCGGCGCGGCACGCACCGGGAACAGCTCTTGCTTCGTAATTGAGTCGGCAACAACACGCGCCGGGAAATAACCGGCGCCGCCGTGGTCGAGAATATGTCGCAAACCGAGCGCGCCCAAACTGACGTGCAACCCCGGCGCGGCGATGCCCGGAAACTGATCCGAGTGCCAGGCACTGAAGTCCGGACCCCAATCGACAAAAACATAATCCTGGGCGCTGCAGCCGACATGGTCGGGCTTGGTTGCAGCCATCACCAAGCTTTCGTCCATCAGTTTCTCGATCTGAAAGCCGGGCCGCGGCTCGGGCGCGTACATCACGGCAAAGTCGAGCATGCCATCGACAAGATGACGCATAAGAGATTCGGGCGTGCCGACTTCGGCGCGCACGGCGACATTGGGCCGGGCGGTCCGGAAGCGCCCAACCCAACTCAGCAAAATTCTTTCCCACAGACTGAACTGGCCGCCGACGTTGAGCACGGCGTGCATTTCGGCCGGGAGCGCGATGTCCTGGCGCGCCTGCTGCACAACACGCAGCAACGTGGCGGCATGGGGCTGAAAGCGTTTACCGGCGGCGGTCAGTGTCACGCCCGACTTACGGCGCACAAACAACGGCTGACCGAGTCGGAGCTCGAGTTCCTTGATACGCGCGCTGACGGTGGATTGGGTGACATTTAAGGATTCGGCCGCGCGTACAAAACTGCCGACTTCCACCACTTCGCGGAACGTACGGACCTGATCCATATCCATGACATGTGCCCAAAATCGCTAATTGTTACCGGATGTTATAATATCGAAAAACTCGATTATAGTAACTATAATAATTCGTTTTTCCGATATGCTGCAGTGCGGTATGTTTAGATTTAGCGAGCCATTCCCCAGCCTAGCTGGGATCTCGCGGTGTGGGGCCGGTTGGGGCAGATGCTGCATTGTTGGCTCCTCAGTGTTTTTTCTTCGCGGGCTTAACGACGTCCGCATCCCCTTCGGTTCCGCGTTAGGCCCTGCAAAGCCGTGCCGATCAGCGGAAGGTTAAAGACGCCGTTTTGCTGGAAGATATAGTCGACGGTCTGATCCGTGGGCGGCGTCGTCTCTTCGACAAAGATGTGTTTGAACCATTGGCGAAAGTGACCCTCGGCCATTTTGTCGATCCGCATTTCGATGTCATATCTATGCGAAACGCCGGCGTCGTCGTGCCAGATACCCTCGCCGGTATAGAAGCCGACGGCAGAAACTAAAACAGGTTCAGAGGCCATATCCCCTCACAATGCTGCACTGCAATATAATCCATTTTGCTGCACTTTATGCTGCAGCAATCTCTGCAGCAAAATGAGTGTTATCAGTGTCTTGGGCCGCCGGCAGGAACCCGACTGCCTGATAGACTTCTTTCAAAACCGGCCCGGCGATGTCTTTAGCTTTATCCGCACCGCGCTTTAAGACCCGGTCGATTTCGGCGGGGTCGTCCATCAACCGCTTCATTTCGGCGTTGATCGGACCCAGCACCGCAACCGCCGTGTCGGTCAGCTTGGCCTTGAACTGGCTGAATTGCTGGCCGGCCTGTTCGGCGACGGCCTGCTCCAAGGTCTGGTCGGTGAGCGCAGCATAGATGTTCAAGAGGTTGGCCGCTTCGGCCCGACCCTCGAGGCCCACGACCGAGTCGGGCAGTGCGCCCGAATCGGTGGTGGCCTTACGCACCTTGCCGGCGATGGTGTCGGCGTCATCGGTCATGTTGATGCGCGAGAAATCCGAGGGATCGGATTTCGACATTTTCTTGGAACCGTCGCGTAAGGACATCACGCGTGTGCCCGGTCCGCGAATCACCGGCTCGGGCAAGGGAAAGAGTTCGACGCCGTAGTCGTTGTTGAACTTCTGGGCGATGTCGCGGGCCAGTTCGAGATGCTGTTTTTGATCCTCTCCCACGGGCACGTGGGTGGCTTTGTAAACCAGAATGTCGGCGGCCATGAGGTTTGGGTAAACGTAGAGGCCGGCCGAGGCGGCCTCGCGGTTTTTACCGGCCTTGTCCTTGAATTGGGTCATGCGATTGAGCCAGCCCAAGCGCGCAACACAGTTAAATATCCATGCCAGTTCGGCATGGGCAGGCACATGGTTTTGCACAAAGAGCGCGTTGGCAGCGGGATCGATGCCTGCGGCGATCATGCCGGCAGCGACCTCACGCGTGGTGCGCATCAATTCCTTCGGATCTTGCCACACGGTAATCGCGTGCAGATCGACGATGCAGAACAGACATTCGAAATCTTTCTGCAGCCCCACCCAATTGCGAATGGCACCAAGATAGTTTCCGAGATGAAGATTACCGGTAGGCTGAATGCCAGAGAGGATGCGGCCGCCTTTTGAAGTGGCCGTCGCCGTTGGCGGTGTGGACCCGCTGGTCATGGGAGATAATCCCTATACGTGTTGAAAGGTGTGTTTGGAGGCACCCGTAGACCATCACCGATGATGGACGCCGACGTGGTAACGCAGGCCTAGAAAAGCGTCAAGGCGCGCGCTTGCGGCGGAAAGAATCGAGGTCGCTGCGCTGGGCGCCGCCCAACAAAAGGACACTCGCGGTAAAGACCAAGCCGCCGCCCCCGATCAAAGCAAACAAAGCCGCGATGCGCGTAAAGTTGTCGCCCGACGCAACATCGGGAAGACCGAAGAGTGCCCAGGAGAATTTATCCACCAGCAGGACTCCGCCCCAGAGCGCCGCCATCATGATGAGCGTGGACAGCAGAACGCGCGGTATACGACGCTTAAGCCGCCCATCAGGCACCAGATGCCCGCGCCGGTGAAGCACGACGCTGAGGATGATCGCGTTCAGCCAGGCCGAGATCGACGTGCCGAGCGCGATGCCGACATGGCCCAGAAACGGCATGAAGGCGACATTGAGCGCGATATTCACAACCAACGCCGCAGCCGAAGCCTTCACCGGCGTTTTGGTATCGTGGCGACCAAAGAAGCCCGGCGTCAGCGCTTTGTTGAGCACATAGGCCGGCAGACCAAACGAAAAGGCGAGCAGCGCAGCCGCGACGGCGACGCGGTCTTCCGGCGTGAAGGCGCCATGCTCGAATAACGTCGATGTAATGGGCCCGGCGAGAATCGCGATGCCGCCCGTTGCCGGCAGCGTTAGTAATAAACTGATTTCGATAGCGCGGTTTTGATTGGCGATCGCTCCAGCTTCGTTGCCGGCTTGAATTTGGCGGGTCAGTAACGGCAAAAGCGCGACACCGATCGCCACGCCGAAAATACCGACCGGCAGCAAATTGACGCGGTCGGCATAGTTGATCCACGACACCGCGCCTTCGCCCGCCAACGTGGCGATCATTTTATTGACGACCAGATTGATCTGATAGATGCCCGCGCCAAAGGCCACCGGCAACATCCGCACCAGCAGAAGCTTTACATCGGGCGTGAGGCGCGGCCGCCTTAACGTGAAGCGCATGCCCATGCGCCGACACTCGAACCACAGCCAAAGGAATTGCAGGATGCCGGCGGCAAAAACACCCCATGAAAGATAGATCGCGCGGTCGCCGTCGAGGCCGACACCGATTAATAACGCCGCGACCAATGTCACATTCAGCAGCACCGGCGTCACCGCGGCGGCGGCATAACGGTGGAAGGCGTTGAGCACGCCCGATTGGAGCATCGTCAATGACACAAAGAAAAGGTAGGGAAAGGCGATCCGCCCCAGCTCGGCGGTGCGTTCTATCTGCCCCGGCAAATTTACAAAGCCCGGCGCCATGGCATAGATCACAGCCGGCATGATCAAAATCATGAGAGCCGAAAACACCAACAGCACGCTGCTGAGCACGGCGAAAGATTCATCGGCGAATTGCTTGGCTTTTTCCGGTCCGTCCCGTTCCAGGCGCTGCGCAAAGATCGGTACAAATCCAGCCGAGAACGCACCTTCGGCAAAAAGACTGCGGAAAAGATTAGGGAGCTGGAAGGCGACAAAAAAAGCGTCGGAGACCGCACCCGCGCCCAAGTACGTCGCGGTAAGAATCTCGCGCGCAAAGCCGGTAATCCGGCTCAGCATCGTGTAGCCGCCGACGGTCGCAAAGGCGCGGAATAGCGACGGTGCCGGTGGATGCGCCTGTGGATCGAGTGCGGACATAGGTGAGGTTTACCGTATCCGGCGTGCGCTGTGAATCCCGTGAAATGGCGTGTCGGTTATTCTGCCGCAGTAGAGCGGGGCTTTGCGCGCCGTTCGGAACGGGTAACCGAGACGGCATCGGCTGTGACGCCGATAGCCTTGCCGAGACCTTCGCGGATTTGACGGATTTTGGTCTCGTGTTCGATTTTCATACCGAAGACGTCTTTGACGTAAAACACGTCGACCACGCGTTCGCCGTACGTCGAGATGTGGGCCGAGAAAATTTGTAGGCCCAAATCGGTGATCGCCTTGGTGACATCCGACAAGAAGCCGGGACGGTCATGGCCGTTAACCTCGATAACACTGCACACTTTCGAGGCCGTGTTATCGATGATGACACGCGGCGGCACTTCGAGCGCTTTGACGCGGGATGGCAGGCGGGAGCCGGCTTTGGGCAGTTCTTGGTTCAACCTCAAACGGCCTTCCAGCGCGGACACAATGCGGGTTTTGATACGGGCGAAGCGGTTTTCAGGGACGGCGTGGCCTTCAAAGGCCTGCAACGAGAAGGTATCGAGCGCCATGCTGTTGGAGAGCGTCAGAATATTGGCATCCACAACCGAGACGCCCGCCAACGCCAGGGCCCCGGCAATCTTGGCGAAGAGGCCCGGGTGATCGGGCGTGTAGATCACCATGTGGGTGGCATCACGGTAGGTGTCGATGGTGAAGTCGACGGCGATTTTCTCGCCCACTTCTTCCGCCGCCCGCATGAAATGCGCGAGCCGCTCTTGGGTATCGGTATCGTTCGAGAGCCAAAAAGCCGGCGAACTTAAGCCCAGCATTTGATCGCACATAACCTGCGGCCAATCGGTCAGGCGTTCGCCGAGCACGGTCTTGGCAGCATGAACGCGCGCATCAATACCGGCCGCCGCTTGGCCGCCGCGAATGTAATGATCCGTCCGCTCGTAAAGATCGCGCAGCAGCGTGCCTTTCCAGGTGTTCCAGACGTTGGGGCCGACCGCGCGAATGTCTGTGCAGGTCAGCACCAAAAGCAGCTTGAGGCGCTCCGGCGACTGCACAACTTCAGCGAACTTGGCGATGGTCTGCGGATCATCGAGATCGCGCTTAAAGGCTGTGTTGCTCATCATCAAATGGTTTTTCACCAACCAGCTCACGGTTTCGGTTTCTTCCGCCGTGAGGCCAAGACGCGGGCAGAGTTCGAACGCGACGGCGGCACCTAAGTCCGAGTGATCGCCGCCGCGGCCTTTGGCGATGTCATGCAACAGCACCGCGACATAGAGCGCGCGCCGGGACTGAACTTTGAGGATCACCTCGGAGGAGACCGGCAATTGTTCTTTGAGTTTGCCTTGCTCGATACGGCTGAGGATTCCAATCGCACGTATGGTGTGCTCATCGGTCGTATACGCGTGATACATATCGTACTGCATCTGCGCTACGACACGGCCGAAATCGGGAATGAAGCGACCGAAGACGCCGCATTCGCTCATCAGGCGCAGCGTCGCCTCTGAGCCCTTGGGCGAGGTCAATATATCCATGAAAACGCGGTTGGCTTCGGGATCCTTGCGCAAGCTGGAGATACGTCGCGCATGATTTGAAATGAAGCGCAGCGTCTTGGGCTGAAAATCCAACCCATGATCCAATGCCACTTTGAAAATGCTCAAGAGCTTCACCGGATCTTTGGTGAAGACCCCGCCGTCCTTCACGCCAATACGGCCGCGTTCGACCGTGAAGCCGTCGATGGTACGCCGCCTGAGAGCAACCGGCAGCCGGAACAGGGTTTTTTCGCGGCCGCTTTCTTCCAGCAACGTGCAGAAGATGCGCGTGAGATCGCCAACGTCGCGCGCGACCAGGAAGTAGTGCTTCATAAAGCGCTCGACTGCGGTAGCGCCTGCGCGGTCGACATATCCGAGGCGCGGCGCGATATCGCGCTGCAGATCGAATGTCAGGCGATTGTCGACCCGGCCTGTGACGTAGTGGATGTGGCAACGCACGGTCGATAGAAAGTCATGCGCCTTGATAAAGCGCGCGGCGGCTTCGTCATCAATAATGCCTTGGTCGGCGAGCTTGCGCACATCCGAAACGCCGTACATATACCGCGCAATCCAATACAACGTGTGGAGATCGCGCAGTCCGCCTTTGTCTTCCTTAACGTTGGGCTCGAGGCGATAACGTGAATCTCCGAGCTTGGCGTGGCGCTCATCACGTTCGGCCAATTTAGATTGCACAAACTGTGCGGCGGTGCCTTTGACGATCTCTTTTTTGAAACGCGAGATCAGTTCCGCCGCCAAATCCTGGTCGCCCCAGATCCAGCGCGCATCCAAAAGCGTGGTACGAATTGTCATGTCGGATTTGGCGTGCGTGATGTTCTCGTTCACCGAGCGCACGGCGTGGCCGACCTTAATGCCGAGATCCCACAGCAGATAGAGCATGAACTCGACGAGCTGTTCGGAAAACGGCGTGGGCTTGTAGGGCAGAAGAAATAGCAAATCGACATCGGACAGCGGCGCCAGTTCGCCGCGACCATACCCGCCGATGGCGACGATGCTGATGCGCTCGCCGGTCGTCGGTGCGCCGCGGCGAATAAAATGCGCCGTCGCCGCGTCGAATAAAATGCGGATCACTTGATCCATTAAGTAGCTATGCGCGCGGACGGTTTCGTCACCGCTGGATTTGCCGGCTTCGAACCGTTCGCGGATAACAGCAAACCCGGCCTTGTAGGCGGCCTTGATGCCTTCCAGAAGATAGTCGCGCTTATCGGCATCGCCGTTTTCGGAGGCAATAGCGACCAAGTCCGCAGCAATCTGGCGGCGGTCGATAATCTGACGCGGCTGAAAAATGGCGTTCACGGGAGAACCGAATTACCTAACTTTGAAACCCTGCTGACGCGCTTGATCATCGGGCACGTGAATCACACGCTCTTTGACCGGCTGGGTGATAAGACCGGGTTTGAGCGCGGGTGGCGACAGCGGTGATGTAGCCGCCATCATGGAAGGTGCGGCGGCGTTCGGCATCACGCGCGAAAGATTGTCGATGGCAAAACGCGACTTTACGCGCGCGCTGACGACGGCCAGCAGTTCGATGATTTTGGCCTGGGCGACAAAAATCAGCGCCAGGAGGAAAGCGCCGACTGCGCCCGCCATGGCGTAAGTCTCGTTCACCCACGTGTAGGTCGAGAACGCCAACATGCCTGAAATCGCCGCACCGATGAGGCATAGGATGCCCATGCCGGAAAGAATGCGCGCCAGTGCCGGGATATCCGGTTTGTCGGGATCGACGTCGAAAACCATGCGCCACCTCTCCAGTGAACCCCGCTTATATATGGTTATATATGGGGTCGGCCGCGTGATCGGCCATTATAGCAGATATCGACCCTATTTAGGACCGTTCTGCCAGCAACGCTTTGAGCCGGTATAACGTTTCGAGAGCCTCCCGCGGGCTTAAGGTATCGGGCGTAAGTCCGGCCAGCGCGGCCTCGGCCGGTGACGGGCCTTTTGCTGCAGTGCCGCTTTTGGGGCGGTTTTGGGCAGCAAACAACGGCAAATCCTCGGCGAGTTTGGTGGCGGCACTGGCCTGGTCACCCGTTTCGAGAATCGCCAAAACCTCTTCGGCACGGCCTACCACGGCCGCCGGCAGGCCTGCCAGCCGTCCGACATGGATCCCGTAGGAACGATCTGCCGCACCGGGCGCAACCTCGTGCAGAAATACGACGTCACCCTGCCACTCCTTGACGCGCATCGTATGCGGCGCGAGTTGACCGAGGCGCGCGGCAAGGCCCGTGAGTTCGTGATAGTGGGTCGCGAAAAGCGCGCGGCAGCCGTTGACGTCGTGGAGGTATTCAAGGCTTGCCCAGGCGATCGAAAGGCCGTCGAACGTTGCCGTGCCGCGACCGATTTCATCGAGGATCACAAAGGATCGCGCGGTGGCCTGATTGAGGATGGCGGCAGTCTCGACCATCTCGACCATGAACGTCGAGCGCCCGCGCGCGAGGTCATCGGCTGCGCCGACGCGGCTGAACAGGCGGTCGATGATGCCGATGTGCGCGGCCGCTGCCGGAACATACGAGCCCATCTGCGCCATCAATGCGACCAGCGCATTCTGACGCAAGAACGTACTCTTGCCCGCCATGTTGGGGCCGGTAATAAGCCATAGCCGTCCATTGCCGTCGTGTGCAGCGGTGGCATTCAAGTTGCAGCCGTTAGCGACAAAAGAATCGCCGGTGACTTTAAGAACCCGTTCCACAACCGGGTGCCGACCGCCGGTAATTTCAAAAGCCGTGCTGTTGTCGACAACAGGGCGCACGTAGTCGCACTCCACGGCAAGATGCGCGAGACTTGCGGTAACATCGAGCGAAGCCATGGCGGCGGCAGCGGTCGCAATTTCACCGGCGTGAATTAAAAGATCGCTGACGAGATCGGCGAAGAGATTGAGTTCAAGCGCGAGCGCTTTGTCGGCGGCGGAACGAATGCGTTCTTCCAGATCCGATAATTCCACCGTCGTAAAGCGCATGGCGTTGGCCATGCTTTGGCGATGCATGAAGATGCTCGCGGCTCCGCCGCTCCGGGTCTCTTCCATCAATTTCTCACCGGGTTTAACCGGCATTTCGATGTAGTAGCCGAGTACGTTGTTGTGGCGGATCTTCAGAACCGAGATGCCGCTGGCTTTGATATATTTTTGCTGCAAGCCCGCGATGAGCTTGCGGCTCTCATCGCGCAACGCCCGCAGTTCATCGAGGGTTGTGTCATAGCCGCTTGCGATGAACCCGCCGTCGCGCGCTAACAGCGGTAATTCAGGCGAAAGTGCGCGTGTCAGGCGTTCGACCAAGGCATCATGATGACCCAGTGCTATAAGGGCTTGCGCCACATCTGGCGGCGGCGGCAACAAGCCTTTGGCGAGATCGTTGACGGCGGCGCGCAGTACCGGACCTTGTAGAAGACCGTCGCGCACGGCAGCCAGATCGCGCGGGCCGCCGCGCCCTAAAGTGATACGCGACAGCGCGCGCTCGACATCGGGACATGCCGACAACGCCGCGCGCACCCTTTCGCGCGCGGGCGCAGCGCCGACAAAAAACGCGATCGCATCGAAGCGGGCGTTGATCGCAGCAGGATCCGTCAGCGGCGCGGCGAGACGCGCCGCCAGCAGCCGCGCGCCTGCCCCCGTGACCGTGCGATCCATCACGTTCAAGAGACTGCCGTGCTTCTCGCCGCTCAGCGTTTGCGTGAGCTCAAGATTGCGACGCGTGGCAGCGTCGATTTCCATGAGCGCCCCTTGCGCAAGGCGCTGCGGAATGCGCAGGCGCGGCAACTTGCCTTTTTGCGTCAGCTCGACGTAATCGACCAACACACCAGCAGCGGCAGCTTCCGCACGGCTGAACATGCCGAAGGCATCGAGCGTACCGACGTTGTAAAGTTTCTCCAAACGCTTGCGCGCGTTGTCGGAATCAAAACGCGGCGTCGCTAATGGACTGAACACGGATTTCCAAGGCGCAAGATTTTCCATCATCTCGGTATCTTGCAACAAGCGCTCGGGCAGCAGCAGTTCGCCGGGGTTCAATCGTGCGAGAGCGGCGGCAATGCCCGTCTTGTTAAGGGGTTGCACTTGGAAGTCGCCGGTCGAGACGTCGAGCCATGCCAAGCCGAATTCATTTTGCGCATCGCTTTTGATGTGGGCCAAGGCCGCGAGATAGTTGTGTGTGCGCGCATCGAGCAAGGCGTCTTCGGTCAGGGTGCCCGGCGTGATCAGGCGCACGACGTCGCGTTTGACGACCGATTTGGAGCCGCGCTTCTTGGCTTCCGCCGGATCTTCCATCTGTTCGCACACGGCGACCTTGAAGCCGCTGCGGATCAGGCGGGAGAGATAGTTCTCGTGGGAATGCACCGGGACACCGCACATGGGAATGTCTTCGCCCAGGTGCTTGCCGCGTTTGGTGAGCGCGATATCGAGCGCCTGAGAGGCCCGCACCGCATCGTCGAAGAACAGCTCGTAGAAGTCCCCCATGCGGTAGAACAACAGGGCATCCGGGTATCCGGCTTTGACGACCAGATATTGCGCCATCATGGGGGTGGCGTCGGCCGGAACCGTCACCGATACCGGTTCAGCCGTGTCGGGGCCTAAAGGGCGGTTATCGGTTGTCTCATCCGGCACGAAATTTTCTTCCGCTGAATATGGAAAGCGCCGGGAGACTATACCACCCGGGGTGTCGGAGGGAGGGGCCCCGACGACGCACTAAAAGAATTTCACAACGGCGGTAGAAGAGCCTGTGAAAGTTGAGTAATTTCCGCCAAGCGGTTCTTTGCATGGGGGTTAGCCTGCGGCACAATGGGAGTTATACACAATCAGGAAAGCGCCCCGGACCCACTGTCGTCCGAGGGACTGCTTTGGCAGGGACGCATGAATAAGATTACGAGCGGGAAACCGGAGAAGCCGACGGAACCTAAAAAAACCGCCGGCCCCGCTGCGCGCCGGAATTTCGACCAGGAAGCCCTGGCCTTTCACTCCTCCGGCCGCCCCGGCAAAATCGAGATCACACCAACCAAACCGCTGACCACGCAGCACGACCTGTCGCTGGCCTATTCGCCCGGCGTGGCAGCCCCTTGCCTTGAGATCGCGCGCGATCCGGCGACGGCTTACGACTACACCGCCAAAGGTAATCTGGTGGCGGTTATCTCCAACGGTACGGCTGTGCTTGGCTTAGGCGATCTTGGCGCGCTGGCCTCGAAGCCGGTGATGGAAGGCAAAGCGGTTCTGTTCAAGCGCTTCGCCGATGTCGACGGGATCGATCTGGAAGTCGACACGCGCGATGTAGAGGAGTTCATTAACTGCGTGCGGTTTTTAGGCCCGAGCTTCGGCGGCATCAATCTCGAAGACATCAAAGCGCCCGAGTGCTTCGTCATCGAAAGCCGTCTGCGCGAGCTGATGGACATTCCGGTATTCCACGACGACCAGCACGGCACGGCGATCATCAGCGTGGCCGGCCTGATCAATGCCTGCGACCTGACCGGGCGCAAAATGTCGGACCTTAAGCTGGTTGTGAACGGCGCTGGCGCTGCGGCCATTTCATGCCTGGAACTCGCGAAAGCGTTGGGTGTGAAATCCAAGAACGCAATCATGGTGGACTCCAAGGGCGTGATCTACCAAGGCCGCACCGAAGGCATGAATCAATGGAAGTCGGCGCACGCGGTCGAGACCAAACTCCGCACGCTGGCAGAAGCTTTGAACGGCGCCGATGCTTTCCTGGGTCTTTCGGTGAAAGGCGCCGTGACCAAAGAGATGGTCAAGAGCATGGCTAAGAACCCGATCATTTTTGCCATGGCCAACCCCGATCCTGAAATCACGCCGGAAGAAGTCGCGGAAGTGCGCGACGACGCCATTATCGCCACGGGCCGCTCGGACTATCCCAACCAAGTAAACAACGTGCTTGGTTTCCCCTTCATCTTTCGCGGCGCGCTCGATGTGCGTGCGCGCACCATCAACGAAGAGATGAAACTGGCGGCCGCGCGCGCGCTGGCTAATCTTGCCCGCGAAAACGTGCCCGACGAAGTGGCGGCTGCGTATGCGGGCCGCAAGTTACGCTACGGACGCGAGTACATCATTCCGGTGCCCTTCGATCCGCGCCTGATTTCGACGGTGCCGCCGGCCGTCGCCGAAGCGGCGATGGAAAGCGGCGTGGCCCGCAAACCGATCGCCGATATGGCCGCTTACCGCGACCAGCTTGCGGCGCGGCGCGACCCGACGATTGCGACGCTCCAATCCATTGCAGCTGAAGTCACGCGCTCGCCGCGCACGGTTGTGTTCGCCGAAGGCGAGGAAGAGCGTTCGATCCGCGCCGCCATCACCTATCGCAATTCCGGCTACGGCAAAGCCATATTGGTAGCGCGCCGCCGCAAGGTCGAGCAGACCCTGGCCGATCTCGGCATCAAGCCCGAGGACATGGAAGGCATTACCATTGCCAACGCGCGCGAGTCCAAAGCGCTCGCCACCTATGCCGAGTACCTTTACAAGCGCATACAACGGCACGGCCACCTCAAACGTGATGCCGAGCGCATGGTCAGTCAGGACCGCAATATTTTTGCCGCCTGCATGGTGGCGCTTGGTCACGGCGACACCATGGTTACAGGTCTGACGCGCAACTATCACACCGCGCTGACCGACGTGCGCCGCGTGATCGATAATCAACCCGATCAGCCCGTATTCGGTTTAACAATGATGGTGGTGCGTGGCCGCACCTTGTTCATTGCCGACACCGCCGTCACCGAGCGGCCGAGCCCGCAGGACGTGGCGTTGATTGCTATCGCCAGCGCAGCCGCGGCCCGACGCCTTGGTCACGATCCAAAAGTTGCGCTGTTGTCTTATTCAAATTTCGGCAACCCGCCCGGCACAGTCGCCGAGATCATGCGTGAAGCCGTGAAACTGTTGGAAGCCGCGCAGCGCGAAGGCCGCGTCGATTTTGAGTTCGACGGCGAAATGGGCGTGGACGCGGCGCTCGATGCCGACCGTGCGCGGACCTATCCGTTCTGCCGGCTCACCGGGCCTGCAAATATATTGGTTATGCCGGGCTTGCATGCCGCCAGTATTTCGACGCGATTGGTCCAGCGCTTTGGCGCGGCCACGTCCATCGGCCCCATGCTGCTCGGGTTACAAAAGCCCGTGCAGATCGTCGGCATGGATGCCAACGTATCGGATATGGTGCAAATGGCGCTGATGGCCGCACACGCCAGCACGCCAAACCTCCTTTAACCGCGGCGTCTCACACACATGGGCCGACTTTCGTCCGCCTCCATTCGCCGTCTTGCTTTTTGGTCGATCGGTCCGAGCATGCCCGGGTGGGGCGTGCTTTTGGCGTTAGCGTTCGGTGGATTTATCACCTGGACGGTCGCTATCTCTGCGTGCATCGTGCTGTTCATCATCATGGCGGCGCTCGTGCTTTCGCGGCTTGCCGATTTTGACCGCGTCATCACTTATGCCAATGAGTTGCTAAGTAATCCGGGAGCGGCGGCGCCGATCTTGGAGACGTCGGAAACCGCGCAGCGTCTTCTGGCGATTCTCATGGCATTACGTCACCTGTGGGCCGATCGCCGCGATGCGGCCGACGACCTGGCCAAGACGCGCCAGGAAATTCTCGATAGCTTGCCCGATCCGTTCTTTCTTCTCGATCGCCAACGCCGTGTCGTCGGCGCAAACGCATCGGCGCGGCAGCTGTTTGAACTTGAGCGCGGCAGCAATTTGGCAGGACGTGATCTCGCCGGCGTCATTCGCGATCCCAAGGTGTTGGAAGCCGCTGATGCCGCTTTGCTCCATAACCGCAGAACCGAGGCGATGTTCACATTGCCGGCCCCGGTAGAGCGCACGTTTGGCGCGCTCATCGTGCCGCTCTCAAAAATTACCGCCGACGGGACAGGGCTGATTATTGCGCTTCATGATCAAACCGAACGCATGAAAATGGATCGCATGCGCGCTGATTTCGTCGCCAATGCGAGTCACGAGCTACGCACGCCTTTGGCCAGCGTGCTTGGGTTCATCGAGACCTTGCAAGGCCCGGCGAAGGACGATGAAGAAGCGCGCGAGAAGTTTCTGGATATCATGCTGAAACAAGCCAATCGCATGACGCGCCTGATCGACGATCTTTTATCGCTCTCGCGTATTGAGTTACGCGAACATACGAGGCCAACCGACGCTGTTGATATTAATGTCCTGCTGCGCAACACCATCGAGCTGCTGGATCGGCAAATTAAAGAGCGCCATGCCACGGTCACGCTGGACGTTGCGCCGGGCATTCCGACAGCCCTAGGAGAATCCGGCGAGCTTAGCCAAGTGTTCCATAATTTACTGAGTAACGCGGTGAAGTATGGCGGCGAAGCCGGGCGCGTTGAAGTTAGCGTTACGGTGTCGGACGTCCGCCCGCCTGCCATGCCGGGACGAGGCGCGTGCATAAAAATATCGGTGCGTGATTTCGGCGAGGGCATTGCGCGTGAACATATCCCGCGTCTGACAGAGCGTTTCTATCGCGTCGACACCGCACGTTCACGCACGCTTGGCGGAACCGGGTTAGGGCTGGCCATCGTCAAGCACATCCTCGCCCGCCACCGCGGCGCGCTAGTGATCGAGAGCGATGTCGGCAAGGGTGCGACGTTTACGGTGTATCTGCCGCCGACTACGTAGGGTTTTTGCGAACGACCAGATACGTCAGCAAAATGCCGCTGAGCCCGACGATGAAAGTGTAAATAAAGAACACGACATAACCCGCGCCCAGCGCGCCGGGTGCCACGCCTAGTTTCGCCGCGCCTTCCGCAAAGGACGTCGCCGGCAAGCTGCCGAAGAACTTTGTGAGCGGCGCAAATAGACCGCCGGCTTCAACCGACCGCGCGGCTGATTCAACGACGCGGCCCGACTGCGAGCCAAGGAGCTTTCCTGGAATGGCATAGAGCGAGGAAAATAGTGCGTACTGTGTCGCGGTAAAGGCATCGGCGGTCAGGCTGGACATATATGCGATCAAGCACGTGCCGGAGAATCCTTCGGAGATGTTATCGACACTGATCGCAATGGTCAGCGCGCCTAAGTCCGGGCCCTGCATGGCGAGCCAGGCATAGACCAAATTACTGACTGGTCCTACCAGCGCGCCGATCAGTAAAGGGCGCATCAATCCCCAGCGCGCAATCGCATAGCCGGCGGCAAAAACGCCGAGCATCGACATCACCGTGCCGAACCCTTTGCGTACTTCGGCGATCTCGATCAGCGAATAACCAAGATCGAGATAGAACGGGTTCATGATATTGAGCGTGAAATCGGCCAAGCGATAAAGGCATATCATCGCCAGGATGAGCGCGGCGGTGCCGCGGTATCGACCGAAGAAGTCGGCCAGCGGATCACCGAATGCATGCGAGAGGAAAATGCCGGGACGCGTTTGTTTGCGCGGCAGCGGCCACGCGGCGAGCGCAAGCAAGCCGGCCCCGAAGATCGTGCCGACAAATTGGAACCAAACGCCCGTGCCGCGCGCGGTCCATATTGCCTTTAAGCCCGCAGCGGCGTCGGGGGAAAGCGGGACAGCGAGCATATCGGCTTTTCCCGAGAGACCCGATCCCAGTAAGAGTGCGCCTCCTAAGAGAACGACCAGGCGCAGCAACCACTCACCGCGTTCGGCCCACGGCTGCGACGGCAAACCGCCATCGGGAATTGGCCGAATCACGTGTGCGCGTTCGCGCGGGGCGAGCAGGACGGCCAGAATGCCGACGATCATAAGCGTCGCCATCACGGCGTAGGACAGCGACCAGCTATAGGCCTCGGCGAGAATTAACGGCGCGGCACCCGCGACGATGCGCGCGATGCGATAACCCCACGTATACGCCGCCACCATGGCGCCTTGCTGGCTGTTATCTGTGGCTTCGATGCGCCAGGCGTCGATGACAATATCTTGCGTGGCAGACGAGAAGCCGGTCAGTACTGCGAACAGTGCGACAAGTCCGAGATTCGACGCGGGATCGGACAAGGAGATCAGCAGCAAGCCGATGGTGATGGCAACTTGCGCAACTAGCATCCAGGCGCGGCGATGGCCAAGCGCTGCCGTCAGCAAAGGCACCTTGGTGCGATCGACCAGCGGCGCCCACAGAAATTTGAACGCGTATGAAAGCGTGGCGAGGCTGAAAAAGCCAATGACTTCCAGCGAAAGCCCGGACTCGCGCAGCCATGCCGACAGCGTATCGAAAATGAGAAGGAATGGTAGACCGGCTGAAAAGCCCAACGCCAACATCACCAGCGTGCGCCGGTCGATGAAAGCGCGGAAAGCGCTCAGCCAGCCGTTGAAGCGCGTGCCAGATGCGGTTTCAGCCATGACGGCTGTTGTCGCATACCCGCGCCGGGAAGTGAATCCCGGCGCGGCAAATTAGCCGGCAGCCGCCGTTTTCGACATACGCTTGCGCTCGTTCTGATCGAGATAGCGCTTGCGCAGGCGGATGGCTTTGGGCGTCACTTCAACCAGTTCGTCGTCCTGAATATAGGCGATAGCCTGTTCCAGGGTCATGACGCGCGGCGGCGGAAGATCCTGCTTGTCGTCTTTCATGACCGTGCGGAAGTTGGTGAGCGCCTTGGACTTCAAGGGGTTCACTTCCAGGTCATTTTCGCGCGTGTGTTCGCCGACGATCATGCCCATGTAGATTTTGGTGCCAGCCTGCACGAACTGAGTGCCGCGGTCAGCAAGGTGGAACAAGCCATATTGGTTAGCTTCGCCGGTCTCGGTTGCAATGAGCACGCCCTGACGGCGCGAAGCGACGGGGCCCTTGTAGGGACCAAAGGAGTGGAACAGGCGGTTCATGACGCCGGTGCCGCGTGTATCGGTGAGGAATTCGCCGTGATAACCGATGAGGCCGCGTGAGGGCGCAAGGAACACCATGCGCGTCTTACCGCCGCCAGCGGGTTTCAGTTCCTGCAGTTCGCCCTTGCGCATGGACATCTTTTCGACGACCACGCCCGAGTGCGGTTCATCGACGTCGATGACCACTTCTTCAATCGGCTCGAGGCGTTTGCCCTGTTCGTCGGTCTGGAACAGGACGCGCGGACGCGAGATCGACAGTTCGAAACCTTCGCGGCGCATGTTTTCAATCAGCACGCCGAGCTGCAATTCGCCGCGGCCGGCAACTTCGAAAGCGTCTTTCTGATTGGATTCAGAAATCTTAATGGCGACGTTGCCTTCGGCTTCTTTGTGCAAACGCGCGGCGATGACGCGGGTCGTGAGCTTGTCGCCTTCGAGCCCTGCGAACGGCGAGTCATTGACCGAGAAGGTCATGGCCAACGTCGGCGGATCGATCGGGCGGGCTTTCAACGGTACGGTGACTTCCGGTGCGCAGAAGGTATCGGCAACGTTGGCAGCCGTCATACCCGCAAGCGCGATGATATCGCCGGCTTCGGCGCTTTCCACCGGCACGCGCTCAAGGCCACGGAATGTGAGAAGTTTGGTCGCGCGACCCGTTTCCAGCACTTTGCCTTCGCGGTCCAGAACCTTCAGCGGCATGTTGACCCGGGCGATGCCGGTTTCAATACGGCCCGTCAGAATGCGACCGAGGAAGTTGTCGAATTCCAGCGTCGTCGCCAACATCGTGAAGGGCGCTTCGAGATCGCGCTTCGGTGGCGGGACGTGCTTGACGATGGTTTCGAACAGCGGCGTCAAGTCCTTGCGCTCTTCGTTCTCGAGGCTACGCACAGCCCAGCCTTCGCGGCCGACGGCGAACAGTGTCGGGAAGTCGAGCTGCTCATCGGTAGCGCCTAGGTTGGCGAAGAGATCGAAAATTTCCGTGTGCACTTCATCGGGGCGGGCGTCGTGACGGTCGATCTTGTTGACGATGACTATCGGACGCAGACCCAGGCCCAGCGCTTTCGACAACACGAATTTGGTTTGCGGCAGCGGGCCTTCGGAGGAATCGACCAGAAGACATACGCCGTCGACCATCGACAGGATGCGCTCGACTTCGCCGCCGAAGTCGGCGTGGCCGGGGGTGTCGACGATATTGATCTTGTAACCGCCCCACTCGACCGCCGTGCACTTGGCGAGAATGGTGATGCCGCGCTCGCGCTCCTGGTCGTTCGAATCCATGGCGCAATCGTCCATGCGGGCGTTGGCGCGGACGGCGCCGGATTGCTTCAGGAAGGCGTCAACCAGCGTTGTCTTCCCGTGATCGACGTGCGCGATGATGGCGATATTGCGTAATTCCATAGGCTTAACGCTTGGGCCGCAGCCCAACCTTCCAAAATATGCTGTAGTATCAGCGTTTTAGCGTGCTGCAGCCGCACGCAGGCGGTCACATGGGGCTTATAAGAGCCGCTAAACGCTTATAAGCAAAAGCCGGACGCACTTCGCGCCCGGCTCCCTTAGACGCGGTCTATATACTGAAAAGGGGTCATCATTCAAGGTGCGCTGCGGTGAAACCACAAAAACGCGGACAAAAAGACGGTTTTCAGCGATCTAGGCGTTTAAAGCCCGTGCTTTACGAGCAAATCTTTCAGGGAAACCTCGGGCCGGGCGCCCATATGGCTGATCACCTCGGCCGCCGCCACGGCGCCGATGCGGGCCGAGGCTGTGAGATCGCGGCCGTGGGTGTAGCCGAACAAGAAGCCCGCCGCGAAAAGGTCACCGGCACCGGTGGTGTCGATCACCTTGGCGACGGGCGCGGCGTCGACGGCGATAGTCGTTGCGCCGTCTAACACCACCGCACCTTTGGCGCTGCGGGTCATGATGCCCAGAGCGCCGGCTTCGCGCAGGGAAGCGACCGCGGATTCAAGATCGGCGGCACGGTAAAGACTGAAAATCTCGTCTTCATTGCCGAAGAGAATATCAACGTCGTCTCTGATGAGCGCCATCAGCTCATCGCGGTGGCGATCAACCACAAACGGATCGGACAGCGAGAGCGCCACTTTGCGGCCTGCACCTTTGGCAGCCTGACAGGCTTTGCGGATGGCTTGTTTGGCCAAGGGGGTATCCCACTGATACCCCTCGATGTAGGTGACCTGCGAAGACGCAATACGATCGGCATCGATGTCGGCGGGACTCATCTCGGTGCAGGCACCAAGATATGTGTTCATCGTGCGCTGGCCGTCGGGCGTGACGAGAATCAGACAGGTTGCCGTCGGCAGTTTGGTGGGGCGATTTTCGCCGCCGTGGTACTCAACACCGATAGCTTTCATATCGTGCGCGAAAATCTCGCCCAGCTTATCAGCACCGACTTTACCAATAAAACAGGGCTTTCCGCCAAGCGAGGCGATGCCGGCTGTTGTGTTGGCTGCCGAGCCGCCGGAGATCTCCACGGCGCTGCCCATACGCTCATAGATGAGTTTGGCTTGCTCCGCTGTCGTCAACGCCATGGTGCCTTTGACCATGCCGTTATCAGTCAGAAACTGATCGTCTGTGCGCGAAAGAATATCGACGATGGCCGAACCAATAGCGGCGACGTCGAAGCGGGCTTCAGCCATAGAGCATTCCTTAGTTTGTGAGCTTGATCGTCCGATCTTATATTTTGCGGGCGGCAGTATACCCGCTGATCGCCGTCTCACAACCGGGCGCTAAGGGCCTCGTATGTTTTCCGCATTCGCCAAGGCTTTCGCACAACTCACCGACCCGCGCCTGATGCGGGTTGTGGTTGCAGGCATGATTGCGACGATCGCGATTTATGCCGTGGTCATTGCCCTGCTGGCCTGGACGTTGAGTCAGGCCTGGGTCAAAGATCTGCCCATTCTGGGCATGGTCGCTGCTTGGGGCGCTGGGGTGGGGGCGGTGATGCTCTCGACGCTGCTCTTTCCAGGAATTGTAACGGCCGTGGTGGGGTTTTGGCTGGAGGATGTGGCCGACGCCGTCGAGCAGCGGTTTACCCGCACCTTGGTCCGCCGCGATCTGTACCGCTGACGGAGTCGTTAGGCGCATCGGTGAGGGTGGCGGAAATGTCCGTCGGCCTCAATGTCATTTTGCTACCGCTATATTTAGCGCTGATTTTTGTTCCACCCCTGAATGTAGTGGTTTTTTACGCCGTCAATGGGCGCCTGCTGGGACGTGAATATTTTGAAACCGTTGCCACGCGGCGTTTAAATCAAGAGGGACTGCGCGCCTTCCGTCGCGCGCATGCGCGCACGCTATGGCTGACCGGCGCGATTATAACCTTCATGCTGACCGTGCCGCTGCTTAACATGATCGCGCCGGTGATCGGCGCCGCGGTGATGGTGCACGTATTCCAAAAATTAACTGCCCGTCCGTAGGGTGCATGGCCCTAAGATGGATGGGAACGCAGGACCAAGGGTGGGAAAGCGTTGGACAACGAAAAGCCAGAGACAAGTGAATTAGCCGGCGCGGCGTTGAGCATAGTCTCGCCGCGTATCGACTTTTCGGCACGGCAGACATCGGTACGTTTGCCAATCAAAGCCTACGGCGCCAAACGCGCTTTCAATCCGTTTTTTGGGAATGCACAGGTCAAGGGGAAGAACATGTCGGACAGATTCAGCCAGTACCGTATGGCCGCTTTCACGCCGCAAATCCAAAAGCGTGTCGCCGATATCCCAAACCTCGCCACCATACGCGGGAGCGACGCCGATCTCGACGGCAAGCGCCTGGTGATCGGCAAGCAAATCCGCATGAGCGGCGAAATTCCCGGCTGCGTGAAGCTCGTGGTCGAAGGCAAGGTCGAAGCAACCTTGAGCGATGTAAAAGCGATCGACATTACGGCTAACGGCACCTTCAAAGGGACAGCCGAAGTAGAAAGCGCCGTTATCGCCGGCATTTACGAAGGCACCTTGAAAGTGAACGTCCATCTGGAAGTCGCGGCCTCCGGGACCGTCAAAGGCAGCGTTAGCTACAAGACCATCATGGTCGCCAACGGCGGCAAGCTGCTGGGGACAATCGAATCCATCGAGTGAGCGCCGCGAAAGCTACGCGCGCTTTTTCTTTTTCGCTTTTATTTTCGCGGCCTTGATCTTTTGCGCTTCGGCGCTTTCCGGCGCGGGCGTCTTGGGCGTGTAAGGGCACAGATCAAAAACCGGGCAACGCCAGCATTCCGGCAGCCGCGCTTTGCAAACATAACGCCCGTGCAGAATCAGCCAGTGATGGGCGTGCTGCTTGAATTCGGCCGGCGTGGCTTTCTCAAGTTTCTGTTCGACTTCCAGCGGGTTTTTTCCCGGCGCGATTTTGGTGCGGTTGCCGACGCGGAAGATGTGCGTGTCCACGGCAATTGTGTGCTGACTAAAGGCCACATTGAGAACCACGTTCGCCGTCTTGCGGCCGACGCCCGGCAACGCCTCCAGTTCCTCACGCGTCGCTGGTACCTGACTCTTGTGTTTCTCGATCAGGATTTTCGACAGCGCGATGACGTTGGCGGCCTTGGCGTTAAAGAGGCCGATGGTCTTGATGTAATTCTTGAGCCCGACTTCGCCCAGTGCCGCCATCTTTTCGGGCGTGTCGACCAGTTTGAATAATGGCCCGGTGGCTTTGTTGACGCCGACGTCCGTCGCCTGGGCCGACAGCACCACGGCGACCAGCAACGTATAAGCGTTGATGTATTTAAGTTCGGTTCTCGGCACCGGCTCTAGATCGCGCAGGCGGCGATAGAATTCCGAAACCTTCTCCGGCCTCATGACGCTTTTTCTTGAGTGAGCCTGGTCTTGTCGGAAAACCGGCGTCCACTTTTCCGGACCATGCTCTAGCCCAGCCCGAGCACATCGCGCATGGAGTAAAGGCCGGGTGTGCGCGCTTTGGTCCACAGCGCCGCACGCACAGCGCCTTTTGCGAAAATCGCGCGCGAGGATGCCTTGTGCGTGATTTCGATGCGTTCGCCATCGGCGGCGAAAACCACCGTGTGATCACCGACGACATCGCCGCCGCGTAACGTCGCAAAGCCGATTTCGCCGGTAGGACGCGCGCCGACCTGACCATCGCGCGTGGTGCGCGCAACATCCGTCAAGGCAACCTTGCGGCCCTTTGCTGCGGCTTCGCCCAAACCCAACGCCGTGCCCGACGGCGCATCGACCTTGTGACGATGATGCATTTCGAGAATGTCGATGTCGTAATCGGTGCCGAGGGTGGCAGCGAGTTTCTCGGTCAGCGCCAGAAGCACATTGACGCCGACGCTCATGTTGGGCGCCTGAATGATGACAGTCTTTTTCGCGGCCGCCGCGATGGTAGCGCGCACGTCGTCATTGAGGCCGGTTGTGCCAATAATCAGGGCCTTGCCGGTCGAGGCTGCCAATTCCGCGTGGATTTTGGTCGCTGCTGGAGTCGTGAAATCGATCACGGCGTCGCTGGCGGCAAACAGCGCCTTGGTATCATTGGTGACGACAACGCCCTGCGCCGCAGCGCCGACAAGCGTGCCCAGATCCTGCCCGAGCAACGCGCCCGACGGCTCGGTGCCGCCGGCCAGGCTTGCGCCGGGTGTCGCTAAAACTTCTTGGATGAGCATGCGGCCCATACGGCCTGCACATCCGACAATTCCGATTTTCATGGTCCGATTCTCATGGAGAGCAGCCCCGGTGTTCAAATGTGCCCGGAGTATATGTCCTCTTGTGTCGTCCCGACAACGGACGACAAATAATGCTACTTGGAGGCTTTCGCGCCCGCGCCGATGAAGTCCTTCACCTTATCGAGGAAGCTGGTGCATTCCGGGCTATAGGTGGCGGCTTCGCTTTCGGTCTCGAACTCTTCGAGCAGTTTGCGTTGCTTATCGGTGAGATTCACCGGCACTTCGACAGCGGCTTCCAGGAACATATCGCCGCGTGCCTGCGAGCGCAGAACGCTCATGCCCTTACCCTTCAAACGGAAGCGGTGGCCGTTCTGACAGCCTTTGGGGACTTGAACCTTGATCTTGCTGCCGTCGATCACGGGCATTTCAAGTTCGCCGCCCAAAGCCGCCATGGTCATGGGAATAGGCATGCGCATGAAAAGGTTCGCGCCGTCGCGCTGGAACATGCGATGCGGGGCAATGGCGAGGAAGATATAGAGATCGCCGGCGGACGCACCGTGCATGCCGGCCTCGCCTTCCCCGGCGAGGCGAATGCGCGTGCCTTCTTCGACACCCGGCGGAACTGTGACGTCGAGCGCCTTTTCTTTGCGGGTACGTCCGGCACCGCCGCACTTGGGGCACGGGTCAGTAATGACCTGACCGCCGCCATGGCACGTGGGACACACGCGCTCGACCGTGAAGAAGCCCTGCTGGCTGCGAATTTTGCCGGCGCCTTTACAGCCCGGGCACGTCGAAGGCGCCGCGCCGTCCTTGCTGCCCGAGCCTTTGCATTTTTCGCAGGCAATGGACGACGGCACGGTGATGGTGGCCTTCTTGCCGTTGAAAGCTTCCTCGAGCGTGATCTCCATGTTGTAGCGCAGGTCTTGGCCGCGTGCCGGACCGCGCCCACGGCCGCCGCGCTGGCCGCCCATCATGCCAAACATTTCGTCAAAGATGTCGGCGAAGCCCGCGCCGAAATCGAAACCGAAACCACCACCGCCGCCGGGGCCACCGCCTTGCTCGAAAGCCGCATGGCCATAGCGGTCGTAAGCCGCGCGCTTTTGTTCATCGCGCAGGATGTCGTAGGCTTCACTTAAGACTTTGAATTTGTGCTCGGCGTCTTTGTTGCCCGGATTGCGGTCCGGGTGAAATTCCATGGCGAGCTTGCGGTACGACTTTTTGAGATCGTCGCCGGACGCGCTCTTCGCGACGCCCAGAATCTCATAATAACACTGCTTCACCGCGCTCATGCTTTTAGCCTAGCTCCATGTTCATCACGGCCGGGATTTAAGTCCCGGCTGCGATAAGCATCATTGTATCAACCGAAACCACAGGCCCCCTGCGATAACGAGCGCGTGACTACTTCTTGTTTTTGTCGACTTCTTCGAAGTCGGCATCAACCACATCGTCGTTCTTCGCTTCGCCTTCGCCGGCTTCTGCGCCGCCAGCGGCCGCACCCGGGCCTTGCTTATACATGGACTCGCCCATTTTCATGGAGGCCTGCATCAGCGCGTCGGTCGCGGCTTTGATTTTCTCGGCATCGCCCGAATCAAGCACAGCTTTCACATCGGCCAGCTTGGCTTCGATTTCGGCTTTGTCGCTCGGCGGAATTTTGTCGCCGTGTTCTTTCAGGCTTTTCTCGGCCGAGTGCACAAGGCCGTCGGCTTGGTTGCGGGCATCGACCGCGGCGCGGCGGGTCTTGTCTTCTTCCGCGTGCGCTTCGGCGTCTTTTACCATTTGCTGAATGTCGGAATCCGACAAACCGCCCGAGGCTTGGATGCGAATCTGCTGTTCCTTGCCTGTGGCTTTATCTTTAGCCGAGACGTTCACAATGCCGTTGGCATCGATGTCGAAGGTCACTTCCACCTGCGGCACACCGCGCGGCGCAGGCGGAATACCGACGAGATCGAATTGACCCAGCATCTTGTTGTCGGCCGCCATTTCGCGTTCGCCTTGGAAGACGCGAATGGTCACGGCGGTTTGGCTGTCCTCGGCTGTCGAGAACACCTGGCTCTTGCGCGTCGGGATCGTTGTATTGCGCTCGATCAGGCGCGTGAACACGCCGCCCAAGGTTTCGATACCGAGCGACAGCGGGGTGACGTCGAGCAACAGAACGTCTTTCACGTCGCCCTTAAGCACGCCGCCTTGGATCGCAGCGCCCAACGCCACGACTTCATCGGGGTTCACACCCTTATGCGGTTCGCGGCCGAAGAACTGCTTCACGACTTCCTGCACCTTAGGCATGCGGGTCATGCCGCCGACCAGGATGACTTCTTGGATTTCGCTGGCCTTCAAGCCGGCATCCTTCAAAGCTTTTTTGCAAGGCTCGACGGTGCGCTGAATAAGATCTTCGACCAGCGCTTCGAGTTTAGCGCGGCTGAGCTTGATATTGAGATGCTTCGGACCGGACGCGTCCGCCGTGATGAACGGCAGATTGACGTCGGTCTGCGTCGCGCTCGAGAGCTCAATCTTTGCTTTTTCAGCGGCTTCCTTCAAACGCTGCAGAGCAAGTTTGTCACTGCGCAAATCAATGCCGGCTTCTTTTTTAAATTCGTCGGCCAGAAAGTCGATGATGCGGGCGTCAAAGTCTTCACCGCCGAGGAACGTATCGCCGTTGGTGGATTTCACTTCGAACACGCCGTCGCCGATTTCGAGAACCGAAACGTCGAACGTACCGCCGCCCAAATCGTAGACTGCGATGATGCCCGAGCTTTTCTTGTCCATGCCGTAAGCGAGCGCTGCGGCGGTCGGCTCGTTGATGATGCGCAGCACGTTGAGGCCGGCGATTTTGCCGGCGTCTTTGGTCGCTTGGCGTTGGCTGTCGTTGAAGTAAGCCGGAACAGTAATGACGGCTTCGGTAACTTTTTCGCCGAGATAGGATTCGGCGGTTTCTTTCATCTTTTGCAGAATGAAGGCCGAGACTTCGGACGGCGAATATTTTTCGCCGCGCACTTCGACCCAAGCGTCGCCGTTGTCGCCCTTGGCGATTTTGTACGGTACGAGCTTTTTGTCTTTTTCGACCATCGGATCGTCCGAGCGGCGGCCGATCAGGCGCTTGATCGCAAACAGCGTGGCTTCCGGATTGGTCACAGCCTGGCGTTTGGCCGGCTGGCCGACAAGGCGTTCACCGCCTTCGGCGAAGGCGACTTGCGACGGCGTGGTGCGCGCGCCTTCGGCGTTCTCGATGACGCGCGGGCTTTTGCCGTCCATCACCGCGACGCAAGAATTGGTTGTACCGAGATCGATACCGATAACTTTACCCATACGTTCCGTTCCTTTTTTCAGCGGCAGACATCAAAGGCCCAAAGAGGCACCCTGGATATCCCCTCATTGCATAAGCCCCTCAGAGGCTTGGTAAACCTGGGGGCGTATATAAGGGGGGTGGCTGGGGGCTGCAACGGCCCAACCGACTCTTTTCGCAGGATTTTCTGCCGGTTTGGCTCGAAAAATTGCTAATTCCCGGCGGTTATACCCTGCAAAACGCCGTCCGAACTGTGGAGACTTCGTCGAAGCGGCTTATATTTAGTAGCGCGCTGGAAATCGGCCACACTAGGGCCGCTTATACCCTCAATTCGTCATGGTTGCTGGAATGACCGCCCAGAGATCGCTTTTTGCGCTGCCGGCGCCCGAATCCCTCCCCGATGGGGTCTTCTTTTTGCCCAACGCATTGACCGATGCGGTGCTTGAGGACGTGGTCCGCGCGTTAAAAGCTGTCGTGGTGGCGGCTCCGCCACAGCGTACCCAAACCCGCGGTGGGGGCATGACCTCGGCCGCCATGACCAACTGCGGCAATGCCGGCTGGTGGAGCGATCGGCGCGGCTATCGCTATCTCACGCGGCGTCCCGATACCGGGGGGGCCATGGCCGGCGATGCCCGCTGTATTCAGCCGGGTGGTGCGCGAGATTGCAGCACAAACGCCGTGGGCGGACTTTACGCCCGAAGCGTGCCTGATCAATTTCTATGAGCCGAGCGCGAAAATGGGACTGCACCAAGATCGCGACGAGGCGGATCTTTCGCATCCGATTGTCACTGTTTGTCTCGGTGACGATGCCGATTTTTTAATCGGCGGATTTGGGCGCACCGATAAGACACAAAGCCTGCGGGTCAGTCATGGCGATGCGTTGATCATGGGCGGCGCCAGCCGCATGCGCTTTCACGGCGTGCGCAAGATTTATCCTGGCACAAGCCCACTGCCCGCGCTTGGCGGACGCTACAGCTTGGCCTTCAGGAAAGCGCTTTAGTTGCCTTTGTAGCTCACGCGCCAGACGGTTTGAGAGCTGTCATCGGCGATCAGCAAGCTGCCGTCTTTAGCGACGGCAATGCCGGCGGGGCGTCCCCAAACCTGCGCGGTTGATCCGTTGCTTGGCCAGAAGCCGCTGGCGAATACCGTATACCCGCCGGCGGGCTTTTTGTTGTCGAAGGGGACGTAGGCAACGTTGTAGCCGCGCGGCGAGGATGCATTCCACGACCCATGCAGAGCGACGAAAGCGCCGCCGCGATATTCTTTCGGAAATTGTGTGGCAGTATAAAACGCAAAACCGATGGGGGCCGAGTGCGAGCGGAACAGCACGTCCGGCACCGTGGCTTTGGCGACAAGATCGGGACGTTTATTGGCAAAGCCGGGTTGCGGGTTTTTACCTATGTAGCTGTAAGGCCAGCCGTAGAATCCGCCATCTGCGACCCGTGTGAGATAGTCGGGCACCAATTCGTCGCCCAGCGTGTCGCGCTCGTTGACGACGGTGTAAAGATCTTTGGTTCCTGGATAAAAGCCGACACCGACAGGATTACGCAGGCCGCTGGCAAAGGTGCGCTGATTACCTGCCTTCGTGCCGTCGCCGTTCAGGGTAAATACCTGAATCGATGCGCGCGGCGCCGGCTCTTCGGAAATGTTGCCGGCAGAACCAATCGCAGCATAAAGCTTCGTGCCGTCCGGGCTGAGCGCAACATTGCGCGTGCTGTGACCGCCCGTCGTACCAAACGCGCCGTCGGCCGTGACAAGCGTCGGCGTCGCACGCGCGGTGGTGTCGCCAGCGGTGTACGGAATACGCCAAGCACCCTCGAGATCGCCGACATACAACGCGTCTTTGCCGAGCGCGATACCGTAGGGAGATTTGAAACCTTGCACAAAGGTGCTGACGTTTTCGGCTTTGCCGTCGCCGTCAGCATCGCGCAGCAAAGTAACTTTGCCCGCACTCGTTTCTACCAGCAGCACATCGCCGTTAGCGGCAACGACCATGTTGCGCGCATGAGAGAGGCCTTCGGCGAATACGTTCACGCTAAAGCCCGGCGGCACACTCAACGTCGCACCTGCAGGCTTTGCAACGTGTTGCGACGGGTTAGCTTTGCTGGGGCTATCGCCCGGCTTGGCAAGCGCGGAAGGATCGACTTTGATTTGCGTGCCGGGCGGAGCGTCCGCCAAAACCGGCGCGGCGATGACCGCAACGCTAAAGACAGTCGCTACCAAAGCTGAACGCGTCATTCCGGCCTCCCTTGTTTTGATTCTATGCCGTCGTATTTACACCGTTGTTGGCGTTTGCGTTGTTCGCGGCGTCGCGTTTGGGTCCGCCTTTGGAGACGACAACCATGGCCGGACGCAGCAGACGGTCGTGGATCATATAGCCTTCCTGAAAAACCTGCACGACGGTTCCATGAGGTACGGTCGTATTCTCGACCTCTTGAATGGCGTTGTGAAGATTGGCGTCGAAGGGCTGTTCGAGGGCGTTCAAGCGCCGTACACCTTGATTCTCGAGTACCGTCTCGAGTTCTTTGCTGGTGAGTTCAACACCGGTCGCCAGATTACGAAGGGTTTCGTTAGACGCACGCGATTCTACCGGCGCCGCCAGCAACGCCCGTCCAAGATTGTCGGCCACCTGTAACAACGCCTTAGCGATATTCGAAACAGCGTATTTAGCGTTGTCGGAGATGCGCTTGTCGGCGCGTTTGCCGGCATTCTCAGCTTCGGCCAGCGCCAGCAGCTTGTCTTTCTTCAACGTTTCGACCTGCGCTTCAAGCTCGGTGATGCGCGTCTGCGGATCGACGGGCGGCTCAGAGGCGGGCGCGGGCTGTTCAAAGGATGGTTCGGTTTGGCCGTTCGTATCGGAGGTCATGATTCACTATCTTCTATTGTGTAGTTAATGACGATTATTGTTCGAGCATACGGCCGACAAGCTTTGCGGTGTAGTCGACCATGGGAATGATACGGGCGTAATTCAAACGTGTCGGGCCAATAACGCCGATGGCGCCGACGATTTGCTCACGGGCGTTTTGAAACGGCGCCACGACCATAGAACATCCGGCCATGCCGAAAAGTTCATTCTGCGCACCGATGAAAATCTGCACACCGTCGCCGCGGCCTACCAGATCGAGCACACGCACCATTTGCTCGCGTGCTTCCAGTACCGAGAACAGATGGCGGATGCTTTCCAGATCTTCCATGCCGGTGACGTTATTGAGCAAATTGGATTGGCCTTTGATGATGAGCGCTGTGTCGCGCGGCCCGGCAACGGCCCCGGCCCACGTGGCCAGCCCGGCTTTCACCACTTTTGCCGTCAGCTCGTCGAGCTGGGCACGGCGGGAATCAAGGTCGATCAAAATGTCCGCCTTGGCTTCAGCGAGGGTCTTGCCGGTCAGGTGGGCGGCGAGGAAATTACCGGCTTCAACCAACGCCGACGGAGGCAGGTCTGCCGGCACTTCGAGCAGGCGGTTTTCGACAACCCCGTTTTCGTTGACCATCACCACGAGCGCGCGGCCGGGCTTGAGATTGACGAATTCGATGTGTTTGAGAGGCGCCTCGACTTTGGGCGCGAAAACCAGACTCGCGCATTGAGCAAGACCGGCGAGCGTGCCGGTGACTTGACTCAAGACGTCTTCCGACGATCTTCCGGACGCTTGGCAATGGGCGTCGATGGTCTTGCGCTCTTCAGCATCGAGACCGCCGACTTGCAAAAGGCCGCTGACAAACATGCGCAAACCCGCTTCGGTCGGCAGACGTCCGGCGGAGGCGTGCGGCGCATAGAGCAAACCGGCATATTCCAGATCCGCCATGACGTTGCGGATGGTTGCCGGCGATAGCATCCCGTTCAGTTTACGCGCAATGGTACGCGAGCCGACAGGTTCGCCGGTTTCGACAAACGCATCGACGATATGGCGGAAGATATCCCGCGACCGTTCATTTAAGGCGACGACGCCATGCGCATCGGAAGCGATCATGTGCGGTGCTCGAACTTGGTCAGGGTTAAGGGGGCCAAAAGTTAAAAGGCTGTCCGCTATGTAAGCCGCGGGGCGGGGGTCGTCAATGCGCCCACAACCTTAAGAATTCCAGCCACTTTTGACCATGCTGCGGGAGAGTGTTAGACGAAGCCTACAAGCCCTGGATCTGGAATTCATCAATGACCTTAGAGACGCCTGCAAAACGCCCGTCGGGCCGTGCCGCCGATGCCTTGCGGCCGGTAAGCTTCGAGTTGGGTGTCAACAAACACGCCGAAGGCTCGTGCTTGGTGAAATTCGGCGACACCCATGTGCTGTGCCTGGCTTCGGTCGAAGAGTCGGTTCCCTCATGGCTCAAGAACAGCGGCAAGGGTTGGGTGACGGCGGAATACGGCATGCTGCCGCGCGCGACCAATACGCGCATGCCGCGTGAAGCTGCCAAAGGCGGTCAGACGGGCCGCACACAAGAAATTCAGCGTCTCGTGGCGCGCGCCTTGCGCGCGGTTACCGATATTCGCGGCTTCGGCGAAATTCAGATCCGCGTCGATTGCGACGTGATCCAGGCCGACGGCGGCACACGCACCGCCAGCATCACCGGTGGTTATCTCGCGCTCTATCAGGCTTTCGCAAAAATGAAGCAGTTGGGCGCGATCAATAAAATTCCGCTGCGCGAACCGGTCGCGGCGATCAGCTGTGGTCTCGTCAAAGGTGCTGCCATCCTCGATCTCGATTACATCGAAGACTCCGGCGCGCAAGCCGATGCGAATTTTGTGCTGACCGCGTCGGGAAAAATTGTCGAAATTCAAGGCGCGGCGGAAGATAATCCTTTTGAAGAAGCAGAATTCCTGGCGTTGCTGGCGCTGGCTAAAAAGGGCGTCGCAGATCTTGTGACGTTGCAGCGCGCGGCGCTGGCGCAAGCCGGCTTTTAGCATTCGCATGACGACGCGCCGACGCTTCGCGGGCGGAAAGCTGGTGGTCGCCAGCCACAACGCCGGCAAGGTGCGCGAGATCAGAGAACTGCTCGCAGCTTTTTCTACCGATGTTATCTCAGCCGGTGATTTGAATTTGCCGGAGCCGGAAGAGACCGCTCTGACATTCATCGGTAATGCCGAACTAAAAGCCCGCGCTGCAGCGACCAACGCACAGCTTCCTTCGTTGGCGGACGACTCAGGCATGGCGATTGATGCGCTCAACGGCGCGCCGGGGATTTATTCCGCGCGCTGGGCGGGACCGACGAAAGATTTTGCGTTTGCCATGAACCACATTGAACGCGAGATGGAAGGCAAAGCTGATCGTCGCGCGCACTTTATTTGCGCGTTATCGCTGGGGTGGCCCGACGGTCACTGCGATAGTTTTGAAGGCAAAATCAGCGGTCAACTGCACTTTCCGGCGCGCGGGACAAAAGGTTTTGGTTACGATCCGATCTTCATCGCCGACGGGTACGACATCACTTTCGCGGAAATGGAACCAGCCGCGAAACACGCCATCAGCCACCGTGCCGATGCTTTTCGGCAATTGGTGGCCGCTTGTTTTAAATGAGCGGCACGTCTCAGGGTGATGAAGGCTTTGGGCTCTATGTCCATTGGCCATTCTGCCTTTCAAAATGTCCTTACTGCGATTTCAACAGTCATGTCTCAGCAGACGTCGACCAACGCGCGTGGCGTGATGCGCTGCTGCAGGAGTTGACGTATTACGCCGCGCGCACGCAAGGCCGTACGCTAACGAGTATTTTCTTTGGCGGCGGCACACCGTCGCTGATGGACCCGAGCACGGCGGCGGACATAATTGATGCGGCGCGACGTCATTGGTCTTCCGCGAATGATTTGGAAATCACGCTGGAAGCAAATCCCGGCACGGTCGACGCCGAGCGCTTTCAAGCCATACGTGATGCTGGTGTGGCGCGGCTATCCATGGGTGTGCAAGCGCTGAACGATGCTGATCTTTCATTTTTAGGTCGACGCCATGATGTGAGTCAGGCGCGCCAAGCATGGCGCACGGCAGCGAAAACATTTTCGCGCGTGTCGTTTGATTTGATTTACGCGCGGCCGCAGCAGACGGTCGCTGCGTGGCGCGCGGAATTGGACGAGGCTTTGAAAGAGGTACACGACCACGGCATCACGCATCTTTCGCTCTATCAACTGACCATGGAGCAGGGCACGGCGATGCATGACGCACACAAGCGCGGTGCGTTCACATTGCCCGACGAAGACCTCAGCGTCGCGCTGTACGACGTTACGCAAGAGGCCTGCGCGCGTGCCGGGTATCCGGCCTACGAGATTTCGAATCATGCCAAGGGCGACGACGCCTGCCGTCACAACCTGACCTACTGGCGCGGCGGCGACTATGTCGGTATCGGGCCCGGCGCCCATGGGCGTTTGACGATCGAGGGGACTCCGTGCGCCACACGTCAGGTCAAAGCCCCGGCCCTCTGGCTCAAGCGCGTCAAAGCCACCGGTCACGGGACTCAGGAAGAAGAAGAACTGACGCCGCAAACCCGCGCCGAGGAACTGGTGATGGTTGCTTTGCGACTGACGGAGGGCCTGGATAAAAGCCGGTTTTCCCGCCTCGCCGGGCGCCCAGTGGATGAGATTGTCGATACCGATGCCGTCGCCGCTTTGGTCCAGGATGGGTTTTTGACTGATACCCCAGCCTTTATGACCGCAACCGATAAAGGGCGATTGGCGCTCAATGCCGTCCTCCGAGAGCTGCTGGTTTAAGTGTCTTAAAGTTAAAAGTATTTAACTATTACAGATAGTTATATGGCGCTACCGAGACAGTCCCGGCACTCTCAGGCAAAGACTCAAGAGTCGGTTGGATATAACTGTAAATTATATCTTTTTTGCCTTTTGTTTACGTTTCGTATACCTTGCTGACCGAGGATTGGGGCAATGAGTGCCGGACCTAGAAAACGGGTCCAAACTCATGGTTTGGGCTTGGTCACGACAACGCAATGTACAACACCCGTTTAGATGGGCTGACGGAATACCCGTTTCAGCGGCTGGCGGCCCTCTTAGCAGGGATCGAGCCGCCCGCGGGCGTGCCCCCCATGATCATGTCCATCGGCGAGCCGCAACATGCGCCGCCGGCGTTGCTGCACACGGCCCTGGCCCAGAACCCCCTCGATTGGGGAAAATACCCACCCACGCCCGGCACACCCGATTACCGCGCCGCCGTCGGCGCCTGGTGCAACAAGCGCTACGGCCTGCCAACCGGCCTTCTCGATCCCGAAAAGCACATCCTGCCGGTCGCCGGCAGCCGTGAAGGTCTGTTTATGGCCGCGCAGTTGTGCATTCCGCCGCAAAAAAACGGCACGACGCCCGCGGTGCTGATGCCTAATCCCTTTTATCAGGTCTATTTCGGTGCGGCGGTGATGAACGGCGCTGCGCCGGTGTTTGTACCTGCGACTAAAGAGACCGCTTTCTTGCCTGATTTTGCGGGCGTGGCGCGCGCCGATCTTGACCGCGCCGCCATGGCTTATCTGTGCACACCGGCGAACCCGCAAGGCGCGGTCGCCAGCATGGACTTGTTAAAAGCGTCCATTCGCCTCGCGCGCCAGCATGATTTCGTTCTGATCTCGGACGAATGTTATTCCGAGATCTATGACACCACGCCGCCCGCAGGCGCGTTGCAGGCCTGCGCCGAACTTGGTGACGGATTCGCCAATGTTCTGGTTTTTAATTCCTTGTCCAAGCGATCCAGTGTTCCGGGCTTGCGCGCTGGCTTTGTTGCAGGCGATGCGGATTTGATCGCGAAATTCTTGAAGCTTCGGGCGCACGGCGGCGCTGTTCAGCCGGTACCGGTGTTAAACGCCGCTGCCGCTTTGTGGCGCGACGAAGCACACGTTGAAGATAATCGCCGCCTTTACCGCGCTAAAGCCGATGACGCCGCGCGCATCTTCGGCAATCAATTCGGATTCTATCGTCCTGCAGGTGGTTTTTTCCTGTGGCTCGATGTCGGCGACGGCGAAGCCGCGACCAAGAAATTATGGAGCGAAGCGGGCGTCAAAGTTCTGCCGGGCGGCTATCTCGCGCGCGCCGTCGGCAACGATAACCGCGCCAATCCCGGAAGCCCGTATATCCGCGTAGCCTTGGTGCATAACCGCGCGCGCACCGAACACGCCATGCTCCGTATGAAACAAACACTCGACAGCCTTTCTCAATAGAGGAAATGCCATCATGAATACCGCCGTCCGCACCCAGAACGTGCCCTTCTTGCCCCCCGCTTGGGCAGCCATGCTGAAGCGCAGCGCGTTATTAGCAGCTGGTCTTGCGATTGTCGTGACCTGCGTTTGCATTTTGCTCGCGCTGTTGAGCTACACACCGACCGACCCGTCGCTTAACACCGCGACCGACACCATCCCCGACAACGCGCTGGGCTTGTTTGGCGCACTCATCTCCGACGCGGCTTTGCAAACGGCTGGGCTGGCCTCGGGCGTCATCGTACTGAGCGTCGCAGCCTGGGGCGCACGCCTCATGCGTGCCGAGATGGTGAGCTGGCTGTGGCTGCGCACATTGGCGGCGATTGCTGCGTCGTTGCTGCTGGCGATGGGGTTGGAGTTGATTCCCGCGCCTGATGCATGGCCGATTGTCGCGGGCCTTGGCGGCTCCGCAGGTCAGGTTTTGCTTGATCTGGGTTCGCGCCACGGGTTTCTAAATGCGATCGACCCGATGGCTGTCGACGGATTGCGCGTGGGCCTCGGTGTGATCGCCGGTATCGGCGGTGTGTTTCTTGCCCTCTGGACCATGACACTCAAAGCCGCCGTTGTCGGTGACGTGCTCGCCGAAGCGGGTGCGGGCGTGCTGGTTGTGGTTGAGACTGCTGCGCGCACATCATCTGCGTGGCTGCGCGGCCGTTTTGAACGGTCGGCAGATATGGACGATGCTGCGCCGACCAAACGTATGCGCAAAGAGCCGATTGCGATTGAAAGCGCACCTGCCGCCGATAGCACCTTTGACGAAGACTTCGAAGATATGGAACCCGTCGCCGGCACAGCTGCGGCCTTTGAAATCGATATGCCGGTGAAGCCCAAGGATATGGTCATGCCGCGCGCAAAGGCGGCAAAGCCGTCTAAGCGCGAGATCGCAGCGCGGCAAGGAAACTTGCTGCCGGATTCCAAGAGGGGCTTCGATTTGCCGCACCTCGACGTCCTGACGGCGCCGCCGCCGGAACGCGTTGAAAAAGTGATCAGCCGCGAAGCGTTAGAGA
This sequence comes from Fidelibacterota bacterium, assembly GCA_947476625.1. GTDB lineage: Bacteria > Pseudomonadota > Alphaproteobacteria > Rhodospirillales > Rhodospirillaceae > SHVO01. Next base: position 69,096 of record CANJRA010000001.1, read on the forward strand.
GCAACGCGCGCATGCTGGAATCCGTGCTGGACGATTTCGGCATTAAAGGCCAAATCACCAAGGTCCGTCCGGGCCCGGTTGTGACGTTGTATGAATTGGAACCCGCGCCGGGGACCAAGACCTCGCGTGTCGTCTCGCTGGCCGACGACATCGCCCGCTCCATGAGCGCGGTCGCTGTGCGTATCGCCGTGGTGCCGGGCCGCAGTGTCATCGGCATTGAACTGCCCAATGCCAACCGCGAAACCGTTTATCTGCGCCAGATGCTGGCGGCGGAAGAATTTGAGAAGAGCGACGGCAAACTCATTATAGCGCTGGGCAAGGACATTGGCGGTATGCCGGTCTTCGCCGACCTCGCACGTATGCCGCACCTTCTCGTTGCTGGAACCACCGGCTCGGGCAAGTCGGTGGCCATCAACACCATGATCATGTCGCTGCTCTATCGCAACACGCCCGCTGACGTGCGTTTGATTATGATCGATCCGAAGATGCTCGAATTGTCAGTGTACGACGGCATTCCGCATTTGCTGTCGCCCGTGGTCACCGAGCCCGGCAAGGCCGTCATGGCCTTGAAGTGGGCGGTGCGCGAGATGGAAAACCGCTACCGCGCCATGAGCCAGCTCTCGGTGCGGAACGTCGCCGGATATAACCAGCGCCTGCAGGAAGCCGCCAAGAAAGGCACGGTGCTGAAGCGCACGGTGCAAACCGGCTTCGAGCCGACGACCGGCAAGCCGATCTATGAAGAACAAGATCTCGATCTCACGCCGCTGCCCTACATCGTCGTCATCATCGACGAAATGGCCGATCTGATGCTCGTGGCCGGCAAGGACGTCGAAGCCGCCGTGCAGCGTTTGGCGCAGATGGCGCGTGCCGCCGGCATTCACGTCATCATGGCGACGCAGCGCCCCTCGGTCGATGTCATCACCGGCACGATTAAAGCCAACTTCCCGACGCGCATTAGTTTCCAAGTCACCAGCAAAATCGATAGCCGCACGATTTTAGGCGAGCAGGGTGCCGAACAATTACTCGGCCAGGGCGACATGCTGTACATGGCGGCCGGTGGACGCATCACACGCGTGCATGGCCCATTCGTCAGCGACAAGGAAGTCGAGCAGGTGACGATGCATCTGCGCGAACAAGCTTCGCCTGACTACGTCGAGTCCGTTACCGAAGAGGACGACCTGGATGATGTGCCGGGCTTTGCCGGACTTTCAGGCAGCGGCAATACATCGACCGGTGACGGCCTGTTCGATCAAGCCGTGGCCATTGTTGCCCGTGAGCGCAAGGCATCCACGAGCTTCATCCAGCGCCATCTTTCGATTGGCTATAACCGCGCCGCCAAGATTATTGAGGACATGGAACAGCAGGGCATGATTACCAAGGCCAACCATGTCGGCAAACGCGAAGTTCTGCTGCCGCAGCACGGAGATATGTAAGGCGCCTACTCTGGCTGGACTCGGCCACAGCCTCGCCATAGTCTGCGGCCGCGAACATTTATGGGCCGAAGCATGTTGCGCCGAATTTTTGCCTTTCTCACGATCTTCGCGGTTTGCGCGAATGCGCCGGCTTTTGCCTTGAGCGAAGCCGAAAGCGCTGCTGTGAAAAAGGTCGAGGCCTATCTCAACGACGTGAAGACGTTGAAAGCACGGTTCCTGCAAGTGAACCCCGACGGCACCAGCCACGAGGGTGACTTATATGTGTCGCGGCCCGGGCGCATGCGGCTGGTTTATGATCCGCCGACCCCCATGCTGATGGTCGCCGACGGTAAGTTTCTGATCTATGTTGATACGCAGATGAATGATGCCAGCCACATCGATCTCAATGACACGCCTGCCGGTATCTTGTTGAAAGAAAATCTATCGTTCACAGACTCTGCCGTGAAACTCGGCGGCGTGAAACTCGGACCGGGCACGGTAGAAATCACCGCCGCCATGGCAAAGGACCCGGGCGCGGGAAAACTCACATTGGTCTTTTCCGACGCCCCGTTTGAACTGCGCCAGTGGCGCGTGCTCGATGCGCAAAACAAGGAAGTCACTATCACCTTGTTCGATGCAAAGCAGGGCGGAAACCTGGACAAAAATCTATTCCGCTACGATGCCCGCAAAAGCGGAGATCGCGACTAGCTTCGCGGCGTGTGGTCTTTGGATCACTCGCGCTTAGGTCGAGTCGGTTATTAACCGCCAAAATTGCGTGTATGGACTTAATCATGCCTCAATTGTGGCATTGACATCAAGCGTTACGCTCATGAATAAAACGCTATCCTATTGTTATTGTGTATATAAACCGCGCTTTCACGGCACTGCAGAAAGCGCATGGCTGCTTTGCAAGGCAGCGGGTTTGCGAATCTCCAAATCACTCCTATATCGATTTCACAATGCGTCCCGCCGCAACGGCGTCAGGCGCAGTCTGGAAGTGGTATCCCCTGCCACTCTGGGCAGAGTTAAGCGCCCGGTGTCCCCCCACACCGGGCGCTATTTTTTTCAGGGTGTGATGTCGTGCTGACGCCCCCTTTTCTGACGATCGCTTCTTGGAACATCAATTCGGTGCGCAAACGCATTGCGCAGCTGGAAAGGCTGGCAGAAGCCGCGTCGCCCGATGTGATCTGCCTGCAAGAAACCAAGACCAACGACGATTGCTTTCCCGCCGCTGACATCGCGGCCATGGGGTACGAGCATCAAGCGATTGCGGGTTTCGGCGGGTACAACGGCGTCGCGATCCTCTCCAAATTGCCGCTGTCAGACATCACGCGTTACCCACACTGCGGGCGCAACGATGCCCGGCATATCAGCGCAACGATTGATGGCGTGAGTGTGCACAGTCTTTATGTGCCGGCGGGCGGCGACGTACCTTGCACCGAGCGTAATCCGAAATTCGCGCACAAACTTAAATTCGTCGAGGCGGTTGCCGACCACTTCGCAGGCAATCATGGATACCGGGATGCTTTGGTCGTTGCCGGAGACTTCAACGTGGCGCCACTGCCGTCGGACGTATGGGACCATGTGAAGCTTTCGCGCATTGTCACGCACACGCCCATCGAGATTGCGGCCCTCGAGCGCATGAAGCGTTCATTGCAATTTATCGACACCTTGCGCGAGGTCGTGCCCGAGAACGATCCCGTATTTACATGGTGGAGCTACCGCGCAGCGGATTGGCAAGTCGCCAACAAGGGCCGCCGTCTGGATCACATTTGGGTAACGCAACCGCTGAAAGACCGTATCGCCAGTGTTGAAGTGCTGACGGATATCCGCCACTGGACACCACCCTCGGATCATGTGCCGGTGATTTTGAAATTGCGCGACGCACTGGATTCGCGCGCGCTGTGAAGCCGGCCTAAAAAGTGCCAATTCTCATGAGCGTTGGGCTTACGTACGTTGGCGCTTCAACAGCACGTAGAGAGCGCCGGCGCCGCCATCGCGCATGTGAGCCTGGCTGACGGCAAGAATAAGCGGACGCAATGTCGATTGATTAAGCCAGTACGGCGTTTCATTGCGGATTTTTCCGATACTTCCGCCTTTTCCTTTACCCGTGACAACCATGACGCACCGCGCGCCGCGTGCATGCGCACCACGGATAAAGGCGGTGAGTGCACCGTGCGCTTGATCGAGCGTCAGGCCATGTAGATCGATGCGGCCGTCGACAGCCATCTCGCCGCGCGTGAAGCGCTGCGCCGTGCGGCGGTCGATGTCATTGGTAGCGCCCAAGCCCAAGGGCGCCAGCGGGCGCGGCGACACGCGTGCGAGCGGCGGCGGTTCAATGACGGTTTTTGTGCGTGGGCGCGGCTCATCGCTCGGGGTAGCCGGCTCTTCCTCAGTGGGATGGCGTGGATGTATGGGGCTGACGCTGCGCGTCACGAAACGCCAAATCTTCGTATCCTCGGGGCTGAGATCACGCCGTGCGCGGGTCATGCCCGCAGTCACATATTCAGATCATGAAGGCGCGCAGCTTCTTTGTCTGGGTTATCGGGCCGCTCCATTCTCTTGAAGTTCTGATAGGCTTCGACGCCTTCCAACTCCATCTCCGGCAGATAGCGCGTCACGAAAGCACGCCAGTCGCCATCGGGCGCAACGCAACGTGTTTTGTTCATGTAATTGAGCGTGATGACAAGACCGCCGATTTTCCACAACAGATTCCAGTTGTGCAGGTTCTCGGTGGCCGCTTCGATCGCCCGGCGATAGACACGCTGCGCGATCCACGGGCGCATGACAAAAAGATAGAACAACACGCCAAGCACCATCGTCGCTGTGCCGAGCAGGAGATTGATGAAGAACATCAGCCCCAATGATCCACCCAGTATGATTAGGAGCGGTGCGATGTTTTCCCACGGACTCAAGACGGGCGAGCGGAGTGCGTTGAGGCGATCAAAATCGACAAAAATGCTGACGCGATCGGCCTGATAGGATTCCACCAAGCGTGAGTATAGCGCGCGATCACGTTTGCGCTCTCCGGCCTTTGGTGTACTTGCGTCTGCCATCGTTCCTCGTCCCCGCGGCGCAAAACATATATGGCGCGCGCTGCTCTGCTCTAGACTTTATGTGAGAATGTTTACCTGATTCTAAATATCGGGTTGGAAAGGCCGGAAGGGATCTACCGCTGATTGATAGTCAGTTTTGGGCGCCGGAACCTTTGGTGTCTTCCGCGTTCGCGGGTGACGGCTCCGTGACCGGTTTAGCCGCGGCGTTTGGCACAAAAACAACATAACTGCCCGCGCTCTTCATGCGTCCAGCCTTCAAAAAGGCCTCTTCGCCATGACCCCAAAAAATGTCGCCGCGCACAGCACCCGTAATAGCTGCGCCTACATCTTGGGCCACCATGAGCCGCTGGAGCGGTATGTTGTCGGGATCGACCGTATCGAGCCAGATCGGCGCACCAAGCGGAATGAACTGAGGATCAACAGCGAGCGAACGCATAGGTGTCAGCGAGACCCCTTGGGCGCCCAATGGCCCATCCGTCGTTTCGGACGGTTCGAGCTTACGGAAGAAGACATAACGCGCGTTGCGGTTCATATAATCGGCTGCTTCAACCGGATGCGTTGCGAGCCATTCGCGCACCGCGACCATCGATGCGCCGCCCGGCTTCAGTTCACCGGCTTCAAGCAATATGCTGCCGATACCGCGGAAAGCGTGACCATTATGACCGGCGAAGCCAATGCGCACGCTCTGGCCATCGGGAAGCGTTACGCGTCCCGAACCCTGAATATGCAGAATATGAACTGCCACCGGATCGTCGGCCCATAGCAGAACATCGGCATCGTCGGCGATGGCTCCGGCGGCATCGATTTCAGCGCGCGTATAATATGGTTTGATTTGCCCGCCCACGGCGGTGGCATCGATATCAGGTTGATCGCCGCGCGGAAGGAGACGGCCAACCAGCGTGCCGGGCATGCCCATAGGCAACTGAACCGACGGCGGCAGGAAGTCCTTCAGATTGACGGTAACGAGGTTGCGCGGGACGTCATAAATCGGAACTTGATAACTTCCGCCGCGCGTCAAAGATCCATTGAGGTCGGTTTCATAGTAGGCCGTGAACGTTCCGCGATCTTGAATCCGGTCTCCAGACTCTTCGGTTGCGTTAGGTTGCGCGACGCCGACACGATACGCGGTGAAGTCCTTGGCGAGGAAGGCGCGCAGCGCTGCATCACCGTCGGTGATCTGGCTCAGCACGCGGCAGGCGTCCTGCCATACCTGAGCGGGACGCGCGATAACGTCGCGGCCAACCGTACTGTCGGGCGCCATATCGAGAAGTTTCTGACAGGAGCGTTTCAGTGCCGGCAGGGCCAGCGCGGCGGAATCTTGCGTCCAACCGGGCAACTCATTGACGTTGATCGGTGTGTAAGCCGCGACCGGGGCAACTTTCGGCGCCGGCACGAGCCTGACAGGCGGCGGTGGCGGCTGCATGCGCTTGACCAATGCTGCGACCAAGCCGGCACCAACCAGCAAAGCCATAAGCACGATGACAGTCAAACGCGTGAGAGGAGTCACAAAAAGCCGAGGTTGGAATTCAGACGTCTACGCTACGCGTCGCGATAAGCATCCAATTAGGATCCGCACTGGCAAGTTCGTGTGCAAAGGTCCAAATGTCTGTCACGCTTTCGACGTGTTCACGGTCGCCTTCGATAACTGCGCCGGTTTTATCTTTAACAATGTTGACTTGCTCGCTTTGGAAACGCAAATCGATAACTGCGCGGGTACCTTGCACTTCTACAGCTTCCAACTTTGGCGGCTTAAGAACCACCAATTCCGTTTCCATGGTTTCGCCGCGTTCTTCGCGTTGCTGAATGGATGTCGCAAAACGCGCATAAACATCGCTGCTGAGAAGCGGCTTTAAGGTATCGATGTCATGCTTGGCGTAAGCCGTGACGATCATTTCAAAAGCCGTGCCGGCGCCTTCCAAAAAGGCGGTGGCGGAAAAAGCGGGATCGGCCATTTTAATCTGAACTAAGCCGGCCTCGAACGCTGTGCCCTGATAGGCAGGTTCGATGTCATGCAAAACGCTTTCCTTCGTGCGACGCGCCGGTGACGTCGGCAGCGTGACAACATTGTCGGTTTTGCGACCAAAAGAATCATCTGTGCGCGGATCGGTGGAATCTGGTGTGGGTTCATGTCCGGTGCGCCGACCCAGCACGCCGCGCAGGCGCAGAACGATAAAGCCCGCCGCCATGGCCAGGATGATAATGTCGATGAACTGGAAACCTTCCATCGTGCAATCTGTTCCGTGTTGGTTCTATTGGCTCCAGCGTAAGGCGCCGAGCTGCTTTATCTATATGGGACTAAAAGACATATGGGGCGAAAAGACTGTGCTGACAGCCCCAGCCGCCGCATACGCGGAGTAAACGTTTCAAACTGAAAATAGGCCCTTAACCCCTAAAGGGCAAGCGATGGGCAAAGACCGTTGGGATTCCGGGTGGAACGCTTGTGCATGGCAGAGAAGCGTGTTAGTTCGCACGGCTTTTTAGCGGAAAGCGCCCGCATATAATGGGCATCGCCACCGGGAGATAATTGATGAGCGACACACCTCAGGATACCGCCGCCCCGCCTGCCGAAGGCCAACCGTCGGGCCGTCCGCTCACGTTTTTAGGGCAGTACATTAAGGACTTGTCCTTCGAGGTGCCGGGCGCACCCGATATTTTCAACACGTTGCGGCAGACCCCGCCGGAAATTCCGATCGCCTTGGACGCCAATGTGCGACAAATCGAAGGCCCGGTATTCGAGGTCACTTTGAACGTGCATCTGGAAGCCAAGACTGGCGACAAGGTCGCTTTTATTCTGGAGCTGGTTTACGGCTGCGTCGTCGAGCTTAACCCGCAGCTTGTTCCCCAGGAACATGCCCATCCGGTGCTCATGATCGAAGTCCCGCGTCACCTTTTCCCCTTCGTCCGCCAGATTGTGGCTGACACGACGGGTAGCGCAGGCTTCCCACCGCTGATGCTGCAGCTTGTCGATTTCACAGATATGTATCGCAGAAAGTTTGCGACGCAGGTCGAAGCCCCAGCAACCGAAGCCACTCCCGCAGTCCACTAAGCGCGGATTACATCAAGCGGCCGGATCGACCCGAACCCAGATCGGGTTTTTGAGGGTCGTCAGAAATAGCTCATGGGCGGCACGTTCTTCGTCCGTCGGCGCGTGGGGCCGCGCGCCGCGTACGACGCGCTCTGCGGCGACTTGCTGCACGGATGCATTCTCAAGCGTAGCAAGCGCGAGACCCGGTTCACGCCCGCCTACGAGTTCCAGATAGACTTTTGACAGCAGTTGCGCGTCGAGCAGCGCGCCGTGCTTGTCGCGGGCTGAGGTATCGATCTGGAATCGACGGCAGAGAGCATCGAGACTGGCTTGAGCGCCGGGGAATTTGCGGCGGGCCAAAGTAACCGTGTCGATGGAACGATTATTGGCCAGTGGCATTTTACCGGCGCGCTTCAATTCAGCATTGATAAAATTCATATCGAAGCTGGCATTATGCGCAATGATCGGTGACTCCCCGATAAATGTCAGGAAGTCGTCGGCGATAGATGGAAACAATGGTTTGTCGGATAGAAACGCTATCGATAGGCCATGAACCGCCTCGGCCTCGGCCGGCATGTCGCGTTCAGGATTGAGATAGCGATGAAACTCGTTGCCGGTCGGAATATGATTGAAAAGCTCGATGCAGCCGATTTCAACGACGCGGTGCCCGGTTAGCGGGTCAAAGCCTGTGGTTTCAGTATCGAGGACAATCTCGCGCATCTTTATCTCACATCGCCGATGATGGGTGCCGCTTTGCCTGCACTTTGAGGATTTGTTTGAGGCGGCGCAAGGTCTCGCGCTTGCCAAGACCTGACGGAATGACCGCATCGGCACGCGCACGTTTCCGGGCATCTGACCATTGGCGGGAAAGAATGCCGTTGAACTTGGCTTCCGACATCCCCGGCCGGGCTAGAGCGCGCTGACGCTGCAAAAATGCCGGTGCCGAAACGACAACAACAAAATCCCAATTCGGCGGCATCTTACTTTCAAACAACAACGGGATATCTAACGCGACGACCGGCGCGCGGCGTAAACCGACTTTGCGAAGAAACTGCATACGTTCTTGGTGCACCAAGGGATGCAGGATGGCTTCTAAATCCGTCAACGCCGCCGGGTTGCCAAAAACGATGGCGCCCAAGGCCTTGCGATCAATGCCATCGGGGCTATGAACGCCAGGAAACCGCGCCGCAACGGCTTTTGTCGCCTTGCCGCGTGGACCCATCAGCTTATGCACCTCGGCGTCGGCGTCGAAGATTGGAATTCCCAGATATTTTAGAAATGCCGCCGCTGTAGATTTTCCCATGGCGATGGAGCCGGTGAGCGCAAGAATACGGCCTGGACGGCGCGCGCGTCGACGCTGAGCGCGCGATGTCTTGAGCTTAACCCACCGCAAGAACGTGATCTCTCAGTGCGAGTGTGACATCGGGGCGATGTCCAAACCAACCTTCGAAGCCCGGCTGGGCCTGGAAAAGCAGCATACCAAGACCATCGACAACCGTATTTCCGCGCGCCCGCGCCGCCGCCAGCAGCGGCGTTTCCAAAGGAGCATAAACGATATCCGTGACCGTGGCGCGGGGAGAAAGCAGCGCGAGATCCAAATCCAGGGACGCCTGTCCCTTCATCCCAAGCACGGTTGTGTTGACCAACAGTCCGGCATTTTTCAGTCGGGCCGTCCGCTCGGTCCACGGCGCAACCGTGAAAGGTCCGTCGAGCGCTTTTGCCAATGCCTCTGCACGGTCGGTTGTGCGATTGATGATGCAGATTTCAGGAACGCCCGCATCCTGCAGAGCTACGCATATCGCACGCGCCGCGCCGCCGGCCCCGAGTACAACCGCCGGACTGGACGTAAAATCCACGTTGGGCGCAGAAATTTTGAGGTTAGTGATAAAGCCGTAAGCATCCGTGTTAGTGGCCTTAAGCTGGCCTTGCTCGACAAAAATCGTATTGACGGCGCCTATACGTTTTCCAACCGGCGAAATTTCATCCACCATTGCCATCGCCGCTTCTTTGTGCGGCAGAGTGAGGTTTACGCCGGCAAAGCCTTTGTCGGGCAATTCACGCAGCGCTTGCGATAATTCTTCAGGCTTTACGGGCAACCGTAAATAGTCGCCGTTGATGCCATAGGCTTTAAGCCAGAAACCATGCAGAGCCGGCGAGCGCGAATGATCAACCGGCCATCCCATGACGCCCGCCAGAATTTTTATTGCGGCCGTTTTCGTCACGCCGGCACCACATTTTTTTCGCGCAGAAATGTCAGCAATTCCAATAGCGGCAGACCTAGAATAGTGAAGAAATCGCCTTCTATACGGCTAAACAATTGTGCGCCTGGTCCCTCAAGCTGGTAGGCACCGACGGATGTTGTAACCGCAGGTCCTGCCGCTTTTAGATACTCTTCGACAAACGATTCGCTAAACGCTCGCATCGTCAGCTTCGGTAAAGCGACGTAGTGCCAGATCCGGATTCCATCCAGCGCGACGCAAACTGCTGTGGGAAGCACATGTGTTTTATCACGAAGTTTCCGTAAATGGCTGCGTGCGCCGTTTTCATCTGCAGGCTTGTCGAACCATGCCCCGTCGCACTCGAGCATTTGATCTGCACCGATGACAAAGCTTCCGGGCCGACTTGCTGAAACATGAACCGCCTTGAGTTCGGCGAGCGCTTCAGCGCAGGCTGCAGCGGTAGCGCCCTTAGCTTTCATGGTGTGTTTTACAGCATCCTCGTCAGCATTGGTCGGCACGATCTCAAAATTAACGCCGGCTGCGCGCAGGAGACTGGCGCGGCTTTTACTGGCTGAGGCCAAGATAATTTTTGACGCAGAACTCATGAGACGGTGGTGTTGTGACGTTGGTTATAAAGCTGGATGATGGTCGCCGCGGTTTCCTCAATTGAGCGTCGCGTCACATCAATGACCGCCCAGTTGTATTTAGCAAAAAGACGGCGGGCCTCAGCTATTTCCTCGCGGATCCCATCAAGATCTGCATAAGCCCCGCCGCGCTTATCATTCATGATTCTCAGCCGGCTTTGGCGAATATCACTGAGACTTTTAGGCTCGCGCGTCAGACCGACAAAAAGCGGCTTTGTTGCCGTGGCAATATTTTTCGGCAAGGTCATACCGGGAATCAAAGGAATATTGCCGACCTTAAATCCACGGTTAGCCAAATACATGCACGTCGGCGTTTTCGACGTACGTGATACGCCGACAATGATCATGTCGGCGTCGCCCATACTTTCAAGAGACTGACCATCATCGTGTTGCGCCGTGAAATGCATGGCGTCAATACGGCTGAAGTAATCGTCGTCAAGCGCGTGCTGTTTGCCAACCTCGGATGTAGCCTGACGTTCGAAGAAGCGCGAGAAAGACTGCATCACAGGATCGATCGCCGAGACATACGGCATATGCATATCGCGGCACGCATGCTCGAGCATGTCTCTGACTTTCTTATCGAGCAGCGTAAAAACCACCAGACCAGGTGTATTTTTGATGCCCTCGATAACGCGGTTCATTTGACCCGGTGTACGAACAAGCCACCAAAAATGTTCGGTAACTTGAATATTCTCGTACTGCACAAGACAAGCTCGCGCGATATTCGTGACGGTCTCTCCGGACGAGTCGGAAACCAGATGCAGATTATAGACGTCGGGCGAGGTCATGAACGAAGGCCAGGAGCTGTTTTCTAACCACGGGATAAGAAAAGCATTATGGGGATGATTTGGAACTTTTGCACAGGTGACGCCATTTTTAACACTTAGACCCGCTCTTCATCCCCAGAGTATGAGTTTTGGGATAAGCGGAAGTTCAAACCGTGAATCGCGCGCACATTTTTTGCCTTGCGAGACGATACCTCATTTTCCACCCTTTCGCATAACTGTGAGACAGCGCGTACTACGGGCTAAAACGAGTTTCGTGCACAGATCTATTCACAGGATTTGGAATACGCCAGAACACGCATGCACAATTGGTACAGGTTGGGACCAAGCGGTAATCCATCTGACTCACAGGCATTACTACCTCCAATACACTTTAAGAATTCTTTTTATATAGATGACGAACACGCCATTCCATGCGGTCAGCGCCAAGCGAACAAGTGTGTTGACTTGAAAACCTGGCTCAGGTATCGCTGGGATTATCAAGACAGGGCGTTCGCCCAATCACCTTTCCTGGCCTGCTCCTTCCAGATTATTTTACCGCACCTTGTTGCCCAACAGCGCCTTGACGCTGATTCCGACAAGCGAAACACCTCCTCGGTTTTTCTTTCCACTTAACAATATTATAAGTCTCCCATCATGCATCTTCAGGAATTGAAGCGCAAAACCCCCGCAGAACTGCTGGCTTTTGCCGAAGAATACGGAATTGAAAACGCGTCTAACCTGCGCCGGCAGGACTTGATGTTCGGAATCCTGAAGATTATGGCGGACAAAGATACCGTCATCGACGGTGATGGCGTGCTCGAAATTCTGCAGGACGGCTTCGGCTTTTTGCGTTCTCCTGAAGCGAGTTATCTACCCGGTCCAGACGACATATATGTGAGCCCAAGCCAAGTCCGCCGCTTTGGATTGCGCACCGGCGATACGGTGGAAGGTCAAATCCGTGGGCCTAAGGACGGCGAACGCTATTTCGCTTTGCTCAAGGTCAACACCATCAATTTCGAAGATCCGGACAACGTCCGCCATCGCATCAATTTCGATAACCTGACGCCGCTCTATCCTGACGAGAAGCTCAAGATGGAGATCGAGCAAAAGGATACAAAAGTTAAGGACATTACCCAGCGTGTCATCGAGTTGGTGGCGCCGCTCGGTAAAGGTCAGCGCGCTGTGATCGTCGCTCCGCCGCGTACCGGCAAAACCATTATGTTGCAGAATATCGCGGCCGCTATCGCCGCCAACCATCCCGAGGTCTACCTGATCGTGTTGCTCATCGACGAGCGGCCGGAAGAAGTGACCGACATGGACCGTACGGTAAAAGGCGAAGTCGTCAGCTCAACCTTCGACGAGCCGGCCTCGCGCCACGTTCAGGTGGCGGAAATGGTGATCGAAAAGGCCAAGCGCCTGGTCGAACACAAACGCGACGTCGTGATTTTGCTCGATTCCATTACGCGCCTTGCGCGCGCCTACAACACGGTTGTGCCCTCGTCGGGCAAGGTGTTGACCGGCGGTGTCGATGCCAATGCGTTGCAACGTCCTAAGCGCTTCTTCGGCGCCGCGCGTAACATCGAGGAAGGCGGTTCGTTGACCATTATCGCTACGGCGCTGATCGATACCGGTAGCCGCATGGACGAAGTCATCTTCGAAGAATTCAAAGGCACGGGTAACTCGGAAATCGTGCTTGATCGCAAGCTGGCCGACAAACGCGTGTTCCCGTCAATCGACATCACGAAGTCCGGCACCCGTAAAGAAGAACTGCTGGTCAACCAGGGCACATTGTCGAAGATGTGGATCCTGCGGCGTATTCTGGATCCGATGGGCGTGCAGGACGGCATGGAGTTCTTGCTCGACAAGCTTCGGGAGTCGAAGAACAACAACGATTTCTTCGATCGGATGAACAAGTAGCGAATTAGACTGCGAGTGTCGTCGGCCCTGTCGTTGAACGCGACTCAAGATCGCTATGGGCATGGGCGGCTTGCGTGAGGCCGTAAGACTGCCCGACGTCGGCTTTTACAATGCCGCGCAGCATCATGTCGAAAAGCTCATTGCAGGCTTGAACGTATTCCTCGCGGGTTTCGAAGTAATCGTTCATGCGCGGTCGGGTTAAAAACAATGAGCCTTTGGCGGCCAGCACGCTGGGCTCGATTGCCCGCGCTGGACCTGATGCGTTACCGAACGTCACCATAATGCCGCGCGGTTTCAGGCAATCCAGCGAACCCATGAAGGTGTCTTTGCCAACGCCGTCATAGACCGCTGACACGCCTTTGCCGTTTGTAAGCGCACGGACTTTGGCGACCCAATCCTCGCTTTTATAAAGGATAGTGTGGGCGCAACCGCAATCGCGCGCGACTTTGGCTTTCTGTTCGGAACCGACAGTTCCGATGACAGTTGCCCCGATGTGCCGGGCCCACTGACAGAAGATCGTACCAACACCGCCGGCGGCGGCGTGAAACAGCACGGTCTCGCCGGCTTTCAATTCATGCAAACTGCGCAGCAGGAACCACACGGTGAGTCCACGCAGCATCATGCCGGCAATTTGCTCGTCCTTCAGCTGCGGCGGGACTTTCACGATTTTGGCCGCCGGGATCAGGCGTTCTTCAGCATAGCCGCCGATAGGCCCGTTGCCGTAACACACGCGGTCACCGAGTTTGAAGTCGGTAACGCCAGGCCCCATAGCTTCGATACGCCCGATGCCTTCAAAGCCCGGGATCAAGGGAAGCGGCAGCTGGTAAAGGCCAGAGCGATAGTAGATGTCGATAAAATTCACGCCGATGAGGCTTTGCCGTAAGCGGACTTCGCCATGGCCTGGCTTACCGACCTCGACATCTTCGTAGCGTAAGACTTCCGGACCACCGGTCTCGTGAATGACAATCGCTCTCGACACCTAAATACCCAATTCCATCTGCGTGTATTTTTCGTCGGCGCCTTCAAGCGTTAGGAGGGCGCCTTTTGTTTTGAGACCGCCATCACCTGAATAGCCGCCGAGGCTTTGTGTTCCGACGATACGATGACAGGGAATAATGATCGGCAGCGGATTGCGGCCGCAAGCCGTACCCACGGGCCGCGCACCGGATTTAAGCTTCGAAGCCACGGCGCCATACGTCATGACACGGCCATAGGGGATTTTTGTCATCTGCCGCCAAACCCGGCGTTGAAACTCGGTGCCGGACGGTTTGAGCGGCAAATCAAAGGCGGTGAGCTTGCCGTCGAAGTAAGCATTGAGCTGCTTCAAGGTCTCCTTGAGTAAGGGTGTCGGCACTTGATCGCGACCCCACCCAAAATCCAATGCGACTAAAACGTCATCTTCCTGGCTGACGGTGAGGTCACCTACGGGCGAATGAAGCGATAATTGCGGCATGAGGCCTTGTGCGACGTTGTTTAGGCGGCCGAGCATACCGGGCCCCCACAAACATAAACAGCGGGTTTCATCGGCCCTCCGGTTACGCTCTTTTGTCATGGGGGCCTCAACGCTTGCGGCGCTCACCCGCAGCCCTTAACCTTATGCAGGTCAGGACGAAAATTAATGTACCCGGCTGTTTACGGGTACCGGCACGGAGCGCAGCATGAAAGTCACCGTTGATGTTGATTGCACACCCGAGGAAGCACGCGCGTTCCTGGGATTGCCGGATGTCGCTCCGTTGCAGGCGGCCATGATGGATCAGATGAAGACGCAGATGCAGAAAACTGCCGCTGCGCTTGAACCTGAGACGATCTTTAAAACACTGTTTCCCATGCATACCGAAGGCTTTGCCGATTTGCAGAAGACTTTCTGGGGTCAATTCATGGGCAATATGAAAAACGGCAAATCCGACAAATAATCATGACGGAAGAGACGATCTTTGCGCTGGCCTCGGCGGTGGGGCGCGCAGGTATCGCCGTTATCCGCGTGTCTGGGACGAAGACCGCAACTGCGCTTAAAACGCTGAGCTGTGTGTTGCCGTTACCGCGCAAAGCCGTTCGCTCACGCTTCATCGATCCCAGCAGCGGTGAGTTGCTGGATGACGGTTTGCTGTTGTGGTTTCCCGCGCCGCATAGTTTCACGGGCGAAGATGTCGCCGAACTTCACGTACACGGCGGCCGCGCTGTGGTCGACAGTCTTCTCACGGCTTTAAGTGCCGTTGCGGGTTTGCGTCCGGCCGAGCCCGGTGAATTCACACGCCGCGCATTTGCAAACGATAAGATGGATCTGACACAAGCCGAAGCGCTGGCCGATCTTGTCGATGCCGAAACGCGCGCGCAGCAAAAACAAGCTTTGCGCCAGATGGGCGGCGCGCTCAAGGAGCTTTACGATGATTGGCGTTTAAGGCTGGTGCAGGCGCTGGCTCATCTGGAGGCCGTGATCGACTTTCCTGATGAGGATTTATCGCCGGAAGTAGCTGATAAGGTATGGGGTGAAGTCAGCGGTCTTGAGCGCGTAATCACCGATCATCTGAACGATCAAGGCCGTGGTGAGCGGATTCGTGAGGGCTTGATGGTCGCTATTGTTGGTCCGCCCAACGTAGGCAAGTCGAGTTTGCTCAATGCGCTCGCGCAGCGGGACGCAGCGATCGTCTCGGCCATTCCCGGAACAACGCGCGATGTCATCGAAGTTCATATGGACCTAGGCGGCTACGCTGTGACGCTGGCCGATACGGCGGGTCTCAGGGACGCTGGGGATGTCATCGAAAGCGAAGGCATTAGACGCGCCGTACAGCGCGCGGCTCAGGCCGATCTCAAGATTGTCGTCTTCGACGGCGCCACATATCCGGCGCGCGATGTCGCCACGGTGGCGCTAATTGATCGCGACACGTTGGTGGTGATCAATAAAGCCGATCTGCTACCGTCGCGAAAAGACGCGGACACGACGGAACAGTTTATTTCCGTGAAGACGGGTTTTGGGATGGAATCGTTTCTTGGGCAGCTTCAAAGTTTAGTGCGCGAGAAAACCGGCGCGAATGTCGGCACGCCGTTGACGCGCACACGTCATCGTAAAGCTTTGGAGGAATGCCGCGATGCGTTGGTGCGCGCACGCGCGATTGATTTACCGGAACTCGCTGCAGAAGATTTGCGCCTGGCGGCAAAATCGCTGGGTCGTCTGACCGGGCGTGTCGATGTCGAGGAAGTTCTTGATGTTGTCTTTCGCGATTTTTGCATCGGAAAGTAGATAACGAATCCTGATTGGTTAGGCGCACCTGTGGATATATAAGGTGCCCATAACTGATCGGGTTTTAATGACTGAGGCAGCGTCACGCGCTTTTGACGTTATCGTTGTCGGCGGCGGTCACGCCGGGACCGAGGCCGCAGCCGCGGCCGCGCGCACCGGCGCGCGTACCCTTCTCATCACGCATAAAGTCGAGACCATCGGCCAGATGTCGTGCAATCCGGCCATTGGCGGATTGGCCAAGGGACATCTGGTGCGCGAAATCGACGCCCTCGACGGCATTATGGGCCGCGCGATTGATCGCGGCGGCATCCAGTTTCGGATGCTGAATCGCTCTAAGGGGCCCGCCGTTCGTGGCCCGCGGGCGCAGGCGGATCGCAAACTCTATCGCCAAGCGGTTCAGAACCTATTGGCGGAACAGCCGAATCTGGAGATGCGTTCCGGAGGGATTGAAGATCTAACCCTTGATGCCTTGGGCGGACGCATAACCGGCGTCGTCACTGGGTCGGGCGAAAAAATCTCTGCCGGGGCCGTGGTTTTGACGACCGGTACGTTCCTCAACGGTCTCATTCATCGCGGTGAAGCCCGCATAGCGGCCGGCAGAATTGGCGAAGCCCCAGCGTTGGGTCTATCTAATACACTGAAATTTATAGGCTTTGCTGTTGGCCGCCTTAAAACAGGCACACCGCCACGGCTGGACGGCCGCACGATTGATTGGAAAGCCTTGGAGATGCAGCCGGGCGACGATCCGCCGGAGCCGTTCTCTTTTTTGACCACCAAAATCGATACGCCGCAGGTTCAGTGCGGCATTACCTATACGACGCCGGAAAGCCACGCTCTCATCCTGGCCAACAAGAGCCGGGCGCCGATGTATAACGGCCAAATCCAAAGCGCCGGCCCGCGTTACTGCCCGTCCATCGAAGATAAAGTGGTGCGGTTTTCGACACGCGACCGGCACCAGATTTTCTTGGAACCAGAAGGACTTGACGACAATGCTGTTTATCCCAACGGGATCTCCACATCGCTTCCCGAGGACGTCCAACTGGCGCTGCTCAAGACCATCGCCGGGCTTGAAAACGCAGTCATGCTGCAGGCGGGCTACGCTATCGAATACGACTATGTCGATCCCCGCGAACTGCATCCGACGTTAGAAACCCGCAAAGTCGCCGGCCTCTATTTCGCCGGACAAATCAACGGCACGACCGGATATGAAGAAGCCGGTGCCCAGGGCCTTTTGGCCGGATTGAATGCTGCCCGCCAGGTTGGCAATTCCGCGCCGGTTACCATTGATCGCGCCGAGGGCTATATCGGCGTCATGGTTGACGACCTGACGACGTTGGGTACGGTCGAGCCCTACCGCATGTTTACCTCCCGCGCGGAGTACCGGCTGCTGCTTCGTGCCGACAATGCTGATTTGCGTTTAACGGAAAAAGGTATTGCGGCCGGCTGCGTAGGCAGCGCGCGGCAGGACCACTTCACGGCAAAAAAGGCCGAGCTGGAAAATGCCCGTAATTATTTGAAATTGTTGCAATTTACGCCTTCAGAATTGGCAAATAAGGGCGTCGTTATCAACCGCGATGGTGTGCGCCGTAACGGGCTCGACCTCTTGGCCATGTCGGGAATGTCGTGGACCCGCCTCCGGACGCTGTTGCCGGAAATCCCGCTTTTCCGCCAAGATGTTGAAGAACAACTAGAAATTGATGCTCGTTATGCCGGCTATGTCGACAGGCAAGAAGCTGACGTGCGGGCTTTTCGGAAAGATGAATCCCTCCATTTGCCGCAAACGTTGGATTACGGCCAGATTGGCGGTTTATCAACGGAAGTGCGTTTGAAGCTCCAGGCGGCCTGCCCGCCCACTTTGGGCGCGGCGGCCCGCATTCCCGGGATAACGCCCGCGGCTCTCACGGCCCTTCTTAAATACGTCAACCGCGCCAAGTCCGACGCCGCTATCGCCAAAGCTGGTTAATCCCGTGCTGGACTGTTTCACGTGAAACAATATGGCCCTGAGGCCTTCCTACAGGATACCGGTGTTTCACGTGAAACATTGAGCCGGCTCCAAACCTATGCCGATCTGCTGCTGACCTGGAATAAAAAGATCAACCTTGTTGGCAAGTCTACAGAGGCCGACCTGTGGCAACGCCACATGCTGGACTCCGCCCAGATTTATCCCCGACTCTATCCCCGAAGTTCCCACAATTCTTCGAAGCTCCTGGACATGGGATCGGGGGCCGGTTTTCCCGGTCTTGTCCTCGCAATTATGGGCGTCCCTGAAGTCCATCTCGTGGAAGTAGATCAGCGGAAGGCGACCTTCCTACGTGAGGCGGCCCGGGTAACGGGTGCACCGGTAACGGTTCATGCCAAACGAATCGAAGACGTCCCTGCATTCAAAATTGACGTATTAACGGCTCGCGCACTCGCGCCGCTCGAAGATTTGTTAGCTTGGGGCGAGAGATTTTTGGCGGAAAACAGCCACTGCATTTTCCTCAAGGGACAAAATGTAGAGGTTGAATTGACGGAGGCACACAAAAGGTGGAGAATTTCAGTAGATCAGGTGCCCAGTCGCACCGATCTAAGAGCTTCTCTTCTGCATATTAGTGAGGTGCGCCGTGTCGGACCCGATACAACAGACCGCTCAGCCTGAAGCGTCCCGGCGTCCCCGCATCCTCGCCATCTCCAACCAAAAAGGCGGCGTTGGTAAGACCACAACGACGGTCAATCTTGCGACCGCCATGGCGGCCGTGAATAAGCGTGTGCTGGTCATCGACATGGACCCGCAGGGTAATGCTTCGACAAGCCTCGGCATCGATCAGAAGCACCGGACCATTAACATCTACCATGTGCTGACGGGTGAAGCGACGCTCGACGCCGGCATCGTTCCGACCGCGATCCCCAATCTGAGCGTTATTCCGTCGGGTGTCGACCTGGCCGCCGCTGAACTCGAGCTGGTGGACTTGGAAAATCGTCAGGCGCGCCTCAAACAAGCCTTTGTAAATCAAGGGGTTGGCTGGGATTTCATTCTCATAGACTGTCCGCCGTCGCTGGGTCTTTTGACTCTTAATGCCTTAGTCGCCGCCGATGCCGTGATGGTGCCATTACAGACCGAGTTCCTCGCGCTCGAAGGCATCAGTCAGCTTGTTAAAACCATCGAACGCGTGAAAAAGGCCTTCAACCCGACGCTGGAACTGCAGGGTATCGTCCTGACCATGGTGGACAAACGCAACAACCTGTCCGAAATGGTCGAGAGCGACGTGCGTGGATTTTTCGGGGCGAAGGTCTACACCACCACTATTCCCCGCAACGTCCGTATTTCCGAAGCCCCTTCTCACGGCAAGCCTGTGTTGCTTTATGACTTCCAGTCAAAAGGCTCGCGGGCCTATCTTGATCTCGCCAGCGAAGTTTTGAAAAGAGAGAAGAATCAAGGGGTTGCCGCATGAATCCCTCCGATCCCAAACGCAAAAACCTAGGCCGCGGCCTGAATGCCCTATTCGGCGAGGACGCTGACGCCGCGCCCGCCGTGGCTCCTGCCACTGCACCGGCACCGATAGCAACGCCCGGCTTGCCGGTGACGCGCCTCCCGCTCGACCTCATGTCGCCGTCGCCTTTGCAGCCGCGCCGTCATTTTGATGAAACCGCCTTGAATGAGCTATCGGCGTCGATTGCGGAAAAGGGGGTACTTCAGCCTCTTCTCGTCCGGATTGACCCCACCCAGCCGGGCCGTTATGAAATTATCGCCGGCGAACGTCGGTGGCGTGCATCCCAGCGGGCCAAGATCCACGAGGTGCCGGTTCACGTCACGACGCTGAACGACGCCGAAGTCCTAGAAGTCGCGTTGATCGAAAACCTTCAGCGCCAGGATTTGACGGCGGTCGAAGAAGCGCGCGGCTACAAGCGCCTGGTTGATGAGTTTGGTCACACGCAAGAACGCGTCGCCGAGGTTGTCGGCAAGAGCCGCGCCCATGTTGCTAATACATTGCGATTGCTCACTTTACCGTGCGGCGTGCAGGATTTGCTCGATGCTGGCCAAGTCACCGTCGGCCAAGTTCGCCCCCTCATCGGTATGAGCGATGCCGAATCCATTGCAAAACTCATCGTGAAACGCGGCATGAGCGCCCGGCAGGCGGAAAAATTTGCCAAAGGCTTTGGCCGCAAGCGCCGTCTCGCACTTGTTGCAAAAGACACCGACACGGTCGCCCTCGAGCAGAGCCTTGAGCAAACTACCGGCTATAAGGTCAGCATTTCCTTTGACGGTAAGGGCGGCCAGGTTGGCATCGCTTACACCAGCCTCGAACAGCTGGATGACATCGTCCGGCGGCTATCCAACGGCGGCCGTATAAAGAGTGCGGTCGACGCCGACGATGAAACGGGCGATCTGCAGCAAGCCTCATAATCTTTTCACATCAACGACATAGAGTTTGACGTCCGCCATGCTGACGCCCACGCCGTTCTATTTTTTGCGCCATGGCGAAACCGACTGGAATCGCAATCGTCTCATCCAAGGCCAGGCCGACGTTCCACTGAACGATCTGGGTCACGCTCAAGCGGAAAGCGTTCGCGCCGCTGTCGAGGCCCTGCCAATAACCACAATTTGCTGCAGTCCTTTGCTGCGGGCCCGCCGCACAATGGAAATCGTCAACCGCAACATATGCAAGCCGACGGTCTTCGTTCCGGAGCTCATGGAATGCGGCCTCGGCGAAATCCAGGGTCAGTCCAGCAACGGCGAATGGCGCGAGCCGTGGGTCAAAGGTGAATTTACACCCCCGAGCGGTGAGACATTTCTGGAATATGTCGCACGCACCATTCGGGGCGTGAATCTCGCCCTTGCTCAGCCTGGCCCGATGATGATGGTTGGTCACGGCGGAAATTTCTGGGCGCTCGAGCACTTCGGCCTCACGGCACCCGGCCTGCGGGTTGGTAATTGTGCGCTGTTTCGGTTGGACCCGCCGCGCGATACAAAACTCTGGTCGGTATCACAACTCGCTTGCCCCGAAGGCGACGCGCTCGTGATTGGCGAAGGCGCAGCGCCTTAGCGTCTTCCTGCAGACCGCCCCACCTGCGCTAACTGCAATAGCGCGCGCTCCACTGCGGCTTCGGTGGGAATGTCGGTCGACTTCGCGGCCATCTCTGCGTCCATAAGTATGTCGAGGCTGCGTGCGAGCAGCGCCTCGTTCCAGCGCTGTGCCTGGCCATTGAAGCGCTGTTTGAATTTAAAGAACACCGGCGGGCGCAGCGACATCGCGGCTTGCTCGGCATTTTTCCCCTCGGCCATGCGTCCGCGTGTTTCATGCAGGCGCATGAAATGGCGCGCGACGGATGTCAGAATACTGATCGATGATGTGCCTTCGGCCGTAAGACGACCGAACACACGCTGCATTGTTGCTTGATCGCCATCGCCAATCGCATACGTCAAATCATCGAGATTGAGCGCGGCGGTGTCGCCGATGCAGGCGAGCACGTCATCTTCCGTCACGTTGCCGCCGGTCTTTTTGGTATCGGCGCCCATATAAAGGATAAGCTTTTCCAGCTCGCGGCGGCTCAGTTCGCGGTCGCCGCCAAGGCGATCCGTCAGCCATCCCAGCGCGTCGGCGGAAATCTGCAAGCCCGCATCCCTCAACGTCGCCTGGATCACGCTCTCGAGTGATTCGTCGCTGTCGGCGTAACACGGCAGCGCCGCACCCAATTCCGATTGCTCGAACACAGTGCGTAATTTTGACTTCGGACCGAGATCGCTGCCGGTGACAATGACGAGCGAATTGCCGCCGGCGTCTTCAAGAAAACCTTCGAACAAACCAGCCAAGGTGTCGCTCGCATCGCGAATGCGGACCACGCGGCGACCACCGGTCAGCGAAAGTGCCGCGGCTTCGTCGCCGAGCCGCGCAGGATCTTCGCTTAAAACGCTCGCATTAAATTCGATGACGCTGAATGGATCATCCACCGCACCAGCGATCGCTTTCGTCATCAGATTGAGACGTTCGCGAATCAGTCCGGCGTCGGGACCATAAATTAGTACCGCCCGAATTTTCGGGTCGGGCTTGGAGACAAAAGCGTCGGCGCGACCGGTGATCTTCATGCGAAGAGCCTAGTGCTTATCGGCGACCATAGGAGATTTCTGCTTGTCGTGAAAATAGACGGCAAGGCGCGTTTTAATTTCCTCGCCCAATTTCTTTATGCCGCGGTTCTCAGCATCGGCCTGAGATGCAACGGTGGCAAACTGATCGTCGAGGATGTTGTAGCTGACGATGGTTTGAGCGCGGTCTGTAAAGACCGATTGCCCACCCTGCACGAGATTGAACGTCGCCGAAAAAATCAGATTTGCGCGCGAGCTGGTGGCATCGGGCCGGATGCCCAGTTCTTCGATGCGGGTCGCGAACATTACGTCCAGATCATAGACCCGCTGCGTCATTCCCGAGGGCTGCAGGCCTTCACGCAAAACCTGGCGCAACTTCTGACCTTCGCGGTCGGGCAAAGGCCGGATGGCAATTGTCGCGAGTTGGTCGACCACATCAGGCGAGGCAGCTGAGCTGTGCGCGCCGTAAAGTGGCGCGAATCCACATCCAGCCAGACCAAGCATCACTGCAAATAGTGCGGCGAATTTCAAACCCGGCAGGAGGTGAGGCGAAGGGACCATGCTTTAAGCCGCGACGATGTTGACGATCTTACCCGGCACTATAATCACTTTTTTTGGTGGCTTGCCGTCTAATTGTTTCTGTACTGCCGGCAATGCCAGCGCCGCGGCTTCTAACATACTTTTGTCGGCGGCCTTGGCGATCGTGATGGTGCCGCGCAGCTTGCCGTTGACTTGCACGCCCACGGTGACGGTGTCGTCTTCCAGTAACGTCGGGTCAAACACTGGCCAAGGCGCTTCGGTCAAAATCGTCGTATGGCCCAGAGTCTGCCAGATTTCCTCGGCGATATGCGGCGTCAAAGGGTTGGCAAGCTGCGCCAAGGTCTCAACGCCGAAACGATAAACGGCTGCCCCGCCCGGCACGCCGCGGTCTAAGTCGGCGATGACATTTGTGAGTTCGCGGATACGCGCGACGGCAGAGTTAAAACGGAACTTCTCCAGGTCGTCGCCGACTGCAGCGATGGTCCGGTGAATCTGGCGAACAGCTGCCGTCGCGCCTGCATCCATAACGGGGGGTAACCCGCTGGTCGGCGTATCGCGCGCAATCATCGCCAATCGCCACACACGGTTGAGATAGCGCCACGCGCCCTCGATCCCGGCGTCGGTCCATTCGAGATCGCGGTCGGGCGGTGAATCGGACAACATGAACAGACGCGCGGCGTCGGCGCCGAACGTGTCGAGAATGCTGGCGGGATCGACGACATTCTTCTTCGACTTCGACATTTTCTCGGAACGGCCGATCGTGATCGGCTGGCCGTTGGCGGTTGCGGTCTCACCTTGTTTCACGACGTCGCCGGGCTCCATCCAGCTTCCGTCGGCAGCGCGGTAAGTCTCGTGACACACCATGCCTTGCGTGAACATGCCGGCGAAGGGTTCTTTCAGACTCAAATAGCCGCATTCGGCCATGGCCCGTGTGAAGAAACGCGAATAGAGCAAATGCAAAACCGCGTGCTCAACGCCGCCGATATATTGATCTACCGGCAGCCACCTCATCGCTTCGACTTCATTGAAAGGCCGGTCGGCCAGGTTCGGCGAGCAAAAGCGCGCGAAATACCACGACGATTCAAAGAATGTATCGAAGGTATCGGTTTCGCGTACTGCGTCCTTACTACAACTCGGACATTTTACATGTTTCCACGTCGGATGACGCTCGAGCGGATTGCCGGGTTTGTCGAAGGTCACGTCTTCCGGCAGCGTTACCGGCAGTTCCTTATCGGGCACGGGAACCGCCCCGCAGGCTTCACAGTGGATGATCGGGATCGGGCAACCCCAATAGCGCTGGCGAGACACACCCCAGTCGCGCAAGCGGTATTGCACCGTGCCCGTACCGCGGCCGATAGATTCCAGTTTCTCAATGGCGGCGCGCTTAGCGGCGTCGACTTTCAGACCGTCGAGGAATTCCGAATTGATCGCGACGCCATCCTCGGTATAGGCGGTGTCGCCGGCTTCCAGCTTGGCGGCAAAGGTTTTCGGATCTTCCCCCGCGGGCGCTACAACACAGCGGACGGGTAATCCGTACTTGCGCGCGAACTCCATGTCGCGCTCGTCATGGCCCGGACAGCCGAAGATGGCGCCGGAGCCGTATTCCATCAGCACGAAGTTCGCCACATATACGGGAACTGTTTTATCACGCATGAACGGATGACGCGCCTTCAGACCGGTATCGAAGCCTTGCTTCTCGGCAGTCTCGATGGCCGCCGTCGATGTACCGCTGCGGCTACACGCGGCGATAAACTCGCTTAAGGGCGGATTGTTTTCGGCGATCTTGGCTGCCAACGGGCGCTGCGCGGAAATCGCGCAAAAACTCGCGCCAAATAAAGTGTCTGGCCGCGTCGTAAAAACATCCAGCATCTCACCGCGATCGGAGCCGTCGGCATTAACCAGCGGCCACGTGACGCGGGCACCTTCTGATCTTCCGATCCAATTGTGCTGCATCAGGCGGACTTTGTCGGGCCAGCGATCTAGGGTCTCAATGGCTTGCAGCAAATCCTCGGCATAACGCGTGATCTTCAAGAACCATTGATTCAGCTTACGCTGTTCGACCGCAACGCCGGAGCGCCAGCCCTTGCCGTCGATGACTTGTTCGTTGGCCAGCACGGTGTGTTCAACCGGATCCCAGTTGACCCATGACTCTTTGCGATAGGCGAGGCCGGCTTTCAGGAAGTCGAGGAACATCTTCTGTTCGTGTTTGTAGTAGGCAGGCTCGCAGCTAGTGATCTCGCGGCTCCAGTCGAGCGACAAGCCCAGCGGACGAAACTGCTCGCGCATGATCGCGATGTTCTGACGCGTCCATGTCCCTGGATGCACGCCGCGCTCGAGCGCGGCGTTTTCGGCCGGGAGGCCAAACGCATCCCAACCCATGGGATGAAGGATGTTGAAGCCTTTGGCTTTCTTGTAGCGCGCAACGACATCGCCGAGCGTGTAGTTGCGCACATGCCCCATGTGGAGACGCCCTGAAGGATAGGGAAACATCTCGAGCACGTAATATTTCGGTTTTGCCGAAGCCTCTTCGACCGCGAAAGAATTTCGGGCAGCCCAAGCCTGCTGCCACTTGGCTTCGGTTTCGCGGAAATTATAACGCTCTTCAGGTGATGCCATCGCAATTCTCAAATACGCACCGGCAAAGCGCGCCGACAAAGCGCAGGTGTCGCGGTCTCTGGTTCGCGACCGCGGCGCCGCAACTCCACAGTCAAAAGTGATTTAGTTTTGTGCGACCGCGCGAAGTCGCAGTTCGCGCGCCTGACTCAGAACCGCGTTCTCGAACTCAACTGCCACATCCGGCCCGACAGTGACGTCGTTCCACCGGCCGGCGTTATCGCGCTGCTGACGGAAGACCGAGACCTTGATCCCGTCGGCGCGCAGCACGCGCCCGAGAATGTAGACATTCACCTTGAAGCGCTCTTCAGGTGTTTCCGGCGGCGCAAACCAATCTGTGATGATCACGCCGCCAAAAGGATCGGCTGATGCCAACGGCATAAAAGAAATCGTATCGAGAGACGCGCGCCACAAAAACGCATTCACCGCGACAGCGCCCTCAGCGGCCGGCGCACTGCTATTACCGCCGCCGAAAAGATTGGTGATCCCGCCGCCGCCGCTTTTGGCTGAAGGGTCGCGATCCGACCGACTCGTTTGATATTCCCGTTCGCGCGTGCCGCATCCGGACAACCCCAGCACCAAGGCCACAGCCGCACAAGCCGTTAACCCATAAAACCCGTGGCCTTTGCGTAACATGCGCACTCCTTAATATGTCGGGGACAGGAACCGGCAATCTAGAGGCCGTTTATAGCCAACCTCCGTGCGCTTGCGAAGGGGCCGGAACATGTACCCAAGACAAGCAAGAAATATCGGGTTTTTTTGGAAATAGGCCGTTGCTTGCCTTTGCCGCACTGCGGGGTTTCACAAAACTGTCAAATCTCTGTCACGAAAACCAACACATAGCCTGCCTATGTTCCGCCCGTTCCAGGGGCCGCTACCCCTCTAGGAACAAACGGAGATCGTTGCCCCCTCCGGGGGACTTTGGAGGCACAAAATCGCCTCGGCGGTCGCGAAATGTGGGGCATTGAGGGACAAAACATGAAAAAAATCTTCCTGGCTACTTCGGCATTGGCTTTGACGCTTTCGAGTGGAACCGCTTTCGCGGCGGAATCGACGACGGGCCTGGCGCGCCAGATTCAGACGTTACAGCAGCAACTTCGCGTCATGCAGCAGCAGCTGGAGGCCGTCCAGGCCAATGACGTGGCTCAAAAAGAAGCCATCGCCAAGGAAGTAGGCGCTCGCGAAAGCACCGAAAAGGCTGCCCGTGAAGCCAACCTAGAAGCCGGCGGCAAGAACGTATTCGAAGGCGGCAAGGTCAAGATGATCCCGCCCGCCAACCCAAAAGTGGTTCAGAACAATGCCGCTTTCACGCTTTCCAGCGCCGACGGCAATTGGACGGTATCGCCCACCGGCCGCGTCCACATGGATATGGGCACATATTTCAACCAAAAGCCCGAAAGCACCGGTCCCGGCACCGTTGCAACCGGCAAACTGTCAAATGGCGTGAACCTGCGCCGGGCCCGTTTCGGCGTTACCGGCAAGGCTAACGGCGACTTTACCTATTCTCTCGTTTTCGAAGGCGGCGGCACCAACGATGGCGTGCCCACCGGCGGTTCGGGCGTGCTCATCAATCAGGCGGTCATCGGTTATACCGGCATCAAAAATACCATCATCGATGCGGGCTATCAGGCGCAGTTCTTAACGCTCGATGAATCCAACAGCTCTAACAACATCATGTTTATGGAGCGCGCGACTCCAGCGACGGTCGCTTCAAGCTTCGCCGGCGGTGATCCACGTTTTGGCGCAGGTTTCCGGACGTGGGAAAGCAACTGGTTCTTCGCGGCTTACGTCAGTGGTTCACAGCCCGGCGTGGTCAAAAACCTGACCAACCGTGGTTGGAGCGCTTATCAGCGTGCGACCTACAACATCATCCAGAACGACCTGCAGTCGGTGCATATCGGTGTCAATGCGACACAGCTTTTGCAAGTCCCGACGGGCACGCCCAACACGACGACTGCGCCCAGCATTGGTTTCAGCGATCGGCCTGAGCTGCGCATCGACGCCACGCAGGTCTTGAACACCGGTGCGATCGGCACGGGGGCAAATCCCGTCACGGGAGCCCAGGTTTACGGTGTTGAAGCCGCCGCGGCATTCGGCAGCTTCTATACCCAGGCGGAATACTTCAAATATATCGTCAACCGTAGCGGCAAAACCAATGCCGACTTCGATGGCGGGTATGTCCAGGCCAGTTACACCTTCGGCGGCCGCCGGACATATAGCGCCAACTGCGGTTGCTATAGCGGCGTCAATCCCGTCACGCCGTTCTCGCCCATCAAAGGCGGCATGGGCGCCTTTGAAATCGCGGCGCGGCTTAGTTACATCAATCTGACCGATCAGCTGGTGAAAGCCACTACCAAAGCCATCGGCGCGACAGGCGTCAATTTTAACGCCGTCAATGGTGGTCAACAAACCAACCTCACCGTCGGCCTGAACTGGTTCTGGAACGCCAACATGCTGTGGAAGCTTAACTACATCCACAGCAACTATGACAAAACCAATGTTGGCGGCGGGCAAGCTGGTCTTGGCGTTGATGCCCTTGCGGCGCGCTTCCAATTCAATTTCTAGATTACTCCTCGGCTCCGCATTGCTGCGGACGACACTCAAGGGGCGGCGCAAGCCGCCCCTTACTTTTTGCCACACCCGTATCTATCTGCTTGTTTCCCTTGACGCTTTTCTCGCCTAAGGTACCGCGGGTCGAGGGGTACAAGGATGACGGCGGACGATATGTGGCGAAGAGTACTGGCAGGTGTTGCGGTCGTCGGGGCGGCTAGCGCTTCTCCCGCGTTCGCCGCGGACGCCATTACTCTAACGCTCGGCGGGCGGATCAAAGAGTTTTTCGTTGTTGCCAGTCAAACCCAAGCGCCGGCGGAGAATCTAAACTCTACCGGCATGTTCAACGACACGCGCCTTTCGGTTGAAGGCAAGACGGCGCTCGACAATGGCATCAGCATCCGCGCTTTTGTGCGGTTCAATGCCGTCGCCCGTGAGACCAAGGATATCGATGAGGCCTATGTCGATGTTGTCAGCAGCTTCGGGCGCTTGCGCATAGGCGAAAAGGCCGGCGTTAATACCACGACCATCGGCGACCCCGTCCCGCAGGCTTTTCTCAGCGTCGACGAAGAGATTATCAGCGACGCATTGGTGCCGCGCACCGGCATTACGTTGCGCGATGCTTTTACCTTCAAGCGGTTTACCGGCAACGCACTTGGTGTGGCCTATCAAACGCCTGAGATCCTCGGCGTCAAAGTCGGCGTCACGTATCATCCAACGGTCACCGCCGCCGTCGGTCCGATCAACAATCAACTTAATCCGCACAATGCCATCGATGTGACGGCAGGATATGAAGGTGATTTTGCGGGCGGCACATATCGTATCGCCAGCGGATACTTTCACATGGCATCGCGTAACGGCGGCAATGACGGTGTCCAGGCTTGGAACCTATCGCTGGGCGCGACATATGGCGGTTGGGAGTTGTCGGGCGCTTACATGAACGTGAAACCCCACAGCCGCCTCGATGAGACGGCCTGGACTGTGGGCCTTCTCTATGGAATCGGTCCGTTGCAGATTTCAGCGGATTATCGTGCCGCCGAGCGCCGCCCTTTCCTGGCCGCGGCGATGAAGGAACATGTTGATCGTGCCACGCTGCAAACGGCGTATAAGCTTGCGCCAGGTGTTGTCGTAGGGCTTGCTGGTTTCTACGGCGAACAAACAGATGCCAGCGGCGCAGACTGGGACGGCGGCGGCGTGTTGGGCGGAATCAAAATCGACTTCTGATCTCCTCGGATGGTCATAAAAAAAACGTCCAAGAAAAAAACAGTCTCGAAAGACAAAAGCGCGGAAACGCCGCTTTTGCCGCGCAAGAAACCTGTGAAAAAGACAATTGGTTGGCGCGAATGGGTACGCCTGCCGGACCTTTATAGCGGACGTATCAAAGCCAAGGTCGATACCGGTGCGCGCACATCGGCGTTACACGCTTTCAAGATTACGCCGTTCTCTAAAGACGGCGCTTCCTACGTGCGATTTATTATTCATCCGTTGCAACGCTTACGTGAACCGGAAGTCAGCTGTGTTGCGTTGGTGATTGATAATCGCGACATTACGGATTCCGGTGGTCGCATTGAACACCGCTATGTCATCCGCACGAGTCTGAAACTTGGCAAGCGGCGCTGGCCGATAGAATTGACGCTGACCAACCGCGATCAAATGGGATTTCGCATGTTGATCGGTCGCCAAGCTTTGCGGGGTCGTTACGTCGTTGATACCGGCAGGTCCTTCGTCAGCCGAAAAAAGAAAATGAAGAAAATCAAAAGCGCTTAATGCGCGTTGTACCGGCAGCGGTGGTAGAGCGAACCGCACCGTCACCCCCATTCATGGTAGGCGTCAGCGGGTTTGCGTTAAACCATTGTGAATATTGGGAATGTGCCAAATCAAGGTTTGCGTCGCGACGTCGAGCAGATAAGGTACCGGTCTTCACGCAATTTATTATCCGATGCTAAGGAGCGATCTTCGTGAAACTGGCGATGCTCGCGCGCAACGCACGTCTCTATTCGCACACGCGGCTTGTCGCCGCGGCGAAAGCACGCGGCCATGAGATCGACGTCATCGATACGCTCAAATGCTACATGAACATCGCATCGCATCGGCCCGAGGTGCGCTACAAAGGCCGCGCACTCGAAGGCTTTGATGCGGTGATCCCGCGTATCGGTGCGTCCGTCACATTCTACGGTCTCGCGGTGCTGCGTCAGTTTGAGATGATGGGCGTCTATCCGCTCAATGAATCTGTTGCCATCGGTCGTTCGCGCGACAAGCTGCGCGGACTCCAGTTGCTCTCACGCAGGGGAATTGGACTGCCAGTTACGGCCTTTGCGCATGTCACCAGTCAGGCGGACGATCTGATCGACATGGTCGGCGGCACACCGCTCATCATTAAGTTACTTGAAGGCACGCAAGGCATCGGTGTGGTGCTGGCCGAAACGCGCACCTCGGCCAAAAGCATGATTGAGGCTTTCGGCGGTGTCGGAGCCAACATCATGGTGCAGGAATATATCAAGGAAGCGAACGGCAGCGACGTGCGCGCCTTTGTCATCGGCGGCAAAGTCGTCGCGGCCATGCAGCGCAAGGGCGCTGCCGGAGAGTTTCGCTCTAATCTTCATCGTGGCGGTCAGGCCAAGGCCGTCAAAATCACGCCGGAAGAGCGCTCGACAGCGGTACGCGCGGCCAAGATCCTGGGCCTCAATGTGTGCGGGGTCGATATGCTGCGTTCAAACCACGGACCGGTCGTCATGGAGGTCAATTCGACGCCCGGGCTGGAAGGCATCGAAAGCGCCACCGGCACCGACATTGCCGGGCAGATTATTGAGTTCCTGGAAAAAAATGCTGCGCCCAATAAGACAAAGACTCGGGGGGACGGGTAATTCGCACGCTCGAGTCGCAGACGTTGCGAAGGCTCCCATTCTTGAAATTCGCGTCGATAAAGCTAGGCCGCCTCCCAACACCCGTCTTTTTTACAACAGTTAAGCGTTAAATGGCTGGCGGTTGTGGACTCTTTGCCACAATTCCCTAGATTCTAAGTTAGATGTAAGCGGGTGTATTGACCCGCTCTACCTGCAGTGCAAAATTGGTCATAACAACTAACTAAATCGTTTTTGACACATAAAATCATGCGTTTCGTGTCCAACTTTTGGCGTTTAACCGCAACGGCTGTCGTCGCCGGCTGGACGCTTTTGGCTGCGCCGCAGGCGGACGCTGCCGAAAATCTGCGCTTGGGACGGACTTCGGCCTTCCTGCCGGCCCCGGCGAACATTGTCCGGCTCGGCTCGGTCGCCGTGGTTAGCCAGTCTCTGACCATCGGGACATTCTCGCCGGCTTACGGCACAAAGACCCTGGGTGTTTCGCCGCTTTTTGCCCCGCGCGTGGGCAATGTCGGCAGCGGTAACGGCATTTTACGTACGATTGACGCCGGCGGTTATGCCTCCTCAGTGGCTTTGATCGCTCCGGGCGGTGCGCAGGTCGGGGTGTTTGGCGCCTATGAACAACGCCCCTCGATTATGGCGCTGGTTCCGGCAAGTTCCTGGAACTTCGCGGCGTCCGTTGGCTATGCGGGCTTCTATTTGCGCGGCGGCCTCAATGAGGCGGCTCGCGTTGGGCCGCTCATGGGCCTTCAAGGCATGCAGGCCGGCTTCGGATATGACGACGGCGCCTTTGATGTGCGCTTTACCTATTTAAGCTCTCAGGGCACCGGTACAGGTTCAGCCGAACGCGAACCCGACAGCAAACAATGGACGATCGGCGGCATTTACCAGATTTCGCCGTCGATCCGTTTGAATGCCGATGCCTTCTACGGTTTAGGCAATGACCATAACGCGTCTCCGGCCGTGCTGCCGGCAGCTGCCACCTCGCCGCCGGGCACAGGCGCCCGCGTTGGTGTTCAGCTCCGCTTCTAGTCAGTCTTTTTCGCAAAACCAATCCCGGCAATGCCCGCGAACGACCGCAGGCCCTTGATGCTTGCCGCCGTCACGCCGCCAAGGGCTACCGCGGGCGTTGAAAGACCGCGCAATAGTAGTGCGGCGCGCGTTGTTCCTATGGGCGTATGGGTTGGGTGACTTGCGGTCGCGAAGATCGGCGACAGCAGAACTGCAGATGCCTTCAGAGTTTGGGCGCGCCTCAATCCGGCAGCATTGTGAGCCGCCGTTGTTGCAAGGCGCTGCGCATGCTTTCGCCATAGGCGACCGCCAGGCGCTAGACCTTGCCGGGCCATATGTTCGGGAAGATGTACGCCCGCTGCGCCGACCTTTGCCGCGAGCCGCCAATCACCCGCGATCAGCAAAATGAGTCCGCGCTGCCGGCATGCCGTCGCCAGACGTTGGGCAAGTGCTGCACGCGTCTGTGCGCCATAGTGACGCAGAATAAGACCTGTGCCGCGCGGCAACGTTGCCAGCACGGATTCCGGATCCGATAACCGTTGATCGTCGGTCATCACCCACACGGCCGGCAGTGATGACGCGCGCACACCGATTTTTGTGCGGCGTTTGAGATTGGCGGCTACCTTTGATAGCGTCGGGTTCATCGTTCTCATTCTAGCAACTGATCGCACGCGTGTCTGGCATCACCGCACCGGAAGCAGAAGTCGAGGCCGCGCTCGCGTCGGTGCGCGCCCGCATCGCGTCGCGTTGCCGCACCGTCGGCCGCGATCCGCAAGATGTGACGCTGATTGCTGTTTCCAAGACGCATAGCGCGGAACGCATTTGCGCCGCGCTCGCCGCGGGTCAACGTCATTTCGGCGAAAACCGCGTGCAGGAGTCGCAAGCAAAATGGCCTTCACTCCGCGCGACGGCGCCCGATGCCACGTTGCATCTCATTGGTCCGCTACAGACCAACAAAACCGCCGACGCCATCGCGTTGTTCGACACAATTCACACGTTGGACCGGCCGCGCCTCGCCGAAAAACTCGCAGAGGAAATGCTGCGTCAGGGCCGTCGCACATCGTGTTTTGTGCAAATCAATACCGGCCGCGAACCGCAAAAAGCCGGCATTGATCCCTCAGATGCCGATGCGTTCATTGCCGCGTGCCGCACGACATGGAACGTGCCGATCGAAGGTTTGATGTGTATTCCACCGGTGAACGAGAATCCAGCGCTACACTTCGCATTTCTACGCGATATCGCAAAACGCAACGGCCTGTCCCGGCTGAGTATGGGCATGAGCGACGATTTCGAAACGGCGATCGATTTCGGTGCAACGCATATTCGTGTCGGTAGCGCGATTTTTGGCGCGCGTGAAGTTCAAGCAGACTGAACTTCGAGGACGCTGCTCGCGGAGACGCTCTGTAAAACGCGCAGAAAATCATCCGGCGTCAATGCAATACACCCCGCCGTTGGCGTGCCGTCTTCGGAGGCGATGTGCATAAAAAGCGCACTTCCATTCCCCGGAACGATGGGATCGTCATTGTGTCCTAGAACGACGACCACATCGTACATGCGGTCGTCACGCCACATATGTTCGGCGCTGGCTGCATAGGGCAGCTTCACGGGCTTGTTATAAGAAGCGTCGGCTGGGTCATCGCACCACCCGTCGTCGCGCGCGATGGGGGTCGCATTCAGATGTGTAGGCGGCAAGCTCACGCGATCGGCGCGGTAAAGTACGTGCCGCAAGGAAAATGTACCGACGGGTGTCGCGCCGTCACCTTCGTGCTTATCGCGGCGCACGCCTGCACGTCCCAGAACGCACGGCAACCGCATGTCTCCACACCGCAACGTGCCGCGCTGCGGCTGCAGAGGATCGGCGGTCACGTGCAGATGAGATACCAATGTCATGGTTTATTGTAGCGCGCTTTTTTCGCGCCACGCGAGAGCGGCGCATTACGGCGCGGGCGCGGCTTTCATGGCGTCATATTTATCCAGCGCGCTTTGCGCAGCCTTGTCGAACCAGACCGGCACACCGGCCGGTTTGTCGTTCGCCGCAGCGTTGAAGCCGTAGGTATAAGCTTCGACCGCTTTCACCGGCGTCACGCCTCGTGCAGCGACGGCCGCCGCCGGCGCGAGGTTGGGATTCAAAACAGAGCCTGTCGGAAACTTGGTGGTGGCACGCTAAGTTTGCGTAGTGCCGGCCCCATTTTGGATGACCGGGCCGGAATAAATCTTTGCCGCACCCGGACCCGTCCGCAATGACATGAAGCGGCCCTCGGTAGCGACCGGCGGAATAGCCACCGGCGCGGCGCTAGCTGCCGGCAAAACCATGCCGCGTTTCACGCCGGCGTTTACATTCGCTTTTGCTGCGATTTGTGCTTCCATGGCTGACGGCACGGTACCGTTTTTAGGCGCGGCCACGCCTTGCGAGGCCAGCATTGTTCGGAAATCCGCATCGCTCGGTGGCGCATCGTGGGCGCCGCGCGCGGGCATCGGCGGTAACGGAATCTGGGACGAAGAGAGCAGCGAAGTCGTTTCCATGGCACACCCTTTTGGGTCAATTTGTCTCTTGCTACGCAAGATTGGTGCCAGAATAAACTCTTTATAAATCAATAGATTAGAGGCGGCCTATTGCCCGAGGTCGGCAGTTTCTTCCGGGAGGCCCGGCGAGGTTTTCCTGTCTAGAACAGATGGCCCGAGCGCTTGGCCTTGGTCTGGAGGTAGTGCCAGTTATGTTCGTTTGAGGGGAATGTATGCGCGACCCGTTCCACGACGTCGATGCCGTGACGCGCCAGGGCGCCGACCTTAGCGGGGTTATTGGTGAGGAGCCGTACACGGGTAAAACCCAGGTGGCGCAGCATCCGCACCGCGGGAAGATAGACGCGTTCGTCATCGTCGAACCCCAACTGCTCGTTGGCATCGACGGTATCAAAGCCGCGGTCTTGCAGGGTGTAGGCGCGCAGTTTGTTGACGAGACCAATGCCGCGCCCTTCTTGCGCCAAGTATAACAGGACACCGCCGTTTTCCCGCGCCAGGACGTCAATGGCGCCGCGCAACTGGTCGCCGCAATCGCAGCGTAAAGATTGCAGCAAATCACCGGTGAAGCATTCCGAATGCAGACGCACCAATACCGGATGCTGGGCATCAGGTTTGCCAACGACAATCGCTAAATGCTCAGCGCCGCCGTCGCTCGGGCGAAAAGAAATGATGCGTGTGTCTTTACTTCCCGCTAGTGGAACGTGGGCTTCGCTCGTAGGCCGCAGATCGTCGGCATGGGCACGGTCATAGTTTTCTATGGCACCTGCCGTCACGGTAAACCGGGCTGTCGTGCGCGCCCATTCTGCGGGCACTTCTACCATCAGCGGCGCGATCACAGCCGCAGGCAACAGCCGCGCGATTTTTGTCAGGCGCACGGCTGCATCCATAGCGCTGTGCGGCGGCGCGGCTATGGCGGTAATCCCCGGCGGAGGTATGCGAGCGTCCTCCATCTGCGGGTCGATCAAGGACCGTATATGCTCGGGCGTGAAGGCCTGCGTACTGGTGAGCTTAACGGCGCGCACAGTCGGCTCGCTTAAACCCAGAATCGATGCGCGCCGTCCGGTGACGACAAGAGATAATGGCCCGACGCCGGCATGGGTAAAAAACGGCAGCGGCCATGTATCGACGGTTTCCGCAGCGCGCACCAAGACAGCTTCAATCTGCCCGGACGAATCAGCTGCCGTCACCACAACCGCCGCGCCGCGCCGCAGCTCTGCTATGGCGCGCTCTACTGTCTCGATTGGTTCACTAGCCTCGCCCGACGGCAGGAGGCCGGCATCGGATTTCGTGCGCATTGTCATGGTGTCTATATAAACTTGGCCATGCGTGGCCGCCACCTAAGGCCTTCGACAACCTGAATAAACTGCCCAGGTGAAATTTCTGTTTAGTTACCAATGCGATAGCTTTAAAAAGGAGCAGTAGCTGGGCTTATGGTCTGGTTGACAGGGAGACGGGCAGTGGCCGCCGCACATACTTTATTGATTGTCGAGGAAGACGACCTGCTGCGCGGTGCCCTTAAAGAGCAACTCGCCGCACAAGGCGACTTCGCGGTTGTTGATGAAGCTGCCACCGGCGCTGCGGGCTTGGCGCAAGCACAAAGCAAGATCTTCGATGTTATCCTGCTCGATATCGGCCTGCCGGACATGGACGGTCGCGATGTATGTTTGCGTATGCGCGAAAGTGGCGTGCGCTCGCCGATCATCATGCTGACGGCCGCCGATTCTGAAGACGACACGATCACCGGCCTGAATGCAGGCGCCAATGACTATGTGACAAAGCCTTTCCGTATGGCGGTGCTATTGGCGCAGGTGCGCGCGCACTTACGTCAGCACAATCAATCCGACGATGCGATTTTCCTTGTCGGCCCCTATAAATTTCAACCGGCGGCCAAAATGCTTGTGGTCGGCGACGGACAAAAGAAAATCCGCCTCACGGAAAAAGAAACCGCAATTCTCAAATATCTCTACCGCGTGGGTAATAAAACCGTCTCGCGTGAAACGCTGCTTGGCGAAGTGTGGGGCTACAACGCAGCTGTGACGACGCACACGCTTGAAACGCATGTTTATCGTTTGCGGCAGAAAATCGAAGTTGAGCCGTCAGCAGCACGCTTTTTGATTACCGAGCCCGGTGGATATCGGCTCAATCCCTAGGCGGCTGTGTTCTCCTCTGTGATGCTTTACCGCGGGCCAGTTTGTGGCCCGCGGAAGCAGACAGTGGCGCTACTCGCGCTTGGAGATGTTGCTTAGAAGCTCCAGCACATTGCGGCGGAGGTCGGCGTTATGCAGGCGCCAATAGGCGCGCACCAGCTCAAGTGTTTCCGTGCGCTGCATGGGATCTGCGTCAAAATCGGCCGTTTCTTCGGCAAGATCGTCCGGGCTGCGGGCGGCAGGCGTTGTTCTCACGCCCGTCGTTTCCAGCCCGATGTCCTCGAAGAAATAGGCGATTGGGCAATTCAGCACGCGCGAAATATCGTACAGACGGCTCGCGCTCACGCGATTATGGCCGCTCTCGTACTTTTGCACTTGCTGGAAGGTTACGCCGATATCACCGGCCAGTTGTTCCTGGCTGATGTGCAATAAGGTCCTGCGAAGCTTAATACGCTTGCCGACATGGATATCGATCGGGTCCGGACCGCCGCCGCGGGTACCGGGTTGCCGGCCTCTGCCACGGGATTTCATATTGATGACTGTCGACTCCATAACCCACTCTTTTTAATTGTTGTTGACCGCGAATATAACGCTGCGACCACCACTTATGTTGCCGTTTGACGGCAACAAGACAATTTTAAACCTTATTTGTCACCCTGTAACCCGACAAAGTTGGGTTCAGGGTATGGCATTCGTACCTTTGCGACTCATAACGACGCAAAACACGTAAAGGTTACGCATTCTTATTCGCGGGGCTTATTCGCAAGTGGCTTCGGCTTAAAGGACCTGCTAGAAAGCCGCGCATTGAAACCGGCCGTTTCACGGCGCTTCGTCTGGTTTCTCAATGCTTTAAAGTGCACGTTAATGTTCGTAGCCGATGGAGCGGCAGCCATGCGTCAGGCAACTGTAGAGCGCGCCACCAAAGAAACGCGCATCAAGGTAACAGTCAATTTAGATGGCACCGGCAGTTATGCCGTTGCCACCGGAATAGGCTTCCTTGATCACATGCTTGAACAGCTCTCGCGCCACAGCCTGATGGACCTCCAGGTCGAGGCCAAAGGCGACATTCATATCGATTTTCACCACACCACTGAGGACGTGGCGATTTGCATCGGCGAAGCCGTGGCAAAAGCCCTGGGCGATCGCAAGGGCATTGGCCGCTACGGCAATGCCGTTATTCCCATGGATGAAACTCTGACGGAAGTGGCGATCGATCTTTCCAATCGTCCCTACCTGATTTGGAATGTCGCCTTTACCAAACCGAAGCTTGGGGAAATGGATACCGAGCTTTTTAAAGAATGGTTCCAGGCTTTCGCCCAGGGTGCCGGTGCGACGCTGCACGTCTGGAACAAGTACGGCGAGAACAATCACCACATCGTGGAATCCTGTTACAAGGGTCTCGCGCGTGCTTTGCGTCAGGCGGCGGAAATCGACGTGCGCAAGGCCGATGCAGTCCCGTCCACAAAAGGGGTTCTCGGCGGCAGCCTCTAATCTGTCCGCCGGTTGAGTACGTTTCGTCATGAGCGTTGCAATCATCGATTATGGTTCGGGCAATCTGCGTTCGGCGGCGAAAGCCTTCGAACGCGCGGCCCGTGAGTCCGGCTTCAAGGGCGAGATTGTGGTGACAGCCGAAGCCGACCGCGTTGCCGCCGCCGATCGCGTCGTGTTGCCCGGCGTCGGCGCCTTCGCTGATTGCCGCCGCGGCCTTGGCGCGGTGCCCGGCATGATCGAAGCGTTGACGGAAGCAGTGATGTCGAAGGGCCGCCCATTTCTGGGAATTTGCGTTGGCATGCAGCTGCTGGCTGAACGCGGCTTGGAACACGGCGAAACCGCAGGCCTTGGCTGGCTGCAAGGCAACGTCGTCGCGCTCACGCCCGAAGGTAATGAAAGCCCCGGCGGCGCCGGCTATCGCGTGCCCCATATGGGTTGGAATGAACTCAATATTCTTGCGCCGCGTCACCCGGTATTCGCCGGTATCGCCAATGGCGGCCACGCGTACTTCGTGCACAGCTATCATATGCAGTGTCACAACCCCGGCCACGTCATGGCAACGGTGTCCTATGGGCAGACCGTGACCGCGCTAGTCGGGCGCGACAATATCGTCGGCACACAGTTCCATCCGGAGAAAAGCCAGGCGCTTGGCCTCCGGTTCATTTCGAATTTCTTGGACTGGAAACCATAGTGGGGAAGCCGTGATCTTTTTTCCCGCCATCGATTTAAAGGATGGCCGTTGTGTGCGCCTCATCAAAGGCGACATGAATCAGGCAACGGTGTTCAACGACTCTCCCGCCAATCAAGCGCGCAGCTTTGCTGATGCCGGTTGCCGGTGGATTCACGTGGTCGATCTCAATGGCGCCTTTGCGGGTGCGCCGGTAAATGCCGCAGCCGTTCGCGACATTCTCAAAGCGGTCGCCGTGCCCGTTCAACTGGGCGGCGGCATTCGCGACATGCAGACCGTCGCGGCTTGGATCGACGCCGGTATCGCGCGCGTGATTTTAGGCACCGCGGCGGTGAAGAATCCTGCGTTTGTGCATGATGCTTGCCGGGCATATCCCGGAAAGATCGCGGTCGGCATCGATGCGCGCGGCGGCAAAGTTGCTACCGAAGGCTGGGCCGATACCGGCGAACTTACGGTTCTGGATTTGGCCAGGCGTTTTGTCGATGCCGGTGTCGCGGCGATCATTCACACCGATATCGATCGCGACGGCGTCCTCGCCGGTCCGAATGTGGCTGCCTCGGCGGAACTGGCCCGGGCAGTGCCTATCCCCGTTATCGTCTCCGGCGGTGTGTCGTCGCTGGACGACCTCAAGGCGGTAAAGGCCCAGAATGCCTCGGGGATAGCAGGGGTTATCTCCGGCCGGGCGATCTACGACGGCCGTATCGACCTCGCCGAAGCTGTTGCTTTGTTGGCGGCGTAAGGCCATACAAAACCTGTAATAACGGGCTTTTGGATATCGCTTTGCTCAAAATTCGCATCATTCCCTGCCTCGACGTTAAGGACGGTCGCGTTGTCAAAGGCGTGAACTTCGTCGACCTGAAGGACGCTGGCGATCCGGTCGAGCAGGCGCGCCTGTATGACGCCGCCGGGGCAGACGAGTTGTGCTTTCTCGATATCACCGCCAGTCACGAAAATCGCGACACGCTTTATGACGTGGTTTCGCGTACCGCCGAGCAATGCTTCATGCCGTTGACGGTCGGTGGCGGCGTGCGCACGGTGGAAGATATCCGCAAATTGCTTCTCGCCGGTGCCGACAAGGTCTCGATCAATACTGCGGCTGTGAAAACCCCGGAGTTTGTCCGTGAAGCGGCCGAGAAGTTCGGCAGCCAGTGCATTGTCGTTGCGCTCGACGCCAAACAAGTCTCCCCCGGACGCTTCGAGATATTCACCCACGGCGGCCGCAACGCCACCGGTATCGACGCCGTTGCTTGGGCCAAGCGCATGACGATGTACGGTGCTGGAGAAATTCTTCTCACGTCCATGGACCGCGACGGCACGCGCGGCGGTTACGATATTCCTCTGACGCGCGCCGTGGCCGACGCGGTCAATGTGCCGATCATCGCTTCCGGCGGTGTCGGCACGCTCGATCATATGGTCGCCGGGGTACGTGAAGGTCATGCGACGGCGGTTCTGGCCGCATCGATTTTTCACTTCGGCCATTACACTTTGCGTCAGACAAAAGAACATCTCCAGGCAGCGGGAATTCCCGTGCGCCTCTCGCAACAGGCTGCTTAAGCGCGCCAGAGGGTTTCATGAGCGGAAACGTCGACGAAAAAATTCTGTTGAAACTGTTTGAGGTCATCAAGGAGCGCAAAAACGGCGATCCGGAAGCCTCCTATACCGCGCGTCTCTATGCCAGGGGCATCAACAAGATCGCCCAGAAACTCGGCGAGGAGGCGGTCGAAACGGCTATTGCGGCCGTCGTTGAAGGAAACGATCGCTTGGTGCGCGAGAGCGCCGACCTTCTGTATCACCTGTTGGTGCTTTGGGCCGCCAAGGGCGTTGCGCCGGACGATGTGTGGATAGAGCTTGAGCACCGCTTCGGCACTTCGGGCATCGCGGTAAAGGAAGCCCGTAAGAAAAACGTTTGAGGCTGGCGATGTACGACGACAACAACATCTTCGCTAAAATCCTGCGCGGCGAAATCCCCTGCAAGAAACTCCATGAAGACGAGCACACACTGGCGTTTGACGACATCAACCCTCAGGCCCCGGTGCACGCCCTCGTTATCCCCAAGGGCAAATACGTTTCGATGAAGGATTTCGCGGCGAAGGCTTCGGATGTTGAGATCGCGGCCTTTGTACGGGCCGTCGGTAAGGTGGCTGCGCTGAAGGGTCTCGACGAATCAGGCTACCGCATTCTTGCAAACGCGGGCCTGAATGCGCATCAGGAAGTGCCGCATCTGCACGTTCATATTTTTGGCGGCAGGGCTCTGGGTCCGATGCTCATCAAGCACTAGACGTTAGCGTTTCTGCTTGGGTTGTCTGGGCAAGGATGTTGCGGATTGTCGGCGTCGCAGATCACAGCGGACGTTAGAAACGCCATCGCGGCTTCAATCTCTAATGCTGGAATATTCGGCCCACCTTTAGCTTTCGCGTAAGCCGGTGTCCGCCAGACTTGACTCAGAATATATAGCCCGCTCGCGCCTTGGATAATTTTTGTATAGCGCGCTTCGCCTTTGCCGGTGATGCGATTGCCTTCACACCCCAGCGTCCAGAACGCAGAAGCAAAGCCATTATTTACACCCGATTGAAAGCTGCCTTCGACCACGCCGTCGCACACTTCGCGGTTTCGGGCGGCGGCGCGTCGCTGGAAGGTGTCGAGCGGTAAGTTATTCAGGTTGTGATAAATCTCCAGCGTGATCTTGCGTTGCCAGTTCTCCGCGGTCTGTCCCGGCGGAACATATTCGACGATTTCCTGATCGCCCGGGCGCGCAAACGATTCCGCCCAGCCGGTCGGGAACATCGGCATTGCCAGGCGCTCTTCGGCGCGCGCCGGTAGGGAAAAAAGGCACACTAAAACTAAAGTCGCTCGGAGGGTGATGCGAGGCAGGGTCATACCTCTATCCTCGCAAACTCACGCGCTTTCAACAAGTCTGTCAGAAACGCTTATCCCGGACGGCGTGACGGGTAACCCGTACACGAACGTCCGGGATAGGGTGCACCGCCGCTCTGTTTGTCTAGCTGCTTTACGCGATGTTGTGGCCATCCGTATTGCGGCCGACACGTAAGCGCGGCGCCATGGGCAGCATGCCTTTAACGGCGATGCCGCCTGTCGAAGTTGACATCATCCGGGTCGGTCGCAGCGCCGGTCGCGGCGCCGACTGCGCCGCCTATCACGGCGCCCGTCAAAGGGTCAGCACCAAGCACAGCCGCACCTAAAGCGCCGGCACCGGCGCCAATACCTGCACCAGACAACGCACGTTCGCCGCGGTTGTAGCCGCAGCCGGACAGCGCGAGAACGATCATCGTCATTGCAATTGCGGTTTTCATCTCCAACCTCCATAGCGTCGTGAACCAACAGAAACCCAACGACGCACATCAATGAATGTTTCAGACGTCCGGCATCACGCGCGTTTCGCAAACGTCGCGTCAACGTCGATGTATGGAGAGAATGCAGGTATGGGTAGGGATGCGATACAACCAGCCCGCGACACTAATCCACGAGCGAGCGTCCTGCGACAACGCGACGATAAGACAACGCCTCTGCGATGTGTTCGCGCTTTACGGTATCACTGTCTTGTGGGTCTGCGATCGTGCGTCCAACGCGCAAGATGCGATGATATCCGCGCGCCGATAGCCGCATCTTTTCTGCGGCGCGTGTAAGAAGTGCGCGACCATCGGCGTCGGGAGCGGCGACCGTTTCCAGAACCTCGCCATCGGCTTCGGCATTGCATGTCAAGGTGTACGACGCATACCGTGCCGACTGAATATCGCGCGCTTTGGCAACGCGCGCGGCAACGGTTGCCGAATCTTCCGTCGGTGCGGGCATTGCCAAATCCAATGGATCCACGGCCGCGACAGCAACGTGAAGATCTATGCGGTCAAACAATGGACCTGAGATGCGGTTTTGATAGTCGTCCGCGCATCGCGGCGCTTTGTTGCATGCCAAACCCGGGTCACTCAGGTAACCGCATTTACATGGGTTCATGGCCGCGACAAGTTGAAAGCGCGCTGGATAGCTGACGTGCGCATTGGCGCGCGCGATGACAACACGGCCGCTTTCCATAGGTTGACGCAACGACTCAAATGCCTGACGCGAGAATTCCGGCAGCTCGTCCAAGAACAGTACGCCGCGATGCGCTAGGGAAATCTCGCCCGGCTTCACACGCAAACCGCCACCGACGAGTGCTGGTGTGGATGCTGAGTGATGAGGGTCGCGAAACGGACGCCGTCGCACCAGTCCACCCTCAGGCAACCGCCCGGCGATGGAATGAATCATGCTGACCTCCAAAGCCTCCATAGCGCTGAGCGGCGGCAAAAGACCAGGCATGCGGCTAGCCAGCATGGATTTGCCGGAACCCGGTGGACCGATCATCAAAAGATTATGTGAGCCTGCTGCAGCGATCTCGACCGCACGCTTTGCGGTTTCCTGACCTTTGATGTCTTTGAGGTCGAGAAAAGCGCCACCGGCTTTCGGTTCGGAAGGGTGTGGCGGCTGAAGGACGTTCACGCCCTTGAAATAGTTGATCAGCTCCAGCAGCGAACGCGGCGCAAGGATATCGGCACCGCCGGCCCAAGCCGCTTCGCCGCCCTGTGCGCCGGGACAAATGAATCCGCGCGAGGCTGCGTTGGCGGCAATCGCGGCGGGCAATACGCCGGCTACCGATGCGATGGACCCATCCAAGCCCAATTCGCCTAAGGCAGTGTATTGCGCCATGTCGTCCATGGGAATTACGCCCATGACGACCAACAGCCCGAGCGCAATCGGCAAATCGAAGTGACTGCCTTCTTTCTGTACGTCGGCCGTCGCCAGATTGACGGTAATCCGGCGCGCCGGTAGCGCGAGGCCTATGGCATTCAACGCTGCGCGTACGCGCTCGCGCGATTCACCGACGGCTTTGTCGGGCAGCCCAACAATCGTGAACGTCGGCAGCCCGCCGGTGATAGCGACTTGCGCCTCGATCGGTAGCACGTCGATGCCTGAAAACGCGACCGTATTGATATGTGCGACCATGAACTCCTCACCTCAGGGCCATCATAGGACGGATTCAGGGTTTGGGAGGAGTGCCTGTGTCAGGTGGCGCGGGTGCGGCAATCCGCTGGGGCGCCATTGGCGCGGCAACGCCCATGCTCGCCAGAACCTCTTTGACGCGGCGGTTCGAATCGAACTGGGTGGTGCGCAGATCGGCGTTGCCGACCCAAACCTCCACTAGCACCGTCATGGCGGTTTCGCTCAGTTTGGAGATGCCGACAATCGGCTTCGGGTCCGGCTGTATCCGTTTATCGGCCGCAATAACCTCGCGAAGGCGTTTGGTGA
The DNA here is from genome assembly GCA_947476625.1 of Fidelibacterota bacterium. Classification (GTDB taxonomy): domain Bacteria; phylum Pseudomonadota; class Alphaproteobacteria; order Rhodospirillales; family Rhodospirillaceae; genus SHVO01. Next base: position 113,154 of record CANJRA010000001.1, read on the forward strand.
GATCGTCGATATTGGCGGCATAAGAGGCGCCGACTTCGATCAAGATGCGGCGCGTTGCGTGATGGCTTAAATTTCTGATAACGCCGGCCTTGGGTCACGTCGCCGCCGGCTTGATGCTGATTTTCTTCCGGCCGTTTCGGGTCGGCGATTCCGTGGAAGCGGCAGGCGTCGCCGGCACGATTACCGAGATCTTGCTGTTCACCACGGAAATTTCGACCGCCGACAACATCAAGGTTGTCGTTCCCAATAATCTGATATGGGCCCCCTGCAGCGCCAAGCCAATCGCCAAACCGACGGCGCCTAAAACCGCGACGAAGCTTGTGGTTTCCACCCCGAAACTCGACAGCATGGCAACGATGGTGAAAAACAGCACGGCATACTTCGCCACCGAACCTAGGAAGGTAAAGATCGTGATGTCGATCCGCGGCGTATGTTTGCCGGCTTTGATAATGGCATTCTGCACCATGCCCGAGACCGTCCAGCAGATGATCAAGATGAGGACCGCGCCGATCATCTTGAGGCCGTAGGTGGTGATGACCGTCATGCCGGTTTCGATCGCCGGGACGAGGTGCTTTTCAAGCAAAGCTGGATTCTCGGCGATCTTCTCGAGTGTTGGTAACTTGTCCATAACGTAATCTTCCGTTTATTCCGCGCGCGAAATCAGAGCCGCAGGCTGTGACTTTTTAGGGGCGCAGCCAAATTACAGGCGGTGTTCGATGGCGTTCCAAATATCGGCTTCCAAAGCCGTGCCGTTGAAGCGGTTGATTTCCTGTAAACCCGTTGGCGACGTCACGTTGATTTCGGTGAGATAGTCGCCAATGACATCAATGCCGGTGAAAATGAGGCCGCGTTCTTTAAGGGCGGGACCGATGATCTCGCAGATTTCCTGTTCGCGTTTGGTCAACGTGGTCTGCTCGGGACGTCCGCCGACGTGCATGTTGGAACGTGCCTCACCCGCCGCCGGTACGCGGTTGATGGCGCCGACTGCTTTTCCGTCGACCAGAATGATGCGCTTATCGCCTTTGCGCACCTCCGGGACATAACGTTGGACAATGACCGGTTCGCGCGAGGTGGTTGTGAACATTTCAAGCAGCGCGCCAAGGTTCTCGTCGTCGGGGCGAATATGAAAAACGCCGGCGCCCCCGTTGCCGTACAGTGGCTTGACGATGATGTCGGAATGATCGCGGCGGAAAGCTTTGATCTCATCGGCGTCGGCCGTGATGAGTGTCGGCGGCATCACGCCTGCGAAGTGTGTGACAAACAATTTCTCCGGCGCATTGCGGACATGCACGGGGTCATTCACCACCAAGGTTTTCGGGTGAATATGTTCGAGAATGTGCGTGGCGGTAATATAGGCCATGTCGAAAGGCGGATCTTGGCGCATCAGCACCACGTCCATGCCGGCGAGATCGAGTTCCTGTTCGGGCCCGAGTTCGTAGTGATTGCCTAATTCGCAGCGGACTTTCAGTGTACGCGCCCGCGCTGTCACCCGGCCTTCGCGGAAGGTCAGTTTGCGCGGGTGATAATGATAGAGTGTATAGCCGCGCTTTTGCGCTTCCAGCGCCAACACGAACGTTGAGTCGGCGTTGATATTGATGGACTCAATCGGGTCCATTTGAATGGCGACTTGCAATGACATCCGATGTTCTTTCGTTACGGTTTTAATACAGACGTTTAATGCAAACGTTCGCGCAGCTCTTGCACCACTTTACCGAATTTCCGGCGCTCGGGCCCGTCAGGCACGCGCGCGACGAAGCTTTCGAAGGCTTCAACCGCGTGTTTCAAGTGTCCCAAGCGCATCTGCATGACGCCGGCTTCGCGCCATAGGTTGGCATTATCGGGATCCAGCATCTGCATACTGACAAGCGCTTCCAGGGTGCCGGTGATTTCGTTCAGCTCCACACGCCTGGTCTTAACGTTGTTTTGCAGGCGGATCAGCACTTCGCGGTTGCTCACCGGTTTATAGTGCGCGGATTCCAATTCCGCGGCGGCATCTTGGCGTACCAATTTCAGCAACTCGCGCAGCGACTGCGTTTCCATAAGCCGGCCACTATGAAACGGGTCGATGATCGAGCGCCTTCCATCACGACTTTCCAGACGGATGAGAAAGTGCCCGGGAAAATTCAAGCCCGCCGCGCCCCACCCTTGCGCCCTCGCGGCATAGATATAAAGGATGCCTAAGGTCACGGGCAGTCCGCGGCGGCGTTCGATCACACGCATCAGGTTGGCGTTGTCGAGGTCGTCATAGGTATCTTCGTCGCCGGCATAACGTAACTCCTCCGCCAGCACTTTCGTCAGCACGTGCGCCATTTCCTCGGGCGATGGATTGTCCATATCAAACGCGGCCGCGACCGCGGCGTCGTGTACGGCCTCGGCCATGGCTTTCAGATGCTCACGGTAAATCTGCAAATCCGAAGCCGGATGATCGAATGACGCCAGTAGCAGCGCGGCTTCAGCCACATCGATCGCGTCATCGGATTGCGCCGAAATCCGCGAGAGAGTCGCTTTGATGGTTTCAACCGATGCCATGGCCTAAAGGTGCGTCGCTCGTGATGATCCGGTTAGCTGTGTACGCTATCCGATCGGCCTTTCCAATGCACCTGAAGGCTAGGCGCGCGTCATGGACGCCACGCGTCGGCTATGCGGTGGGGGATAAAACCACGATCCAGGACCATCACGTCGAAGCGCACATTATAAGACGCCAAATCTGGGCGGTGCCGCAGGTAAACCTCTGCCGAGCGCGCGATTCGTCCGCGCTGAGCCGGGGTAACGGATTCGACTGCAGCCGCGATGCTGGTGCGCGCCTTTACCTCTATGAAGGCGATGGTCTCGCCCCGCATCGCCACAATATCTACCTCGCCAAGGCCGCTGCCACGTGAGGCTTTCATTCGCCGCGCAATAATACGCCATCCCGTGAGATGCAGCCGTATCACGCACAGGATCTCCGCCAATCGTCCGCGCTTTTCGGCGTTTACGTGTGAAGCGGATTTTACGGAACTCATTTTTTCCCCAGTGCAAGCGCGCGGGCATAGACCGTCCGGCGAGGCTGGTTCAGGGCTTCGGCGACGGCTGCGGCAGCATCGCGCAGGCTCAGAGTGACAAGAGCATCCCGTAAAGCCTGATCGAGGTCGGCTTCGCTGGCCGCAGCTTGCTCCTGCGCTGCGCCGCCGACAACCACGACAATCTCGCCCTTGGGCGTGTCCTGCGCGAGGTAAGCCGCGGAAAGTTCCGTGAGAGGTCCGCGCCGGACTTCCTCATGTAATTTGGTCAACTCGCGACACACGGCGGCCTCGCGCGCGCCAAGCACGGCCGCCATGTCGGCCAGGCTGTCGGCCAGACGCGGTCCTGATTCGTAAAATATCAATGTCGCTCGCAGAGAGCTCAGCTCCATCAATGCTTCGCGCCGCGCGCCCGACTTCGCCGGCAGAAAACCGGCAAACAGCACGCGATCGGTCGGCAGTGCCGCGACCACCAAGGCCGATAGCAAAGCCGACGCACCCGGCACAGGTATGGTCGTGATTCCGGACGCGGCGCAATCCCGGACCAGTTTATAGCCGGGATCTGAAATCAGCGGCGTGCCGGCATCGCTGACGAGCGCGACGGCTTCGCCGGCCTGCAGCCGCGCCAGAATCTGCGGACGCACCCGGTCGGCATTGTGGTCATGATAGGGCAACATGGGTGTGACGATGCTAAACCGCTGCAACAAACCACCCGTCACGCGCGTATCTTCACAGGCGATGACATGCACGTCTTTCAGGGTCTCGATCGCGCGCCGCGTCATATCGCCGAGATTGCCGATGGGCGTTGCCACAATGTAAAGACCACCCGGCAATTTAGCGGGCAATTTACTTGCATCGATTACGGCATTAGGTTGAGCGCTCTGTGAAGCAAGCTGTTTGGAGGACGCCGTTGCGCCCTGTTTTGTCGATTTTCCAGCGTGTCGGGTCATGCTTTGGGCTGTTTGGCTTTCTTGTCCTGGCGGCCTGCGCCAACTCCCCTGATGTAGCATCCAAGCGGGCTATTCAACAGCTGCAAGCGGTGGCCGCGACCGACAAGCCAACCTCGACACTCAAGGCCGCACCCGCCGGTAAGGGCGGTGTCCTTGGACCGGGTCAGCTTATCCCTGGTCTCGCACGGAACAACTTGCCGCCTATCCAGATCATGCCGTCGCGTCCGAGCCCCGACGCTGCCGACTTGGTGCGTGTCGGGCTGCTGGTCCCTCTCAGCGGCCAATCCGCGCCGGTGGGTCTCGCGCTGCTCAACGCGGCGCAGATGGCATTGTTTGACGTCGGCGACGAACGTTTTGTCCTTCAGGCCTACGACACCAAGGGCACGCCCGAGGGCGCGATCGAAGCCTCCAACAAGGCGCTGTCACACGGCGTGCAGCTTATTTTGGGTCCGTTGTTTTCAGCGGAAGTAAAAGCCATCGCGCCGCAAGCCAATGCTGCGGGCGTCAACGTCGTGGCCTTCTCCACCGACCCCACCATCGCCGGCCCGCACGTCTTCGTCATGGGCTTCCTTGTCCAAGAACAAGTGCGTCAGATTGTGACGTACGCGCGCGCGCAAGGCCTTAAGCGCTTTGCCGTGCTTGCGCCGGAATCTGCTTACGGGCAATCGGTCGTAGAAGCCCTTAAGGAACTGGTACCGGCGCGCGGTGGTACAATTTCTCAGATCGCTTTTTATCAACCCGACGGTAAAAATCTCACTGAAGTCGTCCGCCGCTTAGGCGCCTACGATCAGCGCAAGAGTGCTTTGGAGCGTGAGAAAGCCCTGCTCGCCGGCAAGGATGACGAGATTTCACAACTCGCCAAGAAGCGCCTCGACCAACTTGATACTATCGGCGATGTGGATTTCGATGCGATCCTGCTGCCGGATCAAGGCGTCCGGCTGACGCAGGCCGCAGCGCTGCTGCCGTTTTACGACATCGATCCAGGCCGCGTACAATTGCTGGGAACGCTTCTGTGGAATACGCCCGGCTTGGGGCGCGAGTCGGCCATGGTCGGCGGCATTTTCCCAGCACCGCCTGCTGAATCCACGAAGCAATTCTTCGCGCGGTACCGCGAACTCTACGGTCAGGCGGCGCCGACAATTGCGACGCACGGCTACGATGCCGTAGCGCTGGCGGCTGTGTTGTCACGCGCGATTGCAACCAACGCCTTCACGGCGGAATCCATCACGTCGGACACGGGCTTCGCCGGGATCGACGGTATTTTCCGGTTTCTGCCAAATGGACTATCACAGCGTGGCTTCGCGATGATGAAAGTTGCGCGCGACGGCAGCGCGCCAGTTCAGCCCGCGCCGACCACCTTCGAGGCCGGGCAATTCTAAGCGCCCAGTTTTAAGTCCGCGAGATTAGTTGAGCGGCATCACCTGAACTTTACTCTTTGACGCGGGGGCCGGCGTGCCTTGCGGTACGGGCTGCGAAATCGATGCATCCGGCTCAGCTGCCTGCGGCGCGGTATCAAGGGGCGCCGCGGCAGCTGCACCTGTGCCTTTGTCCAGCGAGTCTTTTAAATTTATCGCGGCGCGCAGTTTGTTGCGTTGAACGATGGCTTGCGGATTGTCGTTGCCGACGCCGTAAACCGCTGCGTTCCAATCCTTGCGCGGTCTGATCACGGCGCCTTCAAAGGAGCCGCCCGCGAAAAGTCCGGCGCTGGTCGAATAGGCTACGATGTCATTGCCGACATTGGTCGTTGTCGCGGCTTCCGCACCAACGCCGATTGAGCCAATCGCCATGCCGACATTGGCGCCCAGCTTGAACTCATCGTTCAGCACCGAGCTCAATCCCTTCTCGGTCAAAATAATAAAAATGATAGCGGCTGACTGCATGCCGATTTGCAGTCCCAAAGAACCAGATGTCATGCGGTAAAACGCCGGATCACCGAAGCCGCCCTCAGGCTGGCGTGTTGCCAGGATGCCGTCGCCATAAGCGCCGCCAATAATGAATCCAGCCTTGTAGTACGACGGAATGACCAGCACGCCCTTCGCCCGGCGCATCATGCTGTCGAATTCCTCGGACTTCATCTCGCGCCGTACGCGATCGACTGTAATCGAAGCCTCTTCAAGCACATGGCGCGCATCCAGCACGTCGCCCTCGCCGTCTGCAGCGCGGGCCACCGTGATAGCCAGTGGCGTAAGAAGCAAGCCTGCCGCGACGCTGCGCCGTGATATGGAAGATGTCATGATTCCGCCTCTGCCGTTGTCAAAGCTGGTAAGAGCGATTTTCAACTACGCCTGAACTGTGGCGAGTATAAGACAGCCGCGTCCCGCACGAAACAGTTCAACGCCCCGCCTTTATTGCAGGCGGGCTTTAACGCCCTCTGGCGACACTGTCGACGTAACGCCCTTGGAACATGGTGATTCCGAGTTGCTGGCCGACCTTAACCGCGGCATCGGAATCGTAACGCGCAAGAATGGTGCGGCCTTTTTTACGGTCGCGGATAATCTGCTTCAGCTCTTGACCTTGAGAGGTGCCGATATAGGCCGCCAGATCCGGGGTCCACATCAATTTGGCGTAGGCGACGCCGAGCCGGTTGGTATCGGCATAGGCAAACGTATTGAGGGTCGGGCCGTCGATGCAAATCCGGTAGCCGCGCTCGTTAACGAAGTCGCGCGCGAAAGCAAAGCTGCCAGGATCGGCGAAAATATCATCGATGCGCATTTCAAGAACAACGTCCTGGCTGGATGGCGCAAAGTCATCGTCGAAGCTCAAGAATTCTTCCGACAGCACCGTCGAGACGTTCACATTGATACTGAAGCCGTCACGCAACAAGGTGCGGTCTTCGCGCCGCGCGATCTGCGCCATAACGCGCCGGTCCAATGTTTGGGTCAGATGCTGGGACAGCCATGGATTTACGGTCAGGTTCGTGCGCGGCATCAGCGTTTCGCGCAAATCGGCGATTGAGACAAAAACTTCAGTGAAAATTACTTCCGGCTTGCCGTCCTCAACGAAGGCGCACACCGGCTGGCGGCGTGTGAAGCTCGATAGGTCGACCCGCGCCAGTGCCTCTTCAGCGCGGCCCAGTTCCAATGGCATTAAGGGCGTGCCGCGTTCTGCGTTGTTGCGCTGAAGTTCACGTTCGGCAATCAGCTCGGGCAATAACTTGCGCACCGATCGCTCGGTGGTGGCTGATTGGCGCATAGCGAACGTCAGAATCTTGTCGTAATCCTGCGTCATGTCGAACCAGCTCGACAGACGGTTTTTGCGCGCATCGCTTTTCGATTTCTGCATCAAGGGGTCGCGTTCCCACAGCTTGAGCAGTTTGAGCATCGCGCGTTCGGCACTATCGGTTTCGTCGCGCTCGAAAATCACCATCAAGTCGGAATTGCGAAGGCGATACAGGCGCGCCGAACGCGTGCGCGTCAGCTCATCGAAAACCGTTTCTGCATTGCGCAGATTTTGTTTGTCGCGATTCTCGGGTTGAAGTCGCGACAAGTGCAGGCGGATAACGCCCTTGTCGCGCGCGGCCGTATCGAGGGCTTTAAGATCATCAAGGAACCGTGCTTCCTGGCTTTCGCCGAGGGGGTTGGTCGAGGATCCTGCCGCTCCGGGTTTCTCTTCCGACATGACTTTAGCCCCTTATCCCACGGAAGTTCGCTGCGGTGGCCGGGGCAGGTGCCGGGGCGGTAGCCGGCTTTTTGCGTGATTTGTTGAAGGAATCCAGGAAGTGGCCTTGGAAAACCGCGATGCCCGATTTCAATCCCCAGGCCAAGGCCGCGGGTGAATCGCAACGCGAAAGAACGACTTTCTCGACGCCAATCTCTTGCACCATGTGACCCGCGTTACGATTGCTTTCCGGATCCATCATGTCGAGCAGTTCCGGGGCCCAGATGATTTTGGCGTAATCTGGTTTCATGCTGGCAACATCGAGCATCTGCAAAGTTGTTGTACTAAGGCCGTCGATCAAGATGGCATGGCCCATACTATTCAGCACGTTGCGGATATCGAGATACATATTGATGTTGGTCAGCAAGTCCAGGACCTGCACTTCGACGATAACTTTCTGACCCTTTTCGATGCGTCCGATGAATTCGCCGAAAGTCGGCGTCAAAACTGTTTCCAAGTTTAAATTCAAACTGACGCTCGGCGTACCGCGCGCCAATGGCGAGCGTCCGACAGTTTCCAACATCCGCAGATCCATCGTGCGGCTCAAGTCCTGGAACAGCCAGCGATCGCCAAGCAGATTTATATTTGGCGCAACTATGCGCTGAATATCAGCCACCGAGAGGAAGAATTCATAAAATTCGATCGAAGCTTCTTTGGTCGCGGCATTGATCCGCAAAGCCACCTGGTCGCGGATGAAGGGCGCAACATTCGCGAACGCCAGTTTCTTCTGAACCTCATCCAGCATCGGCGGCGTCATTATCGGCGGCCCCGCGGCTGCACCTTTAGCCGGGGCCTGCTGCGCCTCTTGGCGCATCTGCTGGAAAGAATGTACCGCCATGGCAGCGTCGAGCGACAGATCGTACCAGGTCGTGAATTTGTCGGCGGTTTCGGCGTTCTCGATGGTAACTGGATCGCCTTCGTAAAGTTTACGGATGCGGTGCAGGATATTGTTGACGTCGCGCTGCGCGCCGGCGTTGACGATCATCACCAAGTCGTCGTTGGTTAAACTGAAAATCTGCACCGATCGCCCGCTTTCCAAGCTGCGGAACATGCGGGTGACGATTTTAATGCGTACCTAGGTCCGGTTGGGCGGCAAAAGCTGCGAAAGATGCAGGTGCACGACCTTGCGTCCTTCGGGATTGCGCCGCATCCGGTCGAGGGTGTCGACCAGCAGCGCCTCCTGATAGCCCTTGGCGCCTTGATTATACATCTGCGGGCTTACACAACTATTACGAGTTTCATTCCGAGAGTGTGAGTCCAGTTCGGCGACCCTTGCGACCGCCACCTGACCTCAGAACCAATATAGTATATTTCATCCGACCCTATGGTGCACGGTAACCATTTGGAAAAGATTAATAAATATTCTGAAGACGGTGGCCAAGAGACTTTTGTTGGCTCGCATTGATGGCGGCACGCCGGGATAAGAGGCGCGCCGCGTGAGGGGACATGACGTGAAACGAATCATCGTGACAGGCGGCGCGGGCTTTATTGGGTCTCATCTCTGCGAGCGCCTTTTGAACGAAAAAGCCGAAGTGCTGTGTGTCGACAATTTCTTCACAGGGCGCCGTCAGAACGTGGCTCGGTTGTTTTCGAATCCCGGGTTCGAGCTCATGCGGCACGACGTTACCTTTCCCTTATACATAGAAACTGACGAGATTTACAATTTAGCATGCCCTGCTTCGCCGGTTCATTACCAGTTCGACCCCGTCCAAACGACGAAAACCAGCGTCCACGGCGCTATCAACATGCTCGGGTTGGCAAAACGCACCCGCGCTAAAATCCTGCAGGCCTCGACCAGCGAAGTTTATGGCGACCCGGCGGTCCATCCACAGGTCGAAAGCTATTGGGGCAACGTCAATCCGATTGGGCCGCGCGCCTGTTACGATGAGGGCAAGCGCTGCGCCGAGACCCTCTTCTTCGACTACTACCGCCAGCACAAGACGCGTATCCGCGTCGCGCGCATTTTCAATACCTACGGGCCGCGCATGCTTCCGAACGACGGGCGCGTTGTCTCCAATTTCATCGTTCAAGCCCTGCAAGGTCACGACATTACGGTTTACGGCAAGGGCGACCAAACACGCTCCTTCTGCTATGTCGACGACCTCGTCGAAGGATTTTTAAGGCTGATGGCCGCGCCGGATGACGTCACGGGCCCGATGAACCTGGGCAATCCGGTGGAAAGCACGATTCTTGAGCTGGCCGAGAAGATCATCGGCCTCGCCAAATCCAAATCGAAGATTATCTATAAGCCGTTACCGCAAGACGATCCCACGCGTCGCCGCCCTGACATCAGCCAGGCCCGCGCCACGCTGAAATGGGAGCCCAAAACCAAGCTTGATGACGGGCTCGGGCTCACGGTCGACTATTTCCGCAAACTTCTCGCATGAGAACCGCGTGACGCGGCAGCTTTGCCCCGCGATAATGCTTCCATGACCCATTCGGCCGCCTCAGATTCCGATGACCTTGCCGCGCTGCTCGCGCGCTTCGCCGGGCGTAGTGTGTTGTGCGTGGGCGATGTGATGGTTGACCATTCGCTTTACGGCGATGTCAAACGCATCTCGCCGGAAGCGCCTGTACCGGTCGTACGTATCACACGCGAGGAAAGTGAACTCGGGGGCGCCGGCAATGTCGTGCGAAACCTTGCCGCGCTCGGCGCACGTTGCGCATTTGTCGCCGCGGTCGGTGACGACCGTGCTGGCCGCGACGTCGGCAACATGTTGGCGCAGCTGCCTGGCGTCGAGCCTTACTTGCGCGTTTCCAAGCGCCGCGAGACCACAGTTAAAAGTCGTTTCTTTAGCCAGGACGGGCAACAGCTGCTACGTGCCGACCGCGAGACCGTTGCGGAATTGTCGCCCGAAGGCTTGAAAGATTTGGAGCGCGCGGTCACCGCGCAAATCGCCGAATGCGACGCGGTTATTTTGTCTGACTATGGCAAGGGTGTGTTGACCGGCAGTCTTGCCGCGATGGTTATCGCCTGCGCGCGCAAAGCCAACAAGCCGGTCATCGTTGATCCCAAAGGCAACGACTATGCGCGCTATCGCGGTGCGACCGTTATTACACCCAACCGCGCCGAGTTGGCCGATGCCATAAAATTACCGGTCGATGATGAGGAACGCTTAGTAGCCGCGGCGAAATCCTTGCGCTCTCAGATCGGCATCGACGCGGTTCTGGTGACGCGCTCAGGCGAGGGCATGACGCTGCTCGATAAAGATACGCTTACGCATTTACCGGCAGAAACACGCGAGGTTGCCGACGTTACCGGCGCCGGCGATACGGTCGTTGCGACGCTTACGCTTGCGATTGCCAGTGGCGCCGATCTGCTTTCCGCGGCGCGGCTTGCAAACATTGCTGCGGGCATTGTTGTCGGACGTCATGGTACTGCCGTCGCTACGCCGGCCGATATCGCGGCAGCTCTGCGCCAAGACCAACGTGCGGATGCCGACAACAAAGTCAGCGACCGCGGCGGCATGACGGCGCGCGCCATGGAGTGGCGGCGTCAGGGATTGAAGGTCGGGTTTACGAATGGCTGTTTCGATCTGCTTCACCCCGGCCATATCTCTCTGCTGCGTGAAGCGCGCGCGGCATGCGACAAGCTGGTAGTGGGCCTCAATAGCGACGCTTCTATAAAACGCCTGAAGGGCCCAGACCGCCCGGTGCAAAACGAAAGCGCGCGTGCCGCCGTCATGGCATCGCTGTCTTCCGTCGACCTGGTCGTCATTTTCGGCGAAGATACACCCGGCGCACTGATCGAGGTCTTGCGCCCGGATGTGCTGGTGAAGGGCGCCGACTACACACGGTCGCAGGTCGTCGGCGGGGACTTTGTCGAGAATTATGGCGGCAGGGTGGTTCTGGCGGAGATCCTTCCGTCTCATTCCACCACGGCGACCATTGCCGCTGCGAAGACGGCAAAATCGGCAAAGAGCTGAGAAAGAAGGCGGGGCAAAGAATTATGAAACGCATTTTGCATACGGTCCTTGGCATAACAGCCGCCCTTGGACTGGCTGGTTGCGTCACGAACGGCAAAACCTTCCCAAACGTAGAATTCACGGGCGAAATGTTCCCCGAAGATCCGCCGGTCATCCGCCAGCCGGTATTGCCCGAGATGCTGGTGGCATGCCGAGGGCATGTTTTCGTGCCGGCGCTCGGTATGACGTTCGTGGTGAAGGGTAAATATGCGCCTGCGAAAGGCCAGTATCTGCGCAAAGAGCGCTTAACCGCTCCTTACCGCGTCTCATTCCGCACGGTGCGCGCGTGAGCGTGGAGAGCAGCCCGACGCGCTTGAGCGTCGAACTCGACAAGCTGGGGCGTATCATCGGCCTTTATTACGGCTGAGTGTCCGCCTAAAGGCGCGGATCTATCACCGAAGACAAACGCTGACCCGCCGCAGCACGTAAAACGGTAGCTGTATGGGCATCGGCCACCACCACACCGCAGGTCTCGGGAAGGATCTGCCAGGGAAAATGCGGCGGTACGGCGAAGGAAAAGCCGTCGCAATAGGGCACATATTCAAGCCACTTGGCGTCGCCGCGAAAATCCTCCGGCGTGCTTTTAACCTCGACCATCAGAATCGTCCCGGAACCATTAAGACCGACCACGTCGGCGCGCCGCCCATTCCCGAGCTTGAATTCCGTCAGGCTGGAATAGCCCATGTCCTCCAGCCAGCGTGATACGCCCCGCGTGACCGCGGCAGTGACCGCCGCCGGCACCGCTTTCACCTGGGCCTTGCGAAACCGCGGGACCTGATTGAGGTTAGAAAAAGGAATGTTCATCTTATGTTCCCCTGGTCCAGATTACGGATGCAAGGGTCGAGGGCAAAGCGGCTTTATTTTACCGGTAGAATCAGTATGGTGCGCCCCTTCCCCGTTGCAAAAACGGCCCCTCAAAAAGGGGACCAAATAAGCGCCGCGCGCCAGAGAATTCAGAGTGAATTCAGAAGTGAATACAGATTACCGAAGGTGAGATCGTGGTCGAAGTAATCCGGGCAAAGCTTCACGGCATTCGGGTTACAGGTGCCGACTTGCACTACCACGGGTCGATCACGCTCGATCCGGACCATGCGGTAGCGGCGGGCCTTTACCCCACCGAGTTTGTCGATATCTGGAATAAGAACTCCGGAGCGCGGCTCAGCACGTATGTCATTTACGGCGCTGCCGGATCGCGGTGCTGCATTCTCAACGGCGCTGCTTCGCGGACATGTCAGGTGGGCGACGAACTCATCATTGCGGCAAAAGCCGAAGTCGCGCCCAAAGACCTGTACGACCTGAAGCCGCGTGTGCTGACGTTCACGCCGACCAACGAAATCGATCAGGCCCTGTACTACGAAGTTTTCAAAAGCGAGGCGCGTGAGTTCGATTTTCGTATTGTCGACACCACGGCCGGCCGGCCGGCGAGCGCTCACAATTACGCCAATGTGGATGTCACGGCCATTCGCACGCACCTGAAGACAAAAGGCATGTCGGACGGCGATATCAATACATTCGTCGAAAAATTCCTGGCGCGTTGATCGCGCGCCGATCTCAGGCGTGGTAGATTCATTTCATGTCCGCGCCCGAACTCCGTTCTCTTACACTGCCCATTCAGACGCGCCGCCTCGTGCTCCGCGACTATGTGGCGACCGATACCAGCGCTGTTTTTTCTTATGTGAAAGAGCCCAGCTTCTGGCAGTTCCAGAGGGCCGACGCGCCGACCGTGGAGCAGGTCGATACGCTCCTGCAATGAGCCGTCAACGAGCAGGCTATTGCACCACGCCTGATGTATTTCCTGGCAGCGGCGCGCAAAGATGCCGGCGAGATTGTCGGCGAGGCCGTCCTCAAGATTATAAATCCCAGCGAGCGTCAGGGTGAAATTGGTTTTGGCGTTGCGCCAAAATACTGGAAGCAAGGCTATGCAACCGAAATCGCCGGCACTGTCATGGATTCGGCCTTCCAGCACTTCAACCTGCACCGTGTCGCGGCGCAATGCAGCCCCGACAACAAGGGCTCGATCCGCATCATGCAAAAGCTCGGCATGGCGCGCGAGGGCTTGCTGCGAGATATTCATTTCGCGCGCGGCAAATGGTGGAGCACCGTGATCTACGGCGTGCTCGATTAAGAACACGCGAAGATCAAAAATCTCAAGAAAGAGTGATGTATCGCGCGTGAGAAAATCACGCGCGCGCCAGCTCACCAACCAGTGGCGATCCGTTCCACCAATTGCTTCACGCTCGGCACGAAGCCGTTTTTATACCAAGGGTCTTGGCTGAAGCGGTAAGCGTTGTGGCCGGCAAACATCAATTCGTTATGGATGCTGCCATCGTGGGCAATGTTCTGCAGAGTCTTTTGAATGCAGAAGCTGCGCGGATCCGCTTTGCGGCCGGTGCTGCCTTCTTCGTTTTGCGACCAGTTGGAAAAAGCGCAGGCCGAAAGGCAGCCCATGCAGGCAATCTGATCGGCACGAATATCTTCGGCTTCTTCTGGCGCCACAAAAATAAAGGTCGCGTCCGGCGTCTTCATGGTTTCAGTGAAGCCTTGTTCCATCCAGGTTTGGGCGCGGAACTTATCGGCGGCGGTGACATAAACTTCTTTTTTGCGCGCACCGATGTTGAGCGCGGTTTCGTGCGCGCCGACCGGTTCCGGTGTAAAAGGAATCTGACGCTCGCTGCGGTGTTCAAGATTTTCCAGAAATCCGTTATGCACGGCCGAAGAATAGAAACCTGTGGGGCTAAAGCGTTGCAGGCGCACGTCGCCTGGCTTCAACGTAACAAGACGCTTCTTCCATTCCGACAAAATCGGGCTTTCTTGCGTCAGCAGCGGACGCGTCCCGAATTGGAACGCGACAGGTCCGATTTCGGGATTGTCGAGCCAATATTCCCACTCGGATAACCACCACACGCCGCCGGCCATGATGATCGGCGTATTATGCAGTCCGGCTTCATTCATCACCTGACGCAAGGCGACGACGCGCGGATACGGGTCTTCGGGTTTGCGCGGATCTTCGGAATTGGATAGGCCGTTATGCCCGCCCGCAAGCCACGGATCTTCATAGACCACGCCGCCCAGAAGATCGGAGAATTTGTGATAGGCGCGCTTCCATAAGGCGCGGAAGGCGCGGCCCGATGAAATGATCGGGTAGTAATGTATGCCGTAGTGTGCGGCGATCTCGGCAAGGCGGTAAGGCATGCCGGCACCGCAGGTCACGCCGTGAATCAGGCCGCGGCATTTATCCAAAACGCCTTCGAGAACGCGCTCGGCGCCGCCCATTTCCCAAAGGATATTGATGTGCAGGCGCCCGCGATTGCCGCGCGTCTCGTGCGCGATGCGGGCTTGTGTAATGCCGCCGTCGATGGCGTATTTTACCAGCTCTTCATGACGATCGTGACGCGTGCGTCCGCGATACACTTGCGGAATCACAAGGCCGGAAGAATCAAAAGAGTCGGCATTAACGCCGGAGAAGGTGCCGACGGCGCCCGCCGCAGCAAATGCGCCCGAGGTCATGCCGTTTGAAACGGCGACACCTTTGCCGCCCTCAATGATGGGCAGCACTTCCTGTCCGGCCATTATGATCGAGTTAAGCGCTTTCACCTGCGTGCCTTCCGTCGGGGGCCTTCACGAGCCCGTCCGGGCGAATCGCATCCGCAATATAGGGTGCGCGGGCGCTGGGTCCAAGCAAACTTGGCCTTTTACGCCTACACAACTGATTTAGTTACACTATTTTCCGAAAATTTTGACCATTTTGTCGGGAATATCGGTAAAAATCGCATCCACGCCCCAGCCAAACAAGATTTCCGCGCGCGCCGGTTCATTGACCGTATAGGCCAGCACGCCGTATCCCGCGCCGCGTACTTCCATGACCTGCTCACGCGTCAGGTGCTTTTGGTTGGCGTTGAACGTCGCAAGGCCCAACGTTTTACCAAGTTCAGCCCAATCCTCCGGCAAGCGATCTATCAAAAAGCCGCGTGGCCATTGCGGCAGAATCTCCTTTGCCGCGGCCACAGCCTGACGCGAAAAACTCGACACGAGCGGTGTCGGGCGATCTTCCGGCCAGCAGGCGGCGGCAATGGGCAATGCAACGGCCGCCAGTTCTACCTCACGGCCGGCGTCGGTCTTGAGCTCGATGTTGCAACCGAGATCGAGTGCCGCCAAAAGTTCGAGCGTCTCTTCAAATGTGGGAATCATTTCGCCTTTGAAGGCGGGCCCGAACCAGCTGCCCGCATCAAGAAGGGCAATCACTTCGAATTCGGCTTCGGCGAGAAGGCCAATGCCGTCGCTGGTACGCTCAAGTTCATCGTCGTGAAAAATAACGGTGCGGCGATCGACGGTAAGAGAAACATCGAACTCCACCCAACGCGCGCCATCCGCCGCCGCCTGCCGGAAAGACGCCAGAGTATTCTCTGGCGCTTTCCGGGGCGAACCGCGGTGCGCGATGATGCGTGGAAACGATCCCACGGCGGGCGGCTGATTAGACGGCCGCTGCGGATTCCGGTTCGACTTCTTTGCCGGTCACCTGATCGATACGCTTCATGGACAACTTGACCTTGCCGCGGTCGTCGATGCCCAAGCATTTCACTTTAACGATGTCGCCTTCTTTGACGACATCGCTGACCTGCTGCACGCGCTTCGAAGCAAGTTCCGAAATGTGCACGAGGCCGTCACGCTTGCCGAGGAAGTTCACGAAGGCGCCGAAGTCCATGATCTTGACGACGGTGCCGGTGTAAATCGCATTGAGTTCCGGTTCCGCGACGATGTCTTTGATCCGACGAACGGCTTCTTCCATCATTTCCTGATCGGCCGAAGCGACGCGCACGGTGCCGTCGTCTTCGATGTCGATTTTGGTTCCGGTGGATTCTTGCAGTTCGCGAATGACTTTGCCGCCGGTGCCGATGATTTCGCGGATCTTATCCTTGGGAACCTGCAGCGTGGTGATACGCGGCGCATGCTCGGCAACCTGATCGCGCGCGCCGGTCATGGCTTTCGCCATTTCGCCGAGGATGTGGAGGCGACCATCGCGCGCTTGGCGCAAGGCAATTTCCATGATCTCGGAGGTGATCGACGTGATCTTGATGTCCATCTGCAACGAGGTAACCCCGGCTTCCGTGCCGGCAACCTTGAAGTCCATGTCGCCCAGATGATCTTCGTCACCCAGAATGTCTGACAGAACGGCGAAGTCGTTGCCTTCCTTGATCAGACCCATGGCAATCCCGGCGACGGGACGGGCCAGCGGCACGCCCGCGTCCATCAATGCCAGCGAACTGCCGCAAACGGTGGCCATCGACGACGAACCGTTCGATTCGGTGATTTCAGATACCAGACGCAGGGTGTACGGGAACGCGTCCTTGCCCGGGATCAGCGGATGCAGCGCGCGCCATGCGAGCTTGCCGTGACCGATTTCGCGGCGGCCCGGGCTGCCCATGCGGCCGGCTTCACCCACCGAATACGGAGGGAAGTTGTAATGCAGCATGAAGTTCTGGCGGTATTCGCCTTCCAGCGCGTCGATGATCTGTTCGTCCTGGCCGGTGCCGAGCGTCGTGGTCACGAGCGCCTGGGTTTCACCGCGCGTGAACAGCGCGGAGCCGTGGGTGCGCGGCAGAATGCCGACTTCGATTTCGATTTGACGCACGGTCTTGGTGTCGCGGCCATCGATACGCTTGCCGGTCTTCAAGATGTTGCCGCGAACGACATCGGCTTCCATGTGCTTGAAAACGCCACCGGCGACGGCAACTTCGGCCGCGTTGTCGCCAAGGCTGGCGATGGCTTTTTTCTTTACGTCGCCGACAGCGGCGTAACGATCTTGCTTCACCTGGTTCTTGTAGGCTTCAGACAGTTCGCCCGCGAACGCCGCGAGCTTGGTTTTAACGGCAGTCACTTCCGGCGCTTCGGCCGGAATGTCGCGCGGATCTTTCGCGCAAGCGCGCGCCAGATCGATGATCATTTGAATGACCGGCATCATCTGTTCGTGACCATACTTAACGGCGCCGAGCATGATGTCTTCCGACAATTCCTTGGCTTCGGATTCAACCATCAGCACGCCTTCGCGTGTCGCGGCCAGAACCAGATCGAGCGAGGTCTTGTCGGTTTCGTCCATGCGCGGGTTCAGCACATAAGCGCCGTCGACGTAACCGACGCGCGCAGCGGCGATCGGACCGAGGAACGGAATGCCGGAAATCGTCAGCGCGGCCGACGCGCCGATCATGGCAATGACATCGGGATCATTTTTCAGATCGTGCGACAACACTGTGCAAACCACTTGGGTTTCGTTGCGGTAGCCTGCGTGAAACAGCGGGCGGATCGGACGGTCGATCAGGCGCGAGGTCAGCACTTCCTTTTCGGTCGGGCGACCTTCACGTTTGAAGAAGCCGCCGGGAATTTTACCCGCGGCAAAAGTCTTTTCCTGATAGTTGACGGTCAGCGGGAAAAAATCGATGCCGGGTTTCGGCGCTTTAGCGCCAACGGCGGTGCAGAGCACGGTTGTGTCGCCGTAAGAGACCATCACTGCGCCGTCAGCTTGACGCGCGATCTTGCCGGTTTCCAGAACCAGCTTACGGCCGCCCCATTCGATTTCTTTACGTGTAACTTTGAACATAGACATGTTTTTCTTCCTTCTTACCCCATAGACCGGCACCAGATTGTGCGCCCGGCTCACCGTTGGATGCCCACCCTTGTGGGCGCATACGGTTAGAGGTTAGCGAGCCGGGGTTTCGATCTCGCGCATCACGGCACATGCAGTGATGCGCTCCTTATTCAAACGCGCCGCACATGCGGCTCATTCTTCGTACACGCTTCAGCGCACCTGCGCCGTTGCGTGGCGTGCAGCGATTTAAAGCCAGCCGCTGTTGCTGCGGGTAGCACCGAAAGCGTCCGCTTGTTCAAGACAAGGGACGCTCACCGGTTTCCATCAGTGGCTGGAACTCTGCGGATGTTAGCGCCGCAGGCCGAGACGGCCGATCAGATTGTCATAACGACCGCTATCCGTATCCTTGAGGTAATCAAGCATGCGGCGGCGCTGACCGACCATCACCAGCAGACCACGACGGGAATGGTTATCCTTGTTGTGGCCTTTAAGGTGCTCGGTGAGATTCTTGATGCGTTCGCTGAGAACGGCCACCTGTACTTCGGGCGAACCGGTATCACCGGTCTTGGTGGCGAATTCTTTTATGAGCACTTGCTTGCGCTCTGCACTAATCGACATCGGGGACTCCTATAAGTCAGTGGTTTAAAACACGGACGGGACGGACCATGCCGTTCCCGACCTCAGCCACCGCAATCAGCTTGTCCCCGCAAATCGCCTGGACGGCAGTTCCCTGCTCCAGACCCGGCCCATTCGGACCAATAAGGGGGCTTCGCTTTACCACCGGCCAAAGCGCGATGGCTTGGCCAAGGGTCATGCGGCGAGCTTCTTCCTCCGTCAGGGCCAAAGCCGGGATGTCGTCCAGCACGGTCCCAACCGGGAGAAGATACTCAGAATCGGCGGCTTTATGGCCTAAAGCCTCCAGGTTTTCCAGGGAAATCGCCCGATTTTCGCTAAAGGCGCCGCAGCGGGTGCGCCGCAGAGTCGCAATATGACCCACGGTCCCCAAAACCCGCGCTAAATCCCGGACCAGGGCCCGGATATAGGTGCCTTTGCCGCATTCCACCCTAAATCGGGCGTGATCGGAATTCGCGGCTTCCAGAAACGTGAAGCTATGGACGTGTACCGACCGCGCGGCCAGCTCCAGCGGGGTCTTCTCACGCGCCATGTCGTATGCCCGCCGCCCGCCGACTTTGATGGCAGAGTAGTCGGGGGGGATTTGCTGAATGATGCCGGTGAAGCCCGGCAGCGCCGCCTCAATGGCGGCGGTATCGGGCCGTGCGTCGGAGGTCTCAATAATCGTGCCGTCACGGTCATCCGTGTCGGTTGCAGCACCCCAAGTGACGTCGAATTCGTAGGTTTTGGCCCCATCCATAATGAAAGCGACGGTTTTGGTCGCTTCGCCGAGGGCTAAAGGCAGGATTCCGGTGGCTAAAGGGTCAAGCGTGCCCCCATGACCAGCTTTTTCGGCATCAAGTGCACGTTTAACCCGCGCGACAACTGCGGCGGCCGTAATGCCTGCGGGTTTGTCGACTGCGATCCAGCCGTGAATCGGCCGGCCCTTCTTTTTGCGCGCCACTAGTCTTCCTCGTCCGCGCCGCGCGGCAGGGCTTCGTCACTGCCGGGCCAGATATCGCGGGCGACTTCGGGTTTGTGTAATAGGCGCGAAATATGTTCGGCTTCGTCGAATGTCGTATCAGACGCGAAAATCAGATCCGGGATGAATCTCATCTGTACGCGGCTGGCAACCTCGCGGCGCAGAAACGGCTTCACACGTTTAAGGCCTTCCAGGATCGGCTTCATATCGACGGCGCCGCCGAGCGGCACAACATAAACGCGTGCGTGGCGTAAATCGGGACTCGGCCGCACTTCAGTCACGGTCAGGTGGATGTCTTGTAATCCCGGATCGCGGAAGGTTTCGCGCTCGAAGATCGCGGCCAGCACGTGGCGCAATTCCTCGCCAACGCGTAATTGCCTCTGGCCCGGCGCTTTCGGCCGTTGTCTCGCCATGAAAATGTCCTTGTGCCGCGACGACTAAACAATATCGGCTACAAAGTTCCAGCCATGCGCTCGATTTCGAAGCACTCGATGACGTCGCCTTTTTGGATGTCCTGGTAGTTGGCTAGCGCGATGCCGCACTCGTAACCTTCGCGCACGTCTTTCACATCGTCCTTGAAGCGTTTGAGCTGCGACAGATCGCCTTCGTGAATGACGACGTTGTCGCGCAGCAAGCGGACTTTACAGCCACGCTTAATGACGCCCTCGGTAACCATGCAGCCGGCGACCTTGCCGACCTTGGTGACGTTGAAGACTTCGCGGATGTTGGCGTAACCGATGAAGTTTTCCTTGAACGTCGGGGACAGCATGCCCGTCAGCACAAGTTTCAGATCGTCGGAGACATCGTAAATGATCGAGTAGTAACGAATGTCGATGTTGTCGCGCTTGGCGATTTCGCGGGCCTGCGCGTTAGCGCGCACGTTGAAGCCGATGATTACCGCACCAGACGCCTTCGCCAACGTCACGTCGGCTTCGCTGATGGGGCCGACGGCGCCGTGAATAACCTTCACCTTCACTTCGTCGCTGCCCAACTTCGACAGCGTACCGGTGAGAGCTTCCACCGAACCTTGAACGTCGGCCTTCATAACGACGGCGAGTTCCTTCGCGGTGCCGGCTTTGATCTTGGCGAACATCTGCTCCATGGTCGAGCCGCCGACGCTGGCGACGTGTTCCTTCTCGCGCAATTTGCGACGGCGGAACTCGGAGACTTCGCGGGCGCGGGCTTCATCGGTGACGACGACAAAATCATCGCCGGCTGCCGGTATGCCGGCAAAGCCGACAACTTCGACAGGCGCCGACGGCATCGCTGACTTCACTTGTTTGCCGTGTTCGTTGACCAACGCACGGACGCGGCCCCACTCGGCGCCGGCGACGAAGATGTCGCCGATGTGCAAGGTGCCGCGCTGCACGAGCACGGTGCCGACAGAACCGACACCCTTTTCCATCTTGGCTTCGATGATCGCGCCCTCGGCAGTGGTGTCCGGATTGGCTTTCAGATCCAGCACTTCGGCTTGCAGCAGAATGGCTTCCTCGAGTTTATCGAGGTTGGTCTTCTTCGCCGCTGAAACTTCAATGCAAAGCGTATCGCCGCCCATATCTTCCACAACAACTTCGTGTTGCAACAGATCGGTCTTGACGCGCTGCGGGTTCGAGCCGGGCTTATCGATCTTGTTGATGGCAACAATGATCGGAACGCCTGCGGCCTGCGCGTGTTTAATGGCTTCGATCGTCTGCGGCATGATGCCGTCGTCGGCGGCGACCACGAGAATCACGATGTCTGTGACCTTGGCGCCGCGCGCACGCATCGCCGTGAACGCTTCATGGCCCGGCGTATCGATAAACGTGATCTTCTGGCCCTTGGCCGAGCGCACCTGATAAGCGCCGATATGCTGGGTGATGCCGCCGGCTTCGCCCGCGACTACGTTGGCCGAACGTAAAGCATCGAGTAGCGAGGTCTTGCCGTGATCAACGTGACCCATGACCGTTACGACCGGCGGACGTGTCTTCAACGTACCTTCAACGTCGCCGTCAGCCTTCAGATTTTCTTCCACCGCGGACTCTGTGACGCGCTTTACGCGGTGACCGAATTCCTGCACCACGAGATCGGCGGTGTCGGCGTCGATGACTTCATTGATTGTCGCCATAATACCCAGCTTCATAAGCGACTTAATGACGTTGACCGCGCGCTCGGCCATACGGTTGGACAATTCCTGCACGGCGATCGTCTCGGGAATGATCACTTCGCGAACCACCTTGTCGGTGTTCATCGGCTGCTTGAGCTGGGCCTTGCGGCGTTCCTTCTCGACGGCACGGCGCATCGACGCGATTGAACGGCTGCGTTCAACGGCATCGTCGCCTTCAAGTGCTGCGCCGATGGAAAGCTTGCCGGCGCGGCGGCGCGGCTCGGTGCGCTTGACCATCGGCGGTTTGTGGCCGGTCTTGTTCTTGCGTCGTTTAGCGTCTTCGTCTTCTTCGTCCTCGACCAGTTCGCGCCGGACCACCGGCACCGCGTCGACGCGCGGTTCCGTCGTCGTCGTCGGCGTGGTTTCGGGTGCGCGTGCGATAGTTGGGGCGGCCGGTGTTTCGACCGGCGCTGCGACAACTTGCGAGGCGAGGGGTTTTTCTTCTTCTTTGCGCAGCGCTTCGTCTTCGGCGTAGCGCTTGGCACCTTCTTCCATCTGGCGACGGGTTTCTTCGTCAGCCTTAAGAGCGCCCTGCAATGCCTTGAGGCGATGCGCCTTCTCGTCGTTAGTGAGCGTGCCATGCTGAACAGCAGCAACCGCTACCGGTTCCTTCGCGAACAATTCGTCGGCTTTCGCCTTCAGTCCAACCGCCGGCCCTTTGACTTCCTGAACCTTGCCGTCGGCGCCCATCTCGAATTGGCGTTTGCGTTTGCGCTCGACCTGCACGACCTTGGAGCGGCCATGTGAGAAGCTTTGGCGAACCTGACCGGATTCAACCGTCTTCTTCAGTTCCAGTTTCCCGCCGCTGAGGGACAGGGGGCGTTTGGTCTTGGTATCGCTCGGCATGCTTCTTAACCGTACCTTTTGCAGTATGACGCTCGGATAAAATCCAACTCGTTCTTCAATAGCTTCGCTCAGGGCGCGATAGGTCGCCGCACGCCGTTATAGCGCGCAGCATCTTCTAGCAGCGTGGCCGTCAAGCGGCCGGGTAGGAGTGCAACATGCACGGCTGCATCACGTCCCAGGGCCGCTCCCAACTCCGCGCCGGTGAAGCAATCCACCATCGGCACATCAGGAACGAGTGCAACAAACTTCCGACGCTCCTGGGGCGATCCATCTTCCGCCTCAAGTAACGCCGCGGTGCGGCCAGTCGCGATCTGGGCGCGTACCTTTTCTGCTCCGGCGGCCACCAGTCCTGCGCGGCGCGCTAGACCGAGATGATTGAGGCAACGGCGTTTCAGTAAATCCGCGACTGTGTCGGCCATGTCCGCTGCAACGGTCACGTTACCCCGCGCGGCTTTGGCGAACATCCGCTTGGACGCCGCTGTTTCTATCATAGCGCGCTCGGCGCTCAACCACAAACCCCGGCCCGGCAATCGGGCATCGATATCGGGCACCAACACGTCGCCGGGGCCAACCACGAAACGCACCAAACGCTCGACCGGCAACGACTCGCCGGTTGCGATGCAGCGCCGGTGTGGGCCTTGCTCCTCGTCCGCGTCCGGAAGGAGCGCGTCCTCCGGGGTCGTAGGCGAGATTTCGGTCTGTATCATCATTGTGGCCACGGTTTGTTTGCCACCCGACCGGACTAGGCCGGCTGACTTTCGCTGTTTTCACCTTCCGGGAACCAGTGCGCACGGGCCGCCATAATGATGGCGTTGGCGGCATCTTCCTTGATGACGTCCGCGCCCAGCATTTCGACCAATTCGTCTCCGGCAAGATCGGCAAGGTCGTCGAGGGTTTTCACGCCCTTTTCGGCCAATACGATGATTTTCTTAGAGTCCAGGCCATCGATTTCGGCGCCGGATAGATCTTCCGACACGCCTAGTTCCTCCAGGCGCGTCGTGACCTTCTTGTTCTCTTCCTCGATATAGGCCGTGGCGCGCGCCTTCAGTTCGCCGGCGATGTCCTCGTCGAAGCCTTCGATATCCGTCAACTCTTCGACCGGCACAAAGGCCACTTCATCCACGGATGTGAAACCTTCCGTCACTAACAGATGGGCGAGCACGTCGTCCACGTCCAGGGCATCGATGAACATTTTCGAACGCGAGCGGAACTCTTCCTGGCGGCGTTCGGATTCTTCGCCTTCGGTCAGGATGTCGATGGTCCAGCTGGTCAGTTGCGAGGCCAGGCGCACGTTTTGGCCGCGACGTCCGATCGCCAGCGACAGCTGTTCGTCGGGTACAACCACTTCGATGCGGACGGAATCTTCGTCCAACACGACTTTGGTGACTTCCGCCGGCGCAAGCGCGTTGACGACGAAAGTTGCCGGGTCTTGGTTCCACTGAATGATGTCGATCTTCTCACCTTGCAATTCGGCCACGACGGCCTGCACGCGGCTGCCGCGCATACCGACGCAGGCGCCGACAGGGTCAATCGAGTTGTCGTTAGAAATTACGGCGATCTTGGCACGGCTGCCGGGATCGCGCGCAACGGCTTTGATTTCGATGATGCCGTCATAGATTTCGGGCACTTCCTGAGCAAACAGCGCACCCATGAATTCGCCGGCGGTACGCGACAGAAAGATTTGCGGGCCGCGCGCTTCTTCGCGCACGTCCATGATGAAAGCGCGTACGCGGTCGCCGTTTTTGAAGTGTTCGCGCGGGATCAGTTCGTCGCGGCGGAGCAGGCCTTCGGCGCGCCCCAGGTCGACGATGACGTTGCCGAACTCGACGCGTTTGACCAAGCCGTTGACGATTTCGCCGACGCGGTCTTTGTATTCGGTGAACTGACGGGCGCGCTCGGCGTCGCGCACTTTCTGCACGATGACTTGCTTCGCCGTTTGGGCGGCAATACGGCCGAAGTCGATCGGCGGCAGCGGATCGATAAGCACGCCACCCATCTCGATGCTTGCGTCCTTGCGCTGAGCCTTCGCCAGTGTGAGCTGGGTGTTTTCGTCTTCGACGGTTTCCACAACGGTCAGATATCGCGCCAGGCGGATTTCGCCGGTCTTGCGGTCGATC
Organism: Fidelibacterota bacterium; assembly: GCA_947476625.1. Lineage (GTDB taxonomy): Bacteria > Pseudomonadota > Alphaproteobacteria > Rhodospirillales > Rhodospirillaceae > SHVO01. The sequence continues at coordinate 138,005 of CANJRA010000001.1, forward strand.
GCGGCGCGGATATCGTTTTCATGACCGTATTTGGATCGGCCGGCTTTTTGAATCGCCTGCTCCATGGCTTGAAAAACTTCCTCGCGGTCGATGCCTTTGTCGCGGGCAACAGTGTCCGCTACTTGCACCAACTCCGGGCGTGCCATTCCGATGCTCTGAGCCATCGTCTTTCTCCAGGTCTAAGCGTTGTTCGCAGCACCACGACCAGCGGTCGCGGCAATCAATTCGTCCGTCAGCACCAATTTGGCGGTGCTGATATTATTTACGGCAACAACGAAATCGGCATCGTCCATGCGTATCGTTACGTTTCCGCCGGTCGTTATGCCGGTGAGCAAGCCGCGAAAACGCTTGCGGCCATTTACCGGCGCCTTGGTTTCAATCTTGGCGACGAAACCGGCGTAGGTCGAAAAATCCTTTGGTCGTGTCAAAGGCCGGTCGATGCCTGCGGAGCTCACTTCCAAATCGTATGTGCCCGAGATCGGGTCCTCGACATCGAAGATCGCCGACAAGGCTTTGCTGATGTCGGAGCAGTCCTCGACCGAGATCTGACTTCCGTCACGACGGTCGGCCATCACTTGCAGTGTGCGGCGACCTTCGTTTCCGGTAATCACAATCCGCACCACTTCGAAGCCCATGGCTTCCAGGGTCGGCTCAACGCGCGCTTCAAGATCAGGTAGACGTTCCAAATGCCGTTCTTTCCAGGTCCAGTTGGACCACCGGGAAGTAGGCAATAAAAAAAGTGGGCAATCGGCCCACTTCCCAAGCTATCCAAACTGTAGAAGATGGCGCTGATATATGCCCGATTTCCGCAGAATTCAAGGCTTTTCGGGTGCGGCCGTCTGATCGTTACGCGCTGCGCGGCTTGCGCGTAAAATTCATAAAAACCGGCGTGCGACCGGCGGCGCGGGCTTTTTCTTCGTAACGTGTGGCGACCGAGTCGGCCGGTCGGGTGCGCCAATCCTCAGGCCCCGCGGCCAGCCATTGAAAGGCCGGGTGCACGCTTGCGTGCAGCAAAGTCCACTCTTGGTAGACGGGATGGTCACTGGCGACACGGAATTCACCGCCATCCACCAGCAGCCGCGCCATGTCGTCCAAGTGCGCGGGGCTCACGAACCGCCGTTTGGCATGTCGCGGCTTTGGCCAGGGGTCGGGAAACGGCAGTGATACCCGGGCCAGACGATTGTCAGCCAGGGCGGGTATTAAGTGTCTGATATCATTGTCATAAATACAAATATTTGTAAGTTTTCCTTCCTCGACATAGCGCAGTAACGACGCGATACCGTTGATAAAAACCTCGCAGCCGATGAAGCCGACGCCAGGGTTGGCCGCAGCCTGCGCCGCAAGGTGCTCGCCGCTGCCAAACCCAATCTCAAGCCGGATTTCTTCATACGACTTATCAAAAAATGACGCAGGATCAATAGCTTGATCCGTACCTGGTGCGGAAATACGCAAGCTTGGCAGGTGCGTTTCGAGGAGCGAGATACGACCGGCTTTAAGGGCCTTGCCCTTTCGCCGGCCGTAAAACTGAATGCGCTCGGCGGTCGCTCCGGAGCTAGGAGGGCCGTCAGACCCCGAAGGCGGATTCAAGCTGATCCACCAAGTCCAGGCGTTCCCAACTGAAGCCGCCCGAGCCATCGGGCTCGCGGCCAAAGTGGCCGTAAGCAGCTGTGCGGGCATAGATCGGACGATTGAGCTTCAGGTGTTCGCGGATGCCGCGCGGGGTGAGATCCATCAACTCCTGCAACACCTTCGAAAGTTTATCTTCATCGACTTCTCCGGTGCCCTGGGTGTCGACATAAACCGACAGCGGCTTCGATACGCCGATGGCGTAGGAAAGTTGAATCAGACATTTGTGCGCGAGGCCGGCGGCCACGACGTTCTTCGCAAGATAGCGCGCAGCATAAGCGGCTGAACGGTCGACCTTCGTGGGGTCTTTGCCGGAGAATGCACCGCCGCCGTGAGGCGCCGCGCCGCCGTATGTATCGACGATGATTTTACGGCCGGTCAGGCCGGTATCGCCATCGGGTCCGCCGATCACAAAGCGGCCGGTCGGGTTCACATAGAAGTCCGCTTCCGGGCACATCCAGCCGTCGGGCAATACGTTCTTTACATGTTTGCAAACGTATTCGCGGATCGTTTCCTGGTCGGCTGACTCGCTGTGCTGCGTCGAAACAACCACCGATGTGCAGCGCACGGGCTTGCCGCCCACGTATTGCAGGCTTAACTGGCTTTTGGCGTCCGGACCCAGGAAATCCACGTCTTTATCGTGACGGGCTTCAGCCAGGGACTGCAGGATGGCATGCGAATAGTGGATCGGTGCCGGCATGAATTCCTTGGTCTCATTGACCGCGAAACCGAACATGATGCCCTGGTCACCGGCGCCTTCATCCTTGTTGCCCGCAGAATCAACGCCAACAGCGATGTCGGCGGATTGGGCATGGACGTGGCACTCGACCTTCGCGTTCTTCCAGTGGAAGCCGTCCTGCTCGTAGCCGATATCTTTCACGGCCGCGCGCGCGGATTCAACCATCGCTTCAGGCGTGATCGACGCCGGTCCACGTACTTCCCCGGCCAGCACGATAAGGTTGGTGGTACACAGGGTTTCCAAGGCGACGCGCGATTGCGGGTCAGCCTTAAGGAACAGATCGACAATGGAATCTGAAATGCGGTCGGAGACTTTATCGGGATGACCTTCCGAGACGGACTCGCTCGTGAACACATAATCGGTCTTGGCCAAGGTCGGTCTCCTGATGAGGTAAGGGCAGGGAAAGGGCGGAAAAAGCGCTTGCCCGGCGTAAAGGAAGCGCAGCCCTTTTTCAAGAGTCCGTCGAGTCGCCGCCGCTTAAATCTAGCGTTTAAATCTCACGCCGCACATAAAAACGCCGCCATGGGGATGCCATGGCGGCGTCAATGTCTTGCCTGCGGCGAAGATTACTCCTCAAGCGGCTCGTCGGGCGAGGCCAGGCACTTGGCCAGCTCATAAATGCGCCGGCGCACGTGATAATCCTTAATGCGATAGTAGGCGCGCACCAATTCCAGGGTTTCGCGCTTGGTCATGGGATCGTTTTCGCGCGGCTCGACGTCCGGGGTTTCGACGTTCAGGTTGCGCGGGCTGGCGCTGGCCGTGGCTTCGTCCATCTCTTCGAAGAAGAAAGACATTGGGCAATCGAGCACACGGCTCAGATCATACAGGCGACTTGCCCCGATCCGGTTAGCCCCGCGCTCGTATTTCTGCACCTGTTGGAAGGTCAGGCCAATCGCTTCGCCGAGTTTTTCCTGGCTCATGCCGAGCAAGGTTCGGCGCAAACGCACGCGGCTGCCGACGTGTACATCCACCGGATTCGGTTTGCCCGAGGGCATGCGGCCGCGCGTTGAACGCGCCGTCGCGGTATCATCAAGATTGTCGTCTTCTTGTGTTAAGCCCATGAGAGACCTGTTTTGACGTAACGTCGAAAGCGCCGCCTGTCGCTTTGGTGTGGCGCTATCTACCGACCGTTGAATGGCCTGAACATTCTCACCACTATTTGACACATAACCGGCAAAAAATCAATCTGGCGACGCAAAGTACGCTATATTTACGTGTATGAGGATGACCCTTGGCCGCTATGTGAATAGCGGCGTTTTCGGCGAAAGTACGACCTCAACGCATAAATGCCCGCGAGCGTTGCTAAAATGATCGGTAAGGCATTTCCTCCCATCGCAAAGACGGTTCGTGCCGCCGCGACCGGTAAAGGCGCATCCAAAACGCCGCGTTGACCCAAACCCAGCTCTGCCACAGTACGGCCGTAACCGTCGATCACCGCGGAAATGCCGGTATTAGCCGTTCGTACCAAAGGTAAGCCCTCTTCAACGGCGCGCAAGCGCGCGGTGCCATAATGTTGATATGGGCCGGTACTCATGCCGAACCAGGCGTCGTTGGTAACATTCAGCAGCCATTGCGGCCGCTCACCGGCATCCGGCGTGACGCGGCCCGAAAAGACGGCCTCATAGCAAATAAGCGGCGTGAACGGCGGCAAGCCCGGCACCGTCAAAGTTATAAGCCCCGCTCCGGCGGCGAAATCGCCGATTCCACCGGTAATTTTGTCATAGGGGATCAGCCAGCGCATCGGCATGTACTCGCCGAAAGGGACAAGGTGGCTTTTGTCGTACTGCGCGGCAACGTCGCCGGCTGGCGTGAGTGCGTAGAGCGAATTGTAAATCGCCGACCCGCTCTCGTCGCGAACGCCGCGGTCGCCGCCCGTGATCAGGAGGCCGCGCGCAGGGGCGGCCTGCGCCACGATCTGCCGGTAACGCTCGCTGAGATTGAGGAACGTGATGGGTGGTACCGCGGCCTCACCCCAGATCACATGTGTGATGTCATCGGTGCGATCGGCCGTGCTAAGGGCCAGATAATCCTTCACCTGTCCTTCCCACAGGCTAGGGCGCGCCCGTTCGGTCTGCGGAATATTGGCCTGAACCAGACGCAGCTTTACGTCCGGTACGAAGGCGGTTGTCGCCGACATCAAACGCACAGCGCCGCCCGCGCCAATCGCCGCCAATAAAACAACCGGCGCGGCGGCGGTAAGCCACGCGCGCCTGAACCGCGGCGGCTGCGCGAGGACATAAGGCGCCAACGCTGCGAAGGCCGTCAGCAGACTGAGACCGTAGGTGCCGATCAGCGCGGTCACCTGAATCATCGCCCCGCCGATGGGTGTGGTTGTCTCGGACCATACGGCTGCCAACGGGTTCCACGGAAAGCCGGTAAATATCCAGCTGCGCAGCCATTCAACCAGCGTCCAGGCGGCGGCGAATAAAATCACACGCAGCGCGCGACGCATGACGCGGTCGTCCGGCATGTCGTCTTCCGTCGGCGGTGGAATGAATTGCGTAACGATCGCAACAATCGAAACGAACAACCCCACCGCGGCCGACAACGCCATTATTGCAGGCCAGGCAATGACACCGAAGGCGTCGGCATCCACCATGAATGCGCTGGTGAGCCAGTAATAACTGGTGGCGAAGTGACCGAAGCCGAAAGCCCATCCTGCGGCAATGGTACTCGCGCGCGTTTTGCAGCCATCCAACACCCACAGCAGTGGCGCAAAAGACAACCACAGCACTGGCGCGGCATAAAACGGCGCGAAGGCGAAGATCGCGACGGAGCCAAAAATGAATGCGGCGGCTAAACGTCGCCAACCCGTCAGGCGGCTCAGTCGGCGCGCTGTCGCATCAAGCATGGAAGCTATTTTCCTGTCGGCGCCGGTGGTGTCGGAAGATTGCGCACGCGCAATTGCCGCACACGGCGCGGATCGCCTTCGATGACTTCAAATTCGATTCCCGACGGATGCTTTACCAACTCGCCGCGCGCGGGCACATGCCCGGCGAGATTGATAACGAGGCCGCCTAACGTATCGGTCGCTTCGCGCTCTTCGTCGCTGAACACTGTGCCGAAGCGTTCTTCAAATTCGGCGAGGGTGACGCGCGCATCGGCGGTGACGGTGCCGTCCGGCCTGTCGATCATCGACGATGCTTCGTCGCTGTCGTGTTCGTCTTCGATTTTGCCGACAATCTGTTCCACCACGTCTTCGATGGTGACAAGGCCGTCGATGCCGCCGTACTCATCCACCACCAACGCCATGTGCGAGCGCTTCAAGCGCATCTCGAGCAATAGATCCAGGACGCGCACGGCCGGCGATACAAACAGCATGTTGCGCACAATGTCCGCCAATGGCGGATGCGCGGGATCTTCCACGCCGCCGCGCTCGGCGACCATCACCGCTACATCCTTGACGTGCACCATGCCGACGACATCGTCCAAGGTTTCGCGGTACACCGGCAAGCGAGAGTGCCGCTCTTTCATCAAAAGCGTCAGCACCTCGGGCATTGGCGTTTTTACTTCCACGGCAACAATATCCGGCCGCGGCACCATGATGTCGGCGGCGCTCACCGCGCGCATCTTCAGCACGTTGGCCAGCAGAAGACGCTCGTTGGGGTCAATGGCCGGGCCGTCGTCAGGCGGAAGTTCTTCGTTGCGCTCTTCGATGAGCTCTTCGATGACGTCGCGCACGGTTTCGGTTTCGGCGTTTTCCGGCGTCAGCCAGCGGCGCAATGTTTTGAAAAAACCGAACCCGCCGTCATCGGACGCGTCGGCGGTCGTTGGGCGATTGGCTTCACTCATCGCCGGACCTTTCCACGGCTGCGCGGCAGGATCGGCGCATCCGCATAAGGATCAGAGATCCCAAGTCCGGCAAGAATTTTCGTCTCCCGTCGTTCCATGGTCGTCGCGTCGTCATCGTGCGTGTGATCATAACCCAAAAGATGCAGAACGCCATGCACCACAAGGTGAGATAAATGCTCCTTTAATGTCTTCCCTTCGGTTTTTGCCTCGCGGGCGCTCACGCCAAAGGCCACGGCAATGTCGCCCAACATCGGCGTGCTGCCAGACGGTGCGCGGTGCCGCTCGTCCGGTTCATACGCCGGGAATGACAGAACGTTCGTCGGCTTGTCTTTCCCGCGGTAGGTAGCATTTAGTTTTTTCACGGCGCTGTCTGTGGTCAACAGAATGTTTATTTCCGCGGCTTTCAAGCGTGGCGCGGCGGCCAGCGCGGCCTCGGCCGCGCGACGACATGTGGCCTTCACCGACGGCAAGTCGCGTGTCCACATGCGTGTTGTTATGCGTATGTCGATCGTCGCAGCAGATTTCTGCGGCGCTTTACGCGCCTTGGTTTTGCTCATTCCGACGTTGAGTTCTTTTTTCGCTGGGCGTCGCGCTTATCGTAAGCGGCAACGATGCGTGTCACCAGATCGTGGCGCACCACGTCGCGATGCGTAAATGAGACAAGCCCCATGCCCTTGATGTCTGTCAGTGTCTCCAGCGCATCTTCCAGGCCGGATTTCGTTCCGCGCGGCAGATCTACTTGAGTCAAATCGCCCGTTACCACCATGCGCGAGTTCTCGCCCATGCGCGTCAGGGCCATCTTCATTTGCACAGGCGTTGTGTTCTGAGCTTCGTCGAGAATGATGAACGCGCTGGTCAGTGTACGGCCGCGCATGAACGCCAGCGGTGCAACTTCGATCTCGCCCGAGAGCAAAAGTTTTCCGACATAGTCGCCCGGCAGCATATCGTAGAGCGCGTCGTAAAGCGGGCGCAGATAAGGATCAATCTTTTCGCGCATATCACCGGGCAAAAACCCCAATCGCTCTCCGGCTTCCACGGCAGGCCGCGAAAGAATGATGCGATCGACATGGCCAGCGAGTTTCATTTCAACTGCTTTCGCCACCGCCATATACGTTTTGCCGGTACCTGCGGGGCCTAGGGCAAAAACAAGGTCGCAGGCCTGCAAAGCTTTTAGGTAGGTCGCTTGCGTTGGTGTCCGCGCGCTGATGTGGCGCTTGCGCGTGCGAATGGCCAGATCTTCCGCACCGCTTGCGGGATTTTGTGCGAGGCGGCTTGCGCCGTCGACGTCGCCTATTTCCACCGGCAAACCTTCCGCGAGACGTTTATACAAATGCTTCAAGGCGGTTTCCGCCCGCGCCGCGCGCGCCTGCGGCCCTTCGATGGTCACCGTATTGCCGCGACTATGCAAGATCACATCTAAGCGCTGCTCCAGCCGCGCGAGGTTGGTGTTGTGCGGCCCCACCAGCTGCTGCACGAGGCTATTGTCAGCGAATTCACATGTAAGATGTATGGCTTCGCTCATGCGCTAATGGCGGGCGCGGTGGTCTCGGCCCACACTGCGCCGAGACTGTAAGATTCAACCGAGACAATTTTGAGCGGCACGATAGCGCCGATGTGCTGAGAATCGGCCATGATGTGCACCGCTTGCAAATAGGGACTGCGGCCCACGAGCTGCCCGGGATAACGGCCGGTTCCGATCAGCAGCACGTCGAATGTGCGACCGACACAGGCGGTGTTGAAGTTTCTGAGTTGAATATCCAATACCTGCTGCATGAGGCCAAGGCGCGCAGCTTTTACATCTTCCGGCACCTGCGGCCTCATCAGGGCTGCGGGCGTGCCGGGACGTGGGCTGTATTTGAACGAGAACGATTGCACAAAACCAATTTCATTTATCAGTTCCATCGTGTCGTCAAAATCGCGTTCAGTTTCGCCGGGATAACCGGCGATGAAATCCGAAGACAGCGCCATATCCGGCCGCGCTTCGCGCAGCTTGTGCACGATGCGGCGGAAGTCGTCGCGTGTGTGACCGCGATTCATGGCTTCTAGGATTTTGTCCGAGCCTGACTGAACGGGCAGGTGAAGAAAAGGCATCAGCTGCGGTACATCGCCGTGCGCTTTGATCAAGGCATCGTCCATGTCGCGGGGATGCGACGTAGTATAGCGAATGCGGTCGAGGCCATCGATCTCGGCCAACGCCCGGATCAAGCGGGCAAGATTCCAGGTCGCACCGCTTGCGCCTTCGCCATGGTAAGCGTTGACGTTTTGACCCAACAATGTGATTTCGCGCGCACCGCTGGCGATAAGCCCGCGCGCCTCGCGCACAATATCTGCCGTCGGGCGCGAGTACTCGGCGCCGCGCGTATAAGGCACGACGCAAAAAGTGCAGAACTTGTCGCAGCCTTCTTGCACCGAAAGAAAAGCGGTCGGACCGTCGGCGCGCGGTGCGGGCAGATGATCGAATTTGGGTTCGGTCGGGAACTCCGTATCCAGCACGGCTTTACCGCCGCGCGCCGCACGCGCCACCATTTCGGGCAACCGGTGATACGTCTGCGGGCCTAGAACGATGTCGACAAAGGGCGCGCGGGCCATAATCTCGGCGCCTTCGGCTTGCGCGACGCAGCCCGCAACGGCGACCAGCATGTCGCCCTTGGCCTGCTTGAGCGGGCGAATACGGCCAAGATCGGAGAACACCTTTTCCGCGGCTTTTTCCCGGATATGACAGGTGTTCAAGATCACCATGTCGGCGCCGTCGGGTGTATCGGTCGGGGCATATCCGAGCGGCGCCAAGACGTCAGCCATGCGCCCGGAATCGTAAACGTTCATCTGGCACCCGTAGGTCTTGATGAACAGCTTCTTACGTGCGCCGGGGGCGCCATTGGTATCGCGGGTATCGCCCATATATCTCAATTAATGCTCTGCGGGGATCTAGAGTTCCCCGATGGTTAAGCCCGGTTTCATACTCTATCGGGGGCCTTAAAAGCAAAGGGTGGGCCGGTTAAGCCGGGGTGGCTCAGGCGGCTCGGCCGGCAAGCAGTTGTGCCATACCGCGACGCACAACCTGGTCACAATGGGCGGCCAATGCCTTGCGGCTCGTAAATTCACTCGGCATCACGGAGGGATGGAAGGTGATTTCGACGGTTATAGTACCCAATTTGGCTATCCGCCAAAGGTGCGGCACCAGTTCCATATCGCCGTACCAGGCAACATAAGGTCTCCAGCCCACACCTAACGGCAAGCCGTTGAGCCGGGTATAGGCCATGGATACCGGTTGAACCGCCACGGCGCGCGTCTGGCCTTGCGCATCCGTGACGTGGCGTTCGGCGACAGTAAACAGCGCGCTTTTAAAGGTCTTTACATGGTTACCGTCGCCCGAGGTGGATTCGGGAAACATGATCAGCGTATCGCCGGCGTCCAGGCGTTCTTGGATTTGGTCGCGGGCATTGCTGGTGGCGCTCCGGCGTCGGTCGATGAAAACGCTGCGTCCGGCCTTTGCCATAATCCCGAAGATCGGCCATTTGGCGATATCGGCCTTGGCGATGAAATCGCCCGCGATCACCGAACCTAAGGCGACGATATCGAAATAGGAAATGTGATTGCTCACGACCAGCTGCGGCTTCGCTATGCTTTGCACGCCGCGCGTTATGACACGCAAGCCCAGCACCCGGGTCAGGCGGCGATAATACCAGCGGCGAAAGGTTGCCGAGTTTATCTTGAGTCCGTTGAGACTTCCGGACACCGCTGTCGCGAAAAGCGAAAGCACAAGAAAACCGACCAGGCGCAGAGCTGCAACGATTGCACCGATGCCGCTGGTAGGAAGTGCTGGTTCGGGAGTTAGGACGCGCGTTTGAATGACGCGGTCTCGCTGCGGTTGGTGAGATCGTAGTGGCGCGTATAGCGTCCGGCGATCTGCTCGGTCTTGATGATGACGCAGACGTCGGTGGTGTTGAATTGATGATCGATGACCGCACCTTCACCGACAAAAGCGCCGACACGCAAATAACCCTTCAGCAATGGCGGTAGACTCGCCAGCGCTCGTTTCGGATCAATCGCATCTTTCGGCATCAAGTTCATATTTACGATGCGCTCAGGCAGCGCGCGCGCGCGCAAGTTCTCGGGCGCCAAGTGATAATGATAGAGATACGACAGCTGCATCGCGAGTTTTTCAGGGTCGGTACCGGGCAAACTCGCACAGCCGAACATCATTTCGATCTCATGCGTATTCAGGTATTCCGCGATGCCGCGCCACAACAGATTCAATGTCGCGCGATCGCGGTAAGCGGCATCAACGCAGCTGCGGCCCAATTCCATGATGGTACGGGAAGAATTAGTCAGCATCGAGATGTCGTATTCGCCCGATGAGTAAAAATTACCGGCGGCACGTGCATGCTCGCGGCGCATGATGCGGTAGGTGCCCACCACTTGTGTTTCGCAGGGGCGTTCCTGATCGACCACGATCAAGTGATCGCAGGCGGTGTCATAGCGGTCGAAGTCGCGCTGTGTCGCTGCCATCTCCGGCAATGGGCGCGCACCCATCTCGTCGTAGAACACGCGGTAGCGCAAAGCCTGCGCCGCATCTAATTCGTTGGCCGAGGTGACAAGCCGGATGATCTGGCTGCCGGCAGTGACGGGTTCAAAATCACGCGCGGCGGGATCGCGGACGAATTCGGTTCCCGCGCTGGTGAAGCCGGCGGCCTTGCTCATCGTTTTTTGATTTGCAGCCTGGGGAAATAAAAGCGTCATATTAAAGCCGCGTCCATGTCTATTGCGGGAATGGTGCTTGCGTCGTCCCAGAAACTGCAATGTTAACTTTATGGTCGACTTCAACGTCGATCCGGTTTTGCGGGTCAGCATCGCCGTCGACTGTAGCGTCGATCTTGTCAGGTCACGGACCGTCATCGAGACACCCAAGACGTACCGCCTCCTTAACCAACCTATTGTTACTTATTTATGACAGAAAGCCTAGGCCCAAAGGCCTAACTATCGGACTACTGTATCCGTCCGGCCACTATATGTCGTGTTATCGTTCTGTTTCATTTTCAGAATCGAGGGGCACCACGAATAGCTCCATGCGGTGGCCTACAAGTTTGTAACCATGGGCCTCGGCAATTTCATGTTGCAGGCGCTCAATCACGTCATTGCGGAACTCGGTGACTTTTCCCGACCGCATGTCGATCAGGTGGTCGTGGTGGGTCGTGGGCGTTTCCTCGTAGCGCGAACGGCCATGACCAAATTCGTGGCGTTTGACGATCCCGGCTTCTTCGAACAACCTCATGGTGCGGTAAACCGTGGCGATGGAAATACGCGAATCTTCCGCCGCGGAACGGCGATGGACCTCTTCCACGTCCGGGTGATCGTGTGCATCCGAGAGCACGCGCGCAATGATGCGGCGCTGCTCGGTCATTTTCATGCCTTTTGAGGCACAAATTTCCTCGATGTGAGAGACCGTCTGCGTCATGTGATTCCAGCCATACCGTTTTCTGAGGTGGCTCCCGCGCCCGCCGACCCTCAACATCAATATATCATAATTGGTTAGCCCTGCTCCCGAAAAGGTAACGCAGGGGTCAACCGGATCCGTATGGCCTGTATATAAAGCATTGCCTCCGTGGGTCGAGGACAACTATCGGGCTATCAAGCTGGGGCCTCGGCAAGGAATAGCGGCAAGGTGCTTGTCGCCTGCAGCGCATGGGCCTATCTACGGCTTCTCGCTTCTGAGGAACGACGGCATGACCACGGCGCAATACTTTATCGATATTACCGGCGACGTTTGCCCGCTGACGTTTGTCAAAACGAAATTGCTGATCGAGAAAATGCCCGTCGGCGCGACGGCCACTGTCCGTCTTAAAGGTGCGCAGCCTCTCGACAACGTGCCGCGTTCGGTCAGGGCCCATGGCCATGAGGTGGTATCGCTTACACCAGAAGATGTGCAGGCCGCGCCTGATCCGCGCCAGCCTCATATTCTGATTGTGCGTAAGTGCTAGGGATTGGTGAGGCTGTATTTCATGACAATGGCGTCGACGCTGCCATTTGCGCGGCCGGCGCTGTAGTAGTCCGGCCGGCGTCCGCATTCGGCGAAACCATGCCGGGTATAAAGTCCGATGGCGGGCACATTGTCGGCCGCGACTTCCAAAAATAGCGCGGCCGCATTTCCACTGCGCAATATGGCAATCGCTTCGTGCATAAGTTTTGAAGCCACGCCTCTGCGACGATCTTTCGGGATGACAGCCAGCGTCAATATTTCGGCTTCGTCGGCCGCCGCGCGCACGAGAATAAATCCCTCCGGCAAGCCGTCCAGAAAAAGACAACCCACTACGCCCGGATGACTCAAAAGCGTTTCAAACTCACGTGCTTCCCACGGCGCGGCAAAACTCGTCGCATGCAAAGCAGCTAATACCGCCGCGTGTTCAGGGCCCGCACGCAGCATCATGGACGCAGGCGTCCGCCATGTTGCGGCATGACCGCGTCGGGCGCGCGCGCATAAACCGGCAAGGGGCCGCCTGGAACCGGTGTGCGTTCGGCCGCGATACGCGCGAGTGCGGCGGGGTCGGGAAAGCCATCAGCAAATATTGTCGTCGCCCGTGCACCCAAGGCTACTGCCGCCGTTGCCGCGCCATCACCCACGACAATCGCGTCGCCATTGCCAAACCACGCGGGCATATCGGTCGGTGCAACAACGTGTACGTCACCGCCGCTCTGATACGTACAATCGAATGCCTGTACGTATAAATCGCCGCGTTTCGTATCGATCGCTGCTAAAAGGCGGACACTTTCGCGCCGCGCGATATCTTCCCGCGGAATCATCGCGGCCAAAACCTCCGTCGTCATGACGCCGATGACCGGCTTCAAAGCGGCAAGCCCTAACCCGCGCGCTGTCGCAAGACCGACGCGCACACCTGTGAACGAGCCCGGACCAAGCGTGACGGCTATACGGTCGAGATCGGCATAACTGTTTCCGCCGCGGGCCATGACGTCTTCGATCATCGGCATCAAGGCTTCGGCTTGTCCTTGGTCCATAACCTCGCGTGCCGATGCCAGCACCGCGCCGTCGCGCCAGAGGGCGACAGAACAGGCGGCAACAGTTGTGTCGAAAGCTAGAATCAGCATGAGAATTCTGAGGCCGTGTGACGTGTGGCGTATTAAGCTGTCGGCGCACAATATTCGTTCACATGATTGACCGCCATGCCTCTTGTTGAAATCACCAAGCCCGCCTACGACGTCGAGTTTTTTATCGCCTACGCGACACCGCAGAATTTCACCGGTAAGGCGGTTTACAGCCGTCCAGGGTGTTATCTGCACCCGGACGCGGCGGCGTGCCTCATGAAAGCCATCGATCTCGCGCGCGCCCTCGGCTTGCGGTTCAAGGTCTTCGATGCCTTCCGGCCGTCGGAAGCTCAGTGGGTGTTATGGAACCACACGCCCGATCCTGATTTTCTGGCCGATCCCCGGCGCGGCTCGCCGCACTCCATGGGGGCTGCGGTAGATCTCACGTTGATTGACGGCAGCGGCCGCGAACTTGATATGGGCACGGCCTTTGATGAATTCACACCGCGCTCTCATCACGGTGTGCTCGATATCTCTGCCGAAGCCCACCGCAACCGCGCCATTCTATTGGGTCTAATGACGTCGGCGGGGTGGGACTTCTATCGTAATGAGTGGTGGCACTATCAGCTCTTCAGTCCGCGTGGTCGTTACGACGTGCTAAGCGACAACGTCCTGCCGCAGTCGATGATGCTCACGCCTTAAGCGAGAATCTCGGCGGCGGACTTTGGCTTGGCCGCGATGCGTGCGGCGTCGCGACGGTTCTCTAAAGCCACTTGTAGCCAAGCGGCGGCTTTGTTGCTGTCGCCGCGCTCGCGACGCTCGACGTCGGCCAACATATGCGCTGCGCGGGCGCGTATCGCCGGATGGGTGTCGGCGCTGGTAAGTCCTGCCAGCCGGTTTCTGGCTTGTCCCCACAATTCGGCTTCGAGCGATGCTTCCGCTACGGCAAGACGGCTTTCCGGATGATCCGGCGCGGCTTTGGCAAGAGCATCAACCCGCAACGCCCATTCCAGTGTGGGCTCGCCCGGCATCAGAACCCGGTACGCTGCCAGCAAATCTATACTCGGTCCGGCAGCCCAGGCGCGTTCGACCGCGCTTGCGGCTTTGCGTCCCTTACCCTGCGCGGCCATGGCTTTGGCGAACGCGATCACGGCGCCCTCATTGGTATTGTCGACATCCATGGCTTTCTTCGCGGCGCTGGCTGCGCCGGCGGCATCGCCGTGACCAAGCGTGGATTGCGCCTGCAATGTCAAAAGCCGGGACTTAAGTCGCTTCAGCTCGACAGCCGAAAAAGCTTCCCGCGCAGACTTGGTATCCAACACGGCCAGGGCGCGGCTCCAGTCTTCTGCGACGATCTCCATGTCGAGCGTGATTTGCAAGGGCCACGCCGGCGCATCTTTGTGTTCTAAAGCACGACGCGCATGGGTTAGCGCGCCTGCTGTGTCGCCATCCTTCAGCGCCTTGGTTGCAAGTGCGCGCAAACCGGCAAGTTCGGTCTCCGGGCGCGACAGCAATTCTTGCGCCACGGCTTTCATTTCAGCGCTATCGCCGGACAACGTTGCGGCATCTTTGCGCAGCATCAAGACGGCTGAATTGTTACGCAGCAATGTCGCCGCTTCCTTGGCGTACTTCCGCGCGGCGTGTTGTTGCCCGGCCTGAACGGCGGCAAAGCCGTCGCCGAGGCTCGTCAATCCGCGCGTCAGGCGGCGCTCACGCCTACGTGCGGCGAAGGCCTCTACAGTACCGCTGATAATCGCGATCAACCGCGCGATCAGAAGAATCACAATCACCGCGACAATGATTGCGATAACCAGAACGCCGACCGATGTGTCGGCCCGCCAACCGTGCCACGTCAGGCTGACCGAACCGGGCTCATTGGCAAGCCACACCGCTCCGGCTACAAGAGCCGCTACCGCTGCGATATAAAGAATCAAACGCGGCATGAATTACGGATCCTTGGACGCTGGCGCCGAAGGCGCAGGGCCTCCCGGCATTTTGCTGGCAGCCGTTAAGGCTGCGACGGCTTTGGTGGTGATGTCTGTCGTGGCTTTTTCGGCCGCAACGCACATCTTCGCCGCACTTAGCCACGCGCTGGCGGCGGTAGCCGCGCCGCCTTGCAAGGCCTCCATTTCGCGCGTCGCCGCTGCCAGATTTGACTCAGTGAGGCGTTGTTCCGCGCGCGCGAGCACCGCCGACGTGCTTGTACCAGCCGCATCGCCGTCTAATCGCCGGATGGTAACGATCGATAAAATCCGATCGAGGATGCGGCGATACCAGGCGCTAGCGCTGTCGGGGATGGCGCTGGCGCGTGTTGCCGCGGCCGCTGTCGGCCCGAACTGGCGCTGCAACTCCTGCAAGGTTGGAAGACCGCGCGCCGCCATGTCCGCGAACCCGCTATCGTCGATAGGCAAGTCGTTCCGCGCGGCCAATGCTTTGACTGTTTCCAGCTCTGCTGCAAACGGACGACCCGTCAGAACGGCTTCGCGCCACTGCGCGGTCGCCATGAGCAAGGCGATGCTGCCGCTCTGTTGGACCATCGTGCGGCGGCCCGTGGTTTCCAACGCCGTGACGCGATCCGACAAAGCCAAAACGCTATGTGCCTCGGCACTGCGACCTTCCAGCATGTTCAATCTTTTACTCAGGTCTTCCAAGCGTGCTGCATTGCCGATGGCGGCTTCCAGCGTTGCGAGACGCGCGCTGACAGCCGCAAGCTGCTTTGCCTGGCTCGACACGCTATCGCTCAAGGATGTCACGGCTTCACCGCGGGCATCTTTCGCGACGTTCAACGCGTCAGGCGTGACGCCGCCGACTGTTTTTTGTTCCAAGACACCGACACGCGCTTTTAAAGCGCTGATATCAGCTTGGATCGATGCAGCCCCTTCGGTTGCGGCAAGGGGCGCTGTCTGCGCGGAACCGCGCATAATGCCTGTCACGCGCGGCACCCAGCGATCGGCCGTCCCGATAACCGTTGCGGCAACGGCGACGACGACGGCCAACAAAAGGACTGTTCTTCCAAGACCGCGGCGGCGCGGCAGCGCGGCGGATGCTGTTTGCGCGGCGGCGTCCGCCTCGGGCGCACCGCTGTGACCTAGGTATTTAAAGCGTTGATCTTTGGCGCGGAGATCGGCGGCATCCTCGGCTAACAGGCGCCCCGCGCGGCCGCCGCTGCGTGCGGCTGTTTTGGCGTCACCGGATGTTTCCGGCGGCGCGGTCTCTGTGGCGTGTTGCGGCGCTTGCTCTGACACAGGTATTTCCTTCGTATGCGGACTCAAGTGCTCGGGTGACGGTTCTGGTGCCGTCTCGGGTTCAGGTCGGATTATCTCTGGCTCAGGCGCCGCAACGTGTTGCGGTACCATTGTAGCCGATGGAGCGTCATTGACCATGGCGTTGGTCGTGCTGACGGTGTCCACGCCCGTGTCGCCAGAAGGCGGGGCGCGTAACGCTTGATCGGGTAGCTCCGTTTCTGCGGCATGCGCGGCGGTATCCCAAACCGGGCCTGGCGCGACGAACGTTGCCCGACGGGTCGCCACCCAGCCGGTAACGCGCGCGCGCCAACCTTGTCTGGGCGGTGCGGCGGCTTTGGCGGCGCGCGCCAGGGCTTTTTGCTCCTGCGCAATCCGCAGTCGCTCTGCTTTCTGCTCGGCCTTTTCTTGGGCCTGCCGAACCTTCTCTCGCCGGCGTTCTTCGGTGCGCTCCTGCGCGACGCGCGCGGCCTCGGCTTTTTCCTTCTCCGCTACTTCGCGAGCAAGGCGCTCTCTTTCCGCCTTCTCCTGCGCCTGTCTTTCGCGCTCAATGCGGTCGCGTTCGGTTTTTTCAGTGGCGAGACGTTCACGCTCCGCGCGCTCCGTTTCAGCTTTTTCGCGCGCAATACGTTCTTGTTCCGCGCGTTCTGCGGCCAATCGCTCACGTTCAATGCGATCGCGTTCGGCTTTCTCAGCCGCAAGATGTTCACGTTCCACGGGTTCCGCCTCAGCTTTTTCGCGCGCGATGCGTTCCTGTTCCGTGCGTTCTGCGGCCAATCGCTCACGTTCAATGCGCGCATGTTCGGCTTTCTCAGCCGCAAGGCGTTCCTGCTCCATGCGCTCGGCCGCCGCTTTCTCGCGCGCCAGACGTTCGCGCTCGGCGCGCTCAGCTGCCTGACGTTCTTGTTCTTGTCTAAGGTGCTCGGCTTTTTCTAATTCAAGCCGTTCCCGCGCGGATCTCGCTTGCGCGATCTGTTCGGCCGCGACCCGGTCGCGCGCGACTTTTTCGGCGGCGAGCCGCTCACGGTCGATCCTGTCTTTTTCTGCTTGCGCGGCGCGTTGACGCTCGCGTTCGGCTTGCTCTTGTGCGGCCTTTTCTGCGGCGATGCGTTCGCGCGCGATCTTTTCTGCGGCAAGCCGCTCACGTTCGATTTTATCTTTTTCTGCCTGCTCGGCGTGTTGACGCTCCCGCTCAGCCGTATCTTGTGCAGTTTTTTCCGCAGCGACACGCTCTCGCTCTGCCTTTTCAGCGGCACGGCGGTCACGTTCGACACGTTCCTGTTCCGCACGCTCGGCGGCAAGTTTTTCGCGCGAAGCTTTTTCTTGTGCGGCTTTCTCAGCAGCAACCCGTTCTTGCGCCGCTTTCTCCGCCGCGCGGCGTTCACGCTCTAACCGTTCGCGATCGACCTTTTCTCGCGCCGCCCGTTCACGCGATTCGTCTTCTAAACGCTTACGTTCGGCCTTCTCGCGTGAAGTTTTTTCCGCCGCTTGTTTGCGCGCGAGGTGTTCTTGTTCGATCCGTTCTTTTTCTACTTGCTCGCGCGCTATCCGCTCGCGTTCGGCCTGCTCCGTGGCTATGCGTTCCCGCTCGCCACGCAGGCGCTCTTCGTCTTCGCGTGCACGCGCCGCGCGGCTCAGGCGCTCTTCCTCCACCTTGTCGACTAACGCGCCGTCCAAGCTTGCGAAGATGGCGTCTAAATCAGATGATGATGGAACACTCACGGCCCCCAACTTCAATGCCCGGAGAGGCGCCGCGACCACTGGGTTAGCTGCCACAGCAACAAGCTTCTGCACGAGGGTTTCAGCTTCGGCGCGCTGGACAAGGGCGACAAACGCACGCGCCTCGTCCGCCGACAAGAACAGCGCGGCGTCCACAGTTTTGCTCTGCAAGGCATCGCGAAGCGCTGACGGCAATTCATCGACGCGCTTCAAGGTGTAAAGCGGCAGCTGCCGCACGGCGAAACCCATGTTGCTGAGCATGGCCGAAAGATTGATAGGTGCCGCCGTGCTGCAAGCGTAAATCAGCGCGCCGTTAGCCGGTTTGGCGCTGCGTTCCACCAGGCGGGCCAGGTCTGCGGCATCATCCTTGGCGGCCGAGACATTCTTGAAGCCCAGTCGGCGTAGTTCGGCAGCGGTCACAACGCTGTCGGCGAAAACCGGAAACGTCCGCACCCCGACATGATCGGCCAGCGCGCGCGCCTTCGGCGCCGGTCACCAGAAAAGCCTGAGCGGAGCTGAGATTGATCTTAGGTTCGGGCACGCGTTCGGCCACAATCAATGGCACCGACACCACCTCATGACCACGCGCCCTTAGGGCCGAGGCGGGGGCGTCTTGCGCCGACTGTGTAATCAATACCCTCATGCCATTCCCTGGCTTCCTACGCCCAAGTGTTGTAGAGGCTCAATAATTACGTGGAAAGAGCCTCCTTATGATCGTTCTGGGCATTGAAACCAGTTGCGACGAAACCGCTGCCGCTGTGGTCGACGGCAACGGCAAGATTTTGTCGCAGGCCATTCTCAGCCAGATCGCAGAACATACGCCTTACGGCGGCATCGTTCCCGAAATTGCCGCGCGCGCCCATCTCGCCCATCTCGATCGCCTGATTACGAAGGCTATGGACGACGCGAAGGTCTCCTACGGCGATCTCGACGGTATTGCCGCGACTGCAGGGCCCGGCCTTATCGGTGGCGTGCTAGTGGGCGTGATGACGGCAAAAGCCATATCCGCAGTCCACAAAATCCCCTTTCTTGCCGTGAACCATCTCGAAGGTCACGCGCTTACTGCGCGTTTTACCGACAACGTCGCATTTCCGTATCTGCTGTTGCTGGTCTCCGGCGGTCACTGTCAATTGCTGGCGGTGGAGAATGTCGACCGCTATCGCCGCCTCGGCACGACGATCGATGACGCGGCTGGCGAGGCCTTCGATAAAGTCGCGAAGATGTTGGGTCTCGGCTATCCCGGCGGTCCTGCCATCGAACGCGCTGCACGCACCGGCAATGCTAAGCGCTTTGCGTTTCCGCGGCCGCTCAAAGGAAAGCCCGGCTGCGATTTTTCCTTTTCCGGATTGAAGACCGCCGTGCGTCAGGCGGCGGAAGCCATGCCGCCCGGTCCGCTTGCCGAACAGGACGTCGCCGACCTTGCGGCCTCTTTTCAAACGGCTTTGGTGGATGCTATCGCCGAACGCGTCACACGCGCGGTAAATATTTTCCGCAGCGATTATCCAGAAGGTAAAACTTTGGTTGTCGCTGGCGGTGTTGCCGCCAACACCGCCTTGCGCGACGTGCTGGTAAAAACGGCGACCACCGCAGGTCTTGCTTTCGCCGCGCCGCCGCCGGCACTTTGTACCGACAACGCGGTGATGATCGCCTGGGCAGGCATTGAGCGTTTAAAGCTGGGTTTGATTGACGATCTGACATTCAAAGCCCGGCCGCGCTGGCCGCTCGATCCCACCGCGCCCAAAGCCGTTGGCGCGGGCATCAAAGCCTAGACTTTGTAATAGTCGCGAAACCACGCGACGGTTTTCGCAATGCCTTCGTCCAGCGACACGCTGGGTTGATAACCCACGGCGCGTTTTAGCGATGTGATGTCGCACCATGTGCCTTCAACGTCGCCCGGCTGTATCGGCATGAAATTCAACACAGCTTTTTTGCCGGCATGTTTTTCCAGTGTGCTGATGAAGTCCATCAAGTCCACTGGCTCACCGCGCCCGATATTGAAGATGCGATAAGGCGCCACGCCGCTGGCATCGGGTGCGGGCGCAAGCGCATCCCAGCTTTCATCGACCGTCGCGATATGATCGGTTGCGCGTACGATACCTTCGACGACGTCGTCAATGAATGTGAAGTCGCGCATCATCTTGCCGTCGTTGTAGACGTCGATGGGATCGCCCGCGAGAATTCGCGCACAGAATTTCTGCGGCGCCATGTCCGGGCGCCCCCATGGTCCGTACACTGTGAAGAAGCGCAAGCCTGTTACGGGAATATTGAAGATATGCGCGTAAGAATGCGCCAGCAGTTCGTTGGCGCGTTTGGTCGCGGCGTAAAGGCTGACGGGATGCGCCGCGCCGTGATGTTCGGCGAAGGGCATATTTTTGTTGGCGCCGTAAACCGAGCTTGTCGAGGCAAAAACTAAATGCGGGATTTGCACGGCACGGGCGGCTTCCAACACATTCATAAAAGCGGTGAGGTTGGAGTCCACATAAGCTTGCGGATTATCGATGCCGTAACGCACGCCGGGCTGCGCCGCGAGATGGATAATGCGTGTCGGCGCGGTCCGGTTTACTAGTTCCAGCAGCGCCGCCTTGTCCGTCAGGTCTAAGCGCACACCGGTAAATCCGTCGCGGGTCTCCAGGCGTGCCCAGCGCGCCTCTTTCAGCTTTACGTCGTAATAAGGTGTGAAGTTATCAACGGCGACGACGCGCCGGCCCAAGTCCAGCAGCCGCGTTGCTACATGCAAGCCAATAAACCCAGTCGCGCCGGTCAGAAAAATTGTCATGTCATTTGTCTAGGCCGATCAGCACGGGCATTGCAACAGTTTCGCCGCCGGTTTAGTTCTCGGGGTCATAGTTCGCGGGGAGCCTGCATGCAGCGCGTAGGTATTATTGGCGGCGGCGCTTGGGGAACGGCTTTAGCCGTCGTGGCCCGGCGGAGTGGGCGCGATGTGACGCTGTGGGCGCTGGAACCCGAGGTGGTTGAAGCCGTCAACAGCCAGCACCGCAACACACTTTATTTGCCGGATGTGCCGCTCGATCCGTCCATCACTGCGACCGCCGACTTGGCCAAAGTCGCCGCTGCCGACATTATATTGCTGGTAGCGCCTGCCCAGCATCTGCGCGGCCTGTGCGCCACACTGTCCCCCCATATCAAACCCGCCACCCCTGTGGTGATCTGTGCCAAGGGCATCGAGCGCGGCACCTCGGCCCTCATGACCGATGTGGTTGCCGAAACGCTGCCAAAAGCCGCCATGATGGTGCTCTCAGGCCCGACCTTTGCCCGTGAGGTAGCACTGGGCTTGCCGACCGCCATCACACTAGGCGCCGCCGATCAAACTTTGGGCCGCGCGGTGGCTGCTGCCATCAGTTCTCCCACGTTCCGCCCCTACCTGTCCGAAGATGTCGTCGGCGCCGAAGTCGGCGGCGCGGTCAAGAACGTGCTGGCCATTGGCTGTGGCATGGCCGACGGCAAGGGCTTGGGCGCGAACGCCCGTGCCGCATTGCTCACGCGCGGCCTCGCCGAAATTGTCCGGCTGGCGCTCGCGCGCGGCGGCAAGCCGGAAACCCTCATGGGCCTTTCGGGCCTCGGTGATCTGGTGCTGACGGCAACATCCCTGCAGTCGCGCAATTATTCTCTCGGTGTTGCTTTAGGTAAGGGGCAGACGCTCGAGGAAGTTCTCGGCGCCAGGCGGTCCGTGACCGAAGGTGTGACCACGGCGGAAGCGGTGGTGACGCTGGCGGCAAAGCTTAAGGTCGATATGCCGATCTGCGCGGCCATCGACCAAGTACTCAATCACGGCGCGGCCATCGACGACATGCTGCGCGGCCTCCTGGAGCGTCCTTTGCGGGATGAGGTCGATGCTGCCGTTAAACGCTAGTAACTGGGGTGTCCTTCTGCCCCTGGCAGGAATCTGATCGGTGCGGTATCACCTAAGCCACTGAAAATGCGATCGCGTAAGGAGCCCGACGTGAGTAAACCCCCGCGCCTCTATCCGGTGATTCTGTCCGGCGGCAGCGGAACACGTTTGTGGCCCCTGTCGCGCGAGGAATTTCCTAAGCAGCTGCAGCCGCTCACGGGTGAACACAGCCTGTTGCAGGAAACTGCGCAGCGGCTCGGCACCGCGTCGAACGCTACCTATCACGTCCAGCCGCCGATCATCGTTTGCAATGACGCGCACCGTTTTGTCGTCGCTGAACAATTGCGTGCCGTCGGCATCGAACCCAAGGCCATTGTCATCGAACCGCAAGGGCGCAACACCGCGCCTGCGGCTTGCGTTGCTGCACTGCTCGTCGAGAAAGAGCCCGATGCGTTGATGCTGGTGATGCCGTCCGATCATCTTGTCGGCGACCCCGATGCTTTCCTCCGCGCTGTCGATATCGCCGCCGGTATCGCATGCAGCGGCCATCTCGTGACGTTCGGTATTCAACCCTCTGCGCCTGCGACGGCGTATGGATACATCAAACAGGGCGACCCTCTTGGCGAAGGCGCGCATAGCGTCGCGCGCTTCGTTGAAAAACCCGATGCCGCTACGGCGGCAGGCTTCCTCAAAGAGGGCGGTTATTACTGGAACGGCGGTATTTTTCTCTGGCCGGTCGGGCTTTATTTGCAGGAACTCGCGCGCAACGAGCCGGCCATTGAACCTGGCTGCCGCGCGGCGCTCAGCGAAGGGCAAAACGATTTGTTCTTCTTCCGGCTTGATGCGGCTGCTTTTAGTCAGGTGCCTTCGCAGTCCATCGACTACGGCGTGATGGAGCGCACGGATAAAGCGGCAGTCGTGCCTGTCGATATGGGCTGGTCCGATATCGGTTCGTGGAGCGCGCTACATGATGAAGCTACGCAAGACGAATCCGGCAACACGGCCGTCGGCGACGTTCTCGCGATTGATACACACAACACTTACATCCGTACCGACAAACAACTTACCGCTGTCATTGGCATTAAGAATGCGATTGTCGTCGTCACCGCCGACGCTGTGTTGGTGGCCGACAAGGCGCACGACCAGCAAGTCAAACAAATCGTTGAGCGTCTTAAGGCTTCGGGTCGCAGCGAGGCCACCGCGCACGCGTGCACGCATCGTCCTTGGGGTTGGTTCCAAACCATGGACGAGGGCCACCGCTTCAAGGTCAAACGTTTGTGCGTGAAGCCCGGCGCAAAACTCTCGTTGCAGAAACATTGGCACCGCAACGAGCATTGGGTTGTGGTCACCGGCACGGCGCTTGTCACGTGCGGCGAGAAAGAGTTCACGCTGCGCGAAAATGAATCCACATATATTCCCGCCGGCATACAGCACCGTCTCGCCAATCCCGGCCACGTAGAGCTTCACATGGTTGAAGTGCAGTCGGGCGAATATGTCGGCGAGGACGATATCGTGCGTATTGCCGACGACTACGGCCGCGAAGGTGCGGCGAAGCCCGCACCGCGGCCTGTGCCCAAGCATAAAGCCAAACGCGCGGCGCAGAAAAACCCCGCACTCAAGAAATCCGTGCGCAAAATTCGACGTAAGGCCAATCCCGCCGCCGCCACGCGCCGCCGCGCGATACGCCGTGTCGCGCGTCCGTCTACCAAAATTGCAACGAAGCGCGTTTCTAAAAAGACGCCACCGAAAAAGACCCCGCCAAAGCCGCCGCGCAAGAAGCGCTAATACAAACGCCTAGGGAAAGACAGCAATGCTCATTGCGATGATCTGCACGGATAAACCCAATCACCAGGACGTGCGTCAAACCATGCGCCCAGCGCATCTGGAGTGGCTCGAGAAAAGCGGTGTGACCCTTGTCCATGCCGGGCCGATCTTGGCCGACGACGCTCAAACTCCTATCGGCTCGCTGATCTTGGCTGAGTTTGAAACGCTCGCGGCCGCCCGGGGGGCGCAGAAGAACGATCCTTACGAAAAAGCAGGTCTGTTCGCGAGCGTCACGATCCAGCCGATCCGCAAGGTTCTTCCGGCGGCATAATGGCGCGGGTTCTTTGCCAGCTTGCAGATCTCGATGCGACCGGCGCCAAGGAAATTGTTCTTGATAACAATGGCGCGCGTTTTCCGGTCTTCGTCGTCAAGGCTGGAGACGGCATTATTGGCTACGTCAATTCCTGTCCTCACGTTCGTCTGCCGTTGAACTGGAAAGAAGACGGTTTTCTCGACATCAGCGGCACGTTCATTTTTTGCGCAAACCACGGCGCACATTTTGATGTCAGAACCGGCCTGTGCTTGCGCGGACCTTGTAAGGGGCAGAGTCTGGTTCCCTACCCCGTTCGCATTGAAGGCGAAGCCATCGTTGAGGCAGCTGTCGTTGAGGAAGCCGGGCCATGAGCGTAAATTTCGACCGCGTCATCCCGATCTTGCGGATTTTTTCGGTCGATAAGGCCAAGGAATTCTATGTCGACTTTCTGGGCTTCACCTGCGATTGGCGCCATAGCTTCGACAGCAATTTTCCCGAATATCTTCAGATTTCCCGCGAGGGTGTGATCCTGCATCTCAGTGAACATCACGGCGATAGCGTGCCCGGCGCCGCCGTGATTGTGAACATGACCGGCATCGATGCCCTGCACGCCGAGCTAACCGCTAAAAACTACCGCTTTGCGAAACCGGGCATAGAAGACATGCCCTGGAACGCACGCGCCATGCGGGTCACAGATCCTTTTGGCAATCGCTTGACGTTCAGCGAATCAAACGAAGGCAAGGCCGCAGCGCCTTAGTCACGTGACTTCACCTGGGCTGCCTGGGTATCATCACCGTCTGACGCGCGGGAGAGAACCATGACAGACAGCACCCTTTTCGATGTTCCAGCCGGATATGCGCAAAACACGCTGACCAATCCTTATCGCTACAAGGAGCTGCTGGAAGAGTCTTCCAAGGACCCTCTCACGTTCTGGCGTATGAACGGGCAGCGGCTGGACTGGATCACGCCTTATAAACGCGTGCGTGATGTTTCCTTCGACGCCAAAGATCTGCACATCCGCTGGTATCTCGACGGCACCCTCAACGCCAGTTTCAATTGCCTCGACCGTCATCTCAAAACGCGCGCCACGCAAACGGCGATCATCTGGGAAGGCGACGACCCCAAGGACTCCCAGCACGTCACTTATGCCGAACTGCACGAAATGACCTGTCGCCTCGCCAACGTCATGAAGACGTTGGGTGTGAAGAAGGGCGACCGGGTTTGCATTTACATGCCGATGATCGTCGAAGCCGCCGTGGCGATGCTGGCCTGCGCGCGAATCGGTGCCGTGCATTCCGTGGTGTTTGGCGGCTTTTCACCGCGCTCCGTCGCCGACCGCATTAATGATTGCGGCGCGAAGCTCGTCATCACCGCCGACGAAGGCCGTCGCGGCGGCAAGACGATTCCCTTGAAAGCCAACGTCGACGAAGCACTCAAAGATACCACCACCATACGCAACGTGATTGTCGTTAAGCACACCGGCGGTCAGGTGAACATGAGCCAGCCGCGCGACGTCTGGTATCATTTGATGACGGCGAAAGCGCAAAAGTTCTGCGATTGGGTCGAGATGAACGCCGAAGATCCGCTGTTCATTCTCTACACCTCGGGCTCGACCGGCAAACCTAAGGGCGTACTGCACACCACGGCCGGCTACATGGTCTACGTCTCGATGACCCATGAATACGTCTTCGACTACAAAGAAGGCGACGTCTATTGGTGTACGGCCGATGTCGGCTGGGTCACCGGTCACAGTTATATCGTCTACGGTCCGCTGGCTAACGGCGCGACGACGCTGATGTTTGAGGGCGTTCCCAATTATCCCGACACCTCGCGCTTCTGGCAGGTGATCGACAAACACGGCGTGAACATCTTCTATACCGCGCCCACAGCGATTCGTGCGCTCATGCGCGATGGAGACGCGCCGGTAAAGAAAACCTCGCGCGCGACACTGCGGCTGCTTGGCAGTGTCGGCGAGCCAATCAATCCGGAAGCGTGGTTATGGTATCACCGCGTTGTCGGTGATGGACGCTGCCCGATTGTCGATACCTGGTGGCAGACCGAAACCGGCGGCATCCTTATTTCTCCGTTGCCCGGCGCCATGCAACTTAAGCCCGGCTCAGCCGCGAAGCCGTTCTTTGGCATCGAACCCTGCATCGTCGACGCGCAAGGCACGGAACTCGAAGGTGCGTGCAATGGTCAGCTTTGCATTAAATCGTCCTGGCCCGGTCAGGCCCGCACAATCTACGGCGATCACCAGCGCTTCATCAATACCTACTTCACGACCTATCCCGGCAAGTATTTCACCGGTGACGGCTGTCGCCGTGATGAGGACGGTTACTATTGGATCACGGGGCGTGTGGACGATGTCATCAACGTCTCGGGTCATCGCCTGGGCACGGCCGAGATCGAAAGCGCGCTCGTCGGGCATAAAAGCGTTGCTGAAGCAGCCGTTGTTGGCTTCCCGCACGATATCAAAGGCCAGGGCATCTATGCTTACGTCACTCTGAAGGCGGGCATTGAGCCGACCGACGATTTGCGCAAGGAACTGATGGCTTGGGTTTCAACCGACATCAGCCCCATCGCTAAACCCGATGTGCTGCAGTGGGCGCCCGGTTTACCAAAGACGCGCTCGGGCAAAATCATGCGGCGAATTTTGCGCAAGATCGCCGAAAACGAAATCAGCAATCTCGGCGATACCTCGACGCTCGCCGATCCGGCCGTCGTGGACGATCTGGTTAAGAACCGCGCTGGGGCTTAATGCCGCTGGGGCTTAATGCTTGTGACGCTGCCGAGCCGGTGACGTAAGTCATCTACCAGCCAACGCCCGGCGCGCCCCGGCGGTCGGGCGCGGGCGTGCAGCACGTGAATCGGCAGCGACCAGCTGTCGTTCTCTTGAAGCCGCAAGCGCTTCAACCGCTTCGCGGCGATGTGCTCCTCGACCATGTGCATCGGCATGTTGCACCAGCCGAAGCCCGCCAGCAGGTAGTCAAGCCGTGTCCCAAGATCAGCAAAGCGCCAGACGTGGCGGCTGATGACGCCGCCTGTAAAGCCCGCCGTGATTTGTGTGCGGTCGGTCAGAACCAACTGAACGTGTTCTTCGAGAACGGCGCGCGTCAATGGCGGCTTGGTCTTCGCCAAGGGATGCGCCGTCGCCACCACCGGCACCATGTCGACCGACGCCAGAAACGTGCTGTCAAAATCTGATGATTGCTGCGGGCGCGGCACATAAAACCCCAAACGCGCTGCGCCGTCGCGCAATCTTTGCTCGGCGCCGCCCAGGCCTTCGGTGAAAACGGTCACCGAAAGGTGCGGGAATGTTTTCGCCAGCGCCTTCAGGCTCACCATAAGAAACTCGTTGGGAAACATGGCGTCGACCGCCAAAGTCAGTTCCGGCTCGACGTCGCCGGCGATGGTCTCGGCGCGGGCACGTAAGCGCTGCGCGCTATCGAGCAAGTGGCGCGCATCGGCCAAAATCACGCGTCCGGCGTCCGTCAGCTTCGGCGTCTTTGCGTCGCGGTCGAACAGCGCGACGCCGAGTGTGTCTTCCAGCCCCTGCATGGCCTGACTGACGCCGGACTGCACACGTTGCAAGCGCCGCCCGGCGGCTGAAAAGCTGCCGGTTTCGGCGACGGCAACCAGGGTTCTGAGCTGGTCGAGGGTAAGGCGGTCGAGCAATTTTAATCACTAAAAATGATGAGTATGATCACAATTTAGCCGATTTTAATGATGGTTAAAAGGCGCAAGACTCCGCCCATCGCAATCATCTGCCTTAAGGACATTCGCCATGAGCAACATCCTCTTCGTTTCTTCCAGCCTGATGGAACAGAACTCCAAGTCGCGCCAACTCGCAGCGGAGTTCATCGATGGCCTACGCAAAGCCGACGCCCATACAACCGTGGTCGAGCGCCACCTCACGCCCGCCAACATGCCGCACTTGGATATGGCGACCCTTGGTGCATTAATGACAGCAGAAGACCAGCGTTCGCAGGTTCAACAGCAGGCGACCGTCTTGGCCGACGCGATCGTCACCGAAGTCGAGGCGGCGGACACCATTGTCGTTGCCGCGCCGATGTATAATTTCTCGATCCCCTCGACGCTGAAGGCGTGGCTTGATCACCTCGCGCGCAGGGGGCGCACGTTCCGCTACAACGAGAAGGGTCAGCCCGAGGGACTCTTGAAAAATAAAAAGGTCTATGTCGTCGCCAGCCGCGGCGGCCAGTACACGGGCGACAGTCCCGCTGCACCGATGAACTTCCAGGACCCGTACTTGCGTACGATCTTTGGCTTCGTCGGCATGACCGACGTGACGTTTATACCGGTTGAGGGTCAGTCCGCGGGCGCCGACGTGGCTGCGCGCGGTGTGGTTCGGGCGCGGGATGCGCTGGCCGGTTTTATTACGCTCGCAACGGCGGCGTAACTAGCGCGCGGCCTGTGCCGTCAGCATCAGCAGAACATGATCGCGCTGGCTTTCCATGGCCTTCACGTTGCTCTCAATGTTGAGCTCCGTGAAAACCTGACCGGCCTGGCCGAAAGCCTCTGCGGCTTGTTGCAGGCATTCCAGGTTGCGCGCCGCGACGCCCTTTTCCTTAAGCGCCGCACCGATGTTAGCTAGCGCCGTCGCCCATACCAACGGCGCGTTGCTGCGCGTCCGGGCTTCAGCAATTTTCACAAACACCGAAACCGCTTTATCGAACAGGTTCGGCTGCTGCGTGAGTCGGCCCATGGTAATCAAAAGACTGCCCAGGGAATTCTGAATATCCGCCCAGCGTTCAGGCGCATCTGTGATGGTCCAGATTGCGGTAGCGGCAGAAAAAGAATCCGCCGCTTCTTTCAAATGCGCCGGTTCCGATGACGCTTGGGCCAGATTATGCAGCGCTAAGCCCAGGCGCGTTTTCAGCGCGGCATAATCATCGGCGAAGACTTCCTTGCGTACCATTGTCAACGCGGCGCGATAGTACTGAACGGTTTTATCGGCCAGCTTCGGCCGTTCGCTCTGCGCGCTGATCAGTGACATTGCATCGGCAATATGCGCGCCGATCATGGCGCGCTCGTGCATGGGGAAGGCGTCCTCGCCCAGAATCAAAGCGCCTTGGTAAACCGATATCGCGCGCTCCAGCGTCTTGATGTCGCCGGTGCGTGAACCTTCCAGCAGGATCAAAGCGGCATAACATGCCTGGGCCGTGGCGCATTCGGCCACCGTGCCGACGGAATCGCCCTCGGCGAAATGCGTGGCGGCGCGCCGCACGGGTCGGAACAGATGCGCGCGCGAATGCCGTCGGCGGATTCCACGTTCACGGCGGCCAGCGCCGTACCAAAAGCAAGGTCGCCGGTGGCATCATCGAACAGCGCAGGTACTTCCAAGCGCTCCAGCGCCGATATGGTTGCGCTGTGCGGATGCAGGGCTGTCGTGCGACCCAGGAAGCGCATGCGCCATGACTGGCCGCGCTGCGTGGCGATGCTCTCGCCCCAAATCAAAAGGTCGGCGTTCTCGCGCCGCAGCCAACGACGGCCGAGATCAATCGCCATGGAAACAAACAACGGATTGCTGTGATCTGCGCCCGGCGCGGTCAGCGCGCGGTCGGCGACCATGATCGACATGCCCGTGCGACCCGACAAGCGATCATGAATGTGGCGCGCGGCAAGCCCTTGCGTATCTTCGGCCAGAGGGCTGATCAGGATGCGCAGCGGCTCGACGCCGTACAGCACGTCCTCGGGTTCATCCATGGCAAAGGGGTCGGAGTCGAAGGACTCTGGCGCCACAACGTCGGTGGCGGGCCGTAACAACCTATCCATAAATCGGCCGAAGACCACGGTGCTTCCCCTTGTCCCTGCGCGTAATAATAGTAACCCCCGGCAAAGGAACAGCCGGAATCAACTGGTTAGCAGGGCGGTCTTAAAAAACTCTTGAGTCTCGGGGACACGCGGGACGGGTAGCCTAAAAATCCGAGCAACGGCCCTTACGCTCCCAATCGCCGAAGCGCGTTGGTTCCGGACCTTTGGGGCCGCCGATTTCATCAACATTTCCAGCGGGGGCCGGAGTGCCGGGTTTCGCCGGCGATTTGGGTTTCAAGGCCGCGGCCTCGGGCGAAAGCCCTAAGGGTGCGGGCGTGGCGGGGTGGTTTTCTTCGGTCATAAAAAGAATGTTAGCGCAACGGGTGCGCGGCGGCACCCCTTGAGATTGTTGCGCCGAGGCATATTTGACAGGACAGCGCTCTCGCGAAAGGGACGGGCATTATTATGAGCACCATGCGGGCCGGATTGTTACTCGCGGCCATGACGGGTTTGTTTTTGGCCGTGGGTTATCTCATCGGCGCCCAGCAAGGCATGGTCATCGCCTTCTTTGTGGCGTTGGCGATGAATGCCTTTGCTTACTGGAATTCCGACAAGGTGGTGCTGTCCATGTACGGCGCGAAGCCGGTGGACCGCAATTCCGCACCGCGTTTTTATGGCATCGTCGAGCATCTTGCGCAGCGCGCCGGTCTGCCGATGCCGCGCGTCTACATCATCGATAATCCGCAACCCAACGCGTTCGCTACCGGCCGTGATCCCGAACACGCTGCCGTCGCCGCGACAACGGGGTTGCTTAATCTTTTAAACGAACGCGAAGTCGCCGGCGTCATGCCCCACGAACTCGCGCATGTGAAAAACCGCGACACGTTGGTGATGACCATCACCGCCACGCTCGCCGGGGCCATAGGGATGCTCGCAAACTTCGCGATGTTTTTTGGGCGCAGTGGGCGCAACAATCCGCTTGGTGCGGTCGGCGGCATGCTTGTCATGATCCTCGCGCCGATTGCTGCCATGCTGGTGCAGTTTGCGATCTAGCGGTCCCGTGAGTACGGCGCCGATCACGGCGGAGCCGCCATCAGCGGCGATCCGCAGGCGCTTGCTTCGGCTTTGGCCAAACTCGAGCAAGGCGCGCGCCAGGTGCCCAATTATGATGCCGAAGCCAACCCAGCAACGGCACATATGTTCATCGTGAATCCCTTAAGCGGTCACGGCGCCGACAATCTGTTTTCAACCCACCCGTCCACCGCCAACCGCATCGCGAAGCTCCGCGAGATGCCAAGCGTCGCTGCGCACCTTTCCGCACACAATGAGGGTTCGTGGGGTTCTGCGGTACAGGTTGAACGCGCACCCGCCGCGCCCAAGCGCCGGCGCGGTCCGTGGGGCTAAGGCCCAAAGGGTAATTTCGGTTGGGGGAATCCTTCCCTGATTCCGCGCGCAAACCCACGGCATTCCGGCACGCGTGTCGGCGTGTCCGTCAGCCGCCACACATCGACATGTTTGAAGCCCGCTGTGCGGACTATATGTCCCAGGCACACCCCCGTTGGCATTCACCAGTTTGTCGGATTGTTGCCTAACTGAGCGTCGGGATAAAACTCCATAACCATATGCCCGCCGGAATAACCCTGACCGATTCCGCGGTAAGGACTGTAGTCATCAAGAAGGGCGGTTTCGATATGGATCGACTGTTTACACACCGCGGCTAACTTGTCCAAAGCCAGAAGCGGATACCGCAGATGATAAAGCGTACCGAAGAAGAATACGGCGTCGAACATTCCCAGCCGCTCGGACGAAACATCATAGACGCTCATTTCAAGCCGCTTAACCCGATCCTCGCTGTAGCCCAAGGCATCACGGCAAAGATCAAAGGCTTCCCATTTCGGACGCGGCACGTTCATTTCCGCACCGAGGCGATCTGAAAAGTCGTCGATGGCGATCACTTCTTTGGCGCCGCGCCGAAGCGCTTCGAATGTCCAATATCCGTCCCATGCACCGACATCAAGCACGCGCAGCCCCGCCATGCTTTCTGGAATTGCGTAGCGCGCGGCGATTTTTGGCGCCCAGCCGGGGGTTACGATGCCGCCTGGCAGTTCTATGCGGTGATACCAATAAGGGACTGCCGCCACACGGGCGCGTAAATCCGCGGTCATGTATTTCTCCCTTTTCATGGGTCTATGGCCGACACTAAATCAAACGGTTTCATTGGCCTAATGTCAGGTGATTGACTTTGCCGTCCCAGTGGATCATGTGACGGCATGGCCGACACGACCCCCGCCAAACCCGATGATATCGCCGCGCGCGCGGCAGCGCTTTCCATTATGGAAGGCGTGTTCGCGCGCAGCATGTCGGCCGAGGATAAATTCGATGCGGCGACAGTTAAGCTCGCGCCGCGCGACCGGGCTTTTGTACGGCTGCTCGTCGCCACCACGTTGCGACGTCTAGGTCAGATCGATCTTGTCCTCGGCAACTTTGTCGAGCGCCGCCCGCCCGATAGAGTCATAAATGTTCTGCGGTTGGGCGTTGCGCAGCTTCTGTTCATTGCGACGCCGCCGCATGCCGCCGTCGCTACGTCCGTCGCATTGGTGAAGCAAGGCCATGAACGTCACGCCGGCCTCGTGAACGCCGTGCTGCGCCGCGTATCGGAAAAAGGCGCCGAGATGATCGCCAAGCACGATGCTGCCGTGGTCAACACGCCGATGTGGCTTTGGAAATCATGGGTCGCGGCTTACGGCGAGCCAGCGGCGCGCGCCACCGCAGAAGCACATCTCGCCGAACCGCTGCTCGATATTACTGTTAAAGATCCGTCGACGCTTGCCGAATGGGCCGCGCGCTTGGAAGCCTGTGTATTACCCACCGGCGGCCTGCGCCGTACCGCCGGCGGCCGCATTCAGGAGATGGCGGGATTTGCTGACGGCGCTTGGTGGGTACAGGACGCTGCAGCGGCGCTCACTGCAAAAATCCTTCTGCATATGATCGGCACGCCCAGCGGCAAACATGTGATCGACCTCTGTGCCGCACCCGGCGGTAAAACCGCGCAGCTGGCCGCCGCCGGATGCAAGGTGACGGCGGTAGATGTTTCGACCGACCGCCTGACGCTGCTGCATGACAATCTGAAGCGTCTCAATCTCGCAGCGGACGTGATTGTCGCCGATGCCGTGAGCTGGCGTCCCCAAGAATTGGCCGATGCTGTTTTGCTGGATGCGCCGTGTTCAGCCACGGGCACAATCCGCCGCCATCCCGATTTGCCCTATTTGAAACGCGCCGAAGATATCACCGGCTTCGTCGCGCTGCAGACTAAACTTCTGACGGCGACGATCGATATGGTGAAGCCGGGCGGGTTGATCCTCTACAGCGTTTGCTCCCTGCAGCCGGAAGAACGCCGTCCCGTGGTCGAGGCGGTTTTGGCGGCGAACCCTGTGCTGGTGCGTGCAAAAATTCCCCCAGCCGCTGTCGGTGGCGAATCGCAGCTTTTAGACCATCGCGGCGAACTGCGGACATTGCCCAGTCAATGGCCCGAACGTGCCGGTCTTGACGGCTTTTATGCCGCGGCCCTGACAAAACAATAATATTATCAGTAACTTAGGGCAGAGCTAAATACGCCCCTAAGCGCCCTTGCAAGTCATTCGCAAATACCGTACACCATTGCGACTCAGTCGCAGTGTCTGCCTGCGGATGCGTTCAAGGGAGAGGCCGCCAGCGTGTACGTCTGTATTTGCAACGCCCTGACCGACAGCGAAATCGCCGAAGCCACCCGCCAGGGTGCGCGCACGGTGAAAGAGGCCTATGCCGTTCTCGGCGTCGAGATCAACTGCGGCCAATGCAAATGCATGGCGCAGGACATCATCAACCAAGCTGAACCAGCCTATGCGATGCAGGCGGCCGAGTAGCCGCCTTTTTATGCCCGCTTATTCTTCCGCCGGTTTGCTTTGGAGCTGCACGTAGTTCTGCAGTCCCATGCGCGCGACCATATCCAGCTGGGTTTCCAGGAAGTCGATGTGCTCTTCCTCGGACTCCAGGATGTCTTCGAACAG
The DNA here is from genome assembly GCA_947476625.1 of Fidelibacterota bacterium. Taxonomy (GTDB): domain Bacteria; phylum Pseudomonadota; class Alphaproteobacteria; order Rhodospirillales; family Rhodospirillaceae; genus SHVO01. The sequence goes on from CANJRA010000001.1 coordinate 171,906, forward strand.
TTCGCGCGAGATGAAGTCGCTAACTTTCTCGCAATGAGCAATCGCTTCTTTCAGCGCGGGTAACGCATCCACTTCCAGCTTCAGGTCGCATTGCAGAAGCTCCTGCACGCCTTCGCCGATCATGAGCTTACCGAGATCTTGCAAGTTCGGCAGGCCGTCAAGAAACAGCACGCGCTCGATCAGTTTGTCGGCGTGCTTCATCTCGTCGATGGATTCTTTGTATTCATAAGCACTCAGGCGCGCCATGCCCCACTGCTTCAACATGCGTGAATGCAGGAAGTATTGATTGATGGCGGTCAATTCATTCCTGAGCACTTGGTTCAGAAACTTGATGACCTCTTTATCGCCCTTCATGACACATCCTCATTTTTGCTGGAGGCTCACATCGCCTCTCGTGTTCGTGGCGGCAATGGTGCCGGGATGTGTTCGCGCGGTCAATCCGTGGCGCGCATAAACGTATGAAAATCAGCGTATTAAGAATGACTTTCCGTTGCGCGCTGAAATCGCGACTGCGTTGCATGTCCGTTATGCACGTTTGCGCGACGCGATGATGCGTTCAACAACATCTACCCATTTTTCCGCGACCGACGTCCAACTGTAATAGGACTCCACACGCGCCCGGCCCGCGCGACCAAAAGATTCCCAACGCGATGGATCGGCGATCACCTTGGTTAGCGCCTCTGCTAAAGCATCGGCGTTCTCCGGTGGAACCAGGAGGCCGGTCTTGCCTTCAAGCACGGCTTCGCCCATGCCCGCGAAACGCGTGCCGACCACCGGCAAGCCTGATGCCATGGCCTCGAGCAGTGCCGTCGGCATGCCTTCGTCATAGGAAGGCTGAACAAAAATATCGGCGGTGCGATAGATTTCCGGCAAATGCGCCCAGCCCTGCCAGCCGCGCAAATCGATATGGTCGATCAACGTCAGGCGTGCGGCCTGTGCCGCAATGGCCGGCCACTCCGGACCTTCACCTACCAGCGTCAATTTCCACTTCAGCGCAGGCGGCACTTTGGCCAGCGCCGAAAGCAGAACATGCAGGCCTTTGCGCTTGGCTAAGCGCCCAACATACAAAAGGCTCACATCGCCGATGGGTTCGTAGTTTTCCTTAGGAATGATGCCTTCGACATCGGCGCCGCCGGGAATAATCTCCACGGTGACTTTAGAATCGTGACCGCGCACCAGGTCCGCGAGGCCGTCCGAGTTGGCGATCACCGCGCCTGCATCACGCCATACATGGATGAGTGTCAGATCGATCAGGCGGCGCAGAAAGGTTCTGTGGGGCGATACCACGCCTGGCGTATATACGGGCACGTCGCCGGGCTGCAATGCCAGCGCATAGGGCAGGCGGCTGATACGGTTCAACAGCCAGCCAATCGGTCCGCCCGAACCGGCAAAGAATGCGACCACAGCGTCGATCTTCCAGCGTTGCACCAAAGCCGGCGCTTTCACCGCCGCCATCACCATGAAAGCCGCGATTTCTAGAGCAGTTGCCCGCTCCAGCCGCTTTCGCATGGACGGAATCCGCTGGACGGTCACGCCTTCGCTTTCCTCGGTCGAAGGCATATCGTCCCATGCCGCCGTCAGCACAAAAGGCTTATGGCCCAGGCGTGCGAGGCCGCGCGCGATATGCCGCATGGCAATGCCGCCCCCGCCACCCAAGGGCGGGTACTCATGCGTGATCAATAATATTCGCCGCGATGTCATGTCGGCGTAGGCCCCCAAAAATGTTAGGAAGGATACTCCCGGACGCAGGGCTTTTATTCAAGGAATGAACGACCGAATGACGACGAATGCACACGAAGCCCACGTTTCAGCACAGTTCGGCCCGCAGGCGGCGGCATATGTTGCCAGCGCCGTGCATGCCAGCGGCGAGGACTTAGGGCAGATTGCCGCTCTTGCGCAGGCGCTTCGTCCGGCCCGGGCATTGGATTTGGGGTGCGGCGGCGGGCATGCGGGTTTTCAGGTCGCGCCTCACGCCGGCGAACTCGTGGCTTATGATCTGTCGGCCGATATGCTGCACGCGGTCGCCGCCGAAGCCGGGCGTCGTGGCCTTTCCAATGTTGTCACGCAACAAGGCAGCGTTTCGGCCCTGCCCTTTACGTCCGCGAGCTTCGATTTTGTCGTCACGCGTTTCAGTGCCCATCATTGGCACGACCTCGATGCGGGTTTGTGCGAGGCGCGGCGGGTGTTGCGTTCGGGTGGCACCGCGATCTTCGCCGACGCGGTTTCACCGGCATCGCCGCTGTTGAATACGCAGCTACAGTCGATCGAGCTTTTGCGCGATCCCTCTCATGTGCGTAATTACACCGCCGCCGAATGGACCGCTGCTTTGAAGAACGCGGGTTTCGAACCGCGCACACCAACCCTTCGCCGCCTGCGGCTAGAGTTTGCGAGTTGGGTCGCGCGGATGGCGACGCTCGAATTGCATATCCAGGCGATTCGTTCGTTACAAAGCGCCATGCCGCGCGATGTGGCGGATTATTTCGCGCTGGAAGCCGACGGTTCCTTTACCTTCGATACCATGACCATCGAAGCGCAATAGGATACTCTGACACGGCCCCTTTGACTGTTCCGGAATGATCATGAGCCTGCACCGCGCTCTCGCCGTCCTCGCCGCTGTGACTTTTTTCGCTGGCCCCGCCCACGCCGGAAACGTCCTCCGCTGGGCAAGTCAGGGCGATGCCATGACGATGGATTCTCACGCGCAGAACGAGGGCCAGACACGCACCTTCGCCCAGCAGGTCGAGGAGGCGCTGGTGTCGCGCAAACCCGACCTCACGAAAATCCCGGGTCTCGCGGTATCCTGGCAGCTTGTGAAGCCGACGACGTGGGAATTCAAACTGCGGCCGAACGTGAAGTTCCATGACGGCCGCCCGTTCTCATCCGATGACGTGGTGTTTTCGTTCAAACGTGCGCTGATGCCGACATCCGATCTCAAGGATCTCATCGCGACCGTCGCTGATGTGAAAGCGGTGGATTCCCTCACGGTGCGCATCACGACCAAAGGCCCCGATCCCATTCTGCTCGATGAAATCACCAACATCTTCATCATGTCGCGCGGCTGGGCTGACGAACACAAAGTCACGACGCCGCAGGATTATAACGCCAAGCAGGAAACCTACGCCGTGCGCCATAAAAACGGCACTGGTCCGTTTAAATTGGAATTGCGCGAACCTGATGTGCGCACCGTCATGGTCAAAAACCCCGACTGGTGGGGTTTGAAAGATAACCCGCACAACATCGACCGCATCATCTATACGCCCATACAAAACAAAGCCACGCGTGTAGCGGCGTTGCTGTCCGGTGAGTTGGACTTTCTTTTAGATCCCCCTGTGCAGGACGTCGCACGCATCGAGTCCTCGGGCATGTTCCAGGTACAGCGCGCGACGTCGCCTTGGACTATCTTCCTCGGCATGAATGCGGGCCGCAAAGAATTGCTGTCTTCATCTGTAAAAGGCAAAAATCCATTCGCGGACGTCCGTGTCCGCAAAGCCATGAACATGGCGGTGGATGTGAATGCCATCACGCAGCGCATTATGCGCGGGTTTGCGCAGCCTGCCGGTAACGTGGTTCCGCCCGGCGTCTATGGTTACGATCCGGCGATCGATGTTCACTTGTCCTTTGATGTCGACGGCGCGAAAAAACTACTGACCGAAGCCGGTTACCCTCAAGGTTTCGATGTGCGGCTCGATTGCCCCAATGATCGGTATCTCAACGACGAACAAGTCTGTCAGGCCGTTGTGGGTATGTTGGCGCGCATCGGCGTTAAAGTGACCCTCGATCTCAAACCGCGCACACTGCACTTTCCTAAAGTGCAAACCAAGCAGACCGATTTTTACATGTATGGCTGGGGCACCGATACGACCGATGCTCACAATCATCTCAGCTTTCTCGCGCTGCCCACATCGGTGTCCAACGCGACGCAGTATGTCGATCAACCGTTGTTTGATTTGATTAACGCTATGGCAACAGAGATCGATAAGGCCAAGCGCGACGCCATGATTAAAGAAGCGTCCATCAAGTTGCGCGATGCGTACAGCTATATCCCCTTGGACCATCCGATCATTGCCTGGGCCACCCGCAAGGGCGTGAACGTACCGATCGCCACCGACAATCTTCCACACTTTGAGTACGCGCGTTTCGCGCCGTAGAATCGCCTGATGGCCCGTCACCTTCTTCGCCGATTGATCCAAGCCGTCAGCGTTATGGCGCTGGCGGCTTTTGTGTCGTTCCTTCTGTTCAATTATATCGGCGATCCCGTCAATAACATGGTGGGCCAGGAGACCAGCGGCGCCGACCGCGCTGCGCTGCGCGAGAAACTTGGCCTCAATGATTCTTTTATTGTGCAATTCGCACGTTTCGCGGGCAACGCGGTGCAGGGCGATTTCGGCACGTCTTATCGCCTGCAGCGGCCCGTGGCCGAACTCATTGCCGAACGCTTACCTGCCACCATCGAACTGGTCTTCGTGTCGGCGTTGTTGGCGATCACCATCGGCGTAGGCCTCGGCATTTTCACTGCCATCCGCCGAGACTCTTGGATGAGCCGCGTCATCCTTGCTGTCTCCTTGGTCGGCGTCTCCCTGCCGACCTTTGTCATCGGTATGGGTCTTATCTACCTCTTCGCCGTGACGCTCGGGTGGTTGCCGTCCTTTGGTCGCGGCGATGTCGTCTCGCTCGGCTGGTGGAGTACGGGCTTTCTCACGGTCTCGGGTCTCAAGGCTGTTATTCTTCCGGCCATCACGCTCGGTCTGTTTCAGATGACGTTCATCCTGCGCCTCGTGCGTGCGGAAATGCTCGAAGTGCTGGGAACCGATTACATTCGCACCGCGCGCGCCATGGGTCTCGCGCCGGCCACGATCAACGGAAAATATGCGCTCAAGAATGCTGCCATTCCTGTCATCACCGTCATTGGCCTTAAACTCGGCGAGCTGATTGCGTTTTCGATCATCACCGAGACTGTCTTCCAATGGCCGGGTATGGGACTGCTGTTCATTCAGGCCGTCTCCTTCGCCGATGTCCCCATCATGTCGGCCTACCTATTCATGGTCGCGTTCGTGTTTGTCGCGATCAACGTGGCTGTGGACCTGCTGTATGTCGCGCTAGACCCGCGTTTGCGTACTGGCGAGGGCGCGGCATGAGCGATCTTCCCGTCACGCTTCAGGTTCGCCCGGGATATCTCTGGTCGCGCTTTAGCCGTTCACCGGTTGCGATCATCGCAGCGGCCATTACGCTTCTGATGACACTCGCCGCCCTTGCGGCGCCGCTGCTTGCACCACAGAATCCATTCGATCCGGCCGTGTTGGAGCTCACCAATGGTTTGCTGCCGCCGGCGTGGGTTGATGGAAGCGATACACGCTTTCTCCTCGGCTCCGATGATCAGGGCCGCGATATGCTTTCGGCGCTGCTCTATGGCAGCCGCGTTTCGCTCTTTGTCGGTCTTGCCTCCGTGCTTTTTGCCGCCGGGCTCGGCGTCCTTGTCGGGTTGATTGCGGGCTATGCCGGTGGGTGGATCGATACGCTGGCCATGCGCTTGGCCGATGTCCAGCTCACTATTCCGGCCATTCTGATTGCTTTGATGATCGATGGACTTGCGCGTGCGGCATTGCCGCCCGGTGTCCATGATGCGGTTGCGATTTACGTGCTGATCTTCAGCATTGGTATCGCCGATTGGCCCCAATATGCGCGCGTGGTGCGCGCCGCGACCGCCGTCCAAAAAACATTGGGCTACGTTTCCGCCGCGCGCGTCATGGGCGTACCGGGGCCGGTGATCGTGCTGAGGCATATCCTCCCCAACGTCCTCACATCGGTCCTCGTGCTGGGCACGCTCGGTCTTGCGCTCGCGATTATTTCCGAAGCGACGCTGTCGTTTCTGGGTGTCGGCATGCCACCGACATCGCCGTCGCTCGGTACACTTATTCGCATCGGCAACAACTTTCTGTTTTCCGGCGAATGGTGGATTACTTTATTTCCGTCTCTGACGTTGGTTGTTCTGGCGCTCGCCGTCAATCTGTTGGGCGACTGGCTGCGCGATGCGCTCAATCCAAAACTGAAATAAATAATGCTGATTAGGCCGAACGACGTGTCGGCTGCGCCAACTGACCGACGGTAGTCATAATCGCCAATCCAGCGCTGCGGAAGCCCGCGGCACTATAGGCATCATTCACGAAGTCGCGCCCGGCGGATCCCATGTCGGCGGCCAGCGCGCGGTTGGAAACAAGTGTACGAATCGCCGCCGCTAAATCCGAAACGTTCGCTGGTTCCACGACAAAGCCGGCGCCTGCGCGCTGCACCGAGCGCGGCATTTCGCCGGTCTCCGAGACGATCATCGGCAAGCCGGCCTGCATGGCCTCGTGGGCGGCGATGCAAAGACCCTCGACACGCGACGGCTGCACGTAACCATGCAATCCGGCCAAAAATGGTTTGGTGTCTGTCTGGTAGTCCGCGAAGGTAAGGTTGGTGACGCCGAGTGCTTGCGCGGCCAGCTCGAAGTCCTGACGGTCTGGACCATCACCGCCGATGGTCACATGAAAAGTTTCGCACAAAGCCGGTGCCTCGTGCTTTAATTTTGCCAATGCACGGATCAGCACATCATAGCCTTTGTGCGCGTGAAGACGCCCCAAGCTGCCGATCTGGAAAACATCACCTGCCGCCGGACGCTGTGACTTCGGCGCGTGGGGGTCGGCCGAAAACAACGGCCACACCGCAAGATTCTCCCGCGACAGTTTCAGCCTGTCCCTGGTGGCCGGGGCACCCCGCGTCGTAACAGGGCGCATCCTTTGATTTAAGGCGGCGCGAGCCTATACACTGGGTCAACCAGGCGCACCGCGCCATCCCATCACAACGTGCTGTGCGATGACACTTCGTATCCGCTTAATGCTGATGATCACCGCCGCTCTTATTTTGAGCCTTGCCGGCGCGAGTACCTTGGCATGGTGGAATGCGTCCAATTCCATCGAAACCGAGCTGCGGGCCGCATTGGAAACGAGTGAGAGCGTGGTGCGCGCCGCGGTGCGCACTCTTCCGAACGACAGCGATCCGTCGCTTTACCTCGGTCAGCTTGTTGCGACCTTCGACGGCAACCGGCATGTCCAAGCGGAACTAACCAACATCGAAGAGCGCACGCTTGTTATGTCTGCCATCGCGCACCCCCAACACCCCGCACCTGCCTGGTTTTTTGGTTTCATAGACGCCGCCGCGGAAACGATTCGTTTTCCCGTGGCCGCGCCGCCATATACGGCGGTCGTTCTCACAAGCGATCCTCACAGCGAAGTTGCCGAGGTTTGGGACAGGTTGAGCGACGATCTCGCGATTATGGTCGGCCTTTGCGGCATGTCGTTGATATTTGTTTATTTTGTTTTAGGCAGAGGGCTTAAGCCGCTGCAGATGTTGTCGCAGGGCTTTCTCACCATTTCGAAGGGTGAATATACCGCGCGCATGCCGCTGGACGGTTCGCCCGAACTACATTCACTCGCGAATTCGTTTAATCGCATGGCGGCCGATTTAGCGGAGCTTCAGGAAAAGAACACGCGCCTGCAATCGCAAATTACCACGATACAGGAAGAAGAGCGCGCCGATTTAGCACGTGATCTGCATGACGAGGTCGGTCCGTTTTTATTCGCCGTGAATGTCGAGGCGACGGCGATTTCGAGGTTGGCCGGAGGCGGCAATGAAGCAGCAATTTCCGAGCGCGTTACGTCCATCCAAGGCTCTATTGTGCATATGCAGCGGCAAGTACGCGACATCCTTGTCCGGCTGCAACCTGCGGAGTTGCTCGAGGTCGGCCTGCGTCAAGCATTGGCTAACTTGGCGTCTTTTTGGCAACGCCATCACGCCGGGACAACCGTTCGCGTCGACATGGATGCAAAAGCCGAGGCTATGATTGAAACCTATGAAGCCGTGATTTATCGGCTTGTTCAGGAATGCCTGACCAATGCGGTGCGTCATGGGCGCGCGTCTGTTATCGAGGTTAATGTCGCCATGACGGACGCCGGTGAAATTATTGTGGAAGTCGCAGATGACGGCATCGGCTTGGCGGAGCCCGCGCCAACAACGGGCTTCGGATTGGCGGGCATGCGCTAGCGTGTGGATGCGCTGTCGGGCGAGCTGATAATTTCCAACCGCAAAGCCGGGCGCGGCACCGTCGTGTCTGCACGCTTTCCGCACACGGCCGCCGATATACGTGCCACCGAGGTCAAATAAATGAAAATTCTTATCGTGGATGATCATGCCATTGTCCGCACAGGATTGAGACGCCTGCTCGGCATGCTGCCCAATATCGAATTAGAAGAAGCCGAGGACGGACGCGCGGCATTGGCGATGTACCGGGCCGCACGGCCGGACATCGTGATTCTGGATATGAATCTGCCGGGCATAGGCGGCTTTGAATTGCTGCGGCGCTTTATCGTCATGGATGCAACGGCGCGTGTGCTTGTGTTCAGCATGCATGCCGAAGCGGTTTACGCGAGCCGCGCACTGGAGAACGGCGCCCTAGGATACGTCAGCAAAAATGCGCCGCCGGAAGAGGTGCTAACCGCCGTCCAGGAGATCAGCAAAGGCGCGCGCTATATCGAGAGTGAAATTGCCCGCGGATTGGTCCTGAAGACGTCTTCCGCCCCACATTCTCTGGCGCAACTGACTGAGCGGGACTTAGAAATTATGCGATTGCTTGGCGAGGGTCAAAGCTTAGGCGAAATCGCCGAAGCTCTGGGCGTCGGTTATAAAACCATCGCCAATACAAGCAGCCAGATCAAGAGCAAGCTGGGCGTGGGACGCACGGCGGATTTGATTCGCCTCTCGATTGAGATGGGGCTGACGCGATAATGCGCTGCTAGAGGTTGCGCGAAATCTGGTTGGCGAGAAACGCGGTGAGGTCGTCGGGAGTGCCGAGGCCGTGCATGCCGTCTTCGACGGTGCCGATACTGAAGCAGCCGAGGCGCGCACCGGTCGCGATCATCTCGTTATAAACCGGCGCGACGTAGAATTCGTTGTTTACGCGAATGTTCTTTTTGATCATGGCGTGCGCGGCGGCAACGAAATCGCGCCCGCGCCGATACATATAGATGCCGACTGTGGCTTGATCGGAAATCGGCTTTTTTTCCTGCACATCTGTCACGAGGCCGCCCGCATCCATGTGCACGAAGGACCACTTCAAGTCCGTGGCGGTCATGGTCATGATGAGGCCATCGAGACCGCGGCTGGCTTGTTCGGCGACAAAGCTGTCCATGTCGCAGACCACCCATTGATCGCAATTGGCGATCAGGAGTGGCGCGTCGGAATCGATTTCCTTCTCGGCCAATAACACCGTACAGGCCGCGCCTTCGGTCACCGATGTCACCGGCACAATGGCGCAACCGGGCGACCACGCCGCAAGCTTCGCGGCAAGGTCGTGAGAGCGCAGATGCTCGGCCAGCGCGATGAAAATAAAGCGGTGCGGTGTGCGCGGCGTGATGTTCTTGATAACGCGGGCAATCATCGGCTGCCCATGCACGGGAATGAGCGGCTTCGGCAGGTCATAACCCGCATCGACAAAGCGCTGGCCACGCCCGGCCATGGGAACGACGATATTGAGCACAGGAGACATATTAGGCCGGATATTTGTCGTTGGTGGCGCCGGGGATTTTGACCACCGTCGTGGTGACGTCCGTCAGCGTTTCGAAAACGCAGGACTCGCCGGGTTTGACGATGGCGATATCACCGGCATTGAGTGTGCGGCCGTTCATGCGCGCCGAACCCGAGACGATGACGGTGATTTCGGTCGCGATCTTGTGAACATGCGCCTCCTCGACCATACCCGCAGGGTAAGTCTTCACGGCAACTTCGACGTCCTGGGTTTTGACGAGCGTCGGGTTGAAATCGCCGACGAACCAGCCCTTGAACATATCCGAGAGTTTATGGACTTCCATGTCATGCCCCACTTTGTGGGCCACGCGCGCGCGGATAGCGTAGGGCTTCGTAGCTTTCGACCATGGCCGGCGTCGCCAACGAGTGGTACTCGGACGCATCGATCTCGACGACGCCGATGCGGGCACCCTTCAAGATCATCTGATTGAACGCGGGGCATACATAATAGAGGCCGTCGGTGCTGGCTTCCTTACGCAGCATGGCGCAGGCCGCATCAACGAAATCGCGGCCACGCGCAAAATAATAGAAGCCGGCCGTGGCGTGGCGGCTGATGGGGCGTTTCTCCGCCGCTTCCTCGACGAGACCTTCATCGTTTAAGCGCACGAAGGACCAGCGCGGGTGAATGCCGCGGAAGGTGATGGTGCCGCCGTCCAGATTACGTTTTTTGAAATCGGCAACGGCAGCGCCGAGGTCGATATCAAAAACCTGATCGCCATTGGTGATGATCAGCGGCTCATCATTGTTAATGTGCTCGATGGCAACGAGCGCCGTGCACGCAGCGCCGCCGGTATCGCTTTCAATTTCTACGAGGCGCGTGCCCGGGACAACGAGCTTAATGACATCGCCCAGATGGAAAGCGCGGTTTTCATCGCGCCGAACGGCAGCGATGAGATTACCGCCCTGACGCAGCAGCGGATCAAGGCTGCGCAGAACTTTATCGATCATCGCCTCGCCGGCCACTTCGACCAGGCTTTTCGGATAAACGTGGCCAGCCTTAGTGAAGGCACTGCTGGAACCGGCCAGGAGCAAGAGGATGTTCATAGCGCTGTCTCCAGCAGGAGGCCTTTTTTGCCTTCACATGCGGCAATCGCGCGTTGCAAGCGGGTGAGCGTCACGTCGGTTGGGTCGCGCACAGGCAGAACATGCGCACCCGACGCGCAGGCCGCTTTAATGCCGTTCTGATTGTCTTCGACGATCAAGCACTCTTCCGGCTTTATCTTTAGGCGTTCCATGGCAGTGAGATAAATTTCGGGGTCCGGCTTCGATTTCTTCACGTCTTCATTGGACAGAATCAGACTGAAGTAATCGTACAAGCTGGTAAGGCGCATCATGGAATGCACGCTCTCGCGGACGGCGTTGGAAGCGAGGCCGAGTTTGTAGCCGTCATTCGCCAAGCGCGACAATGCCAGTTCGTGGCTAAAAGTCGGACGGCAATGCGCATTGACGATCTGCATGGTGTAGAGCTGCTTAAGCTCGGAAATGATGTTGTGCAGGCCGCGCGGAAGGGTGTGCTCTTTACTTAGCATCTCCAACTTCGCGCGCGTCGGCAGTCCGTCATAGGCCGAGAGATGGTCGGCGCGGCTGATGCGCACGCCGAACAGCGCGAGCGCTTTATTGAGCGCTTCGTAGTGCCATTCGCGTGCGTCGACCAGCACACCGTCCATGTCGAAAATAACTGTCGTGATCTTGGACATCTAAACTTTCTCCGCTCACGTCTCGCCCAGCAGGGCGCGCGCTTCAACCGGGCGATCCGTGCAGAGCATCAGGTTTTGGCTCCGCCTGCAATCGGACGCGGCAAGATGCGCCCAAAAGGCATCGGGAACGCGACGGTGAAGCTCCGGCGAGACCACGCATACTCTCTTTCCGGCATCCAAATGCGCAAGGATATCTTTCGCGGTGATCCAATCTTTCTCGAAGGCATCCAGCCAAATGCCGGCCGCCGCGTCATAAAAACACGGATCGCGCTCGAGATCGCTATGGCGGACAAAGACCGGGAACCCGGCCTGCAGCCAGCCGCGAGTGTCGGGGATCGACATGTCGAAGACAAACCAATCCGCCGGCCGGTTGCGCTCCAGCGCGGCCGCGACGAGGCCCTGCAAACCGTCGGCTTTTACGTTGATAGCCATAGGCAGGTTCGCATTGTGGCGGTGGTGAAGCGCCAGGAAGTCGTCGAAGGTCATTTCCCGGCCGCGCGGGGGATCATGGGAAATGACGAGCCGGCCCGTGGCATCGCGAATATCGGTCTCGGTGCCGAAGCCCTGCTGGAAAGAGCGCTCAAAAGCCGCCGGTGTATTTTTCTCTTCCGGTGCGAGCCAGTAGCCGCGGTGACTGAGGACAATCATGCGTTCTGATAGCTTAATGGGGCAGGACGGTCAAATCAGCGAGGGGCTGGAGCATCACAAAAACCAGTCTCGGCGCCCACATGCTAACCACTCGCGGCAGGCGTATTTTCCAGGCCTTTTTGGATGCGCCCGTTTCTTTCGTCGAAGCCCGGTTCGGTCATGAGGACATTGTTGTTTGAGAAGCCGCGATATTGATATCCCAGTCCATGCAGAAAGCTGATGGTTGGGAAGGCGAGTGGATTAAGGGGCTCGAAACCGGTGCCGCACTCAATAAAAACCACGCGCGGCCTATAAGCGGACCAATCATTCGAACGTAGCGCCGGCAACTCGGAATCCTCGATGTCGATCGTCATGAAATCAATGACGGTTCCTTGCGGCACATGCTGGCGCAAAATCTCGGCCAAGGTCATGGCCGGAACCTCAACCGGGGCGGTAAAGTTCGGCGGGAAATCGTTGGGGTCCATTGCCACCCTGGAGACTTTGTGACCCGCCGGCGCATTGAGAGCGGCAAAATAGAGCGATTGGCCCAGGTCGCTGACGGCGGCATTGACGAATGTATCGCGCGGACGAATGGACTTGAACTCAGTCTCAAATTGCAAGTTGGCGTCGACACAGACGCCGTGCCATCCCATGACATAAAAAAGATACGTGTTGGACGTGCTGATGGGATGATTGCACCCGACATCGAGGTAAAAGCCCGGCCGCCCGCTGCGGAATCTGGCTTTCATATATTGGCGCAACCAAAGGTCTTCGCCTGAACTCGAAAACGCAAGGTTCATGAACGGCCACGCACGGCCGTCGATTTTGGCGGGAACCAAGAGGTGATGTAGTCCTACTGTCTTCATAACCGACATCAATTCGTTGTAACGCTGCAGCCACTGCTCTTCCGACATCGGTCTTCTCTAAATTGTGTTGTAAGTAATCCGGCGTCCAGTTTGCGATAGGACCGTTAGCATTACCACATTTAAAACCTCAACGAGAACGACCACGCGTGATCGCGCCGGCAAATGCGAAATGTCTTTTTATGAAAAGGCCGCACGCTTGTAAAAAGTCCGGCCGAAATAAGAGGGGCAGCGTGACGCTATAAAACAACAGCCCGGGAAATGAGCGCGCGCACCGCAGCGCAGCACGCTTAAATTGCGGTCATCTTGCGCAAGGTTCATAGATCGGCGAGCCGGACAGGCGTATATTAGATGCTTACGTGTTAGTTCGTTTGTCTTGTTGTGATCGCGAGTCCCCTGAACATTCTGGGAGGTTCGAACATGGCACTCATTACTGGCTTAGCTAACGAACACGCCACTCACCTTAACGTCCGCAAACTTTCGCTGGTTGATCTCGAAGATGCCTTGTTGAAAGGAATCGAAGACTTCAAAGCGAAGCCGACTTTCGGCGTTTTCGTTATTTTGATTTACCCCCTCGTGACACTGGCCGCCTTTATGGTGGTCTCCAATTACGACTTGTTGCCTGTCGTATTTCCCGCCGTTGCAGGGTTTCTGATGGTTGGGCCGTTCTTCACGATCAGCATGTGCGAGATGAGCCGCAGACGCGAAGCCGGTGAGGATATCTCGGGCCTTGGCGTATTCGACTTTCATCGATCGCCGGCCGTTCAGGATATTGTGCTGCTCGGCCTCATGCTGGTGGCGCTGTTTTTCCTGTGGATTGCGACGGCCATGACGCTTTATGGGCTGACGATGGGCGATCCCTGGCAAAGCGCGCCGGCTGCGCTGGGTAGCGGATTTGTGGAGCGGCTCTTCACGACCGGCGCGGGGTGGACACTGATCATCGTTGGCAATGCCATGGGATTTTTGTTCGCTGTCGCTGCGTTTTGCATCGGCGCGTTGTCGTTCCCGATGCTGCTCGATCAACGGCATAGTCACGTGAGCATTGGTACGGCGGTGCAGACGTCGATTCAGGTGGTCTTGGCCAATCCCGTCATGATGGCGCTATGGGGATTGATCATTGTTGGATCGATGATCATCGGCGCCGTGCCGCTGCTGGTAGGATTGTCGGTAGTGATACCGATTTTGTGTCACGCCACGTGGCACTTTTACCGCAAGGCCGTCACGCTGAACTAGCTTGCGTTACGCCAGAACGCGAGGGTGCGCGGCGAGATAACGCCCGCACCTTCGTGAGCGGCGATATCCTCGAGACACGCGCGCAGGCCAGCCGCTTCGGCCTCTAATCCTGCGTATTTCAGAAAAAGTAAAATGCGCGTTAGGCGTAGATGGTTATGGTTAGCGGGTTCGAGCCAATGGGCCCGCGCGCGATGGTATTCCCTCTGCGAACGAGTCCAAGAAACTCCATCATAAGATCAAGCGAGCGGCGCACGCGCGCCCGAAGATCGGCGTCAGCGCGAAACGCCGCCTGATCAGCTGTCGATAATATCGGGGCGTCGGGATTGAAGCGGCTGGGGTCCGGCAGCGGAAAGAGCCATTGAATAAAATCGTGAACCATTTCGAGCCGGCGGCGATCCCAGGCCCAGATTTCGTCGATCGTGCGCCCAGCGGAATCTAAACCGGCGCCGCGATAAAACGCGAGAAGTGCGGACATCCGGGTAGTTTAACGCAAAAGAGAAAGCCGCGCTGCGCCGGAGATGGGTGGGGATCCGTCATTCGAGGGGGAGGGGAAGAGGACGGGACCATCATAGGGCGCAGCGCGCGGACGATACGGATTTTTCTGTGCCGTCCTTTAGCTTTTAGGCCGCAGTATTAAGCGACGTTCGCGAGAACCGGGGCTTCAGCCGGCGCCGCGCTCGCAATCGTTACGCGGCGAGGCTTCAAGGCTTCGGGCACAACGCGCTTCAACTCGATATGGAGAAGGCCGTTCTCAAAGCGCGCGCCGGAGACTTGGATATGGTTCGCGAGCTCGAATTTGCGCTCGAACGAACGCCCGGCGATGCCGCGGTAGAGATAGGCCGCCTTATCGGGGTCTTGCGGGGCTTTGCCGCGCACCGTGAGGGTATTGTTCTCGACTTGGACATCGAGATCATTCTCGCCAAACCCAGCCACGGCAAAAGTGATGCGGTAATTGTCTTCGTCGGCTTTGACAATGTTATAGGGCGGGTACGCAAAATGGGTGTCGTCGAGACGGGTCGCGGCGTCGAATACACGCGCCAGATTGTCGAAGCCAACGGATGCACGGAAAAGTGGGGAAAGGTCGAATGTACGCATAGTGATATCCTCCAATGAGCAATACCGAAGGCGCGTTTAACGGGCCATCACCGTGATGGACCATAGGGCCGCGCCGTTATGCCGCGAACGCAACAGACCCCGTTCGGGCATCCGTTGCCCGATCCATCTAAGAAATGCCGCAGGGCTTTCAAGCCCCGGAAAAGAATTTTTTTAACCGGGGCGCCCGGAGCGGCGGGTTACCACCCACGCCAGAACAGCGGCGGTAGCTACCAGCGTGGAGGCCAATAAAAAGGGCGCGCCCGCCATTTGCACATCTTTCCCGGCGATGGCGCGCGAGAAGGTGAGCGTGAACAGCGACGGACCAATCATGCCGGTAATACCTAGAATACTACTGAGCGCCCCCTGAAGCTCGCCTTGCTCGGTAGGGGCGACATGACGGGTCATGAGCGCTTGAGACGCGGGGCCGTATAACCCCCACAGCGCAGCCACGGGGATACCAAGACAGAAGATGAGACCGGTGGGTGCGAGGCCGTAGATCGCAAATCCCACAACCGCGCAGGACAGGCCGATCAGCAGCGTGGGACGTTCGCCGAGGCGTTTGACCGTCGGCTTCACAAAGACGCCCTGCACGGCGACGATCGCGACGCCGAACCCGGCCATGGCGAGGCCGACAGTGGTTTCGCTCCAGCCGTAGCGGTAGGCGGTATAGAGCACAAACACGCTGGGCAACGCGTTGTGAGACAGCGTGTAGAGAAAGTGCACCATCGCAAGGCCGGCAAGTTCGGTATGCGAGCGCAACAACTTCAGCGCACCAATCGGGTTGGCGCGCCGCCAGGAAAACGGCTTACGCCTTTCCGGCGGCAGGGATTCCGGCAGAACAAACAGGCCGTAGAGCGCGTTGGTCAGGCTTAAGCCGCCAGCCACCCAAAACGGCAAATGCAGATCGATGCCGCCGAGTACACCGCCCAGCGCCGGCCCCAGAATAAAGCCCAGCCCAAAGGCGACGCCGATATACCCAAAAGCGCTGGCGCGTTTCTCGGGCGGTGTGACGTCGGCAATATATGCGGTGGCGGCAGAGATGCTGGCGGCGGTAATGCCGGCAATGATGCGCCCGACAAACAGCCATATCAGATTGGGCGCCAGCGCCATCAGAATGTAGTCGAGCCCCAGACCGAAATTGGACAAGAGGACGATGGGGCGGCGGCCGAAGCGGTCGGACAACACGCCCACCGCCGGCGAGAACAGAAACTGCATCAGCGCCCAGACGGTAGCGAAGATACCGTAAACGATGGCGGCGCGCGGTTTGTCGCCGTCCAAGAAATTCACGATCAGCGTGGGAAACACCGGAATGATGATGCCCATGGCCACGACATCAAGAAGGACCGTGAACAAAATAAACGCCACGGCGGCGCGGCGGGCGGACCGGAGGGTTCATGAGAAAGGGTGCCTACTGCGGCAGGTCGGATTCGCTGGGGACCGCATCGTCGCGTTTATCTTCTTCACGGTGCGTCGCGGCAACTTTGCGCAAATCCTTGATGACCGTATAGAGATTTTTCAGCTTGGCCTCGAGATCCTTGCGGAAGGCCGGCGGCAAATCGCCCTGCATGAAACGCGTAACAATATCGGACTGACGGCCCATCATATTGACGGCGTCGGCCAAACTGCGCGCCTTCGGCATGTAGAATTCATGCACGCCGCGCAAATTGTTCATCAGCATATTGATCATCGCCCGGATGAAGGGATCAGCCTTGCGCAGCTTATCGAGCATGATGCTGATAGGCACCACCATGAGGGAGGATTCGTCGAGCGTGAAAGCCGTGGCCCTGTGCTTCGCGGTACATGCCGATCGCGCCGGAGTGAACGATGTAGGCGGCATCGCTCCGTTCGCCCTGCTTGAACAGGACTTTGCCTTTCGGAAAAGTGACAACCTCAATGGTTTGATCGTCGCCCGGAGCCATCACGGTACCTTATTCGCGCGCCACCCATCCCTTCCCGCACGTGAAGTCGTTTTCACGCACGGGGCGCATAGGCCATGGGCAAGCGTCAGCCCTCAATCTGAGCTAGTTTTCGATATTTTTACCTGCAAAGTCACAGCATTCCGGGATAACGCCGCGGGACGAAGCGCGACGACGCCGGTTTTGGGCCGATCCTTGGAATAAGGGCCGGAAAGCGGCTCAGGTTACCGCCCAGGTGTTGCCGGCCCGCATCAGCTTGTCGAGGTCGCCCGGACCTTTGGCTTTTGCCAGGTTCTCCTGGGCAACGACGGCGGCTTCATAGGACGTGGCCGGGTCGCAATAGATCACACCCAGGACTTCCGGGAAGTTGGGCGGGCGCAAAGCCGACAGTAGGCCGGCCAGCACGCGGTTTTTCTCGTCGTGCACCAGAATATCTTTCTCGGTGACACCGTTTTCGCCGATGACGACAGCCTCGAGCTGGAAGGTCTGGGCGTTGAAGCGCAGGGCCTTGTTCTTGGCTTTGCCGAAGATCATCGGCTGGCCGTGCACGACGTGCAGCTGCATATCGTCGGCGACCGCTTTTTCGGTGAAGTCGGCAAAGACCGCGTCGTTATAGACGATACAGTTTTGGATGATCTCGATGAACGATGCGCCTTTGTGTTCGCGGGCGCGGCGGAACAGCACATCTAAATTCTTGGCCTGAACGTCAATGCCGCGCGCGATAAAGCGCGCATTGCAGCCAAGCGCGAAAGTCAGCGCATTGGCCGGGCTATCGACACTGCCCATGGGCGTGGACGGCGACTTCTGACCGACACGCGAGGTCGGCGAGTACTGGCCTTTCGTCAGGCCGTAGATCTCGTTGTTGAACAGCAGAATGTTCAGATCGACGTTACGGCGCAGCGCGTGGAACAGGTGATTGCCGCCGATGGACAGCGCATCGCCGTCGCCGGTGACAACCCAGACGTCCAACTCGGGACGCGCGAGCTTCAGACCTGTAGCGACAGCGGGCGCGCGGCCGTGGATGGTGTGAAAGCCATAGGTCGCCATGTAGTAAGGAAATCGCGACGAGCAGCCGATGCCCGAGACGAACACAGTGTTTTCGGGACGCGCGCCCATGTCCGCCAATGACTTGTGCATGGCTTTCAGGATGGCGTAATCGCCGCAACCTGGGCACCAACGGACTTCTTGGTCCGAGGCAAAATCCTTGGCGGTCAGTTTGTCGGGTTGAACGGTGACGTTCATGACATCATCTCCAAAATTCGCAGTGGCTAGTTTGAGCCGAGGTGGCTGCGAATAGCGCTTGTTACTTCTTCAATCTTCAGCGGCTGGCCCGAGACCTTCAGCAGGCTCTTGGCGTCGATGAGATACTGGCTCTTGAGCAGCGTCAGCATCTGACCGTTGTTCATTTCCGCCACGAGAACTTTCTCGTAGCTTTTGAGCAACTGGCCGAGGTTGCGCGGCAGCGGCCAGACGTGACGGATATGGATGTGCGAAACGTCGAAGCCTTGTTCGCGCATATTGCTGACGGCGCGATTGATCGGGCCATGGGTCGAGCCCCAACCGACAACGGCAAGCTTGCCTTTGGTATCACCCAGTTCCACGCTCTGCTCGGGAATGTCGTTGGCGATATTGTTGATCTTGGCAAAACGCGTATCGGTCATCTTCTGGTGGTTCGCCGGATCGTAGGAAATATTGCCCGAGTTATAGTCCTTTTCGATGCCGCCGATGCGGTGCATGAGACCCGGTGTTCCCGGCACCGCCCAAGCACGGGCGAGCGTGTGCGGATCGCGCACGAACGGATGGAAACCCTCGGTTTCGGTGCGGA
This sequence comes from Fidelibacterota bacterium, assembly GCA_947476625.1. GTDB lineage: Bacteria > Pseudomonadota > Alphaproteobacteria > Rhodospirillales > Rhodospirillaceae > SHVO01. The sequence continues at coordinate 190,777 of CANJRA010000001.1, forward strand.
ACTGAACCTTGAACGGCGCATAGTCGCTGACCGACGGAATGCGCCAGGGCTCGGCGGCATTAGCGATATAGCCATCGGACAATATCATCACGGGCGTCATGTATTTGGTGGCCAAACGCACGGCTTCGATGGCGACTTCGAAGCAATCTCCCGGCGCATGCGTGGCGAGCACTGGGATCGGTGCGTCGGCATTGCGGCCCCAGACGGCGAGGAACAAGTCGGATTGCTCGGTCTTGGTCGGCAAGCCCGTAGAAGGGCCGGCGCGCTGGGTGTTCAAGATCACCAAGGGCAATTCGGTCGAGATCGCAAGGCCAATGGCTTCAGTCTTGAGCGCGATGCCGGGACCCGACGACGCCGTGACGCCGAGCTTGCCGCCGTAAGACGCGCCGATAGCGGCGCAGCAGGCGGCGATTTCATCTTCGGCCTGGAAGGTCGTAATGCCGAACTGCTTCATTTTCGCAAGGATGTGCAGAATGGGCGAGGACGGCGTAATGGGATAAGACGCCAGCACCATTTCGAGACCCGCGAGTTGCGCACCCGCAGCCATGCCCCAAGCCAGCGCTTCCGCGCCCGAGACCAGACGATATGTGCCGGGTTCGAACTCGACCGCCGGCATGCTGACCGGCGCAACATCACCCGAGAGTTCGTGGGTCTCGCCGTAGGCGTGGCCGGCTTTCAGGGCAGCGAGGTTGGCATCGCGAACGGCGTCTTCAGCACCGAATTTGCGGGTGATGTACTCCATGGTCGAATTGAGTTCGCGGTCGTACATCCAAGACACCAGACCCAGCGTCCACAGGTTCTTGGTGCGCAGTCCTTCTTTCTGCGAGACGCCGAACGGTTTGGCGACTTCCAGCGCTTGCGCCGAAATGTCGATCTCCATCACGCGGAATTCCTTCAGCGTGCCGTCGAGACGCGGGTCGACGGCGAAGCCGGCGCGCTTGATATCTTTTTCCTTGAAGGCGCCGCTATCGAGAATCACCAGGCCGCCTTTACGCAGACCTTTGTAATTGACCATCAACGCGGCGGGGTTTAGCGCCACCAAGACGTCGGGCTGATCGCCGGCGGTTTTGATGAGGCGCGATCCGAAATTGATCTGGAAGGCCGAGACGCCATAGGTCGTGCCGGTGGGCGCGCGGATTTCGGCTGGGTAATCGGGGAACGTGGCAAGCGAGTTGCTGGCCAGCGCGGTTTCCTGGGCGAACTGACTGCCGAGCAACTGCACGCCGTCGCCAGAGTCGCCGGCAAAGCGCACAACAATGGAATCGAGTTCGGACTTAGGCGCAGGCGTGTTCGTATCCTTACGACCCGCGTCGGCTTGAAGATTCATCTGCTCAATATCTCCCAGCGCGTCCGCACATCCATAATGCGGTCCGCGTGTAAAATGGGCCCTCACCCTGAAATCAGTTTAAGGCATAAGGCGCTATAAATTAACAACAAAAGCCCGGCCGGACCGGCTGCCGCGGGCTTTGGGACCATTCTTCTCCTAAAAGCCTGCAGGAGAGGCGAACAATCCAGGCTGACCGCCCTAAAAGGCGTTTTCAGGGCTTACCGTGGGGCAGAAGGGATTCCGGACCCCGTTTCGGGGTCTATTTAAGGGATTGGCGGAAGCGCGCCAGACCTTTTTCGAGGTCGGCGATTAAATCCGCGGTGTCTTCCAAACCGATATGGAGCCGGAAGCCGGGTTGGGGCTCGGTCCATGGGGCGGCGGTGCGCAAGGGTATGACGGGGGAAATAAGGCTCTCAAACCCGCCCCAGGAGAACCCAAGGCCGAAAATCTCCATATCGTCGATCAGGGCGGCGAGCGCCGGTTCGGATGACGCCTTCATGACGACACCCATAAGCCCGGAGGCGCCGGAGAAGTCGCGCTTCCAGAGGGCATGGCCGGGATCTTCAGGCAGAGCTGGATAAAGCACGCGCTTTACGTCGGGTTGCGCCTGAAGCCAGCGCGCGACGATGAGCGCGTTCTGCTGATGCTGACGCAGCCGCACAGCAAGGGTGCGCAACCCGCGCGTTGCAAGATAGGCATCGTCGGCGGAGACAGAAATGCCGAGCAACCCGCTTGCCTTTTGGACGCCGACAATGGCGTCGGCGGTTCCGGTGATGGTGCCGATCAAGGCATCGGAGTGACCGACGATGTATTTCGTGCCGGCTTCGATGGAGAGATCCGCGCCCAAAGCCAGCGGCTGGCAGAACAGGGGGCTGGCCCACGTGTTATCGACGGCGACTTTCGCGCCTTTGGCATGGGCGGCGGCGGCAATAGCGGGAATGTCCTGAATTTCAAACGTCAGCGAGCCCGGAGATTCGCAAAATACGAGTTTGGTGTTAGGCTTCAGCAACGCGGCAATGCCCGCGCCAATCAGCGGATCGAAATACGTCGTCTCGACGCCGAGGTTTTTGAGGAAGCCGTCGCAGAACGAACGCGTCGGCTCGTAGGCGGAATCCGTGACCAGAATGTGGTCGCCGGTTTTGACGCAGCCGAGAATGGCGACGGTGCAGGCGCTGAGGCCCGAGGGCGTGAGGACGGTATCGGCACCGCCGGCCAGCTCGGTGATAGCCTCTTGCAGCGTCCAATGGGTCGCGGTGCCGCGGCGGCCGTAATACAGCACCTTTTCGCGTTTTTTGAGAACGCGGTCGCTGGCGTCGCGCATGGCGGCAACATTTTCGTAAAGCACAGTCGATGTACGCACGACCGGCGTATTAACCGCGCCGGCGTTGCGTTTTTTGTTCAGCCCTGCACGGACGACTTTGGTGTCTTTTTTCATGCCGATAGATATAAGCTATTCTCAAGGTTGGCGCGAGACGCGCCGTAGGTGCCGGGGCAGACCGTGCGCGCATTAAAGAATATTCTTCTCGCGACGGCGGCCCTCTGCCCGGCGTCAGCCGTTCAGGCTGACGGGGATATAGGCGAACTCCAAGCCAGTTATGAATTCCTGGTGCGCGACCGCGCGGAAGGTGGGGTCGTTTTCAAACTGTCTGCGGCCGATGGCGGTTACGCACTGCCGCTCAGCTTCCATGACGCCCCCGAGTACTGGGGGTCGTATGTTTGCCGCATTCCGGGAAATACGTGCGCCGTCACTGATACATACAATACCGCGAATTTCGAGGTGACGCCGCAAGCGGGGCTGGCAGGTGATCTGCAGACGGAACGCGTCAATGTTCATAACGGCGCGAATATCTATGACGCAGCGACCTGGCAAATCGCCGTCATGTTGGGCGCGGTCAAAAATCAATTCGTAGTGCCTGCGGGAAACAATGCTTACGCCCTCGCCAGCAATTTAAATAAAGTCCTTCAACAGAGCGGACTCGATTCTCGTGCGAGCAGCGCGCCCGGCACCAAGCGTGCCGTTACCGCTGGAAGTACGTTTTCATATAATGAAAAAACGATCACTGAGAGCAAGGCGGCTTATGCCTTCCGAACAATCGCGCCCGATTGGCTCGCGAGAGATCCGTTTATGGGCACGCGCCACGCGGACCTCATCACCGCAAAGGGACTACCGACTTCCAATAAAGCTTACGAAGCTGGAAAAATAACTTGGAGCGATTGGAAGCCCATTACGGGCGAAAACGCTTGGGCGTTTTTCATCGGACCTTTGCAAGCCGCGCATATTCAGCACGTTATCGGCGACAAGAAACCGGTCATTCCGTTTGATGACATTGCGATACAAAATGTGCTGGACGCATTACCCGCTTTCGCGGCCATGCAGTCGGCGATTGGCGGTGTCTACTACGCCCCGGCAGGCACTGTCGGCAATCAAGGCACGCAGCCGCTCAATCCACATGTTGTGTCGGTGGAAAATAATCTGTCGCTTTATGCCGGCTTGCGACTCTTGCGCGCGACGTTGCGGGCGCAAGCGGCGGGACAACTTAAGCTGACGGATGTTGATAGAAGCAAGATCGAAAAAGCTCTGCGGACAATCGATGTCATGGTCGACGGAGGATCGGACGGCGCGAAGAGGAAGACAACCGGACTTCTATCTTTTTTCCGAAATGCCGCGTGGCAAGACGGCGGCTTTGTTCAAGGCGGATTAGCAAACGACCCCGCGCAAGGCCGCAACTGGGTTCCGGCGCTGACACCGCGCGCAGTGGACGTAGAGACGTGGGCCATCGCCGCGTTAGGCACAAAGCAGATTGATGCATGGTTCGGTTACGGTGCAGCCTTCGACATGTGGCAGAAATTAAAAACCTGGGGCGCTTACGGCGTCGGCAAAACGCTGTGGGGCGTTGGGTATTCGGATGGTGATGGCAATGGAATCGATGCGTCGGGTTCGTATAAGCAGGGCGTTATGTCGGCGGAATGGACGGCGGGCGCGATCAATGCCGTGCGAAACATGATCGGTGCGTATAGTGCAGAGACGCCTTCGTCATCGCATTACGCTGTCGCCGTGAAATACATCGCGGCACTGAAGGAAGATGAAACCGCCATGCTGCGCGCTGTGCAGATGTTGCGCTTGGACAAATATCAGGCGACCGTGTTTCCGGGCAAACCGGACAACTATTCAGATCTCATCTCAGAGAAAACGAAACCTTACCTCTATGCGAGCCGGCGGTATTTCATTCCGTTCGGCTGGTATGCCAATCCCATCCCCAGCACCACATCGACGGCGTGGATGTTTATGCTCGCAAATACCTACGATCCGTTTGGATTTGGTGGCGTGCCGAATTGACCGCTTACGTTGGCAGCAGCGGCCTGAAATCGTCGGTGAGCAGGTTGCGTGCGCGCAACGCGTCGAGGTGGGTGACAAAATGACGCTGCGTATGCGCACGGTCGTATAGCTCGAGCCAGTTCTGTTCGGCGAACGCCAGGATGGCGGGTTCGTCGTGCTCGACTTCCCAGAGGATGCCGAGCAGCGATGCGAGGTTTTCTTCTTCCTCTTGAATCGAAAAGTCGACGCACGTGACAGCGTTGGCTTCGTTGATGCGGCCGGTCTCCGGCCCGGCGCCGAGGCCGAAGTCATAGAGCGCGCGGCGGTCATGGGGCGCGATCTGCCAGTGGGCGATCTCGTGGAAGACCACGCTGGTTTCGGAGCGCGCGCGAATGGCGCGGCCGTCCCACGAGTAGGCCGCCGCCGGGTCTTCGTCGAGAGTCGCGATGTTCATGCGCGCGGCAAGGCGCAAAGCTTTGTCGCGGCCCGCATGAAGATCGGCTTTGAAGTCAGGGCAAAAGCGCCGGGTCGCGGCAATGCGCCGGAAAACGCTTTGCGCGTGCGGATAGCCGCCGAGCCCGGCGTCGAAGACGTCGAGAATTTGCGGCAGCGCTTCGGCTTCGAGGGGCGTCAGAATCATGGGCCGGTCTTAGCGGAAGGTATGGTTAAGGATCAAGCTCGAGCTGTTCGGGATAGGTGAGTTCGATCAACGGGCCGTTGTAATTGCGAAGATAACCGCGCACGCGAATGGTTTTATCTTTGAGGGACAGAGGATCGAGGCCGCTTTTGGTGAATTGCGGTAGGGCCTCGGGCGCAATGGCAACGGTGAAGTCGGTGCGGTAGTCGGCGCCGAAGTTGATATAAACGCGGCCGCGTACCTTGGCGGTATTGGCGACCTTGCCTGTGACAAGCTGGAAGGTGCCGGCGTCCTTGGCGAGGACATCGGGATCGACTGATCGGACAGCATAGAAGGCATCGGCCCAGATGCCGCGCTTGGCGGTGCGGGCTTCGCGCTCCGCGGCATAGAGCTCGGGCGCAAGTTGGCGGTTGTCGGCAAAGGTGTAAACCCGCGCCATGCCTTGGCGCAGCATCTCGGCCTGAATCCACAGACCATCGTCACGCACGATGTGAGCCAGGATACGACCGTTGCGGTCGCGCGGTGTGGCGCCCAGGCGCAAGACGACGCTGTGACCCTTCACCATATCATCGAGCGTTTTTTGGGAACGGTCGCTGAGCGGCCAGGCTTTGAAACCGGCGCGGCCGAGCGGAAGCTTCGGCGCCTGGATGCCGACAAGACGGACATCCGCATCGCCGCCCAGCAAACGCAAGGTATCGCCGTCGACAACCGTGGCGACACCACCGCGCCCACCCTCAGGCAGCGTGTCGGGCGGCGCAGCTAAAACCAGCGCCGGGATGAACAGAATAAAAAAGCTAAGGAAACGCAGAACACGCGGCATGGCGCAGCATACCAACGGCAACGCTATTTGCATAAATGCAAACGGCCCCGGACGAAACATCCGGGGCCGTTTCATTTCGCAACGCTGACCTAATTAGGCGGCGTTCAGAAGCTTTTCCAACTTCGCCGTGGCCGCTTCAGGTTTGATCTTCTCGACGGCGGCTACTTCGTGGGCGAGGCGCTCGAGCGCCTGCTCATAGATCTGACGTTCGCTATAGGATTGCTCGGGCTGTGACGCGCCGCGATGCAGATCGCGCACAACTTCAGCGATCGACACCGGGTCGCCGGAATTGATCTTGGCTTCGTATTCCTGGGCGCGGCGGCTCCACATGGCGCGTTTGACGCGCGCGCGACCCTTTAAGGTCGTCAGCGCCGCTTCCATGACTTTGCGGGTCGAGAGTTTGCGCAGTCCGGAATTTTCGACTTTGCGAACCGGAACCCGCAGCGTCATGCGGTCGCGCTCGAAACTAATGACGAACAGCTCGACCTTCTGACCGGCGATGGTCTGGGCTTCGATGCTGGTGACTTTGCCGACCCCGTGCGCCGGGTAGACCACGAAGTCCCCAGCCGAGAACGGCAGAATGGTTTTGATCGCTTTTGCTTTTGGCGCTGCTGGTGTTGCTGCGGCTGCTGTCTTGGGCATGTTCGGTCTCTCACTCCACACCTGGGTTATTTAGGCCGTCCGTAAGGTCTGATCCCCCAACGTCCCGTCCGCTGCCTCGCGGTCCGGCTTCTTCCATCAAGATCAGACCGACCAGTTCCGGTTTGGTTCTTCGCGACCAAGCCCGGCGCAAGCCGTACGCTCCTAACCTTTACCGTTAGCCTGAATTTGTGTTCTTTTTCAGATGCTTGCTGAAAATGGCTAAGAATGGACGGCAAAGAAAAAATAATCCGCCGGTTACCCTACGGATTGAAAATACCGTATCACAAATGAGCTCCAAAAAACAGGCGAAAGCTGGGGATAACTGCCTTGTAAGGCGATCTGAAGCCCGATGAAAGCTTAAGCGTTAGATCCAGGATTGGAGCTAAGTAGCTGTTTTTTATCGGGTTTATCTTTCCACTCGTCGGCATCTGCCGGGGTGGGGCCCTTGGCCGTGATGTTCGGCCACTTCTCGGCGTATTCCTTATTAAGGTCCTGCCAAGCGGTAGCTCCTTCGTCCGAATCGGGGACAATGGCTTCGGCCGGACATTCGGGTTCGCAGACGCCACAATCGATGCATTCGTCAGGGTGAATGACCAGCATGTTCTCACCTTCGTAGAAGCAGTCCACCGGACAGACTTCGACGCAATCCATGTATTTGCACTTAATACAGTTCTCGGTGACGACATACGTCATGCTCAGCGACTCCGCTTCATCTGCCCGCGCTGTGCGGGCGACCCCGATGAAGCCCCTCTGGGTATTCGATTTAACCGCGCTGCGTCAAGCGAAGCGTGGGGTCAGGCGCCGCTGATATCATTGCGAACGATTTGCAAATGCTGGGCGTAGCCACGCTATTGCGCGGTACAGCGCGGATCTTTGCCTTGCGCCGCCAGAATTTGCTCGTCGGTTACCGGGATCGGAGCGCAGCCGTGATCCTTCTCGCAGACGTAGTCGAACTTGGCGCCGGCTTGATGACAGCCGAGGCACGTGCCGCCGGGGTTGCCGGCTTTTTCGCCACGAGCGGCGATCTTGGTGCCGGTCGCGCTCACATCGAGCAGAAAGAACTCCCAGCCGTTGGTGTTGGGGAAATCCTTTTTTGCGGCTTTGACCATCACCTCGTTCGGAACGAGCTGGAGGATCGTGCCTTCGGGATACTCCACACCTTCGACTTTATTTTCGAAAATGCGCACCGCTTCCTTCAACTTGGCCGGGTCGGCGTGGCGGATATAGGTCTTTCTGATTTTGGTGCCGGTATGCATGCAACCGAACGACGATTCCGTAATAACCGTCTCGGTCGCTGCCGCGGCTTGAAAAGCCAGGCTTACGCCAAGAAGCATGGCCGCAGCGCTTAAAATTCCAACGACATTTTTCATGTTCTTTCCGTCCCCTTGAATGAATTTTAGAAGCGCACTCTAGTTTCTTCGGAAGCAAACACACATCACACGCGCGTGAGATCACGAGACCGTGTGCGTTAAAACTCTTCGTCCCAACGGCCGCCGAATTCCTTGCCGATGGCGCGGCGATCTTTCTTGGTGGGACGGCCCGCGCCTTTTTCGCGCGTCAGCATGGGTCTGTAGAGCGGCAAGGCCGCGTGTTCGGAGGTGAGTTTTTCGCGCGGTTGTGGTTCGTTATACAACAGACGCGCTTCCTCGGCGGGGCCGCGACGTTCGCCGAGCGCTAGCACGGTCACGCTGCGTTTGACGGTTTCCAACACAACATCGATCCGGTCGCCGACGCGCACCGACGCGCTGGTTTTTTTCACTTTGGCGTCGTTAATGGTGACTTGGCCGCGCTCCACGAGCTTTTGGGCAACGGCGCGGGTTTTGCCGAATCGCGCGAACCACAGCCATTTATCGATACGTTCGGAGGCAGGCTTTTCGGTGCTCACGACGGGATCAGCTCTTTGAGTTTGGCGAAGGGTGAGTCCGACTTAATATCACTCTGAGGATTTTGCGCGGCGAGGCGTTTGGCTTTGATATGCGCCGGCGTGCGGCGGCGGAGCGCAAAAGCTAGGCCTGCTTCTTCGATCCTGGCTTTGAAGCCGAGAATTTTCAGGACCGTTACAGCGGTTTCGCGCGTGATGCCCAGAAGCGATAACGTCGCCGTCGGCAAGTGGGTTATTTTTTCGCGCGCGAGACGACGGGCTTCGGCGGCGAAACGCTCGAGCATATCGATACGGTAGCCGGTGTTGTCGATGGGGCGAAAACCACAGGCGACATAAAAGGTATTATCAACAACCTTCACAAGCGGCACCGAGACCCGGCCCGGCGCGGGCAGGGCCGGTGCGGCAATGTCACGATGAGCGGCAATCCATAATAATCCGCGCAGCCGCATGGGTGCGGCTTTGAGCAGATTTGAAAAAAAGACGTGATCGACGCCGAACCTGATGCCGAGACGGGCGAGGGTTTTGCGTTCGTCGTCTTTCAACAACATGAGATGCGTGTCGACCTCGGCGCGGCGGATGGCACCAAGATTTTCGGCCAACTGAAAGATAATGCCGCGCACGGGCGCGGTGACCGTCGCTGCGCGGGCCGTTACCAAAGGAGCAAGCGTGACCGCGATGTGGTCCCGCAACCAGGTCCGCAGACGTTCCTCGACACGCGCACGGGCGCCGGATTCAAGGCGTTCATCGAGGGGTAGCAGAATGTGCGGCTTGAGGCGCTCGGACCCTGCCACCAGAGAGGCAATCGGCGCGCCGTGCCAGACAATGCGCGCGTCATCGTTCAGCGCGAAGGCCGCGTCGGCATCCGCGGCGATGGCATCGACGCGGGCTGCAATAATAGGCCGCAGCGCGGCATTGGCCGCGTTCATCACCGCGCGATCAGCGGTGCGCAAGCCGGTGCGTTCTGCTTGGAAGCTGAGCCCTTCGAGCTTGCCGAGCGTATGCCCGTCGACTTCGACCATGCCGTCATCGGCGATATCGGCGGCCATCACGTCTTCGCCGCGCAGGCGTTTGACGAGATGCGAGGTCCGGCTGTCGACGAATTGCTTGGTGAGCTTTTCATGGAGCGCGTCGGAGAGGCGGTCTTCGACCTCGCGGGTTTTTTCCTGCCAGCCAATCGCATCGGTCATCCAGTCGCCGCGATGGGCGATGTAGGTCCAAGTGCGGATGGCGGCGATGCGGTCCATGAGGGTGTGCATATCGCCGTCGGTGCGGTCGATGGTCTTCACATGTCCCGCGACCCAATCCTCGGGCAGCATTTCGTCGTTCTGGGTAAGGTATGTAAATACCTGGCCCATGAAACGGGCGTGCATCTCGGGCTTTACCTTGCGGAAGTCCGGCACCTGGGCCACGTCCCACAGCAGGCGGAGGCGTGGGATGCCGGTGATGCGGGCGCGCAGGTCGGCATCCTTGGTCATGACTTCGAGAACCAGCTGGTCGTCCGCCGGCGGCGGGCGGATCAGGACCGGTGACGGCGGTAAAAACTTGAGCGACCCCAGCAGCGCTTCCAGTGAGGTGAAACGCAGGTCGGTATTGCGCCAGAATAAGGATTTCAGCGGCGGAAATTCGTGGGATTCAACGCGCGCGACAATGTCGGGATCGATCTCGGGCGTATCAGCCGTGACGCCAAAAGTACCCTCGTTCATATGACGCCCGGCGCGACCGGCGATTTGGGCGACTTCGGATGCCACCAGCGCGCGCGGCGCGCGGCCGTCGAACTTCATCATGGAGGCGAAGGCGACGTGGTCGACGTCCATGTTGAGGCCCATGCCGATCGCATCGGTGGCCACCATGTAATCGACATCGCCATTTTGATAGAGCGCCACTTGGGCGTTGCGTGTGCGCGGACTGAGCGCCCCCATGACGACGGCGGCACCGCCGCGATGGCGCCGGATTAACTCGGCGATGCCGTAGACCTCGGAGACCGAAAACGCCACCACGGCCGAGCGGCGCGGCAGGCGGGTGAGCTTCTTGGCGCCGGTATAGAGCAGCTTGGAAAAGCGCGGACGGCCGACGAACTGTACGCCGGGCACGAGCTTACGGATCAGCGATTTAACGGTCTCGGCGCCGAGGAACATGGTTTCAACGTCGCCGCGCGCATGGAGCAGACGTTCGGTGAAGACGTGGCCGCGATCCGGGTCGGCGGCCAGTTGGATTTCGTCGACGGCGAGGAAGGCCACGCGCCGATCGAGCGGCATGCTTTCGACCGTACAGATGTAATAGCGCGGGTTGGGCGGGACGATTTTCTCTTCGCCGGTAATCAGTGCGACGGAGCCATAGCCGCGCGCTTTGACCACCTTGTCGTAGTTTTCGCGGGCGAGGAGCCGCAGCGGAAAGCCGATCATACCCGAGGCATGGCCGAGCATCCGGTCCATGGCGAGCCAGGTCTTGCCGGTATTGGTGGGACCGAGGACGGCCGTAATCGCGGACCCGCCGCCATGATGGAATGGCGACGGGTTGTTAATAGGTGTGCGATCGACGCTCATGGCCGCCGACTTTTACGTGAATTGACGGCGCGCGTGAACGGTTATGCGGGAATTTCGCGGACGTCGCTGTGGCGGGTGTCTCGCCAACGGCGCTGGACGTATTCCTTTAAACGGCGCTGCATGGTGCTGAAAGCGTCACGCACGGCGATGTTCACATCGCGGTGGTCTTTCAGAGCGGCGGGATCCTTGGGGTCGCGTTTGACCACCAATTCTTCGCCGGGCACTTCAACGACGATGGAAACGTGGAAGGGTTCGTCCTTTTTGGAGAGATTGGAACGGCTGCGGTGGTGGCGTTCGACCACGACGCGGCAGCCGGTAATGCGATCGAAGAACTGCTTGAGCTTGGATACCTTCTCGCGGATACGGTTTTCGACCGCATCCGATTTATCAATACGGTGAAAGCTGATTTGAGTGGGAATTTGCATGCTTGAGGCTCCGTTAAGTTGACGGGCTCCCGGCAAGGTGTAAACGGCGACTAAGGTACCGCAACCTCACCGTCGGACGGTAATCATGAGCCCATTCGGGCCCAGAGAGCAACAACAAGAAACGCCGACGACCCATAAATTTTTTGTAGGAATGTGCGAAACTTTATGGGCGCGCAATATAAAGACTCGGCACCGACTCCTCTTGCCATCCGTCGCTCGTCATCTCATATCTGCGCCCGCCGGAGCTTTCGCAAGGCCCGGACATGAAATCAATTATCTAAATGAGAGCTGGATTTAGCCATGGCCAACACGACCGAGAAACCCAAAACAGAAACCCGTGAATTCCAGGCGGAAGTCGCCAAGCTTCTGGATCTGGTGGTGCACTCGCTTTATTCTAATCGCGAAATTTTCCTGCGCGAGTTGATCTCAAACGCGTCCGACGCATGTGACAAGTTACGCTACGCCGCGTTAACCGACTCCAAGCTGTTGGAAGACGGCTCCAGCGAATTTGCAATTCACCTGAGCGTCGACAAGGCCGCGAAGACGCTGACCATCAGCGACAACGGCGTCGGCATGAGCCACGACGAACTGATCGCCAACCTTGGCACCATCGCCAAATCGGGAACGGCGGAGTTTCTGAAGGCGGCCGGCGACAAGGGCAAGGGCAAAGACGTCAACCTCATCGGCCAGTTTGGTGTCGGCTTCTATTCGGCCTTCATGGTCGCCGACAAAGTCGATGTGGTGTCGCGCAAAGCCAGTGAGAAACAAGGCTGGGTATGGTCGAGCGACGGCAAGGGCGCCTTCACGGTCGGCGAAGCGGAAAATGCGCCGCGCGGCGCGCACATCACCCTGCACATGAAACCGGACGCCGAAGAATTTTTGGAACCGCAGCGTCTGCGGCATGTCGTCAAAACCTATTCCGATCATATTGCGCTGCCGGTGATTCTCGAGCCGATTCCGGGCGACAAAAAAGAAGGCGCGGAAGAAGCGAAGGCCGAAACGCTCAACAGCGCGTCGGCGCTATGGATGCGCTACAACAGCGTGGTTAAGCCGGAAGAGTATTTAGAGTTCTATCATCACGTCGGACATACCTTCGACGAACCTTGGCACGCGCTGCATTTTCATGCCGAAGGCGCGATCGAATATACGGCGCTGCTTTTCATCCCAACCGAAAAGCCGTTCGATCTGTTTCATCCCGAACGCAAAGGTCACGTAAAGCTTTACGTCAACCGTGTGTTCATCTCGGACCAGCTTGAAGGCCTGATGCCGCGTTACTTGCGCTTTGTGCGCGGTGTGGTGGATTCGGCCGACCTGCCGCTGAACATCAGCCGCGAGATGCTGCAGAACAATCCGACTTTGCGCAAAATCCAGAACGGCATCACCAAGCGCATGCTGAAAGACTTGAAAGAGCGCGCCGAGAAGCCGGAAGAATACAATGTGTTCTGGGATAGCTTCGGTCCGGTCTTCAAGGAAGGTCTTTACGAGGATCACGAACGCCGCGACGACTTGCTGGAACTGGCGCGCTTTAAGTCCACGGCCGTCGAAGGCCTGACGAGCTTGAAGGATTACGCGAGCCGCATGAAGGATGGCCAGGAAGGCATCTATTATATTACCGGCGATAACAACGCGGCCTTGAAGGGCAGCCCGCAACTCGAAGGGTTCCTGGACAAAGGTCTCGAGGTTCTGCTGCTGACAGACCCGATCGACGAGTTTTGGGTTGCGACGGTTGGTGCTTACGGCAAGAAGCCGTTCAAGTCGGTGGCGGAATCCGGCACCGATCTCTCGGCGATGAAGGACGGCGAGAAGAAGGACGAAGCCCAATCGGAACCTGAAGAGATCAAAGGTCTGGTCGAGAAGCTGAAGGCGACGCTCGGCGAGACGGTAGCCGACGTGCGTATTTCCAGCCGTCTGACCGGCAGCCCGGTGTGTCTGGTGGCCGATACCGGCGGGATGAGCCTGCATCTCGCGCGCATGCTCCAGCAACACGACGAAAGTGCCGACAAGATCCGCAAAGTGCTGGAGATCAATCCGAACCATACGCTGATCAAACGCCTGAACACGGTCGACAGCGCGACGCTGAACGACATCGCGCATCTGTTGCTGGATCAGGCCCGCATCGTTGAGGGTGAGACCGTGCCCGACCCGATTGCCTTCGCCAAACGTCTGGCGGCGGTGATGGAAAAAGGTTTGCTGTAGGCCGTGCGCATTACAAACCGGTTATTGGCATAACGTTAGGCGACAAAGAGAATCAGCGGCGGGTATGATCTAGCTGTTGTTTCAATTAGCGCGGACGGCGTTGATGGAAGATTCTGCTAAAGCAAAGCTCTCATCCCTCGCGGGTGAGGGCTTTTCGCTTGCCATCGCTTTGGTCGTGGTGCTGTTTTTGCGCACCGTGGCGGCCGAGCCATTCAATGTGCCGAGCGCATCGATGGTGCCGACACTGCTGGTGGGCGACACGCTGATCGCCGGCAAATACACCTATGGCTACAGCAAATATTCCTCGCCGCTGGATGTCGTGCCTGACCACCTGATACCCAATGTCAGCGGGCGGGTGCTGGAGCGCCCCGGGCAGCGCGGCGACGTTGTTGTGTTCAAGCTGCCGCATGATACGTCGATCAACTACGTCAAACGCCTGATCGGTTTGCCCGGCGACCGTATTCAGATGCGCGAGGGCCGTCTTTATATCAACGGCGAGCTGGTGCCGCGGCGCGACGACGGGACTTTTAATGTTGCGCGTTACGGCAGTGAACGGCCTGTGCAGCGGTATATCGAAACCCTGCCCGGCGGGCATGAGCACGCCATTCTTGAATTCTCCGATACAGGCACGATGGACGACACGCCCGAATTCACGGTGCCTGCGGGGCATTATTTCATGATGGGCGATAACCGTGACGATTCGCTGGATAGCCGGGTATCGGGCAATCAGGGCGGCGTTGGTTTCGTGCCGGCGGAAAATCTGGTGGGACGCGTCGACCGCATTTTGTATTCGCGCGACGCCGGCATCAAATGGTGGCAGGTGACCGACCTGCTGCAGTCCTTCCGCGGTGAACGCTTCCTTTCGGCCGTCAACTAATCATACAGCGCAAAAAAAGCCCCGCACCGGGTGACCGGTGCGGGGCTTTTGGTATCGCGCGGGTGTTAGGCCGCGAGGCTGCGCAGCACGTAGTGCAAGACGCCGCCGTTTTTGTAGTAGTCGAGCTCGCCCGAGTTATCGATACGGCACTGAACGGTAATTGTTTCAGACTTGCCGTTGGCGCGGTTGATGACGACGTCGACATCGCCCAGCGGCTTCAAGGTGGTGAGGTTCTTGATGTCGAAGGTTTCGGTGCCGTCGAGGTTCAAGGTCTTGCGGGTCTGATCGCCCTTGAACTGCAGCGGGAGTACGCCCATGCCGACGAGGTTGGAGCGGTGAATACGCTCGAAGCTTTCCACCAGCACGGCTTTGACGCCGAGCAGGTTTGTACCCTTCGCGGCCCAGTCGCGCGAGGAGCCGGTGCCGTATTCCTTACCGGCGACGACGACAAGCGCGGTGCCGTCCTTCTGGTACTTTATGGCGGCGTCATAGATCGGCATGACTTCGCCGGACGGATAATGCTTGGTGATGCCGCCTTCGACACCCGGCACCATTTCGTTCTTGATGCGGATGTTGGCGAAGGTACCGCGCATCATGACTTCATGGTGGCCACGGCGCGCGCCGTAGGAGTTGAAGTCTTTCTGTGCGACGCCGTGTTCGAGGAGGTACTTGCCGGCGGGGCTGTCCTTCTTGATGGAGCCCGCGGGCGAGATGTGATCGGTGGTGACAGAATCGCCCAGGATCGCCATCAAGCGCGCGCCGACGATATCGGTGACGCCCTTCGGCTTCGCGGTCATGCCGACGAAATACGGCGGGTTAGCGACGTAGGTCGACTTGGCGTCCCAGCTATAGGTTTCAGACTTGTCGGCCTTCACGGCCTGCCAAGGTGCGGGGCCTTTGAACACATCGGAGTAGCGCGTGGAGAACATTTCCTTGGTGAGGAACTTCTCGATGAAATCGGCGACTTCTTTCGTCGTCGGCCACACGTCTTTCAGATAGACGGGCTTGCCGTCTTTGCCGATGCCGAGCGGCTCGGTCGTAATGTCTTTGCGCATGGTGCCGAGCAGCGCGTAGGCGACAACCAGCGGCGGTGAAGCCAGGTAGTTGGCTTTGATGTGCGGGCTGATGCGGCCTTCGAAGTTGCGGTTGCCGGAGAGTACGGCGGTCACGACCAGATCGCCGCCTTCGACGGATTTAATAATGTTGTCGTCGAGCGGGCCGGAGTTGCCGATACAGGTGGTGCAGCCGTAGCCGACCGTGTTGAAGCCCATGGCATCGAGATCGGCGGTAAGACCAGCTTCATCGAGATAATCGGTGACGACTTGGCTGCCGGGGGCGAGCGAGGTTTTCACCCACGGCTTGCGGGTAAGACCCAGTGCGCGGGCTTTGCGCGCTACCAGACCGGCGGCGAACAGCACCGACGGATTGGAGGTGTTGGTGCACGAGGTGATCGCGGCGATGGCGACGTCGCCATCTTCCAATTGAGTCTTGGCGTTCGGGCCGGTGAGGCCTTCGACCGGCGAAGACGCCGGTGCGGCGTGCGCGAAGGTGTCGGTCAAAGCCTTATTGAATTCTACCATGGCGGCGGACAACGCAACGCGGTCTTGCGGGCGCTTCGGACCGGCGAGCGACGGCTCAACCGTGGTGAGATCGAGCGAGAGCGTATCGGTGAACACCGGATCGGGCGTCGTATCATCGCGCCACATGCCTTGCGCTTTGGCATAGGCTTCGACGAGGGCAACGCGCTCGGGGTTACGGCCGGTGAAGGTGAGATAGCGGATGACTTCCTTGTCGATCGGGAAGAAGCCGCAGGTGGCACCGTATTCAGGCGCCATGTTGGCGATGGTCGCACGGTCGGTGAGCGAGAGATCGCTAATGCCGGGGCCGTAGAACTCGACGAATTTATTGACCACGCCTTTTTTGCGCAGCATTTGCGTGACGGTGAGCACGAGATCGGTGGCGGTCATGCCTTCCTTGAGCTTGCCGGTGAGCTTGAAACCGACAACTTCAGGAATCAACATCGGCGTCGGCTGGCCAAGCATGGCGGCTTCGGCTTCAATGCCGCCCACGCCCCAACCCAACACCGCGAGGCCGTTGACCATGGTGGTGTGAGAGTCGGTGCCGACGAGGGTGTCGGGATACGCGAGCGTCTTGCCGTTCTCTTCGCCGGTCCAAACAACTTGCGCGAGGTATTCGACGTTGACTTGATGGCAGATGCCGGTGCCGGGCGGCACGACACGGAAATTGTTGAAGCCCATCTGGCCCCAACGCAGGAATTTGTAGCGCTCGCCGTTACGCTCGAACTCGAGGTCGATGTTCTGCTGCAGCGACGTGGTGCTGGCGTAAGCATCGACCATCACCGAGTGATCGATGACGAGATCGACAGGCGAGAGCGGGTTGATTTTCTGCGGATCGCCGCCGAGGGCTTTGATGGCTTCGCGCATGGCGGCGAGATCGACCACGGCGGGCACGCCGGTGAAATCCTGCATCAACACACGCGCCGGGCGGTAGGCGATTTCGGCGTCCGACTTTTTGTTCTTGAGCCAGGCGGCCAGCGCCTTGACGTCATCGACCGTCACGATGCGGCCGTCTTCGAAGCGAATCAGATTTTCCAGCAGCACTTTCAGCGAGAACGGCAGGAGCGAAATGTCGCCCAATGTCTCGGCCGCCGCGGGGAGGCTGAAGTAGTCGTAGCTTTTGCTACCGACGGTGAGGGTACGGCGGGCCTTCAGGGTGTCATGACCGCTGAGCATGAAAGTTCCTTCGCGACTGGGCGTTACAAAAATGGCGTCGGGTCCGGACGGAAAGAGGGCTTTGCGAGATGCCAGAAAATGAGCTCCACGCATACGTGGACATCTGGCTTGCGCGATACGCCCCCTACCGCGATCGGTGTATGTCCGGCTTAGGGGCAGAATCAGCCACATTCGGGCGACAAAGTCCAGGGTCGTCTCGGCGACTCGGCGCGCCCAACCCCTTGTGTCATTTAGCGATTTAGCCGTTGTGCAAAGCACAATAAACCGGTGGGACCGCCCTGCCCGAAATGCCCTGCACACCGGGCAAAAATCTCAAAGAAATCAACAGTACCACTTGGATTTTGCTCTGCTATGGTCCGCCCATGGTTGGGGAAAATTTCACCGCACAGGAATTCTCGGGCTCGGGCCTTGCCTGCCGCCGGGGCGGACGCCTGGTCTTCGAGGGACTGCAATTTGCGGTGCCCCGGGGCGGCGCTTTGGTGCTGCGCGGCGCTAACGGCAGCGGCAAGACCACTTTGCTGCGCCTGATGGCGGGTCTCACCCCCGCCGCCGCCGGACAACTGGCTTGGAACGGCGCGCCGGTTGAAGACGCCGAGCAGCATGCCGCCAGCTTGCGTTTCATCAGCCATTTGGATGCGATCAAGCCGGCTTTGACGGTGACGGAGAATTTGAATTTTTGGGCGGCGTTGTGGGGCGGCGGACAAATTCCCCACGCACTGCAGATGTTGGGCCTTGGGCATTTGGCAGCATACCCCGCGCGTTTACTGTCGGCCGGACAGCGGCATCGTCTGGCGCTGGCGCGTCTTTTGGTAGCGCCTGCGCCGCTCTGGCTGCTGGATGAACCGGGTAATGCGCTGGACGACAGTTCGCTCGCGGCGCTGACGCAAGCCATCGCCGATCACCGCGCGCGCGGCGGGATGGTGATTGTCGCGAGCCACGGCGCGGCCTTCGTCAGTGATGGAAACACGCTAGATTTGGGCACTTTCGCACCAACCAACACCGCGCACTGGAGCGACACATGAGCGTGTTCACAACGGTGCTGGCGCGTGATTTACGTTTGGCTATACGCCAAAGCGCCGACAGTCTGACGGTAGTGGCGTTCTTCGCCATTGCCACGGTGCTGTTTCCTTTCGGCGTCGGACCGGAAGCCAACATCCTCGCGCGTATTGCCGGCGGTGTGCTGTGGGTCACGGCCTTGTTGGCGGCGTTGCTGTCATTAGACCGATTATTCGCCGTGGACTTCGAGGACGGCACGCTCGATCAGCTGGTTTTAAGCGGTGTGTCGTTGCCGATGGTGGTGCTGGCCAAGGTGAGCGCCCATTGGCTGACGACGGGCGTACCTTTAATTGTGATATCGCCGGTTCTGGCCCTGACACTGCACCTGCCGATGGAAGGGTACCTGCCGCTGTTGCTGGCATTATTGGTAGGAACGCCGACCGTAAGCTTGATCGGTGCGGTGGGGGCCGCGCTGGTACTGGGCACGCGCCGCGGCGGGGTGCTGCTGTCGTTTCTTGTCTTGCCGCTTTATATTCCTATCTTGATTTTCGGGACTGCCGCGGTGGAGGCCGCGACGACCGGCATGGGCTTCACGCCCATGCTTTCGGTGCTGGGAGGACTGATGATTTTGGCGCTGACGTTGAGCGCCTGGGCGACCGCAGCCGCGATTCGTCAGGCGGTAGAATAGGGTTTCTATCCAAGGCATTAGCCGTAACTTGGGGAGAAAAATGACGCCGCTGCAGCAATGTTACAAACTGGTACACTTTGCTTGTCATGAATCGTCTTCGCAGCGCCTATATGTAATGTGTGGGACGGCAGATGTGTTTCCTGTAGCCGCGCTATGGTTCGCGCGCTAAACCATCGGCAGCATTGAGAAAAGACCTAGGAAAAAGCGTGGGAGCGAGCGTGGGACAAGGTTGGAATTTCGACGTGCATCGGTTCGCCAACCCGACGCAATTCATGCGCATCGCCAATGCCATCTTTCCATGGGCGGCGGGCTTAAGTGCTTTGCTGTTTGTCGTCGGCTTGCCGATCGCGCTGGTGACGTCGCCCGCCGACTATCAGCAAGGCGAGACGGTCCGGATTTTTTACCTGCACGCCCCGGCGGCTTACATGTGCATGATGGTCTACGGCATCATGGCCGTGGGCAGCGCAGCCTACCTTATATGGCGCCATCCCATGGCCAATCTGGTGGCGCGCGCGTCGGCGCCCTTGGGCGCGATCTTCACCGCGCTGTGCCTGATCTGCGGCATGCTGTGGGGTCAACCGATGTGGGGCACGTTCTGGGTCTGGGACGCGCGCCTGACATCGACGCTGATTCTGTTTTTCCTTTATCTTGGCTACATCGCCTTGGGCGATGCCTTTGAAGATCCCGAGCGCGGCGACAAAGCCGCCGCCATCCTCGCATTGGTCGGCTCAGTGAACCTTCCGATTATCAAATTCTCGGTCGATTGGTGGAACACGCTGCATCAGCCGTCGATCATGTCCAAAAAAGGGTTCTCGGTAGACGCAGGCATGCTGTTGCCGCTGTTCCTGATGCTGGGCGCATTCATCACGTTTTATATCGCGGTGCTGATTTTGCGTCTGCGCAGCGAACTGCTAGCGGCGAAAATCCGCAACGCGCGCCTGAGTCAGGTGGCCGTGAACCACGCGCCGCAGGCAGCCGAGTAACGATGATGGAAAAACTGCTGACATTCCTCGACATGGGCGGGTATGCGCTTTGGGTGTGGCCTGCTTACAGCCTGACCGTTGCGAGCCTCGTGGGCATTCTGGTTTTGACCGTGCGCGGATTGAAGGCGCGCGAGCGCGAATTCGAAATACTGAAAGCGCAACGCCGAGGTGGTGAAGCATCATGACCCGCAAACGCCGCAGACTCTATTTTGTGCTTCTCGGATTGTTGGGCCTTGGCGCCGGCACGGCGCTGATGCTGACGGCTTTTCAAGACAATATCGTCTTCTTCTTCAGCCCGAGCGAAGTTGCCGCGCGCCACATTGCGCCGCAGCAGCGCTTTCGTGTGGGCGGACTTGTTGAAACCGGCAGCGTCGTGAAAAATGGCGAGAACGTCAGCTTCGCCGTTACCGACATGTCGGCGACGTTGAAAGTACAATACCAAGGACTGCTGCCGGACTTGTTCCGCGAAGGCCAGGGTATTGTCGCTGAAGGCCGCATGGGACCCGACGGAATCTTCGTCGCTCATGAAGTGCTGGCCAAACACGATGAAAATTACATGCCGCGCGAAGTTGCCGATGCCTTGAAAAAAAGCGGGCGGTGGCAGGAAGGCGAAGGCAAATCTACGCCACATCCCACAACGGCGACTGAATAACCCCGAACGGATTTTAAAATGTTCACAGAGATCGGTCACTTCGCCCTTGCCTTGGCCCTTGCGGTGGCGCTGGTGCAAGCCGTGGTGCCGATGGTGGGCGCTGCACGCCACAACAATGCGTGGATGGCCGTAGCGCGGCCCGCAGCGTTGGTGCAATTGGCCCTGGTGCTGACGGCTTTCGCGGCCTTGATGCACGCGTATCTGGTGTCGGATTTCTCCGTCGTCGGTGTTTACGAGAATTCGCATACCGCCAAGCCCTTGATCTATAAAATCAGCGGCGTGTGGGGAAATCACGAAGGCTCGCTGGTGCTGTGGGTGACGGTGCTGGCGCTGTTCGGCGCGGGCGTGGCGGCGTTCGGGCGAAATCTGCCGCCGTCGTTGAAGGCGCGCGCGCTGGCGGTACAAGCCATGATCAGCGTCGGCTTCATCGCCTTCATCCTGTTCACCTCGAACCCTTATCTGCGCCTCAATCCGTTTCCGAGCGAAGGCCGCGGGCTCAATCCGTTACTGCAAGACCCCGGCCTCGCGATCCACCCACCCATGCTGTACCTGGGCTATGTCGGCTTCTCGATGGCGTTCTCGTTTGCTGTCGCAGCCCTCATTGAAGGCCGCGTCGATGCCGCCTGGGCGCGCTGGGTACGGCCCTGGACGCTGGCAGCCTGGACATGCCTCACCGCCGGCATCGGCCTGGGAAGCTGGTGGGCCTATTACACGCTCGGCTGGGGCGGCTGGTGGTACTGGGACCCGGTTGAGAACTCTTCTTTCTTGCCGTGGCTGACGGGCACGGCGTTGCTGCATTCGGCGATTGTCGTCGAGAAGCGCGAAGCTTTGAAAAGCTGGACTATCCTCCTAGCCATTATAACTTTCTCACTGTCGCTGCTGGGCACGTTCCTGACGCGTTCGGGGGTGTTGACGTCGGTGCATGCGTTCGCGTCGGACCCCACACGCGGCACATTCATTCTGGTGCTGCTCGCGATTGCTATCGGCGGCTCGCTGATTTTGTACGCCATACGCGCGCCGCACCTGGACGGCGGCGGCCTGTTCGCGCCGATCTCGCGCGAAGGCGGCCTGCTGATCAATAACCTGCTGCTGAGCACCGCAGCCGCGACAGTGCTGCTGGGCACATTATATCCGCTGCTGGTGGAAGTACTGGCCGACGCAAAAATTTCCGTGGGGCCACCCTACTTCAACGGCGTGTTCCTGCCGCTGATGACGCCGCTGGTCATCGTGATGGGGATTGGACCGCTGATGGCCTGGAAGCGCGGCGACCTAGGCGGTGCACTGGCGCGATTGAAGGTTGCCGCCGGTGCGGGCGTGGCGATGCTGTTGGTATCGCTGCTGATGAACGGCACACGGTTGATCGACATTGGCGGTGCGTTCGGATTGGCGATGGCAGCCTATCTGGCAGTCGCTACCATTATGG
Source organism: Fidelibacterota bacterium (assembly GCA_947476625.1). Classification (GTDB taxonomy): domain Bacteria; phylum Pseudomonadota; class Alphaproteobacteria; order Rhodospirillales; family Rhodospirillaceae; genus SHVO01. The sequence goes on from CANJRA010000001.1 coordinate 212,937, forward strand.
AATGGCTGGGCCGTGTGAAACCGACACGGGCCGGTGTGTGGTCGCGCATCGCGCATCTGCCGCGCGCGGCGCACGGCATGACGATTGCGCATCTCGGCATGGCGGTACTGATCGCCGGGGTGAGTGGTGCGGCAGCCTGGAAGCAAGAGCGCATTCAAACGTTAGCGCCTGACCAATCTGTCGAAATCGCGGGCTACACGATGACCTTCAAAGGCGTAGAGACGGTACAGGGTCCGAATTACGAAGCCGGACGCGGCACGATTGAAGCGTCCGTCAACGGCGTCAAGATCGCGACGATGCATCCGGAGCTGCGCTTGTACAAGCAGCCGCCGCAGCAAACCACGTTCACGTCGATTCATACGACATTCTTTGCCGACCTGTATGTCGCCATTGGCGAGGCACAGGGTGCCGAAGGTGCCTACGTCACGCGATTCTATTACCAGCCGCTGATCCCCTTCTTATGGTACGGCGTCTTGATGATGGCCTTTGGCGGCTTGATATCGCTGACCGACCGCAGGCACCGCGTCGGCGCGCCGCAGCGCGCGGCGGCGACAATAGCTGTGCCGCAGGCGGCTGAATAACCATGAGCGAATCCACCGCAACGCCGCGCGCGAAACGCTGGCCTTACATCCTGCCGCTTGTCGTCATCTTGGCGTTGGGTGGGGTTTTCGGGAAGCGGCTGCTGGATGTGGAACGCGGCCGCGATCCAAACCTGATTCCAACGGTCCTTTTGAATACGCCGATGCCGAGCTTCGATCTGCCGCCCCTGCCCGCGCGCGGCGATGCTTTGCGCAGCGAGGACTTAAAGGGCACCGTCAGCCTGATCAACGTATGGGGATCGTGGTGCGTAGCGTGTTTGTCGGAGCATCCGGTGCTGTTAGAGATCGCCAAAAGCGGCGAAGTGCAGATTCACGGCATCGCCTGGCGCGACGATCCGGCGCGCAGCCTTGAATGGCTGGCTCAGCACGGCGATCCCTATTCCAAAGTTGGCCAAGACCCGCACAGCAAGACCGCGATTGCTTTCGGTGTCGTCGCGGCGCCGGAGACCTTTCTGGTCGATAAGCAAGGTGTGATCCGTTACAAACAGACCGGCCCCATCACGGCGGACGATTGGCGCAACAAAATCAAACCGCTGATCGCGCAGTTGAATCAATGAAACGTTTTCTCGTTCTTTTAAGCGTGCTTTGCATCGCCGGCGGCGCGTTGGCGGTCGAGCCAAAGGAAATGCTGAAAGACCCGGCGCAGGAAGCCCGCGCCCGCGAGGTCAGCAAACAGCTGCGTTGCGTGCAGTGTCAGAACGAGACGATTGACGAATCTAATGCCGAAATCGCGCGCGACATGCGCGTGCTGGTGCGTGATCGCATCACGGCGGGCGACAGCAACGTACAGATCATCGACTACATGGTCGGCCGTTACGGCGACTACGTGCTGCTGAAGCCGCGATTCATGGCGAGTACGCTCATATTATGGCTGGGACCATTGCTCTTGTTGATTCTCGGCGGCGTGGTTGTGGTCTCGCGCCTCAGGCGCGGCGACGCACAGCCGCTTGCGCCGTTGTCGCCGGAAGAAGAAATCGCGCTGACGCAGATGACAAACGAAACAACCCCCGGAGATACAAAATGATCTGGGTGTTCTTCGCCCTCATAACAGCCGCCGTTCTGGCCCTCGTGCTATGGCCGTTGTTACGCAAATCCGTTCCGACGCACGACCGTGCTTCTTACGATCTGACGGTGTTCCAGGATCAATTGAAGGAAGTGGAACGCGACGTCGAACGCGGCGTGCTGACAGAAGACGAAGCTGGTGCTGCGCGACTGGAAATCCAGCGCCGCATTCTGGGCGCCGGCAGGGCACCCACACACGCCGAATCCAAGGACTCGCGCAAATTGCGAATCGTGACGGCCGTGGCGGTCGCGATTGCCGTACCGGCCGTGGCGGCGGTTCTTTACCTGAAGGTCGGCGCACCGAATCTGACCACACCCGGCACGCTGGTCGCTCAAGGCGGCGGTGAAGGGCGGATGACCGATGCTCAGATCGACAAGATTGTGCGAGACCTCGCGGATAAAGTCGCCGCCGATCCTACCAACCTCGAAGGCTTGGAGTTGTTGTCGCACACGTATCGCCAGCTTGGCCGTTACGCCGATGCAGCCAACGTCTACAAGCAGTTGGTGAAGGTTAAGCCTGACGCTGACTCATATGCGAGTTTGGGCGAGGCCATGATGGCTGCGGCCCAGGGCAAGGTATCGCCGGAGGCGCATGATGCCCTGATGACGGCGCTCTCGTTTGATCGCAATGAACCGCGTGCGCGCTTTTATATGGGTCTCGAGGAAGTAAATAAGGGCGACGCAAAGGCGGCCATCGCTATCTGGCGCGATCTTACGGCCACCGCGCCGCCCGACGCGCCCTGGCTGCCGATGGTGCGCGAACGCATGGGCGCGGTCGCACAGGAGGCCGGTATCGCACCGATGTCCGTGGAGCCTAAGCATCCGTCGGATATGTATCCGGCTGTGAAGGTCGCGCAGGCGCCCGCCATGCCATTAGCCCCGCGGCCGGCACCGCCTGCCGCGCCACCCGGGCCGCCGGGCGGAATGTCGCCGGAGCAATTGAAAATGATCGAGGGCATGGTCGGCGGATTAGCAGCGCGTTTGGAAAGCAATCCCAAAGACTATGACGGCTGGATGATGCTGGGCCGCTCCTACACAATCTTAAGAAATGCCGACGGCGCGAAGAAGGCTTACGAAACTGCCATCGCTTTGAAACCAACCGAAGTCGACCCGCGACTGCAATACATGAGCTCGCTCATGACCACGATCACGCCGGGTGGACCGCTGCCGAAGACGGCGGTAGATGTGGCGGGCGATATCCTGAAGCTGGACGCCGCCCAACCTGAAGCGCTGTATGTGTCGGGTCTCGCGCGCGCCCAAGCCGGCGACAAGGCCGGCGCCCGCGCCATGTGGACCAAGGCGCACGCCGCCCTAGCCGACGACTCACCCCTTAAGGCTGAGATTGCGCAACGTCTCGGCGGATTACAATAACCGGCCATGGCCAAGCGCATTGCGATCGGGGTTATCATCTTAGGCGCCATGGTGGCGGTGCTGGCGCTGTATCTGCCCCATACGCATGTACAGCAGCCGCCGGGAACGGCGGCGACGGCGGTCATCGGCGGACCGTTCACGCTGAGCGACACCACAGGCAACGTCGTCACAGAGGTCAACCTGAAGGGGCGCTACAGCCTGATTTTCTTCGGCTTCACACACTGTCCCGATATCTGCCCGGTGACATTACAAACGGTGACGCAAGCTTTGAAAGCCGCTGGACCCGCCGGTGAGAAGGTTCAGCCGGTATTCATCACATTGGACCCGGAGCGCGATACACCCGAAGCGCTGGCGACTTATATGGCGAACTTCGATCCGCGCTTTATCGCGCTGACCGGAACTCCGGAACAAGTGAACGCAATCACCAAAGCCTTTCGGGTTTATGCCACCAAGACGGCGATCCGCGATGCCGAAGGCAAAGACACGGGCGACTATTCGGTCAGCCACAGCGGCTTCATGTATCTGCTCGACCGCGACGGAAAATATCTGGGTCTTCTGCCCGGCAGTTCAACGGCGGACGAGATTGTCGCCTATTTGAAGAATTTGACGTGAACACGGCCCTGCCCTTCTGGCGCACCAAGACACTGGCGCAGATGAGCAAGACGGAATGGGAAAGTTTATGCGACGGCTGCGGCAAGTGCTGCTTGAACAAAATCCGCGAGGCCGATGGTTCGCTGAAAATGACAAGCGTCGCGTGCCGGTTGTTGGATACGACGAGCTGTCGTTGCAAAAACTATCCACGCCGCAAGGCCCTGGTGCCGGACTGCGTTGTGCTGACGCCACAGAATACAACGACGATCGATTGGTTGCCGGATACCTGCGCTTATCGCCTCGTGCATCAAGGACAAGATCTGGCCGCGTGGCATCCGCTGGTGAGCGGCGACCCGGAGACTGTTCATAGCGCCGGGATATCCATGCAGAACCGCTGCATCTCGGAGCGCGATGCCGGGCCACTCCATGCCTATGTGATCACGGATGCCTGAGACGCGCGCAGTGCCTCTGCTGACCGACAGCAGCCTTGCCGGCGCATTGGATGACGCAAACCTCGCGGCGCGCATTGTCGTGGAAAGAAACCCGCGTGCGCGCCGTATCGGCCTGCGTGTTGATCCGGCCAAAGGCCGCATCGTGCTGGTACGGCCGCCACGCGCGAGCGACCGGACGGTGGCGGCGTTTCTTACCAGCCGGGCCCGCTGGATCGCTAAACATCTGGAATCATTGCCGCCGCATATCCCGTTCGCCGACGGCACGGTGATTCCGTATCGCGGCAGCGATTATGTCTTACAGCTGCGCCCGCATGAGCGCGGCGGTGTTTGGCGCGAGAATGACGCAATCATCGTCACGGGCCGGCCCGAGCATGCGCCGCGGCGCGTGCGCGATTGGCTGAAGCAAGAAGCTTTGCGTGTCTTAACCCCGGCGACGCAGACGTTGGCGACACAGCTCGGCGTCAACGTCACCCGCGTATCGGTGCGCGATACCCGATCGTGCTGGGGCAGCTGCAGTCCAGACGGAAAGCTATCGTTCTCGTGGCGGCTGATTCTGGCGCCGGATGATGTGCTGACGTACGTGGCCGCGCACGAAGTGGCGCATCTCAAGCACATGAATCACAGTGCGCGATTCTGGGATGTCGTGGAAGAGCTGCTGCAAACAGCCGAGATCGACTGGGTATTAGCGCGCCAGTGGTTGCGTCGGAGCGGGGCCGCTTTGCACCGCTACGGATGAAACCGTAGGCGCAGCCGACGCATAAGCGCGGGCCTTGGCGCGGCCGTTCTGGTGGGCGACGTACTCGGCAAACGAGTTCATCCGGTAAATGAACGGCTTGCGCACAGCCGTCGCCTTGCTGCGTTGCGTATCAGGCTCGCGGTAGAAAACGTGCGTGCCGATGATGGTGGTGGTTTCAAACTCCGCCGACCACGCTGGGCGCGTAAAGTCAGCGTGGTACCACAGCGCACCGCCGGTCGGATCGGGAATGGAACTGTCGACTTGCAGGATCGCAGTCGCGATCTTCAAGGACGTGCGCCATTGATCGGCCTCGGCGGGAACGTCGTCCTTGGCGTCGCAGTACCACGAAAACTGGCAGCGATTGGACACGCCCGAAACTTTGGTTTGCTTGACGACATCGCACAGGTTGGACGGATAGCGCGGGTCCATGGCGCGATTGAGCACCACGCGCGCGACCGCGATACGCCCGGCCATGGTTTCGCTGCGGGCTTCCCAATAGTCGTTGAGCGCCAGGCAGACCAGCTCGTCCTTCGAGACGACGATGCTGGAGAAATCTATATGGAGGTCGTCGGGGATTTCGACGGCGCGTACGGGTACGGCTTGGACCAATACAACAAGGGCGCCCAAGACCAGGGGCGCCAGACGCAGGCCGCGCACGAGGCGCGGTAGGATGGAGTTCATCAACGTCATTCTTTGTTCCTTGGCCACAACAACGAACACAACGCCACCCTCCAGGATGTGAACGCCTGGGTTAAAAGAGTGTTCCCTGTGCCCGATGCCCGGAGGTTTTTGCCGTTTAATCCGGTTTTTTTATGTCCGGGAAAATCCGCTTCCCGGTCATGAACGATATCCTTCGTCCTTGGGTGGACAGTCCGTCTCCGTGGCTGCCCTTATGGCGGGCGTATTATTGGTTAAGGGGGGGTCTAGGTGGCAACAAAAATAAAATTTCGCCAAATACCGCCTGCGAAGTTAGATTCTTTCGAAGATATTGCCGATTGCCTTATGATCACTCGCGGGGCTGTTCAATCCTTAGGCAGGCAGGTTGTGATCACCCCTAGGGTTAGAGATTTTTCGGTGAAATTTCAGTTTCTTATTTAGACACATAGGGAATGGGGACAATTACCCCCTCAGCCGGGCGAGAAGAGAAAAATACGACATAAAATTTCAAAAAAAACCTGTCATTTTCAATCATAAGTATTCAATAAATGGCATACACACACCTAATAAGGGTAGGCGCGGCGCAAATGCCGAGGCCAAAAACGACGCGACCGGCTTTAGTTGCCCGTCAGCGTTTGCCAAAACCGGCTGAGAAGATCCGGAGAGCCTTGCGGTTCTAGGCCGGGGAGCGCGTGCGGCTCGTGGCCGACGTGAGCTGCGGTCATGACGTCGCGCCAGATATGCGCCGGCAAGCCGCCGCCGGTGACATTCTTCATGCCTTCGCCGGAATCGTTGCCGACCCAGACGCCCGTAACGTAATCGGTAGTGAAACCCATGAAAAATGCGTCGCGGAAATCCGACGTGGTGCCGGTTTTGCCGGCCGCGGGGTAGCCGAACGCAGCCCCCGTTCCGGTTCCTTGCACCATCACCTGCGTCATCATGCGGTTCATCATGGCCAGGGTTTCCGGCGCTATGACTTGACCGAGGGGCCCGCCTTCGCGGGTATAAAGGACCGACCCGTCGCGCTCGGTCACGGATTGAATGGCATAGGGCGCGGCGGCATTACCGCCGTTGGCAAACGGCGCATAGGCGCCGGTCAACTCGAGCAGCGTGACTTCGCCCGAGCCCAAAGCCAGTGAGAGATCGGGTTTAAAATTCTCGGTGATGCCCATGCGGTGTGCCACCGCAATGACGGCTTTGGGGCCGACCTGCTGCGCAATTCTTACGGCAACCGTGTTGATGGACTTGGCGAGCGCGGTCTCGAGGCTGACCGGGCCTTCATAGGTGCGCGAAAAGTTCTGCGGTTTCCACTTGCCGATTTTAATCGGGCCGTCGGTGATAAGGTCGTCGGGCGTGTAACCATTTTCCAAGCCCGCGATGTACACGAAGGGTTTGAACGCCGACCCGGGCTGGCGCATCGCTTGGGTCGCGCGATTGAACTGGCTGTCGTTGTAATCGCGGCCGCCAACCAGGGCCCGCACGGCCCCGTCGGGCGCAAGAACCACGACCGCGCCTTGTTCGACCTTCAATTTAGCGCCCTGGGCATCGAGATTTTTGGCCAGCGCGGTCTCGGCCTGGGCCTGAAGGCGGCCGTCGAGGGTGGTTTGAACGACGAGGTCGCGGTCGATGGTGCCGACGTAACCTTCCACCTGCGACAGAACCCAGTCGGCGAAATAACGCCCGCCGCTGGGCGGGCGGATAACGGCATGCAAGGCTTTGTCCGCACTTTTGAGCGCGGCTTGAGATTGCTTGTCGGTGATGCTGCCCGTATCGACCATGGTTGAGAGGACGATCTCGGCGCGGCGTTTGGCGCGCTCGGGCTCATATATCGGGTTGTAATGGGTCGGCGCTTTCAAAAGGCCGGCCAGCACGGCCGATTGGAAAATCGTCAGGTCCTTGGCGGGGCGGTTGAAAAAGCGTTCGGCTGCGGCTTCATAGCCGTAGATGCCGCTGCCGAAATAAACCCGGTTCATATAGAGCGCGAGAATCTGGTCTTTGGTAAAGGTGCGCTCGAGCCGCAATGCCATGAGCGCCTCGCGGATTTTGCGCGACAACGTGCGGTCGGGTGTCAGGAATAGATTCTTGGCTAGCTGCTGCGTGATCGTCGAGGCGCCCTGCATGCGCCCCTCGCCGCTGATATTATGAACCAAGGCACGCCCCAAGCCGCGCACGTCGATGCCGGGATGCTCATAGAAACGCCGATCCTCGACCGCGATCAGCGCCCCGGCGACATGCGGCGGTAATTGTTTGAGATCGATGGACGCGCCGTAAATATCGCCGAAGTTGGCGATCTCCCAGCCGCCGGCATCGATGAGACGGATATTGGGACGGCGGGTCAGCGCGGCTTCATCGACCGCCGGCAAGTCGATGGCGAAATAGCCGACGACCGCGGCACCGACCAAGCCAACCCAGACCAGCGCGGCCAGCGCATTCGACACAAGCACGGGCATACGAAAACCGCCGCTTGCCCGCTTCTTCGTGGGTGCGGATTGGGATTTGTCCTCGGCGCCGTCGTCGGGCGCGTCGTGGTTATCGGACTTGTGCCGCTTCGCTTTAGGCATGACCGTGATGTAGCATGATTGCGAACCCCTAGGCTGTGGCTTATGTAGAATAAATACGGCGGTTTAAGGGCGTGTAAATTCAGGGAGTTCCTATGGCTAAAAAGAATAGCGCGAAAAAGAAAGTCGCCGCAAAGAAGAAGAAAAACAAAAAGCCGGTCGCCGCGAAAAGACCGACCAAGAAGGTCGTCGCCAAAAAGCCGGTTAAACGCGCCAAAAAACCAGCCAAGCGTGCCGCGCCGAAACGCAGCGCACCCGCGCGGGTGCCGGTCGCCCTGAATTTATAGGTAACACCTGCATTAGAGGCGCGGCTGAACGCGCTGGCTGCAGGAATGGGCGTCAGCCTGGATGCATTATTGGTGCAGGCGCTGACGGAATTCGCCGATAGCTGGGAAGACCATCAACGCACGGTGACGGCCTTGAGCGAAGGCGACGACCGCATGCAACTGGTCGTGCCGCAGGATGAGCCGGACTTACACTAACGATTTCAAACTAAGAGATCGAAATCGGCTCCGCAGATTACCCGGCCGTTGACCATCACCTCGACGCGGTGACGGCCGGGGTAATACACCCGTGTGGTAATCGGCTTAAAGGCATGACGACGTTCCAGCCGCACGGAGTCTTTCGGGCCGAGCACCAGGGTTTTCCATTTGAACACCTTGGGCGCGGTGCCGCCGTTTTTCTTGCGGTGGTGGATGACGTAATCGACGACGATGTTCTGCGCCGTGGTGGCCGTGCTGTGAAGTACGGCGCTGAAACCGGCGTGAGCGCCAAATGTCACCTTGGGCGTCACGAGTTTAAAATCTTTGAGTTTGACCGCGGGCTTAGCGGCGAAGCCTAAAGCTGCGAGGGTTTTGCCGTGGCCCGCCTTGATCAAGGTGCGGCAAGCATGGCGGACAAGGCGCACGCGCGGCTGGCTTGCGTTCTTTAGCCACCGCGCAGCCAGCGCAGCGATAAGATCCGGATGATCCTTGGCAATGTCGTTGAGGCTGTTGGCAACAGAGCGGCGGACATATTCGGATGGATCATCCTTCAACATCTCCAGAAGCGACAGAACGGCCGCGGGGTCGGCGACAAAGGCCTTGAGCCGCAAACCCCACGGCAGACGCGGACGCGATCCTTCCGACGCCAACCGTCGGACGTGGTGGTTGGCATCCTTCGCCCAGGTTTTGAGAACCGCCTGCGCCTTCTTCGGATGTTTGACGATGAAAGGCCGGACGGCGAATTCCGCCGTGCTGCGGATGGTGAGTTCGCGCAGCGCCGCAAAGGCTGCGTTGGGATGATCCATGCCGACGCGGGCGACATACTCAGCCATAGGCCAGACCGCCATCTTGGCGATGCCTTTTGACGCATCGGCGATGGGCGCGCCGTTTTTATCCAAAGGCCGCAGCGAAGAGATAAGAATTTTCAGGGCGCGCGGCACGTCGGTGGGCATGTGCGCCACAAGCGCGGCTGCGATCTGGTTCGCGCGCGCTTTCATCTCAAGTTTCTGGAAATCCTTCAACGCATGATCGATGAAACCCTTGGCGTCGAAGCCGGACCAGCGGCGTTTGATGTGCGTGGAAACATCTTCGACCACAGCGCGGTTGAAGAGTTCCTTGAAAGGCTCGAGCTTGCGTTCCGCCGGTGGCACTGATTTCTAGACGTCGAGGTTCTTCACCTGGAGCGCATTTTCCTGGATGAAGTCGCGGCGGTGTTCGACGATATCGCCCATGAGCGTCGAGAAGACTTCATTGGCTTCATCGCCGTGGTTGACCTTCACCTGCAGCAACGTGCGTACGTTGGGATCAAGCGTCGTTTCCCACAGCTGGCCCGGGTTCATTTCGCCCAAGCCTTTGTAGCGCTGCAGCGAGACGCCCTTTTTGCCGTGCGCCATGATGGCGGCGAGCAAGGCGACCGGACCAGAGATTTTAATATCCTCGTCCTTGTACTTCAGCAGCACATCGCGCGTGTAGGTGGCTTGCAGTTCCGAAGCGAGGCTGTCGAGATGACGGGCTTCGGCGGAGTTCAAGGTGCGACTGTCGATGACAATGGTCTCGGTCACGCCGCGCACGGTGCGCGCGAACTTCAAGCCGCCGCCGGCCGCGGATTCGCCGGTCCAGCCTTTTTCGTATTCGGTCTCGAGGTGATCGAGGCGGCGCGCGACGTATTCAGCGGCTTCTTTCGCCAAGGTATCGTTCGAGAGCACGTCTTGATTGAAGGCGCCGGCGATGGCGCATTGCTCGACGATGCGCGACGGCAGCGTGCGTGAGAGGAGCTGCAGACTGTTTTTGGTTTCGCGCGCCTTATAGACCAAACGTTTCAAGTCTTCGCCGGCCACTTGGCTGCGGTCGTTGATCAACAGCGTGGCGTTATTCAAGCCGGCGTTGATGAGGTAATCCTCCATCGCGTCGTCGTTCTTGAGATAAACCTCGGACGTACCTTTCTTGGCCTTGTAGAGCGGCGGCTGCGCGATGAGCAGATAGCCGTTCTCGATGATCTGCGGCATCTGGCGATAGAAGAACGTGAGCAACAGGGTACGGATATGGCTGCCGTCGACGTCGGCGTCCGTCATGATGATAATCTTGTGGTAGCGCAGCTTGGCGATGTTAAATTCCTCGGCACCAATGCCGGTGCCAAGCGCCGTGACCAGTGTGCCGATTTCAGCTGAGCCCAGCATTTTATCGAAGCGCGCGCGTTCGACGTTCAGGATTTTACCGCGCAAGGGAAGAATGGCTTGGAAGCCGCGGTCACGGCCCTGTTTCGCAGAGCCACCAGCCGAGTCACCTTCGACGATGAAGAGTTCGGCGGCGGCGGGGTCGCGGTTTTGGCAATCGGCCAGCTTACCGGGCAACGAAGCGAAATCGAGCGCTCCTTTGCGGCGCGTAAGTTCGCGCGCCTTGCGGGCGGCTTCGCGCGCGAGGCCGGCTTCGATGACCTTGCCGACAATCTTGCGGGCTTCGGCGGGATGTTCTTCGAACCACTCGCCGAGCTTTTCCGACACAACGTTTTCAACAACCGGACGCACTTCCGAGGACACAAGCTTGTCCTTGGTCTGCGAGGAAAACTTCGGGTCTGGCACTTTGACCGACAGCACGCAGGTCAGGCCTTCGCGCATGTCGTCGCCGGTAAGCGCGATCTTGTCCTTTTTCCCCATGCCTTTTTCGTTGGCATAGTGATTGATGGTGCGCGTCAGCGCGCCGCGGAACCCGGCCAGATGCGTACCGCCATCGCGCTGGGGGATGTTGTTGGTGAAGCACAGCGTGTTCTCGTGATAGCTGTCGTTCCACTCCATCGCCAGCTCGACTGTGATGTTGTCTTTCTCAGCCGACATGGCCACCGGCGGATCGTGCAGCGCGGTTTTGGTACGGTCGAGATATTTCACGAAAGCTTCGATGCCGCCCTGATAGTGCAGGTCGATCGATTTGTTTTCAGTATGGCGGGCGTCGGTGAGATTGAGGAAGACGCCGGAGTTCAAGAAAGCCAACTCGCGCAAGCGGTGTTCCAACGTGGCGTAGTCGAATTCCGTTTTGGTAAAGGTTTCCTTCGAAGGTAGAAAGCGTACTTCGGTGCCGGTTTTGAACTGACCGATGCGGCTGCCAACCGTAACCTTCGGCGCTTCACCGACCATGGCGAGCGGCGCTTGGGCGTCGCCGTGCGTGAACTTCATGGAATACTCTTCGCCGTCGCGCCAGATGCGCAGCTCTAGCAAACTCGACAGCGCGTTGACGACCGAGACGCCGACGCCGTGCAGACCGCCAGAAACTTTATAAGAGTTCTGGTCGAATTTTCCGCCGGCATGGAGCTGGGTCATGATGACCTCGGCCGCGGAGACGCCTTCTTCTTTGTGAATATCGACCGGAATGCCGCGGCCGTTATCGTTGACGGTGACACTGCCGTCGCCGTGCAGGATGACTTCGATGCGGTCGCAGTGACCGGCAAGAGACTCATCAATGGCGTTATCGACAACTTCGTAGACCATGTGATGCAGACCGGAGCCGTCATCGGTGTCGCCGATGTACATGCCCGGGCGTTTGCGCACCGCATCGAGGCCCTTCAGGACCTTAATGGAGTCCGAGTCATAGACCGCTTCGGTCTTTACTGCGGGTTCGGAATTAGGAGGTGCATTCATGGCGATATCTCGAGGTTCATGCGCATTGATATAGGGTGGTCATCGACGGTTTGCAGCAGGCGTCAAAGCGCCGTTGTCGACGGTAAAAAACTGCGCCGCGCCGGCGAAGTCTTTAAAGAGCGCAGCATCTGTGCCGGTCATCCACGCCTGCGCACCGAGATGCAAGACTTCGGTGAACAGCGCGGCACGCCGGTTTTCGTCCAAGTGAGCAGCAACTTCATCGAGCAATAGCAGTGGTGCGTGACCGCGCTTCGCGCGCTGTAAGCGAGCTTGCGCGAGCAGCACGGAAATCAGCAAAGCTTTCTGTTCGCCTGTTGAACATAACGCCGCAGGCTGGCCATCGGATGCATGGCCCGGCGCGCTCATGGCGATGCCAAGATCGGACCGATGCGGACCGGCGCCAGCACCCATAACGCCGCGGCGCTCTTCCCATAGGCTGCGACGCACAGAATCTTCAACGTCGATCGCCGGCATGTCGTTGAGCCAGGCGTCGATGGTGCCGACAAGTGCCAGACGCGCTGCCGGGAACGGACCAACAGCAGCGGCGAGATCGTGATTCAAGCGCGCGACCAGATCGTGACGCGCGGCTGCAAGCGCTACACCATGACGTGCCATCGTGTCTTCGAGCGCCGCAAACCACGGCGCATCCCCGCCTCCGTCGCGCATCAGGCGCGAACGCTGACGATAGGCATGATCGTAAGCCGCCATGCGGCCGGCGTGATCCGCATCGAAAGATGTGACAAGGCGATCAAGGAATTTGCGGCGCGAGGCTGGTCCATCCTGAAACAAGCGATCCATCGACGGCGTAAGCCAGACCGCACCCAGGTGACGCGCGAGCGCAACGACGCCCTTCGCCGGTTGACCGTTGATGTGAACCGCGCGGCGTTCGGTGCCCGCCGTGAGGCCAGTGCCGATATTCATCGGGCCATCAGGCGTTGTGAGCTTGACGGCAACCGCCCAGGGAACCGTTGTCTGATTGGCCACACCGCGCTGGATCTGACGGCCGGCCTGACTTAAGCGCGTCCCGCGCAGGCCCCGGCCGGGCGCCAGGAATGATAGCGCTTCGAGGAGATTGGTTTTACCGGCCCCGTTCGCGCCTGTGAGCACCACCGGGCGCGCATCGACATCCAGACGCAAGCCGGCATAGGAGCGGAAATCCGTAAGCGTAAGCTGGGTGATTGCCACAGAAATGGTCGCGGGCGCCGCTGCATTTGGCGCCGGAAAAGATTGCGCCGCGGGTGCGGCGACGATGGCGTCGCGAAGCGAGTTCACACCCGCATCGGCATAAGGACGTAGATCGCCGACGCATCCGCAACGTCGCGGATGACGGTTGGCGACGCAGCGTCGGCCATGGTGAAGCGCGCTGCCTCACCTTCGATCTGGCTGAGGATTTCCAGGAGATAACGCGAGTTAAAGCCGATCTCGAGGTGGCCGGCGCCGTATTGCGCTTCGACTTCCTCGACAGCACTGCCTGCTTCGGGACTGGAGGCCGACAGCGTGATCATGCCTTTTTCGCAGTTCATCTTGATGGAGCGCGACTTCTCGGAGCTGATGGCTGAGACGCGGTCGACCGCGTCGAACAACGGCTTGCGCTCGGCTTCGAGCACCTTGTCGTTGCCGATCGGAATGACGCGTTCGTAATCCGGGAAGGTACCGTCGATGAGCTTGGACGTCAGCGTGACATTGTCGAAGCCGAAGCGGATTTTAGAATCCGAGAGCGAGATCGAAATGTCGCCTTCGGTTTCTTCAATCAGCTTGCGCACTTCGATGACGGCTTTACGCGGCACGATCACGCCCGGCATGCCTGCGGCACCTTCAGGCAGCGGCAGCTCGACACGGGCCAAACGGTGGCCATCGGTGGCGACGGCGCGCAAGACCGCGACCTTCTCGCTTTTGGCGGCGTGCAGGTAGATGCCGTTCAGGTAATAGCGGGTTTCCTCGGTCGAGATCGCAAAACGAGTGCGGTCGATGAGACCGCGCAAATCCGCCGCCGCGAGCTTGAAGGTGTGGCCCAGGTCGCCGTCGGCCATGGCCGGGAAATCTTCGACCGGCAGGCAGGCGAGGTTGAAACGCGAGCGGCCCGCGGCCAGGGCAATCTGGCCACCATCGGCGGAGGAGGTGACTTCGACCTGCGCGCCGTCGGGCAGCTTGCGGACGATGTCATAGAGCGTGTGGGCCGAAACCGTAGTGGCCCCGCCCTTGGAAACTTCAGCGGCGGTGGATTCCGCGATCTCGATGTCCATGTCGGTGGCATTGAGCGACAGCGCGCTTTTGGAGGCGTCCAGGCGCACGTTGGATAAAATCGGGATGGTGTTGCGGCGCTCGACCACACTTTGTACGTGACCCAGGGATTTGAGGAGGGCAGCCCGCTCGATGATGAGTTTCATGTTGTGGAATCGGTGCTTTTTGCTCTTGAGGAATACGCCGGACGCTTAGCCCCCCACACCGGCAACGCGCGTCAAAAACACGCATTCGGAACCGGCCCTCGCGGGCGCCGGCGGCACGTCGCGAGAAGGGTTCTAAGTATAACCAGAGAGCGCCCCGCCAACCTAAGAAAAAAACATCCGCTGCTGCCCTGAAAAGGCTACGGAATCCCAAGCGTTAACGGCGGTTTTGGAGGGGCGGTGGAAAGGCTGATTCCGGGATGCGGAAAACCGCCGGAAACCAGCTCAGCTTTCCAGCATTCGGGTGAGGAGTTCGACGTCCTCGGCGAAGGCTGTGTCCAATTTGACCAGTTCCTCGACCTTGCGCACCGCATGCATGACGGTGGTGTGGTCGCGGCCGCCGAAAGCCCGGCCGATTTCCGGCAGGGAGCGGGAGGTGAGCTGCTTAGAGAGATACATGGCGACCTGACGCGGGCGGGCAACAGCCCGGGCGCGGCGCGCCGAGCTCATGTCCGACACGCGGATCTTGAAGTGTTCGGCCACGCGCTTCTGAATCTCTTCCATGGTCAGGCGCCGGTCGTGGGCGCGTAGGAGATCGGCCAGGAGGTCCTGCGCGGTTTCCAGGGTGATGGCTCCGCCAACCAGTTGGGCGTGGGCTACCAAGCGCGTAAGTGCGCCTTCGAGTTCACGGACATTGGACGAAATTTTATGGGCCAGGAATTCCTTGACCTTCAGCGGCACGGGCACGCCGAGCTGTTCGGCCTTGGCGTCAAGAATGCCTAGGCGCAGTTCGAAGGTGGTGGGATGCAGATCGGCGACGAGGCCCGACGACAGACGCGAGCGCAGACGGTCGCCAATTTCTTCCAGATTGGATGGCGACTTGTCCGCCGACAAAACAATCTGACGGCCCTGATCGACCAGCGCGTTGAAGGTGTGGAAGAACTCTTCCTGCGTCGAATCCTTGCCGGAAATAAACTGTACGTCATCGATCATCAGTACATCGACGGAGCGGAATTGTTCCTTGAAGGAAACCATGTCCTGATTTCGGAGCGCGCGGACAAAGCTGTACATGAACTTCTCGGCCGACAGGTAAACCACTTTGCGATCCGGCGTGCGGTTGCGAATCTCGTGCGCGATGGCATGCATCAAATGGGTTTTGCCCAGACCGACACCGCCATACAGAAACAGCGGGTTGAAACTGACGTGATCGGATTCGGCGACACGTTTGGCCGCGGCATAGGCAAACTCGTTAGGTTTGCCGACAACGAAATTCTCGAACACGTAACGCCGATCCAGCGGCGCCGAGAGATCGGCATTGGCTGAGAAAGAGGACGCGGATGTCGGAATTGCGCGCGCGGATGACATCGTGCGCGAGGCCGGCGCGAGGGCGCGAGGCATGCCTTGCGGCGCAGCCTGTCTGCCGCCGCTTTCCTTGGCGGCAACTTCGGCATTTAATCTTTCGCGGCCTTCCGCAGCGGCGCGTGCGGCTTCAACCTTCAAGGTTACCTTGCGAACGCTGGGGTTTTCACCACTCCAGAGCGCGCGAATTCTTTCAGCGTAATGCGTGGTAATCCAATCGCGCATAAAGCGCGTGGGCACGGCCAACTCGACTTCGCCTTTGTGGAAAGCCGCAACCGTAATGGGCGTGACCCAGCTTTTGAACGCCGACTCGCCGAACTCCTGTTTGAGGCGCGTTTTAACGCGGTCCCATTCAGCCTGATCGACGGCCGCCACATCCAAACTTTTCACGCTTAGCTTCCCCTAGGCAACACCGACGATCTCGCTGACGACAGCGGCGGAAGGTCAGCTTTAAAATGCAGTTCCCCGAAAGTCTTTTAGAAAACGTCCCACTCTGCGCGCGGTTGCGGCGACCAGAACAATTCTTCTAACGAAACTTTACACACCTCAAAAAATATTCCGCCACGCGCGAACGACATACAACAGGCTTTCGCGCGCTGAACCGAAAAATCGAACCAGCCCTGGTATGAATTTATCCTGATCGTGTTGAGTACCGAAGCCGCTCGAGTGTGCTGCAAAACGCATTCGACGACGCTTCAGACGTTGATGAATGTAGCGAGCGACGCGTGCGTGACAAGCGGAAAGATAAGTTGACAGATTTTTTTGAGAGTGAGCTGCGAGGAGGTTTTTACCAGAAACAATATAAGCGCGATGCAGGTCGTTGATTCCCAATGACTTTAATGAAAAATCCGCGCGGCGCCTCGTGACTCGGGGGTTTTAAACCGCGCTGCGAGACGCAAGGATCGTGCGCCGCAAGTTGCAGGCCAGCACGCCAAAATCGCGAGACTCCATTGGCGAACGAACGACTCTGGAAACGACTCTGACGATGACGTGAACGCGTGAGACTCGAAACGCGTGAGACTCGGGAATTTTTAAATCGCGCTGGACGGCGCGGGGATCATGCGGCGCACGCGGTAGACAGACGCAAAAATCCATCGGCGCGCGAACACCGCTGCCGATGGAGAGAACGATGGGGACTCGGAAAGGAAAAGTTAGGCGGCGAGGCTTTTGACGCGCGCGGACAGGCGCGACAGTTTGCGCGAAACTGTTTTCTTGTGAACGACTCCTTTGGTCGTGCCGCGCATCAGCTCCGGCATAACTTTCTTGAGCGCGGCGATAGCGGCGGTTTTGTCGCCGGACGCGATCGCGGTTTCCACGGTCTTGACGAAGCCGCGGATGCGGGCGACGCGGGAATGGTTGACTGTCGCGGCGCGGGCGTTGCGACGGATGCGTTTTTTCGCTGATTTATGCTGAGCCATGAAATCTTACCGGAGTCGTTGTCTGAAATCCGGCCAATCCATTGATGATGGGGCCGAAATGAAGCGCGGCTTATAGGAGATGCGCCGGAGCTAGTCAACCAGCTCGGCCCGTTCGCCCATAGGATCTGCGGCAGGGCCCCAAAAAGCCGGTTATTTGGCGCGTATCCTGGGAACTGGCGCTAGGTTTGGCAGCGCGCGCAGAAGAAGGTCGAGCGCCCGCCCTGGACAATGCGCTTCACCGGCGCGCTGTTGGCGCCGCAGGGACACGATTCGCCCTCCCGGCCATAGACCCGCCAAGCCTTCTGAAAATAGCCCAGCTCTCCGGAGGGTTGCACATGATCTCGTAAAGACGAGCCGCCGGCGGCAATGGCTTCGGCCAAGACTTGTTTGATGGCAGGCACCAGCGCCTCGGCGCGTTTGCCCGAGATCGTGCCGGCCTTGCGTTTGGGCGAAATGCCCGCGTGGTTGAGGCTTTCGGAGGCATAGATATTGCCCACACCGACGACGATACGTTGATCGAGCAGCGCGACCTTTATCGACGTCTTGCGGCCCTTCAGAGCCGCCGAAAGCGCCTCGGGCGTGAAAGCATCGCCCATCGCGTCGGGGCCCAAATGGCGGAAAAGTTTGTGCGTGTTGAGACCGGCTTCGTCCGCCAGCGTCATCAGGCCGAAGCGCCGGGGATCATTGAAACGAATCTCGGTGCCGTCATCGGTTGTGAGGACGACGTGATCGTGAGGCCCCAGCGGGCCGTCGTCCTTCACGATCTGCATGCGCCCGGACATGCCGAGGTGGGTAATCAATACCTGGGTGTTGTCGAGCAACATCATCACATACTTAGCGCGGCGATAGATCTTCTCGACGCGGCGCCCTGTGAGCGTGGCGGCTAGGCCTTTGGGAAAGGGGATACGCAAATCCTTGCGGCGCACATTCACATGCGCAAAACGGCGGCCTTCCAGCACACCGGCCAGGCCGCGACAGACAGTTTCAACTTCGGGAAGCTCGGGCATCGCATCCTCTTCGCAGACCGCCGTTATATCGCATATCCCGCGCCGGGATGGATTAATGGTCTTTCAGAATAGCTTAGATTATGTTCCGGCTTATGACTCAGGACGCGGATCATACGCCGGGCGAGACCGGCACCACGCACTTCGGCTTCAAGACTGTGGCCGAAGACGAGAAGGCCGGCATGGTGCGGGCGGTATTCGATGCCGTGGCGCCCAAGTACGATCTCATGAACGATTTGATGAGCGCCGGTGTCCATCGCCTGTGGAAGGCCGCCATGATCGATTGGCTGGCGCCGCGCGCAGGACAATCCATCGTCGATGTGGCGGGCGGTACAGGCGATATCGCCTTTCGCATGCGCGACCGCATGGAAGAAAGCCAGAGCGACAAGCCTTCTGCTGTGACGGTTTGCGATATCAACGCCGAGATGCTGAACGTGGGGCGCAATCGCGCTATCGATCGCGGGCGGCTGACTGATTTCACCTGGGTCTGCGGCAATGCAGAAACGTTGCCATTCCCGGACATGAGCTTCGATGCCTATACGATTGCTTTCGGGCTACGCAATGTCACGCATATCGACAAAGCATTAGCCGAAGGGCGGCGCGTGCTGAAACCAGGCGGACGACTCCTCTGCCTGGAGTTCAGCAAGGTGTTAGCACCGGTTTTGGACAAACTTTACGACGCTTATTCCTTTCGCGTGATGCCGTGGCTCGGCGGATTGGTCGCAGGCGACCGTGACGCTTACCGCTATCTGGCCGAAAGCATTCGGCGCTTTCCCGATCAAAACGCTTTGGCCGCGCGCATGACAGCCGTTGGTTTCAACCAAGTAAAAGTAAGCAATTTAAGCGGCGGCATCGCCGCCATGCATTCCGGCTGGCGGATTTAGAGCGCGTGCATGCTGCGTAGCCTTCGCAACCTCGGACGACTCTGGGTCATCGCGCGCAGTTTTGCTGCGCACGACGCCTTGTTTCTATTGGACCTGCATCCGGCAGGACGCAACGCGGCGCGAGTCGCCAAAGTGTTGTGGCACCCGCGCAGCGACGTCAAAGGGCTGCGTCCAGGACAGAGACTCGCATTGGCATTAACCGCGCTAGGGCCGACCTTCATCAAATTCGGCCAGGCATTATCTACACGCGCAGATTTGTTGGGTGAGCAAGTTGCGGCCGATCTATCCGGCTTGCAGGACCGCTTGCCGCCGTTTCCTTTCGCCCACGCCAAAGCGACGATCGAAACCGACTTCGGCGTGCCGCTGACGGCGCTCTTCAAAAGCTTTGATGAAATCGCGGTCGCCGCGGCGTCTATCGCGCAGGTGCACTTCGCGGTGGATACCGACGGCAAAGAAGTCGCGGTGAAGATTTTGCGCCCCGGCATCAAAGCCGCGTTCGCGCGCGACATTGAAGCGCTGCTGTGGCTGGCGGAACAGGCCGAATATCGTGCGCCGCATTTGTTGCGCCTTAAGCCCGTTGAAGTCGTGCGGACCTTTGCCGAATCGGTGCGCATGGAAATGGATTTGCGATTCGAAGCCGCCGCGGCCCAGGAGATCGGCGAGAACTTCATAGGCGATGCGAGCTTCCGCGTGCCGCGCGCGGACTGGCAACGCACGTCCGAGCGCGTGCTGACGTTAGAGCGGGTCGCAGGCTCGCGTGTCGATGATCCGGTGGCCGTCGCGGCCAGCGGCGCCGATCCGGTGGCGGTCGTCAAAAGCGCCGCAGAAATTTTCTTTAAAATGGTTTTCCGGCACGGCTTTTTTCACGCCGACATGCATCCGGGGAATTTGTTTGTGACCTCCGACGGCGTGATCATCGGCATGGATTTCGGCATCATGGGCCGGGTTGATGCGGCCACGCAAAAAACACTGGGCGAGATGCTGCTGGGATTTCTGACGCGCGACTACAAGCGTGTCGCCGAAGTGCACATCCGCGCCGGATTCGTGCCGGCGCATCACTCGGTTGATGCGTTTGCGCAAGCTTGCCGGTCTATCGCTGAGCCGATTCTCGGCAAACCCATCGCCGAGATATCCATCGCGAAGTTACTAGGTCAGCTGTTTCAGATCACCGAAACCTTCGAGATGCAGGCGCAGCCGCAATTGCTGCTGCTGCAAAAAAGCATGCTGCTGGCCGAGGGCGTGGGCCGCGCGCTGGCGCCGCAGGTAAATATGTGGGAGCTGGCGCAGCCCTTGATCGAAGGCTGGATGCGCGAGCGGCTGGGGCCGGAGGGCAAAGTCATGGATGCCGTCGGCACCGCCCTGGAAACCCTGGAAAAACTGCCGCAGATCGTCGCGCGGGTTGATGCCATCACGGCCGATATGGCGGTCGGCGGCCTGAAACTGCACCCCGACACCGCCCGCGCCCTGCGCGGCGAAGAGCCGGGCAAGGGCTGCAGGGTTAATTGGATGCTGTGGGCGCCTTGGCTGCTGGTTGCGGTCCTGCTGGCGGCGCTTATCTTACGTTAAGTTTCGCCCGCTAGAGTGGGTTCCGGACCTCTGTCTTTGGAACAAAGCCCGTGCTTGAGAACCGACGCATTCTTTTAATCGTTTCGGGCGGAATTGCCGCCGTGAAGGTGCCCGACTTGATTCGGCGCCTGCGCGAGCGCGGCGCGCACGTGCGCTGCATTTTGACCAAAGGCGGTGCGCAGTTCGTGACGCCGCTGACGCTGGGTTCATTGTCGGGCGATAAAGTTTACCAGGATTTATTCTCGCTGACGGATGAAGCCGAGATGGGTCATATCCGTTTGTCGCGCGAGGCCGACATTATTCTCGTCGCACCCGCCACGGCCGACATCATGGCGAAGATGGCATCGGGCCAAGCCGACGATCTGGCGACCACTGCGCTGCTGGCCACCGACAAGCCGGTGATGATCGCACCCAGCATGAACGTGATGATGTGGACACATCCGGCGACACAGGCAAATTTGCTGACGCTGAAAAATCGCGAAGTGAAAGTCGTGGGGCCTAGTGCGGGCGACCTTGCGTGTGGTGAAGTCGGCAACGGCCGCATGGCGGAAGTGCCCGAGATCATCGCGGCGCTCACGCGCTTTTTCCAGAAGAACGACGGACAGGGTCCGCTGACGGGTTTGCGCGCGCTGGTGACAAGCGGGCCGACGCATGAACCGATCGATCCGGTGCGCTACATCGCGAATCGCTCGTCGGGTAAACAAGGTCACGCTGTCGCGGCAGCTTTAGCTGAGCTTGGCGCGCAAGTGACGCTGGTGTCTGGCCCGACCAACGAAGCCGACCCTGACGGTGTGAAAGTCACACATGTCGAAACCGCCAAGCAGATGATGAAGGCGTGCAGCGAGGCTTTGCCCGCCGAGATCGTGGTGTGTGCCGCAGCCGTCGCCGATTGGTCGGTCGAAGGCGCAAAGCAGAAAATCAAAAAGGAAAAAGGCGCGGCGGCGCCGTCTTTGAACCTGAGCGAAAACCCGGACATCCTGGCGACACTGTCGCTGCCAGGGCCGACGCGGCCGATGCTGGTGGTGGGATTCGCCGCCGAGACACAAAACCTGATCGAAAGCGCGCAATCTAAACGCGCCAAGAAAAACTGCGATTGGGTTGTGGCCAACGATGTTTCGCCGGGCACCGGCACTTTCGGCGGCGACAGCAATACCGTGCATTTAGTGACGGCTGACGGCGTGGAAAGCTGGCCGACCTTGCGTAAACGCGCTGTGGCTGAGAGACTGGCGGAACGCATCGCGACCTACGTTCAACGCCATATATAAGGGGCCTTCGTGCCAGTCGTCACCTCTGCCGCTATCAAGCGCTTGCCCAACGGCCATGATCTGCCGTTGCCGGCTTATCAAACCCAACAATCCGCCGGCATGGATTTGAGTGCCGCCGTTGAGGCCGACGTTGTACTGGCGCCGGGTGCGCGCGCCATTATCCCGACTGGATTTTCTATAGCGCTGCCGGCGGGCTTCGAGGCGCAGGTGCGCCCCCGTTCGGGCCTTGCCGCTAAGAACGGCGTGACCGTACTGAACAGCCCCGGCACCATCGACGCGGATTATCGCGGTGAAGTCGGCGTGATTCTGATCAATCACGGACAGGAAGCTTTCACGGTGACGCGCGGCTTGCGGATCGCGCAGATGGTTGTCGCGCCTGTGCGCACGATTATGTGGGAAGAGAAAGTGGATTTGAACGATACCGCGCGCGGTGCGGGTGGTTTCGGTTCCACAGGCGTTCACAAAGGCGCGTAACGCGCGCCTATATTAGGCGAGCATGGATTTCACCGAACCACAGATCCAACGCTATGCCCGCCACATCCTGTTGCAGGAAGTTGGCGGCATTGGGCAGGAAAAACTTCTCAACGCCAAAGTCCTGGTGATTGGGGCGGGCGGATTAGGCTCGCCGCTGATTCTGTATCTGGCCGCCGCCGGTGTCGGCACGATTGGCGTCGTCGACGACGACACGGTCGATCTGTCAAATCTCCAGCGCCAGATCGCGCATACGACCGACCGCATCGGCGTGGATAAAGTGACCAGCGCCAAACAAGCCGTGGCAGCGATCAATCCCGATGTCACGCTGGTCGAGCATAAAATGCGACTGACGGTCGACAACGCCACGGCACTGATCGGCGGTTATGACATCGTCGCCGACGGCAGCGATAATTTCGCGACGCGGTTTCTGGTGAACGACGCATGTTTTTTTGCAAAGAAAACACTGGTGTCCGCCGCCGTGCTGCGCTTCGACGGCCAGCTCGCGACGTTCAAACCTCACGCTGGTGGTCCGTGTTACCGCTGCCTGTATCCCGCGCCGCCGCCGGCGGGGCAGATTCCAACCTGCGAAGAAGCCGGTGTGTTGGGTGCTGTGGCGGGCGTGCTGGGCACGCTGCAAGCAACCGAAGTCTTGAAGGAAATTCTGGCCATCGGCGACAGCATGGCCGGACGGCTGCTGATCTACGACGCGCTTTCGACCACCATGCGCCAGGTGAAGATCAAGCCCGACCCGGAGTGCCCGCTGTGCAGCGCCGCACCGACCATTACGGACCTCTCGCCGCACCGTTCCTAAACTATTGAATTTGCGGTATAATCTCAAAATCCCTTGCCGTTTTGGCCGGGAAAGCTTAGGTCCGGTCCTATGTCGCCTGATTCAGCACGTCCCGAGATAGCCCCAGAGGCAGCACCAGAAACCCGCACCAACCTGGTGGGGCTGTCGCGCGAAGCATTGACCGCGACGCTGGCGGAATTGGGCGAGAAGCCCTTCCGTGCCAAGCAGGTGTGGCACTGGCTGTATCATCGCGGCGCTTTAGACTTCGCGTCCATGACCGATCTATCCAAGGTGATGCGCGCGAAACTCGAAGAGCATTTTGTCGTGGGTCGCCCGGGCATCGCGCGCGAGCAGACCTCGACCGACCGCACGCGCAAATGGCTGATGCAGTTCAGCGACGGCCAAAAGGCCGAGACGGTTTTCATTCCCGAGGACGATCGCGGCGCGGTGTGTGTGTCATCGCAAGTAGGCTGCACGCTGACCTGCCGTTTCTGCCACACCGGTACGCAGCGACTTGTGCGCAACCTGACCCCGGCGGAGATCGTTGGGCAGTTCATGGTGGCGCGCGACAGTTACGGCGAATGGCCGACGCCGACGGACGAGACGCGCATGCTTTCGAACATCGTTATGATGGGCATGGGCGAGCCGCTTTATAATTTCGAGAATGTCGCCACGGCCTTAAAAATCCTCATGGACGGCGACGGCATCGCTGTCGGCAAGCGCCGCATCACGCTGTCGACATCAGGCGTCGTGCCCGAGATTCACCGCTGCGGCGCGGAGCTGGGTGTCAACCTGGCCGTATCGTTGCACGCACCCGACGACGACACGCGCTCGATGATCATGCCGATCAACAAGAAGTATCCGTTGAAGGAATTGATGCAGGCCTGCCGCGACTATCCCGGCGCCAGCAATGCGCGCCGCATCACATTTGAATATGTGATGCTGAAGGGCATCAACGATACCGCTGCCAATGCGCGCGCGTTGATCAAGCTGGTGAAAGACATTCCCTGCAAGTTCAACTTGATCCACTTCAATCCTTGGCCGGGCACACCCTATGAGTGCTCGGACGCAAGCACCGTGGATGCGTTCGCGCAGCATTTGTGGGACGCGGGCTACTCGGCACCGATTCGCACACCGCGCGGCCGCGACATTTTAGCAGCCTGCGGCCAGCTCAAGACCGACAGTGAAAAACTGTCGGCCAAAGAGCAACGCCTGAAGGATGCCGCCGAAGCCGCGAAAGTGGCGTGGGCCGAGAAACAAGCCGCGATTTAACATCCCGGCGTGATACGGGCCTGGAACGGCGCGTCCGGCAGCCGTCCGACTTTAGCAATAACATAGGGCGATCCGCCCATGACCTGGCTGGTGCTGGGTGCGCGACATGCGGACTGAACGCGGCCGTCGTCGCAGGACGCCAAAGCCAGCGCCGCCGGCACGCACAGCAGCCAGAGCAGAAAAACCAAACTTCGATGGAAGAACCTAAAACGCCTCATGTGTCGTCTCCGTGTTGGCCGGAGGGACAGGACGAATCAAAAGGCCCCGTCCTGATCCGGCGGGGCCTGTTGATGGATATGCAAAGTCTTAAACGCGTGCGTAATCCCTCAGCAGCCCTCCGGGGGCATTGCTACGATATAAATCGGGCACGGGGTCATCGTCTTTTGCATGGGCGCGGAAACTATTGCGAGGGCGTGACGGCGTAAAGCGGGAAACCGCGCATAGCCGCTATACGGATTTCATCATCCCGCCCTTGCTCTCGCTGCCTTCCTGCCTATACTGCGCGCCACTTTAAAAGCCCGTTTTTCTTGGGGAAAGCACAGCCATGGCGAAAGCAAAAAAGGTCGTATTGGCCTATTCCGGCGGTCTCGACACCTCCATCATCCTGCGCTGGTTGCAGGTGGAGAAGAACTGCGAGGTCGTGACCTTCACCGCCGACATCGGCCAGGGCGAAGAGTTGGAGCCGGCGCGCAAGAAGGCCGAGCTGATGGGGATCAAGCAGATCTACGTCGACGACCTGAAAGAAGAATTCGTCCGCGACTTCGTGTTTCCGATGTTCCGCGCCAACGCACTGTATGAAGGCGTGTACCTGCTGGGCACATCCATTGCGCGCCCGCTGATCGCCAAGCGCCTGATCGACATCGCCATTGAGACCGGAGCCGACGCCATTGCCCACGGCGCGACCGGCAAAGGCAACGACCAAGTGCGCTTCGAGCTGACCGCCTATGCGCTAAAGCCGGACATCAAGGTGATCGCGCCGTGGCGCGAGTGGGAATTGAACTCACGCGCCAGCCTGATCGACTACGCCGAGAAGCATCAGATTCCGATTCCGAAGGATAAGCGCGGCGAAGCGCCCTATTCCACCGACGCCAACCTTTTGCACATTTCCTATGAAGGCAAAGTGCTGGAAGATCCGTGGCAGGAGCCGCACGACGATATGTTCAAGCTGACGGTGTCGCCGGAGAAGGCGCCCGATCAGGCGGAATATGTCGAGATCGAATTCGCCAAAGGCGATGCGGTGGCGGTGAATGGGCAGAAACTGTCGCCCGCGAACCTGCTCGCGAAATTGAACGAGCTGGGCGGCAAGCACGGCGTGGGCCGTCTCGATCTGGTCGAAAACCGCTACGTGGGAATGAAGAGCCGCGGCGTTTATGAAACCCCGGGCGGCACCTTGCTGCATGTGGCGCACCGCGCCATTGAAAGCATCACGCTCGACCGCGAAGCGATGCATCTGAAAGATGAGCTGATGCCGCGCTACGCGAAGCTGATTTATACCGGCTATTGGTTCGCGCCGGAGCGCGAAATGCTGCAGGCGGCTATCGACCAGACCCAGGAGTGGGTCAACGGTGTCGTGCGCCTGAAACTGTTCAAAGGCAGCGCGACGGTGGCGGGACGCAAGTCACCCAATTCGCTCTATCGCATGGACTACGTGACCTTCGAGGAAGACTCGGTCTACAACCAGTTCGACGCCGAAGGCTTCATTAAGTTGAATGCATTGCGCCTGCGTTTGGGTAAAATGGCCCGGCAAAAATAGGCGGAGGTTCAGGCTTCAATGGCGGACGCGGTAATCTTTGATTGCGACGGCGTCCTCATCAACAGTGAAGTCATTTACCTGCGCGTTGCGCTGGCCTATCTCGGCGAACTTGGCCTGACATACGATCCGCATGCGTATGCCGATCGGTTTCTGGGTGCGTCGGTTGCCGATTTTACCGGCGGGCTGAACGACGACCATCACCACAAATTCGGCCGGCCGCTTCCGGAAGACTTTGACGCCGACCTCTCGCGCCGCATTTGGACCGAGATGGAAGATCATGTAGCGGCCACCGCGGGAATACGCGATGTGTTGGATGCGCTCGACATGCCGAAAGCTATCGCGTCGGGCTCCAGTCCCGAAGGTTTAGAGAGGGCGCTGCGGAAGGTGGAACTCTTCGACAGCTTCGCGCCGCATATTTATTCTGCTCATATCGTCGCGCGCGGCAAACCCGCGCCGGACATTTATCTGCACGCAGCCCGCGAGATCAATGTATCGCCAGCGCGCTGCGTCGCGGTTGAGGATAGCGCTAACGGCGCGGCATCGGCTTACGCGGCCGGGATGACAGTCATCGGCTTTACGGGAGGCGGTCATTGCCCGCCGCATCAAGCGGAGCGCTTGCGCGCCGCCGGTGCAGTCGAGGTGATAGCGCATATGGATGATTTATTAGCGGCAATCGGGAGGGCGGCATGAGTCATATTGAAACGTCACGCGACGGGGCTGTTTTCACGGTGCGCTTCAACCGGCCTGAAAAGAAGAACGCCCTTCTGGGGGCGATGTACGCTGATGCGGCGGACGCGTTCAAGACAGCGGCGGACGACTCTGAGGTGCGCGTACTGGTAATAACCGGCGCGGGCGACAGCTTCTGTGCGGGCAACGATTTAAAAGATTTTCTGGAAAATCCGCCGTCATCCAAGGATGCGCCGGTGTTTCTCTTCATGCACACCTTGCAGGATTTTCCGAAGCCGGTGGTCGCGGCTGTTAACGGCGTGGCGATTGGGATCGGCACCACTGTGTTGCTTCACTGCGACCTTGCTTACGCCGCGCCGACCGCAAAGTTCCAATTGCCCTTCGTGAATCTCGCGCTGATGCCGGAGTTCGGATCGAGCCTCTTGTTGCCGCGATTCATCGGGACACGCAAAGCCACCGAGCTACTGCTGCTGGCGGAAGTTTTCGACGCAGCCACAGCGCGCGATATCGGGTTGCTCAATGATGTTGTCGCAGCGGATGAATTGCAGGCGTTTGTTGCCGCCAAAGCCCGCACGCTGGCATCCAAGCCGCCGGCATCGATGCGCGCCACAAAGGCGTTGTTAAAGGCCGACAGCGAGAATGTCGTCGATCACATTGCGCTTGAGAATCAGATTTTTGCTGAGCGTCTGAAATCGCCGGAACTGAAGGAAGCCGTCACGGCCTTTTTCGAAAAACGCCCGGCGGACTTCAGCAAGTTCTAGGGCTTTTTCGGCGGAAGGCGCGTCGGCACCGCGACGTCGGTAATGCCGTGCTGCGTGCAGGCTGCTTTCAGCGTGTTTACCATCAAACATGCGACGGTCATCAGGCCGACGCCGCCCGGAACCGGCGTGATGAAACCGGCCACTTCTGATGCTTCGGGGAAATTCACATCGCCGTAGAGTTTGTTTTTGCCGTCGGGCAGCGGGACGCGATTGATTCCGACATCGATGACTGTGGCGCCGGGCTTGATCCAATCGCCGCGAATCATTTCTCTTTTGCCGACCGCAGCGACCAGAATGTCGGCCTCACGGCAGACGGCGGGAAGATCCTTGGTGCGCGAGTGCGCAATGGTCACGGTGCAATTTTCGTTGAGCAGAAGGTGCGCGACCGGCTTGCCGACAAGATTGGAGCGGCCGACGACGACCGCATGCAAGCCCGTGAGGTCGCCGAGCACATCTTTTGCCAGCATGACGCAGCCCATGGGCGTGCACGCCACAAGCGTATCGCCGCCCGCCACCAGACGACCGGCGCTTTCGGGATGCAGGCCGTCGACGTCTTTCGCGGGCGACGTGGTGGTGATGACCTTGAAAGAATCGATGTGTTTAGGCACCGGCAGCTGAACCAGAATACCGTGGACGCTAGGATCAGCATTCAGTGTGCGAATGAGTTTAAGGACGTCCGCTTCGGTGCTGTCGGCCGGAAGGTTGTGCTGCACGGAGTTCATGCCGAGCGCGTGGGCGGTTTTTTGTTTGCTGGCGACATAGACCTGACTGGCGGGGTCCTCGCCGACCAAAACGGTGGCGAGCCCGGGCACCAAACCATGTTTAGCTTTCAGTTCGGCGACGGCAGCGGCGACACCTTCTTTGAGGCGGGCGGAGGCTTTTTTACCGTCGATGATGGCTGCCGTCATGTTTTGATCCATTGTTGAGCGATGGCTGTGAGCGCCGTGGGATCACCGCCGATGCGCACGACTTTGCGCCGGTCGGATTCACCCGCAGTGACCGCCACGCTGCTTTTAGCAACCCCAAAGGTTTTCGCCAACACGGCGATCACGGCGGCGTTGGCTTTGCCTTTTTCCGGCGGCGCCGTGACAGCGATTTTGAGAGCTTCGCCGTCCGGTGTCGGCATGACGCCCTGCACGCCGTTGCGCGAGGCCTTGGGCGAAACACGTGCGGTGATAACAAGGCCGGACTTCTCGACCCGGAAGAAGGACACCGTGTTTAAACGAGATTGAGAATGATGCGTCCGATAACGAGCTGAACCAACAGAATCAGTAGGAACAGGATGATGGGGGAAATATCGAGGTTGCCCATCATCGGGACAAAGCGGCGGATACGGCGCAGGACCGGCTCGACCACCTGATCCAGCGCGCGACCGACGGTGCGCACAAACTGGTTGTGGCTGTTGACGACGCCAAAAGCCACCAGCCAGCTGAGGACGACCCAAATGATCACCACCCATTTGTAGAGATCCAGGGCGACGCTCAGCACCTGAAGGAGCGGAATGAGGATGGTGTTCATGCGGCGTCCATCGGCCCTTTCGCAGCGCAAAGTATTCCGGGCACGTCCCGGCTGTGATCGAGAGGCTTAGCCTACTTGAGAGAAACGGGTCCGCGCAAGCTGTCGCAAAATCAAAAAAAATCCCGCGAAAACAGCCTTTTACGCTGTCGGGTCAGCGCCATGCAGCGCCTTGACTTCGCGCCGCTTTCGACCCATTCTCCGGCCCGTTTTGCGGGAGGAAGCTCCTGCCAAAATTTAGTCGGCTTTGGTGCGGGGCTGTAGCTCAGTTGGGAGAGCGCGTCGTTCGCAATGACGAGGTCAGCGGTTCGATCCCGCTCAGCTCCACCATCACCCCGCCGGACTTCTTGAAAAATCGAGACTGCCAGAACTGACGAAGTCGGGATCGATTTTGTTTGTTTGCGCCCTGCGGGCGCGGGCCCGCTCAGCTGGCGCCGAGGAAGCCGCCGATTTGGTGTGACAGAAGCGTGAGGCCGAAGAGTGTGGAGAGATAGCGCTGACCGAAAAGTTTGCCGACGACGGTAGCGGTGGGCGGTACGGTGCGTGAGGCATACATGCCGAACAGTATGTGTTTACCGAGATAGCGGCTCACGCCCCAGCCGGCAGCAAGTGAGCCCGCGACATTCGCAAGGCCGATGATCGCCAGCGACCAGCTCGCGACGGATGCGGGCAGGCCGCACAACGTGATCTCGCCGGGCAAGTGCGTGACGAGAAAAGCGATGTGGAAACCGCAGGTAAAGAAGCCCGCGTGCAGCAGCAAATAACTAGGATCAGCGAGTGCGCCTTTGACGGCGCTACCGACGATGCCGCTCTGGGTGGCGGTGGCGTGTTCGGGCTTTCGGCGTAAAACCCGCGCGAGCGGCAGAGCTGCGATCATCACGAATGCCGTAAACCACATGGCGCTCATCCAACCGAAGGCGGTGATGAGTTTCTGCAGGACCGGCGCGAAAACGAACTGACCGAAGGAGCCGCCGGCATTGATGACGCCCGCCGCGAAGCCGCGTTTTTCCGGCGGCAACAGGCGGCCGGCCGCGCCTACTAAAACCGAGAAGCTGGCCGCGCCCGCGCCGCCGGCCGATGGTGAGAACGAGTCCCGTGGTGGTGGTGGCAAGCGGCGTTAAAGCGCTGCCCAAGCCCAGCAACAATAAACCGACGAGCAGAACGCGGGCGGGGCCATACCGATCGGCCACCGCGCCGGCGATGGGCTGCACGGCGCCCCAGGTGAATTGCGCGATGGCCATGGCGAAGCTGATGGAAGCAATGCCGACGCCGGTGGAAATATTGATCGGCGCGACAAATAAACCGAGTGACTGGCGCGCGCCCATCGTCACCAGCAAGACGCCGACGGCGGTGAGAACGATCCACTCCCAGTGCGTTGGTTTTTGCGGCGTCATGTCATCTCGCTTTGCTCGACACAGGAATATAGAGCGCCGTGGCTGTCTGGAGCCCGTTCATTTGCGCAAGGGAGTTATGCGCAGGTTTTTCGCGCAAGCCTTTGACATCGGTGCTTTTCCCGACGCTAAAAAATAATACGATCGGGAAACTTCGTGCTTCTGTAATGCTTAACAAGATGACATCTTACGGTGGGGAGACGAGAGGACAACAACGAGAGCGTGCTCTAAATGCGGATCGCCCACGTCATTAACTCCCTCGATGGTTACGGTGCGGGCGCACCGATCCCCGCTATCACAAACATTATGCGCGAAGCCGGCGCGGAAGTGCGGCTTTTTGCGCTGTCCCGGCGTGACGGCAAGATGGCGCCCGTGCTTGAAGCCGCTAACCTGAGCTATGAGACCTCGAACGCCGGCAAAACCAATCATCTGCAAGCGGCGGATTGGTTGCGGCAGCGCCTGCGCGTCTATCGCCCCACGCTTCTGTGGACGTCGCTCACGCAGGCCACGGTGGTCGGGCAGCTGCTGAGCCCGGCGTTGGGCACGCCGGTGGTCAGCTGGCAGCACAATGTATTTTTAAAGCCCGCCAATCTCGCCATGCTGCGGCTGACGCAACGCCAGACCGATCTTTGGGTGGCGGATTCGCACTCTGTTGCCGAGGCCCACCCCCGCACGCGAGGCCGATCGGGAACTTTTCTATGCGAAATCGGGAAATCACGGTATCGACGGCCCCCCCAGTCTTTATCGAATGCACGGCTAATCATATCCGGGAGGGATTTATGGGTTTCAAAACAAAGCTTCGGCACGGGGTCGCACTGGGCCTTCTGATGTCGGGCTCGGCTTTTGCTCAAGCTGCGGCCGCCGACTTGGCAAGCACCATTCCCACGATCATCGTGCGCGGCACCCCGCTCCCGACGCAGGGGTTGGATCCCAAAACCGTGGCGGCCCCGGTGCAATACGTCACCGACGCGGATATCGCACGCTCTCATGCCCTCAACCTTACGCAATTCATGACGCAGCGCATGGGCAGCGTTCAGGTCAACGACACACAGAACAATCCGTTTCAGCCGGACATCAATTTCCGCGGCTATACGGCGTCGCCGTTGTTGGGCACGCCAGAAGGACTTTCGGTCTACATGGACGGCGTCAGATTGAATCAACCGTTTGGCGATGTGGTCAGCTGGGATTTGTTTCCCCTTTCCGCCCTGCGTTCGATCACATTGATGCCGGGATCAAATCCTTTGTTTGGTTTGAATACCCTAGGCGGTGCGCTGTCGTTGGAGACCAAAACCGGGCTTACCAATCCGGGATCGAGCGTCTCAGCTTATTACGGGTCGTTCGATCGCACGTCCGTAACTGCTGGAAATGGCGGCGCAGTTGGGGCATTTGATTGGTTTGTCACCGGCACGTATTTTAAAGACGACGGCTGGCGCGACCTTTCCCCATCCACCGTACGTCAAGTGTTCGGCAAGTTAGGCTGGCACAACGACTCAACCGATCTGCACCTCAGCGCGGCGTTTGCCGAAAATGAGCTGACGGGCAACGGATTGCAGGAACAGCGCTTTCTCGAGCGTCGTTACAGCAGCGTCTACACAAGCCCCGATCAAACGAAGAATCGCTCAAAGTACGTGAATTTAGAGGCCAAGCACGCATTGAGCGATACCGTGCTGATCTCCGGCAACGCTTACTATCGGCATATTCATACCCACACCTATAACGGCGACATCAACGACGACTCCCTTGATCAGTCCGTCTATCAACCCGGCGCCGCTGAACAAACCGCTTTAAGAAACGCGGGCTATACCGGCTTTCCGACCGCCGGCGCCAATGCCGCCAACACGCCGTTCCCAAAATGGCGCTGTATCGCGAATGCGTTGATCCGCGACGAGCCGGGCGAGAAGTGCAACGGCGTCATCAATCAGACCACGACCGGGCAAAGCAACTACGGCGTCTCGGGCCAAGTGTCATTCTCGGGCACATTGGGTACGTTGCACAATGAACTTGTCGTCGGCGGTGCGTTCGATGGCAGCCACATCGATTTCCTGCAAGGATCTGAACTCGGATATTTAACACCGGACCGTACCGTCATCGGCGTCGGCGCTTTTGGCGACGGCGTCACGGGCGGCGATGTCGACGGCGAGCCCTATGACACCCGCGTCAATCTGACCGGCAAGGTCCGCACCGCCAGCGTCTTCGCCAGCGACACCATCGCGCTTGCCAACGACACGCTGCATGTAACGGCCTCCGCACGCTATAACCACAGCACGCTTGAGAACGTCGATCACATCATTCCGGCGGGCGCCGCCGGCACACTGACGAGTGACAATACGTTCCAACGTCTCAATCCAGCTGTCGGCGTCACGTACGCGCCGCTGTCAACGCTTACGGCCTATGCCGGTTATAACCAAGGCAGCCGCGCGCCTTCCTCCATCGAACTCGGCTGCGCCGATCCTAACAACCCCTGCAAGTTGCCCAACGCCTTCGCGGGCGATCCGCCGCTCAAGCAAGTGGTCGCGCGCACATGGGAGGCAGGCTTCCGCGGCAATCTTCCCGAGGTCGCGCATCTGTCCTGGAACGCCGGCGTATTTCGCTCGACCGCCAGCAACGACATTCTCTTCGTTGCCGACAATGCTGCCGGATTTGGATACTTCAAGAACTTCGGCAAGACGCGCCGACAGGGCATCGAACTTTCTGCCGACGGCAAGTTTGATCAGTTTAGTTTCGGCGGAAACTACACCTTGCTGGACGCCACCTTCCGCAGCCCCGAGACGGTCGACGGCGCGGGCAACAGCACCAACGACGAAGCCTTGGCCGGAAGACGGGGCTTAGAAGGAACAATCGATATCACACCGGGCAACCGCATTCCGCTGACGCCGCGTCATACGTTCAAGTTCCATGCCGAATACACACCCATCAAAGATGTGACGGTAGGTTTCGAGACACTGACGTCGTCGGGCGTGTACGCGCGCGGCAATGAAAACAATCTGCATCAACCCGATGGCACTTATTACATCGGTGAAGGCAAGACCAAGGGCTATACGACTCTCGCATTGCATGGTGAGTATCAAGTCATCCCTGCCGCGCAGGTCTTTATCCGGGTCGACAACGTACTCGATAAAAAATTCGCGACCTCGGCCCAACTCGCGGGCACGGGCTTCGACGCCAATGGTAATTTCATCGCCCGGGCCTTCCCAGCCGTGGGCGGTGAGTTCCCAGTACGGCAAGCCACCTTCTACGCCCCAGGCACACCCCGCGCGATCTTCGGAGGCGTAAAAATCAACTTCTAAAGAGTGGGTTTTCTCACGGTGTGAGGGCGCGTTTGGGAAAGTGGTGCCCGCTCCCGGACTTGAACCGGGACGCCGCGATGAAGCAGCTACGGATTTTAAGTCCGTTGCGTCTACCAATTCCGCCAAGCGGGCACTATGAGGGTCGGCGCGGCCACACCCTAACGGGGCCGACTTCCAAGAGCAATGTTATCGCGCGCGTGAAAAGGGCCGGCGGATGATTTTTTATATCGTCGGCCGCACGGCGCCGACGAGGCCGTCGACAAGGCTATTGAGCCGCGCGGCACACGACAGGGCGATTGAGGTATGCCGAACAGGCGTGATTTTCCAGAATGGGACAAACCACCCGGTCCACTTCGCGCTGCAATTGCGGCATGGCGCGCGACCGTGCCGCGGCGCTTTGCACGCGCGCGGTCGTTGGCGCATTGCCGCGTATGGCCTGGGCGAGCCGAAAAATCTCGGGCAGCGTCGTGCTGACATAGGTCGTGCAGCAATGCGAGCAGCCCTTGGCGCACGCCACCAACGCTGTGACATATTTTTCCGACGAGATATCGGCCAAATTCTCGATGTACGCCGCCGCGCGGCTGGCCCGCTCCTTGGCTTCGCTATCGAGCAATATCAAAGCCAAGTGGCGCGTGTTGGCCTGCACCGAGCGACCGATACCGGCGCCGAAAAGCTCAAGCGGCTGACCGACAATGCTCTCGTCGTCTTTTAAGATCTGCCGGCGGATCGATACGTCCAAGCGCTCCATCGCGGCAGCGTAGCGGTTGAGCCCGATTCCGGCAATGCGATGCACCGCTTGAAATTGGGCAGCTTGATCTTGCGGAACTAATAGGGCACCACCAGCCCAGAGGGTCCAAGACCCAAGGACAAGTCATGCCCAATCCCGCTGCCGCCACCATTACCGCCGAGGACATTCAGGCCCGCGTGCTGTATCGCGACGGCCTTGTCCTCGTCATCAACAAGCCTCCCGGCATTCCGGTTCACGCCGGCTTCGGCGGCGGTCCCAACCTCGAGCAATCTTTCGTCCACCTTACATTTGGTTTGCCAAAGCCGCCGTCACTGGCCCACCGCCTCGACCGCGACACCTCGGGCTGCCTTGTCCTCGGCCGCCATACCAAGGCGCTGAGCGACCTGGGTAAAATGTTCACGGACGGCGACGTGCGCAAAACCTATTGGGCCGTGGTGGACGGCATTCCCAAAAATCCCGAAGGCCGCATCAAAATCGCCATGAGTAAAGTCGGTCAGGGACCGGGCTGGAAAATGAAAGCCGATCCCAAAGGCGGCCAAACCGCCATCACCGACTATAAAGTCCGCGGCACGGCCGAGACGCCGCGCGGTCCCCGCGCCTGGCTGGAGCTGCACCCGCATACCGGCCGCACGCATCAACTGCGTTTACACTGCGCCGAAATGGGATGGCCGATTATCGGCGACAAAGTTTACGGCAAGATGCCGCCGCAAGAATCCCTCATGCTCCACGCGCGCGGCGTCACGCTGCCGCTGCACGCCAAGCGCGATCCTGTTCGCGTGCGCGCGCCTGTACCCGAACACATGCGCGAAGACTTAACGGCATGCGGGTTTCCCGGCGATAAGGACGAGAAGGCGACGTCTTAGCGGCCTTTGCCCATTTCCGGCATGCCGCCTTTGGTGAGCATAACCTCAGCCACTTCAAGCAACGCTTTTGCGATCGCATCTTTATCCGTCGATCGCGCGACAATGCTCGTCCATGGACGTCCGTCTCGCAGGAACGGGTAGCTGCCGATACTCACATTCGTATAGCGCGACTGAATCTCCGTCAGCTCAGCGGCTAAGTCGCCTTCGCCGACACTGGAATCGACGTGGTTGGAATGGACCGGCGCGCCTTTCTTCAGTTGCGGCGCGATGGCTTCGAACATCGCCCGCGCGATGCTTGGTACGCCCGCCAGCACAAACACATTGCCGATCCGGTAGCCCGGCGCAGCCGTGATGCGGTTGTTGATCAATTCCACATCCGGTCCCTCGGGCACTTCTGCCATCTTCAGCCGCGCTTCGTTGGGATGACCTTCGTAGTAAGTCGTCAGACGCGCCACCGCATCCGGGTGACGGAAAACCTTACGCCCGAACGCGCGCGCGATGCATTCCGTGGTGATGTCGTCGTGTGTCGGCCCGATGCCGCCGGTCGTGAACACGTATGTATACAGCGCGCGGCACGTGTTGACGGCGTCCACAATCACGTTCGGCACATCGGGAATAACACGGGCTTCTTTCAGCCGGATGCCCATCATGGCAAGATTCTCGCCGAGGTATTTGAGATTAGTATCCTGTGTGCGCCCCGACAGAATTTCGTCGCCGATGACCAACACGCAGGCCGTAGGCGCGTCTTCCATCACAGCAAGTCCTGCAGCACAGGAATCAACGGCTCATCGGCCGGCGGCATCGGATAGTCGCGCAAACGTTCCGCGCGTACCCAGGCCAGATTTTGATGCTCGTTCATGCGGATTGTGCCGCGCCATTGGCGGCAGACATACAGCGGCATCAGCAGATGAAAGCTTTCGTAAGAATGCGACACAAAGCTCAGCGGCGCGAGGCAGCTCGCACGGATGTCGATGGCCAGCTCTTCATGCAGTTCACGGATCAACGCCGCTTCCGGCGTCTCGCCTGCCTCAAGTTTTCCGCCCGGAAATTCCCACAAGCCTGCCAGCGTTTTGCCTTCCGGGCGCTGTGCCAAAAGAATACGGCCGTCCGCGTCCAGCAACGCCACAGCCACGACCGTCACGATTTTTAAGCCCGTGCGCGGCGGTGGAATGGCGGCTGAGAAGCAACCGTCTTCGCTATCAGGTTCTGTAGGAGCCATTGATGTCGATGTATCCGTGCGTGAGGTCGCAAGTCCAAACAATCGCCGAACCCCGGCCAACGCCGACATCCACTTCGATCAGGATTTCCTGGCCCTTCATGTGCGCGGCCACCGGGGTTTCGTCGTAGCCTTCAACCGCTTCACCGGCACGCGCGACGATCACGCCGCCGATGGTGATGGCCAGTCTGTCTCTGTTCGCTTTCTCTCCGGCCTTGCCCACGGCCATGACGATACGGCCCCAGTTGGCGTCTTCGCCGGCGATGGCGGTTTTTACCAGCGGTGAGTTTGCGATGGACATGGCGATGCGCCGTGCGGCGACGTCGTTGTCCGCGCCGGTTAATCTGATCTCGACAAACTTGGCCGCACCTTCACCGTCGCGCGCGACCTGCTTTGCAAGGTCGATCAAAAGATCTTCGAGCTTGGCCCTGAATTCCGTCAGCCGCGGATCGACCGCGCTCGAGACGAAGCGGTGCTTCGCCTGGCAGGTGGCGAACATCAGCAGCGTGTCCGATGTCGACGTATCGCCGTCAACCGTCACGCAATTGAAACTCTTATTTGCCCCGGCCGTGATCAGCGTCTGCACCGCCGCCGGCTCCAACGCCGCGTCGGTAAAAACGTAAGCCAGCATCGTCGCCATGTCGGGCGCGATCATGCCCGAGCCTTTGGCGATACCGTTGATGGTCACCGGCACACCGTCGATGGTGGCGGTGCGAGTCGCGGCCTTGGCAAAGGTGTCGGTCGTCATGATCGCCTTGGCCGCGTCGGTCCAGGTGTCTTCCTTCAACGCGGCCTGGATGGCCGGAAACACGCCGACAATCTTCTCAGCCGCCAATGGGACGCCGATGGTGCCGGTCGAGGAAATGAACACCTCGTTACGCTTGCAGCCGAAAACGCGTGTTGCGCCGCTGACGATCGCTTCCACCGCCGAAATGCCCTTTTGGCCGGTAAAAGCGTTGGCATTGCCCGAATTCACCACCAAAACCCGCGCTTTGCCGCCTTTTAAGTTGGCTTTGCACAGGTCAACGGGCGCCGAAGCGGTCAAAGACTTGGTCAGAACGCCGCCCACGGTCGTACCGGGGGCCATTTCCGCCACCAAAACATCATTTCGGCCCTGGTAACGGATCCCGGCCGCATGGCTGGCCAGCCGCACACCCTTCACGGGCGGCAGGGTTGGAAAGGTCGGTGGGGCGAGGGGCGAAATCGGGTGGGCCATGGCGGTATGGGTCTCACAATACATCGCGACATTGCGGAACAGGGCGAGCAGAAAAGGCCGCGCAAAAAAGACCGCGCTTCAATGACATAAGCCCCGCCGGCCGACAAGCACCCCGGCAACCGGCCAAGCCCGACCTGCGGATTTTTTTAACCTGCTAAAGCCCGAAAATATCAAGGAAATCAGCCAAATCTCCCGGAGGCATCGTTGACTTCGGGCCATGGGGCTTCTATCTGTTTCGCCACGCTGCCTAAGCTTTTGCGTTTCAGTTCCAGTGGCGGGCTCAGCCTGCCGCATTTTCCGGTCTTTTGAGGTTGATATGCTCGGCGCTCTCGCCAAACGCCTTTTCGGGTCGCGCAACGACCGCCTGATCAAATCGCTGCGCCCCATCGTCGACGCCATCAACGCCAAGGAAGCCGAAGTCGCAGCCCTCGACGACGCTGGTGTCGCCGCGCGCACCGCCTGGCTCAAGGGTCGCCTCGAGGCCGGTGAAACCCTCGACGACATCTTGGTCGACGCTTTCGCCACCGTGCGCGAAGCCGCCAAGCGCACCTTGAAGCAGCGCCACTTCGACACCCAAATCATGGGCGGCATCGTCCTCCACCGCGGCATGATCGCCGAAATGGGCACGGGCGAAGGCAAAACCCTCGTCTCGACCTTGCCGGTGTATCTCAACGCCGTCTCGGGCAAGGGCGTGCACGTCGTCACCGTCAACGACTACCTGGCAAGCCGCGACGCCGAATGGATGGGCCAGATCTACCGCTTCCTCGGCATGACCGTCGGCTGCATCACCAACAACATCAGCGACGATATGCGCCGCGATGCCTATGCCTGCGACATCACTTACGGCACCAACAACGAACTCGGCTTCGACTACCTGCGCGACAACATGAAGTACACGATGGAAGACATGGTCCATCGCAGCTTCAACTACGCCATCGTCGACGAAGTTGACTCCATCCTGATCGACGAAGCGCGCACGCCGCTGATCATTTCCGGCCCGTCGCAAGACCGCACCGATCTTTACGACCGCGTCGACAAAATCATTCCGCTCTTGAAGCCCGAACACTTCGAGAAGGAAGAGAAACAACGCTCCATCACCTATACCGATGCCGGCACCGAATACGCCGAGCAGCTGTTGAACGAGCGCGGCATTCTCACCGAAGGCGCGCTCTATGACATTCATAACATCGCGCTCGTGCATCACCTCAATCAGGCCTTACGCGCGTATCACATGTACCGCCGCGACGTCGATTACCTTGTGCGCGACAACCGCGTGCATCTGATCGATGAATTCACCGGCCGCATCATGGAAGGCCGCCGCTTGTCGGAAGGTCTTCATCAGGCCATCGAAGCGAAAGAAGGCGTCGAGGTTCAGAACGAGAACCAGACGCTGGCCACCATTACTTTCCAGAATTACTTCCGCATGTATCCGAAGCTGGCCGGCATGACCGGTACCGCCATGACGGAAGCGGAGGAATTCGGCACCATCTACGGCCTTGATGTCGTCGATGTGCCGCCGAACAAGACACGCATTCGTATCGACGAGCACGACGAAGTGTACCGCTCGGCCGAAGAAAAATACGCGGCCATCATTAAGCTGGTCGAGGAAGCTCACGCCCGCCAGCAGCCTGTGCTGGTCGGCACGGTTTCGATCGAAAAATCCGAAACGCTGGCAACCGAACTGCGCAAAAGCAAGAAGATCACGCCGCAGGTGCTGAACGCCAAGTATCACGAGCAGGAAGCCTTCATCATCGCGCAGGCCGGCGTGCCGGGCGCCGTCACGATCGCCACCAACATGGCCGGTCGCGGTACCGACATTCAGCTCGGCGGTAACGCCGAAGCCCGCATCGCCGCCGAGGAAAAACTCAAAGGCGTTGCGCTCACCGACGACCAAAAGGCCGCCATCCGCGCCGACGTCGAAGAGAAGAAGCAAATCGCGATTGCCGCCGGCGGTCTGTACGTCGTCGGCACCGAGCGCCACGAAAGCCGCCGCATCGATAACCAGCTGCGCGGCCGCTCCGGCCGTCAGGGCGATCCGGGCGCCTCGAAGTTCTTCTTGTCGCTGCAGGACGATTTGATGCGCATCTTCGGCTCCGAACGCATGGACTCGATGCTCCAGCGCCTCGGTCTCGAACCCGGCGAAGCCATCATCCATCCGTGGATCAACAAGGCCATCGAGAAGGCCCAGCAAAAGGTCGAAGCCCGCAACTTCGACATCCGCAAGAACTTGCTGCAGTTCGACGACGTCATGAACGATCAGCGCCGCGTCATCTTCGAACAGCGCCGCGAAATGATGAGCAGCGAAGATCTGTCCGAACTGGTCGTCGATATGCGCCAGCAGACGATTATCGATCTGGTCGCAAAGTTCATTCCCGAACGCGCCATGCATGAGCAATGGGACATTCCCGGCCTGCACGAAGAGGTTTTGCGCATCCTCAATCTCGATCTGCCCCTCAAAAATTGGGCGGAAGAAGAAGGCATCGCCGACGAAGAAATCCGCGAGCGTATTCTCGCGGCGTCCGATGCCAAGATGAACGACAAGACCACGTCCTTCGGCGCCGATGTCATGCGCCGCGTCGAAAAGAGCATCGTCTTGCAGCTGATCGATCAAAGCTGGCGCGATCACCTGGCCCAGCTCGATATGCTGCGTCACGGCGTCAATCTGCGCGCCTATGGCCAGAAACAGCCGCTGCTGGAGTATCAGCGCGAAGCCTTCGATATGTTTACCGAGCTGCTGTCAAACCTGCGCGAAAAGGTCACAGCGCTTCTGTCGCGTATTGAAGTGCGGACCGAACCCGCGCCGGAAGATCTGGTCCCACAGGCGCCGACGCGTATGCGCGCCTTGCACGAGCAGCCTCCGTCCGAAATCGGCGGGGGCGGTTCCGTCGAGGAATTCGCGGCGCAACGCTCGCTGCCGCGCATCGCGCCGGAACAGCGCAACCCCACCGATCCGGGAAGCTGGGGCAAGGTCGCGCGCAATGAAGCCTGTCCGTGTGGATCGGGCAAGAAATACAAGCATTGCCACGGCACCGTCGAAGACGTTGCTTAGGCGTCGAAGACGTCGCCTAAACGTCGCTGTTTAACAACGCTGTAGACTCACGGACCCCTTTGGGAGCGTTGAAGCCGATGACTGCCGTTACTGTTCTGCGCCACGTCGCCTTCGAGGATTCGGGAATTCTGGAAGAGCTGTTCAAGCAGCGCGGCTGGAAGGTCACCTACGTCGAAGCCCCGGTGGCCGACTGGAAAAAATTCGACGCGCTGAAGCCCGATCTGCTGGTAGTTCTCGGCGGTCCCATCGGCGTCTACGAGGAAAACATCTATCCGTTCCTCACGCCCGAAATCGCCGCCATCAAAAAACGCCTCGATGCCGACAAGCCGACGCTGGGCATTTGTTTAGGTGCGCAGCTCATCGCGCGCGCTTGGCGCCAGCGTCTATCCCGGCCCCGAAAAAGAAATCGGCTGGCGGCCGCTGCTGTTGTCCGCGGCTGGCCTGACCTCGCCGCTGCGTCATCTCGCGGCCCAGCACGCCTTCATGTTTCATTGGCACGGCGATACCTTCGATTTGCCGGCGGGTGCCACGCTGCTGGCGGGCACTGAGATTTGTCTGCATCAGGCTTTCAGTTGGGGCGCGTCGACCTTGGCCTTTCAGTGTCACCCCGAAGTGCGCACGTTGGATCTTGAAAAATGGTACGTCGGCCACGCCGCCGAAATCGCCGCCACGCGCGGCGTCAATGTGCCGAGCCTGCGCGACGACGGCCACCGATACGGCGCAACCCTCGCTAAGCAAGGCGCCCTATGTTTCAATGAATGGCTTGATGGGCTGAAATTATAGCCGCCCGCTAAGCTTCCGGGTTCAATCCCATCAGGCTGCGCGCAAAACTATGCGACGTGAACGGGCGTAAATCGTCCGCACCTTCGCCGACGCCGATGTAATGCACCGGCAGTTTGAATCTCTCCGCCAATGCCACGACCACACCGCCCTTGGCGGTGCCATCCAACTTGGTCATCACCAGCCCCGTCACGCCGACGATGCTTTTGAACACATCGACCTGCGAGTGGGCGTTCTGCCCGACGGTGGCATCCAACACCAATAACGTGGCGTGCGGCGCACTTGCATCTACCTTGGACAGTGCACGCGAAATTTTCTGCAGCTCGGCCATCAACTCGTCGCGATTTTGCAAACGCCCGGCGGTATCCACCAGCAGCACGTCGTCGCCGCGCTTGCGGGCTTCCTGCACGGCTTCGAACGCGAGGCCCGCCGCGTCGGCACCTGTATCGCGCGCGATCACGGGCGCACCAACACGCGCGCCCCAGACTTTCAACTGCTCCACCGCCGCCGCGCGGAAGGTATCGCCCGCTGCCAGGCTGACATTCAATCCCTCGCGCCGGAAATGATGCGCCAATTTGCCGATGGTCGTGGTCTTGCCCGCGCCGTTGACGCCCACCATCAAAATCACAAACGGTTTGCGCGTTGTGTCGACGGCCAGCGGTAACGCGACCGGCTCCAGAACTTTGGTAATATCGGCGGCAAAAGCCGTGCGCACTTCCTCCGACGTGATGTCCTTGCCGAAGCGCGTTTTGGCCAGATCGCCCGTCAGCTTCATCGCCGTCGCGGTGCCAAGGTCGGCCGCCAGCAACAGGTCTTCCAGTTCCGCCAGCGCGACATCGTCCAGCTTGCGCTTGGTCAGAATGTCCGAAATGCCGGACACCAACTTCGTCGACGATTTGCTCAACCCCGATACGAGGCGGGAGAGCCAGCCGCTTTTAAGAGGCTGCTGCGTGTCTGATGCGTTGGTCATTAGTTGATCGCTTCGCCGTGCAGCGTCTTGGCATCGGCGGCGACAATGCGCGCCTGCACAATCTCACCCGCCGCATGCGCGGTCGCCAGATGTACCGGCGCATAATGTGGGCTGCGGCCGTCGTGGCCGTGTTCCATCAAGACCGCGACTGTCGCGCCGACATAGCTCTGCAGCTGTTTCGCTAAGGATGTTTTTCCTTTGTCGCGCAGCTCCGCCGCACGCGCCTTGATAATGTCGCGGCTTACCTGAGGCATCTTCGCCGCCGGTGTGCCCTGCCTGATCGAGTAAGGAAATACGTGCAGGTAGGCGAGCCCCGCCTCATCCACCAGGCCCATGGTATTTTCGAACATCTCATCGGTCTCGGTCGGAAAGCCCGCGATCAGGTCCGCACCGAAAGCGGCGTCGGGCCGCAAGCCGCGCACGCGGTCGCAGAACGAAATCACATCGCCGCGCGCATGGCGGCGCTTCATGCGTTTCAGGATCATGTCGTCGCCCGCCTGCGCCGAGATATGGAAGTGCGGCATCAGGCGCGGCTCT
Source organism: Fidelibacterota bacterium (assembly GCA_947476625.1). Taxonomy (GTDB): domain Bacteria; phylum Pseudomonadota; class Alphaproteobacteria; order Rhodospirillales; family Rhodospirillaceae; genus SHVO01. The sequence continues at coordinate 256,263 of CANJRA010000001.1, forward strand.
TCGGCGATCAGCCGGAATAAATCTTCGTCGGCTTCCGCCGGGTCGATGGAGGACAATCTCAAGCGCGGCAATTCCGGCACCGCTATCAGCAGGCGGCGCACCATCTGCCCTAGCGTCGGCTTTCCCGGCAGGTCGCCGCCATAGCCGGTGATATCGACGCCGGTGATGACGATTTCCTTGAAACCATTTTCCACCAATCCGCGCACTTCTTGCACGATGCGGCCCATAGGCACGCTGCGGTTATTGCCGCGCGCGAACGGAATGATGCAAAACGTGCAGCGGTGATCGCAGCCCTGTTGAACCTGCACAAAAGCCCGCGCGCGTCCGTCAAAGCCTTCAACCAGATGTTCGGCGGTTTCGCGCACCTCCATGATGTCGGTCACAAGCACGCGTTCGAACGTCTCGGGCAGGAAACTTTCCGCCTTCATCTTATGCTCATTGCCAAGCACGCGATTGATCTCTGGCATACTGGCATAGCGCGCCGGATCAAGCTGCACGGCGCAGCCCGTCGCCACAATATGCGCGGTCGGATTTTCACGGCGCAGCTTACGCAACGTCTGCAAGCCTTGGCGCTCGGCTTCTTTGGTTACAGCGCAGGTATTGACGATAATCGCATTGTTGAGCCCGGCGTTACGCGCATGGGCGCGCATCACTTCGGATTCGTAGGTATTCAAACGGCAACCAAGACTGATCACCTGCGGCGCTTGGTCCGTGGGCTTGTGCACTGTCATGCAATCAGGCTCCGGTCCAGCGCGCCCGTATAGATTTCAGCTGTCGGCCCTGTCATCAGCACATGATTGTCGGCGCGCCATTCAATCTGCAAATCGCCGCCGTCGAGTGTAACTGTAACTTTTCGCTCGGCCAAACCGCGCCGCGCGGCGGCGACAGCGCTGGCGCAAGCCCCCGTGCCGCAAGCCCGCGTTATGCCCGCGCCACGTTCCCACACGCGCATACGTAAATGCGTGCGGCTCAAGACCTGCACGGCTTCGACATTGGTACGTTGCGGAAACAGCGCATGGTGTTCCAAAATCGGGCCCACCGTCGTCAGGTCCACGGCATTCACATCCGGCACAAAGAACACCGCATGCGGGTTGCCCATGTTCACGCCCACCGGATCTTGCAGCAGCCCTTCGCCGATGCCGAGATGTAAGGTGTCGATCTCCTGCGCCAGCGGAATTTCTTTCCACGCCGTGCGCGCCGGTCCCATGTCCACCGCGATCAACGCGCCGTTGCGCGCCGCGATCACCGGACCGGCCAGGGTTTCCAGCAGCACTTTATCTTTGCCGGTTTCATCCAGCAGCAGCCGCGCGACGCAGCGAAAGCCGTTGCCGCAGCTCTCGACAACACCGCCGTCGCAATTACGAATCGCGATGTAAGCGTCGCCGCCATTGCGCGCGGTCTCGATGATCATGATCTGGTCGCAGCCCACGCCGGTATGGCGGTCGGCAATGGCGCGCGCGGCTTTCGGGGTCAGCATCAGGTCGACACCGCGCGTGTCCAGGACGACAAAGTCATTGCCGAGCCCGTGCATTTTGCGGAAGGGTAACCCCTTCAATGTTGTGCCTGTTGTCATGATGCGGGTTATAGGTGTGGGGGGGACCTCTGTCCAGGGAGGTGCCCTATATAGGTATCTCCTCGGAAGGCGCTAAGTCATTGGCATCAAATATTATTTCAGCAGTTGAAGCATTTCTGAAAGGCGAGGCCAAGGGCGGCCTTCTCTTGATGGCGGCCGCTGCCCTAGCGCTGGTGGTCGCCAACTCCCCCTTGGCCGATATCTATGCTGGCGTCCTGGATTTGCATCTGACCATAGGCGTCGCGCCCGCCGCCTTGTCCAAAACCGTCCTGCACTGGATCAACGACGGCCTGATGGCCGTCTTCTTCCTGCTGGTCGGTTTGGAGATCAAGCGCGAGGTCGTCGGCGGCGAACTGTCTACCCGCGCCAAGGCGGCGCTGCCGCTTCTGGCAGCCGCGGGCGGAATGATCGGTCCGGCAATTTTCTACGTCGCCCTCAATTCCGGCGACGACACGACGCTGCGCGGCTGGGCGATTCCCACCGCCACCGACATCGCCTTCGCGCTGGGCATCATGGCGCTGCTCGGCAGCCGCGTGCCGACGTCGCTGAAAGTCTTTCTCACCGCGCTCGCCGTCATCGACGATCTCGGCGCCATCCTCATCATCGCGCTGTTCTACACCGCCGACATCTCAACAACCGCGCTCATGGTCGCGGCGGCTTGTATCGCTGTCCTCATCGCGCTCAATCGCTTCGGTGTGCGCCACGTTGCGTTTTACCTGATAATTGGCCTGATTCTGTGGGTTTCTGTGCTCAAGTCCGGCGTGCACGCCACCATGGCCGGCGTCATCACCGCGCTCGCGATTCCCGTGCGGCCCGACGCACACGGCAAATCACCGCTCATAACACTCGAACACGCCCTGCATCCTTCCGTGACCTATCTCATCCTGCCGCTGTTCGCTTTCGCCAACGCCGGTGTGGCGGTCGCCGACATGACGCGCGATGCCCTGTTGCATCCCGTCACGCTCGGCATCGTGCTCGGGCTCTTCCTCGGCAAGCAGGTCGGCGTGCTCGGCATCAGCTACCTTGCCCGCGCGATGGGCTGGGTAACGCTGCCCGGCACGGCCCTGCAGTATTACGGTGTCGCTGTCCTCACTGGCGTCGGCTTCACCATGAGTCTCTTTATAGGTGGGCTGGCATTCACCGATGTCGCCCACACGGCCGAGGTCAAAATCGGAGTGCTGGCGGGATCGGTGCTGTCAGGAATGGTAGCGTATGTTTTGTTGCGGCTTGCCAAATCCGGGTAACCAAATAGATTTAGCTATATTAATCACAGAGTGCCTGGTCGTTTAAGTGATCGAGAAATTAGTCCACCGGGGTATCGAATATTTAAAAACTAAGGGCCTAATCGCTTCACCTATTGAAGACTCCCAAAGTCGTAGAAATAGGATTTTCTTCATCTCTTCAAATGGCTCGATGGCCACGATGTGGCTGTCAAAATTGTTAAGCGCGTCCAAGCGCATAAAGTGTTTTCACTCAAGCTTTGAGATCCTGCCCGTTGAGCAACGGGCCGATATGGGCGCAATAACACAAAAACTTATTCACCTTTCGGCGTCAGAAGATTGCTAGGTGGGGGTGACGCATGTCGGGCAAAATCGCGGGATGAAAGGCTTCGATGCGATGTATCGCGTTGGCGGAATGTTTGTCGCCTTGCTGCGAAATCCCATTCAAGTCGTTAATTCGCAGTTCCTGATCAAGCTTCAGACCGTCGGTCAGGATAAAGAAGATTTTGATAGGGATTATGTTGCCCGCATGCCGTACGCGCATCTCGTGAATTCGCGGGAGGATGCCTTATTCGCTAGATGCGCTGGACAAGGACTTTTACACTACTTTGAATGTGGGTCCGTAGATCGCGATTTCGTCTTTCTTTTCGAACACTACACGATCGACTACGCCGAAATAATGCGCTTGGTCGGGGTTCTCACTCAGGGACAAATTGTCGCGGATTCCGATATAGAGAGGGCTTTTTACAGCCTCGGTAAGGTAAATCCGCACCAGCAGGCACCCGCCACCTGGGAGGAGGTCTTTTTTTCTCATTGGACCGACCGGCATAGGGAAATTTTTTCCTTTATTTATAATCACTTAAATGGTCTTTTGTTGAAACCTACGCTGCCTATCCGATACCCTTTCATCCACGACCTTGTGATGTCCTGCTAATCGCGGGCGTACCGTTTCATTGACTCTCTCCCGCCCCTCCCGTAGATAACCCACGCTTTCCCGAAATCTCGGGCCTTTTTGGTCCGACGTTTCGCTCCCACGGGGGTCCGTCCGTCCGCGATTACGCGCACGGGCGTGTTCGCCGTTTTGACTAGGTTTTGGCGCTACGATGTTCGATACGCTGACCGATAAATTGGGGTCCGTCCTCAATAAGCTGACACGGCGCGGTGCTCTCACCGAAGCCGACGTCGCTGCGGCTATGCGTGAAGTGCGCGTGGCGCTGCTCGAAGCCGACGTCGCGCTTTCGGTCGTCAAAGATTTCATCGCCAAGGTCAGCGAAAAAGCCGTCGGCGAAGCGGTCGTAAAGTCCGTCACGCCGGGCCAGATGGTTGTGAAGATCGTGCACGACGAACTGGTCACGATGCTGGGCGGCGATCCCACCGATCCCATGGCCAGTTTGAATTTTGACTCCGCCGGGATCGATCTCAATGCGCCCGCGCCTGTCGCGGTGCTGATGGTCGGCTTGCAAGGCTCCGGCAAAACCACCACCAGCGCCAAGATCGCGCATCGCCTGCAGACCAAAGAAAAGAAGCGCGTGCTGATGGTGTCGCTCGATACCTATCGCCCTGCCGCGCAAGAACAACTCGCCATCCTCGGCAAGCAAGTCAACGTCATCACACTGCCGATCGTCGCCGGTCAGCAGCCGCTCGATATCGCCAAGCGCGGTCTCGCTGAAGCGCGCACCGGCGTGTTCGATGTCGTCATCTTCGATACCGCCGGTCGTCTGACTATCGACGAGACGATGATGACGGAAGTCACCGCGGTGCGTGATTTGATTAAGCCGCACGAAACCTTGCTCGTTACCGACGCCATGATCGGCCAAGACGCCGTCATCACCGCGCAGTCTTTCAACGAAAAAGTCGGCATCACCGGCATCGTGCTCACGCGCGTTGACGGCGATGCGCGCGGCGGCGTGGCGTTGTCCATGCGCGCCATCACCGGCCGCCCCATCAAGCTCATGGGCATGGGCGAAAAAGTCGACGCGCTGGAAGCTTTCCATCCGTCACGTATTGCCGGTCGCATCCTCGGCATGGGCGACGTCGTCAGCTTGGTCGAAAAAGCCGTCGCCAATGTCGATCACGAAAAGGCCGAAAAGCTGGCCGCGCGTATGGCCGAAGGCAAATTCGATCTCAACGACACGCTCTCCCAGTTGCAGCAAATTCAGCGCATGGGCGACATGAAGGGCATCCTCGGTCTCATTCCTGGTCTCGGCAATGCGCTGAAGCAGGTGAAGGATTCCCAGCTCGATCCAAAGTCATTCAAGCGCCTCGAAGCCATCATCCAATCCATGACGCAAAAAGAACGTCGCGTGCCCGATGTGATTAAAGCCTCGCGCAAGCAACGCATTGCTACCGGCTCCGGCACCACGGTCGCCGACGTCAATAAACTGCTGAAGCAGCATCAGCAGATGGAAACCATGATGAAGCGCATGAAGAAGATGGGCGGCGTCGGCGCGCTCGCCGGCATGATGGGCGGCGCGGGTGGCGGTGGCGGCCTCGGTGGATTGATGGGCGGTCTCGGTGGCGGCGGCGGAATGCCGCGTGGCCCCGGCGGCCCGCCATTTGGACGCAGATAGATTTTTTGACTAACGATTTTTTGAAAACAACGAAACGAACGCTAAACCAAGGAGAGTAATTCTAAATGTCGCTTAAAATCAGATTATCGCGCGTCGGCGCGAAAGCTCAGCCTTACTACCGCCTCGTCGTCGCCGACTCACGTTATCCGCGTGATGGTCGCTTCATCGAAAAGGTCGGCACCTACAATCCGCGCGTGCCGCACGATCACAAAGAGCGTTTGGTGCTGAAAGAAGAGCGCATCAAACATTGGATCGGCACCGGCGCGCTGCCGACGGACCGCGTGCAACGCCTGTTGGCCAAAGCCGGCATCGGCGCAGCACCCGAAGTCAACACGCAGACCAAGCAAGACAAGCCGCGCGCCAAGACGCAAGAACGTCTGCGCATTGCTGAAGAAGCTGCCAAAGCCGCGGCGGAAGCTGCTGCTGCGCCGGCGGAAGGCTAAGCCAGGTTCCGTGAAGTGAGTTCTGCTCTTTCGCGTGTGCAACTCGGCGTCATAGTCGGCGTCAAAGGTTTGCGCGGCGAGGTGCGGGTCAAAAGCTTTACCGAGGATCCGGCGGATGTCGCTGCCTACGGCCCCGTGACGACCGATGATGGGCGTGTCTTTGCGCTCAAGGTCACGGGGTTGGCGCAAGGTTCGGTCACCGTACGCATTAAAGGCGTCGATGATCGTACCGCAGCCGAGGCGCTGAAAGGTCGAACGCTCTCTGTCGATCGCAAGGCGCTGCCGGCCGCAGAAGAAGGCACCTACTACCAAGCCGATCTGGTCGGCTTGGCGGCGGAACTAACAACAGGCGAAAGCCTGGGAACGGTCACGGCGGTCTACAACTTCGGCGCCGGCGACATGTTTGAAGTGACGATGGTAAACGGGCGAACCGAGCTTGTTCCGTTCACCGATGCGGCCATCGCCAATGTTGATGTGGCGAACCGCAAGCTGACGATAAATCCTCTGTCGGGGTTGTTTGAAAACGACTCGGCGAAGGACGAAGAAGAGAGACGGAAGGAAGAACAGGAAGGAGAATGACACCCCAGGGCGTTGACCCATTTCGTGCGGTCGTGCTGACGTTGTTTCCGGAAATGTTTCCGGGACCGCTCGGTGCGTCCCTCGCGGGCAAGGCCTTGCAGGACAAGGTTTGGGCACTGGAAACGGTGGACTTTCGCGGGTTCGCAAGCGATAAACACCGCACTGTCGACGACAGCCCTTTCGGGGGCGGCGCCGGTATGGTGATGCGGCCAGATGTACTCGATGCCGCCATCGCAGCGTCCCGTCCCAACGGCACACCGCTGATCTACCTGACCCCGCGGGGAAAGATTTTGGATCAGGCGCGCGTGCGGGCCTTGGCGGCAGGACCGGGTGTCACTCTGATCTGCGGTCGCTACGAAGGTGTCGATCAACGCCTTCTCGAGGCGCGAGAGATCGAAGAAGTCAGCCTCGGCGACTTCATCCTCTCGGGCGGTGAGGCGGCGGCGATCGCGCTCTTGGATGCGGTCGTCAGATTGCTGCCGGGCGTGGTTGGTAAGACAGAGTCGCTGGAGAACGAAAGTTTTGAGACGGGCCTACTAGAGTATCCGCACTATACGCGCCCCGACACGTGGCAAGGGCGCGAGGTGCCCGAGGTACTCAAGTCCGGTCATCATGCCAAAATAACGGCATGGCGGCAGGCCCGGTCGGAAGAGATTACGCGCATACGGCGCCCTGATCTGTGGGCGCAGTATGTGAAGAGTAAAGGCAACTACACGCCCAAGTAAACTCATAGAGAGTGAGTGGGCAGAAGAAAGGATGACGACAATGGATATCATTCAGAAGATCGAACAGGCTCACATGGCCGAAATGCTCGCCAAGCGCGGCGTGCCTGATTTCTCGCCCGGTGACACCGTTCGCGTGCACGTGAAAGTGCTCGAAGGTCAGCGCGAACGCACCCAGGCTTATGAAGGCGTGTGTATCGCCCGTAAGAACGCCGGCGTGAATTCCAACTTCACCGTCCGCAAGATCTCCTTCGGCGAAGGTGTCGAGCGCGTGTTCCCGCTCTACGCGCCGATCGTCGACAAGGTCGAAGTGGTCCGCAAAGGCCGCGTGCGTCGTGCGAAGCTTTACTATCTTCGTGATCGTCGCGGTCGCGCTGCGCGCATCACCGAAGACGTCAGCGAAAGCTCCGCTGCCGCCGATAACGCCTAATAAGCGTTTTCACGTATATCCGTCATCGCCGCGCTGTTTAAGCGCGGCGATGACCGTTCTCTGGTGAGGTGTCATGACTCAGCCCACCACGCTTTACGATAAACTCTGGAACAGCCACGTCGTCTCGGTCGATCAGGGCGGCACCGCCGTTCTCTATATCGATCTGCATCTGGTCCACGAGGTCACCTCGCCGCAGGCCTTTGAAGGTTTGCGCGCTGCCGGCCGCAAAGTGCATGCGCCGCAGAAGACCTTCGCCGTGCCCGATCACAACGTGCCCACGACCGCCGATCGTCTTCAGGTGATCAAGGATCCCGAAGGCCGGTTGCAGCTCGAGATGCTGGAATCCAACTGCCGCGACTTCGGCGTGCCCTATGTTCCCATCTCGGACATCCGCCAAGGCATCGTACACATCATCGGCCCCGAGCAAGGTCTGACTCAGCCCGGCAAAACCATTGTCTGCGGTGATTCTCATACCTCCACGCACGGCGCGCTCGGCGCGTTGGCATTCGGTATCGGTACCTCCGAAGTCGAACACGTGCTGGCCACGCAAACTCTGGTGATGAAAAAAGCCAAGAACATGCGCGTCGTCGTCGACGGCAAATTGCCGCCCGGCGTCACCGCGAAAGATTTGGTGCTCGCCATCATTGGTAAAATGGGCACGGGCGGCGGCACCGGCCACGTCATCGAGTATGTCGGCGAAGCTTTTACCAACATGTCCATGGAAGGCCGCATGACGGTCTGCAACATGACCATCGAAGGCGGCGCCCGCGCCGGTCTCGTAGCCCCCGACGACAAGACATTTGAATATTTGAAAGGCCGTCCCTATGCGCCGAAGGGCGTGTTGTGGGAACAAGCGGTTGCCTATTGGAAGACGCTGAAGTCAGACGAGGGCGCACAGTTCGACAAAGAAGTGCACCTATTGGCCGATGACCTTGTGCCTTACGTCACCTGGGGCACCAGCCCGGAAGACGCGTTGCCCATCACGGCAAAAGTGCCTGATCCCAAAAGCTTCGCCGACCCCGCGAAAGAAGTCGCCGCCGCGCGTTCGCTCGATTACATGGCGCTCACGCCGGGTACGCCGCTCGATCAGATCAAGGTCGATAAGGTGTTCATCGGTTCGTGCACCAACGGCCGCATCGAAGACATGCGCGCCGCCGCCGAGGTTATGAAAGGCCGCAAGGTCGCCAAGGGCGTGGGCGTACTCGTTGTGCCCGGCTCCGGCCTCGTCAAACACCAGGCCGAAGAAGAAGGCCTCGATCAAATCTTTATCGATGCCGGCGCCGAGTGGCGTGAGCCCGGTTGTTCGATGTGTCTCGGCATGAACCCGGATATCCTGAAAGCCGGCGAGCGTTGTGCGTCCACATCGAACCGCAACTTCGAAGGCCGCCAGGGCATCGGTGGGCGCACGCATCTCGTCAGCCCCGCCATGGCTGCGGCTGCGGCCATTACCGGTCACCTGACCGATGTCAGGAAGCTCTAAATGGAAAAGTTCAAAACCTTAAAAGCGGTCGCGGCCCCTTTGCCGCTGGTCAACGTCGACACCGACATGATCATCCCGGCGCGTTTCTTAAAGACCATCAAACGCACCGGCCTCGGCAAATCGGCGTTCTACGCTATGCGCTACGACGAGCGGGGCAACGAGCGTCCCGATTTCATTTTGAATAAAGACGCCTATCGTCATTCTAAAATTCTCATCGCCGGAGATAATTTTGGCTGCGGCTCGTCGCGCGAACATGCGCCCTGGGCCATGGCCGATTTCGGCCTGCGCTGCGTCATCGCGCCCAGCTTTGCCGACATCTTCTACGGCAACTCCTTCAAGAACGGCATTCTCTGCATCGTTCTGCCTCAAGCCGAGGTCGATAAATTGTCCGCCCTCGCAGGCTCCGGCAACACCGCCGGCGGCGAGTTCACCGTCGATCTTGAAAAGCTCACCATCACCGCGCCCGACGGCAGCGTCACGTCCTTTACGCTCGACGGCACCAAGCGCCACAACATGCTCGAAGGCCTCGACGACATCGGCATTACCTTGAAAAGCGTCGACGCCATCGCCGCCTTCGAACAAAAACAGCACCGTGAACAGCCGTGGCTTTCCTAACTCTCAGCTAAAGGTTTTCTCCATCTCATGACCGCGAAAAAAATTCTGCTCCTGCCCGGCGACGGCATCGGTACCGAAGTTACCGCCGAGCTGCGCAAGGTCATCGACTGGTTCCAGACCACCCAGCGCACCAACTTCGATCTCAGCGAAGATCTCATTGGCGGTGCGTCCTATGATGTCCACGGCACGCCGCTCACCGCCGCCGCGATCGCCAAAGCCAAAAGCGCCGACGCCGTCATCCTCGCCTGCGTCGGCGGCCCGAAGTGGGACAAAGTCCCCTTCGCCGTGCGCCCGGAAGCCGGTCTCCTCAGCATCCGCAAAGAAATGGGCCTCTTCGCTAACTTGCGTCCCGCCGTTGTCTTCGACGTGCTGGCCGGTGCCTCCACGCTGAAGGCCGACTTAGTCGCCGGTCTCAACATCATGATCGTGCGTGAGCTGCTGGGCGGTGTATACTTCGGCGAACCCCGCGGCATCGAAACGCTGCCCAACGGCGAGCGTCGCGGCTTCAACACGCAGTCCTACACCACCTCTGAAATTCACCGCGTCGCCCACGTCGCTTTCGAACTCGCCCGCAAGCGCGGCAACAAAGTGCATTCGGTCGAAAAAGCCAACGTCATGGAAAGCGGCATCCTCTGGCGCGAGGAAGTCATCAAGCTGCAGCAATCCACCTACAAGGACGTCGAGCTGCTGCACATGTACGCCGACAACTGCGCCATGCAGCTCGTGCGCAACCCCAAGCAGTTCGACGTCATCGTCACCGACAATCTGTTCGGCGATGTGCTCTCGGATTTGGCCTCCATGCTGACCGGCTCGCTCGGCATGCTGCCGTCCGCCAGCTTGGGCGCGAAGGAAGCCTCGGGCCGCCAAGCCGCGCTGTACGAACCGATCCACGGCTCCGCGCCCGACATCGCGGGTAAGGGTGTCGCCAATCCGCTGGCCTTGATTCTCTCCTACGCCATGATGCTGCGGTATTCCTTCGACATGACCGCCAACGCCGACCTTCTGGAAAGCGCGGTTCAGAACGTTCTGGCCGCCGGCGTGCGGACCCGGGATATCGTCGAGGCCGGTCAAACCCCGGTTTCCACCATCGCCATGGGCGATGCCGTGCTGAAGGAACTGGCGCGACTCGCGGCCTAACGCACGGCCTAACTCACTGATAGTAAGGCACTAATTCCCGCGATCTCCGCTTTTGCGCCAATCTGACATTGAAAAAAGGCCCCAAAAGTCATATGAAGGGCGCCGTCGGCTCGCTATGGGTTGACCTTGCAACTGCACTCCCGTCGAGAGCTAGTCCGGTCCCGCCCGTTTTGAAGTTAGGCCCGTCTTGCATGTGTATGGCGGTCATTTATGTCTTGGAGAACTTGATATGCCGGTGGGCACCGTAAAGTGGTTCAATGGAACCAAGGGTTATGGCTTTATTCAGCCGGAAGACGGCTCGAAAGACGTGTTCGTGCACATCTCGGCAGTCGAGCGCGCCGGGCTCAGCGCCTTGAACGAAGGCCAAAAAATCAACTACGAACTTCAGACCGAGCGCGGCAAGACCTCTGCCGGCAATCTGAAAGCCGTATAAGAAACGGCTAAAGCGGGACGGCATTGGCTGTCCCGCTCGATTCTCAAAATCTGCGTGGAGCGCCCCGCATGGCGAAAGAAGAGTTGCTGGAGTTTGAAGGCGTCGTAACCGATGTTCTTCCCGAAGCAAGATATCGCGTGAAGTTGTCCAACGATCACGAAATCATTGCCTACACCGCCGGGCGCATGAAAAAGAACCGCATCCGCACCCTCGTCGGTGATCGCGTCACGGTCGAAGTCACGCCCTACGATCTCGATAAGGGCCGTCTGATTTTCCGTCACAAGGATACCAGCGAGCGTCCGCCGCCGGCCCCTGGTGGCGGTCAGCAGCGCCATTTCAACAAGCGCCGCTAGTTCTTCACGCCGGCCTTGCGCAGATGCGGGTCGAGTCGGCCGACCGCGAACAATGCGAACATGCGCACGTCGCTGATCAGCGACCACAGCGGATGTTTAAACGTCGCGGGCTTGTTGTGCTCGAACAAAGCGTGCGCCAGAAACGCAAAGCCGTAACCGGAGAGCACGGCTGCGATCAGCACCCAGGCATCCGCCAGCACGCCGTACACCGCCAACGGGATCGCGTGCGCCAGTCCCACATAATGCATCGCGCGGGTCGTCGGCCGGGCATGTTCGCGCAAATAAAACGGCCAGAAGTCGGCGTAAGTCGTGAATCGCTCCGGCGCGGTGCTCATGGCCTCAGTATGCGCCTGATGAGTGCGGATTTCCGGTGCAAATATTGATTTCCGGGGCCGACCGGCGTAGGTTGCCGCTCCTTTTTCGGCCGACCTAAAATTTGATCGCGGAAACCCCCGCGCGGCCCGAGAAAAATTAAATGAAAACAATGGATTATCGACATGCCTGACACCTCACCCGCACGCAAACCCTCCGACGGCTACGTGGTCGCGGTGATTGGCGCGACGGGGAACGTCGGCCGCGAAATGATGAACATCCTCTGGGAACGTAAGTTCCCGGTATCGAAGATCTATGCTCTGGCCTCGCAGCGCTCCGTCGGCATGGAAGTCTCCTTCGGCGAAGACGACGTTTTGAAGGTCCATAACCTCGAGAGCTTCGACTTCAAGGGCGTCGACTTCGCGCTGTCATCGCCGGGCGCCAAAGTGTCCGCGATCCACAGCCCGCGCGCGGCGGCTGCAGGTTGCATTGTCATCGACAACACCTCGCATTTCCGCATGGACCCGGATGTGCCGCTGGTGGTGCCGGAAGTGAATCCCGAAGCCATCGCTCGCTACAAAAAGAAGGGCATCATCGCCAATCCGAATTGCTCGACCATCCAAATGGTCGTGGCGCTGAAGCCGCTGCACGACGCTTTCAAGATCAAGCGCGTCGTTGTGTCGACCTATCAGTCGACCTCCGGCAAGGGCAAAGCCGCCATGGACGAGCTCTTCAACCAGACCAAGGGCATCTACGCCAACCAGGCGGCCGGGCAAACCAGATCGATCTTCACCAAGCAGATCGCCTTCAACGTCATCCCGTACATCGACGTCTTCCTCGATGACGGCGAGACCAAGGAAGAGCAGAAGATGGTGATGGAGACCCGCAAGATTCTCGATCCCGATATCCGCGTGCACGCCAACTGCGCGCGCGTCGCGACGTTTGTCGGTCACGCCGAATACATCAACATCGAAACCGAGAAGCCCATCACCGACAAATCCGCGCGTGAAATTCTGTCGCGCGCACCGGGCATCACCGTCGTCGATCACCGCACCGACGAAGGCTACGTCACGCCTGCCGAGGTTGCCGGTGAAGACAATGTGTTCATCTCGCGCATCCGCAAGGACAGCTCGGTGGAAAACGGATTGTCGTTCTGGTGTGTGGCCGACAACCTGCGCAAGGGTGCCGCGCTCAACGCCGTGCAGATCGCCGAAGTGCTGGCGAATGAATACCTCAAGGCGTGAGGTTTTCTATTTAAGAAAGACGTTGCTGGCTTTCTACAACGTCGCGGCCACGATCAGCACGCCCGACACGAAGATCAGACTTCCTGAAATGTGATTGAGCCGCGATACGCCGCGCGCCAAAAAGCGCGCGCGCATGCTCGCCGCCGTCAGCGACAGGATCAGCCACCACGCCGCCGAGCCCGCGAACACGCCGGCCACAAGCCAGAACGCCCGGGCCGGTTCGATATACATATTGATCGGCGCGAAGGCGGCGAACACGCCGCCGGCGGCGATCATGGTCGCCGGGTTGGTGATGGCCATGGTGAACGCTGCCGCGAAATCACGCCGCAGGCTTTTCGTCTGCACGCTGCCGTCAATCGCCATCGCCGGTGTGCGGTAAGTAATGACGCCCAGGGCCACGACGACCGCGCCGCCGAACAAGCCGATCATGAATTCATAGTTCAACACAAACGTGCTGATGGCGCTGATGCCCAGGCCCGCGACGGCGCCGAAGATCATGTCGGCGAAGGCCGCGCCAAGGCCTGCGATAAAGGCTTGCACGCGTCCGCGCGCCAATGCGCGGCGGATGCACAACACCGCAACCGGCCCGATCGGCGCAGCCAAAGCAAACCCGGCGGCAAAGCCGCGCGTAAATGCGAAATCAAAAAAAGCTGGAACAAGATCGCCAGGTGTCATCGTCCGGCTGGGTACACTGTTTCACGCCGTCGCCGCAAGCCTTACAGCGTCCCGCTCCCCATGTGTGCGACTTCAGTGACATAAAAAGGCGCCGTCATTTCTGACGACGCCTTCTTTAATCTTAGGTGGTGTTACCGTTTATTATTAGCGAGCGTTCGCGCCGCCCGAGACCGAACCCGATCCGCCGACATTGGCGTTCGCGCCGTTCTTGCTGGCATTCGCCGAACCCGACGCGCTGCCGCTGCCGGCAGCATTCGTGTTCACCGAATTGCCGGCCGCGTTGGTATCGACCGCTTTGGAAAGGCTGGCGTCTGTATTGCCGCTCGCGTTGACGTTGGTTTTGCTGGCGTTGTTCGCAGTCGCGGCCGCTTTATTCGCAGCAGCATTCAACTCGCTGGTTGTCGCCGCACCGGCAGCAGATCCTTGCGCTTTGACGCCGTTGGCCGTGGACGTGCCCGCAGTGACGGCACGATCCGCAGCCGTCTCGCCGCGGGCTTTCACGTTACCGGCTGTGTTGGCGGCGGCATTCGCCGCACCTTGCGCTGTACCATTCGCGCTCGCACCGACACGACCAGCCGCAGCCGCGCCGCCCGAGACGGCGCTGTTTGCCGTACCTTGCGCGCCGCTGGTGTTGGCGTTGACGGCACCGGCAGCATTGCCGCTCGCGCCGAGGTTCGCACCCGCCGCGTTGGCGCTGCCCGAAGCTGCGCTGTTAAGCGAGCCTTGCGCATTGCCTGACGTTGCGTTCAGCGCGCCCGAGGTCGCATTGGACGCCGCACCGCTGGCATTCACGCCCGACGCTGTGCTGCCGACGCTCGAACCAACACCCGTGGCGGCATTGCTTGCGCCGCTCGCCGCGCCGCTCACCGTACCTTGCGCTTGCGCGGCGGCGCTTTGCGCCTTGGCAGTGGCCTCAGCTTCCGCCTTGGCCTTAGCTTCGGCCGCTTTTGACGTCGCGGCAGCGGTGGTGTCTTTCGCGCCTTTTACCGTGCTTTTAGTATTGGCATCCAACGCACCCTTCGCGCTGCCGGTCGTACCGCGCAAAGAACCCGTCGCCGAGCCGGTCGCGTTGCCGCCCAGTGTGCCAGAGCCAATCGAGCCGGCGCCGCCAAGCCCGCCGCCGACGGCACCGCCGCCGCCGAGGAGTTGGGCTGATGCCGGAGCAGCCGTCAAAGCAACCAGCGCAGTCGTAATCAGCAATTTCTTAATCATGTGGTCTCTCCGTTGTGAGTGTGACGTGTGATGTGAGAATTCCGTCCGCGTCGAATACGTTCGCAATTGGTCTACGGGTTTACGATGAGCTACCTATGAAACGTCTCGAATAAGGCGATCTCGGGTTTTAATCGGGGCATCCCTAAGGCATACGCGCTTTTTTTAAGCGACCTTTTCCGCAAACTTTTTGAGCTCGCGCGGACGACAACTTTTTTCAAAGTCGCTCGTTATGCCTGCAATTCCTCCGCTTAATTAAACTCCATCGCTGAGGAATTGTTCCGCAACTCAAGGGAGACATCGACAATGAAGAAACACGCGAAAGCGGCGATACTGGTGATCGGGCTATCCAGCGGGCTGTGCGTTGGCGCCGTGGCTGAAGCAGCGACGCTCAATGTTCCAGGCGTTGGAACGGTGAGCTTCGATCAGAACAATATTTCCGACGGCGGCAACGGCAGTTTCACAGGAACGATTCAACCTTCCGGCGGCCCCGCTGCCGATTTCTCGTGTAGCTACAACGCCGTCACCGGCCAGATCTCCGGCGCGTCGACATGCGGACAAATTCTGAACGGCATTGGCCTGACCAATATCGAGCGCGCACTTGTCGCAGCACGGGTCAATGCCGCTTCAAGTCTTCAGGCTGAAACCAATGTGCGCCTGCTCGACAATCTTGTGCAGCAGCGTGTCGGTGCGAACGTTACCGTCAGTGTCGCGGCGGCGGGCGAGGGCGCCGGCACCGGCGCGCTCTTCGGCGCGCCTACGTTCGGATCTTTTGCTTTCGGCGGCGGCAGTTTCCTCAACGACAACAGATTGGGTTTTGAGAAGAGCGGCCACAACTATGTCGCCACCGTCGGTGTTGACCACGCCGCTGGCAACACGCTCTTGGGCGGCTATGCCGGCTACATCAATACCAACATCAGTCTGAAAAGCCTGGAAGGCAAAGTCGATTCCGAGGGCTGGCTGGTGGGCGGCTATGTCACGCAGGTTTTGTCGCGGCTTCTCTCAGTCACGGCGTCGCTATCTTATCTCGATAGCAGCGTCGATTTCCGCCGCACCTTTACAGGCGCCAATGTCATCTCCGCATACGGCCACAACGAATGGACAGGCGGCCTCACCGCCAATGCGCTCCTGGTGGCCAACCAGGATTATGCCTTCTCGCTGCTCGGCGGCGTCACATATGGCGCATGGAACGACGGCGCATATACCGACAGTCGCGGCATTACGTTCGCCAAGGCCGACGGGGACAATACGTACGTGAGGGGCGGCGGCGTTTTCACCTTCCACCCCACCGGTGCGTTCCGCCCTTACGGCTTTGCGACCTATAGCCGCCTTATCTCCGATCCCGCCTACAACGGCCGCGACTCCCTGCAGGTCGGGGGCGGTGTCGCCGTGGGCAGCGGGCGCGTCACCGGCAATCTCGAAGTCGGCACGCTGCTGCTGCAATCGGGCCAAAGCGAGACCTCGATCGGCTTCCATCTGCGGCTCGCGATTTAGCTTCTCCGGCTTCAGCCCGGCTTCAGCTAAGAACTACTCTCAACCGCCCCACTTTAACCGCCCCCACTTTAACCGCCCCGGCCAAGCCGGGGCGGTTTTCGCATGCTTGCCCCCGCGGTCTTTCCGACGCCGGTTCGTTGACTTAAACCGGTGGGGTGAGTAGGAATGGCGAAGGGACTATCGGGGTTGGGGCCCCGACTGAAATTCAGACCAAAATTCTTTTAATTCTCACGCTTTAGCTACATCGGATTTGTCATGAGCAATGCCGCGAAACCCGCCGCCCGGCCGCTGTCGCCTCATCTGCAAGTATACCGGCTGCCTTTGGCCGCCTGGCTTTCCATAACCCACCGCATCACCGGCATCGGCCTGGCGATTGGCACGGTGTTGCTGGTCTATTGGCTGGCGAGCGCCGCCTTCGGCCCGGCGGCGTATGCGACGGCCTCCGCGTTCCTCGGCTCGCCCATCGGCCTCTTCTTCTTGGCCGGGTTCTCGGCGGCGCTGTTTTATCACCTGTGCAACGGCATCCGGCACCTGTTCTGGGACATGGGCAAAAACTTCGAGATTAAGCAGACCACTGTCGCCAACTGGATCGTGCTGCTCGGCACCGTGGTCCTGACGGCCGGCACCTGGGCCTTCACGCTGTTGGGAAGGGGCTAGGACCATGTCGATGTTCGAAGCACATAACCTCCGCACCCCGCTCGGCCGCGCGCGCGGCCTTGGTTCGGCAAAAGACGGCCTGCATCATTGGTGGATTCAGCGCCTCACCGCGCTCGCATTGATCCCGCTCACGGTCTGGTTTGTCGCCAGCATCGTCGGTCTGGTCGGCGGCTCTTATGACGACGTTCGCCTGTGGCTGAAAGGCCCGGTCAACGCCACTGTCATGGTGCTGTTCCTCGGCGTTGCGCTGCATCACGCACATCTTGGCGTGCAGGTGGTGCTGGAAGATTACGTCGCCAGTCACGGGCTGCGTGTTGCCAGCGTTATCATCGTCAAATTCATCTGCTACGGCCTCGCGGCCCTCGGCATTGTTTCCACGCTCGTCGTTACGTTCGGAGCCTAATCGCATGGCTGCATATAATATTGTCGACCACGAATACGATGTGGTGGTTGTCGGCGCCGGCGGCGCGGGTTTGCGCGCGACCTTCGGCATGGTGCAGCAGGGCTTCAAAACCGCATGCATCACTAAAGTCTTTCCGACCCGCAGTCATACCGTTGCCGCTCAAGGCGGCGTCGCGGCATCCCTCGGCAACATCGGCGAGGACAATTGGGTCTGGCACATGTACGACACCGTTAAGGGGTCCGATTGGCTCGGCGACCAGGATGCGATCGAATATATGTGCCGTGAGGCCGCGCCGGCGATCCGCGAGCTCGAACACTACGGCGTGCCGTTTTCGCGCACGCCAGAAGGCAAGATCTATCAGCGGCCCTTCGGCGGTCACATGCGTAACTTCGGCGAAGCTCCGGTGCAGCGCGCCTGCGCCGCCGCCGATCGCACCGGTCACGCCATTCTTCATACGCTCTATCAGCAAAGCCTGAAGCATAAGGCGGAATTCTTCATCGAGTATTTCGGTATCGATTTGATGATGGATGAAAGCGGTTGTCGCGGCGTGGTCGCGCTCGACATGGCGACCGGCACGATTCATCGCTTCAAGGCGCAGATGACCGTTATCGCGACGGGCGGTTACGGCCGGGCATATTTCTCCTGTACTTCGGCACACACGTGTACTGGCGACGGCAATGCCATGGCGGCGCGCGCCGGCCTGCCGTTGCAGGATATGGAATTCGTGCAGTTCCATCCCACCGGGGTTTACGGCGCTGGCGTGCTTATCACCGAGGGTTCGCGCGGCGAAGGCGGTTATCTCACCAACAGCAACGGCGAACGCTTCATGGAGCGTTACGCGCCGACGGCGAAAGACCTCGCCTCGCGCGATGTGGTCAGCCGCTCCATGACGCTGGAGATTCGTGAAGGCCGCGGCGTCGGACCCGAGAAGGATCACATCTTCTTGCATCTGGAGCATCTCGGTCCCGAGGTGCTGCACCAACGTCTGCCCGGTATCACCGAGTCGGCGAAGGTTTTCGCCGGCGTCGACGCCACCAAAGCGCCGATCCCGGTGTTGCCGACCGTGCACTATAATATGGGCGGCATCCCGACCAACTATATGGCTGAAGTCATCCGCCCATTGCCGGGCCAACCCGACGCGACCGTCCCCGGCCTTATGGCCATCGGCGAAGCGGCGTCGGTGTCGGTGCACGGCGCCAACCGCCTCGGCGCGAATTCACTGCTCGATATCGTTGTGTTCGGCCGCGCAGCGGCGCTGCGCTGCCGCGACCTTATCAAGAAGGGCGCTCCGCACCGCCCGTTGGGCAAGGATGCCTCCGCGTTGGCGTTGTCGCGCCTCGATCGCATCCTCAACGCCAACGGCTCACAGACCACGGCCATGATTCGCAAAAACATGCAGCGTACGATGCAAAACGACGCCGCCGTGTTTCGTGCTTCCAAGACGCTCAAGGAAGGCATGGACAAGATGGCGCAAATCGCCGGCACGCTTGCCGACTTGAAGCTGTCGGACCGCAGCCTTGTCTTCAACACCGATCTCATCGAAGCGCTGGAACTTGAAAATCTGATGGCCTGTGCTTTGGCCACCATTGTCGGCGCCGAAGCCCGTCACGAAAGCCGCGGCGGACATGCTCACGAAGACTACCCCAATCGCGACGACGAAAATTGGATGAAGCACACCCTGGCCTGGGTGGACGACAAGTGGCAGGTAAAACTCGACTACCGTCCGGTGCACGCTTACACCCTGACCAACGATGTCGAATATATTAAGCCCAAAGCGCGCGTGTACTAAACGGGAGCATTTTAGGAAAAGTGGTTTCCGGCTTTCCGTAAAAATGCGACCAAGATAAAGACGAAGGATCATCCATGGTTGAGTTCACACTCCCTAAGAATTCCAAGCCCACAAAGGGCAAGACGTATCCAGCGCCGTCGGGTGCCACGAACGTCAAGCGCTTTGATGTGTACCGCTTCGATCCGGACTCGGGCGCCAATCCGCGCATCGACAGCTATGACGTGGATCTGAACACCTGCGGTCCCATGGTTCTGGACGCGCTCTTGAAGATCAAAGACGAGGTCGATCAGACACTCGCCTTGCGCCGCTCCTGCCGCGAAGGTATCTGCGGTTCATGCTCCATGAACATCGACGGCGGCAACACGCTGGCCTGCCTCAAGCCCATCGAAGAATGCAAGGGCGCGGTGAAGGTTTATCCGCTGCCGCACATGCCGGTGATCAAGGATCTGGTGCCCGATCTGACTCACGTTTACGCGCAGTACGAGTCTATCGAGCCGTGGATGAAGAACGACACGCAGCCGCCCTCCAGCGGCGAACGCCTGCAATCGCCCGAAGAGCGCGAGAAGCTCGACGGTCTGTGGGAATGTATCCTGTGCTTCTGCTGCACGACCAGCTGCCCCAGCTATTGGTGGAACGGCGACCGTTATCTCGGCCCGGCCATCCTCTTGCAGGCCGCGCGCTGGATCAACGACAGCCGCGACGAAGCCACCGGCGAGCGCCTGGATAATCTCGAAGATCCGTTCCGGCTTTACCGTTGTCACACCATCATGAACTGCACCAACACGTGCCCGAAGGGTCTCAACCCCGCTAAGGCGATTGCAGATATCAAAATGAAGATGGTCGAACGCGCAGGCTAACCCGCCGTGCACGAATACTAAAAAAGGCCACCGATCTGGTGGCCTTTTTTATTGCGGCAATCGCGCCAATTCCGCCGTCGCCGTCGCCGTCGCGCGTTCAAGGGTTAAAGGCTGGCATGCGGCTTCAGCTTCCATCAGCGACGCGCGCGCCTCGCCGGGCTTTTTTCGCATCAAAAGCCACTCGCCGAGGAACAGTCCGGTTTCGCACTGCGCGTCGCGCCGGCCCGTCGCGACAAAGCCAGCGCCGGCTTTAACGCCTGAGATAAAATGCGCGCTATCGTCATCAGACATGAACGCACTTAAGACCGATCCGGTGGGGCTGGCTTTGTCGATATAGGCAAAAGGCCGCGGCGGCAGCGGCTCGCCGGCGCGCAAAGTGGCTTTCATCAGCCATATTAAAGTCAAACCGTCGCGCGGGCGCATGTGCGCGGCCTGACGAAAATCCGCCGAAGCTTTGGTCCACTCCCCTTTGAGGTAATAGGCCGAACAGCCAGGTCGCGTCGGTGCGGCGATTCAGAATGGTGTCGAAATCGGCGATCGCGGTGTCGTATCGGCCGGTAAAAGTGTGCAACAGGGCCCGCGCATAGAAGGCGTTCTCGCTGCGGGCATCGAGCAATAAAGCTTCGTCGAGGTCGGCGATGGCTTCCGCCGGGCGGTTCATCTGGCGCAGGATTTCCGCGCGCGTCGTCCTGATCAGGAACACCATGTTCAGCGTATGGGTCTCGGGAAGGCCCGAATTGAAGGCATTCTCTCCCAGCATGGCGGCGCTGACGGCTTTGGGGCTTAACTTCACCGCCTGATAGAATGCGGCCAGGGCCTCTTCGAGCTGCTGCTGTTTTTGGTAGCTCAGGCCGCGGTGGTAATAGTCCATATAGCTTTTCGGATCGTCGATCGCCGCCGACAGATTGTTCATGGATCTGTTGAGGTACTTGATCGCCAACTGGTCTTTCGACCAGGGTCCCGGAATCCAGGCCATACGCTGGGCGCCGATAAAAGCGCCCACGCCCACGGCGACCGTTATGGCCATGGCTCCGATGCGCAGCTTCTTCATCGGCGATCTCCCTGCAAGCGTGCGTGGCAAGGCGACAGCATAGCGCCTTGCCGACGTGGGCCTAGGCTATGATTTGGCCACGCAGCTGTAAAAAACGCGCCGCGGCGCGATCATTGTGCAGCTCCAGCGGTCTTCGCGCGCCCGTTGGGGCACCCGGCCGGTTTTGGCGCACTCCGATTCGGCCAGTTTTAGGACGTCGGCGGCTGCGTTCTTGGTCTTGGAATAGCAAATCGCCACGACATCGGGCGTCGACGTGCCAACCGGCGCCAGCTGTCCGGCCTCCCGGCGGCTGTCGATATAAGCCCCACTGCTGCACCCCCCTAGCAGCAGCGTTGTGGTCGCCAATGCCACCCAGGCCGAGCGTTTCGCGGTCATACGCGGTCTTAAAACGGTCATTCGTTGGTCCACCGAACTGATTTCGCCAATGTTATCCATAGGCGATTATCGCCAGAGAATACCGCTTTCCGCCGAAGGGGCGTTGTCTTAACCCCCCGTCCTGTTTATCTTTTCGCCCGGATGGACTTTTGTCGAGGGGAGTTTTCGATGTCCTCAGAGAAATACCGGCTTGTCACGCGCAGTGATTTCGATGGCTTGTTCTGCGCAGCGATTCTTAAAGAACTGAACATGATCGATGAGATCAAGTTCGTTCATCCCAAGGACATGCAGGATGGGGTTATCGAGATTACCAATCGCGATATCACCACCAACCTCCCGTTTGTCGAGGGCGTATATCTCGCCTTCGATCACCACGAGAGCGAAACCATTCGTGTCGGCAAAAAAGATAATCACGTCATCGACAAGCACGCGCCCTCGGCGGCACGCGTGGTCTATGACTACTACGGCGGCAAAAAGAAAATCCCGCGCATCTCCGATGCCTTGATGCTCGCGGTCGACAAGGGCGACGCCGCGCAATTCAACAAGGACGAAGTTCTCAACCCGCAAGGCTGGGATCTGATGAACTTCATCATGGACGCGCGCACCGGCCTCGGCCGCTTCCGCGAGTTCACCATCTCCAACTATCAGCTCATGATGGAGTTGATCGACAAGTGCGTGCAGATGTCGGTCGAAGACATCCTCATGCTGCCGGACGTTGTCGAACGCGTCGACCTCTACGTCGAACACGAAGCCAAGGCAAAAGAGCAGATCAAAAAATGCACGACGGTTCACAAGAATCTCGTCATCCTCGATCTGCGCGAGGAAGAAACCATCTGGGCGTGTAATCGCTTCCTGATCTACGCGCTGTTTCCGGCGACCAACATCTCGATCCACGTCATGTGGGGCCTGAAGAAACAGAACACTGTGTTCGCGATCGGCAAGTCGATCTTCGACCGGTCCTCGAAAACAAACGTCGGCGAGCTGTGCTTGAAGTACGGCGGCGGCGGTCACCAGGCGGCCGGCACGTGCCAGGTTCCCAACGACCAGGCCGAGAAGACGCTGAAAGACCTGATCGAGAAGATCAACAAGGACGGCTAAGCCATCCCTCATATCTCGCAGCTCAACGTGCCGCTCTCTTATTGGGAGCGGCACGTTGCTTATGAGGCCGCGTTTTATAAATGACCGAGACACCGCTCCACCGTTATCGCGCGCTCGTCGGCGCCGGCGAACTGAAGGCCGACCCGGCGCAGGAAGCGGCTGCGCAAAAACTCACCGACCTTGCCGCGGCGCTCAAGGGCTACGCCGCCAAGAGCAGCAAAAAAGGTTTGATGAGCCGCCTTGGTTTGGGTGGCAGCGACCAAGCGCCGCCGCAGGGCCTCTATCTTTACGGCGGCGTCGGGCGCGGCAAATCCATGCTGATGAATTTGTTCTTCGACGTAGCGCCGGTCGCCAAAAAGGAGCGCGTGCATTTTCACGCCTTCATGCGCGACATCCACGCCGAGATTCACAGCCGTCGCCAAATGCCGATGTATGAAGGCGAAGGCGACCCCATTCCCGGCATGGCTGATGGTATCGCCGACAACACGACATTGCTGTGCCTCGACGAAATGGAAGTCCGCGACATTGCCGACGCCATGATCGTCGGGCGTCTCTTTCAAAAGTTGTTCGAGCGCGGTGTGGTCGTCGTCACCACGTCCAACCGCCATCCCGACGACCTTTATAAACACGGCCTGCAACGCGATCGCTTCGTGCCGTTCATTGCCATCATTAAACAAAAGCTCGATGTCTTCGCGCTCGACGCGTCTCAGGATTACCGCCTCGGGCGGCTTGCAGGCCAAACCGTCTATCACGCGCCGCTGGGTGTCGCCGCCGATGCGGCGCTCGATGCCGCGTGGGCGCGCCTGACCGATGATGCCGTGCCGCAGCCGGATTTTGTGCAAGTGTCGGGCCGTCGCATTGCCGTACCCGCCGCCGCGCATCAAGTGGCGCGATTCTCTTTTGCCGACCTCTGCGAACAGGCGCTAGGCCCCAGCGATTACCTCGCCGTCGCCGCGCAATTCTCGACGGTCATCCTGCAGGACATTCCACAAATGACCGAGGAGAAGAAAGATTCCGCGCGGCGGTTTGTGACACTCGTCGACGCGCTCTACGAACATCGCACCGCTTTGGTGTGTTCCGCCGCCGCGCCGCCCGAACAGCTGTATAGCGGCCGCGAGGGCGGGTTCGAATTTGCCCGCACCGCCTCACGCCTGATCGAAATGCAAGCCGCCGATTACATCAAACAGCGGCACGTGGAGTAGCTATAGCTCACACTTGGTTTTGCCGCGCGCCGCCATCTGCTTGTTGACCGCGTCTTTCATCTCGTCATCGTTCGCATACGGCTCGGGCGAACTGCGCAGCAGCAACACAAACGTGCCGGTCTTGGCATCCTCGGGCTTCACCGTGATGTCGCTGCCCTTCGCCTCAACCGGCGTGATCACGGCGATCTTTAAGGTCGGCATGCGCATCTGCAAACGCTCGACCGTTCCCAAAAAAGACGCGCTGTGAAAATAGCCGTTGAGATGCACGACCTTGCGTCCGGGATTCTTCTGCAAATGAAGCGCAATAGATTCCGCCATGGTGTCGTCGCGCGTTACTTGCGCGGCGAAGCTGCGCAAGGCTGACTCGCTGGGCGGCTTCTTCGCCGCCGCCTTGTCGTCTTTCTTTCCCTCGCCGCCGTGGCCGGCATCGCCGTGCACAAAGCCCAAGAACTTATCTCTGTACGGCCCGTCCTGAACATTGAAGGTTTTCGCGGCCCACAATCTTTGTTGCGGCGTGATGCGGTCGAAGAACGCGAGGCCCTCCTTGCCCACGCAGCGCACGACGCTGCCCGGCGCATTGGCCGCGATCACCGGCAGCTTATGTTCCTTGGCGTATTCCACCAGCGGCCGGTAGCTGGTGTCGTAATTGTCCCAGGCGCGCGCTTTATCGGTAAATGGGTTCTCGCCGATCTTGCCCGCCAGATAGTCATCCACCAGCGGCTGCACATCGCGTTCGAACTGCTCCATGGACAAAGACAGCGCCGGTGCGCGCGCATGGATCGCGCGGAACAACACCATCTCCGCCAGGTGATTGCCCGGATGCCGGTGTTCCTCGCCGATGAAAACGACGTCGTATGTCGCCAGCACGGCTGCCGCATCGTCGGCCGACATGCGCTCCGGCTTTTGTGCGCCCGCGTCCGTGCGCATCAATATGTAAGACGTTAAGTCTGTCAGCTTTGAGTCCGCTTCCGGCATGGCCGCTTGCGGTTTTACACCTTCAGGCGCGGCCGCTTCAGGAATCGCGCAGGCCGATAAGCCTAGCAACGACACTCCAACCATCAACGCGCGTGCTCGTTTCATGGTTATTTACCCGGTTCCATGCGCCGCTCACGCATGACGGTGCGCGGGTCGATCTGTTTGCCGTCGCGTAACAGCTCCATATGAATCTTCCGTCCCGTGCCGGGGTGCTCGCTCTCCAGCCACTCCGGCTCACCCAACGCGGCGGCCGCGTCGATCTCCGCGCCCACCGCCGGACCAGCCCGGTCAACGAAAGCGTACTTCACAGTCATATTGGCCTGACGGTCGCGGCCTTCAATGACGACCCAGTCGTACAGCGGCACATCCGGATACTTCAGGCTGCGCCGCACGATGGTTCCGGCGAAGGGCGCAACGACCGGCTGATTCGGCAAACCCGGCATAATCTCCAGGCCGGGATGGGGATAACCGTCCTGGCCGTCTTGTTTCGGTGAGGCCCAGATCTGTGGGGCGTCGCCGGCGAAGACATCACGTTGGCGCAGATTCTTCACGAACATCCGGCACGGCTCCCAGGATGCGGTCCCGGCAGCGCCGTCGCAGGCCGCTTTGCGCGAACTCGACCAAGCGATCAAACGCCAGTCGCCGCCGTTTTTGCGAAAGAAGAACGACAGCCGGTAAATCAAGTCCTTCACATAGGGCTCGGGAATATCCAGTACGAACTCGAAGGCGCTGTCGCCGTATTTCGGCTGGGCGTCATAGACCGCCGCGCCGTCCGGCGTGTTGCGCACCGTCTGGAACCGACGGCTCGGCACCAGACCGCCGTCGTAAATATGAAGCGCGAAGCTTTCGGGCATCAGGCGCTCGAAGGGCAGGGACCAAGGCATCTCCAGCACATCGGCGTCGAGCGTATCCGGTCCGGGATAACGTTCTTTGATGCCTGCCATGCCCACGGCCGCGCACAACCTGGGTGCGTCGTACAGAAAACACGCCAATGTGGTTTTGAGGGCGCAGACCGGCGTTGTTCCGGCCGTCGCGCAGGTTTGGCTTAAATCCGGCGCGGGCTCGCGCAGCGTATCGTCAGCCGACCGAGTCCAATAACTGCCCGCGGCCGCTTTTATCTGTGCCTGATCGGCAGCATAAGCGGCAGGAAGGCCGAGCGTTCCCACGAGAATCGCAATCAGAAAGGCATTCAGCCGGCGCGGTATACACATAAAAGCCCTTCCCTTTGTCTCAAAATACCGCCCGCCCCCGAAAAGCTTAATGCAGAGCCGGGGGCGAAGGAAAGCAACCCTTACAAACCGCGCGCCGGGCCTTGGCCCTGCTTGCTCTGGGGGCGGGTTTCGCGCTACCACGGCACTCCAATTCGCGGCTGCAACCGGCTTTCACGCCCGCAGCCGTCGGCGTCAAAAAAAGTAAGAATTAAGGGGACCAAATGGCACGTAACAAGATCGCCCTGATCGGCTCTGGCAATATCGGCGGCACGCTCGCCCATCTCATCGGCTTAAAGGAACTGGGCGACGTCGTACTGTTCGACATCGCCGAAGGCGTTCCGCAAGGCAAAGCCCTCGATATCCTGCAATCCACGCCGGTCGAAGGCGTCAACGTCTCCTATAGCGGCGCCAACGATTATGCCGCCATCGCGGGTGCCGACGTGATCATCGTCACCGCCGGTGTCGCGCGTAAGCCCGGCATGAGCCGCGACGACCTGATCGGCATCAACCTGAAAGTCATGAGCCAGGTTGGCGAAGGCATCAAAAAGTACGCCAAAGATGCCTTTGTCATCTGCATCACCAATCCTTTGGACGCCATGGTCTGGGCGCTCCGCGAATTCTCAGGCCTGCCGCACAATAAAGTCGTCGGCATGGCCGGCGTGCTCGACAGCGCGCGTTTCCGCACCTTCCTGGCCGAAGAATTCAAGGTCTCGGTCGAAGACGTCACCGCCTTTGTGCTCGGTGGCCACGGCGACACCATGGTGCCGCTGGTGCGTTACTCGACCGTTGCCGGCATCCCGCTGCCCGACCTGATCAAGATGGGTTGGACCACGCAAGAAAAGCTCGACAAGATCGTTCAGCGCACCCGTGACGGCGGCGCCGAAATCGTTGGCCTGCTCAAGACCGGCTCTGCGTTCTACGCCCCGGCGGCGTCGGGCGTCGCGATGGCCAAGGCTTACCTGCACGACGAAAAGCGCGTGTTGCCTTGCGCGGCTTACATCAACGGCCAGTACGGCGAAAAAGACCTCTATGTCGGCGTGCCGGTTGTCATCGGCGCCGGCGGCGTCGAGCGCGTCGTCGAGATCACGCTGAATGCCGAAGAAAAGAAGATGTTCGACAATTCGGTCAATGCCGTGCGCGGCCTTGTCACGGCCTGCAAAGGCATCGACAAATCTCTCGATAAGTAAAATCAAAGCATTTCCGGCGAAACGGGCAACCGTTTCGCCGGAAGCGCATTCAAATCAAAGCTAGGATTCTCAATGAACATTCATGAGTACCAGGCGAAGCAGCTTCTGAAGAAATACGGCGTGCCCGTCCTTCCAGGCGGCGTCGCCTATACTCCGGAAGAAGCCGAGAAGGTTGCCCAAGACCTCAAAACCAGCGTTTTCGTCGTGAAGTCGCAAATTCACGCCGGCGGCCGCGGTAAGGGCACGTTCAAGGAAGCTTCCGCGGGCGGCAAAGGCGGCGTGCGTGTCGTCAAATCAGTTGCCGAAGTCAAAGAGAACGCCAAGCAGATGATCGGCAACACGCTGGTTACCATCCAGTCCGGTGCCGAAGGCAAAAAGGTAAAGCGGGTTTACGTCGAAGCCGGCTGCAACATTGCCCGCGAACTTTATCTCTCCATGCTGGTCGACCGCGCCACGTCGCGCGTCACCGTCATGGCCTCCACCGAAGGCGGCGTGAACATCGAAGACGTGGCGCACAACACGCCCGAGA
Organism: Fidelibacterota bacterium; assembly: GCA_947476625.1. Classification (GTDB taxonomy): domain Bacteria; phylum Pseudomonadota; class Alphaproteobacteria; order Rhodospirillales; family Rhodospirillaceae; genus SHVO01. Next base: position 284,086 of record CANJRA010000001.1, read on the forward strand.
AGATCTTCTTCCAAAGCTTCGATCCCGCCACCGGCATCCAAGGCTTCCATTGCCGCAAGATCGGCTTCTCGCTCGGCCTCAAAGATGCCCAGATCAAGTCCTTCACGAAGCTTCTGATGTCGCTCTACAAGGCGTTCATCGACACCGATTCATCGATGCTCGAGATCAATCCGCTGGTCGTCACCACCGAAGGCGAAGTGCTGCCGCTGGACGCCAAGATGAATTTCGATTCCAACGCGCTCTATCGCCATCCCGAAATCGTCGAGCTGCGCGACGAAGACGAAGAAGATCCGATGGAACTTGAAGCGTCGAAGCACGACCTCAACTACATCAAACTCGACGGCTCCATCGGTTGCATGGTCAACGGCGCCGGTCTTGCCATGGCCACCATGGACATCATCCAACTCTACGGTGCGGCTCCCGCCAACTTCCTCGATGTTGGCGGTGGTGCTACCAAAGAGCGCGTCACCAAAGCTTTCAAGATCATTCTTTCCGATCCGAACGTCGAAGGCATCTTGGTCAACATCTTCGGCGGCATCATGCGCTGTGATGTGATCGCAGAAGGCGTTGTGGCCGCTGCGCGCGAGGTCAGCCTCAATGTGCCGCTGGTCGTGCGCCTTGAAGGCACCAATGTCGAACTCGGCAAAAAGATCATGGCCGCATCCGGTCTGCCGATCATTTCCGCCGACAACCTCGCCGACGCCGCTCAAAAGGTGGTCAAGGCCGTGAAGGAGGCCGCGTAATGGCCGTTCTGATTAATAAAAACACCAAAGTCATCTGCCAGGGCTTCACCGGCAGTCAGGGCACATTCCACTCTGAACAAGCCATCGCTTACGGCACGCAAATGGTCGGCGGCGTCACGCCCGGCAAAGGCGGCACCAAGCATCTCGACCTCCCGGTGTTCGACACCGTTGCCGATGCCAAGAAAGCCACCGGCTGCACGGCTTCGGCGATCTACGTTCCGCCGCCGTTCGCGGCCGATGCGATTCTGGAAGCCATCGATGCCGAGATCGAACTCGCGGTTTGCATCACTGAAGGTATTCCGGTGCTCGACATGGTGAAGGTCAAGCGCGCCTTGCAAGGCTCCAAGACCCGCCTCATCGGACCCAATTGCCCAGGCGTTATCACGCCGGGCGAATGCAAAATCGGTATCATGCCCGGCCACATTCATCGCCGCGGCAAAATCGGCATCGTCTCGCGTTCCGGCACGCTCACGTATGAAGCCGTCGCGCAGACCACCGCCGCCGGCCTCGGCCAAACCACGTGTATCGGTATCGGCGGCGATCCCGTCAACGGCACCAACTTCATCGATTGCTTGGAGTTGTTCCTGGGTGACGATGAAACCCTCGGCATCATCATGATCGGCGAAATCGGCGGCACCGCCGAGGAAGACGCCGCAGCGTTCTATAAAGCCGCCAAGAAGAAAAAACCCATCGTCGGCTTCGTCGCCGGCGCCACAGCGCCTCCAGGCCGTCGTATGGGCCATGCCGGCGCGATCATCTCCGGCGGCAAGGGCACGGCAGCGGCGAAATTCGAAGCCATGAAGAGCGCCGGCTTCGCGATCGCTGATTCGCCCGCCTCCTTGGGTTCAACCATGCTCAAGGCCATGAACGGCTAGGGAACCTATTCCACGGGTCGCGAGTTTGGTTGCCGTGATTGGCTCATAAACATTTCAGGTGATTTCCATGTTGCAACGCTTTTGTGTCGCCGCCGTGATTGCGGCTGGTCTGTTCGGTTTCTCCGGCGCCTCCAAAGCCGATGACGCGTCGCGGATCATTGTTAGCGCCGGTCTCCACGACCTCGCGTTCCATCGCCAACAGGAATTCGAAGGTCGCCTCGAGTACCGTTCGGGTTACGCCATATTCGGCAACGACGGCGGCGTCTTTCAGGCCGTTGGGAAATCGCTCCCTCGGGCGCGGTCGGCGCTTTCCACAAAGGCGACGGCCTCGTTCTGGGCGGCACGTTTGAATTTCATCTCGGTTTCAATGTCAGCTATGCCGTCACCGACAGCAGCCGTTTCGGCGTCTATCTCACGCATATCTCCAACGCCAATACGCACAACTCCAATCCCGGCGTGAACTCACTGCTGGCCAGCTGGTCCATCGCGCTCAACTAATTTCGGTGCGCGAGGAGCACGGGTAACCCGATGATTCTCGCGCACCGAAAAAAAGTTCATCTTCATTCATGTGCCCAAGGCTGCGGGCACGTCCCTCAACAGCGCACTGTCGCTGCATGACGTGTTTCACCCTGTGCGCAATCAGCCCGCGCTCGCGCGCCATTTCATCAACGCGCTCGGTCGCGATGTTTTTGAGTCCTATTACTCCTTCGGCTTCGTGCGTAACCCGTGGGACGTCGCGGTGTCGTGGTTTCACTATCGCTTGATCAATCCCGATCAGGGCGGTCACAAAGAGGCCGAAGCCGCCGGGTCTTTCCAAAACTATGCGGCGCGCGTCCTAACCCAGCCCGACGCTGATAAAAAAGTCGGCCTGCAGCATCCCTTCCTGGTCGACGATGCGGGTGCGCTCGCGGTGTCCTTTGTCGGCCGTTACGAGTTGCTCGCGCCCGACTTCGCGGCGGAGACCGAGCGCCTGGCCGTCAGCACAATCGGCCTCGACCACTTCAATCAGAGCTATCACGCGCCCTGGCCCGGTCTCTGTTCCCGTACAACTTCTGAGATTGTTGGCGCGCTGGTGGCTCAGGATGCCGCCCTTTTTGGTTATTCCACCGATCCGGCCGATTATGGGATCCGTTAAGCGTCTCCCATTTTTCCTCTAGGCTTTTGAAAAATAATGATATTTTAATGCCCAACATGACGTTGGGTTGTAACTTTGCAATTATCAACAACTTGTCACGTGCGCGGCCCGCAACCATCGTCTAAGTCATTGTCATCAACGGAATATTCGATAATAATAGACGCCTTGGCCCGTCCCGGCCGTCGGGCGTCCATTTTGGAACCTTAAGGACCATTGCCCGTGGACGCCTCTTTCCTGACCGGCGCTAACGCCACTTTTATCGCGGAAATCTACGCCAGCTATTTGAAAGACCCAAAAGCGGTCGACGCAGGCTGGGCAGCGTTCTTCCGCGACTTGGCCGACGACGAAGCCGAACTGCTGAAGGATTTGGAAGGTGCGAGTTGGGCGCCCTCGACCGCAGCCGTTGTCGGCGTCGCCGATCCCGACGCCAAACCCAAAGCCAACGGCAAAGCCGACAAGAGCGCGCCGCCGACGAGCGGCGAGCGCGCGGCGCTTCTCAAGCAGGCCGAAGATTCGATCCACGCGCTGCAGCTGATCCGCGCTTACCGCGCGCGCGGTCACCAGATCGCCAAACTCGATCCCTTGTCCATGAACAAGGATGGCGATCACCCGGAACTCGATTACCGTACGCATGGTTTCGTTGATGCCGATCTCAGTAAGAAAATTCATCTCGGCGGCGTACTGGGCCTCGAGAAGGCCACGCTGAAGCAAATCGTCGATGCATGCCGTCAAACCTATTGCGGCACCATCGGCGTCGAATTCCATCACATCCAGGATCCGAAGCACCGCGATTGGCTGGTGCGCCGTTTCGAGAAAGACCGCCTGGAGCCCAGCTTCTCCGACTACGGCAAGAAGGCAATTCTTGAACGCCTCACCGAGGCTGAAGGCTTCGAGAAATTCCTCGGCATCAAATACACCGGCACCAAGCGCTTTGGTTTGGACGGCGGCGAAGCCGCGATCCCGGCGCTGGAGCAGATCGTCAAGCGCGGCGGCCAGCTCGGATTGAAGCAGGTCGTCATCGGCATGGCCCATCGTGGGCGCCTCAACGTACTCGTCAACTTCCTCAACAAGCCTTTCAGCGCGCTGTTCTCGGAATTCCAAGGCAACTCGCCGAACCCGGAATCCGTCGAAGGCTCCGGCGACGTGAAGTATCATCTGGGCACCTCGGCCGACCGCGAGTTCGACGGCAACGTCGTGCACTTATCGCTGACCGCCAACCCGTCGCATCTCGAAGTCGTCGATCCGGTGGTGCTCGGCAAGGTCCGCGCCAAACAAAAACAAGCCGGCGATACCGCCACCCGCAAATCGGTCATGGGGCTTTTGATTCACGGCGACGCGGCTTTCGCGGGCCAAGGGATCATCGCCGAATGTTTCGGCTTCTCGCAGATCCAGGGCTACACGACCGGCGGCACACTGCATTTCGTTATCAACAATCAGATCGGCTTTACCACGACGCCGCGCTATAGCCGCTCGGGTCTGTATTGCACCGACATCGCGAAGATGGTGGAAGCGCCGATCTTCCATGTGAATGCCGACGATCCGGAAGCCGTCGTGTATTGCGCGCGGCTTGCCATGGAGTTCCGTCAGGAATTCGGCACCGACGTCGTGCTCGACATGGTTTGCTATCGCCGCTTCGGCCACAACGAAGGCGACGAACCGAAATTCACCCAGCCCCTGATGTACAAGGCCATCGAAGGCCATCCCAGCGTGCGCACGATCTACGCCAAGAAGCTGGTGGCGGAAGGGCTTTATACCCAACAAGAAGCCGACCTCATGATGAGCAAGTTCATGCACATGATGGAGGCCGACTTCGAATCCGCCGGCAGCTTCAAGCCCAACAAAGCCGATTGGCTTGAAGGCGCTTGGAAAGGTTTCGCGCAGCTGGGCGAAGAGGAAGAATACCGCGACGACAAGACTGGTGCTTCGCTGGCGGTGCTCAAGGAAGTCGGCAACGCGATCTCCACCGCACCCGAAGGATGGGCGGTCAATCCGAAGATCACGCGCCAGCTCAAAACCAAACGCGAAGCCATGGACAGCGGCCAGGACATCGATTGGGCGACGGCGGAAGCGCTGGCTTTCGGCACGCTCGTGGTCGAAGGCACACAAGTGCGCCTGTCGGGCCAGGATTGCGGCCGCGGCACCTTCTCGCAGCGCCAGTCGGTGTTGGTCGATCAGAACACCGAAGGGCGTTACGTCTACCTCGACAACATCCGCCCCGGTAAACAGGCACCCTTCGTCGTTATCGATAGCCCATTGTCGGAGCTTTCGATCCTGGGCTTTGAATACGGCTACAGCCTCGCCGATCCGAATTCGCTGGTGCTGTGGGAAGCGCAGTTCGGTGACTTCTCCAACGGCGCGCAGATGATCATCGACCAGTTCGTCAATTCGGGCGAAAGCAAATGGCTGCGCCTCTGCGGTCTCGTGCTGCTGCTGCCGCATGGCTACGAAGGCCAAGGCCCCGAACATTCCTCGGCGCGCATGGAGCGTTACTTGCAGATGTCGGCGCAAGACAACTGGCAGGTCTGCAACATCACCACGCCCGCCAATTACTTCCACGCCCTGCGCCGCCAGATGCACCGCAATTTCCGCAAACCGCTGGTAATCATGACGCCCAAGTCGTTGCTGCGTCACAAGCGCTGCGTCTCGACGCTGCAAGAAATGACCGGAAACACAAGCTTTCAGCGCATTCACGGTGAAACCGGCAAGCTGGTTGCAGCAGACAAGGTGCGCCGCATCGTCGTGTGTACGGGCAAAGTTTATTACGACCTGTTGCAGGCGCGCGAAGACAAGAAGATCGACGACGTCGCCATCATTCGCGTCGAACAGCTTTATCCGTGGCCGAAAGAGACGCTCGCGCGCGAATTCGCCAAGTACAAAAATGCCGAAGTGGTCTGGTGCCAGGAAGAGCCCGCCAACATGGGTTCCTGGACGTTTGTCGACCGTCGTCTGGAATACGCGCTCGAAGACGCCAACGTTAAAGCCAAGCGTCCGTGCTACGCCGGCCGTCCTCCGGCGGCGTCGCCCGCGACCGGCTTGATGAAAATCCACGTCCGTGAGCAGAACCAACTCTGTGAATGGGCGCTCAACACACCGCTCGATCAAATTCCGCAGCCGTTCCGCCGCATCACGAAGCTCGGCAAAATGGCGGCGGAATAAACAACAACGCATAAACAGACGCTGTCCGGCACACCGGACGAATTTTGAGGGGACGCGATGTCGACCGAAATCAAAGTGCCTGCGCTGGGTGAATCCGTCAGCGAAGCTACGGTTGCGAAGTGGTTCAAGAAAGTCGGCGACGCCGTCGCGAAGGACGAGCCGCTGGTCGAACTGGAAACCGATAAGGTCACGATTGAAGTCCGCGCCGAAGCCGAAGGCACCTTGGGTGAAATCGTTGCCGAGAGCGGATCTGATGTAAAAGTCGGCGCGGTGCTGGGTGTGATCGGCGCTGCCGGCTCTACTCCCGCCAAAAAAGCCGAAGCGCCGAAGGCCGCCGCCGCAGCGCCCGCGCCCGCCGCGAAAGCGCCCGCTCCGCCGCCGCCGAAACCGGCTGCTGCACCTGCGCCGAAGGCTGCGTCCATTGCGTCGGATTATCCGCTCGCGCCCTCCGTGCGCCATTTGGTCGACGATCACGGCCTCGACCCCAAGAAAATTCCCGCCACAGGCAAGGGCGGACGTCTGACCAAAGCCGACGTGCTGGTCTACATCGCTGGCGGCGGCGATCGTGCGGTAAAGGCTACCGTGCCCGACCGCGGTCCGCGCGAAGAGCGCGTCAAGATGACACGCCTGCGCAAGCGTATCGCCGAGCGCTTGAAGGAATCTCAGAATACCGCCGCCATGCTCACGACCTTCAACGAGGTCGACATGTCCGCTGTGATGGCGCTGCGCAACAAGTACAAAGAAGCTTTCGAAAAGAAGCACGGCGTGAAAATGGGTTTCATGTCGTTCTTCGTCAAAGCCTGCGTCACCGCGCTGCAGGAACTTCCGGGCGTCAACGCCGAGATCCAGGGCGACGAAATCGTTTACAAGAATTACTACGACATCGGCGTCGCCGTCGGCACGCCGCAAGGTCTGGTCGTGCCGGTCGTGCGCGATTGCGACACCAAGGGCTATGCCGAGATCGAAGCCGAAATTTCCGGCCTGGGCCGTAAGGCGCGCGACGGCAAGATGACGCTGGAAGAAATGGCCGGCGGCACATTCACTATTACCAACGGCGGCATTTACGGCTCGATGATGTCGACGCCGATCATCAACGCGCCGCAGTCGGGCGTTTTGGGCATGCACAACATCAAGCAGCGCGCCGTGGTGCTGGACGACGGCAGCATCGTCGCAAAGCCGATGATGTATCTGGCGCTGTCTTACGATCACCGCGTGGTCGACGGCCGCGAGGCTGTGACGTTCCTGGTGCGCGTCAAGGAAGCCATCGAAGACCCCAGCCGTCTGCTGATCGATACCTGATACTTTCGCCAAGGAAACAACATGTCCGACTCTTTCGACGTCATTGTGATCGGCGGCGGGCCCGGCGGTTATGTCTGCGCGATCCGCGCGGCGCAGTTGGGCTTGAAGGCCGCTGTGATTGAAGGGCGCGGCGCGCTCGGCGGCACTTGTACGAATGTCGGCTGCATTCCCTCGAAGGCTTTGCTGCAATCCTCGCATCTGTACGAGGAAGCCATGCACGGGTTCGCGGCGCATGGACTTAAGGTCGGCGGTATCGAGATCGATCTTCCCAAGATGATGGCGCGGAAAGACGAGGTGGTGAAGCAAAACACCACCGGCATTGAATTCCTGCTGAAGAAGAACAGAGTCGCCTATATCAAAGGCTGGGCCCGCATCACCAAGGCCGAACGCGGTGCGCATCAGATCGCCGTCAAAGGCCTCGACGGTGCCGAGACCAGCTACACGACGAAATATGTCGTCATCGCCACCGGTTCCGACGTCACGCCGTTGCCGGGCATTACAATCGACGAGAAGCAGGTCGTCTCCTCGACCGGCGCGCTGGTTTTGTCGAAGATTCCAAAAACCATGATCGTCATCGGTGCGGGCGTTATCGGCCTTGAGATGGGCTCGGTATGGCGCCGTTTGGGCGCCGAGGTCACGGTGGTTGAGTTCCTCGACGTCATCCTGCCGCCGATGGACGGTGAAGTGCGCAAGGAAATGCAGCGCATCCTCGAAAAGCAGGGCATGAAATTCAAGCTCGGGCACAAAGTCACAGGCGCGAAACCCGGCAAGACAGGCGTCGACGTTACGATCGAGCCCGCGAAGGGCGGCGCAGCGGAGACACTTTCTGCCGAAGTCGTTCTCGTTGCGATTGGCCGCAAGGCGTTCACGGACGGGCTTGGCCTCGACGTCGCCGGTGTGAAGGTTTCCAACCGCGGCTTTGTCGAAGCCGACCAGCATTATCAAACCAATGTCGAAGGCATCTTTGCCATCGGTGACGTCATCGGCGGGCAGATGTTGGCGCATAAGGCTGAGGACGAAGGTGTGGCGTGCGCCGAAATCCTCGCGGGCCAGCCCGGCCATATCAATTACGACGCCATCGCGGGCGTTGTGTACACGTGGCCTGAAGTCGCGGGCATCGGCAAAACTGAAGAGCAGCTGAAGGAAGCGGGCATTGCTTACAAATCCGGTAAGTTTCCTTTCATGGCAAACGGACGCGCGCGTGCCAATGGCGACACGATGGGCTTTGCCAAGGTTCTGGCCGATGCGACGACGGATCGTGTGCTCGGCTGCCACATCGTCGGTCCGGCCGCGGGCGATCTGATTATGGAAGTCGCGGTCGCCATGGAATTCGGCGCTTCGTCCGAGGATATTGCGCGCACTTGCCACGCCCATCCGCAGTTGGGTGAGGTTGTGAAGGAAGCCGCTTTGGCTGCCGACAAACGCGCGCTGCATATTTAATCTCGCATTTTGATGTGACCAGTGGTCACGCCAACCTGTTGATTTCACATATTGTGGTCTGACCACCCGCGGAAACGTGAGGGTGACCAGGCGAAGCAGAGTGACGACGTTATGCGCAACCGCACGCCGACGGCGGCGATCATTATCCCGGCCTACAATGCCGCCAGAACCATCGCGCGCACGCTCGATAGCGCGGCTGCGTCTGTGAATGCGTGTTTGCATAACGGCCTTGAGGTCGATGCCGAAATCATCGTTGTCGACGATTGCTCGACCGACGATACGGTTGCGGTGGTTGAAGCCTGGACTGGAAAAAAGCGGTTACTACGTCAATCGACCAATCGCGGCGCGGGGGCTGCGCGCAATGCAGGTGTCGCGCAATCCACCGGCACGTTCTTGTTCTTCCTCGATGCCGACGACGTATTTTATCCCAATCACATTCACAGCTGCCTGCAGGCCCTGATAGCCGACGACGCGCTGGGTTATGTGTTTGCGCGGGTCAAAATCGATATGCCGATGCATGACGATTGGCGGCCCTCACTTGACGAAAGCTGCCCGATCAATTTTTGTCTGCGGCGCATCTGGCACGACATGATTCAAGGTTTTCCGGAAGAGCCGGATTTCCGGACCTACGGCACCGAGGACACGCTTTATCGCGCCTGCCTGCGCCGCCTCGTGAAACACGCGAAACTCGACATCGAGACCTGTGAACAGTTTGCCTCAAAAGGTAACGCGCTTGATCGGCAGCGCGAGAAGTTCGCGCATTCAAATGCCAATTGGCAAAGCAAAGGAATCGACGACGGCTTCCGGCTTACGCCGCAGATGGAAGCTGTGGCCGTCGCGCGCTTTGAACGCGTCGCAAAGCTATTGGGCGGGTGACGTTGCCGGTGTTGGTGCGGGTGTCGGCGGTGGCGTTGGTGTAGCGGCGGGCTTGGCCGGTGCAGCTACTGGAGCAACAACTGCCGGCGTTGCAACGGGCGCGGCGGGCTTAGGTGCTTTGGGCGCAGGGACGGCAACGGGCGCTGCTGTTGGTGTTACGACAGGCGGCACGGGCGCTGTTTCGGGTGCCACGTCAGGTGCTGCCTCAGGTGGCGGCGCGGGCGGCGGTGGCAACAGCGTTTCGGTGATGGTCCAAACCGCGAGGTTTGTTACCGTGTAACGGCAGCCTAACGATCCGAGTTTGCGTTTTTGGCAAAGGTTGATGAAGTCGGCGCCCTTCCAGCGGGCGAAGCCGGTCGCCATCCATTGGCCTTTGCGCTGTGTCAGAAACACACTTTGTTTCAGCTCCTGACCTTTCTCGTCGACCATGCCGATCATGACTTCGTGCGTACCGGCGAGGCCGCGCCGGCTCGACGGCACACCGCGCAGACGGTTCGGCGCGATTTGGCGAAAACCTCGGACTTCCCAGATTGTGTAAGCGGGGTTTGTAACGTCCAGCAGTTCCGCCCAGCTCATGGTCCACGGCTGCGACCAAACATCGCCTTCCATGGTTTGGTCGGCCTTGTACTGCGTGCCGTCGGCCTGAACGTCGAGGCCGACTTTATTGCAGGTGGCGACCGATTTTTCAGTACACGCCCAGAATGTCTTCAGTGCGCATTCGGGACTTTCCCCCGAGCTTGTGCAGTGCGTCTCGGCATCGGCATCGGGATAGTCACCGATGGGCGCGGCCAAGCCAGCCGCACTCATCCCAACAGTGCCGATTCCCAGAACCAGCCAGACCAACGCCAAAACCGCTATTCTACCCGACACGTCCCATCCCTTTAACCGCCTGCGCTTTATGCGAACCAGGCGGCAGCAATTCTGTTAAATTCCTTGCAGCCGAAGATCAAGCGTTCACCCACATATAGAGCTTTTATGTTCCTGCCCATCCGCGACGACAATCCGCACACAGTTACACCCTTCGTGAACTATGGCCTGATTGCCGCCTGCGCCCTGGCCTTTTTGTGGCAACTGTCGTTGGGCGAGGGCGGCGACGCCGCAACCATGACGTTCGGGCTGATTCCCGGCCATTTGTTTGGAACCGTGGAACTGGACCCAGGTTTGGCGTCGGTGCCGGCCTGGATGACGATTTTCAGCTCGATGTTCCTGCACGGCGGCTGGATGCATTTCCTTGGAAATATGCTGTATCTGTGGATCTTCGGCGACAACATCGAAGCCTCGCTCGGCCATAAACGCTATCTGGCATTTTATCTCCTCTGCGGCGTGGCGGCGGCGCTGGCGCAAAGTATCGCGTCGCCCACCTCAGACGTGCCCATGATCGGTGCCTCAGGTGCGATCGCTGGGGTGTTAGGCGCCTACTTGGTGCTGCACCCGCGTTCGAACATCAAAGTGTTCGTTTTCCTGATCATCATTACCGTCATCAATGTCCCGGCGTTCATCGTGCTGGGCATCTGGTTCGGGGGCCAGTTGCTGAGCTCGGCTGCCGCCGATCCCAGCCAGCCGGGTGTTGCGTTCCTCGCCCATATCGGCGGCTTTGTCGCCGGTGCGGCGTTGGTGTTTTTCTTCAAGAAGCGCAGCGTGCACGCCTTCGAACCGGCGCAGAGCCGGGCCTTCGCGGTCGAACGCCGCCCGTTACGACGCGGCGGTTCGGTGCCGAACTCCGGCAAACGCGGACCCTGGGGCTAAAGTCCCAGCAGATCATTCCGGTTTAGATTTTTGATTTTTCACGTCAAGTGAATTTGGCGCGCTAGGCCCTCGGATGCGCTTTTTCGTAAACCCGCATGAGTTGCGCGGCGTCGACAACGGTGTAGCGCTGGGTTGTCGAGAGTGAGGCGTGACCGAGCAATTCCTGAATCGTGCGGAGATCGCCGCCTTGGGCGAGCAGATGAGTCGCGAAGCTGTGGCGGAGGGCGTGTGGTGTCGCGCTTTCGGGCAAACCCAGCAGTGCACGCAAGCGGCGCACCTGGCGTTGCAGCACGCCGGGATTGAGCGCCTTGCCGCGCTTGCCGACGAAGAGCGGTGCTTCGGGTAAGGGCGCGAAGGGACATAGCTTGCGATATTCGGCGACGGCATCGCGCACGACCGAGAGCACGGGCACGATACGTTCTTTGCGGCCTTTGCCGAGGACGCGGAGGGTGTCGGACGTCGGCATTTCGGCGGAGGTCAGCGAGAGCGCTTCGCCGATACGCAATCCGCAGCCGTACAGCAGCAATAACAGCGCAGTGTCGCGCGCGGCGAGCCACGGTTCGTCGTGTAAGTCTCCGGCGGTGCGCACAGCTTCCAGCGCATCGCGTTCGTCGAGGGCTTTGGGGATCGACTGGGGCAAGCGCGGCGTCTTCACGGTCTTGATGGCCGGGTTGTGCACACGACCCGTGCGGTCGAGGAAGCGGAAGAAGTTGCGTAAAGTGGACATGCCGCGCGCGATGGAGGCGCGACCGATGCCCGCATTAGCACGGTGCGCGAGATAACTGCGGAAGTCGGCGGGTTTTAACGCGGCGAGGTCGGTTGACTCGGCTTCATTGCCGAGGTGACCCACAAGAAACGCCAGAAACGCAGCGAGGTCGCGGCCATAGGCATCGGCGGTGTGAGGTGAAACGCGGCGCTCGGAGCTGAGCCACACATGCCATGCGTCGATGGCGGTCTTGAGCGAACCGCCGGCGGCGTAATGGATGCTTACAGCTTCAGTGTCCACCAGCGTCCTACGGCATAACGCGTCATGTGCGCGAGGAAGGCGATCAGTTCCGTGCCCTGGCCTTCTTCAAAATGGCCGGGCGTGCGGCAGCCTACGGCGAAAACACCGGCGGGCAAACCTTCGCCTTCAGGCAAAGCGACGAGCGCGTCGGAGCGTACCAAGCCGGCGGCGCTGCCGTAGAGCGCGGTTTCGCCTTCGATTGCGCTGCGGATGACGGTGGAGCGTTCGCCCATCAGGGCGTTGACGCTGCTGACATGCAGCGCGTGGATGATGTGACTTGCTTTGACCGGCAAGGAGTCGGTTTCAAAAGCGATTGAGATCGCGTCCACACCCAGATGCTCCGGCAGATCATCGTGCAGGATCTGGGCGAGTTCGGTGAAGTCGCGGGAATAGAGCAAGGCCAGCGCGCATTCCAGCGTGCGCTCGACCAGCGACATGTTAGAGCGCGTGGTGGTGACGAGGCTGGCGCTGGTGGCTTTCAGGTCATCGACCTGTTTGCGCAGGCGATCGACAACAAAACGCTGCATGTCGACGACAACGGCGTCGGTCTCGAAGCGCTGATCCGGTGCGAGCGCGGTCAGAAGATCGGGATTATTTAAAAGCACACGCGGGTTGCGGCGCAGGTAGGCGATAACGTCGGCTTCGCGTATGTCCGGTTTCGGTCCAACGCCCGAATCTTTGGTGGCATCCTTGGCGGCATCTTTAGCGCCGAATTTCACGTGGTCAGCCATTCACCCCTGCCTCGCGCGACGCGGACGTTTATCCGCGCGCGTCACCCCATTACCCCTAAAGGATGGATTGGCCGGTCTTCGCCCAATCATCCATGAATGCTTTTAAGCCTTTATCGGTTAACGGATGGTTGAACAGCTGGCGCAAGGTCGAGGGCGGCATGGTGGCCACATGGGCGCCGATCTTGGCTGCCTCTACTATATGCATGGGGTGACGGATCGAAGCCACCAACACCTCGGTCTTAAAGCCGTAATTGGCATAAATGGTACAGATATCGTCGATCAGCTCCATGCCGTCCTGGCCGACGTCGTCGAGGCGACCGACGAAGGGCGAGATGAAGGTTGCGCCGGCCTTGGCGGCCAGAAGCGCCTGAGCAGGCGAAAAGCACAGGGTGACGTTGACCATCGTCCCGTCATCCGAGAGGGCTTTGCAGGTTTTGAGGCCGTCCGGCGTCAGCGGCACTTTAATGGCGACGTTCTTGGCGATTTTTTTGAGGACCGCGGCTTCTTTCATCATGGTCTCGAAATCGAGTGCAGTGACTTCGGCGCTGACCGGGCCGGGGACGATGGCGCAAATCTCGGCGATGAGATCGACGAACTTCTTACCCGACTTGGCCGCGATCGACGGATTGGTTGTGACACCATCGACCATGCCTAAGGCGGCGAGGTCTTTGATCTCTTTGATGTCGGCGGTGTCGAGGAAGAATTTCATGAAAGCTCCAGGAGAAAAGTAGGAAGAAAATTAGGTCGTTGCATCAATAGGTGGTGTGCGGAAGAGTGTAGACCATGCCTTCTTCGCAATCCACGGCTAGCAGCGATGTTGATCCCATTATTCACGCCTCAGTTTATGAGGCGGGCGCGCGTATTTCCGTGCTGCTGCCGCTGCCGGTAGAAACCGCCTACGATTATTTGGTGCCGGAAGGTGTGACGCTGGCACCCGGCGACATTGTCGAAGTGCCGCTCGCGCGCCGCTTTGAAGTGGGCGTGGTCTGGGGCGCTGGGTTGGGCGACGTGCCGGTGGCGAAACTGCGCGAAGTTGTCCACAAGCTGGATTTGCCGTCGCTGCCGGATGTGTTGCGGAAATTCATCGACTGGGTGGCAGGTTACACGCTGCAGCCTGCGGGTGCGGTCTTGCGCATGACTTTGAATCCGGCACGGCGCTGGCCGCAGGCGAAGGTCGCCACAGCGATTGTCGTCGGGCGGCCGTTGTTGGAGAGCGGCGTGAAGCCGACACCGGCGCGTGAGAAAGTACTGATGATCGCGGCCAAGGGGCCGTTTGAATCTGCCGCTGCGTTATCGCGCGAGTCCGGTGTGGGTGCCGGTGTCATCAAAGGGTTGATTGAAGCCGGCGCGTTGGCTTTGGTGGAAGCGCAGCCGGTCTCGCCGTTTGCACAACCGCAGCCACACTATATGCGCCCGGTGTTGGAACCGGCGCAGAAGGAATCGGCGCTGGCGCTGTGCGCCAAAGTCGGGCGCGGGTTTTCGGTGACGGTGCTGGACGGTGTGACGGGCTCGGGCAAGACCGAAGTCTATATGGAAGCGATTGCCGCGACGCTGGAAGCGGGCAAGCAGGTGTTGGTGCTGGTGCCGGAAATTGCGCTCACCGCGCAGAGTTTGGCGCGCTTTCAAAAGCGCTTCGGCGCGGAGCCTGCCGAGTGGCATTCGGACCTGACATATAAAGCACGCCGCGAAACCTGGCACGGTGCGGCGACGGGTGCGGCGAAGGTCGTGGTGGGCGCGCGGTCGGCGTTGTTTCTGCCGTTCAATCATTTGGGCTTGATCGTCGTCGACGAAGAACACGACTCAGCCTTCAAGCAAGAAGACGGCGTGATTTATCACGCACGCGATATGGCGGTGGTGCGCGCAAAGGAAGGCAATATTCCGATTGTGCTGGCGTCGGCGACGCCGTCGCTCGAGACCATCATCAATGTGCGCGGCGGGCGTTACGGCGTTGTGCATCTGCCGGAACGTTTCGGCGCGGCGGCGATGCCCAAGATCGGCGTCGTCGATATGCGCAAGACGCCGCCCGAGAAAGGCCGCTGGGGCCGGGCGTGGCTGGCACCACCGTTAGTAAAGTGGGTCGATCAGACGCTGGCAACCGGCGATCAGGCGTTGTTGTTTTTGAACCGGCGTGGCTATGCGCCGCTGACGTTGTGCCGGACGTGTGGACACAGATTGAATTGCCCGCATTGTACGGCGTGGCTGGTGGAACACAAACTCACGCATCGTTTGCAGTGTCATCACTGCGGCTATAGCGCGAAGCAGCCTGAGACGTGTTCGTCGTGCGGCGATAAAGATTCGTTTGTGCCCTGCGGCCCCGGCATCGAGCGCGTGGCCGAGGAAGCCATGGCGCGTTGGCCCGAGGCGCGCGTGCGCGTGGTGTCGAGCGATGTGCTGGAGCGGCCGTCTGCTGTTGCAGAGTTGATCGCGGACATTCTCGCCAAGCGCATCGACATTATTGTGGGCACGCAAGTGTTGGCGAAGGGTCACCATTTTCCGGGGCTGACGCTGGTGGGCGTGGTCGATGCCGATTTGGGTTTGTCGGGCTGGGACTTGCGTGCCGCTGAACGCACGCATCAATTATTGCATCAGGTGGCGGGCCGCGCGGGCCGTGCCGATAAGCCGGGGCGCGTCCTGCTGCAAACCCATGACCCTTCGCATCCCGTGATGCACGCGCTGATCTCGGGCGACGACGAGGCGTTCATTAATAGTGAGGTCGACGCCCGTGATCTGCTCGCCATGCCGCCGTTCGGGCGGCTGACCGCACTTATATTGTCGAGCCATGACGAGGCCGCCGTGATCGCCGCCGGACGCGGGCTGGCGGCGGCGGCGCCGAAAGGTGATGGAATCGAGGTTTTGGGTCCGGCGCCTGCGTTCATGGCGCTGCTCCGGGGACGGCACCGGCACCGGCTGTTGCTGAAGACCAGCCGCAACACGCCGCCGCAGGCGATGGTGCGCGAATGGCTCGCGCGCGTGAAAACGCCGTCGAGCGTGCGGATCCAGGTGGATGTGGATCCGTATAGTTTTTATTGAGGGGCCCACATAACGCGGGCTTCCGGCGCTTTGTAACCCTGGATCCTGGGGACAAGCCCCAGGATGACGGGGGTGGGCGGGGGCTTTGGTAAGCTCGTTTTGCTCGCTAACCAAAGCCAAGCGTTGCGTCGCCATAGGTAGGTATGGTACCAACCCGCCGTCGCTGGGGGTGATGCTGTTCCTGGCGGCAAAAAATTAAGTAAAATCAATCACTTAAGATTGGTTGTCCGGGAAAGCCTCAGGCTTTTCCAGGATTGAAGTCGGGTTGTGGTTACAAGGGGCGATTTTCAAGTGCCAGCGGATGGTGTGAGGGTCAGTGGCGTCGCGTCGCGGTATGCTTCCGCGCTGTACGACTTGGCCGACGAAAAAGGCGCGATTGACGCCGTAGCCGGCGACCTCGTCGCCCTGCAGAAAATGATCAATGATGGTGAGGATTTCCGCCGCTTTTTGCGAAGCCCGGTGATCTCGCGCAATGATCAAAGCAAGGCCATCGCGGCGATTTCCGCTCAGGCGCAGTTTTCGACCTGGACGCAAAAATTCTTAGGCCTTTTGGCCGCTAACCGCCGTCTTTTCGCGCTTGAGGGTGTGATCGCCGGTTTCCGCGCGATTCTCGCGGAACGCCGCGGCGAAGCCACCGCCACCGTCACCTCGGCCGTGCCGCTCAGCGCCAGCCAGACGACGGCCCTGATTGAGTCTCTGAAAAAGTCCGTCGGCCGCAAGATCGACATCGTCTCCAAAGTTGACCCGTCCATTCTCGGCGGCCTGATCGTGAAGGTCGGTTCGCGCATGGTGGACAGTTCCCTGAAATCAAAACTTCAACGCCTGAAGCTCGCCATGAAAGGGGTCGGATAAATGGAAATCCGCGCCGCAGAAATCTCCGCAATCCTCAAGCAGCAGATCGCCAATTTCGGAACGGAAGCTGAGTCCGCCGAAGTCGGTCAAGTGCTGGCCGTCGGTGACGGTATCGCCCGCGTTCACGGTCTCGACAACGTCCAATCGGGCGAAATGGTCGAATTTCCGGGCGGCATCAAAGGCATGGCGCTGAACCTCGAAATCGACAACGTCGGTATCGTGATCTTCGGCGACGACTCCACGATCAAAGAAGGCGACACCGTTAAGCGTACCGGCACCATCGTCGACGTTCCGGTCGGCAAGGCGCTTCTGGGCCGCGTCATGGACGGTCTCGGCAATGCGATCGACGGCAAGGGCGACCTCGGCAACACCGAACGCCGCCTCGCCGAACTGAAAGCGCCGGGCATCATTCCGCGCCGCTCGGTGCACGAACCCGTGCAGACCGGCCTCAAAGCCGTCGATGCGCTGATCCCCGTCGGCCGCGGCCAGCGCGAGTTGATCATCGGTGACCGTCAGACCGGCAAAACCGCCGTCATCCTCGACACCATCATCAACCAAAAGAAAATCAACGACGCCGCGACCAGTGACAAAGACAAATTGTTCTGCATCTACGTCGCCGTCGGCCAGAAGCGTTCCACGGTTGCTCAGGTTGTGAAGACCTTGGCCGACTACGGCGCACTCGAATACACCATCATCGTTGCCGCCACCGCGTCCGATCCGGCGCCGATGCAGTTCATGGCGCCGTACACCGGTTGCGCCATGGGCGAATACTTCCGCGACAACGGCATGCACGCCGTCATTTTCTATGACGATTTGTCGAAGCAGGCCGTTGCGTACCGTCAGATGTCGCTCTTGCTGCGCCGTCCGCCAGGCCGCGAAGCGTATCCCGGCGACGTGTTCTATCTGCACTCTCGCTTGCTGGAACGCGCTGCCAAGTTGAACGAAGCCAATGGTTCGGGCTCACTGACTGCATTGCCGGTCGTCGAAACCCAGGCCAACGACGTGTCGGCCTATATTCCGACCAACGTGATCTCGATCACCGACGGCCAGATCTTCTTGGAAACCAGCTTGTTCTACCAAGGTATCCGTCCGGCGCTGAACGTCGGCATCTCGGTCTCGCGCGTCGGTTCATCCGCGCAGATCAAAGCCATGAAGCAGGTCGCGGGCTCGATCAAACTCGAACTCGCCCAGTACCGCGAAATGAAAGCCTTCGCGCAGTTCGCGTCGGACCTCGATCCGTCGACGCAGCGTTTGCTCGCCCGTGGCGAGCGCCTGACGGAACTGTTGAAGCAGCCGCAGTACAAGCCCGTGCCCGTCGAAGAGCAGGTCGTTGTGATCTTCGCCGGTACCAAGGGTTATCTCGATAAGATCGCCGTGCGCGATGTCGGCCGTTTCGAATCGTCCATGCTGGGTGCGATGCGTGAACGTGCGCCGGACATCCTCGCGAGCATTCGTACGGAAAAGGCTTTAAGCGACGCCCTGACGGCGAAACTTAAATCCTTCCTCGACGATTTCGCGGCGTCGTTCTCGTAAGGCGCAAGGTCAGTCCAGGAATAGGTTAGGCCTATGCCAAGTTTAAAAGAGTTCCGCGTTCGTATTGCCTCGGTGCAGTCGACGAAGAAGATCACCTCCGCCATGAAAATGGTGGCGGCGTCTAAACTGCGTCGTGCGCAAGAAGCGGCGGAAGCCGCGCGTCCTTATGCTGAACGCATGGAACGTATGCTGGGTAACCTTGCGGCCGCCGCTGCGGGTCGCGCCGGCGCGCTGCCGATGCTGGCCGGTACGGGTAAGGATGACGCGCATCTCGTCGTCATCATGACCGCCAACCGCGGTCTGGCCGGCGGGTTCAACACCAACATTATCCGCTCGGCGCGCGGGCTCGTGCGTGAACTGCTCGAGCGCGGCAAGACGGTGAAGATTCTCGCTATCGGTCGTAAGGGTCGCGACGCCATGCGCCGCGACTACCGCGACCTGCTCGTCGGCGAGATGACCGAGTTCGGTAAAAAGACCGCTTTGTTCAGCGAAGCCCTAGAAGTTTCCACCAAGGTCGTCGACATGTTCAGCG
This sequence comes from Fidelibacterota bacterium, assembly GCA_947476625.1. Classification (GTDB taxonomy): domain Bacteria; phylum Pseudomonadota; class Alphaproteobacteria; order Rhodospirillales; family Rhodospirillaceae; genus SHVO01. The sequence continues at coordinate 303,040 of CANJRA010000001.1, forward strand.
CCGGCGAGTTCGACGTTGCAACGATGGTCTATGCCCGTTTCAAGTCGGCGATCACGCAGGTCGTGACGCGCCAGCAGCTGATCCCGTTCCCGGTGCCGGTAGTAGCTGGTAACGATGTGGATGCGGTGGTCTACGACTACGAGCCGTCGGATCAGGAAATTCTTGCTGAACTGTTGCCGCGTAACTTGGCCATTCAGATTTTCCGCGCACAGTTGGAAAACGGCGCGTCGTTCTTCGGCGCGCAGATGGCCGCCATGGATTCGGCGACGCGCAACGCCGGCGAAATGATCAACAAACTGACGCTGAACTACAACCGCCAGCGTCAGGCCATGATTACTAAAGAACTCATCGAAATCATCTCGGGCGCCGAAGCGATCTAATCGCGGCATCCCGGTCTGTAAAGAAGATAGGAGCGAACAATGGCGAAGAACAACGTAGGCCTCGTTACCCAGATCCTGGGCGCGGTCGTAGACGTGAAGTTCGATGGCGATCTGCCCGCGATCTTGAACGCGTTGGAAATCGACCACAACGGCAAGCGTCTGATCCTGGAAGTGGCGCAGCACACCGGTGAGTCGACCGTGCGCTGTATCGCCATGGACACGACCGACGGTCTGGTGCGCGGCAAAGAAGCTAAAGACAGCGGCAAGCCGATCATGATGCCGGTGGGCCCCGGAACTCTCGGCCGTATCATGAACGTCATCGGCGAGCCGGTCGACGACCGCGGCCCGATCGATGCGAAAGATTACGCGCCGATTCACCGCGCTGCGCCGAGCTTCGTTGAGCAGTCAACGGAAGCGCAGATCCTTCCCACGGGCATCAAGGTCATCGACTTGCTTGAGCCGTACCTCAAGGGCGGTAAGATCGGTCTGTTCGGTGGCGCCGGCGTCGGCAAGACCGTGCTGATTCAGGAACTGATCAACAACATCGCCAAAGGCTACGGCGGTTACTCGGTGTTCGCCGGCGTGGGTGAACGTACCCGCGAAGGTAACGACCTTTATCACGAGTTCCTCGAAGCTAAGATCATCGACAAGGACGGCCCCAACAGCAAAGTGGCGTTGGTGTTCGGCCAGATGAACGAGCCGCCGGGTGCACGCGCCCGCGTAGCACTCTCGGGTCTGACGCAGGCCGAATACTTCCGCGACGTTGAAGGCAAGGACGTGCTGTTCTTCGTCGACAACATCTTCCGTTTCACCCAGGCCGGTTCCGAAGTGTCCGCGCTGTTGGGCCGCATCCCGTCGGCCGTCGGCTATCAGCCGACGCTGGCCACCGACATGGGCCAGCTGCAGGAACGCATCACCTCCACCAAGAAGGGTTCGATCACTTCGGTTCAGGCCATTTACGTGCCAGCCGACGATTTGACCGATCCGGCGCCTGCCGCTTCGTTCGCCCACTTGGACGCGACGACCGTGTTGTCGCGCGCGATCTCGGAACTCGGCATTTATCCGGCGGTCGATCCTTTGGACTCCACCAGCCGCGCGCTCGATCCGCTGGTCGTCGGTGAAGAACATTATCAAGTCGCCCGCGACGTGCAGCGCATCTTGCAGACCTACAAGTCTTTGCAAGACATCATCGCCATCCTGGGCATGGATGAGTTGTCGGAAGAAGACAAACTCACCGTCGCCCGCGCGCGTAAAATTCAGCGCTTCCTGTCGCAGCCCTTCCACGTTGCCGAAATCTTCACCGGCAACCCGGGTGTGTTCGTCGGGCTCGCCGATACCATCAAGGGCTTCAAAGGCATCGTGAACGGCGAATACGATCACTTGCCCGAGCAGGCCTTCTACATGGTCGGCACCATCGAGCAGGCAGTTGAAAAAGGTAAGAAGATGGCGGCAGCGGCTTAACAGCCGTTTCCTCTTTCAAGGTTTAGGATACGTCGATGGCCGATACGCTGAAGTTGGAACTGGTTTCGCCGGAACGCCTGCTGCTCTCGGAGCAGGTGGAGATGGTACTCGTTCCCGGTTCCGAAGGTGTCTTCGGTGTGCTGCCGTTGCACGCGCCGACACTGTCCACACTGCGTGCCGGTTTCGTCGATGTCTATCAGGGCGGTTCGGTGAAAGAGCGCTTCTTTGTCACGGGCGGTTTCGCTGAAGTGACACCCGCGAGCTGCACGGTCCTGGTGGACGAAGCTATTCCGCAAGCGACACTGACGGCGGCCTATGCTGCTGAACGTCTTGCCAAGGCTAAGACGCTGGCCGATCAGGCCGGCGGCGAAGAAGATCGCCGTAAGGCTGCGGCCGCGATTAGCGCTGCCGAAGTCATGGCACAGGCCGCGGCTGGTCAGCTTTAAATCGCAGAGCGGTTGAAGTTCTTCTAAAGGCTTCCGCGTTCCGCGCGGAGGCCTTTAGCATATGATCGTTTTGTTACGGGCCGTATTGAGCTATAGGAACAATGCGCTCCGGTAGAGACGAGGCTTCCGACCGATGCATCAGTCTTGGACAATTGACGCGATAAAATGGGCACGCTTCGACGCGTCCAAAGTGTTGCCGGACGTCCTCAAGGTGATCAAAACCGCCGCCATGGTCGAGCGCAACGGCGCCGATTACGGCCGCTATCTTTGCAATGTCTTTAAAGACGATCCGGAATTCTGTGCCGTCGCCGAAGCTTGGGCGGTGGAGGAAGAGCAGCATGGTATGGCGCTCGGGCGCTGGGCGCAGCTTGCCGATCCCACCTTCGATTTCGACAAAAACTTCGCGGCCTTTACCGACATGTACCGCATCCCCGTCGATGCGACCGCTTCGGTGCGCGGTTCATTGACCGGCGAACTTTGTGCGCGCTGCGTGGTGGAGACCGGCACGAGTTCGGTTTATTCGGCCATCCGCGATGCCGTCGACGAGCCGGTGTTGAAGGAAATCTGCAAGAACATCGCCGCCGACGAATTCCGGCACTACAAACTTTTCTTCACGCACATGGAGCGTTACGCCGCGCAAGCCGGGCAAGGTGCGTTCTCGAAGTGGGACCGCATCAAGGTCGCGCTGACGCGCTTCAAGGAAGCCGACGACGACGAGATCGCTTCGGCCTATCACGCCGGAAATGCGGTTACGGCACCTTACGATCGTGCAACGGCGAATAAAGGTTATAGTCAGCGCGCCTTTGGGTTCTATCAGGAACGCCATGTGCGCCGCGCCGGGCTGATGTTCGCACAGGCCGCCGGATTGAATCCCAAAGGCTGGACTGCCAAGGCGCTGTCGCGCGTGTTGTGGCTGGTGATCTGGTTCCGCGGCCGCAAATTCCGGCCGGTGTTGGCGAGCGCGTCCGCATCCGCCTAAGGGCTTTAGCCGCCCTCTGCAGACGGGCCTAAACCTAATTCCGATTTGAACGCGTCGTTGACGTCGCAATAGGTGTCTTTAGCGGCGGCAGTTTTCTTGACATCGAAGTAATATTTGGGCCGACCGACGCCGTCGGTATTTTGAACCAGTTCGAAATACTTGAAGGTGACCTTGGCGACGTCGTCACCGCTTTTGCCCGGCTCGCGGTCGGCTGTGACGAGCTGGACGTCCTTATTCTCGGAGCGCACCATGCGAAAGCCGTGCATCTGGCATTCGCTGCTGCCGCCGGTGGCGATCTCGAAGCGTTCCTTATCCTTGTCGAAAAAGGGCACGAGCAGAAAGCCGTAAGGCTCGCTCTCGCTCGTGATCTGCTGAACGTAGATCGTCAAAACGCCAAAGCCTGGAGCGTTATAATTATCGCGCCGCGCGTAGACGGCCATGCCGTCCAAGCCATTCGGCAGCAGCGCGGTCTTGGTAATGCCGTACGGGATATGGATCATCTCGGGCGCGGCTTGCGCCGATGCGATTGACGTGAGCGCTGCACAGCTCAACAGAAAACGGCGGGTGATCTGACGCATCTCAATTTCCCGGGGTGGCGTTGAAGGCCTGCCACTCTAACGGGATTTGCGGGATTTTCCAGTACGCGCCTGGGGGGCGCGGCGCGGCGTTTTGGTCGTTTTTAGCGCGGCCACCTTGTCCTTAAAGGCCGCGACCACCTGTTTATAAATGTCGCGTTTAAAGCCGACGATGACGCGGGGCAGGTGGGTGAAAGGCAGCCACTTCCAGGACGAAAATTCCGGGTGGTTGGTCGCAATATTGATCTCGGCGTCCTCGCCGGTGAAGCGCATCAGGAACCACTTCTGCTCCTGGCCGCGATACTTCCCGCCCCACATTTTACGTTGCAGATCGGCGGGCAGATCGTAGCGCAGCCAGTTGCGCGTGACCGCGATGATCCGGGCTTTGTCGGTGCCGGTTTCTTCGTGAAGCTCGCGCATGGCGGCTTCGCGTGGTGTTTCGCCCTTGTCGATGCCGCCTTGAGGCATCTGCCAGGCGGGCTCTTTCGTATCGATGCGTTGAGCAACGAACACGCGACCGCGCGGATTGATCAGCACGATGCCGACGTTGCGGCGGTACGGTTTAGGCCGTTCGATCTTAAGCCGCTTCGTTTTAGGCCGCTCTAGCTTAGGCACGGGGAATATTACTGTTTGATCAGGACTTGCGAGATCGGGGCGAGCACGATGCCTTTTTTCTGCGCCTGTTCTATCCACAGCACCAAGCGCTCGAAGCTGACGGGCTTGGCGCCCATGGAGGCGACGGCGCTGCCCTGATACTTTGCTACACGCTCGGTGTAATCGAGGCGGGCATCGACAGCGGCGCGGAAGGGACGTTCGTCGATGACGACATCAGTGGTCGCCGTCGGCACGCCGGCTTCGCCCATGCGTACGCCGGGCTGCCCCTGCACATAGAAAAGATTCGCCTGCTTGAGCTTGGCATAAAATGGATTGATGTAATCGCTGGACTCGCGGAATTTGCTCCCCATGGTGTCGAGTACCCCGGTCGCGCCTTCAGCGGCTTTCAGAATGGTCTCAAGACGATCCTGATTTTCCTTGGCTTCCACGCTCGTCAGAAGCCCCAGCGGGCCCGGATCTTCGGCGGGGAACTGTTTGCTTTCCATCGGCACTTCGATGAGCACTTCATGACCCTTCGCCTTCGCCCTCTCCATCTGTTTCTTGAGATTGCGGGCGTAGGGGCTGAAGGCCAGCGTGACACCTGCGGGCAGTTTATCGATGGCGGCGTCGGTGGCGCTCTGGCTTAAGCCCAGACTGTTGACGATGAAGGCGATCTTGGTGGCGTTGTCGGCGGGTTTTGCATCTTTTTTGGCTTCGCTTTTAGCGTCGCTCTTGATGTCGGTCAGATTGGCGTAGCGTGGCGGCGGTGCGCTGACGGAGATTTTATCCGTCGGCGGCAGCGGCGGTTCGACCAGACGCGGACGTCCACCCGCAACCGGCGGACCAGCAGCGATTCCGGTCGCAGCATCGAAGCGGCGCGGCGCGCCGGGGGCTTGATCGGCTTCGCGAAGGGCCGGGATGCCACCGATGTCCTTGTTGGGATCGTGTGCGGGCGGTTCTTCTGCCGCCGGTTCGACCTTAAACGCGCTTGGCGTGGTGGCCGACGGCGGCGCCATGACGGCGGCGGTTTTGGTTTCTTTAGCATCCGGTGTTTTGGCATCGGCTGCTTTGGTATCCATGACTTTAGCATCCGTCGTTTTTGTCTCGGGCGCTGCGTGGGCGTCGGCGGGTTTTGCGTCCGCTGATTTCGCTTCCGACGGCTTTACGTCAGGCGCTTTTGTCTCAGGCGCTTTCGCTTCGGCCATTTTCGCTTCGGGCGGTTTCGCGCCGGCAGCGGGGACTGCGGCGATTTTGGTTTCAGCCGCTTTCGTCTCGACCGCTTTCGTTTCAACCGGCGGCACCGGCGCGGCGGAAGGCTTCTGATTGGGCGTCATACCAAGGCGCGGCGCGGCGGTGTCTTGCGGGGGTGCGGAGGCTGCGAGCCAAGGACGGCGCGATGCCGAACGGTCGGTAGCGGCGGTGGAATCGGGCGCGGGCTGCGCCGCAGCTGCCACGGCTGCGGGGGCCGCAGGCTCAGAGTCGTCCTCGACAATTTCGAGACCGGACAAGGAGCCGGTTACGGGAATGGACGCGGCGGTCGGGTCTTGAGTCGCGACGACATAGCCAAGTCCGCCGATCAGCGCCACGAACATAGCGCCGCTGGCGATCAATGCGATCTTTGGCCCCTTGCCGGCAAAACGTGATTCGCCGTCGTAGGATTCGCCGTCAAAAAGGTCGTCGCCGCCGAACGGATCTTGCACCGGGTCGCGGCGAAACATTTTGAACAAGGCAGCCGGCGAGAACGCCATGCAGTCCTCCAGATTTGACTGCGCCAAAATAGCACACCAGGCGCGGTCATAGTATTCCCCATATGTGTTGTACGGGCCTTACCGTTAACACCCGCTTAAGGGGCGTATCCTGAAGGGCTAAGTTCCCGGCTCTAGTTCACCGACGCGCGGTGGTAGAGCGCGATGCCCTGTAACAGGTCGAGGGCGCGGCGCAGCTGGTAATCGTTGTCTGCGGCCGCGACCTTTTCGTCGGGCTTCTTGGTGGGATCGGCGTTGGCGCCCGGTGCCGGCGGGACCGCAGGCGCGGCTTCGGGCTTTGCCGGTTCTTCCTTATCGTTGGGGTTCTTCAAGGCGCCCGGCAAATCGCCCTCGTAGGGACGGAAGTTGCGCGTCGTGATTCTTTCGACTTTGGCCGGTTGGACTTCGATATCCGGCAGCACACCCTTGGCCTGGATTGAACGGCCGCTGGGCGTGAAGTAACGCGCCGTGGTCAGGCGCATGGCGCTTTCGCCGCGGGCGAGCGGGATGATGGTCTGCACCGAACCTTTACCGAAGCTTTTGGTGCCGAGCAGGATGGCGCGGCCATGATCTTGCAGCGCGCCGGCGACGATTTCCGACGCCGAAGCCGAGCCTTCGTTGATCAGCACGACGATAGGTTTGCCGTCGGCGGCATCGCCGGCCTTGGCATTATAGCGCTGGGTTTCCTCGGCGCGGCGGCTGCGGGTGGAAACGATCTCGCCACGGTCGAGGAAGGTGTCGGAGACCGAGATCGCCTGATCGAGAAGGCCGCCCGGGTTGTTGCGCAGATCGACAATGTAGCCCTTCAGCTTGTCGGGACCGATCTTGGCCTTGAGATCTTTGATCGCCTTATCGAGGCCGGTCTGAGTCTGCTCGGTGAATTGACCGATACGGATGTAGCCGACGTCGCCTTCGGCGCGCGAGGCGACGGATTGCACGCGGATGACGGCGCGCGCGAGTTTAATGTCGATCGGTTCCGATACGCCGATGCGGCGCATGGTCAGCGTGATCGAGCTATTAATCGGCCCGCGCATCTTGTCGACGGCTTCATTGAGTGTGGACGGCGTCGGTTTGCCGTCGATGGCGATAATGTAGTCACCCGGCAGAACGCCCGCGCGCGAAGCGGGTGTATCGTCGATCGGCGAGACGACCTTTACGATGCCGCCTTCAATGGTGACTTCGATGCCGAGACCGCCGAACTCACCTTTGGTCTGCTCCTGCATTTCCTGGAAGCCCTTGGATGGCATATATCCCGAATGGGGGTCCAGTGCGGTGAGCATGCCGTTGATGGCATTCTCGAGAAGCTGTTGGTCGGAAACTTCTTCGACGTAATCCTTGCGGACGCGTTCGAAGACATCGCCGAACAGCTCGAGATATTTATAGGTGTCCTCGGAAAATTTGGCGCTGGTCTTGGCGGGTTCGGCGGCCATGACGGGCGCAAAGGTCGCCCCGCTGAACGCGAGCGTCAAAGCAACCCATGCACTGCCGGCTAAAATTCTCTCGCGCATATTCATGACACCGTTTCTATAAGGCCTGTGCGACACGCAAATTTCTTATCAGCTATTCTTTCCTGCGCGGTTCGCGAGCCAGGGAAGAGGATTTATGGGTTGTCCGTTGAGGCGCAGCTCAACATACAGCTCGGGCGCGCCGTCGTTCTCCATTACGCCGACCGGTTCGCCGGCCAGAACACGCTGCCCGACACGGGCGTCGATGTGTCCAAAACCGGCAAGAAGCGTATGATATCCCTCGCTATGTTCGATGATCAAGAGTTGCCCATAGCCGCGGAAGGGTCCGGAGAAGGCCACCACACCGTCAAAAGGGGCGACAACCTGCGCACCGGCCCGGCTGGTGATGGTGATGCCTTTGGCCATCAAACCGGCCTCTGCCGTGCTTTGCCCGGCGGCGGCGTACTGGGCGGTCAGGTTGCCGGCCACAGGAAAAGGCATTGTCCCGCGCGCTTTGGAGAAGGAGCGCGTTACAGCTTCTTCATCGGCAGTGTGTGGCGGCGGCAGCGACGCGAGCTGCTTTTCGGACGGTTTGGGGGGAATCGGCTCGACGCCGGGCGGCGGCTTCAGCACGATCCGCGGCGGCTCGATTTTGGCCTTTTCGGCGGCGAGCTTTTGCTCTTTCTCGCGCTGTTCCTGCTCGCGGGCGAGCCGCTCCTCGGTGCGCTTGCGGTCTTGCTCGTCGCGGCGGGTTTTTTCCTCGGCGAGCTTGGCGAACAGTGCGCGCAAGTCTTCGGCCTCGCGGGCGATTTTTGCCATGCGCTGCGTGACGTCTTCACCGCGCGCGAGCAGCACTTCGTATTTATCGGCTTTTTCGCGGGCGAGATCGTTGAGGCGTTGATGTTTGGCCACCAGCGCAGCAGCGCCGGCGGCGACTTGCTCTTTGCGGTCATTGCTCTCGGCGCGCACGCGGTAGAGCTCTTTCAGCTCGCCCTGCAATGCCGCCGAGGATTGCTTGATGCCGGGCAGAGCCGAGCGCAGCAAGATGGCGCTACGCACCGCATCGGCCGGCGCCAATGGATTGAGCGTCAGCGCATCGGACGGGCGCAAGGCGAGGCGCTCGATGGCAAGCAGCACTTCAACCATCTGCACGTCGCGGCGCCCGAGGGTTTTGGTCAGGCGTTCGCTCGCGCGCTCTAATTCAGCGACGCGCGCTTCGAGCACGGTGAGGGAGTGTTCCTGATCCTGAATGTCCTGCGCCGTTTGGATCATATCGACGCGGATGGCGTTAAGCGCGCGCTCGGTGTCTTTGGTTTGCGATTCCAGGCGTTCACGTTCAGCCTGGGATTTTTCGAGATCGCGTTCGAGGGTTTTAAGCTTGGCCGCGTCAGGCGTATCTTGGGCCACTGCCGGATACGATAGCAGCAGCGCCGCGATAAAAAGGTGTGCGGGTTTAAGCCGTGGCACGGTGCTCGTGTGCGTGCAAAAGCGATTGCCCCGTCATCTCGGCGGGCTGCGGAAGATGGAGTAGTTCCAGAACCGTCGGCGCAAGATCGGCGAGGCGGCCGTCGGCGAGACGCTTCACACTCGGCGGACCATTTACCAGCACGACCGGGACCACGCCGACGGTGTGCTGCGTGTGCGGCTCGTTGGTGGCGGCGTCGCGCATCATTTCGAGATTGCCGTGGTCGGCGGAAATCAGCAGCACGCCACCGGACGCTTTTACCGCTGATTCCAGGCGGTTTAAGCACTGATCGATGGTTTCGGCGGCCTTGACGGCGGCAGACAAAATGCCGGTATGGCCGACCATGTCGCCGTTGGCGTAGTTGACGACGATGAGATCGAAGCGGGCGTTTTCAATGGCGTCGACGATGTTGTCGGTGACCTCGCGCGCGCTCATCTCGGGTTGCAGATCGTAAGTGGCGACCTTGGGACTGGGCGCCATGATGCGACTTTCGCCGGGGAATTCTTTTTCCTGGCCGCCGTTGAAGAAGAAAGTGACGTGCGCGTACTTCTCGGTTTCGGCGATGCGCAGTTGGGTGAGGCCCGCCTTGCTGACGAGCTCACCGAGCGTGTTGTCGGCCTGCTCGGATTTAAACATCACCGTCATGTAGGCGTTGTGCGCCGAGGAATATTCCGTGAGACCCGTCACGGCGGCAAATGTGATCGCGCGCGGGCGCGGAAAGCCGGTGAACGCAGGGTCGCACAGCGCCGAGAGAATCTGGCGCGCGCGGTCGGCGCGGAAGTTGGTCATCAATACGCCGTCGCCGTCTTTCATGCCGGTGTAGCCGTCGATGACAACCGGCAGCATGAACTCGTCGGTCAGCTTGGCATCGTAGGACGCTTTAATGGCCGACAGCGGATCGGCGGCGTGCGGGCCGTGCGCGTCGGTGATCGGGGTATACGCTTTTTCGACGCGCTCCCAGCGCTTGTCGCGGTCCATGCCGTAATAGCGTCCGCCGACGGTAGCAATCTTGGTGTCTTTGAGTCCGGCAATGTCCTTGAGGAATTTTTCTACAAAACCCAGTCCGGATGTTGGCGGCGTATCGCGGCCGTCGAGGAAGGCGTGGATGCGGACCGGTACGCCGGCGCTATCGATGATGCGCGCGAGCGCAGCGACATGATCCTGGTGTGAGTGCACGCCGCCGGGCGAGATCAGGCCCAGAATGTGCGCAGCGCCGCCGCTCTTTTTCAGCGCGGCGATGAAGGCGGTGAGCGCCGGATTGGCGGCGATGCTGTTGTCGGCGACGGCGATATCAATGCGCGGCAAATCCTGGCTCATGACCCGGCCGCCGCCGATGTTCATGTGGCCGACTTCCGAGTTACCCATCTGGCCGTGGGGCAGGCCGACGTCGCGGCCGCTGGTTTCGACCAGGGCGTGCGGGCAGGTGGCCAGCAGGCGATCCCAGGTCGGCAGGCGGGCCTGGGCGATGGCATTGTCCTGTTTTTCGACGCGGTGGCCCCAGCCGTCGAGGATGCAAAGCACGACAGGCTTTGGGCGTTTGGCGGGGGCGGGCGACTGGGTCATGTTCGGCGCAGTATATGGGGTCGGGGTGCTGGGGCGCTAGAAATGCGAGGCGCCCGCGCGTGCTGGCTTTTTGAGCCCTTCGCCCGCGTCTTGCAACCGCAGAAAAGCGTTTTACTAGAATATGTTGCGAGGTTCCATTTTGCACGCATCCAGGCCTTGCTTCGGCGCGCCTAACATCTGATATAGTGACCCTCGAGAGGCTGGCGGTGGACGTACTCCTCGCCAACCCGGTCAGGTCCGGAAGGAAGCAGCCGTAACGAGTTTCAGTGCGGGTCGCTGTCCAGTCTCTCACCTTTTCCCCGCCCGTCCCTCGAACGTATGGAAGCGCCCGTGTCAGACCGCTCTTCAGATGACCGGGCTGATGGCGCAGACGCTTACCGCGTCTTAGCGCGCAAATACCGACCCACCACTTTCGGACAGCTGATCGGCCAGGACGCCCTGGTCCGCACGCTGACCAATGCCATTAATTCCGGCCGTATCGCGCAAGGCTACATGCTGACGGGCGTGCGCGGCGTGGGCAAGACGACGACCGCGCGGCTGATTGCGCGTGCGCTGAATTGCATTGGCGTTGATGGAAAAAGCGGCCCGACGCCGGAGCCCTGCGGCGTGTGCGTGCATTGCAAGGCGATCGCGGAAGATCGCCATGTCGATGTGCTTGAGATGGATGCCGCCAGCCGCACCGGCATCGATGATATTCGCGAATTGCTGGACGGCGTGCGCTATCGCCCGACCTCGGCGCGCTACAAAATTTATATCGTCGACGAAGTGCACATGCTGTCGGAGAAAGCGTTCAACGCGTTGTTGAAGACGCTGGAAGAACCGCCGGAACATGTGAAGTTTATTTTCGCCACCACCGAAATCCGCAAGGTGCCGGTGACGGTATTGTCGCGCTGCCAGCGCTCCGATCTGCGCCGCATTGAAAGCGGCGAGCTGCACACATTATTCGCCGAGATCAGCAAGCGCGAAGGTGCGAGCGTAGAAGACGCTGCGCTAGCGTTGATCGCGCGCGCGGCGGATGGTTCTGCGCGCGACGGGTTATCGATTTTAGATCAGGCGATCTCGCAGGCGGGCGGCGCGGGCGACAAGGGCGGCAAAACCGTCACGGAACTCGCGGTGCGCGACATGCTGGGTCTGGCCGACCGCGCGCTGGTGTTCGATCTGTTCGAAGCGGTCATGAGTGGCGATGTGAAGACGGCACTCGGTTTGCTTGGCAATCAATACGCCGCCGGCGCGAGCCCGGTAGTCATGCTGCAAGATCTACTGGAGCTGGTGCACTGGCTGACGCGCATGAAGGTGGCGCCGGATGGCGCTTCCGATCCGGCACTGGCGGAAACCGAACGCACGCGCGGTGTTGCGATGTCCGAGAAACTCGGTATGCCGATGCTGACGCGCGCCTGGCAGATGCTGTTGAAGGGTTTGAGCGAAGCGCGCGCCGCGCCGATGTCTTTGCAGGCAGTAGAGATGGTGCTGGTGCGCATGGCTTATGCCGCTGAACTGCCGACACCCGCCGATGCGATCAAAATGTTGGAAAACGGCGGCAGCGTTGCTGCATCGCCGCGTCCGCAACCTTCACCGAGCGGTGGCGGCGCGCGTGCAATGAGCAGTGTCGCGGTGGCGACCAGCCAGCCTCATCCGCAGGTGATGCCGCAGCCGACCGCGCAATTGGCGTCGGTGCCGGACGTATCGCCGATGCCGCAAACCTTCGCCGAAGTGGCTGAGCTTTTTATGGTCAAGCGTGAACCTACACTCGCGACGCATCTGCGGCGCAATGTTCATCTGGTGCGCTTTGAAGCCGGTTTGATTGAATTCAATCCGAGCAAAAGTGCGGCGTCGGATTTGCACGGTCAGGTCGGCAAGCACTTAACGGCCTGGACGGGACAGCGCTGGATTGTGAGCATTGTTCCTAAAGGCGGGCAGCCAACGATGCACGATCAGGAGATGGATCACGCGAAAGCCGATCCTCTTGTGAAATCCATTCTCGACGCTTTCCCCGGCGCGACAATTGAAGCCGTGCGCAAAGCAGACGAAACCAAAGAGTAAAGTGAGAGGCGTGCGACGATGAAGAATCTCGGCCAGATGATGAAGCAGGTGCAGCAGATGCAGTCGCGCATGGGCGAGATGCAAGAGAAGCTGGTCGAGCTGGAAATGATTGGCACGTCGGGCGGCGGCATGGTGCAAGCGACGCTGAACGGTAAGGGCGCGCTGAAGGCCATCAAGATCGATCCGTCGCTGGTCAATCCTGCCGAGATCGGAATGCTGGAAGATCTGATCGTCGCCGCCATCAACGACGCGAAGACTAAAGTCGACGACAAGGTGCAGGCGAAGATGAGCGAGCTCACCGGCGGCCTGCCGCTGCCGCCGGGCTTTAAGCTGCCGTTTTAAACCACATGGCCGGCGTTGAAATTGAAGCCCTGATTAGACAGCTCTCGAAACTCCCGGGGCTGGGCCCGCGTTCGGCGCGGCGCATAGCGCTGGCGCTGATCAAGCGACGCGAGATATTGCTCGATCCCTTGGTGCAGACACTGGGCGCCGCTGCCGAAGCCGTGAAGATCTGCACGCGCTGCGGCAACTATGACAGCCAAGACCCGTGTTCGATCTGCGACGATCCGCGCCGCGATCCGTCGCTCATTTGTGTCGTAGAAGATGTCGCCGATCTGTGGGCCTTGGAGCGCACCGCGCTGTTTCAAGGGCGTTATCATGTGACTGGCGGATTGTTGTCGCCGTTGGATGGCATCGGACCGTCGGACCTTAAACTCGACCGGCTGATCGCGCGCGCCAATGCGCCCGCGGTGCGCGAGGTTATCATGGCGCTGAGTGCGACCGTTGATGGCCAAACCACCGCCCATTATATCGCCGAGCGGCTGCAAGATACCGATACGACTGTTTCGGGACTTGCGCATGGCATGCCGATCGGCGGGGAATTGGATTATCTCGACGACGGCACGATTTCCGCGGCACTCAAGGCGCGAAGGCCGGTTTAACGGACGGGGCTCCGGCGGCATTGTGTCATTGAACCGCCACAATTGCTTCTTAGTTTAACGTTCGGTAACGGGACATTTCATGTCGCCGCGCGTTATGAATGGATATCGAGCGATGCCCCCTCTTGGGCTCACCGTAATTCGTGAGGAGGATTAAATGTTTAAGCGTCTCATCGCAGCCGCGGCCGTGCTTCTGGCTGTGTCGGCTTGCGCTAGTCCGAAATACGTCACCTCCGATGTGACGCGTTTTAATACCCTTAGCGGTTCGCCGTCTGGGCAAACCTTCGCCATCGTCGCCGTCAGCCCCGAGCAGGAACAAAGCATTGCGTTCCGTCAGTTCGGCGATCAGATCAACCAGCGGCTGAGCGGACTCGGATTGCGCCAGTTCACCGGTACCACAGGACCAAATAACGCCGACTATGTCGTGACGCTGGATTATGACGTGCTCGGCCCGACTCCCGATGTGCGCAGCCGCAACAACCCAAGCTTCTCGATGGGCTTCGGCTACAGCAACTTCCATCGTCCGTGGGGCTATGGCTTCGCCTACGATCCGTTCATGGATAACTACCCCACGACCGAGACGCGCCAGCTGTTCACGCGTCGCGTCGAGTTGAATCTGTACAAGGGTTCGACCTACGCCTCGACCTCAAAACAGCGCGTGTTTGAAGGCCGCGCCATCAGCATGGGCCTCAACGGTCAAATCGAGCCGGTGATGCCGTACATGCTCGATGCGATCATTAAAGACTTCCCGGGCCGTTCAGGTCAGACCAAGACCGTCACCGTGCAAGTGCCCGAGGATGTGGAAGAAGCGCGCGAACGCGCCGCGCGTCCGAGTTCGCGCTCGAGCTACTAACCGTTCTTTCATCTAAAGATTAGCCCCGCGGTCGCAAGATCGCGGGGTTTCTTTTTGGCCTATTTAAAGCGGGGCGCGCGGTAAATGACGGCCTTGCAGGTAAGCGCGGTGTCGCCGGCGCGCTTTCGCTCATCGCATGTTTTAAGCGCGGCGACGGCGTCCAGGATGGGCTTGAGTTTATCGCCGACCTCCACGCAGTTCTCACCTGTGACGGCGAATTGATCTTTGTGTCCGAGGGAATAACTAATTTCGTCGTCGGCAACGCTTTGACCATGCGCGCGGGCGTCTTGGGCTTTGAGATACAGCATGAGGCCTTCGGCAAAACCAACGGCCTCTTTTTGCGCGGTCGTCCATCCGCATTGGCTCATGAGCTTGCGGGCGCGCCGCCATTCTTTGGCGAAATCGGCGATGAGCTGATCCGAGGGAGACGCCTCTAATGCAAGAGCGTCGGCGTTGTCGTCGGCATGTGCATCGTGGGACGCAAACAGAAGCGCCAGCACCAAGTAAAGACGTTTTCTCATTGCAGGCGGGGCGTTGGGGTTTCCTCCTCGGCGAGGAGAAGGTCAATCTTGCTTTCAACGGCACTTTCAAGAGCGGGTGTTTCGAGTTGGATATTCTCGATGGCGACGCCGCGCTTGATGATCTTGCTGGTCGAGGTGCGGATTTCGCTGACGTCTTTTTGCGTCTGTTCAAAATGCGTGGCGAGCGCGCCGACGCGTTTGTCGAGGCGCACGACGTCTTCCATCATTTTCCCGATTTCGGCTTGGATGATATGCGTTTGCTCGCGCATTCGGGCATCTTTGAGAATGGCGCGCACGGTATTGAGCGTGGCCATCAGCGTGGTCGGTGAAACGATATAGACGCGGCGCTTGAAGCCTTCCTCGACAATGCCCGGAAAGCGGTCGTGCAGTTCCGCGAAGACAGATTCGGCGGGTACGAACATGATCGCGGAATCGGCGGTCTCGCCGGGGATGATGTATTTCTCGGCGATGTCCTTGATGTGTTTCATGACATCGGACCGGAATGCCTGTTCGGCGATGGTCCGGCTGCGTTCGTCGGTGGCTGCGCGGAGCAGCATGAAAGCTTCGTGCGGATACTTTGAATCGACCGCGATCACGCCGGGCGGGTTGGGTAACCGGATGATGCAGTCGGCGCGTTTGCCGTTGGTCAGCGTGTACTGGAATTCGAAGGCGCCCGGCGGCAGCATGTTGCGCACGAGGTCTTCCATCTGCGTCTGACCGATGGCGCCGCGGGTTTGCTTGTTGGAAAGAATGTCCTGCAAGCTGACGACTTCGGCGGACAGTTCGGAGATGTTTTTCTGGGCGGCGTCGATCACGGCCAAGCGCTCTTGCAGAAGGCCCATGGTCTCCGCACTTTTGTCGCTGGTCTTTTGCAGGTTCTCGCCGATGCGGCGGGTGACTTCGGCCAGGCGTTCGTCGAGCATTTTGGTGACGGAGCGCTCCTGGATGTGAAGCTGCTCGGCCATGCGGGCCTGTGATGCCGTCTGGCTCTCGGCCATTTGGCTGAGGCGGCCGGTCAATAAAGCCTGAGTCTCAGCTAATTTGGCGGCGGTCTCTGCAACTTGCGTGAGGCGCGGATCGTTCTGACTTTGACCGCCTGCGCGCAAAGCCAACACCAAGGCGATAACCGCGACGGCCACGGCCGCAAAAATAACCACCCATTCTCCGACGCTCATATGCTCTAACCCGCTCACTTAAAAGGCTTTCATCACGGCGCTTGCGGCTTGCACACCGCCTCAACCCTGCCATGATCGCGAGCGTAAATGAAAAGCCACCTCACCGCTATTTCGGAATGAATCATGCGTCAGCTCCTGCTCTCCACTATCGCTTTAACCTTTGCCGCGTTGCCGGCGCTCGCCGCTGAAGTCAGTGTGTCCGCTGCCACGGGCGGCGCGGATGTGACGGTCTACAATAGCGATATTGCCATGGTGCGTGAGCGCCGCAGCTTCCGCCTGCCGTCGTCACCCGCGCAGCTTGCTTTTGCCGGTGTCAGCCGCAGCATGCAGCCGGAAACGGCGCTGCTGGAGGTGACGAAGGGTGATCCTATCAAGGTGACCGAGCAGGCTTTCAGCTTCGGCGTGATCTCGCCGCAAAGCCTTTTGCAGCAATCGGTCGGTCAGGAAGTGACCGTGATCTCGACCAACACCGCGACCGGTAAAGACCTCGCCCAGCGCGCGCGTGTCTTGAGCGTCGAGCAGGGCGTGGTGCTGGATATCGGCGGGAAGATTCATACAAGCGTCCCCGGACGCATTGTTTATGACAGCCTGCCCGCCGGATTGCGGGCTACGCCGACGCTGGTGATGAGCGTCACCGGCCCGGCCAACAAAGACACCGATGCCGAGTTCAGCTATCTCACCAGCGGCCTGACGTGGCGCGCGGATTATGTGATGCAGTACGATCCCGATGCATCGCGCATGGACCTTGCGGCTTGGGCAACCATCACCAATACGACGGGCGTGGATTTCAAGGACGCGAAAGTGAAACTGGTCGCGGGCGATGTGAACCGCGTCGCGCGCCCTGAACCACCGACGCCGCCGCGCCCGATGATGATGCGCGACCAGGAAATGGCCATGAGCGCTAAGACCATGGCCGATGACGTCGGCACGCAGACGCTCGACGCCAATCATATGTACACGATCGCGCGGCCGGTGACGCTGGCGGATAAGGAATCCCGGCAGCTGGCGTTGCTTACCGGCCAGGGAATCGCTGTGCGCCGCGAGCTGATTGTGCGCAACGAGCAGCCTTATATTTATCATAGCGCGATGCAGGGTCAGCCGCAGGAAACCCGCGCCGAGGCCGAGCTGATTTTCAAGAACGACGCCGCCGCCAAACTGGGTACGGCGCTGCCGGCGGGTACGGTGCGGGTCTACGGCCCCGACGATCAGGGCGCGCCGCAGTTTCTGGGTGAAGCCAATATCGATCACGTGGCGTCGGGCAGTGAGGTGCGGGTGAAGCTGGGTCGTGAGTTCGACGTGCCGGTGACGCGCGAGCAGACCAATTTTGTCCATGCCTCGGACACCATCAACATCAGTGTCTGGAAAATTACCGTCAGGAACGCCAAGGCCAAGCCGATCAAGGTACGGGTGATAGAGCCGATGCCCGACACCTGGGAAATCACTAAGGAATCAAGCCCGCACAAGAACCCCACCTCCGGGACGGTGGAGTGGCTGGTGGACGTGCCCGCCAAGGGCCAGACGGTCCTGGAATATAATGTGAAGTCGCACCTTTAAGGCCAGGTATAGTCGCGTGTCAGTCGGGCGTTGACCTCCGCGTGCGGGGGCCTTATTTCAAGACTTATGGCGCTGTTAGACATCATTGTTGCTCCCGATCCCCGCCTCAAGAAGAAGGCGGCGGCGGTGGCGCGTGTCGACGGCGACATCGTCAAACTGATGAACAATATGCTCGAGACCATGTACGACGCGCCCGGCGTCGGCTTGGCTGCGCCGCAGGCGGGCGTGCTCAAGCGTATTATCGTGGTTGACCCCGCGCGCGAGGGTGCGCCGCCGGCGCCCTTGAAAATGGTCAACCCGGAAATCATCTGGGCCTCGGAAGAAACCAAGCCGCACGACGAAGGCTGCCTGTCGCTGCCCGACGAATACGAGCCGGTGATCCGTCCCGACAAAATCAAAGTGCGCTACGTCGACGAAAACAACGAATTGCGGACGGTTGAGGCCGAAGGCCTGCTGTCGGTCATCATTCAGCACGAGATGGATCATTTGGACGGCGTGCTATTCGTCGATCACATCTCCTCGTTGAAGCGCAACATGATCATCAAGCGTCTCACCAAGCAGAAAAAAGTCGAAAGCGGCAATAAGCGTCACGCGCTCGAAAACGCGTAAAGGCGGGGTGCGGGACATGCGCATCGTCTTTATGGGAACGCCAGCGTTCGCGGTTACCGCACTGGCGCGGCTGCAGTCGGTTCACGAAATCATCTGCGTCTATACCCAGCCGCCGCGCCCGGCAGGACGCGGGCAGCAGGAGCGCACCAGCGATGTGCAGATATTCGCAGAGAAACATCATATCCCGGTACGTTCGCCGAAAAGTCTGAAGCAGGCCAATGTGCAGGAGGCGTTCGCTGCGTTGAAGGCCGATGTGGCGGTGGTCGCGGCCTATGGTTTGATCCTGCCGCAAGCGGTATTGGATGCGCCGCGGTTGGGCTGCCTCAATATTCATGCGTCGCTTTTGCCGCGCTGGCGCGGGGCGGCGCCGATTCAGCGTGCGATCATGGCCGGAGACCGGGCGAGCGGTGTGACGATCATGCAGATGGATGCAGGTCTTGATACCGGTGCGATGCTTGTCAAAGGCGAGGTGCCGATCTCCGACAGCACCACGGCGGAGGAATTGCATGATGCGCTGGCGGTGCTGGGCGGCGCGCTGATTGTCGAGGCCTTGAACGGCTTGGCGCAAGGCACGCTTAAAGCCGTGCCGCAACCTGCCGACGGTATTGTCATGGCCGCCAAGATCGACAAGGCCGAGGCGCATATCGATTTCGATCGCCCGGCCCAGGACGTGCTGCGCCATATCCATGGGCTATCGCCTTTTCCCGGTGCGTGGTTTGCCCGTGGCGCGGACCGCATCAAGGTGCTGAAAGCCGAGATCGCCGTGGGGAGCGGGGCGGCCGGTGTCCTTATTGACGGCTTGCTGACCGTGGCGTGCCGGGAAGGTGCGGTGCGCCTGGTCACAGTACAACGCGCGGGCAAGGGGCCCATGAGTGCCGATGTCTTCCTGCGCGGCTATGCGTTGCCCAAAGGGGCGACGCTCGCTTAGTATCATTCCATGTTCGGACGGCGGCGAAAAATCATCTCGCGCGGCGAAGCGGTCTACCTGTTTGCTCCCAGCAAAGAGGTGGGCGAGGAATTCCTGGCGCTGACCAACGGCAGCCGAAACTTCCATAACCCATGGGTCTATCCCGCTACCGATACACAGTATTTCAAAGCCTATCTCGAGCGGCTTGAGAACGGCTACGCGCATGGTTTTTTCCTGGCGCGGTGTGAGGACGACACCATGATCGGCGTGGTGAATATCAACAATCCGATCATGGGCGGTTTCCGGTCGGCCTCGCTGGGCTATTACGCGGCGGCGGCTTACAGCGGGCGCGGGTATATGACCGAGGGGCTGGCGCTGGTTTTAGATCAGGCGTTCACGGTGTTCGGCCTCAATCGGCTTGAGGCCAACATCCAGCCGGAGAATGATGCGTCATTGGCCTTGGTGCGTAGGCTTGGGTTTCGCAAAGAAGGGTTCTCGCCGGCTTTTCTGAAGGTCGGCGGTGTGTGGCGCGACCATGAGCGGTGGGCGATGCTGGCCGAGGAATGGCTGGCGGCGCACGGCGATGCGCCGGAACGCGTTAAATCGCACGTCAGTCAGGTCGTATAGTGCCGCGCTTCAAGCTTACCATCGAGTATGACGGCAGCGGGTTTGTCGGCTGGCAACGCCAGGACAATGGCCCGTCCATTCAAGGGGCGTTGGAAGCCGCCGCGCGCAGCTATTGTCAGGTAGATGCGTTGGTGCAAGGTGCGGGGCGCACCGATGCCGGCGTTCATGCGTTAGCGCAAGTGGCGCATGTCGATTTGCCGCGCGACGACCGGCCCGAGGTTGTCGCCAACGCACTCAACGCTCATTTAAGGCCTCACCCGATTGCGGTTTTGAGCGCCGAGAAAGTTACTGAGGATTTTCACGCGCGTTTTTCCGCCATCGAGCGCGGCTATATTTATCGCATCGTCAACCGGCGCGCGCCGGCTGTTCTGGAAATCAACAAGGTCTGGTGGGTCTCCGCACCGTTGAACGCGGCGGCCATGCATGAGGCCGCGCAAGTGCTGGTGGGCCGACATGACTTTTCATCTTTCCGCGCGGCTGAGTGTCAGGCGGAATCGCCGGTAAAGACTTTGGATGAGATCGAGGTCGTGCAGCACGACGCGAATATTTTTGTGCGTGTGCGCGCGCGGTCGTTTTTGCATCATCAGGTGCGCAATATCCTCGGCACGCTGAAGTTTGTCGGCGAAGGCAAATGGACGAAAGCAGATGTGCAGCGTGTGCTGGAAGCGCGCGACCGTTCGGCCGCCGGACCGACGGCGCCGCCGGATGGGCTTTATCTCACGCATGTCCGGTATCCGGACTAAATTTTATCGATCAGGCCGCCCACGAGAAGGCCAAGCACGAAGTCGAGGATGACCAAGCCCAGCGCGGTGATGGTGGCGACTTGCAGACCTATGCCGGCGACAAAGGTTCCGTAGACCACGGACGCGATCAGTACCAGCGGCGACAGGAGCGCCAGCACTTCGACAGGCAGGATCTGCAGATCGACGAGGATCTGCGCGCTGTAAAGCGGCACCGCTAACGGCAGCTGCATCCAGATATAAGGCACCATGTGCCAGAGATAACGCTGCGCGCGGCCCAGCATGGGGCCGATATACAGCATGGCGAAGGGAAATAAAGTCCACGTCACGACGTAGGATAGCGCCTGGACAATCACATAGGGCGCCAGCGCGAGTTTGCTGTTTTCCGGATCGTATTGCAGAACGAGGTGCGCGATCTCGATGGGCGCCAGCAGGACGGCGATAACATAAGAGCTCCAAAAACCGCGCGCGGTTTTATCGAAGTAATCCCATGCGGTCGTGTCGAACTTGTATAGCAACCATGTGCCGTAAAGGCTGCTCGCCATCTCGCGCACTGACGTCATATGGCGAAATAACGTGTGAGAATCTGGTGGTAAATGGCCGTCAGATTTTCAAGATCAGCAACGGCGCAGCGTTCGTCGGCCTTGTGCATGCTGAGGCCGACCATGCCGAATTCGCAGACCGGGCAGGCGTCTTTGATAAAGCGCGCGTCCGAGGTGCCGCCGGTGGTGGACAGCTCGGGCGTTAAACCGGTGACGGCTTTCACCGCTTCCGAGACGATGCTGCTGAGCGGTCCCGGCGGCGTCAGGAAGGATTCACCGGAGATGCGCGCGTTAAGCTCGTAGTGATCCTTGGCGACGGCGTCGAAGGTTTTGCGCAGCCAGGCGATGAGGCCTGCGCCCGTGTGCAGATCGTTGAAGCGGATGTTGAGGGCGGCCTTGGCGCTGCCGGGAATGACGTTGGACGCGGCGTTGCCAACATCAATCGTCGTGACGGCGACCGTCGAGGCCTGGAAATGAGCGGAGCCTGTGTCGAGCGGCGCATCGGTAATGGCCGCCAGCATTTTCATCAGACGCATGATCGGATTGTCGGCGAGGTGCGGGTAAGCGGAGTGGCCTTGCGTGCCGTAGACCGTGAGCTTGGCGGTGAGGCTGCCGCGCCGGCCGATCTTGATCATCTCGCCGAGCTTGGTGGGATTGGTAGGTTCGCCGACAACGCAGACGTCGAGCGTCTCGCCGCGTGCGCGCAGCTTCTCGAGCATCTTGACGGTGCCGTTGATGGCGTCGCCTTCTTCATCGCCGGTGATGAGGAAGCTGATGGAGCCTTTCGGCTTGCCATGAGTGTTGAGGAATTTCGACACGGCGGCGGTGAAGGCGGCGATGCCGCCTTTCATGTCGGCGGCGCCGCGGCCGTAGAGCTGGCCGTCGATGACTTCGCCGTCAAAAGGTTGCGTCGTCCAGCCGTCGCCGACGGGCACGACGTCGGTGTGGCCGGCGAAGCAGAAGTTCGGCGCGGCGGTGCCGAGGCGGGCATAGAGATTGTCGACGCGCGGCGCGTCTTTGTCGTCGAAGGGCATGCGTTCGGTGGTGAAGCCGAGCGATTTGAGCGCGGCTTCCAGCACGTCGAGTGCGCCTTCATCGCGCGGCGTCACGCTCGGGCGGCGGATCAGCGCCTGCGCGAGCTGCAGCGCATCGATGTTCGGTGCGGTACTCAATCGCGCAACAATTCGTTGATGGAGGTTTTGGAGCGGGTTTGTGCGTCGACGCGCTTGACGATGACGGCGCAGGCAAGACTTGGACCCGGGCTGCCGTCGGGCAAATTTTTGCCGGGGAGCGCGCCCGGCACGACGACGCTGTATGCCGGCACGCGGCCGATGAACACTTCGCCGGTGGTGCGGTCGATAATCTTGGTGGTAGCGCTGATGAACACGCCCATGGCCAGCACGGCGCCCTCTTCGACGATGACGCCTTCGACGACTTCCGAGCGCGCGCCGATGAAGCAGTTGTCTTCAATAATGACGGGACCTGCTTGCAGCGGTTCGAGCACGCCGCCGATGCCGACGCCGCCCGAGAGGTGCACGTTCTTGCCGATCTGCGCGCAGCTTCCCACGGTCGCCCAGGTATCGACCATGGTGCCGGAGTCGACATAGGCGCCGACGTTGACGAAACTGGGCATCAGAATCACGCCCTTGGCGATATACGCCGAGCGGCGGACAACGCTGCCGGGGACGGCGCGAAAGCCGGCTTCGCGGAAGCGCGCCTCGCCCCAGCCTTCAAACTTTAGAGGGACTTTGTCGTACCAGTTGGCACCGTTCGGGCCGGGGATGACGGCGTTATCATTTAAACGGAAAGACAGCAGCACAGCCTGCTTGGCCCAGGCATTGACAGTCCATGCGCCCGCCTTTTTTTCGGCCACGCGCAGGGTGCCGCCGTCGAGCATGTCCTGAACCGTGGTCACGGCGTCGCGAATCGGACCCTTGGTCTGCGCGTTGACGGTATCGCGGCTTTCCCAGGCGGCTTCGACCTGTGACTTTAACTCATTGATATTCATAAATAATTCCACAATCTGAACGATAAAAGCAACGCCTTGGACCCGAACATAGCCGCTGGTGGGGGCGAGTCAACGCGCGTTCGAGCAGACACCGCTCGCGCCAAAAGTGCGTAACGGAATGGCTAAAGCGCCGACGGCGCGCTACCATCTATTTTACTCGAAACCGGTTGCGGCATTGCGCCGTTCCGGGATGTCTATTGGCCCGGTTTCCAGAAGGGAATCTGGGCGTTAAAATCGGGGGAATACACATGGCGCTGGATCGCGTCGGCTTATCGCCGTCATCGCAATCGCCGGCACCAGACTTACAGATGGCTGAAGCCGCACCAACACGCATGCCGCTCAATGTGTCCACAGCCGCTCTCCAGCGCTATGAAGAAGCGGTTTTCCGCGTCACCGCCGAAGGAAAATTCGAACCGGCCAATCCGGTGGCGACGGAGTTCGCCGCACGGCTTTCTGCCGAAGATGTGGCGCGGCTATCGACCGCCGCCGCTAAATCCGCCAGCGCCAATCGGGCGCTGGTCGACAGCCGCCGCCGCTATAAAGATTTCATCGATATCTCCACCGACTTCGCTTGGGAGATCGGCCCCGACCAGCGGTTCAGCTTCGTGCCGCCGCGCGGAACGCTGGGTTATTCTGCCGATGCCTTGATGGTGCTGGAGCCTACCGCCCTCATGGTCAACGGTTCCGGCGCCAGTGAGATTCCGTTTTTGACGCGCCGGCGAATCGAAAACGAAGAAGCGTGGCTGCGCCGCAGCGACGGCCGTTCGGCTTGCATGGTGGTTTCGGCCATGCCGCTGATCTCGAAGGACGGCACATGGCTGGGCGCGCGCGGCGTTTGCCGCGACGTCACAGAAACCCGCGACCGCGAAGCGACGTTGACGCGCGTCAGGAACAGAGAGCGCGTGCTGACGCGCATTGTGCGCGCCTTCCGTGACGAAGTTGATCCCGAGGCCATGCTCAGTGTTGCTGCTTAAGCGCTGGCCAAGGGGTTGGGCGCTGAGAATTGCCACATCTTCCGCACGACCGAAACCGAACCCGGTACAGTGCCGACCGGCGAAACGCCGGGCTTTCATCTGCTGGCGCGTTACGGCGAGATGAGTGCAACGCAAGCGGTGCCGATTCTGAAAACCATCGCGGCCGGTGCGGGCGCTGTGGAACTTCTGCTCGGCGATATCGCCAATCAGGTGGGCATCACCATCGAGCAATTCACACATCATGAACATGTGCTGCAGATTTCGCGCACCGATGCGTTGACGGGCTTGCTCAATCGCGGCGCTTTCTGTCGCGGCTTAAGCGCGACGGCGGAAATGCGGTGCTGCTCTATGTCGATCTCGACAACTTCAAAGCCGTCAACGATATGCGCGGCCACCAAGCCGGCGACGACATGCTGATGAAAATCCGCGAAATCCTGCAGCAACATACGCGCCCCACCGATGTGATCGCGCGCTTAGGCGGTGACGAATTCGCGGTCTGGCTCAACGGCGCGGATCTGACCATCGCTAAAACCCGCGCGTCGCAATTCCTCGAGCGCATCAAGGCTCTGGCGCATCTATCGGGCAGTCCCGACAAAACCCGTCGGCATGTCGATTGGTATCGCCGTGTGGGAACCGCACGAAGATCTCGATGGTCTGTTGGCGCGCGCCGACAGCGCCATGTATCAGGCCAAACGCGGCGGCAAAGGGTCGTTTACGATTGCTGCGCCCGCTGCGCCGCTGGAATCGTCTAAAACACCAGTTGGTGCGTGACATGACGGAGGCCATGACTCCCACCAAGGACCGTCTGGTGCATATGCTTGGCCTTCCGGGCCAAAAGGTGACCTATGAGCAGGCGCGCGCACTGCTTGATCATCCCGACGCGTCGGTGCGTTTGACGTTGACACAGCGTGACGATCTTGAGCCGGAGATCCTGTATTTTCTCGCGCGCGATCCCGACACTGCTGTGCGGCGCGCCATCGCGGTCAACCAAGCCGCCCCGGTCAAAGCCGCGCTCATTCTGGCCGAGGACACCGACAGCGATGTGCGTTTCAACCTCGCCGATCGCCTTGGACGATTGGTGCCGGGTCTGACGCCGGAACAGCAGGCGAAGGCTTGGCGCACCATTCATCAAGTTTTAGGCCTCTTGGCGCGTGACCAATTGCCGCGCGTGCGCCGCGCCTTGGCTGAAGCGCTGAAATCCTTCCCCGACGCGCCGCATGACATTGTCTTGATGCTGGCGATGGATACCCAAGCAACCGTATCGACGCCGGTGCTGGAATTTTCTCCGGTGTTGTCGGACGAGGATTTGCAGGCGGTCATCCAGGCGAGCCCCATGACGGCTCAACTTGCCGCGATCTCGCGCCGCCTCAATGTCGGCGAAGAGGTTTCCAACGCCATTGTCGGAACCGGCAATGTCGACGCCATCACCGCTCTTTTGAAAAACCCCAGCGCGCAGATTCGTGAAGAAACCCTCGATGCCATTATCGACGCCGCGCCGCCTCAGGCGTCCTGGCATGAGCCCCTGGTGCACCGACCCAATCTCAATGCGCGCGCGGCCTTGCGTATCGCTGAATTTGTAGCTGAGTCGCTCATTCAGAAACTGGCGGCGCGCACGGATATCGATTCCGACACCGCGAACATGCTGGGCAAAATCGTCCACGACAAGCTGGGTAAGGATTCGGACAAAGGCGGTCTTGCGCCTGACGATCCCAACGCCGTGCTGACACCCGATGCGCTGAAGATCGCTACGCGCCAAGCCGAGACGCTGGCCAGCAACGGCAAGCTGACGACGGATTATATTTTGGCGGCCGCTAATGCCGACGGCGTCACGCCGCTGGTCGTGGCCGGTCTCGCGCGCCTTGCCGATTTGCCGGTGAGTGCGGTGGTTGAGGTTGTGCGGACTACCAGCGCTAAAGGCATGCTGGCAGTGGCGTGGGCGGCGGACTTCTCTGCTGACGACGCAGTTCAGTTGCAGCTCAAAGTGGCGCGCGTGCCGCCTGATGAAGTCATCAATGCCCGCGCCGGCGGCGGCTTCGATTCCACCGAGGTCGAGCTGGAATGGCAGCTGGATATGTTCAAGGACTTGGCCGAAGGCAAACTTGTGCCGTCAGTTTAAGGGCGTCAGTTTAAGGCTGGCGGTCGATGGCTTTCGCGGCAGGGCTGTTTGCAGCCAGTAGATCAAATCATCCGTAATGAAACGGCAGTGGCTTAAGTCCTCGCCCGGGGCGGCGGGGTTTTCGGGATGACTGACCCAAACGGTCGACATGCCTAATGCCGCCGCAGGTTTAAGATTACGATGGATATCCTCGAACATGATGGCGCGGGTCGCGTCGATGCCGTGGCGCGCGACGAGGTCGCGGTAAGGCGCCGGCTCAGGCTTCGGGATATAATTGCTGGCGCGGATATCGAAGATGCCGTCGAAGAGATGCGAGATGCCGAGACGGTCGGCGACATTGATCGCGTGGCGCTCGGAGCCGTTGGTGTAGATGAACTTCCGACCCGGCAACGTTTGGAGTACGGCGCCGAGCTGGCGGTTGGGTTTAAGCACGGAATGATCGATATCGTGGACGTAGGCGAGGAATTCGTCGGGCTCGACTTTATGATTGAGCATAAGTCCGCGCAGAGTCGTGCCGTATTTCCAGTAGTATTCTTTTTGCAGTTTGAACGCGTCGTCGGGTGAAAGCTGCAGCAGATTGGAGATAAACGCCTTCATGCGTTTGTCGATCTGCGGGAACAGATTAGCGCTCGCCGGATAAAGCGTGTTGTCGAGATCGAAGATCCAGGTGTCGATATTGTCCAAGGGAGACCGCTTAGCGCGCGCGGATCAGTGTGCCCGCACCACCCGGTGTGAACAGCTCGAGCAGCACGGCATGCGGCACGCGGCCATCGAGGATGACGGCGCCTTCGACGCCCAGCTCGACCGCTTCGAGGCAGGTCTCAACCTTGGGGATCATGCCGCCTGAAATGGTTCCGGCCTGGATCAGGGTCTTGGCGCGTTCGATGGTCATTTCCTTGATGAGGCGACCGGTATCGTCGAGTACGCCCGCGACATCGGTGAGCATCAAGAGGCGCGCAGCACCCGCCGCGCCTGCGATGGCGCCGGCCGCGGTGTCGGCGTTGATATTGTAGGTTTCGCCGTCCGGACCGATGCCGATGGGCGCGATCACGGGAATAATGTCGGACTCTTCAAATGTATCGAGAATGTGCGGATTGATTTCCGCGGGCTCGCCGACGAAACCGAGATCGAGGATGCGTTCGATATTCGAGCCCGGATCTTTTTTCGAGCGGCGCAGTTTGCGCGCTTTGATCAAATTGCCGTCTTTGCCCGACATGCCGACCGCGAAACCGCCGGCCTTGTTGATGGCGCTGACGATCTGTTTGTTGATGGAGCCGCACAGCACCATCTCGACAATTTCAACGGTCGCGGCATCGGTGACGCGCAGACCGTCGATGAATTCGCTTTTGATTTTGAGACGGTCGAGCATGGCCCCGATCTGGGGGCCGCCGCCGTGCACGACGATGGGATTAATGCCGACTTGTTTGAGCAAGACGATGTCGCGCGCGAAGCTTTCCGCCGCCGCCGTGTCGCCCATGGCGTGACCGCCGTATTTCACGCAAATGGTCTCGCCGGAATGCTCGCGCATGAACGGCAACGCTTCGGCCAGGATGCCAGCTTTCTCGAGCCAAATGTCGTGGTCGTTGCTGTTGTCGGCGGACTTATCTACGGGCATGGGACGGATCAATTCCTTCGTGAGCGCCTCTACCGGCGCACTTCCTACTCTGGCTTGGCCAGTTCTGACAAGGCGGCACGCAAGTCGGCGATGCCGAAACCGTCGTCTGAGCTGGTGACATAAATCTCCGGATGGGCCGCGACGTGCTCGGATAGTTCCTTGGCGATGGCGTCCCGCGCGTCCGACAGCGGGCCGGGCTTCACCTTATCGGCTTTGGTCATGACAATTTGGTAATTCACGGCGGAGTCGTCCATCAGCTTCATGATCTGGCGGTCGACATCCTTAAGTCCGTGGCGGCTGTCGATCAGGACCAGGGCGCGGCGCAGAGTTGGGCGGCCCTTGAGGTACTTTTTGATGAAGTCGGTCCAGACTTCGACCTTATCCTTGGGGGCTTGGGCGAAGCCGTAGCCGGGCAAGTCGGACAGAATCAGCCGTGCGCCCAGGTCGAAGAAGTTGATCTCCTGGGTGCGGCCCGGCGTGACCGAGGTGCGCGCCAAAGACTTGCGGCCGGTCAGCACGTTGATCAGGCTCGATTTGCCGACATTGGAACGGCCGGCGAAGGTGATTTCCGGCAGATCGGCGTGCGGCATGTCGTCGAGTTTCAATACCCCGCGCAGAAATTCGCACTGCTGGGTAAAAAGACGGCGGCCCGCTTCCAGTACGTCCGGCTTGAATTCGGGATTGAGGGCGACGTCAGCCATTAGGGTGTGGTCTTGACCTCGGCCGCCTGCGACCGCTTCAGCAGAACCCATTGCTGCAGAATGCCGAGGGTGTTGCTCCACGCCCAGTAAATCACCAAGCCGGCGGCGTAAGGCGCCAGAACGAAGGTGATGATGATCGGCATGAACATCAGAATGCGGCCCTGCATCGGATCGGCCGGCGCCGGGCTCAATTTCTGCTGCAGGAACATGGTAACGCCCATGATTATCGGCCACGCGCCGATGCTGACGAAGCTGAGGAAGGTCGGAATGCTGTAAGGCAAGAGACCGAAGAGGTTGAGTATGCTGGTCGGGTCGGCGGCCGAAAGATTGTGAATCCAGCCGTAGAACGGCGCATGGCGCATTTCGATAGTAACCGACAGCACCTTATACAGTGCGTAGAAGACCGGGATCTGGATCAGGATCGGCAGGCAGCCGCCGAGCGGGTTTACCTTCTCGCGCTTATAGAGCTCCATCAGCTCCTGGTTCATTTTGGTTTTGTCGCTGGCATGGCGCTCCTGCAGCCGCTTCATTTCCGGCTGCACGCGCTTCATGTTGTTCATCATCTTGTATTGCCGGTTGGCGATGGGGAACATCAGCAGACGTACGCAGGTGGAGAACGCAATGATGGCCAGGCCGAAGTTGCCGAGGATGCCGTGCAGCCAACGCAACGCCAGGAAGAACGGTTTGGTGAGGAAATAATACCAGCCGAAATCGATGGCGAGATCGAAGCGCGGGAATCCGGGATCGACCGAGTAGTCGTCGAGCAGCTTCAGTTCTTTCGCGCCGGCGAACATATAGCCTTTGACTGTCTTGCTCTCGCCGACCGCAACGGTGATGGGATCGGCGCGCAAATCGGTTTGGAAGCGGTCGCGTCCTGCAGCGTCGGCATAATTGTAGCTGCCGGAAATTTTCAAGGCGGGATCGAAGCTGACAGCCGTCAGCCAGTATTGATCGGAGAAGCCGATCCAAGCGCCGACCGAGGTCAGAGTCTCGCGGCCTTTTTTCTTGAGGTCGGCGTATTTGATTTCTTTGAGGGTGCGTTCGAAGACGCCGAGCGGGCCGGCAAACGACATGCCGAGGCCCGATTTGGCTTGCTCATCAAAGCGCGCCACCAGCGTATAGGGATAAAGCGTTACGGGTTTGTCGCTGTTGTTCTGAATGGTCTGCTCGATGGTGAACAAATACTCGCGGTCGGCGCGGATGGTGCGCGTGAAGACGAGGCCTTGGCCGTTATCCCACGTCAGAACGATCGGTGTTGTTTCGGTCAGTGCGGCATCGGGGTTGGCGGACGTCCAGACAGTCGCCGGACCCGGCACCGTGACGCCGGTGTCGCCGGTGACCCAGCCCCATTCGGAATAATAGGGTTTTGGCGCATTGCTTGGGGCGAGCAGTTCGATCGCCGGGCTTTGGGCGTCCAGGGTCTCGCGATAATCGACCAGCGTGATGTCGTCGAATCGGCTGCCGGTCAGCGACAGCGAGCCGAGGACATTGGCTGTCTTGATGACGATGCGCTTGTCGGTCGTGGCGGCGTCGGCCACGAGCGATGTGGTCGTTGCAGGCGCGGCTACCGGAGGTGCGCCGGAATCGGGCGCAGGTACGCTGCCGGGCGTGGCGGGCGGTGTCTGGCCGGCGGCGATAGGCGCATCGGCGGGCGGTGCCGGCGGCGCTTTCGGCGAAAAGAAAACTTCCCAGCCCAGCAAAATGGCGAGCGAAACAATGATGGCGATGATGGTGTTGCGATTGTCCATAAACTTTATAAGTGCTGGGTGTTCTAGGGAACGTGCCGAGATGAGGCGTGGGATGGGCAGCAAGACCTATGGGCCTTATCCGCTGTCGTCAAGCGAGCGCCGGTTAAAGTATCGGGAACGGGGTCGAAGCCGCCGTCATTCCAGGGATGACAGCGCAGAATACGACGCAGCGCAAGCCAACTGCCGGCCACTGCGCCGTGCCGGGTGAGCGCCTCAGCGGCGTAGTGCGAGCAGCTGGGATGGAAGCGGCAGCGCGGGCCCAAGACCGGCGCGATAAAAATCTGATACAGGCGGATGGCCATGCGCAAAATCAGCGCCGGAAGCTGCACAACAAACCGTATCATTTAGCGCCTGCCAGCTTCTTTAAGGCGTAACGCAGATCCTGCTCCATGGCGACGAACTTGCGCTTTAATGTTTCGGTGCGGCCGATGAAGACATAGTCGTGGGCGGGATTGGCGGCCTCGGGCATGATTTTGTCGGCCAACGCGCGCAAGCGGCGCTTCACGCGATTGCGCGCGACGGCGTTGCCGACTTTGCGGCTGGCGGTAAAGCCGACACGCAAGGGGGGTGCCATTTCATCGACGTTAGGCGCGCATTGGAGAATGAAGCCGGGTGTGACACGGCGGACGCCACCAGCGGCGATCCGCAAGAAGTCCGCACGTTTGGGCAGAGAATTCCAGACGCGGCCCTTTTGGATGCAAGCGTGCGGGTTCTCCCCGCGGACCTTGAGGGGGCGAAGCTGTTGTGTGGCTTGCTCCGTGTCCCAGGCCATTGGTGATCCATCCGACGGCGACTTAGCCCTGTGCGTACGCCGACACCTTAAAGAAGGCGCGGTCTGTAGCAGGGCTTTTAGGCTGAAAGGCGCTTACGGCCCTTAGCGCGACGGTTAGCAATCACTTTGCGGCCGCCGACGGTCGCCATACGGGCGCGGAAGCCATGACGACGTGCGCGGACGAGTTTGCTCGGTTGATAGGTGCGTTTCACGTCACCAACTCCAGTCTATCTAAAAGGAAAACACCCGGTGCCGGGGCACGGGCGTTTAAAGCGTGCGGGGCGGTGTATAAGGGCGAGGGGGGGCAAAGTCAACGCTGGCACCTCCGGACCCCGCAAAAGTCGTCGCTTTTCAGGTATTTAGCCCGATTTTCTCCGGCCGGGTCTTGCCCGGGCGACAAGCCCTTGAGAATCCTGCGATTCGGGGGGCTGGCCGGGGCCGGTCTCACGGCCCTGTGTGGTGCCGAGCCGGTCCGGAAGGGTACACTCCGCCCTCATGACCGAAAAAACCCCGCTCGTGGTATTGAGAAAATTACGGACATTCGCCTCCGGCCTGTCGGCGCGTCTGCTGTTTATCACCATCGGCTTCCTGATGCTGGTCGAGCTTGGGCTGCTTATCCCGACCATGACGCGGTTTCGCGTCGATTATCTCAACGACAAACTGGCGACGGCCCATTTGATCGCCACGGCGCTGGATGTGTATCCGGCGCAGCTTGATCCCATGCTGCGCAATAACCTGCTGTCGCAAGGGCGTATGTTGGGCATGACAGTCAAGCGGCCCAATATGCCGACGCGGGAGTTGGAGTCGGGCATTTCGTCGTCCGATCTCTATGTCTACGACGTGCACATGGAAAACGTCGGGAATCTAACGATCGATACCCTGCGCACCATGTTTCGCAGCGGCATTCCCGCGATTGTCGTGATCGGAAAAAGTCCCGCCAATCCGACGGTGCAAGTCGAGGCGGTGATCGCCGAGTGGCCGTTGCGTGAGGACATGTGGGCCCACGCCAGGCGGTTTTTGCTCATCAGCCTGTTCATCTCGATCATGACCGCCATTCCACTTTATGCGTCGCTGCAGTGGCTGGCGGTGCGGCCCCTCAAGCGCATCACCGCGAGCATGACCGGATTCCAGAGCGATCCGGAAGACCCGCGCAATATCATCGCGCCGTCGACGCGCAGCGATGAGGTGGGCGTGGCCGAGCAAACGCTGGCGACAATGCAACATGAGTTGCGCTCGGCGTTGCTGCAGAAAGAAAGGCTGGCCGGCGTCGGCACGGCGGTCACGAAGATCTCTCACGACCTTAAAAACATTCTCGCTACCGCCATGCTGGAATCCGAACGCCTCGAACAGTCACCCGACCCGGAAGTCAGGCGTCTGACCGCAGGGATGGTACGTTCGGTCCATCGGGCGGTGCAGCTTTCGGCTTCGACACTACGCTTTGCCAAGGATGGTTTGCCGGAGGTCAATAAACAACCGCTACAGGTCGCGGCGGTGTTGGCCGACATCAGGCAATCGATCGCGCCCGATATAAAGTGCGACATAGAAATTAGGTGCGATGAGGATTTTTCCTTCTCGGGCGATAGCGAGCTGTTGCGCCGGGCCTTCGATAATTTGCTGCGCAACGCCTGTGAAGCCGGGGCCACGACCGCCGTGATGCGTGCGGCGGAAGAGGACGGCTACCAAACCATTCGCATCGACGACAACGGCCGCGGGCTCATGCCCAAAGCGCGCGATAATCTGTTCGTGCCGTTCGCGGGTTCGACCCGTGCCGGGGGCTTCGGGTTGGGACTGCCGATCGCGCGGGAATTATTGCGGGTTCAGGGCGGCGACATCACCTTATTGTCGACGTCCGCGCAAGGAACGTGCTTTGTCGTGCGGCTTCCGCTATGACGGTACTCTATATATTGCGGTATCAATAAAGAAGCTGATCGCCCTTGAGCCTGTCGGAGATCTTCGGCCTGATTGTTTTACTGGCGGCGATAGCCGCCGTGCTGTGGTATTACCGCGCCCGCTAATATTATAGGTCACGCCCATGAGCACTGTCCCGCAACCGCCCCGCCGTCATGGTGGAACGCCCGCGATGCAACGCGTGTCGCCGCGCGATCTAACCGCGCGCAAAGGCGGCGAGCCCATCGTCTGCATCACTGCGTATACCGCGCCTATGGCGGGGTTCATGGATCCGCATGTGGACCTGTTGCTGGTAGGCGATACGCTGGGCATGGTGATTTACGGCATGAACACGACGCTGGGTGTCACGCTTGAGATGTCGATCGCGCATGGACAGGCGGTCATGCGCGGCTCGCAAAAGGCTTGTGTGATTGTCGATATGCCGTTTGGCTCCTATCAGGCTTCCCCGGTGGATGCGTTTAAATCCTGCGCGCGCGTGATGGCAGAAACCGGCTGTGCCGGTATTAAGCTAGAGGGCGGTGTGGAAATGGCGCGCACGATTGAATATCTCGTGCAGCGCGGGATTCCGGTGATGGCGCATGTGGGCTTGAAGCCGCAGTCGGTCAATGTTGTCGGCGGCTTCCGCGTGCAAGGCCGCGGTAAAGAAGAAGCCAAAGCCGTGCTGGCCGATGCCAAAGCAGTCGAAAACGCGGGCGCTTTTTCGATTGTTGTCGAAGGCACGGTGGAATCGCTGGCGCGCAAAATCACCGAAGTCGTCAAAGTGCCGACCGTCGGCATCGGCGCTTCGCCGGCCTGCGATGGTCAGATTATTGTCGCCGAAGATATTCTGGGGCTCTACAGCGCGTTCACGCCGAAGTTCGTCAAGCGGTATGCCGAACTGGGCGTCGCGGTTTCGAATGCTGTGGAGAATTATGCATCCGATGTGCGCGCGCGGCGGTATCCGGCGCGCGAGCATCTGTATGGCGCGGTCGAGCCGGCCAAAAAGAAAAAAGCACCCTCTCGGTCGCGCGCGAAAGTGCGGACATAAAAGCGGCAGACCTTTTCTATGAATACGTACGTTTCCAATCTTGTCGCCGTGCGCGACGTTGAAAGTTTGCGCAGCCGCATTCAGGCGTGGCGCCGCGAGGGATTGTCGGTTGCGTTAGTGCCGACCATGGGGGCTTTGCATAAAGGCCACCTGACGCTTATGGGGCGGGCGCAGAAAATGGCCGACCGTGTTGTCGCGACGATTTTCGTCAATCCAAAACAGTTCGGTCCAAACGAAGACTTCGCCGCTTATCCGCGCTGCGAGAGTGAAGACTTTGAAATGCTGAATGGCGCGGGCGTGCATTTGTTGTTCGCGCCCGACGCGGCGGTGATGTATCCACCAGGGTTCGCGACGACCGTGAGCGTCGCCGGCCTGACAGATGTTTTAGACGGCGCGCACCGCGCAGGGCACTTTGACGGTGTTGCTACAGTGGTTTCTAAGCTGCTGCTGCAGGCACTGCCCGATATCGCGTTGTTCGGCGAAAAGGATTTCCAGCAACTCGCCGTGATCAAGCGCGTGGTTGCCGATCTCAACATTCCGGTGGATATCATCGGCGTGCCGACGGTGCGCGACGCGGACGGCTTGGCGATGTCGTCGCGCAACGCTTACCTCACGCCCGACGAACGTGCGTTAGCGCCGAAGCTGTTTGCGGCCATCACGCAAGCGGCGGCGGCAATTTCTGAAGGCGGCGACATTCAAGAATGTATCGACACGGCGCGCGCCGGAATTCTGAAAGCTGGTTTTCGCAGCGTCGATTATGTCGAGGCGCGCCATGCCGAGACGCTCGCGACGCTGGAGACTGCACGCGAACCCGGCCGCGTGTTGGCGGCGGCGCACTTAGGACGCGCGCGTCTTATCGACAACGTCGCGATTCCACAGCGTTAAGATTCTACAGCCTTAAATAGTCAGAAAAGCCAAATCCACTTAGGACGCAGCGGTCTAGTGCACGTAGATGTGCACTTCCGACGTGCCGGCACTGGTGCTGTTGGTGGCGATCATGGCAACGCGTTCGGCCGGCAGGCCCATGTTGGTCATGGACTTAAAGACGGTATCGGCGTCGCGGTGCGCCGCAGCCGGATTGCCGTCTTTTGGTGTGACGGCCACCAGATCGAAGGTCGCGTCGGGACGGCGTTCCAGAGCATTGCTCAGGGCCTGATACAGCGCGGGTTCGTAGGCGACATCGGGTTTGTCGAATTTGATGACAACCAGCGGCTTCTTGTTCGCCAACGATTCCGCTGAAACCGGCATCATGCTGCGCGGCGGCCGCTGGCGGTATAAGATTGGCCGGCGTTGATGTCGGCGGCAAGCTGCACCAGGGAGGTGCGCTCGGTGGTGACATACTGCTGCTGGCGCGTGAGTTCGTTGTTCAGGCTGAGCAGCGCGCGATCGATGACGATGGCGTTCTGGTTAACTTCGTCTTCCAGCAGGCGAAGCTGGCGATGATCTTCTTCCAGCGCGCCCGACAAGGCGTAGGCGGCGCGGATATTTTCCAACAGATACGACGATGTGCCGGTGTCGCCCGACACTTGCGCCGAGAGCTGGTTCAAGGTCGCGATATCAGCATCGATCTGTGTGATCTGTGTTTGTGCTTGGCTCCATTGCGCCAGCAGTTCAGGGTTGCCCGGCGTCGAGCCCATTTGCAGGCGCGAACGGATGCCGCCGACGAGCGTGTGATACGAGTTCACATTCGCCACGGTCTGGGCGCGGATGGTTTCTAGTTGTGCGCTGCGGGTGGCGGTGCTGTTTTTGAGTTTTTCGAAATCGGCGCGGAACTGCGCGGCTTTCTGGCCGACGACGGTCGGGCCGAATTTGCTGGATGTCGACGCTAAGGGCGCGCTTTGCACGCTACTTTCCGCAGCAGCGAGCTGAATATTTTCAGAGGCATTGGCCGAGGACATTGCGCCCGGACTGCTTGTCGAGCACGCACTTAAGCCCTATAGCAGCGCGGCTAACGATAATTTACCTAACACGCCGCAGCCCACCATTTTCTGAGTCCCCACGATATCACGTTGCCCCTGATGTCGGTTGGACAGCCCCTGTACCTGCATCCTTGCACTCATTCCCACTACCGGTCAGGTCTAAGCCGTGGTCCCGGTCTGCCCCGAAAACAATCCTTAGAAACCGCCCCCAAAGGCTTGGCGATGCTCCAGAATTTAGCAACACCCGAGTCGTGAGGCGACTTTAATCAAAGGTTTCCCCCAGAACAAGTCGCCAGACGACTCCAAGCCGAGGAATAACCAAGGTTTTCCAATTGTTTTCCTTGCATCGTCCGGCCGATCTTAGTATCTCAGGCCTCCCCACGGACCGGGAAATGGCGGTTTCAGGCCGCTTTTGCCGATTTGTGGCGCTTCAGCGGCGTTTTTCGCCGTTCGGCCTCACGGCCATGCGCGCCCGTAGCTCAATTGGATAGAGCATCTGACTACGAATCAGAAGGTTGGAAGTTCGAGTCTTTCCGGGCGCGCCATTCTCTCCCTCGTTTCACGGATATGGATTTAAGAGCCGCAAGGCCGGTTTGGGTCTGCGCCGCCACCGCATCTGGGCGGCGTTCCGCAGTGCAAAATCCTGTTCTTCACAAAAGCTTGATTCGATACCGCCTGTACAGTCCCATTTTTTGGTGCCATCAATGCGCCGCCCAACATAAGACCCAACATAAGACCCAACATAAGAACGGTCTTATCCATCCCAGGGAGAGTTTCATGAAATTCGTTCGTATCGCTGCCGGCGCTTTGATTGCTGCCGGACTGGCCACCAGTGCCAGCGCCGCCGACCATAAATTGAAGGCCACGCTGAACGGCGCTTCGGAAGTTCCTGCCAACACGACTGCCGGCAAAGGCATGGCCGAATTCACGCTGAACGACACAACCAAAGAAATCAGCTGGAAGATCACCTTCGAAGGTCTGACCGGCGATGCGCTCGCGGCTCACATCCATGGTCCGGCTGAAGCCGGCGCCAATGGCGGCGTGCTCGTAGGTCTCGCCGCGGCCGGCGCGCCGATCAAGAGCCCGCTGGAAGGCAAAGCCACCGTGACCGATGAGCAGATCGCTGCGATCACCGGCGGCAAAGCCTATGTCAACGTCCATACCGTTGCCAACAAGGGCGGCGAAATTCGCGGCCAGATCGGCAAATAATAAAAGCAGTCACACGGATTGCGGTCGAAGGCCGGACGGTAAGTCCGGCCTTTTGCTTTTTTAGCGTGCGCGACTTTGGCCTAAGCGCTTTGGGTCTAAGTGGGTACTCGTGTAGAATCGCCAGCACATGCCCGACGACTCTTCGCATAAAACCGTCACTGCACAGCATATCGCGGCGGTACCTTTCGTGCCCACCGCCGACCGCGCCGCAATCAAACCCTTCGCCTTCATCTGGCATTATGCCCGCCGTCATGGCCGCGCGCGCCTGAGCGGTATTCTCACGCTGGCGTTCGTGGGGGCCATAGTCGACAACTTGCAGCCCTATGCCTTGGGCGCACTGGTCAATGCGCTCGCGGTGATTTCCGGCGCGGCGTTGCCTGTCGGCGATAGCAGCGGCGCGCATCAGGCGACATTGTGGTTCGCGGTGCTGTGCGCGATCTGGATTGTCGGCCCGATCCTTTCGCGCGTGCATACCCTGGCCAGCACCACGAATATGCTGGCGCTCAAGAGCTGCATTCAGGACGACTTATTCGTCTACGTGCACGGTCATGCGCCGCGCTTCTTTCTCGATCAGCTTTCGGGCGCGTTGTCATCGAAGGTGCGCAGCGCCGCCTCTGCGGCGACAGTGGTTATAGAATTCGTCTTCTCGACCGCGCCGCGTCTCGCGGTGCTGTTCGTGGTGTCGGCGGTTTTAGTGGCGCGGCAGGCACCGCAGTTTCTCCCACTGTTCGCGGCTTTTGCGCTGGTGTTCGCTATCGTTGCGGGCGGACTTGCGCAGGGCTGCCGCAGATACGCCAAGGCGACGTCCAAAGCCGGCACCGCCTATGCCGGGCGGCTGGTGGATTCGCTCAATAACTGGGATTTAGTGCGCGCCTTCGCGCGCCGCACACTGGAGCGCGACACACTGCATCCTTTGAATCTGCGTGAATACGACACGGGCGTGGAATTACGTCTGGTGTTGTTCCGTATGCGCCTGGCTTTGCATGCGATCAGCGTCGGATTTTTGATTGTCGTGGTGTGGTGGAGTTTCGATCGGGCCCTTGAAGGCCGGGTCTCCGTCGGCACATTCACAATGCTGATGTCGCTCAGCCTGATGATCTCGGCCAACGTCAACGCGCTGGGCGATAACCTGCTCGCGTTCTTTGAACATCTCGGCACGCTTACCGAAAGTCTGGAGACGGTGACGCAGCCGCACGAGATTGTTGATCCGCCGGGGGCGCCCGCGCTGAAGGCCAAGGGCGGCGCGATCGATGTGCGCGATGTGTCTTTCAGCTATCCCGACGGAACTGCGGTCTTTGCGCATCTCAACCTCACGATAGCCGCCGGTGAGAAGGTCGGTCTGGTGGGGCCGTCGGGTGCGGGGAAGAGCACGCTGCTGCGGATTCTGCGCCGTCAATTTTTGCTTCAAGGCGGCGGCATTTTTGTCGACGGGCAGGATATCGCGGATGTGAGCTGGGATTCGCTGCATGAAGCTTTTGCCGAAGTGCCGCAGACGCCCAGCGTGTTCCACCGCACGGTGCGCGACAACATCCTCTACGGCAGATCGAACGCCAGCGAAGCAGAGATGATCGAAGCCGCCAAGCTCGCGCACTGTCATGACTTCATCGCGGTGCGCCCGGGCGGCTACGATGCCGTCGTCGGCGAGAAAGGCATGAAACTTTCCGGCGGGGAACGTCAGCGTGTCGCCATCGCGCGGGCGTTTTTGAAGAACGCGCCGATTCTGCTGCTCGATGAAGCGACCTCATCGCTGGACAGCGAGGCCGAGCATCTGATTCAAGACGGTCTGCTCAAGCTCATGCAAGGCCGCACGGTGATTGCTATCGCGCACCGCCTGTCGACGATCATGCACCTCGATCGCATCATTGTGCTGGAAAAGGGTTGCGTCGCCGAGCAGGGTACACATGCGGCACTGCTGGCCGAGGGTGGCATCTATGCGCGGCTATGGCACCGCCAGGCCGGCGGATTTATTGGAAACGATTTATGAGCATCACACTCTTTCAATTCAAACCGATGTTTGGTTTGCCGAACCTCAGTCCGTTCTGCATGAAACTCGAGACCTATTTGCGTATGGCGGAGATCGAACACAGCGTTGTAGCGATAAAGAATTTGAAGGCCTCGCCGACGGGCAAGGCGCCTTATGTCGACATCGACGGCCAAGTGATCACAGACTCGGGTCTGATCATCCAGCATCTTGAACGCACTCACGGTCATCGCGTTGACGGCAAGCTGACGTTGGCCCAGCGCGCGGAATCACTGGCCTTGCAGCGCATGATGGAAGAACACCTTTATTGGGTGATGGTCTATATGCGCTGGGTCGATCCGCAGACGCGCGGCGCGTGGCGTCCCTATTTAAAAGAGTTTCTGGGGCTGCCGGGATTCTTAACGCCGTTTATCGCGCGCGCCAGCGAGAAGGGCATCATGAAAGGCTTGCGCAGTCAGGGCGTCGGGCGTCATCCGCCGGAGGTGATTTGGCAGGCGGGTATCGCTGATGTCCAGGCGCTGGCGCATTGGCTCGGCAATCGCGAATGGGGATGCAACGACGCGCCGTCGAGCTTCGATGCCTGTCTCTCGGCTTTCGTCGGTAATATTCTGATGACGCCGTGGGATAATCCGCTGAGAGCGGCGACGCGCAAACACACCAATTTGGTGGCGCACTTCGTGCGCGTGATGACGCGGTATTTTCCCGAACTCGGGCTAACGCAAGAAGCCGGTTAGCTATTCCACCGCGGCGAGATGTCCTCGGGTGCAAAGTCGTCGACGGCGATGACTTTGCGGGTGAGGTCGGCGGCGCGGTCGACGATCTCTTTCTCTTGCGGCGTAATCACATGTTCGGTCAGGGCTTCCTTGGCGTTCTTCACACCGAGGCGGCGCTGTCTGGTGGCAATGGTATCGGCGTCGATGACGGCGCCGAGGGCTTCGTCCAGTTGGCCGACGGGTTGATCGGTGCCGCCGATGTAGATGCCTTGTGTCAGGCGGTCGCGTGTCGCGGAGGGTACGAGCAGCAGTTCGGCGACGCGGCTCATTAATTTATCCTTGGGCGGATGGCGGCGGCGGCCCAAGGGGAAGATCACAAAACGCATGAGCCAGCCGAGCGGCGGATAGGGGAAGTTGGCGAGCACACCGTCGAGTGCTTGTTGGATTTCATAAAGGCTGTGACGCGCGCCCCATTGCAGGAGCGGCAAATCGGCATCGGGGCGGCCATCGTCTTCGAAGCGCTTCAAGGCCGCGCTTAAGATCACCATGTGCGACAGCGCGTCGCCCAGGCGGGCCGACAGACTTTCGCGGCGCTTCAAGGCGCCGCCCAAAAGCACCATGGCGACTTCGGCGACAAAAGCGAACGAGGCGCTGGCGCGCGAAAGCTGGCGATAGACGCCGGTCGCTTTGCCCGCTTTCGGTGCAGATGCAAAGAAGCCGCCGGTAAGATTGTGGATAAACGCGCGGGCTTTGGTGGCGAACATGTGCCCAAGGTGGCGCCAGATCAGCGCATCGAAATCGTTGAGGCTCTTTTCCTTGTCGGGATCGCGGGCGGCGACCATCTCTTTATAGAGATAGGGATGACAGCGAATTGCGCCTTGGCCAAAGATGATGAGGCTGCGGGTCAGAATGTTGGCGCCCTCGACTGTGATGGCGACGGGCACGGCGTGATAGACGTTGCCTAAGTAATTGCGCGGGCCGCCGATGATGCCTTTGCCGCCGTGAATATCCATGGCGTCGTTGATGGCTTTGCGGAGCATTTCGGTGGCGTGGAATTTGGCGATGGCCGACATCACCGCGGGCTTCTCGCCCATGTCGAGGGCGACGGTCGTCAGGCGGCGTAAGGATTCCATCAGGTAGGCGAAACCACCGATGCGGGCGAGCGCTTCCTGCACGCCTTCGAATTTTCCAACGGGCACGTTGAACTGTTTGCGCACGCGGCTGTAAGCGCCTGTGGTGCGCGCCGCGAATTTAATGCCGCCCGCCGAAAGGGCCGGCAATGAAATGCCGCGCCCTGCAGCCAGACATTCCATCAACATGCGCCAGCCCTGGCCGATGTAGGCTTCGCCGCCGATGAGGTAGTCCATGGGAATGAACACATCGGTGCCGCGCGTCGGCCCGTTCATAAAGGCTTGATGCACCGGCAAGTGGCGGCGGCCGATTTCGACGCCGGGTGTGTTAGTGGGAATGAGCGCGCAGGTAATGCCGAGTTCTTCGGTGTCGTCCAGCAGATGATCGGGATCGCGGGCGCGGAAGGCGAGGCCCATCACCGTCGCCACGGGGCCAAGTGTAATGTAGCGCTTGTCCCAGGTGATGCGCAGGCCCAGAACCTCTTTGCCCTCGAACGTGCCGCGGCAGATGATGCCGATGTCGGGCATGCCCGAAGCATCGGATCCGGCTTCCGGTCCGGTGAGTGCGAAGCAAGGGATGTCCTCGCCGCGCGCAAGACGCGGCAGGTAATGATTTTTCTGCGCGTCGGTGCCGTAATGCAGCAGCAGTTCAGCGGGACCGAGAGAGTTGGGCACCATGACGGTGACGGCAGCGGTAATGCTGCGCGTGGAAATTTTGGTGACGATGGCCGAGTGCGCCTGGGCAGAGAAGCCGAGACCGCCGTGCGATTTGGGGATAATCATGCCGAGAAAGCGATTGGCCTTGATGAAGGCCCAGGCTTCCGGCGGCAGATCGTGCCATTCGTGATTGATGCGCCAGTCGTCGAGCAGGGCGCAAAGTTCTTCGGTTGGTCCGTTGAGGAAGGCTTCTTCCTCGTCCGATAGGCCGGCTTTGGGCGCGTTCAGCAAAATCGGCCAGTCGGGCTTGCCGGTGAACAAGGCCGCGTCCCACCAGACCGTGCCGGCCTCGATGGCTTCGCGCTCGGTATCGGACATCGGCGGAATACGCTTGCGGTACCACGCGAGTAAAGGGCGCGTGACGAACTTGCGACGCCAGCCTTGCCAGTCTGGGCGTTGCCAGTCCGGGCGTTTTGGTTGGGTGCTTGGCGTGTCAGACGTGTCGCTCATGTGCGCCTCCCGTGTGAGCCGCAGTCTAGCGCGTTCGTTAGGTGTTTGCCTTTATATATCCGTCCCACTGCGCGCGGTATTCCGCCCGCAGCAGGTTTTTCTGCACCTTGCCCATGGCGTTGCGCGGCAGCGCGTAGGCCACGACCATCATCTTTGGGATTTTGTAGTTGGCGAGGGAGTCTTTGAGGGACTGGAGTGCGGCTATCGTATCCAAGGGCGCGGCGCCCGCGTTCATGGTGACGACGGCAAGGCCCGCTTCGCCAAAATCCGGGTGCGGCATGCCGACCACAGCGGACTCGGCAACGCCCGGCATGGCGTCGATCACGGTTTCGATTTCCTTGGGATACACGTTGAAGCCGCCGGAGATCATCATGTCCTTGGCGCGGCCGACGATGTTCACCATGCCGTCGGGCGCGAAATGCGCGAGGTCGCCGGTTTTGAAAAAGCCGTCGGCGGTGAAGTCCTCGGCGGTCTTCTCGGGTTTGTGCCAGTAGCCTTGGAAGAGATTGGGCCCTTTGATCTGAATCTCGCCGGTGTCTCCGCGCGGCACGTCGTTGTTGTCGCCGTCGACGATGCGTAAAGATACGCCGGGCAAGGGCCAGCCGACTGAGCCTGCCTGGCGCGGTTTGTTGACGTCGGCACTGGTGATAATGCCGGCTTCGGTCATGCCGTAGCGTTCGACGATTTCCTTGCCGGTACATGCGGCGAAGCTTTTGAAGGTTTCATCAAGCAGCGGCGCCGAGCCGGAGAGGAAGAGGCGGATATTGCGGCAGACCTCGGGCGTAAGCTTCGGATGCATGCTGAGGCGTACATAATATGTCGGCACACCCATGAAGACGGTGGCGCGCGGCAGATCGTTCAGCACGTCATCGGCGCTGTACTTGGTGTGGAAGATCATGCCGGTGCCGTTCAGAAGAACGGTGTTGAGGGCGACGAACAAGCCGTGCGTATGAAAAATCGGCAGCGCGTGCAGCAGGACGTCGTGCGGGCCAAAGCCCCATATCTCGTGCAGCGCGCGGGCATTGGCGGCAAGGTTGGCGTGACTCAGCATGACGCCCTTAGGCTTGCCGGTCGTGCCCGAGGAATACAAAATCGCGCCGAGGTCGGTCTCGGCGCGCGGGGTTGTGCTCCAGTCGTCGCGTTTGGTCTGGCTTTGCGTGATGAGCGTGCCTTCGCCCGCGGCATCCAACGTCAGGACATGCGCCACCTTGTGTTGCGCGCATAATTCTATCAGCGCCGTGTTGGCGGGATCGGTCACGACGACGTGCGGCTCGGCGTCGGCGAGGAAGTAGGCAAGCTCGTCGGCGCGGTAGGCGGTATTGAGCGGCAGGAACACCGCACCGGCCCGCAGACACGCGAGATAAAGGAACACGGTCTGGGGCGATTTCTCGACTTGCATCAGAACGCGGTCGCCCGGCGATGTGCCGAGTGATGCGAGCAGATGGGCCATGCGGCTGGAGCCAGCATCGAGATCGACGTAGGTGAAAACCCGACCGTCCGGCAGCGTCATGAACGGCGCCGATAGGTCGTCCGGAAAACGGGCGCGGAAAATATCGAATAGATTCATAAAAAAGAGTCCCTCGCGGTGCGGGGACTCTTCATAGCCAATCGCGGCAGCCGCGCAAGTGGCGGCTTATGCCACGCGATTGATCTGCTGGCCGCGCTGGGGGTGCGGGCTGGGCGCGTCCTGTTCGGATCTCGTCGCGCGCACGACCTTCGGCGGCGGCGGCGGATTGGCGTTTTGCTCAGGACCTGGGTCTTTAACCCGGGTGCTTTGCGTCTGCTGAAAGCCAGCAGGTTCGTTGTTAATGCGGTCCATGACGTTCTCCTGGCGCTTTTAAGGCGGCGCTCTAGATAAACAAACTGGCCCTAGTGGCGGTTGCTTTCAACCCTCAAATCTTTGGGGATTCCAATCTCGCCGTAAGTATATGTAATTCATATATCTTTTAAGGAAATGTCCGAATCGGCGAGCTTGGCGAGATCGGGTTTATGGCGGGCGGCGATGAGTTTTTTGGATTGGAGGAAGTCTTTGGCCATGTTGACGGACTGGCAGGCGACGAAAACGCCCTCACGAATGTAGGAGATCGAGAACTTGCGGTCGGTTATGG
The DNA here is from genome assembly GCA_947476625.1 of Fidelibacterota bacterium. Taxonomy (GTDB): domain Bacteria; phylum Pseudomonadota; class Alphaproteobacteria; order Rhodospirillales; family Rhodospirillaceae; genus SHVO01. The sequence goes on from CANJRA010000001.1 coordinate 347,295, forward strand.
AACCGCGAATCACGGTCTGGTCGCCGGGTTTCGGCAGGCCGGTCATTTGCAGTTTGAGGTCGTACTGGTCGGACCAGAACCACGGCACCTCGGTGACAGGCTCCGGCTTGCCCATGATGGCGAGGGCGACGGCCTTACCTTGCCCGAGGGCATTGGGCACCGACTCCAGTCGCCGACGCTCGCCGACGGCGACGTTGAAATGATTGGTGCAGTCACCGGCGGCGAAGATGTCGGGATCGGCAGTGCGGGCGCATTCATCGACCACGATGCCGTTGTCGATGGCCAGCCCTGCGGCCTCGGCTAACTCGACGTTCGGAATAATGCCGATGCCGACGATCACGAGGTCGGCGTCGATGGGGCCGTGATTGGTGATGACGCGCTCAACTTTGCCAGCACCTTCGAAAGCCGAGACGGTGGTGGAGGTGCGGATATCAACACCGGCAGAGCGATGCACGTCGGTATAGAACGCCGACATCTCGGGTGCGGTCACGCGATTGAGGATAAGCGGCAGCGCTTCCAGCAATGTCACTTCGCAACCACGTTTAACGGCGACGGCGGCGACCTCAAGGCCGATAAATCCACCGCCGACGATCACGAGTTTCAAACCAGACGTGAGGCGCGCGCGGAAACCGTGCACGTCATCGATGTTGCGCAAGTAGTGAATGCCGGGAAGATCGGCGCCGGGACATGTCATCTTGCGCACGCGCCCGCCGGTGGCGAACACGAGTTTGCCATAAGGCAGCGGCTGTCCTTCGGCCAGGTGAACCTGTTTGGTTTGGCGGTCAACGCGGACGACGGTTGTGCTCTTCAGCCATGCGATGTTCTTTTCGTCATACATCTCAGCGGGGCGCATAAACATGCGCTCTTCGGGCACATCTCCGGCGAGAAAGCTTTTCGAGAGCGGCGGCCTTTCGTAAGGCACATAACGCTCGTCGCCGATGAGTGTGATTTTGCCGTCAAAGCCCAATTGCCGCAGCGACAGCGCAGCTTGTCCGCCGGCTTGTCCGGCGCCGATAATGACAACGTCATCCATCCTCGGTCGGTCTTTCATGGCAAGAATGGAATAGGTCGCGCGAGATCAATCGCGGATCGAATCGCCGGCGACAAGTTTGTCGATCTGGTCCTGGGTAAGACCTTCTCTGGGGTCTTCCTTGGCCGTCGAGCGCGGTCCGCCCTTGCCGCGTTTTTCCTCGCCCTCGGACATGACTTCCGAACGGCGACGGCGGTCGGGGCCGAAGTAACCGCCGACATCGACGAACGGCCGCGGCCGTTCGATGACTTCACGGATCCGCAAGATCAGGCTCTTAGCGTTGAAAGGCTTGGCGACATATTCGGTGACGCCGGCGTTGCGCGCGGAGACGACGCGCTCGCGCCGGGTCTCGGAGGTGATCATGATGATCGGCGTGAACTTGAGGCTGCTCTTGTCGGCGCGTACCGTCTTCAGCAGTTCGACACCGCTCATCGGTTGCAGCAAAGCCTCGGTCAGCACGATATCGGGCGGCCAACTGCGCATGATCGATAGCGCTTCGCCGCCGTGATGGGCTTCGTCGATGCGCTTGCAGCCCAGAGTCTCAAGAATGCTTTTGATCACGCGGCGCATGTAGGCGCGGTCATCCACGACCAGAAAGCTGATCGGTTTCAGGTAATCTGAAGTGGCTGATACCATATCGCCGCGCTCGTGCTTCCGCCGTGAGCCCGCGCCCCTTTTTTAAGGCATCTCGGCTCACCCCAACTTCGGGAAGGATATCCCCTAAAACTTAAGGTATTCTTTCCGTTGTGAAATTTATACCCGTTACAAACTACCTGCCTCAAGTAAGGACTCTGCGGTGAAAGCTGCCAAACCTGCTGCGAAACCCGCAGTTTCAAGCGTTTCGGGCAAATTACAGGCCCATGCGCCGCGGACCTGGCAGCGGATGCTGTCGGGACGGCGGTTGAATCTGATAGATCCGTCGCCGCTGGACATTGAGATCGCGGACATTGCCTTAGGCCTCTCGCGTAACACGCGCTGGAACGGCCAAACCCAGGGTTCTCACGGCTGGAGCGTGGCGCAGCATTCGGATCTGGTGGTGGATATCGTGCGCCGGCTGAAACCACGGGCCACGGCGCGCCTTTTGATGGCGGCCAAGCTGCACGACGCCTCGGAATATGTCACTCACGACCTGATAACGCCCTTCAAGGCCGTGATCGGCGATGTGTTCAAGGAAGTTGAGAACCGCCTGACCCGCGCGATTTATGTGCGTTTTGGCTTAGCGCCGGTGCTGGCGCCGGCCGACAAAGCCCTCATTAAAAAAGCCGACCTGATCGCCGCCGCGACCGAAGCAGTGCAATTGGCGGGCTTTACCGCCGCCGAGTGCCGGACGGTGCTCGACTTCACCGAAAAGCCGCTCAAGGATGTGACGCTGGTACCGCTGCCGGTGGTGGAGGCCGAGAAGCGGTTTCTGGAAGGATTCCGCCAGCTCGAAAAAGCTATCGCGCTACAGGAACAGAAGTAGGGAGATCGATGTGAATCCAAGCCGTTTTGCAATTGCGATGTATGCCTTCGGCGGCGTATCGGGGCTGATATCGGTGGCGCTGGCGGCGTTCACCTCGCACGGGCTGCTGCAGATGGCGCCGACCGGAGATCAGGCGGTCACCTGGTTCAAAATCGGCACCGGTTTTCAGATGGATCATGTGCTCGGGCTGATCGCGATAACGGCAATCTCCGAGCACTTAGCCTTTGGACGGCCGCGTCAGTTGATGCGTATCGCGGCGGGGTTACTTGCTGCCGGATCGCTTTTGTTTCCGGCGGCGCTGTATTCGCTATCGTTTCACGGACCGTCGTTCTTCGCGCCGTGGGGCGGTTTTGCCGCCATGGGCGGATGGCTGCTGTTCGCCATCGGTGCGTTTATGACGTTGAAGAATAGAGCGGCGACGTAGCCGCTATTTCTTTACGCGCGGAATGATTTTTTTTGCGAGCGTTTCTTCCATCGTGCGCTGGATGGGCTTTTTCACAGGGTCTTGCAAGAAGACCGAAACGCCGACGCTGGTGGAATTTTGGCGTACGGCAGTGCCGTCGCCCCACCACACGGCCTGCTGACCAAGACCTTCCACAGCAATCGGTGCGGCGGGAATGATTTGGTGTTCGAAGGCTTCCTGGAAGCCATCGATGAATCTCTTGGCATCGTCAGGTGTCGGCCACGCCATCGCTTGAAGAATCACAAAGCGCATGCCGCCCATGGGCAGGCTGCGATCGGGTGTTTTGTCGACGTCGGCCTTAAAGCGCCAGAAGCATGTGGAGGAATAGGTTCCCACCGGTGCCCGTGTGCCGTCGCCGACTTCGCCATCATCGCGGCGCTCGCCGGCCACGACTTCGGCGCCGGCAACTTCCGCGACTTCGCTGTCTTTCAACAAGGCGCAGGCATTGATGGGCGCATCTTTGGGCGCGGCAGCCATCTGCACGCCAGCATGCGGATTGGCCGCAGCCGCGTGGGCTGAATTATGTGCCTGGTCATAAGAGACGACCGCGATACCCGCCAAGGCCACAACGGCTACAGCGCTCCAAGCTTTAATCGCGATCGACATATTTCGTTTCTCCGAGGAAATCCCATTGTGTGTTTATGGTATAGGGCTAAACCGGCTTTGGATAAAGGCGGCTTTTGTAGCCATAAGAGGGAAAAGTGGGCATGACACTCGACGAATTCGGCGCCTGGGCAGAGACCATACAAAGCAAGGCGACGACGGGAGATCGCGACCGGATGTTGTCTTATCTCGGCACCGGTATCGCCAGCGAAGCCGGTGAAGTGGCCGCCGAAATCAAGAAGCTCTTGCGCGACGGAACGCTGGATGAAGACCGCCTCGCCGAAGAATTGGGCGACGTGATGTATCACTGGATTCGTTTGGTCACAACGCTGGGCCGCAAGCCCGAGGACGTTCTTGCTGCAGCGCACACCAAGATCGATGCCAAGGTGAAAGCGCACCGCGGTTAATAATGGCGGCTAATGATGTTCGGGCGCCGCCGCGTGCTGGCCGCGCCAGTTTATCGAGGCAATCGCGGCGGCCAAAAGACCGGCGGCCAATAACGGTCCGGTGAAACCGAAGATCGATGCCAGCGATCCAAGTCCAAGCGCGCCGAGCGCCGGACCAACGCGCGTGAGCGTGAACCAGATACTGAGCGTGCGGCCGCGCATGTGTTCCGCGGCCTCGGACTGCACAACGGTCTGCGAGCCCGCGCCTCCCATGACAAGCAGCATGCCATTGGCGGCAAGTATGATGAGCGCCAACCAAAAGATCTTGGTGACCGCAAAGGCCGCGAGCGATAGGCCGTTGAGCAAAACCGCCCATGCGACCAATATTGCTGTGCCAGAGCTACCTTTGCGTTGCGCGAGGAAGATGCTGCCGCAGACTGCACCGATGCCTTGCGCCGATGCAAGCGCGGCGAGCCCGCCGACACCGCGCGCGAATTCGTGATCGGCGATGCCCGCCAGAAAATCGGTCACCGGCCATGTCAGGACGCCGCTGACGGTGATCATGAAGATCACCCAGCGCAGGCCGGGATGCCCAAAGGTGTAGCGCAGGCCCTCGGAGAAGTCCGTCCAGATGCCGCCGAATAATGATGCGTGCGCACTCGGCACGGCTTGATGCGGCGGCAGATTGAGTTTGACGAGCGCGGTAATCACAAAAAAATATGAAACGCCGTTCAGCAGAAAGGCATAGCCCGCGCCGAAAGCTGCAATCAACGCGCCCGCGACCGCTGGACCGATGATGCGCGAAAGGTTGAAGGTGAATGATGTCACCGCGATTGCGTGCCCGAGGTTTTCGCGCGGCACCAATGTCGGAACCAGCACCAAGCGTGCGGTTTGCATCATCGGTTGCAGCACGCCCGAAAATATTTGCAGGGCCAAAATGATCGCGGCTGTGATGTGACCGGAGATCGTGAGTCCGGCAAGCAACAACGCTTGGACCATCGCCAGCATCTGCCCGATCACCGCGATGCGACGGCGATCGAAGCGGTCGGCCATGACGCCGATGATGGGCGCTAGAAAAACCGAGGGAATAAATTCGGCCATCGACACGGTGCCCAGCCACAGCGCCGAATGGGTCAGCTCCCACGTCAGCCAGCCCACAGCCACCCGCTGCACCCAGGTGCCGACCATCGACAGGCTGTTCCCGGCAGTGAAGACGGCGAAGTTGCGGATACCCAGCGTTGCGCGCAGGGCTGAATGATCTAACGTGATCGGCATGATGCCGCGCAGAATAGCCATCTCGCGCGGTCCCGCCAGAGTTTTCATAAGCGGACGATTTGGCGCACGCAGGTAGTTGGTAAGCGGCAGATTTCCGGTTACAAGACGGGGGCAAGATTTAAGCGTGGACGGATTGCGTGGCTGACGTATTATTTCCCGATTATGTAATTGAACAATTGGCCGGTTTTGGCGGCGTCACGCTGCGGCGCATGTTCGGCGTCAGCGGGTTGTTCCGCGCCGGATTAATTTTCGGCCTGATCAGTGACGGCGAGCTTTATTTCAAGGCCGCCGACAGCAACCGTGCCGACTTCGAGGCCAAGAAATCGCAGCCCTTCACATACGAAACGCGTGGCCGCAAAATCGCCACGTCCTACTGGCGCGTGCCGGAAGATGTAATCGAGGATGCTGGTGAGCTAACGTCATGGGCCACTAAGTCCTACGACGTCGCCCTGAAAAGCCGCAAAGCTGAAAGCACCAAACCCCAGCGCCGCCGGCGTGGACCGGTGCCGACCGCACGGCATAGACGGTAGTCTACTTACTATCTTCGTTGATCAGGTCGCGCATGGCGCGCACGATTTGTTCGCGCATCTGCGGGTCGTCCATGGCGGCGGAGAGCTTGGCGCGGATCTTGTCGACGTTGCGCGCGGCGCGTTTCTCAAAGACGGTTTCAACTGAAATCACGGTCGCGGGGCTTTTTGAAGCCGGCGTTTTTTTGCCGTCTTTGGCTTTGTTCTTGCCTTTGTCTTTTCCGGATTTCACGGCTCGGGCCACTCCGCGGCGTTGCGCTCTGCCATGGGTTCACGGTAGGGCCCGCGATAAGGCTTCACGCGCGTGACGACAATGCAAAATATCAAATGGCTGATGCCGAAGCATAACAGCACCGGCCACGGCGGAATGCCGTGAAAGAACAAGGTCGCGATCACCGTCAGGATGGTAAAGACGCCCACGGTCATCCACACAATGACCCGCGCACGGTTCATCACGCTGCCTTGAAGGTGGGGCCGGTAAGGTCTGGGCATGGATGTTACTGTACCCGCCTGTTGTGATGATGCAACGACGAGGTTAAGGTTTAGGCCGCTAAATAGTCTGGGAAGCCGCCATGCTCTTAAAAGCCGAAACGAGTCAGGTGCTTGTGATCGATGTGCAGGAGCGGCTGGTACCCGCCATGCATGAGGGCGAGCGTATGGTGGAAAAATGCGCCGTGCTGATGCAGGCCGCGCACCGGTTATCGATTCCGGTGACGGTGTCGGAGCAGTACCGCAAAGGCCTCGGCGCCACTGTTACGCGGCTTGACAATGTCAAAGGCGATGCGCCGGTGATGGAGAAAATGCATTTCTCCTGTGCCGCCGATCCGGCGATGGGCGCGCATGTGCGCGGTCTTGCACAGAGCGGCAAGAATCAGTTGTTGATCTGCGGCATCGAAGCGCATGTCTGCGTCGGGCAAAGCGCGCTAGAATTCAAAGGTATGGGCTTGGATGTCTTTGTTAGCATTGATGCCGTGACCGCGCGCGCGCCTGAAAGCGTTGCCGTCGCCACCGAGCGCATGCGCGCGGCAGGCATCTCGATTGTGACGACGGAAGCGGCGCTGTTCGAATGGCTCCATATCGCGGGCACGCCCGCGTTCAAGGACCTCTCGAAGCTTATAAAATAGGAATCACGTCTCGTTCGGATCGCGGATCACGAGCGTAAAACCTGCATCGCGAATTTGGTCCATGACTTGACGGGCATGCGCCTGATCACGCGTTTCGATGGTGATGGCGAGGCGCGCGGCATTGGCCGACAAATCCAGAGCGAAGCGGCCGTGATTGATCTCAAGCACGTTGGCGCCCAATTCGGCGCAGATACCGGCGATGGTGTGCAACGAGCCGGGCTTATCGGGCATTTCGATGGCCAGCGTTAACACCTGACCGCCGCGTACGAGATCGCGCATCAATACAGACGACAGCATGCGTGCATCGATGTTGCCGCCACACAACACCAACCCGACTTTGCGGCCTTTAAATTTCTCGGGATGTTCCAACACAGCCGCGAGCGGCGCGGCGCCCGCACCTTCGGCGACGGTTTTCACCGACGTAGCATAGATGCTGATGGCACGCTCGAGACTGGTTTCGGTGACTGTCAAAGTTTCTTTCACCAGTTCCTTGACGATCGGGATAGAGATTTGACCGACGTCGCGCACGGCGATGCCTTCGGCGATGGTGGCGCCGGCGCAAGGGCGATTGCCGCCCGTCTGCGCGTTGATCATGGACGGATAAAGCTCAGATTCGACACCGATGAGTTCGACGCTGGGCTTTAGGGCTTTCGCGGCAAGGGAGATGCCGGCGATGAGGCCGCCGCCGCCGACGGGCACGACGATGACATCAAGCTCGGGCACCTGTTCCAGGATCTCAAAACCGATGACACCCTGGCCGGAGATCACTTCCGCGTCGTCATAGGGATGGATCAGCGTATAGCCGTGTTCCTTTGCCATCTGTTGCGTCACGGCGGAGCATTCGGTGAAGTTCTCGCCGGCCAGCACGACCTTGGCGCCGTATTCGGCGGTCTTGCGGCTTTTATTGAAGGGCGTGCCTTTCGGCATAACAATAATCGCCGGGATGCCGAGGCGCTTGGCGTGGAATGCAACACCTTGCGCGTGATTGCCCGCTGACATGGCGATGACGCCGGCTTTTTTCTGCTCTTCGGTCAGCGTCGTCAGCTTGGCAATGGCGCCGCGCGATTTGAACGAACCGGTGTGCTGCATGTTCTCGTATTTGACGAAAGCTTCGCAGCCCAGCATTTGCGAAAGCGCGGGACGATTGAGCGTCGGTGTGACGATGAATTGACCTTGGGTGCGTTCGCGTGCGGCGCGGACGGTATCGGCGGTCAGGGTGGGTGTGGACGTCATGATGGTCGGATCCTCAGAAGAGTGTAAGCAAACGAATGACGAAAGGCAGATATCCCGGACTCTTTAGAGAGCCGGGGCCATAATTCGTTCGCTGATGATCCGCTGTGTCGTCATGCCCGGCTGCATATCAGGTCCGGCGGGCCCGGGCAAGACGCCGGGCAAGATGTTGAGGTGGAAAACCCAGGAAATCCGCTGTTTACTTGCCGTTAAGTTCCAGCATCACAGCGCGCGGATCGGGCGGCGGCGCGGGGGCTTCGACGGGTACGGCAAGGACGACGACGCCGAGGAAAACCAGCGCGATAAAGAAATAAATCAGGATCATTTGCATCGTCGTTACTCTGGTTTATTCAGCATCGCCGACAGCACGCGCATGGCGGTGGGCTTCGGTGCGTAATGCTGCACGGCCCAGGCACGGCCTTGTTCGGCGATGGCGGGCCATTCTTTTTCACGGTCGAGCATTTCCTCGACCGCGCCGGTGCATCTGTGTCGATCCCCGCCATTCGGATCGCGTCGCCGTGGCGGTATCGTGCGGCGGCGTTACGCTCAGCGAAGACGGCGGCAAGACGTTTGATGTTTTGCGCAAAGGGTTGCCGCAAGAAAATGCATTTGACCTGATCTATCGCCACGCGCTGGTGGTCGATGAAACCGGCCAGCGCCTTGCCATGGGATCGACGACGGGTTCGGTGTGGACGTCGGATGATAGCGGCGAGGCGTGGACACTGCTATCGGCACACCTGCCGCCGGTGGCGGCGCTGCGGCTGGCTTAGGCAGCGGTGAACGCCGGGCAAACGACGTCGGTGCCGCCGTGGCCGCAATAGCCGCCGGGGTTCTTGGCGAGATATTGCTGGTGATAGTCCTCGGCGTAATAGAACGGCGGCGCATCAATGACTTCAGTGGTGATGGCGCCGTAACCTTCTTTGCCCAAGGCTTTTTCATAAGCGGCCTTTGAGGCGAGCGCGGCTTTGCGTTGGGCGTCGCTGTAAACATAAATGCCGGAGCGGTACTGCGTGCCGACGTCGTTGCCTTGGCGCGTGCCTTGCGTGGGGTCGTGGCCTTCCCAGAATTTTTTTAGCAATGTTTCAAAGCTGACCTGTTTCGGATCGAAGTGCACGCGTACGACTTCGTTATGACCGGTCATGCCGCTGCAGACTTCGCGGTACGTGGCGTTGGGTGTCAGGCCACCCGCATAACCCGCCTGCGTCGAATAGACCCCGGGAATCTGCCAGAACAATTTCTCTACGCCCCAGAAGCAGCCGAGGCCGAACATCGCGGTTTCCAGACCGTCGGGGAATGGCCCCTTCAAGCGGTTGCCGTTGACGAAATGCGTCTCCGGCACCGGCATGGCATCGGCGCGGCCGGGGAGGGCTTCGGCGGCGGTGGGCATTTTGGCTTTGGAGAAGAACAACATCGTGATTTTCCCCTGCTAAGAAGATCTAATTATACAGCACATCATTTGCGGGCGCATCGGGCATTGCGCCATCCCAGCCGCCGCCGAGGGCCTGGACAAGCCCAACCACAGCGGTAAAGCGGGTCAGCGAGCTTTGCACGACCGACTCTTGCGCCTGGAAAGCGGTATTTTGGGCGTTAAGGACTGTCTGGAAGTCGATCGCGCCGGCGCGGTAGCGCAGCTCCGCGAGGCGGTAGGCAAGGTCAGCCTCGCTGCGGGCGGTTTGGATGAGCGCGTATTGCTGGGTGTTCTGATCCACCGCCGTCAGCGCATCCTCGACATCGCTAAAGGCCGCGATCACCGCTTGCTGATAGTTCTCGGCGACTTCGATGTATCTGGCGCGAGACGACTGTTCTTGTGCTTGCAGACGCCCGCCGGAGAACAGCGTTTCGGCGACGGACGCCCCAAAGCCATAGGCAAATGTGCCGGTGGTGAAGAGACTGGCCAGCGCGCCGCTGGAGCTGCCACCGCTGGCGGTCAACTGAATGCTGGGAAAGCGCGCGGCACGGGCGGCGCCGACATCGAAGTTGGCGGCGCGCAAAGAGGATTCGGCGCTGCGCAAATCGGGTCGGCGCACCATCAATGTCGACGGAATCCCCGCGCCGACGACCGGCAAGGCGACGTCGGCCAGACCGCGCGCCGCGATATCGAAGCCTTGCGGATTGCGTCCTACCAGCTCGGCAAGGGCGTCGAGGGATTGACGTTCGGCGAGACGTAGCGCCGGGATTGTCGCGCGTTGGCTGGCCAAAGCCGCGCGCTGTTGCGCGAGTTCAAGTTCAGACAGCGTGCCGACGCGGCGCTGGGTCTCGAGCAGGCGCAAGATCTCCTCGGCGTTTTTCAAGCGCTCACCCGCGAAGTACTGACGTTCGCGCGCCGATAAAACTTGGAGATAGGTGGTGATGACATTGGAAACCAAAGTGATTGCGACGGTTTCGCGGTCGTAGAGACTGGACTCAAGACGCTTGCCGGCCGACGCCGCCGAACTACGGACTGCGCCGAAGAGATCGAGCTGGTACGAAGCCTGCAATGAGCCTTGATAGCTGGTGGCGGTAACGTCGGGCCCAACGACCTGCCTGACGCTGCGGCTCGCGCTGCCGCCGGCTGAGACGGTTGGAAAAAACGCGGCGCCGGCGATCTTCGCCGAGGCTTCAGTTTGCAGGATGCGCGCGACAGCGGCTTTGAGCGAGTGGTTGTTGGTTTGCGCTTCCGCGATCAACTGATTGAGTTCATCGCTCTTGAAGCTTTGCCACCATGTCGCGTCCGGTGGAATCGGCATGACCGTGGTGTCCGACACCCGTACCGCGCTGTCCCATGCAGCAGGCGCTGCGATCTTGGGCGCATTCATCGACGCGCATGCCGACAATAAAAATACGGCGGATGTCAGAGCGGTCGAAGCAAAAAGGCGGCGCATCTTACTCGGCTCCGAGTGCAACGACGGGATCGAGGTTGGCGGCCTTGCGCGCCGGCAAGTAGCCGAACAACACGCCGGTCGCAAAAGCACACGAGAAGGCCAGCAACACGGGCGCGAAAGAATATTCGACCGGCTTGCCGAAGTAAGCGAACGCAGCCGCGGTGCCGAGGCCGATGATAACGCCGATTATGCCGCCGAGCGAGCAGACCACCAGCGCCTCGGTGTTGAACTGCAGCAAGATATTGAGTTTCCGCGCGCCGGTGGCCATGCGAATGCCGATCTCGCGTGTGCGCTCGGTGACGCTGACCAGCATAATGTTCATGACGCCAATACCGCCGACCAGAAGCGAAATGGCGGCGACCGCGCCCAAGAGAATGGTGAGTGTGTTCTGGGTTTCGGTGGCGGTTTCCAGCACCGAGACCATGTTGCGGATTTGGAAGTCTTCGTTTTTGTGGCGTGCAATCAGTAACTGCGTAATGGCGGCCTGGGTTGCGTCGATCTTGGCGACGTCGGCGACGGCGACGGTAATCGTGCGCGCATAGCGTTGGCCGTAGATGCGCTGCGAGCCGGTCGTAATGGGAACGAAAATCTGATCGTCCATGTCGTTGCCATTGCTGCCGGCGCCCTTGGCTTCAAGAACGCCGATGACAAGAAACGGATTGTTGTTGATGGCGATGTATTTACCGAGCGGGTCTTCGCCTTCGGTGAAGACGGCTTTCACGACGGTCTGGCCCATCACAACGACCGGTGCGTAGGACTTTACATCCTCGTCGGTGAAGAAGGCGCCGTAAGCCACGGGCCAGTCGCGCGCGATGGTATAATCCGCCGTCGTTCCGTCGATCTGGGTTTGATAGTCATTCTTTTCGTAACGCACAGTGACGCCGGTAGGAAATTCGGGCACGGCAGCATCGACATTGGGCAGCTCGGCGATGGCTTCGGCGTCGGCGGGAACCAGTGTGGCGCGGAAACCGCCGGTGAAACGCTGATTAGGCGCGCCGGGACGAATCAGCAGTAGATCGGTGCCCATGGCCGAGATGCGGTCGAGCACCTGTTGCTTGGCGCCGTTGCCGATGGCGAGCATGGCGACGACCGACGCGACGCCGATAATAATGCCGAGCAGCGTCAGCATGGTGCGCATGAGATTGTTGCTGAGCGAGTGCATCGCCATTTTCCCGGCTTCCACGACATCGGGCACGCTGGCCCAGTTAGGCGCGGGGCCAAGGCCCTCGGGTTTGATGGCTTGCGCGGCGCGCGCGGCGTCGGGTTTGAGGGCGCCCGTGTCCGACGTGATCGTCCCGTCTTTTATTTCGATAACGCGTTTGGCTTGATGCGCGACGTTAGCGTCGTGAGTAATGATCAGGATGGTGTGGCCTGCGTCATTGAGCTCGTGCAGCAGCTTCATGACGTCGGTGCCGCTTTTGCTGTCGAGCGCGCCGGTGGGTTCGTCGGCGAGGATCACGGCGCCGCCATTCATAAGGGCGCGCGCGATCGACACACGCTGCTGCTGGCCGCCGGATAATTGGTTGGGACGGTGATCGAGGCGTTCACCGAGGCCGAGTGAGCTTAATAATTTTTGTGCGCGTTCGATGCGCTGGGCGTGCGAGAGGCCGGCGTAAACCGCCGGCACTTCGACGTTCTGTGTCGCGGAAGCTGCGGCGAGCAGATTGTACTGCTGAAAAATGAAACCGAACGCCCCGCGGCGCAGCAGCGCACGCTGATCGGCGTCTAAGCCGGAGACTTCATGACCGGCGAAAAGATAGCTGCCCGACGACGGCCGGTCGAGGCAGCCCAGGATGTTCATCAGTGTGGTTTTACCCGAGCCCGATGCGCCCATGATGGCTACCATCTCGCCGGGATAGATATCGAGCGACACGCCGTGCAGGACTTGCACGGCCAATTCGCCGTTGTTGTAGGTCTTGGTGATGTCCTTGAGCGCGATGATCGGTTGCGCGTCCGATTGCGGCGATTGGGTGTCGTCGCTGCGGTTATGCGCGTCGCGCTTGGGATTGGTGAGATTGGTCATATGCGCGGACCGCCGCCGAAGCCGCCGGGCCCACCACCGCCTTGGCGACGGCCGTTTGCCGGCTGCGTGCCGCCATCAAGCACGACTTCGTCGCCGACTTTGAGACCGGATTTTACTTCCGCCGAAAGCCGGTTCATGACGCCGATTTCCACTTCGCGCGTTACCACGTCTCCATCCTCTATGACGTGCACGGTATAGCGTGTGGGCTGCACAGTGCTGGGACGTTCGCGGCGGCGCGGGCGATCAGTTGCGGTCGGCGGTGCGCCGGGCGTGACTTCGGTTGTGGCGGGAGCCGTGTTCGGTGTTGCGGGTGGGGTGTCGGTCGCGCGGCTGCGCCGTTCGCCGCCGTCCGCCGGATTGTCTGCGCGTGCTGTACGGATAGGATGCAATGCCGTCACGGGAACGACCGGTACTTGGCGCGCGGAGGCTACAACGAAAAACACTTGCGCGCTCATTTGCGTGAGGAGATCGCGGTCGGGATTCTCGACATCGAAAAGGCTGTTATAGAGCACGACGTTGTTGACGACGTCGGGCGTCGGAATGATTTGACGCAGTTTGCCGTAACGCCGCTTGTCGGATGTGCCGAGCGTCGTGAAATAGGCCTCCATGCCGATTTTCAACTTCGGCACGTCGGCTTCCGACACTTGCGCCCACACCGTCATGGTATCCAAGTCGGCGATGCGTAATACGATTGGCGCGGTCTGGTTCGCGTTCAGGGTCTGACCTTCTTTGGCGATGAGATTCACCACCGTGCCTTCCATGGGCGCATAGATTTTGGTGTAGCCGAGATTGGCAAGGTCGCCGCTCAAAGTAGATTCGGTCTGCTTGATCTGTGCTTCGAGTTGAGCGATCTGCGCGACGTTGACTTTCAGGTTTGAATCCGATGTGTCGTAATCGTTCTGGCTGGTAGCGTTTTCTTTCAGCAATTCCTTCTGACGCGTGAACTGCAGGTTGGCGAGCGTGCGTTGGGCCTGACGTTGCGCAAGTTGTGCCTTGAGATTGAGAAGCTGGGCTTCGTCGGCATTGACGCGCGACTGGTAAATAGTCGGATCGATTTCGGCCAAGAGATCGCCCTTCTTGACCATAGCGCCGTAGTCCACATGCAGGACTTTAAGCTGGCCGGACACCTGCGTGCCGACATCGACGTATTGCAGCGGTTGCAGTGTGCCAAGCGCCGTCACCGTATCTTCGATAGTGCCGATGGCGACTTTTTGTGTGAGGTGGGCAGTCTCGGAGCCGCTACGCCCCCAGATCGCCCAGGCGCCAAGTCCGATAACCAGCACAACGGCTGCGGCCAGGGCGGGCAGCATCCAACGCGGGCGGCTCTTTCCGACGAAGGTGGCGGACGCCATTTTAAGGGGAGAGATTTTGGACGGTTCAAACATCATTATCTCGTGCTCGGGATGTCGTGCCTGGGGGACTCATGATCGGGAGTGTACTGGTAACGTCTCGACCGGTGCTTTGATGCAAGCCGGGGCTGCTCCTGTAACGCTCCCCAGCGCCGGGTGATGCACGCAAGGAGCGTAAAATACCCTAAGTCGTTATTCACCCCTGATATTTATATCTTTATTGTCATGACTCGGCCCTATAAGTCGGTCTTCACGTGGGCCGGTCTTCAGCTGGAATGATGTAAGGCAAGGCATGAGGCTAGTTTCCTCCATCGGACACGCGTGGGCGCTGACCTACGTGACATTGGTGATCGTGCTGTTGGGCGCGCTCGGCCTGGCTGTCCTGGTCGCGGCGGCCGTCAGTTTCGGGCCTTTTGATGCGTGGTTTGTGTTCGGTGCCGTGGCGACCTATGCCGGCGGCGCGCTGATCATGGTGGCGCGGATCGGCGGTTATCATCCATTCCCCCGTTTTGGCGCGGCCAATACCGTGACCCTGGTCCGGTTCGCGTTAACCTGCGTTATTGCCGGTTTGGTCCTGCAGACCTTGGTGTCGTCGATTTCGCTTTCGCCGGCCATGGGATGGGCTTCTTTCGGTCTGGTCGCTGTCGCCATGGTGTTCGATGGGATCGATGGCTATTGCGCCCGCCGTCAGGGCTTGTCGTCCCGTTTTGGTGCGCGCTTCGATATGGAGACGGACGCACTCCTGATTTTCCTGCTGTCGATTACAGCTCTGACACTCGAAAAGGCAGGTTGGTGGGTGCTGGTGGGGGGGCTGCTACGCTATATATATGTGGCCGCAGGCTGCGTGTGGCCGATATTGAACGAACCCTTACGGCCCTCGATGCGGCGCAAGGCCATTTCCGCGATCCAGGGCGGCGTGCTGGCGACACTGCTGGTCCCGATCATTACACCGCCTTTCAGCACCACGATTGCGGCTATCGCTATGGTTCTTCTGGTGTATTCCTTCGGGCAGGATGTGTTTTGGATTCTGCGCCGCCCCACAGCCAAACACGCGCACCGATGAGAAGCATT
The DNA here is from genome assembly GCA_947476625.1 of Fidelibacterota bacterium. Taxonomy (GTDB): domain Bacteria; phylum Pseudomonadota; class Alphaproteobacteria; order Rhodospirillales; family Rhodospirillaceae; genus SHVO01. The sequence goes on from CANJRA010000001.1 coordinate 362,699, forward strand.
GCTTTATGACTAGCCGCAAGTTCGCGCGCCGCGAAGAACGCTCCATTCTTGGACAAGGCCTCGGCTGGATTCTGGCGCTCGGCGTCCTCTATTTCATTCTGGTGCTGCCGGACCGGCTTGGTGCGCTGCGCGCCGTGGAGACGTGGTGGCTGCCGCTGGAACTGCCGCTCATCGTGTTTGTGCTGGTGGCGGCGCCGGGGGTGCTGCGCGCGCTCGTGCGTGTCGTCATTGCCTTCTCGCTTGCGGTGGTGTTGCTTTTTAAAATTGCCAACATGGCGGCGTACTTCGGTTTTGCACGGCCCTTTAGCCCGCTGGTCGATGCGCTGATGGTCCCGACGTTGCTTGATACGTTGAGCAAGGCTGCGGGTAAGGGTGCTGCGATAGGCGCGCTCGCGGGTGTGGCCGTGATCGTGTTGCTGTTGCTGACGCTGCTGGCATGGGTGACAGGCACGGTCGGCAGCGGTGTGCACCAACGTAATCGCGCAGGCGTGGCGCTGGTGGCGCTCGCGGTCGTGGGGCTCGGGTTCACCCAATACGCAAGTTTCAACGCCAGCCGTTTCGTGCGCGCGCAAACGGTGATGATCGCGCAAAGTCTGCGCGACGCCGAGCAGTTCCGCGTGCAGTTGCTCGAAAACCCCTTTGCTGATTTGCCTGTAGACCAAAAACTCGCGGGCCTTAAAAACGTCGACGTGCTGCTGATTTTTGTTGAGGCTTACGGCCGCGCGGCTTTGGACAATCCCGCCTATGCGCCGAAATTGCGCGCAACGTTGCAGCAGTTTGGCGCGGAGCTTCAGGAAAAAGGATTTGCCGCGCGCAGCGGCTGGATGGTCTCGCCGACGTTCGGCGGCGAAAGTTATCTGGCACACAGTACGGCTGTGTCGGGACTTTTGGTCAACGATCAACAGCGCTATGTGCAGCTTCTGCGCAGCCAGCGGCGCACGCTGGTTCATGATTTTAATGATGCCGGTTGGCGCACAGTGGCGGTGATGCCCGAAATCACGATGCCCTGGCCCGAGGCCGATTACTTTACCTTCGGCAAAATCTATACGGCGCAGAATTTGGAATATAAGGGCAAGTCGTTCGAGTACATGACCATGCCCGACCAGTACACGCTGTCGGCCTTTCAGACGCGCGAGCTGGCACCAACGGACCGCAAACCGGTGATGGCGGAAATTGCGCTGGTCTCGAGTCATATTCCCTGGGCGCCGATTCCGAAGCCGGTGCCGTGGGAGAATGTGGGAGACGGCAGCATATTTACGACAGAGCGTACGCCGGAGACCGCCGATGACGTGTGGCGCACGCCGTCGCGCGTGCCGGAGTTTTATGCGCTCTCGATCGACTATACGTTGCAAACGCTTAAGTCGTTCGTCACGACCTATGGCAACGAGCGCACTTTATTTATCATCATCGGCGATCACCAGCCGATGACCTTCATCGCCGGAGAGGGCGCGCCACATGATGTGCCGGTCCATATGATTGCTAAAGATCCAGCGATTCTGGCGGCTTTGGATGAAGGCGCTTGGGCCGCCGGCATGGAGCCGGATGCCGCCAGTGCGCCGTGGCCGATGGACAGTCTGCGCGCGCGTATCCTTCAGGCTTTCACGCGCGTAGCGAATGCGCCATTGTCGGCGGAATCTGAGGCCCCTCCTCAAACAGCACCGCAGGCGAAGCCGTAATGTTCGTACCTTTCGTTCAGCAAACACAGACCGCCGTTTGGCCAAGCGACAGTGTCGCTATTTTGCCGCTGGCGGCGGTTGAAGCGCATGGACCGCATCTGCCGTTAGGCACCGATGGTTTCATCGCTGAAGCGATCCTCGATCATGCCGCGCAGCGCGACGGGGGTACGGCTTCATTTGTACGCTTGCCGCTGTTGTGGCTGGGTGCCTCGGCGGAACACAGCGACCGCGCGGGAACCTTGAGCCAGGAACCAGAGCGGCTGATCGCGCAGATTGTCGATATCGGTGCGGGACTTGCGCGGTGCGGTCTTCGCCGCGTGATATTGTTCAACGGTCACGGCGGCAACATCGCGGCCGGCAGCATCGCGGCGCTGAAGCTGCGCACGCAGTTCAATATGCTGGCGGCCAGTGCGCATTGGCTCGACTTCGGCGTGCCCGAAACTATCACGCCGCCTACGCCAGTTGTGAATGATGTGCACGGCGGCTGGGTGGAGACGTCAGTGTTGCTGCATCTGGCGCCGCATTTAGTCGTGATGGATAAGGCCGCCGCACGCCCCGCCGAACCGCCGGCAAAGAGTTTGTTTCCTACCGGGCCGATTACCTGGGGCTGGAAGCTTGACGATCTATCGGCTGAAAGCATGGGCGGTTGGATCGGCGCGCCCAACCTCGCAACGGCGGAACTCGGCAAGGCCTTGATCGATCATGCTGCCGAAAAACTTCTTCAGACGCTCAGGGAAATTGCCGCAGCGCCTTGGTCAGTTAAGTAGCGCTTATTTCCGAACGACCTTGCGCACGATGCTCTCGAGCATGTGCCCGGCGCGTTCGGCTTTGGTTGTCAGGTAATAATGATTGTGCGGATTGACGTCGCCGACGATGCGTTGATGGCCGACGACATTGACGCCGAAGTTCTCCAGCGCTGAAATCTTTTCCGGGTTGTTGGTCATTAACGTGATGCGGCGGTATCCCAGCAGCGAGAGCATGGCGCCGGCGACTGCGTAACGGCGCTCGTCGGGCTCGTAGCCCAGCACCGCGTCGGCATCCAACGTGTCGTGGCCCAAGGCTTGCAAACCGTAAGCGCGCATTTTGTTAAGCAGGCCGATGCCGCGGCCTTCCTGGTCGAGATACAGCAACGCACCGCTGCCCGCCGCCGCGATTTCATCAACGGCCCGGCGCAATTGATCGCCGCAGTCGCACTTGAGGCTGGCAAACAAATCGCCGGTCAAACATGCAGAGTGCAGGCGCGTCAGTACCGGCTGATGAGAATTAGGCTTGCCGATAACAATGGCGATTTGGTCGTGCAAACCGTCGCCGCCGCGAAAGATCACAAACTCGGCGTCGGGGGCTTCGGCTAAAGGCACGCCCGCCCGCGCGGCGATGGTGAGATCGCGCGCCGATTGTTCGTGGAAGTTAGTGATGGCGGCCGCATCGACTTCCAACAAGGATGTTTGGTAGCTTGCTTCCGCGGGCAGCACGACGGCGGCGGGCAGAAGGTAGGCGCGCTTCACAAGATCCAGCGCCGCGACTTCAAGCGTATCGGCCGGGCGATGTTCGATCGTGGGTATGCGCGGCTGTACGGCGATGAGGATGGTTTCAATCTCCTCGCCGGTCAGGCCGTCGAGCGAGAGATGCGACGGGGTCGCGGTGTCGATACCAAGGTGGCCCAAACGCGGGGCCGGAAGAATCAGGCCCGGCGCGCCGCCGGTGGCGCGGTGCCAGGCGGCAATACGCTCGCCGCCGAGCATTTCCGCCGCGGCGACAGTCAGGCTCGCGCCGCCCGCACCTGTGACCTTCACGGGCCGTCCGGCGCGCAGTTCGCTCCGGGCGCGTTGGACGGTCAGGCGCTCGGGGTTACCGAACCACCTTGCCAAGTCGCCATCTACCGTACCAATCTTCACGTCTTCGTTGGGCACACAGAACCTATTCGTTTAACAAAATCATCATGGACGCCATTGTGGACTGGGACAGGGACACTCCGCAATGGTTGGCGGTATTGGCCGCAGCCGGTGGTTGTGGGTCTGTACCAGCACCTTTGCATAACGCCCTATGGCCCCTGTATGGCCCACTGACCCCGGCGAAATCGGGAGAAGACTTTATTATCGGGCAATTGGGGCAATCCTTGGACGGTCGCATTGCCACCCCCACCGGGCATTCCCACTATATAAACGGCAAGGCCGCCATTGTGCATCTCCACCGCCTGCGCGCGCTGGTGGACGCGGTTGTGGTGGGGATCGGCACAGTGGTGGCGGACGACCCGCAGCTAAATGTGCGCCACGCCGCGATGAATAAAGGCACATTGCCTCCGGCGCGGGTGGTGATCGATCCTTCCGGCCGCCTTGCGTCCACCGCCAAATGTTTGACCGAAGACGGCGCGCGGCGAATCGTGCTGCGCGGTATGGGTGCCGATCACGTTAGCGTGAGCGGCGTCGAGACACTGCATGTGCCGAGCGCAGGGGGCATGAAGCCGGCGGATATTCTGGCGGCCTTGCGGGGCATCGGGTTGCGCCGGATTCTGGTGGAAGGCGGCGCGCATACGCTCTCGCGGTTTTTGCAGGCCGGATGTTTGAACCGTCTGCACATTATGACCGCGCCGATGATTATCGGCTCGGGGCCCATCGGTCTTCACCTGGCCGACATAGATAATTTAAGCGCGGCGCTGCGACCGCGCGTTGCATCCTTCGCATTGCCGGAAGGCGACATACTTTTCGACTGCGCGTTCTAAACGCTATTGCGCGATGTGAGCGAAGACGTCGCGGTGGCCGACGGTCATTTTTTGTACACGCGCATCTTTGTTCCAGGCCGCTAAATCCGCAGTAGCGATTGCGCCGGTCTCTCCGACGGCTTGTAAGATTCCATCTACCGTCGCCGTGAGCAAGGGACCGTCCGACGCGCGCAGTTGCCACGGACTATCGCCGATGGTGAGGCGGTAACCCGCGTCGCGCAAAGTGTCTTCCAGCACGCGCGCGGCATCGGCGCCGGCGGCGGGGCCAAAACCTTTATCGCGGCTTTGGTGGCTGCGAAAGCTCGCGGCAATTTTTTCATCGAGCGCATGAGTCGGGGTCGCGGTGAGAATGCCGTCGGTGGTGAGCGTCGAGAGTAATGGTGTGCGCCGCGCGGCGAGGGCCGCGACAAAGCGCGCGATCCACGGCGCCGACGTTAAATCAAAAAGCGCCGTCGCCGTGACCAGATCGGTCTCGGCTGGCCAGCACGCGGCGTCGTTCGCGAAATCATGCACGTGTGTACGGATATGAATCTCGCGCGTGCCATGGCGCAGGCGCAACGTGTCACCTTCGGAAGCAGCGCTGTCTGCCCAAACCGCGAGCGCGGTCTTCGCCGCGGCGAGATTGTCGGCGTCGTTGTCGACGAGTGTCCAGTGTTGGCGTACCGGCAGTAAATTGGAAAATGCGCGCACAGCAGCGCCGGTGCCGCTGCCGAGATCGCAGACGGAAATAGACTCGCGTGTCATGAACGCGTCGCGGCAGGCCGCTAATACCGTGCGATCGCGCGCGGCCGCGTCGGCAGGTTCGCGCAACGCCAACCAGTCCGGTGAAAAACCACTCACGCTGCACCCGCCCACAAAGCCTCGGCCACCTGCGCGGCGGTGTCATTCCAATCTTGCAGGGCTTGACCGTGTTTCCACGACGCATCACCGAGATTTTTGCGCAGGTTCCGATCAGTCAGAACCTGACGCAGCGCCGTCGCCAGCGCGGCAGGATTTTCCGCAGGGACAAGAATGCCTGCATCTGCAGGCACGGTATCGGTGACGGCACCGGCAGCGCACGCGACGATCGGCAATCCCCGCGCCAGTGCTTCGGCGAAAACCATGCCGTAGCCTTCATGACGTGACGGCAGCACGAAGATATCAGCCTCAGCGTAGGCGGCGGCGAGGGCTTCGTCCTGCAGTTCACCACGCAGTGCGATGCGATCACGCAAGTGATGTTGTGTGATCAAATCGTGTACGCGCTGGGTTACTGCGGGATCGCGTTCCTGACTGCCGACGACGGCGCTTGTCCAGGGTATATCAGTGATTTCTGCGAGGGCGTTGATGAGAATGTCATGGCCCTTGCGGTGCGTGAGTGTCGCCACGGTCAAAAGTTTGGGAACCGCATTGGCGGGTTGCGCACGTGGCGCGGGGTCGGTTCCGGGCAATGCGAGATGCATGTACGCCGGCGGTACGCCGTAATCGCGGACAAGACATTGCGCGGTATGCGGACTGGTGGCGATGACGGTCTGAGCGAGCGCCAGCGCCGCGCGCTCCGATGTCTTGACGCGGTGCACGTCGGCTTCGGACAAGCCGGTTTCATCGGCCAGCGGATGATGCACCAAAGCAATGAGCGTGAGGTCGAGTTCCGCGAGAAGGTCCGGCGGCATGACGCCGAAGGCCAGTCCATCTATCAACACCGGTGTGCCGGACGGCAGTTGCATCAGGATGTCGCGAGTCAGCGCCAGTTCCTCGGTCGACGGGTTCGGAAACCCGCCGGGCAACGGTACATGATGCGGTGTCCATCCGGCGGCAGGCAGCGCGGCCATCAAACGGCGCGCGTAGCCGTAGCCGCCCGTCAGCGCGTTTAAATCTCCCGGAATTGCGAACCAGACATCAGGCACCGGCCGATCTCACATCAGATATCTGATTCGTATGACGCCAGCGCGTTGTGGGATTCGTGCAGCGTGATTTTCATACGGGCGAGGCCGCTGGCCGAGGGGCCGAGCTTGCCCGCGGCGATGGCGGCTTTCATTTTGTCGAACACCCACTTGGCGACGGTTTCGGTGGTCGAGCGGCGGCCTTTGAAGTCGGGATGTTCGTCGAGATTGCTGTAGTTGATGCTGGCGAGCGTGGCCTTCACCGTGTCGATGGCGAGGCCGATATCGACGACGATGTCGTTTTCGTCGAGTTCCTTACGCATGAGGCACACATCAATAACGTAGGTGGCGCCGTGTAACTTCTGGGCCGGACCAAAGACCTCGCCTTTGATACTGTGGGCGATCATGACGTGGTCACGGACTTCTACGGCGTACATGCTGCGTGTTCCTTATTTCTACGTGTAACGAATGACGGTCATCAAACCGGTGCTGGCATTGACGAGCACGCCCGGCAATTGCGCCGGAGCATCGGTAAAGGCGATTTCGCCGGTGATCAAGACATCGAAGCGGTCGTCGCGCAATAAATCGAGGGCGGCGGCCATGCGCCTGGCATAGGTCCAGCGCGCGCGGTGCGAGGCGGGCACAGCGCCGACTTGCGAGGAAATCAATTGCAGGCGTCGCGAATGAAAGGCTTCTCCCAAAGAGAGTGCGACGGTCTTGTCGCCATACCAACTGGCTTCGACGACACGCGCTTCCGTCCCGGCACATGACAAGGCCACGGCAAGGCCCGCCGGGTTGCTGCTGGTGTGGATGACGATGTCCTGGTCTTGCGGCGCGGCGTCGGGTTGCACAAAACGCGCACCGAGTTTTTGTGCGACGGAAGCGCGCGTGGGATCGATATCGGCCACCGTGACGTCAGTGCCCGGAATGCGTGCGACGATGCCGGCAATAAGAAGGCCTAGTACGCCGCCGCCGATAATGAGAATGCGGTCGCCGGGTGCGGCCTGCGCATCCCAGGTGATGTTGAGCGCGGTTTCCATATTGGCAGCGAGGCAGGCGCGGCGCGGCGGCAGATCCTTGGGCAGCGTGTTCACCGCCGTCAGCGACACGTTGAGCTGGCGTTGATGTGGGTGCAGCACAAAGACGTGTTCACCGATGCGCGCTTTCGGGCCGTCTTCAATGACGCCGACCAGCGCGTAGCCGTATTTTACCGGAAAGGAGAAGTCGCCCTCTTGGTTCGGGCATCGCATGCGCTGGTGTTCGGAAACCGGCACGCGGCCGTGGCAGACCAGGCGTTCGGTGCCGCGGCTGACGCCGGAATATAGCGCCGCGACGCGCACGTCATCGGCGCCAAGTGTTGCGAGCGTTGAGGAGCGGATCTCGGCCCGCCCTTTGCTCACGTACCAAACTGCTTCGGTTTGCAAAATACCCCCCACATAAAACGCGCCCGAAGTTAGACCATCTCTCCGCCTTCTTGCGAGGCTCTCAGGCTTGATAGGCTGTTCGCGGGCTGGCGGGGCGCCTTAGATGCTGCGGCGACGCGAGACTTTGTGGCGCAAAGATCACCTAACACTCTCTTATCAAAAGAGAATATTCTATTAATCGCAGCAATGCATTGCACCGCAATATTACCATGCCGTAACCTTCACACAACGGAAATAAAGCAGCCCACAACCAGGGGAGACTCCATGCGCCCATCGATCAACCGATTCACGAAGACCCTTCTCGCGTCCACGGCTCTTAGCGTTACGGCCGGTATTCCCGTCCACGCCGCCAAGCCGTCCCTGGTCATCGATGAGATTGTGGTCACGGCCTCGAAGCGCGAGGAGACAATATATATTAGACGCCCATCAACATCAGCGCGCTGGCATCCGCCGACATTGAAAAGCATCGCCTCACCAATATCAGCGATTTAGCGCGGTGGACGCCCGGTCTGACGCTGGTGGATCAAGGCTCGCGCGCCGCCAGTCAGTTGATTGTACGCGGATTGAGCGTGGCGTCGTTGGCCGCGTCGGAATTTCTGGGCAACACGAACGGCGAGACGGTCGCGACGTATATCGGCGACGTTCCCTATTATATCGATCTCAAGCTTTACGATATTCAGCGCGTCGAAGTGTTGATGGGTCCGCAAGGCACGCTGTACGGCGCAGGCACTCTGGGCGGCGCGGTGCGTTATATTCCAAACCGGCCCGATCCCACGAAGTTCACCGCCGACGTGCACCTCAAAGCCTACGCCATGTCGCATAGCGGCGATCAAGGTGCTGAAGGCGATGTCGTCGTCAATATCCCTATCGTCGACGATAAACTCGCGATCCGCGCTTTGTTTGGTTACGTCAGCGATCCGGGATTTGTCGATTACAACTATCTTGTGCGCACGCCGGGCGTCTCGAACCCTCAGCCGAACTTTGCTAACCCCGCTGATGTCGCGGCGAATCTGACGCAGAAGAAAGACGCCAACAACGAAAATTCAGCCTCGGCCCGCGTTGCGCTGTTTGGTCAGATCAGCGACGCCTTCGATGCGACGCTGACGTATTACTATCAAGACGTAAAATCCGGTGGACGCCAGGCCACGCATCGCGCGCTTGGCACGGGACCCTATGAGTCCGCTTACCGCTATCTTGAGCCCAATCGCCGCACCAATCAGTTTGCGACTCTGGAACTCAACTACGATTTTGAGTGGGCGAAGCTGACGTCGGCGTCGAGTTACGGCAGGTATGTAGAGGACGGTCAGCGCGATCAGACTGATCTATTGCTCAATTTCGAATACGGCTACGAATTGTTCCCGTCCTTTGCGGCCTTCACGCGCGACGTGCAAAAGGATGAGCGGATCAACGAAGAAATCCGTTTGGTTTCCAACACTGAAGGCCGCTTGAACTGGATTGTCGGCGGCTTCTTCAATCACCTGAAATCGCGCTTGGTTAGCAATGAGTATGTGCCCGGATACCCCGAGTTCATCGGCGTCGTGAGGCCCGACAATCTGGAATATGTTCAGGATGCGACCGAGAAAGTGGAAGAGAAGGCGGCCTTCGGCGAAGTTGGCCTCAAGCTGACAGACTGGTGGCAAGTCACCGGCGGTGGGAGCTACTACAGTTACACCACCAAGCAGGACAGCGGCTTCGCTACACCGCTATTAGACGGTGATACCACGGCTATCAATTTGATTACCTCGTACAATGCCGTGAAAGTGGACGGCTTCCTTTACAAAGTGAATACCTCGGTCAATCTCGCGACCGACCTTCTGCTTTACGCCACACTGAGCCAAGGCTATCGCTTGGGGGGCATCAACCCCGTGCCGCCGTGTCTTAATCCGTTGCCGCCGGGGCAAAATGTTTGCGCGCTGCCTAACGAGCAACTCATCAAGCTGGACAAAACACTGAATAAGGAAATCGGCTTCAAGGGTTCACTGCTTGACGGACGCGTCGCATTCTCGACCGCCTTCTTCCACATCAAATGGAAAGATATTCAGACAGCGGGAACGACGGTCAACGGTGCGCAGCCCATTACCGTCAACGGCGGCAAGGCAGTCAGCAAGGGGCTTGAACTTGCGGGCCGGGGCGTGATTACGGAAAATTGGTCGGCGATGGCATCGTATTCTTATACCGATGCGTACTTGACCGCGAATGCGCCGGGTCTTGTTGATGGCACCGATGCCTTTGCCGGCGACCGCGTCGCCGGCTCGCCCAAACATAAGGTCAGCTTCTCGTTGGATTATACGCGGCCCTTGAGCGATGGATATGTAATCGGCGCAAGTTACGGTGTGACCTATCAAAGCAATGTCTTCACCAAAGTCGGCTTGCGCAATAACGGCGAGGCCTTGCCGGGCTTCGCGCTGCACAGCGCATCGGTGAAGCTGTCTAGAGATGTGTGGGAGTTGTCGCTGTATGCCGACAACGTGTTCGACAAATATGCAGTAACTAGCGTGCGTCAGGATAGGTCGTTTATCCGCAGCGTAGGGCTCTTCGATCTGCGACGCTTTCATGAAGATATCAACCGGCCACGCGTGGTCGGGCTGGAGATGCGCTACAAATTCGGAGCTTAAGGCTCTTCCGCGACAGCGACGCCGTTGTCGCGGAAAAAATCTTTCAGTGGTGCGAGGTGGATTGCGTAACGCCGCCAGCGGCCCATGGCGCCCTTGTAGACCGGCTGACGCACCTGCGCAGCGCTGGGTGTCGCCACGGCTGTGTCATTTTCGTGAAAGCGCAGGCAGGCATCTGACCACGGCAGGTCTAGGTACGCCATCATTTGCCGCGCCTGGCCTTCGAGGTCGACGACAATGTCTTCATATTGCACTTCAAGAACGCGGCCGGGATATATCTGTGCCCAGTGCTTCATCAAGGCATCGAACTGCAGGTAATAAGCGGCAGTGTCCAAGAGATCGTAAGAGTAGTTGTAATACGAAAAGCCTGTCGCAAAGAGATGTTTGAAGTTGCTCCAACAGGTGTCCATGGGATTGCGGCGCAGACACACAATCTTGGCGTTGGGCAGAGCTTCGGCGATGAAGCCGACATAAAGGAAGTTGAGCGGCATTTTATCGACAAAGCGCAGTGCGTCTGCGCGGTGCGCTTTAGATTCGTCGATATAGAGTTTGCCGAGCAAGGCGGGATCGATGACCCGGCTGGCGGCGATGGTGTCGGCGTCCAGCACGACGCGCGAGGGCGTACCTGTTAGCCGCTTCACAAGCAGCGGTAAGGTTTGAAGCTCGCCCGCAGATACCACATCCGGATGCGACGAAATAATGCGATCGACGAGCGTCGTGCCGGTACGCGGCATGCCGACGATAAAGATCGGCGCGGCGCTGTCGTGGTCGGATGCGGCGGGCGCTGTCTGAAAACGCGCGCGCACGGCTTGGAAAAGACTCTCATCGCTTGCGATGCTGTAACCTAGGGCGCGTTTTCGCGCGTCGCCCGCGGTCTTGAGATGTGTGAAAGCGGCGTCATAGTCGCCTATATCCTCTAGTTCCTTTGCCAAGGCGTAGTGGATATGCAGGTGGCTATTGGCTGGTGCCGTCGCTAACACGTCGCGAAGCCGGGCGATGTGATTGCGCGCAGGTGTTTGTGGGCGAAGTGCTGCGAGCGCGGCGTGGGCTTTCACGAAGTGCGGCGTCGCGTTTATCAGATGCTCGTAGTGCTGTTCGGCCTCATCGAAACGCCCCAAGAAACCGAGCGATGTGGCCAGGTTGAATCGCGCTGTCGCATTGGCGGGCTGCCGGGTGATGGCCCGTTCAAAAAATCCGATGGCGGTCTCGTGACGCCCAACGTGGCTGTAGATGCAGCCGATGGTATCCAGCGTGAGGGCGTCGGCTGGTTTGAGTGCGTCGGCGCGTTCGGCGGCAATCAGCGCTTCATCGGCGCGCTTGAGTTTGGAGAGAAGCCGCCCGAGGTGTGCGACATATTCCGCGCGCGTATCCAACGCGACGGCGGTCTCGACGTGAGCCACGGCGCTGGCGGTCGCGCCGCCCGCATCTTCGGCCATGCCCAGCAGGAAATGACTGTCGGCATGGCGGGGATCGCGCGCGATTAATTGATGGAAAATGCGCGCGGCGTCGGCGTGGCGGCCGCTCTAAAAACCACCGAAAGACCTGTTCCTGAAACGCTGCCCGCCCTTATAAAGTTAGCCCGAAGCGTCGTAAAACAGCATGAGTCTGACTACCGCGAAAACCGCGATAAGTACGACAGCGGAGAGCGGGTAAAGTCAGAGCTTACTTACGCCGCCGAACGTATTATTTTTGGTCTGGCCGGTCTAAAAGAAACCCCGTCAAGCGGCGCTCAAAGAGAGTGGATAAGATCTGTTGTTGCTCAAGCCCGGCAAAAGCTGAAGGCAGACGGGGTAACCATAACGCCTGCCGACTTACAAGCCGTTTGGTGGAATCCGGAAAAAGAGCTGTATAGCAAACTTGGTGGACGAGATAGCGAGGGTATAAATGTCGATTACGCCATTGAACTCAAAAAACTCTATGACAGACGGCGGGCCGAAGGACAACTGGGCTCCGTGGCTGACGGACCCCGACCCGGATCAACCGGAGATGTCGGACGCCCAGGCCGACGCGGCGGCGAAGAACGTGAAAGCTCTGATGGAAAAACTCGCGCGCGAAAGAAAGTAGTCGAGAGCATACCGTACAACGCGGTTCAGACTACGCGGTTCGTCTGAACAAACTAGAAGACGAAACAGACCCTGTAGCGCTGAAGGACGGCGTCGTGGCGCTCGCGCGTGATCTTAGGGTGCAGGCTGCTAACAGACCTGTTCGCGAACGGACACGAGGCTACAACTGGATACAGGAGCGGTCTTCTGCGGGCTGTGCGATTGGGTGAGATGGACCGCGAGCAGGTCCGGCTGGGTATGTGGTTGTTGAACAACAACCCTAATCTTGCAAACGATCTGGGCGTATCCCTTAGAGCCGCAAGGTCTAACGACAATTCGGGCAGCTATAATCCGATGTCGCGCATTATGACCCTTTTCAAAGAGCGCGGCCAAGAAACACTAATCGCGCACGAGATTCTGCATCACGCGGAACGCATGATGCCAGAGGACATACAGGCTGGCATTCGCGCGGAATGGGTGATGGCGTCAGGCCAATGCTCAAGCGTATCGGCGCTTACGTTATTGTTAACTCGCCGAAGGGATTGATCAGGCCAGAGGGAGAGTGGGACAAAGCGTTCGTCATGCGTTATCCGACGCGTCAGGTATTCATTGATATGCTTTCATCTTCAGAATATCGGACACATGCGCGCCATCGCACTGCTGCTGTGGCGGATAGCCGTGGTGTTCCAATGGATCTTGTCGAAGAATCTTTCGACTGGTCTGCCTTGTAACCTGTTTGTCTTCGGTCTACCCCCGTCCATGCCTAGGCCCAGCTCCCCGATACGGGACCTGTTGAATTCTCAGGGTTTCGAGAAATTGGCTGGGGGACTAGGATTCGAACCTAGACTAGCGGAGTCAGAGTCCGCGGTCCTACCGTTAGACGATCCCCCAGCAGAGGGATGCGCTGTACTCTATATATAAGAGACAGCCCATATGGTGGAAGGGCGGGATACTTGGCCGAAAGTTCCGCCGGATTCAAGGATTTTCACATATATCTTTGTCGTGCGGGCCTTTTCCCAGGCGGGGGAAGCCGATAGGATGTCTCCATAGTGTATTAACCGGATATACTGAAACCGAGACAGCCCGGCGCGGATCGCGCTGCTGTCAGCGGCGGAAGGCTCTTAGATATGACCAGCCACCAATTTGGGACTGCGGCCGGGGGCACCGGTGCAGCGGGCCCGGTTTTCGCGGCCATCGATCTTGGCACTAATAACTGCCGCATGTTGGTAGCCCGGCCGATGGTTGGGGAAACTCCCCGAGACCCGGCGCACACCGATCCGACGCGCCCCGACCCAACGCGTACCGAGTTCCGGGTCATCGATTCCTTTTCACGGATTACACGCTTAGGCGAGGGGGTCAGCGGCACCGGCCGGTTGTCGGTCGACGCCATGGATCGCACCATCGACGCCCTCAAATGCTGCGCCGATAAAATGGGCCGGCGGCGCGTGAGCGCGTCACGGCAAGTGGCGACGGAAGCGTGCCGCCGCGCTGTCAACTGCGCGGAGTTTCTCGATCGCGTCACGCATGAAACCGGTCTTTCGCTCGAGATCATCTCCGCCCACGAAGAAGCGACCTTGGCGCTCAAAGGCTGCGCGGCGTTGCTGGATTTTACCATGCCCTATGCGCTGATCTTCGATATTGGCGGGGGTTCAACCGAAGTGCTGTTTGTGCACATCGGCGAAGATGCGACGCTGGCGGTTCAGGGCTGCATCTCGCTGCCGATGGGTGTTGTCACCGTGGCCGAAGATTGCGGCGGCGGCGATCTCTGCGGGCGTACGTATCAAGCGGTATGCGAGCGTGTGCAGAAACTGCTCGAAGGTTTCGAAGTCGCGCATGGCATCCGCGATAAAATTGCCGCCGGCATTGTGCAGATGATCGGCACGTCCGGCACCGTCACTACGCTGGGCGGGTTGCATCTTGGGCTTGAGCGCTACGACCGCGCCATGGTCGATGGCTTAACGCTCGATTTCCAAGCGCTGCACGTCATTAGTCAGGGCTTGTGCGGCAAAAGCCTGCAGCAGCGCGCGTCTGAGCCTTGCATCGGCTGGCAGCGTGCCGATCTGATGCTGGCGGGCTGCGCGATTCTTGAAGCCATCTGCCATCTATGGCCCGTCGGCCAGCTTAAGGTCGCCGACCGCGGTTTGCGCGAGGGCCTGTTGATGGACCTCATCCATCCCACGACGTTGCGTGTCGAGCCCGGACGTATGCATCCGACGCCGGCCGTCGCGCCGCTTTCTCTGTCCTGAGTTTGTATCATCATGTCCCAAGGTAAAGTTGGCGGCGGCAAAGGCGGCCGCAAAGGTACCGGTGGTGCAAAAGGTGGTGCCGCAAAAAGCCCCGGCGCTTCAGCGCCCGGCGGCGGACGCGGTCTGCACGTGCGCGTCAAAACCATGCGCGGCCGTCCGATTGGCTCGCAGCGTTGGCTACAGCGTCAGTTGAACGATCCCTATGTCCTGCGGGCGAAGGCCGAAGGGTATCGCAGCCGCGCGGCCTTCAAGCTGATCGAGCTCGACGACCGGTTTCATTTTCTCAGCAAGGGAAAGAAGGTTGTCGATCTGGGAGCTGCGCCCGGCGGCTGGACACAAATCGCGGTGGAGCGCGTCAAAGCCGGAAAATCCGGCGGCGGTGCAGTCGTCGGCATCGACATTCTCGAGTGGCTGCCGATCACCAACGCCACCTGCATGACGCTCGATTTCATGGACCCGAAAGCCCCCGATGCGCTGAAGGCAGCGCTTGGCGGCAAGGCCGACGTCGTGCTCAGCGATATGGCCGCGCCCACCACCGGCCACGGTCCTACCGACCACATCCGCATCATGGCATTGGCCGAAACCGCCTGGATGTTCGCGGAGGAAGTGCTGGCGCCCGGCGGTGCTTTTATCTGCAAGGTCTTTCAGGGCGGCACCGAAGCGACCCTCCTGAAGCAGCTCAAAACCCGCTGCGGCTCTGTGCGCCACGCCAAACCGCCCGCCAGCCGCAAGGAGTCGGCGGAGGTCTACGTAATCGGGCTTGATTTTAAAGGCTGAATCGCGCTTTCCGGCGGCCTTGCTACCCCCCATAAATCATGTCATAACCCGCCACCTTTTTAACCGGCCAAGTCCGTTCTACGGCCAAGCCCGGAGGTTGCATGGAGATTGTTGAAGCACTGACGTTTGACGACGTCCTCCTTGTGCCTGCTGCCTCCTCGGTGCTCCCCGCCCAAGCCAACACCGCGACCCGCCTCACAAAAACCATCACGCTGAACATTCCGCTGATTTCCGCGGCCATGGACACCGTGACCGAGAGCGGCCTCGCCATCGCCATGGCGCAATGCGGCGGCATCGGCGTGATCCACAAGAATTACAGCGTCGAAGAACAAGCGCAGGAAGTGCGCAAGGTAAAGAAGTTCGAATCCGGCATGGTTGTGAACCCGGTGACGATCTTCCCTGACCAAACCCTGGCGGACGCGCTGCGTTTGCGCGAACAGCACCGCATCTCGGGCATCCCCGTGGTCGAGCGCGACAGCGGCAAGCTGGTGGGCATCCTCACCAACCGCGACATGCGCTTTGCCACCAATCCCAATGAGCGCGTCAGCGAGCTGATGACCAAGGACAAGCTGATCACCGTGCCTGAGAGCGTCGAGCGCGAACAGGCCGTGAGGTTTTTGCACCAGTACCGCATCGAAAAGCTGCTGGTGGTCGACAGCGCCTATAAATGCGTCGGCCTGATCACCGTGAAAGACATCGAAAAAGCCAAAGCCCATCCGCTGGCCTCGAAAGATGAGCAAGGCCGCCTGCGCGTCGCCGCCGCGACCGGCGTGGGTGAAGAAGGCTACGCGCGCGCGAAAGCGCTGCTGGAAGCCGGTGTCGACGTGCTGGTGGTGGATACAGCGCACGGACATTCTGCCGGTGTCATCGACGCCGTCGCGCGCATCAAGCGCATCTCGAATTACACGCAAGTCATCGCTGGCAACATCGCCACGCCGGAAGCTGCTCAAGCGCTGATCGCTGCGGGTGCCGACGCGGTGAAAGTCGGTATCGGTCCGGGTTCAATCTGCACGACGCGCATTGTCGCGGGCGTGGGCGTGCCGCAACTCTCCGCTGTGATGGAAGTCGCCGAGATCGCGCGCAAGTCCGGCGTGCCTGTCATCGCCGACGGCGGCATCAAAGCCTCGGGCGATATCGCCAAAGCCATCGCCGCGGGAGCTGACTGTTGTATGATCGGCTCGCTGTTGGCCGGCTCCGAAGAAAGTCCCGGTGAAGTCATTCTCTACCAAGGCCGCACATATAAAGATTATCGCGGTATGGGCTCGATCGGCGCCATGGCGCGGGGTTCTGCTGATAGGTACTTCCAGGAAGAAGTGCGCGACAACATGAAGCTGGTGCCAGAAGGCGTCGAAGGCCGCGTGCCGTATAAGGGCCCCGCTGGCGCCGTCATTCATCAGCTGGTCGGCGGTTTGAAGGCAGCTATGGGCTACACCGGCAACGCCACCATTCCCGACATGCAGAAGAACTGCACATTCCGCCGTATTACCGGGGCCGGCATGCGCGAAAGCCATGTCCACGATGTTATGGTCACGCGTGAACCGCCGAACTATCGCCTCGACAACACCTGATCATTTGCCCATTTTTCCGGGCGTAACCACCTCCATGAACGCGTGGGATAATTTTTGAAATGACTCCCGCAGCCCGCATTCAAGCCGCTATCGAATTGCTGGACGAAGTCCTGGCCACAGACCGCGCCGCCGACGGTGTGGTCTCGGCCTATTTCCGCCCACGCCGTTACATCGGCGCGGGCGACCGCCGCACGATTTCGGACACGGTGTGGCGCGTGCTGCGCCACCGTGCGCGTTTGGCCTGGGCGCTGGGCACGGATCACCCCTCGGGGACATTGTTTGTCGCCGGCAATCTGGTGCGCGGCGAAGGCAAATCGATCGATGCCGTGGCGGGCTTGTTCTCCGGCGCGAAGAACGGACCTTCTCCGCTGGCCCCCAATGAGAAACGCATGGTCGAGCGCGTTGGCACACGCGACCCTTCCACCATGCCGCGCGAAGTGAAGCTGGAGTGCCCTTGGTGGCTTCTGCCGAAATTCGACGAAGCGTTTGGGTCTGAGGCCGACAAAGAACTCGCCGCGCTGGACAGCGAAGCCGCGCTCGATTTGCGCGTCAACGTCCTGAAGGCGACGCGCGAACAGGTTGTCGCCAATCTCACCGCTGAAGACCTTGTCGCGACGCCCACGCCGCTCTCGCCGCTCGGCGTACGCTTGCCCGCACGCATCAGTCTCGGCGACCACGCCGGTTTCCGCGACGGTTTGTTTGAAGTGCAGGACGAAGCCTCACAGATTTGCGCGCAGCTGGTGGATGCCAAACCCGGCTTTAACGTCATGGATTTGTGCGCGGGCGCGGGCGGCAAGACGCTCGCCATCGCCGCCGCCATGCAAAACAAAGGCCGCTTGATTGCCTGCGATGTTTCCGTTGGGCGTCTTGAACGCTCGAAGCTGCGTCTCCGCCGCGCCGGTGTGCACAACGCCACGCTGCGGCTGCTCGAAGACAAAGACAAATGGATCAAGCGCCAGGCCGGCACCTTCGACCGCGTGTTGGTCGACGCGCCCTGTTCCGGCACAGGTGCCTGGCGTCGTAATCCCGACGCGCGCTGGCATTTGAAGCCGGAGAACCTCGATAACCTGCGCGCCACCCAAGACAGCGTGCTCGATCAAGGCGCGCCGTTGGTTAAGCTGGGTGGTCGCCTGATCTATGCCACTTGTTCGCTGTTGCCCGAGGAAAACCGCCAGCGTGTCGAGGCATTTTTGGAACGCCATACCGGCTTCCGCGCCATCCCGATTTCCGAAGTCTGGTCCACGGTTCTTCCTGGTGCCAGCCCGACCAGCGATACCTTCCTCACCCTCACGCCCGCGCGCCACGGCACCGATGGATTTTTCGTCGCGGTTCTCGAACGCGTTTCGTAAAAGTGCTTTCTTAAAAGAGTAGCTTATGACCGACCGTATTCTGATTATCGATTTTGGCTCTCAGGTAACCCAGCTCATCGCCCGGCGTGTGCGCGAAAGCGGCGTCTACTCCGAAGTTCACCCCTTCAACAAGGTGACCGAAGACTCGCTGAAAGCCTACGCGCCCATCGGCATCATTCTCTCCGGCGGCCCGGCCTCGGTCACGGGCATCGGCACGCCGCGCGCACCCGAAGCCGTGTTCAAACTGGGCGTGCCAGTGCTCGGCATCTGCTACGGCCAGCAGACCATGGTTGCGCAGTTAGGCGGCAAGGTCGAAGGCTCCGAGCACCGCGAATTCGGCCGCGCTTTTGTCGACGTCACCGACGCTTGCAAATTGTTCGACGGCCTGTGGCCCAAAGGCGACCGCGACCAAGTATGGATGAGCCACGGCGACCGCGTTGTCTCGCTGCCCACAGGTTTCAAAGTCGTCGCCATCAGCGAAGGCGCGCCCTTCGCCGCCATCGCCGACGATGCGCGTCGTTTCTACGGCGTGCAGTTCCACCCCGAAGTCGTGCACACGCCCAAGGGCGCAGCGCTCCTCAATAACTTCACGCACAAGATTTGCGGCGCCAAAGGCGATTGGACCATGGCCGCCTTCCGCGCTCAGGCCATCGCCGCTGTTAAAAAGCAGGTCGGCAGCGGCCGCGTCATTTGCGGACTGTCCGGCGGTGTTGATTCCTCAGTCGTCGCCGCGTTGCTCCATGAAGCCATCGGCGATCAACTCACCTGCGTGCTGGTCGATCACGGCCTGATGCGCATGGGCGAAACTGAGCAGGTCGTGAAAGTCTTCCGCGACCAGTTCAATGTCCGCCTTGTTGCGCGCGATGCCTCCGAGATGTTCCTCAGCAAACTTGCCGGCGAAACCGACCCCGAGAAAAAGCGCAAAACCATTGGTGCCACCTTCATCGATGTCTTCGAAGAAGAAGCCAAAAAAGTCGGCGGCTCCGATTTCCTCGCGCAAGGCACGCTCTACCCCGATGTCATCGAGTCCGTGTCGTTCGCGGGCGGCCCCAGCGTTACCATCAAGTCGCACCACAATGTCGGCGGCTTGCCCGCGCGCATGAACATGAAGCTGGTCGAACCCTTGCGCGAACTGTTCAAAGACGAAGTCCGCGCGCTGGGGCGCGAACTGGGCTTGCCCGCCGAAATGGTCGGCCGCCATCCGTTCCCCGGTCCCGGTCTCGCGATCCGTATTCCCGGCCAGGAAATCACCCGCGAACGTCTCGACATCCTGCGCAAGACCGACGCAATCTACCTCGAAGAAATCTGCAACGCCGGCCTGTACGACGCCATCTGGCAGGCCTTCGCGGTTCTCCTGCCCGTGCGCACCGTCGGCGTCATGGGCGACGCGCGCTCCTACGACTACGCTGTGGCTTTGCGCGCTGTCACCTCCACCGACGGCATGACCGCCGACTTCTACCCCTACGACATGGCTTTCCTGGGCCGCGTCGCCAACCGCATCATCAACGAGGTCAAAGGCGTCAACCGCGTGACCTACGATGTGACCAGCAAGCCGCCGGGGACGATTGAGTGGGAGTGAGGCCGTGATTCAAACCGTGATTCACGCTGTGATTCCGGCGGGCGCAGCGTTCAAACAAAATCTCGCACAACTCCCGTCCATCGACGGCGTGCAGCGCATCGACCTGATCGATGGCAAAGGCACCGTGGTCACCAGCATCGAGAACCAGCCGGGCAAGCAGGGCTCCGTCGCGGTCTACCAATACCTTGGGCAAATGTTTGGCGCCCTCGATGCCAAAGCTGCCGAACACGGCTTGGCTATATTTGCCGAACACACCGCCGATGCCCGCAACCGCCCCGGCGCGCACCCAAACATTGATCGCTTGCTTGCGATCATTGCGGGCGATCCACCGCTGCGGATAGAAGTTGTCCCCGCCTGAGCCGTCAGCGCTCTCCCAGACAGTATCAAACTTAAGAATGCCTCCATGATCCGCCTCGACACCATCAGCAAACAAAACGGCCACCAGATCCTGTTCATCGATGCGTCGATGGGTATTCAAAAAGGGGAGAAGGTGGGGCTTGTCGGGCCGAACGGGGCGGGCAAGACGACGATTTTTCGAATCATTGCCGGGCAGGAGCCGCCCGATGACGGTGTTGTGCTGGTCGATGCGGGCATGACTATCGGGTATTTCAGTCAGGACGTCGGCGAGATGTCGGGTCAGACCGCGGTATCCGCGGTGATGGATGGCGCGGGGCCTTTGAGCACGCTGTCGACGGAAATGGCAGCGCTCGAAGCGACGATGGTTGACCCGGCACAGGCCGACAATATGGACGCCCTGGTCACGCGCTACGGCGAAGTGCAGGGACGCTTCGAGGAATTGGGTGGCTATGCGCTTGAGGATCGCGCGCGCGAAGTGCTCGCGGGGCTGAGCTTCAGCGAAGAGCGCATGGACGGCGATGTCGGTCTGCTCTCGGGCGGCTGGAAGATGCGCGTCGCACTCGCCCGTATTCTTCTGATGAAGCCCGACGGCATGTTGCTTGATGAACCGAGCAACCATCTCGATCTTGAGAGCCTGATTTGGCTTGAGGACTTTTTGAAGCGCTACGAGGGCGCGTTGCTGATGACCTCGCACGACCGGGAGTTCATGAACCGGATCGTGAACAAGATTGTCGAAATCGACGGCGGGTCGCTCACGACCTATTCGGGCAACTACGATTTCTACGAGCAACAGCGCGCGCTCACCGAGAAGCAGCGCCAGGCGCAATTCGACCGCCAGCAGGCCATGCTCTCCAAGGAGATTAAGTTCATCGAGCGCTTCAAGGCGCGCGCCTCGCACGCGGCTCAAGTGCAAAGCCGGGTGAAGAAGCTCGACAAGATCGAGCGCGTCGAGCCGCCCAAACGCCGCCAGTCTATCCAGTTCGAATTCCGCAGCCCGCCGCGTTCGGGCGACGATGTCGTCAGTTTCAAAAACGTGCACAAGGCTTACGGCAAGCACACGATTTACGCCGATCTCGATTTCCAGCTGTGCCGCAAGGAACGCTGGTGTGTGCTGGGCGTCAACGGCGCCGGGAAATCGACGCTGTTGAAACTGGTGGCCGGTGCGCATACGCCGGAGCTGGGCACGGCGCCCGACAAAGGCACGGTGAAATTAGGCGCCAGCGTGCGCATGGGCTATTTCGCGCAGCACTCGATGGATCTTCTGGACGGCGACGAGACGGTGTTTGAGTCGCTGGATTCGTCGTTCCCGCAGGCGGGGCAGGGCACCTTGCGCACATTAGCCGGATGCTTCGGCTTCTCGGGCGATGATGTTGAAAAGCCGTGCCGCGTGTTGTCGGGCGGCGAGAAGGCGCGTCTTGTCATGGCCAAGATGTTGTACGACCCGCCGAATTTCCTGGTGCTGGACGAGCCGACCAACCACTTGGACATGGCGACCAAAGAGATGCTGGTCGCCGCACTCGCGGAATTCGAAGGCACCATGCTGTTCGTCTCGCACGACCGCCACTTCCTGGCCAAACTCTCCAACCGCGTTTTGGAACTCACCCCCGAGGGCCTGCATCAATACGGCGGCGGCTACACAGAATATGTAGCGCGCACGGGCCATGAAGCACCGGGACTGCATCCGGGCGGGTAAGGCGTCAACCGCGTCACCTACGATGTGACGAGCACGCCACCCGGCAAGATTGAGTGGAAGTAACTTCTCCCCTATTTCACGATGAATCCGTGCGTTTATAGGCGCGCCACGGTGCAATACATCGCCTGTACCGAATGTAACGCTAATATATGGGAACGTTAGAGCGCTGTATGTCGTTCTCCCTCCGACCTACACGCGGCTTTACGCCCAGCAACTTCGGACGCGCCTTTTAGCGCACCCGCTTATTGCGGCGTCACCTGCTTAGCCAGCATATCAGTCTTCCAGACGTCTCGGGAAATGGGCGATGTGTTCGCGCATTTCTTCGGCCCGCTTCCAAGAAAGCAATATCGATCATGAACTCCTTCCAACGCCAAAGGGCGGCGGGCCACGCACGTCGGTCCGTAAGACATCGCGCGCGGACATCTGTAGCGATCTTAATTCTCGGACCGACTCTTTGTGTCGTAGCCCCAAAAATTTCTTTCGCCCAATGTAGTGCGGCAGGCACCCTCATGCAGGGCGTCCCGGTAGTTTGCTCCGGCGAGCAGACGACAATCGTCGGGCAGGGTCCTGGCGCCGACAACGTTGTTCTAACCGCCAATGACGGTGCGCAAATAACCGTCTAAAACACAAACGCGATCAGTCTTGGGGACAACGCGACAATAATACTTGGCACGGCGGGGCCTGCGCCCGGCGGCGCGGCCGCAAATCCGGCAGTTGTCGTGCAGACAACCACGAATGCCGGTGCGGGCGGCGGTCGATACGGCAACGGAAGCAATACAATCGACGCGGGTTCGAACAGCGTGATCATCGTCAATAGGAACGCATCGGTGATCGCCGTCGGCACGCAGTTCACGTCCGAAGCGATAAATTTCTTCGGGTCCGGCAATACCGTTATCAATTACGGACTGATACGAGGCGGTCCGAGTTCCGCGATATTCTTCGAGAACGTCAATACTGCCGCCGCCAGTCCGCGCAATAAGGTCGATAACTTCAGCACCATCGAGCTGATTGGCGTGGGCGTGATCAATCCCACAACCGGCACGCAAGCTGTGGGCAGCTTCAATAACGTGGGTATTGATTTTATCAATGAGAGCGGCGCAAAGGTCGTCGGCAATCTCGTTTTCCAGGGCGGTTCGGATCGCGTTATCCTCAATCCGACATCATCGATCTCAGGCGATCTCGATGGCGGCGGCGGCATTAATAGTTTGACGCTCAATGCTTCGGGAGTGTCGGTGGATACATTTGCCGGCCAGCTCCAAAATTTCCAGTCGTTGGATAAAACCGGCACGGGGACTTGGACGCTCACCGGGGCCATCGGCAACAATACGTCCGCGGGGTCGGCTCCTTTGGCTGTCAGTGTCGTGGGTGGAAAGCTCGTCCTCACCGGGAACAATACCAACTTCAACGGCAGCGCCGCGATCAATCCAGGCACCAGCTTAGGTGTCGCGGGATCAGATTTGTCCGCTACGTTGGAAGCGCGCACACAGAGTCTTCCGCCGCTGATTACGAATCATGGCACTTTGCTTCTCAATCAATTCTCCCCCGACGGCAATCAGTCTCGCGACGGCGCATATGCCGGTGTGGTGCAAGGGACGGGCGCTCTTATCAAGATCGGCGACGGCACCGCGATTTTGAACTCTGACAACACGTTTACCGGTCCTACAACCGTAAGGGCCGGCGCGCTGGCGATTGGCGATGCAGGGCATGCTTCGGCGGTTCTGTCCGGTGGCGGCACCGTGACCGTTGGGCCCGGCGCGACTCTTGGCGGGTTCGGTCGCGTGGCCGGCAGCGTGATGAACAGCGGCACCGTCGCCGCCGGGAATGCTCTGGGAGCGTTCGCGGCATCACCGTCTGGCGTTTTCACGATAGAAGGCACGTTGCGAAATCAGGCCGTAGTAAAAGTCGATGGAGCGTCTATCGGCAATACGCTTCTGGTTCGCGGCGATTATATAAGCGCAGGTGGTACGCTGACGCTCAATTCGTTTTTGAATGCCGGCGGGCCGCTATCCAATCAATTCACCGATAGGCTTTTGATCGGAGGCAGCGCCAGTGGAAGCACGGCCGTGCGCGTTACCGGAAGCGGGTCGGGCGCGCTGACAAGCACGGGGCGTCCGACGGCATCCGATGGCATTTCGCTCATCCAGGTTGCCGGAGCATCGTCGGCAACAGCCTTTACGCTTTCCGGGGGGTACGTCAACAATGGCACGCCATTTCAGTATCGCCTCGTCGCGTATGGGCCGGGTTCAGTCAACGGTTCCGCCGCGGCTTCGCAACGCCTTCTGAGCGGTGCATCTCCCTACTGGGACTATCGTCTGCAGAGTGCATTCGTGAGTCCCACGGGGCCGGTCGAGCCTCCGGTCATACCGCCCGATCCGAATATGCCTATTCTCCCTGTTGTTGAGCGCCCACAGGTGGCGCCTCAGGTGCCCGGGTATGTCACTACACCAACCGTTCTGTTCAATCTCGGGATTCAAGACTTGGATAGCCTGCATCGCCGCTTGGGCGAGATTCGCGATTCTCGGCATCTTGAAGAAGCGCGCGGCGGCGAGGTGTTTGCGCGCACGTTCGGTGGACGTCTTGCATACACGTCGGGTCAGAGTTTTCAAGACTACGGATTTTCCTCAACTCAACATTTTTCAGCGGTTCAAGTCGGCATCAACCGTACCGTCGTGGAATCGAGCGGCGGCACTTTACGAATGGGATGGGCAGGTACCGCGGCCAAGCTGACATTCACGCCTTATTCTGCCGATGGAGAAAGCAGCGGTGAATTCCACTCCAAAACGGTTTCCGGCATTGCTACATGGCAATCCGATGCCGGCTGGTATCTCGATGGTATTATCGCGGCCGGATTCTTCAATGGGCAGGTTGCCGCGGCTACGCGAACCCCGGCAGATATAAAGGGCGCTTCACTCGCGGCGTCGGTTTAAGCGGGCTATCCGGTTTCGATCGGTTCGCATGGCCTTGCGATTGAGCCTCAAGTTCAAGTCACATATCAGCGACTGGATTTCAAGCGTATGCGCGATGCCGACGGCATCGACTTGAACCTCTCCAGTCCTGATCAAGGGGTTTTCCTTGCTGGTGCGCGCCTCACGCGCCAATTCGTTGCGGACGGCCGCGGCACTGTCTTCACGCCGTATTTAAAAGCTAATCTATTGCAGGAAATTGGTGGCGGGAACGACATACAGCTGAGTGGGGTTACGTTTACCACAGGCCGTTTTGGCAGAGCCCTGCAAGTTGGCGGGGGCATGACGGGTGCGGTCACGCCACGCCTGTCGCTCCACACCGATCTTGCATGGCAACATGAACTCGGCAACGTAGGTGGGTCGCGCGGCTGGGTCGCAAACGTGGGCCTGCGGTACACTTTCGGAAATTGACAAGGCGGGTGAGCCAACTTTAAATGCTGCGCAATTCCCGCATGAGTATTGTCGAATAGGAATAGAGACGTGACAGCGACGCCGACGGCCAAGCTTCTGCTCCTCGGCTCCGGCGAACTTGGCCGCGAGTTTGTCATCTCCGCCAAGCGCCTCGGGGCGTATGTCATCGCCTGCGACAGTTACGCCGGTGCGCCCGCCATGCAGCTGGCCGACGCGCACGAGATTTTCTCCATGCTCGACGGCGCGGCGCTCAGCGCCGCCATCGACAAACATAAGCCCGACTTCGTGGTGCCCGAGATCGAAGCTATCCGCACCGAAACGCTGAAGGAATACGAGGGTCGCGGTCAGAAAGTTGTGCCCAGCGCGCGCGCTGCGCTCATGACCATGAACCGCGACCGCATCAGAGAAGTCGCGGCGGTCGAGCTGGGCGTGCCGACCTCGAAATATCTCTACGCAGAAACGCTCGAAGAAATGCGCGCCGCTGTGATCACGGTGGGTATGCCGTGTGTCGTGAAGCCGGTGATGTCGTCTTCGGGCAAGGGCCAGAGCACGGTAAAGACCGCCGAAGATATCGATAAAGCCTGGCACTATGCAGTCGCGGGCATGCGCGGTGACCGCCAGCGCGTCATCGTCGAGGCCTTCATCGCATTTGATTATGAAATTACGTTACTCACCATCCGCACACGCGATGGCGTGATTTTCTGTGAACCTATCGGCCATCGTCAGGAGCGCGGCGACTATCAAGAAAGCTGGCAGCCGACAGACATGTCGGCCAAAGCGCTGCGCGCTGCCCAGGATATGGCGAAAGCTGTGGTCGATAACCTCGGCGGCTATGGTCTTTTCGGTGTTGAATTCTTCGTCGTCGGCGACGACGTGATTTTTTCCGAGCTTAGCCCGCGCCCGCACGATACCGGCATGGTGACGCTGATTTCCCAGAACCTCACCGAGTTTGATTTGCACGCACGTGCGATTCTCGGTTTGCCGATTCCCAGCATCACCCAAAACGGCGCGGCCGCTTCGGCGGTCATCCTTGCCGACCGCGACGCCGAGGAATTTGCCATCACCGGGCTCGATACAGCGCTGCTGCCACAGCAACAGGGCATCGATATCGACGTGCGTATTTTCGGCAAGCCTACCACCCGTGCCTACCGGCGCATGGGGGTTGCGCTGGCGCTGGCGCGGAACGGGAATACAGACGACGCCCGCGCCGCCGCGCGTGCTGCCGCGGCGCGCGTGAAAATTCAGTACCGGGATTGATCGCGGAGGAGCGACTTTCTACCGCCGGTCGGAGCACCCTAAAACCATTCATGACTTTCGTTTAATGCGCGGCTTGCTCCGGTAGGGGGGCCGGCGTGCAGCGGCATCGTTTGTTACACGCCAAGGAGCGCTGCTGTGGCAAACGTCCTACTCGTCGAAGATCAGCCGTTAATTTTCACCATTATCCGCGCCTTTTTTGGCGGGACGCAGCATGTCGTGCGCGCGGTGGAAACGGGTACGGCGGCGGTGATGGCGGTGCTGAGCGAAAAGCCCGACGTCATCATTACCGATCTGCAGCTGCCTGATATGAAAGGCTTAGAACTGCTTCAGATCATGCATGACGAATACCACATTCCGGTCGTGGTGATGTCCGGTCCAAGCATCGCCGATGAAGAAGATGAGATTTCAACGGCCCTCAAAATGGGTGCGTGCGCCGCGCTGCTAAAGCCGGTATCGCGCGAACAAGTGCTTTCGACGGTTCACCGCGTCCTCGCGGGATCATACGCCGGATCGGCGGCCTCCTGACGGCGTGACGTGTCGACTTAGAGCGGGCTAAACTCGCCGATTCCGCCGCCCTCGTCAGCATTTGAACCCCGCGATGACATTGAAACTCTACGGCATCAAGAATTGCGACACCGTCAAAAAAGCCTGCGCTTGGCTCGACGGAAAGAATATCGCTTACGAATTTCACGACTACAAAACCGCCGGCGTCGACAAGGCGCGGCTGCAGCGCTGGGCCGACGAAGTCGGCTGGGACGTTCTGCTCAATCGCGCGGGTACGACGTTCCGCAAGTTGCCCGATGCCGATAAAACGAAACTCGACCTCGCCAAGGCGCTGAAACTGATGGTCGATCAGCCGTCGATGATCAAACGGCCGGTCGTAGAGGGTGCTGGGGCGTTATTGGTGAGCTTTAAGCCCGCGCTCTTTGAAAAGAGTCTGAAGCGCTAATGTACCGCCGGGGAGGCGGAGCGCCGGCCTCCACATCGCGCCCGTGAGGCGCGCCTGGAAGGCCGGCGGTATCGGCTAGAATACCGAGTAGAACGAGGTGAATACGGTTGCGGCCATGCCGTTCTCGAACACTTCAGCGAACCGGGTCTGCATAATGAATCTCCTAACAAACTAAAGACGCGTTGCCCTTCTGGAGACCAATAATATGCGCATCGGTTTATACCGCAATGCACAATGGCGCATGCCGGGCTTGTGCTCCATGCATGACTAACGGCTAGTTAGTTCATTGATTCGTAAGGTTTATACCGGTTCTATCGGCACGCATATAAAAGGGTGCAGTGCGAAAATGGCGGCTTTTATATGTTGATTTAGCCTGTGACGACCCGGAGGGGGCGGTCGAAAACCGCTAAAACATCGTCCAATGTGTGACTTTGGCACAGCTTATGTTGCCGGTTTGACACCACATATTGACCGTGTTTGGCCGATTTTCCGCCTTTTTTACCCAGAGCCAGCTTGGAGATCACGAACAGCGGCTGCTCCTGGCTGTGACGAAACACCGCGAAAGTCGCGGCTTCTGATCCCATACCGATGGCATAGTCGCGCCATTCGCCTTTGCTGACGCGAGACGCATAAAGGCCCAGGAGGCGGTTTAGTTCGGGGCGGGTAAAATGAAGGTACGGCGCTCGGCGGCGGTGGTCCGAAAGACGAACCACTCCAGGCATCGGCCCTGTTGGGGGCCTTTCCGACGTCAAATCAGACCTCTAAGGCGCATAACGTCATCTTTTCAGACTGTTTAGGGCGGATCAAGAGGTGATCCGGCGGAATCAGTAGCCCGAGGAGCCCAATTCCTGATTTTTGCGGTCTTGATCCTGGCGGTCGAAGCAGTTGGCGACGCCAATCGTGGCATAGCAGTAACGGCTCACCCGCTCTGTATTCTCGTTCGCCGGACGGGTATTGCACGCCACGTCGGAGACACGGCCGTCGTGGTTGGTGCACTGAAAGCCAAAGGCCTGCTGGTAAATCACGTCGGGGTCCCCGGCGCAGCCAGACAGGCCAATCATCACCATTCCAACGGCGCAAACAGCAGCGGAAAGCCAAAAAAAGCGGGACATTCTAGACCTCGTTTGGTACCGGGCCGCAGCCTGACATGACAGAAATCGGCCCATCATCCAGTCTCCCCGGGGATGGTTAATATTCCCTAAAATACGGACCGCGCACCATCTATGCCGGGCACCTCGCAAGCTTACCCCTTTGAATTGCCTTAGCGGCTTCAAGTCATTATGTTCGGGCACGTTTTTAGCCCGCCCCCCGAGGGGTCCGACCCGCTGGCCCCATAAGGACCGGAGGGATGGTGCGCTCGGTGCCCAAAAGCCCCGGGTGTTCGCGCCCGAGAGTAAGAGGAAATTCCCCGTTGAATACCGCAAAAGACGCCCTCCCGGCGCCGGTCGATCCCAAAGCTAAAAAGGCGGCAAAGTCCGATACCGATGTCGAGCTTGAAGGCTTGATGTCGGAGATCGAAACCGATCTGCGCGAAGAAGAGCTTAAGAAGATCTGGAATAACTACGGCAGCATCATCATCACCTTTGTGGTTTTGATGGTCGTCGCTGTTGCGGGCTTCCAGTTTTATAAATACAGCGCCGAGCAACAGCGCGCCGATGCTGCGCGCCGCTACAATGCCGCCATGACAGCCCAGCAAGACGGCAAGACCGACGAAGCTCTCGCCCAATTCACATTGCTCGGACAGAACGGCGGCAAAGGCTATGGCGCGCTTGCGCGTTTGAACCAGGCCTCGCTGCAGATTCAGAAAAAAGATTTCGACGGCGCGGTTGCGACCTACACCGCGATCGCCGCCGACGGCACGGTCGATCCGGTGTTCCGCGATCTCGCCACCTTGCTGCGCGTTCTGCACAGCCTTGATCGCGAAGATGCCAAGAAGCTTGAAGCTTCGGTTGTGACACTTGTCGGACACGGTAAAGCCTTCAACCTCTCGGCGCTTGAGCTTCAGGCGCTGCTGGCTGCGAAACAAGGCGACACCGCGCGCGCGGCAAAAGCGCTGGCGATGATCGTCGAAGACAACACCGCACCGCCGTCCATGAAGCAGCGCGCCAGCGATCTCACCAAACTCTATGAATCCGGTGTGACGCCGCCGCCGCCCGCGGCGCCAGCAATACCTGCACCTGCTCCATCTGCGCCGCCGGCTGCGTCGGCAACGCCGCCGTCTAAAGTCACGCCCTGATTCTCCAAAGGTCTCAACGTTTCATGAATCATCTTCGGCGCCTCGCTTATCTTCCACTCGTGCTCGCTGTCGTTGCGGGCCTATCGGGTTGTGAATCCATCATGGATTTGTTCGGTGGTGACTCGAACAAGGAAAAACTACCCGGCACGCGCATCTCGGTGCTGGCGTTGGAACGCGAGCTGCGCCCCAGCCTCGACGCCAGCGGAGCGCGCATTGCTCTGCCGCGCCCCGAGGACACCGATAGTTGGCCCGGGGCCGGCGGCTATTCGCATCATGCCATGCATCACTTAGTCATCAGCGATGCACCTAAGCGCGCCTGGACGTCTGCTGCGGGCGAAGGATCGGGTCTGCGCAATCGCGCGTTTGCCGAGCCTATTGTCAGTGCGGGCCACGTCTTCACGATGGACGCCGAAGGCATCGTGCAGTCCTTCGACACGAAGAACGGCAAGCGCATCTGGCGCGCGAAGACCGCTTCGAAGATTGACGAGGACAACGCGTTCCTGGGCGGCGCGATTTGCATCGAAGGCGACCGTCTGTTCGCGACTACCGGCGCTGCGGAAGTGCTCGCGCTCGATGCCGCAAGCGGCAAAGTGCTGTGGCGCGTCTCGGTCGGTGTACCTGTGCGTTCCGCGCCCACGATCAATGCCGGTCGTATTTTCGTCGTCACCGTTGAAAACGAAGTTATCGCGCTGGCCGCCGATACCGGACGCAAGCTCTGGACCTATGCCGGCTCGACGACGCCCACCATCCTTCTGGGCGGCTCCGCCCCCGCCGTCGACGGCGGCGTGGTCGTTGCAACGCTTTCCAGCGGCGAACTCGTCGCCCTTCGTACCGATAACGGCGTCGTTCTGTGGAACGACAGCGTCGTCGCCGTGCGCCGTACTGAAGCTGCCGCCAGCTTGCCTGATTTGGCCGCGCGCGCTGTCATCGATAAGGGACGTGTATATGCCGTCGGTCAGTCCGGCGTGCTTGTGGCGATCGACTTGCGTACCGGCCGCCGTCTGTGGGACGTGCCCGTCGCCGGTATTTACGAGCCGTGGATTGCCGGCGACTTCCTGTTCGCCATTACCCTTGATAGCGAAATCGTCTGCATCGACGCGCGCTCGGGCCGCATTCAATGGGTGACGCAGCTCCAGCGCTTCAAGGACGACGAAGACAGAAAAAGCGGTCGCCTCGTATGGGCTGGTCCGGCCCTTGCCAGCGACCGTCTGATCGTGGTCGGCTCGAACGAAGAAGCGCTTTCGATTTCGCCCTATACCGGCACCGTCACCGGCCGGATCGAACTGCGTGCTTCGTCGTCGTTGTCGCCGGTCTTTGCCGAAGGCACCATGTTCCTTCTGGGCGACGACGGCCAGTTGTCTGCCTATCGTTAACACTGACGGCGACCCTTAAAGCTCTTCATGCGTGTTGGCCCGCGGCGTATGGCCGCAAATCATAGGTTGACCGATGAAAGCCCGTTCCAAGAAAAAGCTGCCCAAGACCGGCGCGCGCCGCGCTGGGGGGCATAAGTCGCCTAAATTCGGCAAGCTGAAATCGGCAGCGAAAAAAGCCGTGCCCGTGAAGAAGCCGCCGCAGGGCACGAAAGTATCGCAAGCCAAAAAGAAAGCGCGCAAGCCCGAGGACGAAGGCTTCTTCGATTACGGCGGTGGGCGCGAGCTGCGCAAGGAACTGCCTAAGCCGATGTTCACGGTCGCCATCGTTGGCCGCCCCAACGTCGGCAAGTCGACGCTGTTCAACCGTCTCGTCGGCCGCCGCGAGGCCATCGTGCACGATCGTCCGGGCGTCACCCGCGACCGTCGTGTCAGCCAGGCCGAACTGATCGGCCTGCATTTCACCGTCATCGACACCGCCGGCTACGAAGACGCGCATATCGACACCATGGAAGGCCGCATGCGCAAGCAGACCGAGCGTGCGGTCGCCGATGCCGATGTCGCCTTGATGCTGGTCGACGCCCGCGCCGGGATCACGCCGCTCGATGCGCATTTCGCGTCGCTCCTGCGCCGCTCCAATACGCCGGTCGTGCTGGTCGCCAACAAGTGCGAAGGCAAGGGGCAGGACAGCGCGCTCTACGACGCTTTCCGTTTAGGCCTCGGTGAGCCGGTGCCAATCTCTGCCGAACACGGCCAAGGTCTCAACTTGATTTATCACGCGCTGGTCGGCTTCGCGCCGCCCGAGCGTATGGCGGAGAATGACGACGACACACCGCCGCCCGTCGCTGAAGAAGGCGTCGTCGTTCCCGATCGTCCGCTGCAGTTGGCGATCATCGGTCGCCCCAATACCGGCAAGTCGACGCTGATCAACCGGCTCATCGGCGAAGACCGCATGCTCACCGGCCCCGAACCCGGCGTGACGCGCGATTCCATTCCGGTGGATTGGGAATACAAAGACAAAGGGAAAATGCGCCAGATCCGCATCATCGATACGGCCGGCGTGCGCAAGCGCGCCAAGGTCACCGATGCGGTCGAAATCCTTTCGGTGGGTGAAACCTTCGAGACCATCAAGATGGCCGAAGTGGTGGTGCTGGTGGTCGATGCGGAATCTGTGCTCGACAATCAGGAACTCACCCTCATTCGCCACGTCATCGACGAAGGCCGCGGCCTGGTGATTGCCATCAACAAATGGGATGCGGCCACGGAAAAGAAAAAATCTCTCGAAACCCTGGACGAACGCCTGCGCGATTCTATGTCGCAGGTAAAAAACATTCCCACGATCACTATCTCCGGCCTCACGGGCTTGCGCGTCGATGCGCTGATGCAGAACGTGTTTAAGATCTACGAAACCTGGAACACGCACTTGCCGACCGCGCCGCTCAACCGCTGGCTCGCCTCCGCCGTCGCCGCGCACCCGCCGCCGCTCTCGGCCCACAAACAGCGCATCAAGCTGCGCTACATGACTCAAGCCAAGAGCCGCCCGCCGACCTTCGTGATTTTCTCGACGCGCGCGGGCGATCTGCCCGACCCCTACATGCGCTATCTCGCCAACGGCATCCGCGACACCTTTGGCTTAGACGGCGTGCCGATCCGGATTCATCTGCGCAAGCCGAAGAATCCGTATGAGGATGAGAAGTAAAAAACCGGCGCCGTCCATCTCTGGAGCGGCGCCGGGTCGAAATCCCGTGTTCAGCGGGTTATGTCATAAAGTCGCTTACTGCATCACGATCAGCATGTCCTGGCCGTCGCGCTTCAGGAACAAGGCGGTCTGACGGTTGGAGTTTTTGAGCTGTTCGCTCAGTTCTTCCACCGAGGTCACCGACTTACGGTTGACCGCGACCACGACGTCCTTGGGGCGAAGACCCGCATTCCACGCCGGGCTGTTCTGCTGCACGTCGGTGACGACGACGCCGCCGCTGCCTTCAGAGAACGTCGCGCCCTTTACGGCGGGCTTGGCTGTTTCCAACGCGACCTTCTGCGCTTCGGCGGCTTTGCCGATCTGCAGCTTCACTATCTTGGTTTCGCGTCCGCGCAGCACGGTCAGTTCTAAGTTCGTGCCGACGGGCGTGAGGCCGACACGCACACGTAAGTCCGAAGCACTGTTCAACGCATTGCCGTCGATGGCGACAATCACGTCGCCGGCTTTGATACCGGCGAGATCAGCAGGCGTGCCTTTCTCGACCGAACCGACAAGGGCGCCGCGCGTCTGTTCGATACCAAGGTTCTTGGCCAACTCCGGCGACATGTTCTGGATGCCGACACCGATGCGGCCGCGGCTGACGCTGCCGCTCGCCACCAGCTGCGCCATCACCGACTTAGCCATCGACGTGGGCACGGCGAAACCGATACCGACGTTGCCGCCGGACGGTCCGATGATGGCGGTGTTGATGCCGATCAACTCACCCTTAAGGTTGATCAACGCGCCGCCCGAGTTGCCGGGGTTGATCGAGGCATCGGTTTGGATGAAGTCCTCATAGCCTTCGATGTTCAAACCCGAACGTCCCACGGCTGAAACAATGCCCGAGGTGACGGTCTGGCTCAGGCCGAAGGGGTTGCCGACCGCGACGACGTAGTCGCCGACGCGCATATCAGAAGAGTCGCCGATCGGCAGATCGGTCAGGTTGTCGGCAGGGATCTGCAGCAAGGCAATGTCGGTGCCGTCGTCGCTGCCGAGCAGCTTGGCGACGACTTCGCGTTTGTCTTTCAGCGTCACGACGATCTCGGCGGCGTTATCGATGACGTGGTGATTGGTCAGCACATAGCCCTTCTTGGCGTCGACGATGACACCCGATCCGGCGGACATGCGTTGTCTCGGCGGCTGCGGACGACCTAAAGGATTGCCTGGCTGCTGGAAGAAGCGGCGCAAGTCGGGATCTTGGAGTAGTGGATTTTCCTCGTCGTCGACCTTTTCGGTTTTACCTTTGACCGCGATGTTCACCACGGCGGGCGTTACTTTCTCGATCAGCGGCGCCAGCGTCGGAATGCCGTCACGCAAGGGGACGGCGGCTTCGGCCGAGCCGATGCCGAAAGGCGACTGCGTCTCAGCTTGCTTCAACGCGACGGGCGCGGTGTCGGTTTTAAAGGCGGAGGAGACAAAGGGTGCGGCCAACCCCAAAGCCGCGACAGCGGCGATGGCCGGCAGAAAGCGGGAGGAGCGTTTGGTCATGATTATCAAAACCCTTTCTTGTAGATATGTGTTAAGTGTCGGTGATGGCGCGCGTCACAACCGCTCGCCGGTCGCCGCACGATTTTGGCGTAGTTTACCGCCGGTTCAAGATGCTCTGACAGTGTTGTAATATGGGTACCCCAAAGCTAACGGCGGAATTCCGCCAAGATTGCCGGGGCGTGGGCAGGGTTTTCGCTTTTGTAACCCCGCCGGTGTAGGGGCTTGCGCCGATAAGACGCGGGCTTAACCTACTGTGCGCGAAGAATTTCGCCGTTTTTCTGGCACGCGGCTTCGGCCAGTTCGACAAAAACATCGGTGATTTCTTCAGGCGTCGGCAGCGTCATGGGGTCTTCGCCGGGAATGGCTTGAGCGCGCATTTTGGTCCGTACGCCGCCCGGATCAACGATATTGGCGCGCACGTTGGTGTGGGCGACCTCGGCGGCATAGGCTTTGACCATCTGCTCCAGCGCGGCTTTGGAAGCGGCGTAAGGGCCCCAATACATCAGGGCTTTGCGCGCAACGCTGGAGGTCACGAACAGCGCCCGGCCGGCATCTGACTTCCGCAATAATGCATCGAGCGAATAGATCAGCCGCCAGTTGGCGTGCACGTTGAGATCGAACACATCGTGCCACATCTTCGGTTTGTAGTGCGCCATGGGCGAAAGCTGCCCCAGGCTCGCGGCGGCACCAACCAGAATATCGAGTTTGCCGTAACGGTCATGCAAGGCTTGGCCGACTTGATCGATCTTGGCGAAGTCCGTCAGGCTTTCGGCGATCAAGGTCGCAGATTTGCCGGTGGCTTTGCGGATGTCGTCGTCCAGTTCCGCGAGACCGCCCGTGGTGCGCGCGAAAGCAATCACATGCGCGCCTTCTAATGCGTACCGCAGCGCGACCGCGCGGCCGATCCCACGCGACGCGCCGGTCACCAGCGCAATACGTCCGGCAAGACGTTGAGCGGGCTCTTGCGCCATGGACTACTGACGCTCTTCGCTAAGCAACGACAGCTGCTTCGGCTGGCCGCCGGCATTTTTGTCGGTCAGCGGTAGCGGATAGTCGCCGGTAAAGCAGGCGTCGCAATATTGCGGATGGTCGGTGTTGCGTTTGGCTTGGCCGACGGCTTTATAGAGGCCGTCGATGGAAATGAACGCGAGGCTGTCCACACCCAGAAGCTTAGCCATGCTGGCCAGGTCGTGTTGCGCGGCAAGTAGCTTGTCGTAGTCGGGCGTGTCGATGCCGAAGAAACACGGGTGCGCGGTCGGCGGCGAGGAAATGCGCAAGTGCACTTCGGTCGCGCCCGCCTGGCGCACCATTTCCACGATCTTGATCGATGTCGTACCGCGTACAATGGAATCGTCCACCAGCACGACGCGTTTTCCCGCCAGCACTTCCTTGTTCGGGTTGTGCTTGCGCTTCACGCCGACCTGGCGCGTTTTATCTGTCGGCTGAATGAAGGTGCGTCCGACATAGTGATTGCGGATGATGCCGTATTCAAACGGCACGCGCGCGGCAGCCGCAAAACCCAAGGCTGCAGGCACGCCTGAGTCCGGCACCGGCACAACCACATCGCATTCCACCGGGCTTTCTTTGGCTAGCTGCGCGCCGATCTGCTTGCGTACTTCGTAGACACTGTGGCCCTCGGCGATGCTGTCGGGGCGGGCGAAGTAAATATGCTCGAAGATGCAAAAGCGCGGATGCTGCTTCGGGAAAGGTTTCAGGCTGCGGACTTCGCTGTGATTGATGATGACGACTTCGCCGGGCTCAATGTCGCGCACGAACTCCGCGCCGATGATATCCAGCGCACATGTTTCCGAGGCCAGAATGTAGGCTTTATCGAGCTTGCCCAGCACCAGCGGGCGGACGCCTAAGGGATCGCGCGCGCCGACCAATACGGCATCGGTCAGACAGACAAAGGAATAAGCGCCTTCAATCTGGCGCAAGGCCGCCACAAGCCGTTCCTCAAATGTGTTTTCCTCGCTGATGGCGATCAGGTGCGTCATCACCTCGGTATCGGACGTGCTTTGAAACAGGCAGCCGCGTTTTTGCAGTTCTTTGCGCAAGGTCAGCGCGTTGGTCAGGTTGCCGTTGTGGGCGATGGCAAATCCGCCGAAGTCGAACTCGGCGAACAACGGCTGCACGTTGCGCAGGATCGTAGCGCCGGTTGTGGCATAGCGCGTGTGGCCAACGGCCATGTCACCGGTCAAACGGCTCATGACATCTTCGTCGGTAAAATTTTCCGACACATGTCCCATGCCGCGATGGCTGTTGAATTGGCGGCCATCAAAGGAAACGATACCGGCGGCTTCCTGGCCGCGGTGCTGCAAGGCGTGAAGGCCGAGCGCGGTGTGCGCAGCGGCATCGATGTCGCCGATTATGCCGAAGACGCCGCACTCTTCCTTCAGATGATCGCCATCCGGGTCAAACGGGCTTGTGGTCAGCGCCAACGGAGCATTCATTTGGCCTTGCCTTCAGAGGTGCTGTCGATCAGGGAGTCTAGGGTTTTGCGTTCTTTGTCGTCGTAACCGCCTTCGGGCTTGGCGCCTTCCTTATCGGCAGCGCCTTGCGGTGATGGGCGGGTCAGACGGTCGAGCGTTTCTTTGGCGTCGATGACTTTATTTATTTTCGCGGCGCCATCCTTAGCAGCATCTCCCGCCGCCATAAAGGTCTGCGGCAGGATGGTTTTCAACCCATCTGCAGTCAGTTCTATCACCGGCAAAGTCTTGGCCTGAACCATCCAGCGCGGGCGATCGTAATTGGTCAGCCAGTCGGTAATGATCAGGCCTGTACCCAAAATAACCAGCGCGCGCGCCAGACCGAAAACAAACCCCAAAGAGCGATCAAGATTATTGAGCGCGCTTTTTTGAATGCTGCGGGCCACGGCGTTGGTCAGGATCGACAGCGCCAGCAGCACCGCGAGGAAAATCACCACCGCAGCCGCGGTATCGGCCGCCCAATCGATCGGAATGATGCCGTGCGCCACGGGCCGCACAAAAACCAAACCATAAATCGCCGCCATCACCGCGCCCACCCAGGCGACAATCGACAGCACTTCATGGACAAAGCCGCGCATAAAAGCGACCAGGGCAGAAATTAGCAGTACGATGCCGACCGCGAGATCGAGACCATTGATCGGCAGGCTACCCATCAACGCGTCCCGCCGTTTTTGCTCTGCGGGGCGTCTGCGGCTGAGAACTGACTGACCACGTCCTGCACATGTCCCATATCTTTGAGGCTAAGGCCGCTTTTGGCTTCATCCGTCTTTGCGTCGCCCGCTTGAGCGCCACCTGCCTTAGCGCCGCTCTTTCGGGCCGGGCGCGGCACCCAAGCCTGGTTGAAACCCAGCTTGGCCGCTTCCTTCAGCCGTAAGTCCCGCTGCGCCACTGCGCGCACTTCGCCGGACAAGCCGATTTCGCCGAAGACCACCGCGTCGGCGGGGACCGGATCGCCCGTGAAGGCCGATACCAGGGCCGCCGCTACCGCCAAATCCGCTGCCGGTTCCTGTATTCGAAGTCCGCCGGCGACGTTGAGATATATGTCGTATCCCCCGAAGGCAAGGCCCCCACGGGCCTCTAAAACCGCCAGCACCATATTAAGGCGGGCGGTATCCCACCCGACCACAGCCCGGCGCGGCGTACCGAGCCCGGAAGCGGCCACAAGGGCTTGAATTTCCACAAGAACTGGTCGGGTACCTTCGATTCCGGCAAACACGCAGCTGCCGCTGACGTTACCCCGGCGCTCGGCCAGGAACAGGGCCGACGGATTGAGGACCTCATTGAGGCCCATATCGGTCATTTCAAACACGCCGATTTCGTCCGTGGGCCCGAATCTGTTCTTCACGGCGCGCAGGATTCGGAACTGGTGGCCGCGGTCGCCTTCGAAATAGAGCACCGTATCCACCATGTGCTCGAGCACGCGCGGGCCGGCCAGCGTGCCTTCTTTGGTCACGTGCCCGACCAGGAAAAGCGTGAAGCCGCGTTTCTTGGCGACGCGGATCAACTCGTGGGCGCAAGTGCGCACCTGGGTGACGGTGCCGGGTGCCGAGTCCACCGCGTCCGAAAACATTGTCTGGATGGAATCGATCACCACCACGTCGGGCGGTGTGCCGGTCTCCATACTGGCGACGATGTCGCGCACGTTGGTCGCCGCCGCCAACTGCACGGGGGCTTGTTGCATGCCGAGACGCAGCGCGCGTAAGCGCACCTGATCGACCGCCTCTTCACCGGTGATGTAAACGCAGACCGCATTTTCGGCGAGCTTAGCGGTCACCTGCAGCATCAGCGTCGATTTGCCGATGCCCGGATCGCCACCGACAAGAATGGCAGAGCCCGCAACAAGTCCACCGCCGCAGACGCGATCCAATTCGCCGATGCCGGTTTTACGGCGCGGCGGCGGCGCCATTTGTCCCTTGAGTGCGACGAACTCGATCTTACGGCCGCCTTTGCCGCCGCTGACGCCCTTGGGCAAATTTTCGCGCGGCGCTTCTTCGGCGATGGTATTCCACTCGCCGCAGGCATCGCAGCGGCCCGACCATTTGCTGGTGGCGTTGCCGCAGTTTTGACAGACGAAGGTTTTGGTGTTCTTCGCCAAGCTCTACCGTCTTACCTGCATCTTGATTGGTCCTTCGGCGCTGCCGTGGACAAATTGCTCGACGTAAGGATTGCCGCTGCGGTCGACATCGGCCGCCGCGCCGTCCCAAATCAGTTTGCCCTCGTACAGCATCGTGACGCGGTCGGCGATCTTACGCGCCGAGTGCATGTCGTGGGTGATGGAAAGCGCGGTGATGCCCTGCTGCTTTACGCACGATATGATCAGGTCATTGATCACATCGGCCATGATCGGATCGAGGCCGGTGGTGGGTTCGTCGAAGAAGATGATCTCGGGCTCGCCGGCAATAGCGCGTGCAAGACCGACACGCTTTTGCATCCCGCCCGACAATTCAGACGGCGCCAGCTCGCCGACCTCAGCCGACAAACCAACCTTGGCCAGCGTTTCGATAGCGCGCTCTTTTGCGTGCTTGCGGCTCATGCGTTCACGCTGCATCAGGCCGAAGGCGACGTTTTCCCAAACTGGAAGGCTGTCGAACAGCGCCGCGCCTTGAAACAGCATGCCGAATTTACGGTTCACGGATTCGCGCGCACTGGCTTGAACTTGCGTCACATCTTCGCCGTCAACTTTGATGATGCCGGAATCCGCCAGCAAAATGCCGATGATGGATTTGATCAGCACCGACTTACCTGTGCCCGATCCGCCGATCACGACAACGGACTCGCCCTTGGCGATATCCAGCGTCACACCGTCCAGCACACGCTTCGCACCGAAGGACTTCTTCACATCCTTCAGGCTGATTTTTGGCACTGTATTTTCTGTGCTGTTCATGTTCCGAAAAACAGTTCGGTGATGATGTAGTTAAACGTCAGGATCAGGATCGACGACGACACTACGGCGTTGGTGGTAGCAGCCCCCACGCCTTGCGCGCCGCCCTTCGAGTGATAACCCGAATAGCAGCCCATGAGCGCGATGATGAATCCAAACACGCCCGCTTTCACCAATCCTGAAATTACGTCCAGCGGCTGCATGAAGTCGTAGGTGTTGGAAATATAGGCAGCGGGATTGAAGCCCAACTTGTAAACACTGACGACGAAACCGCCGAAGATACCGATGATGTCGGCGATGAATACCAACAGCGGCAGCATCAGCGTCCCCGCGATCAGACGCGGCACTACGAGGTACTTATAAGGATTGGTCGAGAGCGTGGTCAGCGCGTCGAGCTGCTCTGTAACGCGCATCGTGCCGATCTCGGCGGCCATGCTTGCGCCGATGCGCCCCGCCACCATCAACCCCGCCAGCACCGGCCCCAGTTCGCGTGTCAGCGAGACGACGACAACGTTCGCCACCGCATTCTCGCTGCCGGCCGCAAAGCGCGCGAAGCCGGTATAGCTTTGCAGCGCCAGGACCATGCCCGAGAAGATCGCCGTCAAACCCACGACCGGCAGCGAGTAGTAGCCGATGTCGATCATCTGCCGGCCGATCAGGCGCGGATAGATCGGCGGGCGCACACAATGCGAAAGCGCCGTGCCGGTAAACAGTGTCAGCCGCCCGATGTGGCCGAGGAAGGCGAGGACCACGCGGCCGATGAGGGCGAGGAAATTCATTCTGGATCTATTTCTGTGCCGCGCTGCTGCCGGGGGCGGGCAGGTACCGGCGGTGATAACGCCTGCCTAAAGCGGTAAGGATCTCATAGCCGATCGTCCCGGACGCTTTGGCGAGATCGTCGACGGTCTGGCGGGTTCCCAAGATGTCGACCATCGCGCTCGGCCCCAAGGCCGAGTCAGGCGCATCGGAGACAT
Organism: Fidelibacterota bacterium; assembly: GCA_947476625.1. Taxonomy (GTDB): domain Bacteria; phylum Pseudomonadota; class Alphaproteobacteria; order Rhodospirillales; family Rhodospirillaceae; genus SHVO01. The sequence goes on from CANJRA010000001.1 coordinate 403,356, forward strand.
CGAAGGTCGTCAAATCCATGGAAACGCGCCCCGCAACACGCACGCGCAAGTCGTCGATATAAGCGTGTCCGGAGACGCCCCAGGACCGCAACAAACCGTCGGCATAACCCATTGAAACCGTTGCCAGTTTCGCCCCGTCCAGGGCTTGGAAGGTGGCACCATAACCAACCGGGGATGCAGCGTCAACGCGCCGCACCTGCAGGATTTTAGCGCTGAGACGCACCACCGGAATCATGGGATTTGGGCTGCTTGGCGTCGGATTGACCCCATAAAGGGCCGCGCCGGGCCGTGCGAGGTCGTAATGCAGGGCTTTGTCGAGGAAAAGCCCCGAAGAATTGGCCAATGAGCCCTTCACATCGGCAAATTTCAGCCTAAAAGCCGATAAAGCCGAGGTGAAACGCTCATATTGCTGCTTATTAAGGGGATGGGCCGGTATTTCGGCACACGCCAGATGGCTCATAAGCGCCAGCGGCGTCAGGCCCACAAACCCATCAGGGTCGTTCATCAGGGCAGTGAATTCCGCAGGCGTCAAACCCAGGCGGTTCATGCCGGTGTCGATTTGCACCAGGGAGTCCATCAGCACGTCATTGGCCATGGCGAAGCTCCGCCATGATCGAACTTGCCCCACCGTGCTCAAAACCGGAATCAGCCCATGGGCGGCGAAGTCGCGTTCCGTGCCGGGGTTGGGGCCGTGCATCACCACAATGCGCGGGCCGGCTCCCAAAATCGGGCGCAGGGCCAAGCCTTCATCCAGATGGGCGACATAGAACGTCGCGCAGCCCGCGGCTTTCAGCGTGCGCGCCACCGGCTCCAAACCAAGCCCGTAGGCGTCGGCCTTGACCACCGCGCCGACGTCGCAGGCGGCACCTGCGCGGCGCTTCAAAAGCCGCCAGTTCTCGGCCAGCGCCGCCAGATCGACCGTTAAAACGGCACCTGCGCGGTCTGCGGGACTGGATAAAACGGAAGCGGCCATGGCGGCTTAATCACCAGAAAACCGGCGTCAGGGCAAGAGTCGCCATCAGCAAAATGACGCTTACTCCATCTGCTCGGGCAGATTGGAATCGTCGATGTGGTCGCTGAAGTGGGTGAAGTCGGCTTCGAAGTGCAGCTTCACGGTGCCGATGGGGCCGTGGCGCTGCTTGGCGACCAGGACTTCGGCGATGTTGTGGGCCAGATTGCAGCGCTCTTGCCACTTGGTATAGCGCTCGTGGAAATGCTCGCTGCTTTCCTCGGCCTTCTGCGACGGCTCGCCGCGTTCGAGATAGTACTGCTCGCGGAACACGAACATGACCACGTCCGAGTCCTGTTCGATGGTGCCTGATTCACGCAAGTCGGACAACTGCGGGCGTTTGTCTTCGCGCTGTTCGACGGCGCGCGACAGCTGCGACAGCGCCATCACTGGCACGCCGAGATCTTTCGCCAGCGCCTTAAGGCCGCGCGTAATGGCCGAGATTTCCTGCACGCGGTTTTCGCTGCGCTCGCCGCGCGCGGGCGCGATCAATTGCAGGTAATCGATGACGATCAGCCCCAGGCCATGATGCCCTGCGGTTTTGTTCTGGCGCGCGAGGCGGCGGCAGCGTGTGCGAATAGCCGAGACGGTTACCGCCGGCGTGTCGTCGATATAGAGCGGCAGATCGCCGAGTTCCTGACTGGCCACCACCAGGCGCGTGAAGTCGTCGTTGGACAGGCCGCCGGTTCTGATCGCATGGCTGTTGATTTTAGAACGCTCGGCAAGAATACGCGTCGCCAGCTGCTCGGCCGACATTTCGAGCGAGAAGAACGCGACCATCTTGCCTTTGTCTTCGACGTTCTCAGTCGTGCGGTAATACCGCGCGGCGTTGAAGGCCATGGTCGTGGCCAGCGCGGTTTTGCCCATGCTGGGGCGTCCGGCGAGGATCAGAAGGTCCGAGGCGTGCAAACCGCCGAGCTTTTTATCCAGATCGATCAGCCCGGTGGTGACGCCGGCCAGCGCGCCTTCGCGGCGGTGGGCGGCTTCGGCCAAGCTGATCGCGGTCCCCAAGGCTTGCTCGAAGGATTGGAAGCCGCCTTCGGAGGCATTGGAGCTCGCCAGATTAAACAGCTTTTGTTCCGAGCCTTCGATCTGGTCCATGGCGGACTCGTCGGCGCTGGATTCGAACGCATCGTTGACCATGTCCTCGCCCAGCGCGATCAACTCGCGGCGCAGAAACAGATCGTAGACCAGCTTGCCGTAGTCGCCGGCGTTAATGACCGTGACTGCACTGCCGGCGAGATTTGCCAGATATTTGATGCCTCCGGCGGCGACGATCAGATCGTCGCGCTCGAGATAGGTTTTGAGTGTTACGGGATTGGCCTGATGACCTTGCTCGATCAGCTTGGAGCAGGCGAGGTAAACGCGCCCGTTGACCGGATCGGCGAAATGCTCCGGCCCCAGAAATTCGCTGACGCGCTCGAAGGCGCGGTTGTTCATCAGAATCGCGCCCAAAAGCGCCCGCTCCGCTTCATAGTTATGAGGCGGAGTGCGTAGGACATCCCCGGCATTCTCGGCCGGATCGCTTGTGCGCAACGGTGTAGGCATGGGCGGACCTTAGTAGGAGCCTCAGCATAATGGAATTGAGTGAGCTGTGGATAACCGAAAGCAGTGGGGATAACTTTTGCGTGTACCGCAGCGCGTGAGGTCGCGCGTCGCTGATTATATCTGCAAATTTATTTGCCGCTGCCACAGTTTGGCCCCGCTTCCGGGACAATTCCGCCGGTTTTCATCCTTATACCAAATGTCATGGTTCGCTTTGCCGCGAGTGAGCGGACCTAAACTCATAGAGGAGGATTTCACATGTCCGATTCGGTTAGCGTTGTATCGCGCGTCGCTGTGGTGATGTTTTTCATCGCCGCGGCCGCTGGTGTCTACGGCTTTATCACGCATAGCCGCCTCGCGGCGGCCGAACGTCAAGTCGTTACACTTCAGCAGGAACGCGATGTCGTCAAAAGCAGTCTGATCACAACTGAGAAAGCCGTGACGCAGAGCTCGGCTGCCGCTCAGACATGTAAGGCTGAAGCAGAGGGCCTTAAAACCCGCGCCGATACCGCCGAAGCCACGCTTGAAAGCCTAAAGAGCAAAACGCCGGCCGGGTCGCCGGAGGGGAAACAGGCAGACAACGTTTGCCGTTTTACGAAGCCGGTTACGAAGCTGAACGAGGGCCTTTGGCCCGGCCGGCGTTGGAGGGGTTTCTTCTGGTCCGACCGTCCAAAACCTTCAATTCCGGCCATCGTCGCCCGCGATAACAATGCGGTGACCGCACTTTTTTGTGGCAACCCCCGGTATATTACCTGTTATCATATGTGCGAGCACCAACGAATAATTCGTCTGACAGCATGTTCAGATAGTTATGGTCCGTTGTGAACAGGTGCGGTTGCCTAACCTTGTTGCGGAGGCCGACAGGGTGGGAAGACGCTAAAGGGAGGCCTCGTCACATAGGAGCACTCAACCATGGCCCGTTTTGTCGCCATCGCGATTCTTATTGCTATCGCCGCCGGTGTTTATGCATTTTCGGAAAGATCCTCTGCTGAAAACCTGAGACTGCAACTCGCCAAATCCGAATCAGACTTGGCTCTCTTCAGAAAACGTTCGGGGGAATACACCGCCGAAACTAAGGCAGCTCAGACGGCTTTGGCGGAATGCACCACCAAGACGACTGAATTGCAGACGGCGTTGGAAGCTGCAGCCACCAAAAAGCCGGCTCCGACCGCTAAGAAGTAAAACAAGCCCATCTAAAAGTCATATTGCTGTCACGAGGGACAAGCCGCGCCGCGTTCGGTGCGGCTTGTCCCTTGCCATTTTCACCGCCTTGAGGAACAACCAAGCACGGGCGTGGTTGTGGCGTTCCTGGTTTTGGCGCCCACTGATTTTGGTGAGTGATGGATCTTTATACGTTGCTGATGGCGGTGCTCCTCGGGATCGTCGAAGGTGTCACCGAGTTCCTGCCGATTTCCTCGACCGGTCATCTCATCCTTTTCGAAGACCTTTTAGGTTTTGAAGGCCCGGCGGGCAACACCTTCGAAATCATTATCCAGCTCGGCGCGATCTTGTCCGTGGTGTGGGTCTACCGCGTGAAGTTATGGAATACAGCCATGGGCTTGTTCCGCCGCGGTCCTGAACAACGTCTGGCGGTGAATGTAGCCGTGGCATTCCTGCCCGCGGCGGTGATTGGCGTGCTGGCGCACGACTTCATTAAAAGCGTGCTTTTCTCCCCCTGGGTAGTCGCCATCGCGCTTATCGTCGGCGGTATCGCCATTCTCGTGATCGAACGGATCAAGCAGGCGCGCGACATTGGTTCAGTCGAAGATCTGTCCGTCGGCCGGGCGCTGGCGGTTGGTTTTTTTCAGTGCATTGCCATGATCCCCGGCGTCTCGCGCTCGGCGGCGACCATCATGGGGGCGCTGTTGGTCGGCGTGAAACGTCCGGCGGCAGCTGAGTTCTCTTTTCTGCTCGCGATCCCGACCATGTTCGGCGCGACGCTCTACGATCTCTACAAAAACCGCGGCACGCTCACATCCGACGGCATGGAATTCATCGCGGTCGGGTTTGTGGTCTCGTTCATTGTTGCGCTGATCGTGGTGAAGTGGCTACTGCGCTACATTTCCAACCACGACTTCAGCGCCTTTGCCTACTACCGCATCGTCGTCGGCATCGCGATGCTTGGCATATTGCTTCTGCGCTAGGGTCGGAAATCGACGATATGCACGTCGCCGTTCTCGGTGCCCGCGATCAATCGGTCGCCGTCCGGATTCCAAGATATCGACGTGACGCTGTTGCCGTTGGCCTTCATGATGAGGTTCGTGCCTGCGCCCGGCTGACCAATCATCAGCGCGCCGTTATCAAAACCTGCGGCAAAGATGTCATGATGTGGATTAGCCGCGACCGCCGTTGCCGGTGCGCCGCCGGCGCCGCCAAATTCTACGGGTGGTTTGCCCATGGGTCCGCCGCCGGAGAATGGCCAGCAAATCACATGGTCCGATCCGCCGGTCGCCAGAAAATGCCCGCGCCGCGTGAAAGCCATCGAGCATATTTTGCTGTCATAGCCCGACATGCGCATGTGTTCGCCGTCGGAGAGTCTCCAGCCGTGCAACGCATTTTTCTGCATCGCGGTCATGACGTAATCGCCGTCCGGTGACCAGGTTACTTGCAGATGCGAACCTTTCCATTCCAGCACCGTGGGCGCGCCGTCCTGCGACGCCAGCCACCACAAGCTCACGCCGTTATAGTGCGTGGCCGCGAGGCGTTTGCCTTTCGGGTTGATGGCAAGGCCGCCAATGGATGTGGCGTGCGACACCTTGCGGGCCTCGCCGCCTTTTTTGCCCAGGATGTAAACATCCTTTGCCGATGCATAAGCCCGCACGCCGCTGCCCGCATGCGCGGTGACGTGATCGATCCAGCGGCCTTTGATCTCGGCCAGAACCTCGGTTGTTCCCAAAGCTGCGATCTTGATCAGCCTACCGTCGTCGCCGCCGGAGAGGAACGCGCCTTTGTCGATATCGGCTGCCAGACAAAGTGCCGCGCCCTTGTGCGCCGCGACAGTCACCGGCGTTGCATCCAATGTCTCGCTGTCGATCAGGCGTACGGTGCCGTCGCCCAAGGCCACGGCGAACAGCCGGCCGTTGACGGCCGTGGCAACGACATAGTCGCCGAACGCGTGGGTAATGACTGGTTTGGCTACGGGCATAATAACAGCCTTACGCCGCGCAGGCGTTGAAGCCTTCGGTCAAACCGGCTTCATCGAGGTTGCGGCCGATGAACACCAGGCGGCTGCGGCGTTTATCCTTGGCGGGCCATGCGCCCGTGAATGCGCCTTCCGAGACCATGTGAACGGCCTGGAAAACAAAGCGCTCATCGTTGCCGGCCATATTCAGAATGCCTTTGGTGCGCAGGATATTCTGGCCTTCGCTCATCAGCACATCGTTGATCCAGGTGTCGAACTTGGTGGAGTTGACCGGCTTGCTTGTGGTCAGCGAGATGCTGCGGATGTTCTCGTCGTGAATGGCGCTCGGCGCCGCGTGATCATGGTGGTGATCGTGGCCATGATGATGGTCGTGATCATGATCATGATTGTGGTTTGGGTCATGGGCATGGCCGTGCAGGAAACAAGGATCCAATTCCAACGCGCGCGCCAAATCAAAAGCGCCCTTGTCGAGAATCTTATCCAGATCGATGGCGCAACGGCTGGTATGGTGGATCTGCGCGAAAGGGTTCAGCGTGCGTACGCGCGCTTCGATCTTCTTCAGGGCTTCAGGCGTCACCAGATCGGTTTTATTGAGCAGCACAATATCGGCGAAGGCGATTTGTTCTTCGGCTTCGTCGCTGTCTTCCAGGCGCTGTTCGATATGTTTTGCATCAACTACCGTGACAATGCTGTCGAGCTTCGTCCTGCGCTTGATGTCGTCGTCGGTAAAGAACGTCTGCGCCACTGGGGCGGGGTCGGCGAGGCCCGTGGTCTCAACCAGAATCGCGTCGAATTTTTCGCGGCGCTTCAGCAAGCTGCCGATGATGCGGATCAAATCGCCGCGCACGGTGCAGCAGATGCAGCCGTTGTTCATCTCAAAGACTTCTTCGTCGGCCCCGACCACCAGGTCGTTATCGATGCCGATCTCGCCGAACTCGTTGACGATGACAGCGTATTTCTTGCCGTGGTTTTCGGTCAGCACGCGATTGAGCAGCGTGGTCTTGCCGGCGCCGAGATAGCCCGTAAGGACAGTGACGGGAATGGGTTTTGGTTCGCTCATGACATCTCTCCTCGATTTCGCCGATATATAGGAAGAGTCCGGGCCGCGGAACAGGCCCTAAACGAAAAACGGCGCGGCCTGAATAAGCCGCGCCGTGTTTGTCGCGATATCGACCGGACTTATTCCGCGGTTTCCGCGTCGTCTTCGGTGTGGCTGTCGTCTTCGCCTTCGGCAGCAGCTGCAGTTTCGGCTTCCAGCTTGGCGGCGTCTTCGGCGCGTTCCAGGAGTTCGGCCGCAGCGACCTTCTGATTGGCTTCTTCAATCGAGCGGGCGACGGTGAATTCGATGTCGACCTTCACTTCCGGGTGCAAGCGCACGGCGGTCTTGAAGGTGCCCAGGATCTTCACAGGCGCGTTCAGCAGAACTTGCGTGGCGCGCTCCAGCGGGATGCCCTGTTCCTTCAGCGCGTCGGCGACGTCACGGGCGCTGACCGAACCGTACAGCTGTCCGCCTTCTCCGGCTTGACGCACGATGATCAGCTTCAAGCCGTCCAATTTCTTGGCGACGACCTGTGCCAGATCGCGTTCCTTCAAGTTGGTTGCTTCCAACTCAGAGCGCTTGGATTCGAACAAGGTCTTGTTGTCCTTGTTGGCGCGCAGCGCCTTCTTTTGCGGGAACAGGAAGTTGCGGGCAAAGCCCGGCTTCACATTCACCACGTCGCCCATTCCGCCAAGGCGGTCGATACGTTCCAGCAAAATAACTTCCATCACTCACCTCCTGTACGCGGGCTCAAAAAACGCGCGCGTATTTGTAAAAAATGGTCCATCACGCTCAGGGCGACCAACACCACAAGGAAGAAGGCCGCCATCACCAAGCTCAGCACGTAAAACACAAACAACCACGCTAACCGATACTTCAACCGCGCAGCGACGGTATGCACCACCGCAAGGCCTTGCAGTATCAGCGGCAAACTCAAAATCGCCGCTGCATTTGTGACGATGAAACCTGCATCGCCCTTCAATGCCACCGCCGCCAAAGTCGCCGTCCCGAACAGGACAAAGAACCATTGCGGCGCCGTAAAATCGCGATAAACCGGCGTCGGCCATGCCGCGAGGTTCATCTTCGTCAACATCACCTGAGCTAACCCGGCGCTCAAAATCGCCCGCAAGCACCAGTCCCAGGCCGCAAGACCAGGCAAAAATCGCACCATGGTCTGCAGTATCTCAGTCCGCGCGGTGGCGAAGTCGGTGCCACCGAAACTATTGCTGCCGTCCGGTACGGTCGGAACCGCCGCCGTCAGCACCGCATCCATGCGCGTCCGCAAGACAGCTTCGATGCCGCCTTCAACGCCTGTGGATCCCGCCGACATGGCAATCAGACCCACAACCACAGCCGCGACCGCTATCGCCACCAGCACACAGACCGTTCGGCCGAGTGCGCTACCGGTAACCGGCTTCTCCACCGAGAGTGCCGCCAGACTTAATCTGGACAACACCGCGATCGGCGCCGCATCGACCGCCAAAAACACGGCCGACAGCGCGAAGGAGCCCGTCAGTACCGCGACCGTGATGGCGCCGGAGACGACGGCCAGCGGCAAAAAATTATTGCCAAGGCCGAAGACCACCATCGCCAGCGGAAGCGGCGAAAGCATCGCACCAACCACCACCCCTATCGCCGATTGACGCAGGGCGGCTACCAGAAGCAGCCCGCCCATTGCGCCAGCGGCAACGGCGATGGCGCTCGTGCGTGTCACATTTAGATCGCGACGACGTACGGCAGCAGCGCCAGGAAGCGTGCGCGTTTGATGGCTCTCGCCAGCTCACGCTGCTTCTTCGTGGACACAGCCGTAATACGGCTCGGCACGATCTTGCCGCGCTCAGAGATATAGCGCTGCAACAAACGTGTATCTTTGTAATCGATCTTCGGCGCGTTGCTGCCCGTGAACGGGCAGGTCTTGCGACGACGGAAGAATGGTTTACGTCCTGCGGGAGGTGCCATTGCTATTCTCCTGTGCTCGGGGTGCGGTCGCCGTCAGAGCGGGGACGACGTCCGGAGCCGAAACGGCCACCGTCGCGATCGCCACCACCACCGCCGCCACCGAAGCCGCCGCCGTCACGGCCGCCACGGCCACCGCCGCCGCCAAAGAATCCGTTCCGCTCTGGCGGACGGTCTTTGTTCGCCAGCACGGCCGATTGGCCTTCTTCTAGTTCTTCCACGCGCACCGTCAGATAGCGCAAGACATCTTCGTTGATGCGCATGCGGCGCTCGTATTCATTGATCGCGGCCGGAGGCGCGTCGATGTTGAAGAACACGTAATGGGCTTTACGGTTTTTCTTGATGCGATAGGTCAGCGAACGTAGGCCCCAGCTCTCGCGCTTGGTAACCTTTCCGCCGCCTTGAGTAATGATATTGGTGAGTTCGTCCGCCAGCGTATCCACCTGGGTGGTGGCAATGTCCTGACGCGCGATCACCACGCTTTCGTATAAAGGCATGGTCCGAAGACTCCCTTTGGCTAGTTCGTCCCGTACAGCGGTGCCGCCAATCGGCACATAACCGGGCATAGCCGCCCTCGGAAGGACGGCAAGGAGCTATGTAAGGGCGCGGAATATACACATTTACCTGGGCCCAGCAAGGCATTCTGCCCCTGCGGTGGGTTTTTACCGAAATCTGTGTCTGAATCGGCTCGCAACAACATTTATAAGTATTAACAATGGTTTAGAAAGAAATTTGCAGCCTTCCTTGACAGCGCAGGGCACATCGTTCAGGTCTCCGTGCCGTAAAACAGCGCTACCAGAGGAGATTTCATGACGTCGGCCTTTGTATTTCCCGGACAGGGCTCACAAGCCGTGGGGATGGGTAAAGAGCTGGCTGCGGCTTTTGCCGAAGCCCGCGAAGTGTTCGGCGAGGTCGACGAGGCGCTGAAACAGAACCTGTCGGCGCTCATGTTCGACGGCCCGGGCGAAACCCTGACTCTGACAGAAAACGCCCAGCCCGCCCTCATGGCGGTCAGCATGGCGATCCTTAAGGTGCTGGAAAAGCAGAGTAATGTGACGGTGCGCAGCGCTGCACGCTACGTGGCGGGCCATTCCCTGGGTGAATATGCCGCACTGGCTGCCGCCGGCGCGCTGTCGCTCGCCGATACCGCGCGCTTACTGAAGATTCGCGGCCAGGCCATGCAGAAAGCCGTGCCGGTGGGCGAAGGCGCCATGGCCGCCCTGCTCGGCTTGGATCTCCCCCAAGTCCAGGAAGTCGCCGTCGAAGCATCGGTCGGTGGTCTGATCTGCGCCACTGCCAACGACAATGCGCCGGGACAGGTTGTGGTGTCGGGGCATAAGGCTGCGGTCGACAAGGCAATCGAACTTGCCAAGGCCAGGGGCGCCAAGCGCGCCATGGTGCTGCCGGTCAGTGCGCCGTTCCATTGCCCACTAATGAAACCCGCCGCCGACGTGATGGCCGAAGCGTTGTCGAACGTCGCCATTAAATCGCCCGTGGTGCCGCTCATCGCCAACGTCACGGCGGCCACAGTTATCGAGCCGGACGAGATCCGCCGCTTATTGGTAGAGCAGGTGACCGCTATGGTGCGCTGGCGCGAAAGTGTCATCGCCATGAAAGATACCGGCGTCGATTTGCTGGTGGAAGTTGGCGCGGGCAAGGTCCTGACACGCATGACCAAGCGCATTGTCGAGGGCGTCGAAAGCATCAGCCTGCAAGGCCCGCAGGACATCGAAGCGTTCCTGAAACGCTAGGGGGAAGACATGTTCGATTTGTCTGGAAAGACCGCGCTTATCACCGGCGCTAGCGGTGGGCTCGGATCAGCCATTGCACGCAGCCTGCATGCGCAAGGTGCGACAGTTGCTTTGCATGGCTCGCGCCGCGACGCGTTGGAAGCGCTGGCGGGCGAGTTGAAAGAACGCGCCCATGTTCTGGTCGCCAATCTTACGGAAAGCGACGCGGTAGTGGAAAAGCTAATCCCCGACGCCGAAGCCGCCATGGGTCAGGTTGATATCTTGATAAATAACGCCGGCATCACGCGCGATGGCTTGATCCTGCGCATGAAGGATCAAGACTTCTGGGACGTCATCAACGTCAATCTCGGTGTCGCGTTCAAGCTCAGCCGCGCCTGCGTCAAGGGCATGATGAAGCGCCGCTTCGGACGCATCATCAACATCGCTTCAGTCGTCGGCGTTACCGGCAACCCCGGACAGACCAACTATGTTGCGTCAAAAGCCGGTCTGATCGGCTTGACCAAGTCGCTGGCGCAAGAAGTCGCCAGCCGCGGCATTACCGTCAATGCCGTCGCGCCGGGCTTTATCACCAGCGCCATGACCGAGAAGCTTACCGACGATCAAAAAGCCCGCATCCTCGGCAATATTCCGGTCGGTCGCATGGGCGAGGGCAGTGAGGTGGCGGCCTCGGTGGTTTATCTCGCCAGTGCGGAAGCCGCCTATGTCACCGGCCAAACGCTGCACGTTAATGGCGGTATGGCTATGATTTAGCACGGCTGTGAGGCCAAAAAAGCCAGGGTTTACTTGGCGCTGGGTAACCCTAGCCAAGAAAAATGTAATGTGGTACTCAACCCTCCTCCGGAAGGGCAGACCCCGGACGTTTCAAGCCGGTGATTTGGCAGCCCGCCGATACCTACTCACTTAAAAAATAACACTTTCGAGGAAACACGAATGAGTGACGTCGCTGACCGCGTGAAAAAGATTGTCGTGGAGCATTTGGGCGTTGAAGAGTCCAAAGTGACGGACAATGCCAGCTTCATTGACGATTTGGGTGCCGACAGCTTGGATACCGTCGAGCTGGTCATGGCCTTCGAAGAAGAATTCAGCGTCGAGATCCCCGATGATGCGGCGGAAAAGATCCTGACTGTGAAGGACGCGATTGCCTTCATCCAGGCGAACGCCAGTAAATAGTTTTATTCGCTTGGGCACCGCCCGACGGATACGAACCGGTTAAGTGCAATGGGGCCCCAGGTAGTTACCGGGTCCCATCGCCGTTTCTGGACTACCAGCATCGCCATACCTATCTAGTGGTGCGCTGAACGGAAAATTGGTGTCTCACAATGGCTTTTGAACACAAGCGTATTGTCGTTACCGGCGTAGGCCTCACCACCCCGCTCGGCGTAGGTGTGAACGGCAACTGGGAATCTCTGATTGCCAGCAAATCCGGGCTTGGCCCCATCACGCGCTTTCCGGCCGAAGATCTGCCGGCGCGTGTCGGCGGCGAAGTGCCGCTGGGCGAAGATCACCCCTACCGTTTCATTGCCGATAACATCGTTTCGCCGAAAGACCGGCGCCGTATGGACGACTTCATCGTCTACGCGCTCTCCGCCGCTGAAGAAGCCATTAGAGATTCCGGCTGGGTACCGCCCAACGATGAAGCGCGCGAGCGCACGGGCGTGATGATCGGCTCGGGCATTGGTGGTCTTGCCACCATCGACGACACTTCGAAGACGCTCGAAGCTCATGGTCCGCGCCGCGTCTCGCCGTTCTTTATTCCCGCCAGCCTGATCAACCTCGCGTCGGGCCAGGTTTCCATTAAACACGGCTTCAAAGGCCCCAACCACGCGCCGGTGACGGCCTGCGCGACCGGCGCTCACGCCATTGGCGATGCCGCGCGTCTCATCAAATACGGCGATGCCGATGTGATGGTCGCGGGCGGCGCTGAATCCGCCATGTGCCGCTTGGGCATTGCCGGGTTCGCGGCGATGAAGGCGTTGTCCACCAGCTACAACGACACCCCAACACGTGCGTCGCGCCCCTGGGATAAGGGTCGCGATGGCTTCGTCATGGGCGAAGGCTCGGGCGTCGTCGTACTCGAAACGCTCGAACACGCCAAAGCCCGCGGCGCGAAAATTTATGCCGAGATTCTGGGCTACGGCTTGGCCGGCGATGCATATCACCTGACCGCGCCAGCCGAAGATGGCTCAGGCGGTTTCCGCGCCATGCGCAGCGCGCTGTGCGACGCGGGGCTTAACGTCGACCAAATCGACTACGTGAATGCCCACGGCACCTCGACGCCGAAGGGCGACGAGATCGAACTCGGCGCTGTGAAACGCCTCTTCGGCGATCAGGCTTACAAGCTCTCGATGTCGTCCACCAAGTCGGCCATCGGGCATTTGCTCGGCGCAGCCGGCGCGGTCGAGGCGATCTACACCATGCTGGCGATCCGCGATCAAATCGCACCGCCGACATTGAACCTCGACGATCCTTCCGATGGCTGCGACATCGACTTAGTGCCGCATAAAGCCAAGCAGCGGAAAATCCGCTACGCGATGTCGAACTCCTTTGGCTTCGGGGGCACCAATGCCTCCGTCGTCTTTGGCCCCGCGCCGTAAACGACATATCGCGCCGCGCTGATTTTCATGAAAACCGCGCGTCTCCTTTTGATCCTCATCGTGCTGGCGGCTGCCGGTGCGGCCGGCGGTTATGTCTGGTTCACGCGCGCGGTTGCAGCACCCGGCCCATTGCAAACACCTGTCACGGTCATCATCGCCCCGCGCAGCGGTGTAACGGCGATTGCGCAGCAACTCACGGACACGGGCGTCGTCGCGAAGCCGTGGATGGTGATGCTGGAAGCGCGCCGCTCCAAGCGGGACCGCGCCTTGAAGCCCGGCGAATACCGCTTCGAGCCCGGCATCAGCCTTAACGCGGCGCTGGGTAAAATCGTGCGTCACGACGTGGTTGCGCGGTTTGTCACGGTTCCCGAAGGCCTCGTCACGGCAGAGATCAAAGCTATTCTCACTGCCGCCGAAGGTTTGACCGGCGCGATCACCGCGCCCATCGTCGACGGCGACCTGATGCCCGAAACGTATCGCTACGAGTGGGGCGACAGCCGCGACAGCATTGTTGCGCGCATGCGCACCGCGCAGGAAGCGGCGCTGAAGGTTCTGTGGGAGTCGCGTCCCGAAGGCTTTGCGCTTGCCGCGCCGCACGACGTCGTCGTGCTGGCGTCGATTGTTGAAAAAGAAACCGGCATCGCCGCCGAGCGGCCACAGGTCGCCGCGGTTTTTTTGAATCGCTTGAAGCGCGGCATGAGGCTGCAATCTGACCCGACCGTGACGTATGGGCTTGCACCCGACGGCACCTTCGACCGCACCCTGACGTTCAAGGATCTAGAACAGCCCACGCCTTATAATACGTACGTCATCCCGGCGTTGCCGCCGTCACCGATCTGTCATCCTGGTCTTGCAGCCCTGGCGGCGGTGCTAAACCCGGCTGTTTCCGACGATCTTTACTTTGTCGCCGACGGTTCAGGCGGGCATGCTTTTGCCCCGACGCTCGAAGACCATAACCGCAACGTCGCCCGTTGGCGGCAAATTCAGCGGCAAAATAGTTTGCGTTGACGGGCGTTGAGTCCAATATTCGACTCAACGCTGGGGACACATACAAAACTGGAACCGTGATGGTTGAATTTCTCACCGACCCGCAGACATGGATGGCTTTGCTGACGCTGACGGTGCTCGAAATCGTGCTCGGCATCGACAACTTGGTCTTCCTGGCCATCGTCTCCAATCGTCTTCCGCCCGAGAAACAGGGCTCCGCGCGCCGCCTGGGTCTTTCTATGGCATTGATCCTGCGCGTCGGTCTGCTGTTCACGCTGACCTGGATCGCGGCATTGACCACGCCGATTGTAACGATTTCCGGCTTTGAGCTGAGTTGGCGCGACGTCGTGCTGGGCCTCGGCGGTTTGTACCTGTTCTACAAAGGCGTCATGGAAATCCACGAAGCGGTTGAAGGCGCCGGCTCTCATGAATCGAAGCCGCCGGCATCTTACGCGGCCGTCATCACGCAGATCATGATCCTCGATCTCGTGTTCTCGCTCGATTCCATCATTACCGCCGTCGGCATGACCAACAATCTGCTGGTCATGGTCGCGGCCGTCGTCATCGCCATTCTTGTCATGATGTTCGCCGCCGGGTCGGTATCCGGCTTCATCAACAAGCACCCGACCGTGAAGATGCTGGCGCTGGCCTTCTTGATCCTGGTCGGCACGGCGTTGATCGCCGATGCTGCGCACTTCCACATCCCGCGTGCCTATCTCTACTTCGCCATCGCGTTCTCGATCGGCATCGAAGCGTTGAACCTCTGGATGCGACACCGCCACGAGCAGCACGAAGCACGCAAAGCCGCGGGCAATTAGTCCTTGCCGGGCAGGCGCTGGATCAGCGCGCCTGCCCAGGCATCGGGTAAAAGCGACAAACCCCAGACCACCGCACGCACCGGCCACGGAAACGCGATCCGGCTTTTGTTGGCGGCAACGCCGTCCTCAATGATGCGCGCGGTGGTATCAACATCCATCAAAAACGGCATCGGAAAATTGTTCACCGCCGTCATGCGGCTGACGACGAAGCCGGGGCACACCACCGTTACGTTGATATTCTCGGGCGCAAGCGCGCGGCGCATGCCTTCGCCCCACACCCGCACCGCCGCTTTGGCGGCGCTATAGGCGGGCGATCCGCCGACATACCGAAAACTCGCCATCGAACTGATCAGCACAATCTGTCCCGCGCGGCGCGTCCGAAACGCTTCAATCGCGGGCAGGGCGGTATTGAGCACACCGTCGATGTTTACCGCAAAAACCTGGCGCGTGACGGCCATGCCGTCCTTGATGCTCTCCGATGTGCCCGACGAAACCCCGGCATTGGCGATGACAAGATCGAGTGCCTGAACATGATCCCGTGCGCCGATCCATGCCGCCATGGCATCGCGGTGGGTGACATCCAGCACGACTGCATCGACCACAGCCCCACGTACACAGCAGGCCTGCGCTACTGCTTGAAGGCGCTCAAGGTTGCGCCCCGATAAGCTGAGGGTGATGCCGGGCGCGGCGTAACGCAGGGCCAGCGCTTCACCGATGCCCGATGAGGCGCCGGTAATAAGCACGTGCCGAAAAGAGGCTGTTTTCATTCGCGCAGGATGGCTGGGGGCGCTAGGCAATGTCCAGTCCGACCGATATAACAAAGACCTGGGGCTTTTCGGGGATCATCACTTTGCCGGCCGTGCTGACGAGTATGACGGGTTTCGCCCGTACCGAAGGCCGCTTTGACGGCAAGATCGCCTTTGCCTGGGCGTGGGAAGCAAAAAGCGTCAACGGCAAAAACCTCGACGTCCGCATTCGCGTGCCTCATGGCTTTGATTCGCTCGAACTCCTCGCCCGCCAAGCGGCCGCCGAGCACTTCACGCGCGGTTCGCTCAATCTATCCCTCACTGTCACATCCGATGCCGCCAGCGCGGATACGGGCATCGATGAAGCTGTACTCGACGCTTTGCTTGAGCTCACGCAGCGCAAGGTCGCGCAGTACGGACCAAAGGTTTTCGGCACGGCTGTCGAGTTGCCGCGCTTCGACGGCTTGATGGCGCTGGCGCAAGGCCGCACCGCGCCCGACGTTTTGGACGCCGCGGCGCTCGCCGCCCGCGATGCTGTCTTACTGGCGGGATTGAAGACCATGCTCGGTGCGCTCGCAGCGGCCCGGCGTCAAGAAGGTGCGCGGCTTGCGCCGGTCGTCGATGGTCACCTCGATACGATTGCATCGCTGTGCGCCGAAGCCGGCACGCTGGCGGCCACACAGCCCGAAGCCCTGAAAGCCCGGCTTGTCCAACAGCTGCAGGAATTGGCCGGTGCCGTGCCCGCGCTGGCGCCCGATCGGCTCGCGCAAGAAGCCGCACTTTTGGCTGTAAAGGCCGATATTCGCGAGGAATTGGACCGTCTTGCGGCCCATGTCAGTCAGGCACGCGAACTGCTGTCAAAGGGCGAACCCTGCGGCCGGCGGCTCGATTTCCTATCCCAGGAATTCAACCGCGAGGCAAACACGCTCTGCTCGAAATCCACGGATGTCGCCCTTACCCGGACCGGGCTCGCACTGAAAACAACGATTGATCAGTTCCGCGAGCAAATTCAGAATACAGAATAGGCGCGGGGTCGGAATGATTGAAGAAGTCACCATAAAAAGACGCGGCCTTATGCTTGTGCTGTCATCGCCCTCGGGCGCGGGCAAGACCACCATCTCACGCGCGATTTTACGCGCCGAGGACAATCTCGCTATGTCGGTTTCCATCACCACGCGCGCACCGCGTCCGGGCGAAGAACACGGCAAGGACTATTACTTCGTCGACGAGGCCGAATATCACCGCATGGTCGGCGCCGCCGAATTACTCGAACACGCCAAAGTCTTCGACAATTATTACGGCACGCCGAAATCGCATGTGGAACGCGAACTTGGTTCCGGGCGCGACGTGATGTTCGACATCGACTGGCAAGGCACGCAACAATTAAAAGCCAGCGCGCGCGACGACTTGGTGAGCGTGTTCATCTTGCCGCCGTCGGTAAAGGAATTGGAACGCCGCCTGCGCGGCCGTGCGCAAGACACCGAAGAAGTCATGCGCCGGCGTATGTCGCGTGCCGCTGATGAAATGAGCCACTGGCCGGAATACGACTACGTCGTCGTCAACCAGGCTGTCGATGAAAGCATCGAGCAGGTAAAGTCGATCCTGATCGCCGAACGTTTGAAGCGCGACCGCCAGGTCGGCCTCGTCGGCTTCGTCAACGGCATGCGCAGTGAAACCTAGCTCTTCTTTTCGATCAGATTCGCCAGCGTGCAGAATTGTTCCACCGACAGTGTCTCGGCACGCGCGGTGGGAGCGATGCCGGCAGCGCGGCATAACCCTTCCGCATCGGGCGCGATAGCGCGCAAACTTTGGCGCAGCATTTTCCGGCGTTGCCCGAAAGCCGCCGCCGTCACGCGCTCTAAAGTCTCGCGCCGCGCAGGGATGGGATTGGTGCGCGGTACGAGGCGCACGACCGTCGACTGCACTTGCGGCGGCGGCGTAAAAGCGCGCGGGTTAATGTGGAACAGCAATTCGGTCTCACACAGCCACTGCGTCATGATGCTCAAGCGTCCGTAAGCACCGGTATCCGCAGGCGCGGTAATGCGCGATGCGACTTCGGTCTGGAACATTAGCGTGAATGATTCAAACGCTGCTGCGTTCTGCAGCCAGCGCAGCAGCAACTCGGTGCCGATATTATAGGGCAAATTTGCGACAACGCGGCGCGGTGCGGTGCCGAGTGTGGTGACATCCACCGTCAACGCATCACCCTCGATAACGGACAGGCGTTCGGGGTAGACGCTGGTGATCTCGGCAAGAATGCCGCGGCAGCGCGGATCTTTTTCGATGGCGATAACCGTAGCCCCTTCCGCCAGCAGCGCGCGGGTCAGTCCGCCGGGACCGGGGCCGATTTCAATCGTTGTGCCCACCTTCACATCGCCGGCCGCCCGCGCGATGCGTGAGGTAAGGTTCAGATCCAGCAGAAAATGTTGGCCGAGCGATTTGTCCGCCAAAAGACCATGTTTGGCGATGACGTCGCGCAGCGGCGGCAGCGTATCAGCGGTCTCGCTCATTTTAGGCCACCGCGCGGCGGGCGGCGATGGCGGCGGCCATGTGTAAGGCTGCGATCAAGCTGGAAGGATCGGCGACGCCCTTGGCGGCGATATCGAAGGCCGTGCCGTGATCGGGCGAGGTCCGCACAAACGGTAAGCCCAACGTCACGTTTACTCCTCCGGCGAAGTCGATGGTCTTTAGCGGAATAAGCGCCTGATCATGATACATGCATAGTGCTGCATCGAATTGTGTACGCGCGGCGGCATGAAACAGTGTGTCGGCGGGTGCGGGGCCGG
The DNA here is from genome assembly GCA_947476625.1 of Fidelibacterota bacterium. GTDB lineage: Bacteria > Pseudomonadota > Alphaproteobacteria > Rhodospirillales > Rhodospirillaceae > SHVO01. Next base: position 421,729 of record CANJRA010000001.1, read on the forward strand.
TGGCGTCAATACCGTCGGCGCACAATTGCGCGATGGCAGGCGCGATGATGTCGTGTTCTTCGTGGCCCATATTACCCTTTTCGCCGGCATGCGGATTAAGTGCGGCGACGGCCAAACGCGGATGTGTGATGCCGAAATCAGTTTTCAAAGCAGCTGCCGTAACGCGTCCACAGTGGACAATGGCAGCCGTTGTCAGCGCGGCCGCAACGTCCTTCACCGCGACATGTATCGTCACCGGTACCACCCGCAGCCCCTCCACCGCCAGCATCATGACGCTGTCCGCGCCCGCGAGATGGCCCAGGTATTCGGTATGCCCCGGGAATCCGAAGCCGGAGGCCGTCAAACTCGCTTTATGAATCGGGTTGGTCACCACGCCTGCGGCCGTACCCATTTTTAGCAGCGCAACCGCCTGATCAATCGCGCCGATGACGGCGGGCGCCGCCGCCGATGTCGGCGTCCCCAGTGTGATTTGTGTCGTCAAAGGTGTGACTGGCGTGAGGACTGGTAGGGCACGAGCAAAAACGCCGGCGGCCTGATCGGGCGCGGAGATGCGCTCACAGGGGCAGGCAATCGAGAAACGCCGCGCAATAGATTCCAGGCGCGCGACGTCATCAATCATGAAAAACACAGGTGATGCGGGCGTGCGCGCGGCCCAGGCTCTCAACGCGATCTCCCCGCCGATACCGGCAGGCTCACCCATGGTCAGGGCGAGGGGCGAGGGGTCCGATTTTAACATTCGCTTCGCGGCCTTGTGGTCAATCGGGTGCGAATATCAAACCCTTTCCGCGCGCAACCCGTTAGATGCGCACGTCGATCAGGGCCTGGCGGCGCAAGTCACGCAGGCGTTGGCGGGCGACATTCTGAAGCTTCTCGTCTCGCAGGGTCGCTGTGATCTGATCGGGCGCGGGCACGCCCTTATCTTCGCGGCGCAGGCACACTTGCACGAACAGGCGTGCGCTGACGGCATCGATGGGCGCGCTCGTGCGTCCGGGCTTCAAGTCCATCACCGCGTTACGCACGTTCTCGGGCAAGCCGCCGAGATAAATCGGCATGGTGCGCCCCGTGCCGGGTGTTTCAAGTTCTTCGCCCAGCTTATCCATCTGTTCACACGTTGTGAAACCGCTGATGGTTGTGCTGAGTTCGGCTACGCGCTCCGGCGTAAACGCGCGTCCGCCAACGGTCGGCAGGTAGATCTGGCTCAAGACAATGATGGTCATCGCCGGGTTGGGCGCGCCGGCGATACGTTTCGTGCGCACTGTTAGAATGTGATAGCCGGTTGATGTGCGGATTGGCTCGGATATCTGACCTTCTGCCAGCCGCGAAACGGCGTCGTCCAGCTCAGGCTCCAAGTCGCCGCGCACGACCCAACCAAGGTCGCCACCCAGCGCCGCGGCGGGGCTCTGCGAGAATTGTTGCGCCAGTGCCGGAAAAGGCGCGTTGCCGCGCGCTTGTTGCACCAGTCGATTAGCAAGATCGCGCACCGTCTGTTCTTGCTGCGGCGTCGGCACCGGCAGCGAAATTTCGCCGACCAGATATTCCGGCTTGCCTTGGTTGGCTTGGGCGCGCGCCAGCACCGCTTTCACTTCGTCGTCACCGACGTTGACCTTTTCTTCAAGCGAGCTGCGCACGACGTGCGCCCACAAAAGGTCGCCTTCAATTTGAGAATAGAGCGTGCTCATGTCGACGCCCTTGCTTTCTAGCAATTGGCGGAATGCGCCCGAACGCATGTTGTTGCGTTGTTCGATGGAATCTACGGACTGACGGATTTCGTTTTCGCTCACCGTAATCTTCAACCGCCGTGCTTCTTGCAGCTTCAGGCGTTCGTCGACCAGAGAATCAACAACCTGCGGCGCGAGACGGCGCAGAACATCGGGGGTGTTCTCGAGCCCCGACGTCGCGATAATAAGCGACATGCGCGATTGCACATCGAACTGCGTGATGATGTCTTCGTTGACGACAGCCGCGATGCTGACGGCGCTTTCGGGTTGTGGCTGCGGCTGAGGTGCTGGCTGCGCGCGCAAGCTGGCGGGCGGCCCGGTGCGGAAACGTGGGGCCGCTTCTTGGGCTGCTGTCATGTCTGAGCCGAGCGTTGCGAGAAGCATCGCTGCCGGAAGGAGCCATAAAGGCCGTAAAGTTTGTTTCACGCGCATCACCACCGTCAGATCGCGGCCACTTAAAGACCGGAAGGGCCGTAACATACGCGGGAATGCGCCCGAAAACCAGTCGCCCACGCAGGTAATTAATTTAAATATACCAATGACTTGGCTTAAGCCGCAAAGCGCCGCTTTGACAGCGGGTCTGCCTTAATGCTTCGGCCCGACGTCGGTGTTGAATTTGACGTCGCCGATCGTCTTCATGCTGAGGCGCAAAAGGACGGCGACGCCTTTTTTAAAGTCACGATCCGACGTGTTGTCTTTGGCGATATCGAGCCCGATGACCACGCATTCGTCCTCGTAAGTAACGCCGACGTCGGTGCGGATCGCGCCGCCGTTGACGCCCAGATTCTGCCGATGCCCGATGATGGCGCTCCAGTGCTGCGTGATCCGGGTGGAAAGCGCGGCGTAGAGCTCCTCTGTGCTGCCGGGTGTGGACGGCGTAGCGCCGGATTTGACGAAGATATAGCTGGTTGTTAAACGCGCGATGTCTGGGCCTACGGTCGCGCTGAGTTCGCTGCGGCGGTTGGCAAAGGTGTCGCGGTCGAGACGGAAGCGGTACTGCATCGTCACATAGGCGTTGGGCGTATAATCGACATGGCCGACGTAATCAGAAAAACGCCCGCTCAGGCCCGATAGCTGCGTGAGTGCCGGATCGTCATGGAAGCGGTAGACCTGCCCAATCAAGGCATCGACCGTGCCGATGCTTTCGTTGAAGGTCGCCCAATGAAGGCCGTAGTTAATGCGCGATCCGGTCTCAACGCGGTCCAATCCCGTGAAGCGCTGCGAACTGAATAAATTCGTATCGTCGAATTCGAAGTCCAGGCTGTCTTCGTTCGGAATATTTTCTTTATTCACGTTGATCGGTCCGGCAACCGCCATAACGATTGGCTCAAGCATCTGATGGAAGCCCATCTGATCGCTGATAAACGGCATGCGCCATTCAAGCGAAACCTCTGGCACGAAACGTCCCGTGGTGCCGGTGAAGGTGTCGCCGCGCACGGGCCACGCGAGATTGCGCACATAGTATCCATCGCCACGCACGCTGGCGCGAAACGTATACACGCCGCCGTAATCGGCGGTGTAAGGCAGGTTCCAGCCGACACGCGTCGATAGCCGGTTGCTGTCGGTGCCGGTTTCGCGCACCAGTACTAATCCGCTGCCGTCCACGTTCCAGTAGCCGCCGAGTGAATCTGGATCGCTGACGTAGTTATAGTTCAGCAGCGGGATCACGCCGGGCACCGATCCTGCGGCCGCGGCAACGCGCTGGCGCTGGAAGTAATAAGCATTGGCCGAGAAATAACTGTTGCTGCTGAAGCGCTCGGCATAAAGGTTGCTGGTCAGCCACGTCGGCGCGTTGAAATTATAACGGCGCAGATATGTGCGGTCCGACGCCAATTCTAAATGCGTGCCGCTGCGCCAGTTATCATCCATATCCCAGCGCGCGGTTGCGTCCAGGTGTCCGCGCAGATCATTCTTCACATCGGGGTCGCCGGCCATAAGACTTCCGAACATGCGCACCTGCGCCGAGCGGAAATCCTGACGGTATTCCAACGTCGCGCCGTTACCGGCATCGGTGGTCAGGAAGGGCGCGATGGTCGCGTCTTTATCGTCGTCAATGCGAATGTAATAGGGCTGCTTGTACGAGACGCCCAAGTTGCGGCCGCCGCCAATGGTTGGCAGCAGCAATCCGCTTTTCGGCCCGGCGGTCGGATCGGGATGGGCGAGATAAGGTGTATAGAACACGGGTATGCCGCCGAACTCGACCCAGGCGTTGCTGTAGTAAACCATCTCGGCTTCGGGATCGTAGCGGACATGCGCGGCTTTGATCTGCCAGAGGGGGTTTGCATCCTTGCAGCTGTCGCAAGCGGTATAAACCGCGCGATCTAGCTCGCTGGTGCCGTCTGCGTTACGCCGATAAGTGCGGCTCGCCATGCGCGACTTGTCCGACATCAGCACGCGGACTTCTTGGGCCAGTCCTTCTTTCAGGTCGCCGGTGATCTGGATGGTTTCGAAGAAAAGCGCCGATCCCTTTTCGTCGATCAGCGACACGTTGCCCGTTGCGATGGCGATGTCGGTCTTGCGGTCGTAGACCACCTTATCGGCCATCAGCACGCGCTCGCCGCGCTGGATTTCGATATGACCTATGGCCGTGACAGTATCGTTATCCTGATCGTAGCTGACCTCGTCCGCCAGCATGAGTGTTTGGTCGTTTGTGTTCTGGCTTTCCTCAAAGGCGACATCGGCGGCGTGCGCATGACGACCCGCGCCTGCGGTAGCGGCCAGCGCCAACGTCAGCGCGGAAATCAGCGATATGCGCAGATGGGATTTAAAACGCGCGCCATAGCTCACGGACGAACAGCGCCGTGATGGCGGCATAAGAAGAAAATGGTTCATGAACAATGCTTCACGCGATTCCGACGCCAGGCGATAAAAGCCGAGCGGGGGACCGCCAGCCCGGCTTCATGATGATATACATGCCCACGGCTATCGGGAGCAACGCTACAACGTACATCAGCGACGTGAACAAGGGGTCCTTGCCCGCGAGGTTGACGGCGCCCAAAGCCGCTGCCTGCAGCAAAGTAACTGTCGCGATGGCCGCAATGATGCGTATCGCCTGGCCGCGCCGGTTGAAGGCGCCGGTCAGCAAAAAGGCCAGCCCCATACAGGTGAAGCCAATCGCGTTCAGCGGCTCTACCAGCCGCTGGTGCCCCTGAGCCCTGAGGCGGATTGCGATCTGCGGCGCAAAGTCGGTTTCGTCGGCGGTCAAAAGCTCCCAGGTCGAGCGCTCGCGGGCGGTCTCATCGCGGTTCTCCGAGGCGGGCTGCAGGCCGCCAAAGTCGAGGGAGTAGCTATCGAAGTACAAGACCGCAAGTTTGCCCGTGCCAGGTGTCAGAGTCTGGCGGCTGCCGTTGACGAGCAATATGCGCGGTCCCTGTTCGCCGCGTGCGACCGCGCCGCGTTGCGCCATGATCGTCAGGCTTTGGTCTGGTGTGCGCGTGTCGTGGATAAGAATGCCCAACAATTCGCCTTGCTCGCCGCGGCCGCGGACATACACGGTGAGATTCTTGCCAAGCTCATTGAAGGCGCCCTCGCGCAGCATGATTTGCGAGACATCATTGCGGATATTCCATTGGAGTTCCCGGAACGACCGAAACGATGCCGGCACGATGACCAGCGTCAGTACATATCCCATGAGAGCCGCGGCCAATCCGCCGAGGAGGGCAGGGTGCGCAAGGCCCAGCCGGCTGATCCCGGCCGCTTGGGCGACGACCAGTTCGCGGTCCATGATCAGCTTGTTGTAGATGAACAGAATCACCAGGAACAACGCCGCCGGCAGAATCACCGACAGAAACCACGGCAACAGCAACATCGTCAGCTTCAGCCACGTCGCGATGGCTAAGCCCTTGGTGATGACGTACTGCAGGAACTGCAGCGACTGGGTCAGCCACACCACAAAGGCCAACCCGACACTGACAAAGACAGTGCCGATCACCAGTTGGCAGAAGATGTAGCGTGTAATTCCCGACATGGTTGCGGATTATACCGTTCGGCCTTTTATTGATGCCAGCATCATCGCTTTTATCGCGCGGTAAGTCTTTGTCGAAGGGCCGACGACGAACTAGAATGACACATCCAACCTGACCAGGGGGAATTTGAATGATCCGGATGGCTATCCGCCGCGCCTCCCGCGCCGCGTGTTTTGCTGCGATCGTCGCAGGTGTCGCCGGGCCACTGGCTGCGCAGGCAGCCCAACCACAGTGCGTTTCGCTGGAGGAGGCCGATGCGTTCCGTCTCAGGCACCTGCAAAGCCGCCTGATGGTTGCGGCGCTGGGGTGTAATCAGCAGGCCGCTTACAAAACCTTCGTGGAGCATTTTCGCGCTTCGCTCGTCTCGGCCGGCGGATATATGACCGATTACTATAAGCGCATCGGCGGCGGTCAGGCCGCCTTGAACAAGCACATCACCGATCTTGCGAATGCCGCCGGTCTTCACCGCGCGGAAAGCCCGAACGAGTACTGCACACAGGCGTGGAATCTTTTCTGGAGTTTGGAACAAGATCCGCATGCGTTGAGCAAAGTTGCCGAGGACAATATTTTTCAGGCGATCGCGCAGCCGTAAACCTGCACCGTTACGGTCGCGACTTAAGCGCCCGTGTCAAAAGCCGTGTCCCCAAAAATCGCGGCCCCGCAAAATGTAACCGCCACCTTCGATCCAACGAAGGCGGCGGCTGACACATCTAAGAAGTAATAGCGTTGGATAACAAGTAAGGGCCGGCGGGCTATAGCTCGCCGGCCCTTATTGTTTATTCCATGACGATTTCGACGCGGCGGTTCTGCGGTTCTTTGACGCCGTCGCCGGTGGCGACGAGCGGCTCGGACTCACCCTTGAACGACACGATGACTTCGTTCGGCTTGAAGCCCAACTTCGCCAAAGCGGCCTTCACGGCATTCGCACGACGTTCAGACAGACCCAAGTTGTAAGCCGGTGTGCTCGACGTATCGGCGTGACCGGTTGCGCGGATCACGACCTTGCCGTTCTTCTTCGCGTAGTCGGCAGCTTCGCTGACGATCTTCTGTGCATCGGCGCGCAGGTTGGCGCGGTCGAAGTCGAAGAACACCAGGAACTTCTGCGGAACCGGCGGCGGCGCCGGCGGAGCAACAGCAGTGGCGGTCTGCATCGGGGCTGCTTTGGTTCCGAAGTTCCAACGCAAACCGACGAGCAGGTTGTGGCTGCGGTCGTTGTGACGGCTCATGGCGGAAGGAAGCGGGATGCTCACGCCAGAGAACTTGTTGGCCTGCAGGCCGATATAGCGGTACTCGACAAAACCATCGAGTTTTTCGCTAAACGGCTTCGTGACGCCGGCGATCAACTGCCATTGCCATGCGGTATCGCGATCGGTGAACGTCGACGTGCCAATGGGGAGCGTGGCCGAAGGAGCGCCCTGTACGTTCTTCCACTTGTTCCAACCAGCACCAACGCCGGCGCCGATGTAAGGACGGAAGCTGGCGGTCTCGTCGCCGAAATCATAAAGCAGGTTGGCCATCACGCCTAAGACGTTCTGCGCACCGGGCGAACCCGCGCCGGCGATGTCATTGACGGTCGCTTCACGGTAATTGAGTTCCAATTCCGAGCGGAGCCCGCTGTCCCATTTGTAACCAAGCGCACCCGAGACGATGTAGCCCATATCGAAGGTGATGTCGGCCGGGGTCGAAGTGGTAACCGCCGGCGCAATGCCGACCGGGCGGGTGTAAAGGACAGACGAGTCGTTCGGCAGGTGCAAGCCGCCGCCGAGGCTCAGGTACGGGCCTTCAGCGAAGGCTGCCGAGGAGATCGCCATTCAGGCGACGGTCGCCAAAAGTGCGAGTTTTGTGTTTTTCATGTGGTACTCCAGATGTGTTTAATCGCGGGATATCTAAAATCGGTGTCTCAAATCACGGTGTGCTCCCCGTCCATGATGGTTGCAACCATGGCGATATGATGATCATGCCACAAGCACGTTAAGCGCCGAAATCACAAACAATTAGAAGGTGTTGCAATTCTACTATAGGTAGAGCCTCGTGCGTATAGATGCACAATATTGCAAACGCTCACAACGTTCAAAAGTTCACGCGCTGGTGGTTTTTATTTGCAACAGGGTGGTCTTGGCAAATTCCGCGCGTGGCAAAATATCCACGAAGCCGAACGACTCGGGACGCCGAGTCTAGTCGACGACCTTGCCCGGATTCATGAGATTCGCCGGGTCGATGGCCCGTTTCAAGCGGCGCATCAGATCCAGCTCGACCGGATCTTTATAGTGCTTCATCTCCTCGACCTTCAGTTGCCCGATGCCGTGTTCGGCCGAAATCGAGCCCTCCATGCCGACGACGATATCGTGGACAACGCGGTTCATCTCTTCCCAGCGTGCGAGGTAGCCGGCTTTATCCGCGCCGACAGGCTGCGAAATATTGAAATGGATGTTGCCGTCGCCGAGATGCCCAAACGGTACCGGGCGTGCGCCGGGAAAATGCTTGGCGATGGCGGCCATACCCTCACTGATGAACTGCGGCACGCGCGATACCGGCACCGAGATGTCGTGCTTGATGCTGCCGCCCTCGTGTTTCTGGGCTTCGGACAGTGATTCACGGATGCGCCACAAGGCCTTTTGCCGTTCGCCGCTTTCGGCAATCACGGCATCGACGATAATACCTTCGGTGAACGCGGTCTCCAGCAGTGCGTCGAAACTGCCGCGCACGCTGACATCGGGCCGCGAACTCGAGAATTCAGTCAGGATGTACCAAGGGTGCGGTTCAGAGAACGGGTCGGTGACCCCGGCGATGTGCTTTGCGCACATCTCTAAACCAATCCGCGGAATAAGTTCGAAAGCGGTAACGGCATCGCCCGACAAGGCGCGTGCACGGTTAAGCAGCGTCGTGGCGTCTTCGAGCTTTTCCAACGCACACAGCGCCGTAGCCACTTCGGTCGGGCGCGGGAAAAGTTTCAGCACCGCCGCCGTAATGATGCCCAGCGTGCCTTCCGAGCCAACGAACAAGTGCCGCAGCGCGTAACCGGTGTTGTCCTTGCCAAGTGCGCGCAGTCCGTTCCAGATGCGCCCGTCCGGCAGCACGACCTCAAGGCCCAGTACAAGATCGCGCGCGTTGCCGTAACGCAGAACGTTGATGCCGCCGGCGTTGGTGGCCAGATTGCCGCCGATCTGGCAACTGCCTTCTGCCGCGAGGCTCAACGGAAACAGACAGCCGTGTTCTTCGGCGGCTTTTTGTACGTCGGCGAGAATACAGCCGGCCTCGACGGTGATGGTGAAGTTCATCGGGTCCACCGCGCGCACCTTATTCATGCGCCCGAGGCTAAGGATCACTTCGCTCGCGTCTTCATGGGGCGCGGCCCCGCCGCATAAGCCGGTATTGCCGCCTTGCGGCACGATCGGCAGACCCGCCGCCGCGCACGCGGTGACGATCTGGGCTACCTCTTCGGTCGCGCCGGGCCGTAGCACCAGCGCCGCCTTGCCGTGATAAAGCCCGCGCTCTTCATGCAGATAAGGCGCCATGGCGGAGGGGTCGGCAATGCAGGCAGATGGGCCAACAATTCCGGACAGACGATCGCGTAAATTTTGATCTAGGGGCATGGGTCTAAAATGCAGGAAGTTAGGTTTCAGTGCAATCTCAAGGCCGTGGGGCAGCGGCGCGTTTTAGGCGGTCGTTAATCGCTAAACCAATGCCGACGTCTGGAATCGGTGCGACTGCGATGGCCTTATATCGCGCCGAATCGTCCAGCGCACGCATCATGGCGAAAAGATTAGCGGCGGCTTCCACCATATCCGCGCGCGCGCTGAGATTGAGCGCAGCACCCGCACATGTACCGAACCCCAACCACGCTTCACCCGGCCGGGCCTCGGCCGCGTTCAAGCGCATCGGCAAGCCCGGCGCGTAATGACTGGCAAGCTGGCCCGGCGATGTCGGCGCAGCCTGATCGCCGGTGATCACATCGACGGGCCCGATCACCGCTGCGATCTGCGCAGCCGTAATGGTGCCCGGACGTAAGATCGCCGCCGTGGATTTCGTCAAATCCAGCACGGTGGACTCCAAGCCCACGCGGCACGCGCCGCCGTCGATGATCAAATCGACTTTTTGCCCCAGAGAATCCCGCACATGAGCAGCCAAGGTCGGGCTGATGGAACCGGATGCATTTGCGCTGGGCGCGGCCAGTGGACGTTCCACACCGCGCAGCAGCGCTTGTGCCACCGGATGATCGGGCATGCGCACGGCGATACTGTCCAAGCCCGCCGACACCAGATCCGAAGCCGGGCAGTCATCCCGCCGCCGCAAGACCAACGTCAGCGGTCCGGGCCAAAAAGCCTGGGTGAGTTTGTCGAAGCGCGCATCGCAGTGGGCTAAAGCCGCGACCCATGTTTGGTCGGCGACGTGCACGATCAACGGATTGAACGATGGCCGTCCCTTGGCCGCGAAAATCCGCGCCACCGCTTGGCCTTGCGTTGCGTCCGCGCCCAGGCCGTAAACGGTTTCGGTAGGAAACGACACCAGCCCTCCGCCGCGCAAAATGCGCGTGGCCGCGGCGATCGTTTCGGCGTTCGCGGGTTGCAGATTCATAATGCGGCCAACATAGCGTCCGGCTTTGCTTTGTCTACTGCATGGCCTAGGGTATGCGCCTCTTTGAAATCTTTGCCGGATTTGCCCCATGAACATCTCTTTCTCGAAAATCGCTCCCCCCTCTCAAGGTGTTGTTGTGTTCGGCATTCCCGACACCGGCAAGCTCGGCGCGGCGGCGGCGAAACTCGATAAGCAGACGCGCGGCGCCATAAGCCGCGCCGTGAAGGCGGCTGAATTCACCGGCAAGCGCGAGAAGACTTTCGCGATTTTTGTGCCCGAGGGCACGAAGCTGACACGTGTTGTGCTGGTCGGTCTCGGCAGCTTGAAGTCGCTCGACACAACCGCGGTCGAACGCATCGGCGCTGTGATTTATGACGCCGTAGCGAAAGACCCGGCGGTGACTGTGGTTCTGGAAGACAACGGCAGCGCCACCGATAATGCCGTGCTGGCGGCTTATCTTGCCGGCGGCATCGGGCTTAAGTCCTACCGCTTCACTAAATATCACACCAAGCGGGACAAAGATTCCGAGCCAAAGCTCAAAAACGTTGTTGTGCAATGCGCATCTCCGGCCGAAGCGAAGAAGGCCTATGTCGGTGTTTCCGCTGTCGTAGATGGCGTGTTTATCACGCGCGATCTCGTGACCGAACCGCCCAACGTTATCTACCCTGAATCGTTCGTCGCACGCGCGAAGGATCTGACCAAGGACGGCATCAAAGTCGAAGCGCTCGGCGAAGCCGCCATGAAAAAGCTCGGTATGGGCGCGTTGCTTGGCGTCGGCCAAGGCTCGCGGCGCGAGTCACAATTGCTGGTCATGCGCTACGACGGCGCCAAGGACAAAAACGCACCGCCGCTCGCCATCGTCGGCAAAGGCGTGTGCTTTGATTCCGGCGGCATCAGCCTGAAGCAACCCGCCGGCATGTGGGATATGAAGTGGGACATGGGCGGCGCGGGTATTGTCGTCGGTCTCATGCGTGCGCTCGCGCGCCGCAAGGCTAAGGTCAATGTCGTCGGCCTTTGCGGCCTCGTCGAGAATATGCCCGATGGCAATGCACAGCGTCCGGGCGATGTCGTCACCTCTATGTCGGGTCAGACCATTGAAGTCCTCAACACCGACGCCGAAGGCCGTTTGGTGCTGGCCGATGTGCTCTGGTACGCGCAGCAACGCTTCAAACCCACAGCCATCGTCGATCTCGCGACGTTGACCGGCGCTATCATCGCCGCCCTGTCGGATCACTATGCCGGCCTGTTCTCCAACAACGACGATCTCGCGGCAAAACTGACTCTTGCGGGCCAGGCCGTCAGCGAGCGTTTGTGGCGTCTGCCCATGGGCGACGAATACGACCGCGATCTGAAGTCGCCCATCGCCGACATGAAAAATATCGGCGGCGGCCGCGCGGGTGCCACGACGGCCGCGCAATTCCTGCAGCGCTTCATCAAGGATGTGCCCTGGGCGCACCTCGACGTCGCGGGTGTCGTCTGGAATGAAAAGCCCACGGCGCTCGCCGCCGGCGGCAGCACCGGTTACGGCGTGCGGCTGCTCAACCGCTTCATCGCCGACAACTACGAAAAGTGATTACTGTTTGGTGTTCGGCGTAATCTTGTACGCGTAGACCTGATCGGCGTTGCGCTTCAAAGAGTCATCGCCTTTGGCGCCCAGGTTGGTGAAGAACTCCGCCACGCCCGCCGCTTGAATTTCACTATCGGCCTCGCGGAAAAACCCCTTGTCGACGCCGTTCTTAAACTTGTGAACGTTGAACAGCTGGTTCTTGGCGTCCTCAGCAGTGCCGACGCACAACTACTTATACTTGCCGCCGTATTTCTGGATGAATTCCTGAAAATCGTTGAGGATTTCCGATTTGCTCTTGGACATGGTGGCGCGCTCTCTTTAAGCGAATGTAACTGCTCTAACATAACCATAGGTTTCAGGAGTTCAATCGGCATTTTGATGACAAGCTGCGGGCTGGTCAGGTTTGCAATGGCGGGCGGCAGAGGCTAAACAGCGGCCCATTGAGGGAATTTGTACGGAGATTGTGTCTTGGCCACGCTCGTTCGTCCTTTTACAGGTTTACGTCCTGTGCCGGCTGCTGCCGCTGCCGTGGCTGCGCCGCCTTACGATGTTCTCAACACCGAAGAAGCGCGCCAGCGCGCGGCCGGAAAGCCCAACAGCTTCCTGCATATCTCGAAGCCCGAAATCGACCTCACGGCCGATACCGATCCTTACGCAGCTGCGGTTTACGCCAAGGGTGCCGAGAACCTGAAGCGTCTTGTGGACGGCGGCGTGCTCATCCGCGACACCAGCCCATACTATTATGTGTATCGCTTGAAGATGGGCGATCACGTGCAGACCGGTTTTGTCGCCGCCGCGTCGGTCGCGGCTTACGACATCAACCGCATCCGCAAACACGAATTCACGCGCCCCGATAAAGAGGACGATCGCGTCCGCCAGATCGAAGCGCTGGGTGCGCAAACCGGCCCCGTGCTGCTCGCCTACAAGGCCGACAAAGACGTCCAGGCCATCATTGAAGCCGCCGCGAAAAACGCGCCGCTTTATGACGTGACCGCCGATGACGGCATCGTGCACACCATTTGGCGTTTGGACGACAGCGCCGCCGCCGCGCGTTTGACCACACTAATCGACGCCATGAAGGCGCTCTATATCGCCGACGGTCATCATCGTTCTGCTGCGGCATCACGCGTCGCTGCCGCGCGGCGTGGTAGCGCTGCCAGCGATACGCAGGACTATTTCCTCGCGGTCGCTTTCCCGCACGATCAAATGCGCATCTTCGACTACAACCGCGTGATCAAGGATTTGAACGGCCTGACGCCGGATGCGTTCCTCGCGAAGATCAAAGAGCGCTTTGATGTCACACCCGCAAGCGGCCAAGTAAAGCCCGACAAGCCGACACGCTTTGGCATGTATCTCGGCGGTACGTGGTATCAGCTCGATATTCACAGCCAGCTGGTGCCGCAAAGCGATCCGGTCGCGCGTCTCGATGTCAGCCTGTTGCAGGATAATCTGATCGCGCCGGTACTCGGCATCGTCGATCAGCGCCGCGACAAGCGTATTGATTTCGTCGGCGGTATTCGCGGTCTTGGCGAGTTGGAAAAGCGCGTCAATTCCGGCGAAATGAAAGTTGCCTTCTCGCTGCATCCGACGACCTTGGAGCAGCTGATGGCCGTCGCCGATGCCGATCAAGTGATGCCGCCGAAGTCGACCTGGTTTGAACCCAAACTGGCCGACGGTCTTGTCAGTCACGTCATTGACTAATCCCAAAGTCATTATCGTTGCCGGCCCGACTGCGGCCGGCAAATCCGCCTTGGCTCTGTCCATCGCCGAAGAGTTCGGCGGTGTGCTGATCAACGCCGATAGCCAGCAGCGGTACCGCGATTTGCGCATCCTCACCGCGCGGCCCTCGCCGGAAGAAAAAGCGCGCGCACCGCATCGCCTGTTCGGCGATCTCGGCCCCGACGATCTCGGCTCCGCCGCCGAGTGGGCGGAAAAAGCCGCAGCGGAAATAAACGCTGCCAACGGCAAGCTCCCCATTCTGGTTGGCGGCACCGGACTTTATTTCCGCGCGCTTACCGAGGGCCTCACCGAAATCCCACCGATTTCCGACGACGTGCGCGAGGCCACGCGCGCGCTCGGTGCTGCGATCGGCCCGGCGGATATGCACAGACGATTGAGCGCCCGCGATCCCGTTACGGCGGCACGCCTCAAGCCGGGTGATACGCAGCGCGTGCTGCGTGCCTGGGAAGTGCTAGAAGCCACCGGCAAACCGCTCAGCGCCTGGCACGAAACCCCGCCCGAACCGATCCTCAAGGCGCCCACTTTCAACATTCTGGTATTGCCGCCCCGCGAACACGTTTACGCCGCCTGCGACGCGCGCTTGAAAGCCATGGTCGCCAATGGGGCTTTGGACGAGGTGAAGGCGCTGATGGGTTCGGGAATCGACTCCCGCAGCGGTGCCGGTAAAGCCCTGGGGGTTGCCGACCTTGCCGCCCACCTGCGCGGCGAGCAGGACTTGGATGTCGCCCTCAATCTTGCCCAAACCGCCACCCGCCAGTACGCCAAACGGCAGATGACTTGGTTCAGAAATCAGTTTCGTGCGGATTTAACGATAAGTAAGAAACTTTCGGAAAGATTATTACCTGAAATCTTTGCAGATATTCGCCGTTTTTTGTTGACCTGACTTATCCCCACGACTAGGTTCCGGCCCTTCACCCGCCAGAAAGCCCATTTTTCCGGCTTTCGCGCGGGTTTTTGACCAGTTTTAAGTGGGATACGGCCATGGCCGCGAAATCTACAGCACGAACTTCTAAAAAAGCGGACGCACAAGCGGACGAACAATACGTCGGCGCGCGCATCATCTTGAAGGCGCTTGAAGAGCAAGGCGTCGAGGTCATCTTCGGCTATCCGGGCGGTTCCGTGCTGCCGATCTACGACGAGCTGTTCAAACAAAACAGAATTCGCCACGTCCTCGTGCGTCACGAGCAAGGTGCGGCGCATGCGGCGGAAGGCTATGCCCGCTCCACAGGCAAAGTCGGCGTGCTGCTGGTGACCTCTGGTCCCGGCGCGACCAACGCCGTGACCGGTCTGACCGATGCGCTGATGGATTCCATTCCGATCATCTGTCTGTGCGGTCAGGTGCCGACACATCTCATCGGCAACGACGCCTTTCAGGAAGCCGATACCACCGGCATCACGCGCCCTTGCACGAAGCATAACTATCTCGTGAAAGACGTGAACCAACTGGCCAAGACCATTCACGAAGCCTTCTACGTCGCGCGCTCGGGCCGTCCCGGTCCGGTGGTGATCGATCTGCCGAAGGATGTTTGCATGGCCCAGGGCTCCTATGTGCCCGCGCCGCACGGCGTGCAGCACAAGACCTATCGTCCCAAGACGCAGCCGGATAAAGCGGCGGTCGCACATGCGGTGGCGATGATGGCGGCTGCCAAGAAGCCGGTGTTTTATACCGGCGGCGGTATCATCAATTCCGGACCCAAGGCGTCCAAGCTGCTGCGCGAATTGGTCGAACTGACGGGCTTCCCGATCACCTCGACCCTCATGGGTCTCGGCGCGTATCCGGCCTCGGGCGACAAGTGGCTGGGCATGTTGGGGATGCATGGCACTTACGAAGCCAACCTCGCCATGCACGGCTGCGACGTGATGATCAACATCGGCGCGCGCTTCGATGACCGCGTCACCGGCAATCTCAATTACTTCGCGCCGGATTCCAAAAAGATCCACGTCGATATCGATGCGTCGTCGTTCAATAAAAACGTCATCGTCGATCTGCCGATCCTTGGCGATTGCGCGGCGGTGCTCGAAGAAATGATCGCGGTATGGAAAGCGCGCAAATACGCGGCCGACCAAAAAGCGCTCAAGGCTTGGTGGCGTCAAATTGCCGACTGGCAAGGGCGCGATTGCCTGCATTACGAAAAGCGCGGCAAGCTCATCAAGCCGCAGTATGCCATTCAGCGCCTCTACGAGCTGACCAAGAAACGCGAGACCTACATCACGACCGAAGTCGGCCAGCATCAGATGTGGGCAGCGCAGTTCTATCGTTTTGATGACCCGAACCGTTGGATGACCTCCGGCGGTCTCGGCACCATGGGCTACGGCTTGCCCGCCGCCATCGGCGTGCAGATGGCGCACCCCAAAGCATTGGTGGTCGATATCGCCGGTGAAGCATCGATCCTGATGAACATCCAAGAAATGTCCACGGCAGTGCAGTACCGCCTGCCGGTGAAGATCTTCATCATCAACAACCAGTACATGGGCATGGTGCGCCAGTGGCAGGAATTGCTGCACGGCGGCCGTTACTCCGAAAGCTACAGCGAAGCGCTGCCTGATTTCGTCAAGCTCGCCGAAGCGTTCGGCGGCGTCGGCTTGCGCGTGCAAGACCCCGCCAAGCTCGATGATACCATCAAGGAAATGATCGCCGTCGATCGTCCGGTGATCTGCGACGTGATGGTGGATCAGAAGGAAAACTGCTTCCCGATGATTCCCTCTGGCAAGGCGCACAACGAAATGATCCTGTCAGCGTCTGACAAGGCCGACAAACAGATAACAGGAGCAGGTCTCGCGCTGGTCTAAGCGCGCCCTGAAAGCACATGGCGAAAAAAGCTCCAAAGTCCAAGACGCCCACTTCCAAACTTTCGAAGAAGCCCGTGGCGGGCGCTGAAGAAACGCACTCGATTTACGAGGGCATGGTTCCGCTCGCGCGCCTGAAGGACAAAGACAAATACCGCCACAACGTCTCGCTGCTGGTGGACAATGAATCCGGTGTGCTCGCGCGCGTGATCGGTATGATCGCGGGCCGCGGCTACAACATCGAAAGCCTGACGGTGTCCGAAGTCGACCGCGAGCGCGGTCTCTCGCGCATCAATCTTACGACCATCGGTACGCATCAGGTGATCGAGCAGGTGAAGGCCCAGCTCGGTCGTCTCGTGCCGGTGCATGTGGTGCGTGATCTGACCGATGACGGTCCGTCGGTCGCGCGTGAACTGGCGCTAGTGAAGGTCGCCGGCAAAGGCGATCCGCGCGTCGAAGCCTTGCGCATCGGCGATATTTTCCGCGCCAATGTCGTGGATTCCAGCACGGAATCGTTCGTGTTCGAAGTCGTGGGAACCACAGAAAAAGTTGATGCCTTCATCGATCTGATGAAGCCCATCGGCTTGGTCGAAGTTTCGCGCACCGGCGTGGCGGCGATCGCGCGTGGTGCAAAAAGTATTGAAGGTTAATTCGTTTTTTTAAATATGCCGGCGCATTCATCTGCCGGCGCAGCAAAGTAAACAAAGTAGGAAGGGACGACCCAAATGCGTGTCTATTACGATCGTGATGCCGATGTAAATTTGGTTAAGGGCAAGAAGATTGCCATCATCGGCTACGGCAGCCAGGGCCATGCCCATGCACTCAACCTGCGCGATTCCGGCGTGAAGGATGTCGTCGTAGCGCTGAAAGAAGGCTCGCCGACACGCAAGAAGGCCGAAGGCGAAGGCCTGAAGGTCATGACCACGGTCGAAGCCGCCAAGTGGGCCGACCTGATGATGATCCTGACCCCCGATGAATTGCAGGCCGACATTTACGCCCGCGATCTCGCGCCGAACCTTAAGCAAGGTGCTGCGCTGATGTTTGCGCACGGCCTTAACATCCATTTCAATCTCATCGTGCCGCGCCCCGATCTCGATATCTTCATGATCGCGCCGAAGGGCCCCGGCCACACCGTGCGTTCCGAATACCTGCGTGGCGGCGGCGTGCCGTGCTTGGTAGCGGTTGCGCAGAACGCTTCGGGCAATGCGCTCGAAATCGCGCTGTCGTATGCCTCGGCCATCGGCGGCGGCCGCGCGGGCGTCATCGAGACAAGCTTTAAGGAAGAATGCGAAACCGATTTGTTCGGCGAACAAGTTGTGCTTTGCGGCGGCATGGCCTCGCTGGTCGAAGCCGGTTTCGAAACCCTCGTCGAAGCGGGCTATTCGGAAGAAATGGCTTACTTCGAGTGTCTGCATGAGCTGAAGCTCATGGTCGATCTGCTGTACGAAGGCGGCATGGCGACGATGCGTTACTCGATCTCGAATACTGCGGAATACGGCGATTACGTCACCGGCCCGCGTATCGTCACCGACGAGACCAAGAAAGAGATGAAGCGTATTCTGGCGGACATCCAGGAAGGCCGTTTCACGAGCAACTGGATCCAAGAATGCAAAGCCGGCCAGCCGAACTTCAAGGCCATGCGCCGCAACCGCGCCGCCCACCCGATCGAAGCAGTCGGCGAACGCCTCCGCGGCATGATGCCGTGGCTGAAGCGCGGTCAGCTCGTCGATAAGGCTAAAAATTAACCTATACGGTAACGATGGCAACCAGAGCCGGGCCGGTTGTGACCGCCCGGCTCTGGACCCCCAGAATCTGCATTTTTTTCATGCAGTCCCTTCCCTTAGCTGCGCCTTCATGACAAATTAACGCCGCTCCGGCAGTTTTGCTGGCAACAACCTGTGAAGGTTGTTTGAGAAAATTGTGTAAGCCTCTGATATATTGGAAAAAAAGCGCGGCGTAACTCTGTGGATAAGTCGACTTCCCCGGCGACCGTCGTGAGAGCAGTGTCATGAACACCGGCGATCGCGTAGTCATCTTCGATACCACCATGCGGGACGGCGAACAGTCCCCCGGTGCGTCGATGAACCGTGATGAAAAAATCCGCATCGCCAAGACGCTTGAAGAGATGGGTGTCGATGTCATCGAGGCGGGCTTCGCCATTGCCTCCCAAGGCGACTTCGAAGCCGTCGAAGCCGTTGCCAAGGTCATCACAGAGTCTACCGTTTGCTCACTGTCGCGCGCTGCGCGCGGCGATATCGACCGCGCTGCCGAAGCGCTGCGTCCCGCCAAGCGCAAACGCATCCATACCTTCATCGCTACCAGCCCGCTGCACATGCGCGTTAAATTGCAGATGGAGCCAGAAGCGGTTTACCAAGCCGTCATCGACAGCGTCACACGCGCGCGAAGCCATACCGACGACGTCGAGTGGTCCGCCGAAGATGCCACCCGCTCCGATCACGATTTCCTTTGCCGCTGCGTCGAAGCCGCCATCAAGGCCGGTGCGCGCACGGTGAACATTCCCGACACGGTTGGATATACCGTTCCCGACGAATACCACGCGCTGATCAAGATGCTGATGAACCGCGTGCCCAATATCGATAAGGCCATTGTATCCGTGCACTGTCACAACGATCTTGGCCTCGCCGTCGCTAATTCGCTGGCCGCCGTTCAAGCGGGCGCGCGTCAAGTCGAATGCACCATCAACGGCCTCGGCGAGCGCGCCGGTAACTGCGCCATGGAAGAAGTCGTCATGGCCTTGCGTACCCGCAAGGATCACATGCCCTATACCACCAACATCCGCAGCGAGCTGATCACGCGCGCCTCGCACCTGGTGTCCACAATCACCGGATTTGTCGTTCAGCCCAACAAGGCCATCGTCGGCGCCAACGCTTTCGCGCACGAAGCCGGCATCCATCAAGACGGCATGCTGAAGGATTCCAACACTTACGAAATCATGACGCCTGAATCGGTGGGTTTGCGCAAATCCAACCTCGTCATGGGCAAGCACTCCGGCCGTCACGCCTTCCGCCAGAAGCTGGAAGACCTGGGCTACAAGCTCGGTGACAATGCTGTGAACGATGCCTTCAAACGCTTCAAAGACCTGGCGGACAAGAAGAAGGATGTCTACGACGAAGACATCGTCGCGCTGGTCGACGACGCGGTCGTGCGCGAGAACGACCGCATCAGATTTGTTTCGCTCGAAGTCATCTGCGGCACCAAGGTCGCCAAGCAGACCGCCGAGCTGGAGTTGGAGATCGACGGCGTCGTCAAAAACACCAAGGCCAGCGGCGATGGTCCGGTCGACGCGACGTTCAACGCTATCAAGCAGCTCACGACCGACACGCAGCACCTGCAGATTTACCAAGTGCACGCGGTCACGGGCGGCACCGACGCGCAGGCGGAAGTGACGGTGCGTTTGGAAGAAAACGGTAAGACGGTTTTAGGCCAGGGGGCTGATACGGATACGCTGGTGGCAAGTGCACGCGCTTACATCAACGCCCTGAACAAGCTCTTGGTGAAGCGCGAAAAGACTGAGCCGGCCGCGATGTCTGCTTAGAGCATGTTGATAAGAATTTCGGTGGGCGCCCATTTTGGGGCCTTAGACAAAGGATCGAATCACTAAATGTTTTCCAGATTGACGGGATGGTTGTCGGCCGACATGGCCATTGATCTTGGGACCGCGAACACGCTGGTCTATGTCAAGGGTCGAGGCATCGTTCTGAACGAGCCTTCGGTCGTGGCGCTGGCGGAAGTCAAAGGCCGCAAGCATGTGCTCGCCGTCGGCAACGAAGCAAAGCAGATGCTGGGTCGAACACCCGGCAACATCCAGGCTATTCGTCCGTTGCGCGATGGCGTCATCGCCGACTTCGAAGTGGCCGAAGAGATGATCAAGCACTTCATCCGCAAGGTTCACAACCGCCGCTCCTTCGCCAGCCCGCTCGTCATCGTGTGCGTGCCGTCCGGCTCCACCGCCGTCGAGCGCCGCGCGATTCAGGAATCCGCCGAAGCTGCCGGCGCGCGCAAAGTCTATCTGATCGAAGAACCCATGGCCGCGGCCATCGGTGCGGGCCTGCCCGTGACCGAGCCGACCGGCAGCATGGTGGTCGATATCGGCGGCGGCACAACCGAAGTCGCGGTGTTGTCGCTCGGCGGCATCGTCTATGCGCGCTCGGTGCGCGTGGGCGGCGACATGATGGACGAAGCCATCATCAACTACATCCGCCGTCACCATAACCTACTCGTCGGCGAAAGCTCCGCCGAGCGCATCAAGAAGGAAATTGGTTGCGCTTGCCCGCCGGAAATCGGCGACGGCGAAACCATGGCAATCAAAGGCCGCGATCTGATGAACGGTGTGCCGAAGGAAATCGTCATCAGCCAACGCCAGATCGCCGAAAGTTTGGCCGAACCCGTCACCGCCATCATCGATGCCGTGAAAGTCGCCCTTGAACACACCGCGCCGGAACTGGCGGCGGACATTGTCGACAAGGGCATCGTGCTCACCGGGGGCGGCGCCATGCTGCACAACCTCGATTTTGTGCTGCGTCACGCCACGGGCCTGCCGGTTTCCATCGCCGACGATCCCCTGAGCTGCGTCGCCATGGGCACAGGCAAAGCGCTCGAAGAAATGAAGGCGCTGAGAAACGTTCTGACGACCATGTACTAACGGCTGGGGCGCGGCTGGGCAGGGAGCCCAACCGCGTAGAAGGAGCTAACAGGTGCGGCAGCCGACGGGTCAAATCTCCCGTTTTGGGACACTCAAAACGCTGTTGCAGCGTTTTGCGTTCTTGTCGCTTATTGGGCTGACCTTCGCGTTGATGCTGATCGGTAAAGCCGACACGGTTCTTGTCGAACGTGCACGCGATGCCGTCACCGATGCTGTCGCGCCGATCCTGCGTGTGATGTCAGAACCGGCCTCCGTCGTTGCCGATTTCGTCAACAACTTGCGCGAACTCGCTGCCATCCGCGAACAGAACGCCGAACTGCGTGAGCAGAACGCCCGGCTTCTGCTGTGGCAATCGGCTGCGCAACGGCTGGAAGCTGAAAACCAATCCTTACGCGCGCTCACCGCGCTGGTACCGGAACCAAGTGCCACCTTCGTCACCGCCCGCGTCGCCGCCGATACTGGCGGCGCGTTCGCACAATCCATCATCATCACCGCCGGTCAATCCAGCGGCGTGAAGAAGGGCCAGGTCGTTCTGGCCGGTGAAGGCTTGGTGGGCCGCGTTATGCAAGCCGGCGCCTATTCCGCGCGCGTGCTGCTGATCACCGATATCAATTCACGCATTCCGGTGCTGGTGGGTGAAGCGGGCAACCGCGCCATCCTCGCCGGCGATAACGGCCTGCGTCCGCGGCTTTTGTTCCTCGGTAATAAATCTGCTGCGGCGCCGGGCGATAAAGTCGTGACCTCGGGCGACGCCGAAGCTTTCCCGCCGGGCCTGCCCATCGGCCAAGTCGCGCGCGTCGAAGAAGGCGGTGTCGAAGTCGAACCTTTCGTGGTGCGCGACAAGATCCAGCATGTGCGTGTGGCCGATTACGGCCTCAAGGGCATTCTGGCGCAACAGCCACCCGAGACCAAATGAGCACGCCATGAATTGGGATGCAGGCATGCAGCCGACGTTTCTCCAGCGCATGGACGGCGCGGCGCGCCGTTTGGTGCCGGTAGGCGTGACGCTCATCCTGATGTTGTTCGCGCTGACACCGACGTATGTGCCTGGCCTCTCGCACATCACGCCGATGTATGCGCTGATGGCGGTGTATTTCTGGTCGATCTACCGGCCCGATCTTCTGGGCTACGGCTCGACTTTTGCGATTGGTATTTTAGAGGATCTTCTGGCGGGCACGCCGCTCGGCTCTGGCGCTCTCATTCTCCTCCTCTGCCAATGGGTCGTGCTTCATCAGCAGAAGTTCTTCAACAATAAGCCCTTCGGCATCATGTGGGGTGCTTTTGCCTTGCTCGCCGCCGGAGGTGCCCTGCTGCGCTATCTCTGCGTCGGCTTGGCGGCCACCAGCGGCTTTACCCCGCCGGGCGAAATGTTCGCCGCTTACCTCATGACTATCGCCATGTACCCTGTGGTCGGCTGGCTGTTGGCCAAGGCCCATGTAAAATTATTGGCGCAAACATGAGCATCACCACCCGCGACGGCGACTGGACCAAAATGTTCTCGCGCCGCGCCGCCGTGCTCGGTGGTTTCCAGGCTGCGATGGTCATGACTCTGGTCGGCCGCATGTACTATTTACAGGTCGTCCAGTCCGATAAGTACAAGATGCTGGCGGAAAATAACCGCATCAACATTCAGCTTCTGGCGCCTCCGCGCGGACGCATCCTCGATCGTTTCGGCGAACCTCTGGCCTACAACAAACAGCAGTTCCAGGTGCTGGTAATCCCTGAACGCGCGCTCAAGATTTCCTCGACGCTCGATACCCTCGCACGGCTTGTCGAACTCTCCGAGAACGAGCGCGAGCGCATCAAAAAAGAAGTCGGCCGCAAACGCTCTTTTGTGCCGATCACCATTAAGGAAAACCTGACCTGGGACGAAATGGCGCGCATTCAGGTCAATGCGCCCGATTTGCCCGGCATCATCATCGATGAGGGTCTCACGCGTTACTATCCGCACGGCCAGGACTCAGCGCACTTGCTGGGCTATGTCGCTGCGGTCGATGAAGCCGATTTGAACGGTGACCCGCTTTTGCAGTTGCCGGGTTACCGCATCGGCAAGGATGGGGTCGAAAAAATTTACGACCCGCAATTGCGCGGCAAGGGCGGCACATTGCAGGTCGAAGTCAATGCTTTCGGACGCGCCATTCGCGAACTCGAACGCCAAGAAGGCGAGGCCGGCACCGACGTCATCCTGACCATCGACGAACGCATCCAATCCTTCGCCGCGCGGCGCGTGGGCGAGGAAAGCGCTTCGGTCGTGGTGATGGACGTCTACACCGGTGATCTGTTGGCGATGGTGTCCAACCCCAGTTTCGATTCCAATGCTTTCAGCCGCGGCCTGACGACCGACGAATGGAAGGGCTTGGTAACCGACGATCATAAGCCGCTGCTCAACAAGGTTGTCTCGGCGACGTATTCGCCCGGTTCCACATTCAAGCTGGTCGTGACGTTGGCCGCACTCGAACATAACGTCATTTTGCCCGAGCAAACCTGTTTCTGTAACGGCCGCGATCCGAAAATTCCGCAGTTCCAGTGTCACAAGGTACACGGCAGCGTGAACATGGTGCGCGCCATCTCCACATCCTGCGACATCTACTTCTATGAAGTCGCGCGCCGTTTGGGCCCCGACAAAATTGCCGCCATGGCCAAGCGCTTAGGTCTCGGCCAGATTTCACAAGTCGGTCTGCCAGGCGAGAAGGCGGGCTTGATCCCGACCGAAGCTTGGAAAAAAGCCGCGCGCAAGGAACGCTGGACCACCGGCGAAACCATGAACACCGGCATTGGTCAGGGTTATGTCTCGGTCACGCCGCTGCAGCTTGCCACCATGGTTTCGCGTATCGCCAACGGCAGTGTCGCGGTGAAGCCGCGCTTGGTGCGCCCGGCGTCACCCGGGGTTCAAGCCGGCACGGTGCTGCCCGATGACGGTGTCTCGGTGACGTTTGAGTCGCTTGATATTCCGGCGGCGCACGTGGCTATCCTCAAGCAAGGCATGTTCGACGTCATCAACGGCCCTGCCGGTGCGACGACCGCAGCCTCCAATGGTAAGCTCCGCCTCAAGGATCCGACCGGAAAACCCTGGCTTATGAGCGGCAAAACCGGCACCGCCCAGGTCCGCAGTCTTTCCGACGCCGAGCGTGAAACCTTCAAGAAAAATCCCGAGCTGAATCCTTGGAAGCTCCGCGACAACGCGTTTTTCGTCTGTTTCGCGCCGTCCGATGCGCCGCGTTATGCCATTGCCGTTGTGGTCGATCATGCGTTGGGCGGCGGCGGGGCGTTTGCCGCGCCGATCGCACGCGACATTATGGAAGAAGTCCTGCGCCTTGATCCGTCGCGCACGCCGCGTACCGAAGATCAAATCGCCTCCACGCCGATGCCCGATGTTTCGCCGGCGACCGGCCTTCCGCCAAGCCCGCCCACATGAGCGAATTTAGCTTCATGTCGGCGCGTTTGCGCCGGGGCGATATGACCACCACCGAGAAGCTCCGGCAGATAAGCTGGTCGTTGATCTTCTGGATCTGCTGCATCTTCGCCATCGGCTTTGCGATGCTGTATTCGGCCTCCAAGGGCATGCAGCCCTGGGCCGGGCCGCAGTTCATACGTTTTCTCATCGGCCTTGTCATGCTGTCGGCGGTCGCGGTTACCGACGTGCGCCTGATCCTGCGTTACGCCTATGTCTTTTACGCCATCGTCCTTGTGCTTCTGATGGTTGTGGAAGTGAAAGGCTTTGTCGGCGGCGGCGCTCAGCGCTGGGTCGATCTTGGCTTCATCAACCTACAGCCGTCCGAACTTATGAAGCCGGCGATTGTTTTGGCGCTCGCGCGTTACTTCCACGGCGGCATGGACGAAATCGGTCATCCGGCCACGCTGTTGATGCCGCTGATCCTGGTTCTCTTGCCCACGGGCTTGGTCATGATCCAACCCGATTTGGGCACCGCCATGCTGATCGTCATGGGCTCGGCTGTCGTGCTGTTCATGGCGGGCGTACGTATTTGGAAGTTTCTCGTGATCGGCGTCGCCGGGCTCGCCGCTATCCCCATCGCCTGGAATATGCTGCACGACTATCAGCAGGACCGCATCCTTACCTTCATAGATCCCGAGCGCGATCCGCTTGGCGCCGGTTATCACATTCTGCAGTCTAAAATCGCGATGGGGTCCGGCGGATTGTTCGGCAAGGGCTTTATGGCCGGCACGCAAAGCCATCTCAACTTCCTGCCCGAGCGGCAAACCGACTTCATCTTCACCATGCTGGCCGAGGAGTTCGGCATGGTCGGCGGCCTCGTGCTGCTCAGCCTCTACGTCATTCTCCTTATCTACGGCTATGCGATCGCCTTCCGCTGCCGCCACCAGTTCGGCCGCTTGGTGGCCGTGGGCCTGACTACCGGCTTCTTCCTCTATTTCTTTATCAATATCGCCATGGTGATGGGCCTCGTGCCGGTGGTGGGCGTGACGCTGCCGTTCATCTCCTACGGCGGCACGTCGCTGCTCACGCTTATGCTATGTGTCGGCCTTTTGATGAATATTCACGTTCATCGCGACGTCCACATGGGCATGCGCTAGGGCTTCAACGATTTTTAGCGTCGCGTCCGCACCGCATAGGGCGTTACGTTTGTCCATTCGTGAAACGCGCGGAAGAACGAACTTGAATCGCTGTACCCGAGCCGACACGCGATTTCGGCCGTGGAAAGCCTGGTTGACGTCAGGTAGTGCCGCGCCAACTGTTCGCGGAAGGTGTTTAGCTCCTTCTTGAAACTCGACCCCTCCTCGTGAAGGCGGCGCTGTAGCGTGCGGGCACTCACGCCCAAATCTGATGCGGCGTCCTCCATGGACGTGCGCCCCTCCGTCACGCCGTGAGTCAGCCAATGCCGGAATCGCTCACACATGCTGCCCAAATGTCCGAGCTCGCTCATTTGCAGACGCAAACCATCTTCAATGCTGCGCCAAAGCATGGGGTTCGCGGTCATGAAAGGGATCTCAGCGTCCTGCCGGCGAAAGGCTATGCGCGAGATCTGGCCCCGCGTCACTGGGCGACCGAAAAACGCCTCGTATTGTTCTTCCGCGTCAAACGACGCGTGGATTTCAACGCTCTGCGGCACGATACGCTCGCGTGTCGCCAGCCGCACGAGATTCACGAGGAACACATACGCCGTCATAACCAGCACCGCGGGAACGGGTACGCCGTCAACGGCACTTTCCATCGTTATCTCGGTTTCATGCGCGCATTTTCTAAGTGAGTAGTGAGTCGGCCCCATCAGCGGACGGAACTGCACATATCTTTCCAACGCCGCATTCAGGTTCATGCTGTAAAGGAACGCAACAATTGGAGGACTAACTGCCTCCGGCCGCATTGCTCCGAATTTCAGCGCGAATGTGGGATCTGCTGAAAGCAATTCTATCGCCTGCCAGAAACGGAAATATTCCGTGATGTCGACCAGCGGCACGTCGCGGTAAAATGTGTCGGATGGCAGCCGCGCGGCCTGCAAAACTTCTGCGGCGTCGATCCCCAAATCCTTCAAATAAGTCGGCCAGCGGGGGTCGAAAAAGGCTCTGCGCTGCGTCGTCATTGCGGACTCTCCGCACACGACCGCTTGAGACATGCGGTTGTCGCCTGCAGCCACTCATAAATGACAATCATGATTGTCCTCCCCGACAATGCACCGATGATTTAAGTGACGAACCTTTCAGAAAAATTGCGGCTCTTCAGAATGCTCCCATGAATGCGCGTGCCCCCGTAACGAACCCTAGGTTACCCAAATTGGCGCGAAATGTCATTAACTTGGCAGCTTCGGAACTAGTCGAATCATAGATGTTCCAACACTCTCAAGAAGTTCAGGGAGGAGAGAAGCTCAGGGGTAGGTGGAGGCTTCACTTCTAAACGGTAAAAGATAAACAAAGCTGGGTGCGAATCGCGCTCGGGCTCAGTGGACGAGTCTGTGCGCGCGGATGAAGCCGCATCACTGCATTTTCTCCCCCTCGAATTTGAAGCTAGGCGCTGCCTTAATCAAATGGGGAGATATTCATGCGGTCACGATTCTCAGTTCGTCGCTTTCAATCGACGCTTTTGTACTCGACCTGCGCCTTGGCGCTGATCTCGACCGTGGCAACGCTCGCCTCGGCTCAGGAGCAACAGTCTCAAACCTCGCCGAGCCTTCAGGGCCTCGAATCCCTCACAGTGACTGCCCGCCGCATCGAGGAAAACATCCAACGCGTGCCGATCGCGATCACTGCTTTTTCTTCGGAAAGGGTGGAGAAAATGCAGATCGTCGATGTTCACGGGCTGGCTCAGAAGGTGCCCTCGCTGAACATGTGCTGCCACCAGGGTAACGTGGATTACGGGTTCCTGCGCGGCGCCACCGGTGTTGCGTATTACTTCAACGACGCGCCGATCAACACACAGATGGCCAGCGGGTTCGGCAACTTCTTCGATGTTCAAAACGTGCAAGTGCTGAAGGGACCGCAGGGCACACTCTTCGGCACGGCGTCCAACGCCGGCGCAGTTCTGTACAATCCGGTCAAGCCGGGTTGGGAGATGGAAGGTTATGTCAGCGGCACGGTCGGCAACTACGGCCGAGGAGTAGTGGAAGGCGCGATGACGCTGCCGCTGATCGAGGACATGTTCACCGCGCGCTTATCGGCGAAGGTTGAGCACCGCGGCGGCTACTACAAGGTGGAGAATCAACCCGGTGTGCGTCTTGAAGACCGCAACTATCAGGTTATTCGCGCGTCTACGGTGATCAAGCCGTTCGAGAAACTCGAGAATTACCTGACATTTAACTACTATAAATACCACAACACTCCCGCCGGCAACGGTACGGTGACATCTTACCTGCCGTCCTCAGACCCGAACGGCCTCTATTCTCAAATTTACGGCGACGCGGTGTTGAGAGATTACCTCGCCAACGAAACAGCCGCCGGCCGCCTCTTCGGCTACACGGTTCCCGGCGTCAACTTTATAGGCAATTCCGACGATCATAAGTGGCAGCTGATCAACAAGACCTCATACGAGGTCACCGACAACATCACCCTCGAAAATATTTTCTCTTTCTATAAATACAACAGGCTGGACCGATACGACTTTGACACGTCGCCGTTGGCGCTTATTCACATCGGCAACATAAGATCGACCTGGGGCAGCCCGAAGGCAGGCTGGTCAGATGAAGCCAAGGTTCAGTCCACGCTCTTTGACAAAAGGCTGAAGCTGACGACGGGTGCGTTCTTTTACGGCCCCGGCACCGGGGAAAAGGTAAACGGTCTCAGCATGGGAGACTCGTTAGGATTTATGCCGTCATCGGACTCTTGGGTCGTCGACAAAAACCGCGGGCACGCGGTTTACGCTCAGGGCACGGCGGATCTGTCGGAATTGATCGACGGTCTGTCGGTGACCGCGGGCTACCGCTATTCCTGGGATACGGCAAAACAGATCAACCGGCGCTATCCAGCGATCGGTTATGATAAAGCGGGAGTTTATCAGGTCCGCGCCACGCCTGATCGGGTTCTCGTAGGCCAACAAGACTGGAAAAAGGGCAGCTACACGATCAGTGCGTCTTATCAAGTTACGCCCGACACCATGCTCTTCTTAACCAACTCGCAAGGCTCCTCGGCCGGCGGTCTGGCCCTGGACGCGCCTCCGAGCCTGCAGTCGTACGGTCCGGCGAGTTTGAACCTGATCGAAGGCGGCGTTAAGTCGGAGTTCACCGTGGGTGGCGCCCCGGCGCGCTTCAACGTCACCGGCTTCCACGGTAATTATAAAGATATCGCCGTTCAAGTCCTGCGCCGAATCCGGATCGATCCGCCGCCGGCGCCGGAAGTCAGTTCGGTAGTGACGGAGAACGCGGCCACGGCCATCATGTACGGTGTCGACTATGACATTACGGTCGCCCCGACCGATTGGTTGGAACTGACCGCCAACGGTGCCTACAACCATTTCCACTTCAGCAAGTGGGACTCCCTGGATGTGCGTACCGACGGATCGCTTGTCGTTGTCGACCTCAGCAGCACGAGGATTCAGTACACGCCGAAGTTCAAATATGCCTTCGGCTTCACGCTCCATCTCCCGACGCCCGAAACATACGGCGATCTGAGCTTGACGGGCAACTGGTCGCATCAGGGCCGCGTGTATGTGTCGCTCGTTCCTGAATCGACCGCGCGGCGCAATATCGACGGCATTACCAATCCACCCTACGGCAACCTAGATTTGGGCGTGGATTTGGATGACGCGCTCGGCGCCAATGGGCTTGGCTTGAACCTCTATTGGACCAACGTGCTCGGCAATAAGACCACAACCGGCACAAACGGAGGCATCTTTAACTTCGGCGTAAATCAGATCCTCGCTGCCGAGCCGCCGATGTTCGGCGTGAGGGCAACTTATAAATTCTAAGTCGAGCTTCTCTCTCCCAATGACTCAGAGGGGCGGATGTATAATCCGCCCCTCTTTTTTGTCAAAAACGCCCTTACTCGGCCAGCCGCGATTCGGCCTGTTCGAATCCGCCCGACTGCCGCAGCCACAGCCGCGCATAAATGCCGTTTTGTGCCATCAGCGTCGCGTGGCTGCCGGTTTCGACGATGCGGCCATGATCCATCACGATCAACCGGTCCATGCGCGCGATGGTCGACAGCCGGTGTGCAATGGCAATGACAGTGCGCCCCTTCATCAACGTATCGAGCTGTTCCTGAATTGCGGCTTCGACTTCCGAATCTAAGGCCGACGTCGCCTCGTCGAGCACCAGAATCGGCGCGTTCTTTAAGATCACGCGGGCAAGCGCGATGCGCTGCCGCTGGCCACCCGATAACTTTACGCCGCGTTCACCGACGCGCGCATCGAAGCCGCGCCGACCTTCCCAGTCTTCCAGCTCTTCGATGAACCCCCACGCGTGCGCTTGCTCGGCGGCGGCGCGGATCTCGGCGTCGCTCGCGTCGGGTCGGCCATAGCGGATGTTCTCGCGGATCGAGCGGTGCAGCAGCGAGGTATCCTGGGTCACCATGGCGATATGCGCGCGCAAGCTCTCCTGCGCGACGGTGGTGATGTCCTGGCCGTCGATCAGGATGCGGCCGGTGTCTAAGTCAAAGAAGCGCAGCAGAATGTTGACGATGGTCGACTTGCCCGCGCCCGACGGTCCTACCAGCCCGATACGTTCGCCCGGCGCGATGGTGAGGTCGATGCCGTGCAGTACGCCGCGCGAGGTGCCGTAGCCGAAGTGCACATCCTCAAATGTGATCGCACCGCGCGGCACCTGCAATGTTGTGGCGTCGACGCTGTCGCGCATCGTGCGTGCGGTGGCGATCGATTTCATCCCGTCCTGCACCGTGCCGATGTTCTCGAAAATGCCGGTGATGTTGTAGGCCACCCAGCCCGACATCGACGCCACCTGCCACGACAGCGGCATCGCCATGGCGACGTCGCCCACTGTAATCGTGCCCCCGGTCCATAGACCGATCGCCGCCACGGCCATGCCCACCATCATCGCGGCGTTGATCGTGGTCAGCGTCACGTTGAACAATGTCAGAATGCGCAGCTGCTTTTGATAGTGCGTGTGATGGTCCTCGATCGAGCCGCGCACAAAAGCGTCTTCATCGCGCGGCCGCGCGAACAGCTTCACCGTCAGGATGTTGGTATAGCTGTCGACGATGCGCCCCGTGACGCGCGAGCGCGCCTCCGATACCGCGCGCGACAAATCGCGCATGTGCGGCACCATCAGCCGCAGCATGATCACATAAGCTGCGAACCAACCGAACAGCGGCAATGTCAGCCGCCAGTCGGTGCGCGACACAACAATAATGGCGCTGGTCCCGTAAATCAGGATGTACCAAACCGCGTTGACGCCCGCGATCACGCTTTCGCGCAATGAGGGGCCGGTCTGCATGACGCGGTTGGCGATGCGTCCGGCAAAATCGTTCTGGAAGAAACTCCAGCCCTGGCGCACCACATGCCAATGCGCCTGCCAGCGTACCAAGTTCGTCAGATTGGCGACGATGCCTTGGTTGGTGATCAGGTTCTGTCCCAGGATCACCAGCGGCCGTATAATCAGCTGCACGAAAGCCATGCCCGCCAGCTCGTGCCAGTGGTCATGCAGGACTTGCTCCGGTGTGTGCGTCGACACCAGGTCGACGACATGGCCGACGAACACCGGGATCAAAAGGTCGAGCAAGGCCACGGCGGTGCCGGCCACGAACAGGGCGGCCAACACTTTCTTGGCCTGGCCCGCATAGTACCAGAAGAACGCGGCCAGACCTTCGGGCGGACGCGTCTCGGGATTGCGGGCGTCGGGGCCTTCAGCGGTGGGATCGAGCAGCGTCTCAAAGAATCGGAACATGGTGTCTCTCCGTAAGAAAAACCGCGCGGCCCGCATTCAGAATCAAAAGGCCCCGCGGGATGAGCCGGCGGGGCCTTTGCAAAGTCGATGATCACAATCAGCTACTGCAAAGACACTCCCGCCGCCACGGTTTCACCCGTGCGGTACGTCATATGGATGTGGCGCTGCGTTTTCATGGCGCGGAGCCTAGGCCATGGTCCGGAAAAGGGAAAGCCGGTTTTAGGTTAACGCCGCCGGCACGGCCGCCCGTGCCAAGCTTGAAAGATATCCACAGCCGGGGTCCCATCCGCACCCCCTTAAGGCTTTGTTTTGCCGAGGTTTGGCGCCGTTTCCTAGGCTGCGTCTCCCGGCTTGTCACTGCCCGACCAACCCTCTATAAGACGCGCTTCCGGACCTTCCTGCCCGGCTTCATTGCCGGTCCCCAGGGCGCATAGCTCAGTTGGTAGAGCAGCTGACTCTTAATCAGCGGGTCGCAAGTTCGAGTCTTGCTGCGCCCACCACCTTTTCCCTATAAATATCAATAACTTAAAAAAGCAGTGTGGATGCTGCCCCCTCAGGGGGCCATCCTAAAAACCGGACATTGACCGGACGCGTAGATAATTTCATCTCAGCATGAAAAT
>CANJRA010000002.1 GCA_947476625.1 Fidelibacterota bacterium
CGCACCGTCGCCCGCGACACCGAGAACGTCCGCACGATCTCCTTGATCGGCCGACCCTGCTCAAAATACGCCCGCCGTATCTGACCGATAACATCCACGCCAATCATCCCCCCAGCATCCTTCCCGGCAAAAGGAAGGGACGCTGACACACATCGTCAGAGGCGGTCGGAATTGGACGCGAAAACCGCCCTCAGGGGGTCAACATTGCACGCGATTTCAGACGCTACAGCGTTACTGCGTGGATCAAGAACATCACCGACCGGAATTATTATGTCTCCGGGCTTTCAAACAGCAGCTTCGGGTTTATGGAAGTGTTTCCAGGATTGCCGCGCACATTCGGTGTCACGGTGGCTGGGAAGTTCTAGAGCGCGGGTGTGACCGTGCCGACGTTTCCGGCTTCGTCCCACGCGTGCGTGTGGAGCAAGCAAGCATCGCAGTGTCCACACGGTTTTGGTTCCGGGCCTGAAGTATCGGGCGCGTAACAGCTCCAGGTGTCGCCGTGCTTTAATCCAAGGTCGCGGGCGAGGGCTGCGATCTCGGGTTTGGTCAGTGTGACCAGCGGCGCTACGATACGCGGCGGATTAGGGACCGCCTCGGCCCACATCGTGCGAAAGGCGCCGAGGAAAGATTCCCGGCAATCGGGATAACCCGAATAATCGACGGCATTAACACCCAGCCAAACTTCCGTTGCGCCAATTCCGGCTGCTTCCGCGCAAGCCAGGGCTAGGAATACGGCGTTGCGCCCCGGTACGAAGGTGGGCGCGATCCCGGCTTTCATCTCGGCAACGCTGCGGTCCTTCGGAATAACAATCTCGGGCTTCTTCCATGCAACATCGACGACATGACGTTCGATGCCGAAGCGTGCGCATTGCGCAGCGGCATATGCCAACTCGACGTCGTGACGCTGGCCGTAACTGATGCCGAGGCTGTAGGGAATACGGCCCTGCTTGCGTGCGAGCAGAAGGCAGACGGTGGAATCAAGTCCACCTGAATGCAGAATGAGCGCGCGGGCGGTGGACGTCGTCATGCCACGTCGAAGCGGCAGGATTCGCCCAAGGTCGGGCGGCGGACGGTGACGCTGGAGAGCTGCGGGAAGCGCGGGCCCAATTCGTTCGCGATCCAGCGGGCGAGATTCTCAAGAGACGGCGTGCCGAGACCTTCGATGTCGTTGAGGAAGTGGTGATCAAGTTTGCCCCGAACGCCTTCGATGGCCTGAGTCACAGTCTCAAAATCCACAACGCAGCCGTTGTCGGCGGCAGGTTCACCGCTGAGCGCGATCTCGACTTTGAACGAGTGTCCGTGCACGCGTGTATTCTCGTGCCCCAGCGGCTTGTGGCCGAAATAATGGGCAGCTTCGAAGCCGAACTCTTTAACGATGTGAAAACGTCCCGACATGGCCTTACGGAATTCCCAGATATTTATGCGTCTGCATCGACAGCCGCCACTTCGGATGTGCGAGGCAGTAGTCAATCGCTTGACGACTGTTGGTTGCGCGCGCGCTTCCGTCCATTGGCTGCAAGAACCAATGATCGAAGCGCAGGTTCTCGTATCGATCGGGTGCGCCGCCCGCTTGAGGGTAAACCAGCTTCAATTCGTCGCCGGTTTTCACAACGAGCGCGGCATCGGCTTTTGGACTGACGCACACCCAATCAACGCCGTCCGGCACCGCTATGGTGCCATTGGTTTCCACCGCGACCTTAAACGCCCGCGCGTGCAATGCCGCGATCAGCGCCGTGTCCAATTGCAGCAACGGTTCGCCGCCCGTACAGACCACAAAGCGCTGTGCGCCCCCGTTGCCTTTCCATGCGGCGGCCACGGCATCGGCCAAAGCGTCGGCGGTCTGAAACTTGCCGCCGCCAGCGCCGTCGGTGCCGACAAAGTCGGTATCGCAAAACTTGCACGCCGCTGTGGTGCGATCTTTTTCCTGGCCGCTCCATAGGTTGCAGCCGGCGAAACGGCAAAACACGGCCGGTTTGCCGGTATTAGCGCCTTCACCCTGCAGCGTGTAGAAAATCTCTTTTACGGCGTAGGTCATGGTGTTTCCGACGGCCACTCTCGGGTTCACATACCCCCTTAACGCCCAAGAATCCAGACTTGGCCTGACTTTCCGAGGCTTTTCAGGGGGCTAGCCCTAGGTTTGGGTGGCCTACCTGAGGCCCGACATACATGTCGCCGGTGCGCCGTTGTTGGCTATGATGGCGGCCATGAAACTGGCTTTGGTCTCCAGCGCTTTATTCCTGCTGAGTTATCTCGCCGTGAACCGTGGCCTGGTGCCGCAGCCGGTGCTGGTGATTGTGCCGCTTTTGGTGGTTATCGGAACCACCGGGGCGGCTCATTGGCTCATCGGGCGGGGGCGGCGCGGACGTTCCAGCGGCAAAGCGGCCGCCCAATTTGCCGCTAAAATGGGGCTGGACCCCGACCGGCCACAGGCTGAAGCGCCCATGCCGCGTGCTCCGCTTCCGCCATCACCACTTCCGCCCTCACCCCCGCGTGGCGGCAAGGCGCGTAAGCTATTTTAGGCGCTGCGCCGCCGGCTTCGCAGTCTTCGTCATAAATATTTCACGAGACCGTCACGAAGCCCTGGCATATTTCCCGTAGACCAGCTGTATTAAATTGATCCTCATTCCAAGAAGCGGAACATCGCGATGAATCATGGTGACCATACCGTATCGTCTTTCGACAACGATCTGGCACAGCTTGAGCGCCGTGTCCTGGAAATGGGCGGTTTGGCGGAGTCCCAGTTGCAGGGTGCGATGAACGCGCTCATGAAGCGCGACGTCGATGGCGCCGAGAAGATCATCGCGCGCGATCCCGAGTTGGACGAGTGCGAACGTAAGATCGAAGCCAGCGCGCTTTCGATCATCGCCCGTCGTCAGCCCATGGCCAATGATCTGCGTTATGTCTTCGGCAATGTGAAGATCGCCGGCAGCTTGGAGCGTATCGGCGACTATGCCAAGAACATCGCCAAGCGTGCGGTTATTCTGGCGCGTTATCCCGGCATTGGGGTTCCCCAGGATATGGGAACGCTGGGCGCCTTAGCGCAGAAATCCGTGCGCGATGTCATGGACTCTTTTACCACCCGCGACGCCAATAAGGCCGAAATGGTCTGGCAGCACGACCACGAAATGGATGATCTGGTGGCGCGCGTTATGCGCCAGGTCATTTCGCGCATGTCCCAGGACATGCTCAAAACGCCGCGTAACGAGGGCGAGATCGAGTGCTCGACGCATCTCTTGTTCATGACGAAGAACCTGGAACGTGTAGGCGATCACGCGACGAACATCGCGGAGGTCATTCAGTTCCAGCTCTCGGGCGGATGGAAGACGACGCCGCGGCCCAAGGGCGGCGACGAACTACAGTCGACTGCGAACTAGGTTCGCTTAAGCGATTTTCTTGAGTTTGGTCTCAAAGGTCTTGGCGTCCAACGGCTTCGAATAGAAGAAGCCCTGGATGCTGTCGCAGCCGTTGTCTTTCAGGAACTCGACGTGTTCCAAAAGTTCAGCACCTTCTGCGACAACTTCCAGATTGAGGCCGCGTGACAGGCCAATGATGGCGCGGGCGATTTCGGCGGTGTTCTGGTTCTCTTACACGTCGCGTACAAAGGCGCGGTCGATCTTGAGTGTCGTGATCGGGAAGCGACCGAGATAACTGAGGCTCGAGTACCCGGTGCCGAAGTCATCGATCGACAAGCCGCAGCCCAGATCGCGGACGGCCTGCATACGCGTAATGGCGCCTTCGACATCGTTCATCAGCATGCTTTCGGTGATTTCCAACTCGAGCCATTTGGCTTCAAGTCCGGTATCCGCCAGCGCCGATTTGACCTTATCGAGCAAATCTTTCGCCTTAAATTGCATCGACGAGACGTTGACCGACATTTTGATCGGCGCGTAGCCGGCATCCTGCCAGGCTTTGGTTTGAAAACATGCCGCGCGCATAACCCACGTGCCGATATCGACGATCAGCCCGGTTTCCTCGGCCACGGGAATGAATTCGCCGGGGCCGATCATGCCGTGAACGGGATCGATCCAGCGGATCAGCGCTTCGGCGCCTTTGACGCGGTCGGTCTTGGGTTCGACCTTCGGCTGATAGAACAGGACGAACTCCTGATTGACCAGCGCTGCGCGCATGCGCTTTTCCAGCGCTAGGCGGTTCTTGGCCTTGGCGTTCATGTCGCTGGC
Organism: Fidelibacterota bacterium; assembly: GCA_947476625.1. Lineage (GTDB taxonomy): Bacteria > Pseudomonadota > Alphaproteobacteria > Rhodospirillales > Rhodospirillaceae > SHVO01. The sequence goes on from CANJRA010000002.1 coordinate 4,179, forward strand.
GAAGAAGCGGTACTGACTGCCGCCGTCCTGCTTCGCGTACTGCATGGCCGATAGGCTGTCTTTCAACAGGTCGTCGAAATCTTCGCCGTCGGTAGGATAAATGCTGATGCCGATAGAGAAGGTGACGAAGACTTCTTCGCCCTTCAGGGTGAACGGCTTCTTGATGGCGTTCAGTACCTTTTCGGCGACGATGACGCTGTCGTCGATGGCACTGATCGGCGTCATGACGGCGAATTTGTCGCCGTCGAGGCGCGCGGCCGTATCACTGACGCGGATGACTTTGGCAAGACGCTCGGCAACTTCGCGCAGCATCTGGTCGCCGGCGGCATAGCCCAGGGCGTCATTGACCAGCGTGAAGCGGTCGAGGCCCATTACCAGCAATGCGATAGACTTGTTGGCGCGTTTTGCATTGAGGATGTTTTGCCCGACGCGTTTCGCCGGTGGCAGCGTCGGTCTGGAAGGACTCCGAGAGAATGACCGCAATGAACTGGCTGGGTTGTCCGGCTGTGTCGCTGATGGGCGTCATGTTCAGGGCATGCACCTGGGCGCGGCCATCGGAATGTTTCGAGCGTACGGAGGGATAGTTGCGCGGCGCTGTGCCGTGCTCCCAGAGTTCTTCACAAAATTCGGGGTCGTTGATGTCGCGGAACAACTCGCGCGCGTCCTTGCCCACAAGAGTCCCAGACGCAAAGCCCGTGAGTTTCTCGAAGGCAGGATTAATGCGGCGGATAATGCCGGCGCGGTCGGTCACCATCACGGCATCGCTGGTGGTATCGAGCACCGCGCTAAACAAAGCTTCCGTTTCAACCATAAAAGTCGCGCTACCCGCGGTGCTTGTGGAACGGTTGCCCGCACCAATTGACCGGCTCTTTGATCAGTGCCCCTGTACCTTCGATTTTTATAATATTACGCGTCCATTGTCCTCAACATACTGCGATCCTTCTCTGTCAGAATATCTTTTAAAATCAACTGTTTGATATAATGCGCGCTTTCGAGGAAAACACATTTGTGCAGGCGTGAGGAATGGGGATTTTACACGTGGGCCGCTATCCGAGCTCCAACGCGTTGCTCAAAGTGGCGGGCGCCTACTCTTCCTTCAGATTCTTGACCATGCGGGCGACAAGGCGAAACATATCGTCCTGATCCGCCGCCGAGAGGCTTTTGACGGTCTGATTGGAAACGGCCCGTGCACCTTCCATAATTTTGATCTGCATCTCGCGGGCACGCGGTGTCAGATGCACCAGTGATCGGCGTTTGTCGGCGGGGTCGTCCTTGCGGCGAATAAGCCCGTCGCGCTCCATGCGCTGCAAGGTGTTTGCCATGGTCGGCTGTTCGACATTGATACGCCGGCAAAGCTCGGCCTGCGTCAGGCCGTCTTGCTCAAAGAGCATGACCAACGGTGCAAATTGCCCGGGCGCCACGCCGAAGTCCTTCAGTTTCTCCTGAAGGCGCCGGTCATAAAGGCGGCCAAGGAGCCCGATTTGATAGCCAAGTGAGTCTATGCGGCGAATAGCCATGAATGATGGGCGCGCTTTCGTGTCATTTTGCCGCGGATGAGCGTTCGTAATACCCCTTAGACGTCATGCAGTTTTCAAATGCACGATTGAAATCGGCTTCGGTATGGACGCGATCATGCATTTCCAGGGGTGATTCGCCGCGATTGAGGCCGGGGTTTGGGCCCGGCCGCGCGCCATAGGTTTCCTGCTGCTTCGCGGCGCGGGCCATGGCGTCCTCTTCCGACTGGACCACGCAAATGCGCTCGTCGAGCGCCATTTCTTTGGCGCTTTTATGCGGATGTTGCCATGTGCTACCGCAACCGGATATCAACGCGGCAATAGCGACGACGGCCGCGACTGTTGCGGCCCGACCGACCTTGACCCCGCATCCCGGACCTGTTTGTTTCGCCACCACAATCTCCTCAAACCAAAGCTTTAACTTTACGCATCCCGACTTATTAGGAGAGATGATCGCATGGCCGCCCCTCCACAATCCAGTTCGCAATCGGATATGCAGCAACGCATTAAGCAGTCCATTACCACATTCGAGGACATGGCGGTCGGCATGGCAGCCAGCTTTGCCAAAACCGTCACCGACGCAGACTTAGTGCTGTTTGTGGGGGTTTCGGGCGATACCAACCCGGTGCATTTGGATGAAGACTATGCCGGCGGGACGATGTTCAAGGGGCGCGTTGCGCACGGCGCGCTCACTGCCAGTTTCATTTCCACTGTGCTCGGTACAAAATTGCCGGGCGCGGGTTCGATCTATGTGGCGCAGACCTTAAAGTTCAAAGCTCCGGTCTATGTCGGGGATACCGTGACCGCTTTTGTGGAAGTGATCTCCCTGGTCCCGGAAAAAAGGTTCGTTATCTTTAAAACGCAATGTTTTGTGCGTGATACGCTGGTCATCGACGGCGAAGCCACCATGAAACTGCCGTCGCGCGCGTAAAACGGATCATTGTCGATGCGCCTTTTTCGAACATTGAGCGAGATGCCGGCGTCGCTGAAAGGCGGCGTGCTGGCGCTTGGCAATTTTGACGGCTTACACCTTGGGCATCAGGCGGTCTTGAGTGAGGCTGTGACATGCGCGCGCGCGAACGGCGTGCCGGGCGGGGTCATGACCTTCGCGCCGCACCCGCGTTTGTTTTTCAAACCCGATCAGGAGCCCTTTCTGCTCAGCCCCTTTCGCATTAAGGCGCGGCTGATCGCGGCGCTCGGGTTGGATTATCTTTATGTGCAAACCTTCGACCGTGCGTTGTCGCAGATGGCCGCCGAAGATTTTGTCGCGCAGATTCTGGTTGAGGGCCTCAAGGTTTCGCACATCGTCGTCGGGTACGACTATGTCTTTGGCCATCAGCGCAAAGGCAATGTGGCGCTGCTGAACACGCTCTCGCAACGTTATGGTTTCGGCGTTACCGCTGTGGGCGAACTGACGCGGCCTGGTGGCGCGCGCTATTCCTCGACCAATGTCCGCAATCTTTTGAAGGACGCTCAGCCGGCCGAGGCTGCCAAATTGCTGGGGCGTTATTGGGAAATCGAAGGCCGCGTCGAGCACGGCGACCAGCGCGGTCGCACGCTGGGCTTTCCGACGGCCAACGTCCCCTACCGCGACTACCTGCATCCTAAAAAGGGTGTGTATGCAGTGCGGGCAGGTGTTGATGATGGTGCCGGCACGGTGTGGTTAGACGGTGTCGCGAACTTCGGCAACCGTCCGACCTTCGATAAGACCGATGTGCTTCTGGAAGCGCATTTGTTCGATTTCAGCGGAAATCTCTATACCCGCCATTTGCGTGTGGCGCTGATCGACTACATTCGTGACGAGCGCAAATTCGACGGTCTCGACGCCCTCAAGGCTCAGATCGCCCACGACAGCGCCACGGCGCGTGACATGCTTGCCCGCCGGCGCTTTCCGGATGGACCCGCACCTTTTGTCGCCGCGACATGAGTGACGTCAGCATTCTCGGCGAGCCCCGTCCCGGCGAGAGCTATACGCACCGTCATGTAACGTCCGCCGTCATTATCGATGAACACGGGCTGGTCGCGGTCGTACGCTTGGGCGATCGCTACTTTCTGCCCGGTGGCGGCATCGAAGCCGGTGAAACCGAAGTTGAGACGCTGGTGCGTGAGCTGCGCGAAGAGTGTGCCCGCGCGGTCGTTGTAGGCGCGCGTCTGGGCGACGCTGTCTTTTATCAATATACGCCGACCTATGGCGGCTGGTGTATTCACAGCGCGTATTATCGCGCGGCGTTCGGTCCTTTGCTGGACGTTGCCCCCGAACCCGATCACACGCCGTTCCACTTCAGCCCTGACGAAGCCCGCGCGCTGTTATTTCGCAAGAGCGACGCTTGGGCCGTAACCGCGGCGCTTTCGGCGGGTTAACCGGCTGAGAGCCGCGGTTTTCCGGGCTTTTTTAAGGGTGGCGGGCGGTGTTCACTTGAACCCCGGGCAAGGCCCTGTTAGACACCCGGCCATGCTAAACAACCTTGCAGAGTGGTCGCGAATTAGCCGCCCCATTCCCTAATCGGAATGGGGCCTGCAGTAATTCGTTTCAACCGATTTCAAGGACTCTGCGACCATGGCCGACGTGCCTGATACCTCCACTGATTCAAAAGCGCCGGATTACCGCGCGACAGTCTTTTTGCCTGAGACCGACTTTCCGATGAAAGCCGGGCTGCCGCAGCTCGAGCCAAAATTGTTGGCACGCTGGGAAGGCATGAACCTCTACAAGCGGCTGCGCGAAGACGCTAAGGGCCGCGAGAAATTCATACTCCACGACGGCCCGCCCTATGCGAACGGCAACCTGCATATCGGCCATGCGCTGAACAAAATTCTTAAAGACACCATCGTGCGCGCGCGACAAATGATGGGCTTTGATGCCAATTATGTGCCGGGTTGGGATTGTCACGGTCTGCCGATCGAATGGAAGATCGAGGAAGAATATCGCGCCAAGGGCAAGAACAAGGATGATGTGCCGGTCATCGAATTCCGGCGCCAGTGCCGCGAGTTTGCCGCCAAGTGGGTTGAAGTGCAGAAGGGTGAATTCAAACGCCTGGGCATCACCGGCGATTGGGAAAATCCCTATACCACCATGAGCTTCGCCGCGGAATCCAACATCGTGCGTGAGCTTGGCAAGTTCACCATGAACGAGGGGCTTTATCGCGGCTCGAAGCCCGTGTTGTGGTCGGTCGTGGAAAAGACCGCGCTGGCAGACGCAGAAGTGGAATACGAAGATCACACGTCGACAACGGTGTGGGTGCGCTTTCCTATTCTCGAAACGAATGTCGCGGCATTAAAGGGCGGCGCTATCGTCATCTGGACGACGACGCCGTGGACCTTGCCCGGCAACCGCGCTGTCGCGTTTGGCAGCGGCATCGATTACGTCGTGATTGAGGTTAAAGCCATCGGCGAGAAAAGCCAAGCGCGCGTCGGCGAACGCTTTGCCGTGGCCGTCGAACTGCTCCCGCAGGTTCTGAAATCCGCCGACATCACCGAGTATGATGACGTGGCGCGTATCACCGGCGACGCGCTGACGGGCACCGTTTGCCGTCACCCGCTATATAAAAGTGGATACGATTTCAACGTGCCGGCCTATGCGGGCGACTTTGTCACGACTGAAGCCGGCACGGGTTTTGTGCATATCGCGCCCGGTCACGGCGAGGACGATTATCACCTTGGCCTGGCTAACAATGTCACCATCCCCGAGACGGTCGCAGGCGACGGTACGTATTATCCGCATGTGCCGCTATTCGCAGGCAAGCATGTCTTCAAGATCGACCCGGATATGCTCGCCGCATTGAGAGAAGCGGGGGCGCTGCTGGCCAATGGTAAATTGGTTCACAGCTATCCGCATTCGTGGCGCTCCAAAGCGCCGCTGATCTTCCGCAACACGCCGCAGTGGTTCATCTCGATGGAGAAGAACGATCTGCGCAAAAAGGCCCTGGCAGCTATCGAAGAAACGACGTGGGTCCCGGCGCTCGGCAAAAACCGCATCGGCGCGATGATCGAAGCGCGGCCCGATTGGTGTGTCTCGCGCCAGCGGCAGTGGGGCGTGCCGATCACGATTTTCCTCAATAAAAAGACCGGCGAAGTGTTGCGCGATCAGGCTGTGATCGACCGCATCGCCGACGCGGTATTGCAAGAGGGAGGTGACGCCTGGATGACGTCGCCGCCGGAACGCTTCCTCGGCAACAAGTATCAAGCCGACGAGTGGACGCAAGTATCGGACGTTGTCGAAGTCTGGTTCGATTCAGGTTGTACGCACTCTTTTGTGCTGGAGCAGCGGCCCGACCTTCAATGGCCTGCCGACTTGTATCTGGAAGGGTCCGACCAGCATCGCGGTTGGTTCCATACATCATTGCTGGAATCTTGCGGCACGCGCGGCCGCGCGCCGTTTCATGCGGTGCTGACGCATGGTTTCGTGCTGGATGAAAAATCCCGCAAGATGTCGAAGTCGCTGGGCAATGTTGTGTCGCCGCAAGACGTCACCAATCAGTCGGGCGCGGATATTCTCAGGCTCTGGGTCGTGGCGTCGGATTACAGTCAGGACCTTTCCATCGGTCCGAATATCCTGAAGCAGATGAGCGACCTCTATCGCCGTCTGCGCAATACGCTGCGGTATCTGCTGGGCAATCTCTCGGGCTTCGATGATGCCGAGCGTGTTGATGCCAAGGATATGCCGGAGCTGGAGCGATGGGTGCTGCATCGCGTATGGGAGTTGGACAAGAAGATCCGTGAAGCTTGCGATTACTATGACTTTCATGGGCTGTTCAACGAGCTGCACAATTTTTGCGCCGTAGAGCTGTCGGCGTTCTACTTCGATATCCGCAAAGACGTTCTGTATTGCGACGCGCCGTCATCACTGCGCCGCCGCGCCTGCCGCACAGTGCTCGATACGTTGTATGACTGTCTTGTGAAATGGCTGGCGCCGTTTATCTGCTTCACGGCCGAAGAAGCATGGCTTGCACGTCATCCGGGCGATGATGTCTCTGTGCACCTTGAGCAATTCCCTACCATTCCGGCTTCATGGCGCGATCAGGCCTTGGCAGATAAGTGGGAACAGGTCCGCACCTTCCGTCGCGTTGTAACCGGCGCGTTAGAAGTGGCGCGTGCCGCAAAGAAGATCGGCGCGTCGTTGCAAGCCAATCCGAAAGTCTTCGCGCCGCCGGAACTCGTGAACGTTGTGCGTGATTTGCCCATGGATGACATCTGCATCACGTCTGCGATCTCGATCAGCGACGGCGCGCCGCCGGCAGATGCGTATACTTTGCCCGATGTTCCAGGCGTTGGCGTTGTTGTGGAGCTGGCTGCGGGCGAGAAATGCGTGCGCTGCTGGAAAGTATTGCCCGATGTCGGCACGCACCGTCACCCTGGTGTTTGCGAGCGCTGCACGGCTGCGGTCGATCTCGTTACTGTGGCGAAATAGGTAAGGCACCGATGACCGCAACGTCATCCGATACGGCGCGTTCACACTTGCCGATAGTGGGAATTATCGTCGCTGCGGTGTCGTTGGTCGTAGATCAGATCTCGAAATACGTCATCGTCGAACATGTTCTGCGACCCGAAGGTGTCACGGACACGCCGTATTTCACGTCGCAGATCATCGAGCTTCTGCCTTTCTTTCAGCTGCGGCTCTCATGGAACGCGGGCATCAGTTTCTCGCTGTTCAATTCGGGCGAATCCGGCACCACAGCTGTGCTGCTGACCGTGCAAATCGTCATGGCCCTGGGGCTTACCTGGCTTCTGCATCGCCTGGACCGGCCCTGGTTGCAGGCTGCCTGCGGGCTCATTATTGGCGGCGCCATCGGTAATATTGTCGACCGTGCCATGTTCGGCGCAGTGGCGGATTTCCTCGACTTTTACTGGGGATCGTGGCATTTCCCCACCTTCAATGTGGCAGACAGCTGCATCAGTATCGGCGCGGCCATGTGGCTGCTTGACGCCGTTCTCGACCGCCCTCAGGATGCGGCCGAATAGTAAGGCAAGGGATAGCGTTTCATGATCCGTTTAACTTCCCGTCACGTCGTTTTGGCTACTGCAGCCGCGGTCACGGTTTTTGCGCTTTCGGGCTGCGAAAGTACCCGGCGTGCGCTCGGCGTGGGAAAGAACGCGCCTGATGAATTCGCTGTCGCTTCTCCGGCGCCGCTCGCCATGCCGCCCGATTTCAACCTGCGCCCGCCGGCGCCGGGTTCGGAACGCGCCGCCCAGGCCGTTGAGCCTTCACAACAGGCGCGGGTCGCGCTGATCGGGCGCGCTAAAATTCAGGACTATCTCAGCCGCGGTCTGACCAAGGGCGAGGCGTCGCTGCTCGCCCACGCGCGCGCCGATGCGGTGCTGCCGGGTGTCCGCGAAACTCTGAACAAAGAAGTTTCCGCGTTTGCCGCAGAGGAAAAATCCTTCACGGATCGCTTGGTATTCTGGCGCGAAGAAGGCCCCCAAGGCACCGCTATCGACCCGGCGGCTGAAATGAAACGCCTCAATCAGAATGCCGCCGCGGGCAAAAAACCCAATGAAGGCCAGATCCCTGTCATTACCAAAGGCGGCGGCAGCGGCGTACTGGGGATTTTCTAACCCACATCTTTTAAGACTTAAGTTTGCGTGGGCGTTTCTGCCGCAATGGTTTGGGCAGATGGGTTTGTCAGTCGGTTATAGGCAAAGCCGAATGCCGTCACGGCTGACAATTGAATCAGTAAGTTTGCGACGCCCTGAAACGCGATATTCAGATATTCGCCTACGGTAGAAAAGTACTGAATCACGCCGACCACGATAAAGAGCGGCAGCATAACTAATACCACTAACAAAGATGCGATCGCGACGGAAGTAAATATGCGCGGGCCAACGCCGATGGCCATGCGCCACGCCGCTTTGAAACTCACCGGCTGATCGAGCGCCACCAGCGCCAGCACCATAGAGAGGCGTGTGCCGGCGATTAAGAAGCCGACAGCAATTGTTATTCCCCAGGCGATAACGATTCCGATGACAACGTATTGGCCGAACGTGCCCTCGGTAATAAAAAAGCTGCCTATTTTCATTAACAACAGGATGCTTCCATAAGCGATTGCAGTCGCCGCCGCGCTTATAAGGAGTAGCAGGATCTGCCAACCTAGGAGACGTTGCTCGATTCGTCCGAACGCGAAGAGAGGGCGGTTCCGGGCGGCTTCTTCGCCCCACACAACGATGCGGTACCAGGTCACTGTCACCGGCAGAAAAGCCAGGGTTTGGAAGACTATTGTGATGAAAGATGTCGCCGCGCGCAAAGCCGTCGGCACGGCGGCATAAAGCGCCATTGAAAGCACGACAACAATAATGACGGGCACGGCGCTAAATCGGGCCAAAGCTACGCGTCTATGCCATCCATAAGACAGAACGTCTTTGCTTGTTTGCCACGCCGGAAAATCCATCGAAACCCCTTGGGTATCTCCCGAAAGCCTCCGTCAGACTAACTCAAGCCAGGTTGTAAAAAAGCCCCGAAGCACTATTTCCATGACACGATCTTCATGTTGCGGCGCATTAGGCGGGTTTGCGTTGACCGGTTCCTTGCGCCGCCGCATGTTCTTGCACCACCGCACCTTCATTGGGGGGATTATGCTCCGCCGTTATATTGCCTGCCTGACGTTCATTCTGGGTTTCATGAGCCTCGCGTCTCCCGCCGTTCAGGCCGCGGTCTACGGGGCCGAGACTTTCACACTCGCCAACGGCATGCAGGTGGTCGTCATCCCCAATCACCGCTCGCCTGTCGTCACGCACATGGTGTGGTACCGCATAGGTTCGGCAGATGAAGTGCCCGGAAAGTCCGGCATCGCACACTTCCTCGAGCACCTTATGTTTAAGGGCACGACCCGCTTCCCCGGCACCGCCATCACCGACTTGGTCGCGAAGAACGGCGGCGATCAGAACGCTTTTACCAATGACGATTACACCGGTTATTACCAGAACATCGCCGTGGATCGCCTGCCTTTGGTGATGGACATCGAGGCCGACCGCATGCGCAACCTCATCCTGTCGAAGGAAGATGTCGACACCGAGCGTGAAGTGATTATCGAAGAGCGCCGCATGCGCACCGATAATGTGCCGTCGTCGCTTTTGTCCGAGCGTGTTAATGCCGCGCTGTGGGGCACCAATCATTACGGTATTCCCGTGATCGGCTGGGAAGAGGAGATGAGGGGTCTGTCGCGCGACGATGCGTTTCAGGTCTACAAAGACCATTACGCGCCTCACAACGCTATTCTCGTCGTGGCCGGTGACATTACCGCCGCGGCATTAAAGCCGCTCGCCGAAAAATATTACGGCGCTATTCCCAAAACCGGTGAATACAAACCGCGTGTGCGGTCTGCCTTCCTACAGCCGCGCGCGGACTCGCGCATTGTCATGCATAACGAACGCGTCCGGCAGCCACAGTGGAGCCGGTTGATCATTGCGCCCAGCTACAGAGTTGGCGACCGCACCGATGTCCATGCGCTGGAGCTGTTTTCCGAAATCATCGGCGGCGGTTCTACAGCGAAGCTTTACAGAACCCTTGTGATCGATCAGCAAGTCGCGGCTTCTTTCGGCGCGGGCTATTCCGCTGACGCGGTTTCTTACGGCACATTTTTCCTTTCGATGACACCAAGCCCCGGCGTAACGACGGAGCAGGCGGAAGCCGCCTTTACCAAGGCGATGGATGCAACCTTAAAAGACGGCATCACCGATGCTGATATTGTGCAAGCTAAGCGGCGCTTAACGGCGCGCCTTGCGTTTGCGAAGGACTCGCCGTTCTCGGCAGCTCAGGCGGTAGGCGCGTCATTGGCTGTGGACCAGACATTGAACGACATCGAAAGCTGGCCTGATGAGATCGCGAAGATAACGACCGCACAAGTGCGTAGCGCCGCGCGCAAGCTGTTTTCCCAATACTCAAGCGCCACCGGCATTCTTCTCCCGCCGGAACCCGCCGCACCTGGTGCCGTTCAAGGAGCAAAGCCATGAAATCGGTTCGCGTTTGCCTTCTGGCAGCGGCTGCGTGTGTGCTGAGCGCTGCTGCGTCAATGCCTGCACTGGCGATTACCGTCAAAGAAGTGAAAAGCCCAGGGGGCGTTACGGCGTACCTCGCGGAAGATCATTCCACGCCGATTATCGCCATTACATTTGGTTTTAGAGGCGGCTCGGCTCTTGATCCCGTCGCGAAGCTCGGTTTGTCAGGCTTTGTGACGTCCTTGTTGGACGAGGGCGCAGGCGATCTGGATTCCTTCAACTTCCAATCGGCGCTTGAAGACCGCGCCATTCAGCTACGTTTCAGCGCCGACGACGATATGATTCGGGGAGCCTTTGTCACGACCACCCCCAACGCCCCCAAAGCTTATGAATTGATGCACCTCGCGCTGACCAAGCCGCGGTTTGACGCCGAGCCAGTTGAGCGTATTCGCCGCCAAATCCAGGTCGGTATCGCCAGCCGTGCGGAAAATCCGGGGCGCATTGCGCGTAAGACGTTGATGGAAGCCGTGTTCGCCGGGCATCCGTATGCACGCGAAGATGATGGAACGCTCGAAACGCTGGCCGCTATTACCACAGAGGATCTGCGCACCTGGGTCAAAAGCCGCTTTGCACGTGACCGTCTTTTGGTCTCTGCCTCGGGCGACATCACACCGGCCGATCTCGGCAAAGTCATGGATATGCTGTTCGGTGATCTGCCTAAAACGACGGGGCTTGATGTGCGTTTGCCGAAAGCGGTCGCGCCCGCGAAAGGCCAAACGATTCGGGTCGAGAAGAATTTGCCGCAGAGCATCGTTAGTATCGCGCAGCGCGGTCTACTGCGCAGCGATCCCGATTGGTATGTCGCAACTGTTGTCGACTACATTTTCGGCGGCGGCAGCTTTGCGTCGCGGCTCATGACGGAAGTGCGCGAAAAGCGCGGGTTGGCCTATAGCGTTTCGACTAGTCTTGCGCCCTATGAAGCGGGCGCTTTGATGTTCGGCAGTGTCGGCACGCGCGCAGACCAGGCGGAGACAAGTCTCGCCCTGATGCGCGACGAGTGGAAAAAGATGCGTGACACAGGTCCGACGCAAAAAGAGGTCGATGAAGCAAAAGAATATCTGACAGGCGCCTGGCCGCTACGCTTTACCTCGACCGGCAGCATCGCAGAAATCCTGATGGCCGTGCAGCGCGACAACCTTGGCATCGACTATATCGATAAGCGTAATAGCCTGATTCAGGCCGTGACCCTGGAAGACGCACGCCGTGTGGCGAACCGGCTTTATGATCCGGATGGTCTGACGGTTGTGATCGTCGGCCCGACGCCAAAAGCCGTCGCCAAGCCGCCGGCCAAATCCGGGGGCTAGACCCTTATAGGAAAGCGATTTTTTGGCCGCACGGCGTGGTGGGGCTAGATATAAGTCGTTGATTTTGAAGCTCTTTGCTATTCTTGGATTTGGCTTCCACACTGCGGGTTGATATGGTGGCGCCGCTCGGTTTGATTCAACGTGACGACGGCGCCTGCTTTTAAACAATGACTGAACACCCGCTGACACTGCTGCCCGCTTGGCAAGCGCTGGAGGCCCACGCGGCGTCGACGCGTGCGGTCCATCTGCGTGACCTGTTCGCTGCCGATCCGGACAGGTTTGGTCGTCTATCGTTCTCGCAGGGCCCGCTGTTCGCGGACTATTCCAAGAACCGCGTCACGACTGAGACCATCGGCCTGCTGTTGGAGCTCGCGCGTTCGCGTAACCTCGAAGCCGCACGCGCCGCGATGTTCGCAGGCGAGCATATTAACATTACCGAAAATCGCGCCGTGCTCCATGTGGCGCTGCGTAACCGCGCCGATGGGTCGATGACGGCGGATGGCATCGACGTCATGCCAGACATCCGCGCGACGCGCGAACGCCTCAAGACATTTACGGATGATGTGCGCGGCGGTACTTGGACCGGAGCGACGGGAAAGCCCATCCGTCACATCGTCAATATTGGCATTGGCGGATCGCACTTGGGTCCGATGTTCGTGGCCGATGCTTTAAAGGACCGGCAGAAAAATGGCGTGTCCCTTGCGTTTGTCTCTAATCCGGATCGCGCGCAGATAGACGAAGCCCTGGCAGGGATCGATCCCGCCGCGACTTTGTTTATCGTCGCCTCAAAGACATTCACGACTGCTGAAACCATGTTTAACGCGGGCATCGCACGCGCTTGGATTGTCGACGCGCTTGGCGAGGCTGCGGTTGCCAAACATTTTGCGGCCGTTTCCACCAATCTGAAGGCCGCTGCTGCTTTCGGCATCCCGGCCAGCAGTGTGTTTCCGATGTGGGATTGGGTGGGCGGGCGCTATTCGGTGTGGTCGGCAATTGGTCTGGCCGTCATCATCGCGTGTGGTTTTGAAGATTTCGATCAGTTTCTTGCCGGCGCTGAAGCCATGGACCGGCATTTTGAAACCGCGTCGCACGATCAGAACCTTCCCGTGATTCTGGCGCTGATCGGCATATGGAACGCGGACTTCCTCGACTGTCCGGCCGTCGCTGTGCTGCCCTACGATCACCGGCTGAAACTTCTGCCTTTTCATCTCCAGCAGCTCGATATGGAAAGCAACGGCAAGAGTGTGATGAGCGATGGCACGGCTGCCGTCGGCAAAACCGGGCCGATTGTTTTCGGCGGCGGCGGCTCCGACAGTCAGCATTCTTTCTTCCAGCTATTGCATCAAAGCCCGCGGGTTATCCCGTGCGAATTTATTGCGGCGCTGAGGGGCGCTGATGGCGTGGGGCCAAGCCGTGACTTGCTCTTGGCCAACATGTTTGCCCAGAGCGAAGCGCTGATGAAAGGCCGCACGGCCGCAGATTTGGCCGCGACGCCTCCGGAATTAGCACCCCACCGCAGTTTTTCAGGCAACCGCCCATCGACTACGCTGTTAATAGATGAGGTGTCGCCTTATACGCTCGGCATGCTTCTGGCACTTTATGAGCATCGGGTGTTCGTGCAGGGCGTCGTGTGGGGAATCAACTCTTTCGACCAGTGGGGCGTCGAATTGGGCAAGGAATTGGCCAAATCCTTAGAGCCGGCCTTTGCCGCTGCGTCAGACGGCGCGGCGTTGAAAACACGCGATAGCTCTACGTCAGGGCTGGTCGCTGCTTATCGCATCGTCCGTAATGGCGGCAAGAAGGACGGCGCCACATGACCATCCGGCTTCTTCCGCCCAACCTGGTCAACCAAATCGCCGCCGGCGAAGTGGTCGAGCGTCCGGCGTCCGCTTTAAAAGAGTTGGTCGAGAACGCGATCGATGCGGATGCCAGCCGTATCGACATCGTGATCAATGACGGTGGGCGTTCGCTGATTGTCGTGACCGACAACGGCTGCGGCATGACACCGCAAGAGCTTATGGTTGCCGTGGATCGTCATGCGACGTCGAAGCTTCCGAGCGATGACTTACTGGATATCAGTTATCTCGGATTTCGCGGCGAAGCGTTGCCGGCGATCGGTTCGGTGGCACGCCTTACGGTGACAAGCCGCACGGCGGGCGCCGACACCGGCTGGTATGTCGTTGTCGGCGGCGGCCGCAAAGATGGCCCCGTGCCGGCACCGCACCAACGCGGCACGCGCATCGAAGTGCGCGATATCTTCTTCGCGACGCCCGCACGTTTGAAATTTATGAAAGCTGCCCCGACCGAGTTGTCTTACGCCATCGACGCAGTCGAGCGTCTGGCCATGGCGCATCCGGATATCAGCTTTACCTTGGTTGCCGATGGCAAGCAGCGCCTGAATCTCCCTGCGGGTTTAACGCAAGGCGACTTGTTCGACTCTCATCTCGAGCGTTTAGCGATCATTCTCGGCAAGGACTTTGCCGCCAATGCCGTACCCGTCGCCGCCGAGCGCGAGGATATCAAGCTTTACGGGTATATCGGCGTGCCGACCTTCAATCGTGGAAACGCGCTCGCACAATACCTTTTCGTCAATGGGCGTCCGGTGCGTGACCGTCTGCTGGCGGGCGCGGTGCGCGCGGCCTACCAAGATTTTCTTGCGCCCAACCGTCATCCCTACGTCGTTCTTTTCCTCGATCTGCCGCAGCGTGAGGTGGATGTGAACGTCCATCCTGCAAAAGCCGAGGTGCGTTTCCGCGACGCAGGGCTCGTGCGTGGCCTCATGGTCGGCGCGCTAAAGCATGCGCTGGCCGAAGCAGGTCACAAAGCATCGACGACGGTTGCTAACGCGGCGCTGGCGGCCTTTCAAAATCAAGGCGGCTATGGTCAACGGCCCGGCGCTTATGGAAGCACTGCGGCTTATGGTGCGGCGTACGCAATGCAAGCGCCGCAAGATTATGAAAATCAGGGTCTTGCCGAGGGAGACAGTGCGACGTCGCTGTTTGCGCTCGCGCCCTCAGCGCCGGATGCCACGCCGATTGAAATTATCGAGGCGGATTGCCGTTCGCATCCGTTAGGTGTTGCGCGGGCGCAGGTGCACGAGACTTATATCGTGGCCCAAACCGGCGATGGCATTGTGATTGTCGACCAACATGCCGCGCACGAACGGCTCGTCTACGAGCGCATGAAGGCTTCGCTGGCGGAAGGCGGTATCGCGCGCCAGATGCTGTTGATTCCTGAGGTCATAGAGTTGGATGAAGCCTCTGCCGCCCGCGTGGCCGCCCGCGCGCCCGAGCTGGCAGAGCTAGGCTTGGTGCTGGAAGCCTTCGGTGGGAATTCCATTGTCGTGCGAGAGATCCCGGCGCTCCTGGGGGACACGGATGCCGCCGGACTGGTGAGGGATTTGGCCGACGATCTTGCCTCCGTGGATGAAGCTTTGACGCTCAAGGACCGCCTAGGGGATGTATGCGGCACGCTTGCCTGCCACGGCGCGGTCAGGGCCGGGCGCCGGCTGAACGGCGCCGAAATGAACGCGCTTTTGCGTCAAATGGAAGTGACGCCCCATGCCGGTCAATGCAATCATGGGCGACCGACTTATGTCGAACTTAAGCTCAAGGATATCGAGCGGCTTTTCGGCCGCAGATAGGGGATCGCGGAAGAATGATCGGCGAATTCATCCGTTACGCGACAACCTACGCGCCCGAACGCACGCGTAAATTCGGCTATCTCAAGCGGTTGATTGCGCTTGAGTTTCGCGCGCGCCGTTTGACGACGGCGTGGCAGAGCCATCAGCGTTCGACCCGCAATCTCATCGTTAAAGCGTCCGACCTTTGCGAACAGCAGCGCATCGCCGTCGTGCTGGGTTCCGGGTTGCTGCTTGAGGTTCCGTTGAAGGCGTTAACGGAGAAATTCGAGCGTGTATATCTCGTGGATATTTTCCACATGCCGCAAGTGCGCCGCGAAGCGAAGAAGTACTTCAATGTTAAGCTTCTGACGGGCGACATTACCGGCGTTTTCGCGGCCATAAAAGAAGGTAGCCCGCCCGGAGGTCATACGCCGCCGCCGCCGCCGCGCATTCCGCATTTGAAGGAAGCCGACCTGATTGTCTCGTGCAATTGCCTGATGCAGCTTGCTGATCCATTCAACGATTACTTCGAGAAGACGCGTGGCTTTTCCGATCTCGATTCCGACAAACTCGCCTATCAGATCATGGACCAGCACGCGAAAGCCATCGCGACAGAAGCGACGGGCGTCGGCGTGATCGTGACGGATACGGAGCGGTTTGCGATGCAGGACGATAAAATCGTGTCGCGCACGGATTTGTTAAAGGCGTTGAAGTTGCCGCCGACGCCGACGCCGACCGTTATGCACAATGAAGAATGGGATTGGCTGTTCGCGCCCCATCCTGAAGACCATCCAAGCCACGATTATATACATAAGGTGCAGGGCAAGGTTTATCAGCGCAATATTGCCGCGGATGATAAAACCGAAAATAAAGATGACGCACTTTCCGTTGATTTGCCGCCAACACTAGATGAACCCGATATAGATTCGATGGGGGCGATTATCCCGGAGCGGTGAGGCATTAATTAAAGCAGCTTAGCTTCTTAGCCCACGTATTTCAGAAATGTGATGGCAACGCGGCCATAGGAGCGGCGGTCTAGCAGGACGTAGCCTGCTGCGTCGGCGAGCGTTTCCGATGCATCGGTTTCTACCGTGACGAGCGCCCCCGACGAGAGCCAGTTCTGATTGGCAAGGCTGTTCAATCCGGACATCGCAAGGCCTTCGCCATAAGGCGGGTCAAGAAAGGCGAGATCACAAGCAGTCGCCGCGCGCGGCAAATGAGCGCCGTCGGCGTTCATGATTGTGGTGCGATCCTCGGCCCCGAGTTTCCCGACATTGCGCTTCAGCAGACCAATCACATCGGGATTGCGGTCGAGCAAAACGGCTTGGGCGGCGCCGCGCGACAAGGCTTCCAACCCCAAAGCGCCCGTGCCTGCAAAGACGTCAACCACACGTGCGCCGCTCAGTCTAAAGCCTTCATCGGCAAAAGAATGCGCGAGACGATTGAACAAGGCTTCGCGCACGCGGTCCGATGTCGGGCGCACGGATTTGCCGGGCAATACTTCGATGCTGCGTCCGCGCCAAGCTCCGGAAATGATACGTAAGCTGCCGGGCTTTTCTTTCGCGGTACTATTCTTCGGCGGAAGCTTTTTCATGACGCTGCCGCTTTTTGTTGAGTCCCGAAGGGGCCGCCGCGCCTAACTGCTGGCGCACAACGTGCCGCGGTACTTCCTCAAGTACGCCGGGCTCAAGCTTGCCCAATTGAAAAGGACCGTAGGACACGCGGATGAGGCGGTTCACGGTCAGGCCTAAGTACTCCATCACCTTGCGCACTTCGCGGTTCTTGCCTTCGGAAAGCGCGACTGTGACCCAGGTGTTGGACTTGCTCGTGTTCTTTTCCTTGCCGTCGACCATGGTTTTGTCGACCAGCGCTTCGATGGGGCTGTAACGCACGCCGTCGACGGTAACGCCTTTTTTGAGGCGCGCGAGCTGGGCGTTATCGACGCGGCCATGAACGCGTACCCGGTAGCGGCGCACCCAGCCGCGCGACGGATGCTCCATTTCGCGCGCGAGTGTGCCATCGTTTGTCAGCAGCAATAAGCCTTCCGAGGTCAGATCCAAGCGTCCGATGCTGACGACACGCGGCAGTTCGGGCGGCAGAACGTCGAAAACCGTCGTGCGGCCTTTTTCGTCTTTATTGGTTGTGACAAGGCCCTTGGGCTTATGAAAGCGCCACAGACGCGCGCGGTCGGCGGTGGGAATCGGCTGGCCGTCGACAACAACGATGTCGTTTTCGCGGACGACAACCGCGGGCGTCTCGAGAACTTTGCCATTGAGCGACACTCGGCCGGCAGCGATCCACTTCTCGGCATCGCGGCGGGAGCATAACCCGGCGCGCGCCATGACCTTGGCAATGCGGTCGCCTTTTTCTTCGTCTGGTTTTTTATCAGAACTCATTTTCTGCACGCGTCGATAAAAGCCGCGAACAACCGCACGTCGGCTTGGCTGATGTGAAACTCGGGATGCCACTGCACACCGATACAAAACTTACGCGATGGATCTTCGATGCCTTCGATCACGCCGTCCGGCGCGACCGCATCGATCACTAAATTCTTCGGCACGTCTTTGACCGCTTGATGATGCGCGCTGTTAACTGGCACGCGGGTCTCGCCGGTGATTTTGTGAAGCTGCGTTCCGGTTTTGATATCGACGTCGTGACCGGCCTGATCGCGCGGATTGGGTTGTTCGTGGGCGAGCGGAGCGCCGATTTCGTCCGGTATGTGCTGAATAAGCGTACCGCCCAGCGCGACGGCCAAAAGCTGTTGTCCGCCGCAAATACCAAGAATTGGCTTGTCGGCTTTCAACATGGCGCGGGTTATGGCGATCTCGAAGTCGGTGCGGCCTTCCTTGACGGTGACTTTAGGGTGGCGCGTGGCCGCGCCAAACAAAGCCGGATCGACGTCAAAGTTGCCGCCGGATACCAGCAAGCCGTCTAGAAGGTCGGCATAATGTTCGACCAGCGTGGGTTCATGCGGCAGCACGATAGGCACACCGCCGGCCTTGCGCACGGAGGAGCAGTAATTCTCCCGGATCGCGTACCAGGGGAATTTTGAATAGCCGCCGGGCTGTTCGCTGTCGGCGGTGATGCCAATGAGAGGGGCGTGCATAAATGACCTCAGTCCACCAGGGCGGAGTAGGGCGCTGGCGGTGGGAAGTCAAGGATAAGGGCGGATTTAGCTCGGATCGTCGCGGCGCACGGGGATAAAGGGCACCGCCGGGACTGCGTTCAGCATGTCATAGGTACGATTAGCTTCGGCGGCGCGGCTTTTGGCGATGCTGCGCTCAAGCGCGGCCTGATCGGCGGTTTGCGTGCCGTCCTTGGAAAGCGAGCGGGTCAGCGCGGCGGTCCAATCGGCGCCTTGGAGGCCGTTCGAGCCCAGCGCGGTTTCGTCGGGATTTTCCTCGTCCTCGCCCTCGCCCTCGCCCGTGCCGCTCATAGACATGGGATTGGCCGCAATGAGCTTGGACATTTCTTCAAGAACGAAATGTGAGACGAGGGCTTTGTTGGTATCTGCACGGTCCGGTGCGGGCTTCGCGAGTATTTTGCTGAGATCCAATCCACCGGCTGCGTGCGGTGTCGTATCCGATGCCGCACGCTCGGCGGCTACGGCATTGACGGCTTCCTGCCCGCCCATGGCTACGGCAACATCGGCGTAACGGTCCAGCTGAGTGGAGAAACGCTCGCGCACCAGTTTCACGACCTCGGCGACGCTGCGCGCCCGGCCTTCGGGCGTATAAAACACAGCTGTGTTGGCTTTGGCGGCGCTTGGCAGCAACTGCGCGGCCGACGTTGACGGCGACGTCGCGGCGGCGTTCAGCAGTTCGCTTGCGCCGGTCGCACCCAGAAAGTGCGCGAGATACAGATCCGGCGCATCCACGCCGCGCCCTAGCGCCGCGTGCATCGCCGTTGCGTTATCGCGCGCATATTCCGCAGCCATGAGTGCCGAAGCTTCGGGATTGTTGCGCAGCGCCAGAATGCGTTGCTCGGCGGCGGCGTCCTTTACGATCGGTTTGCCGTCGTCGTTCAGATGGATTTTTTGTGCGGCATCATTGTAGCCATACAGCGCGCCGTACTTTTTCATCATGTCGAGCCATGTGCCGCGCGTGAACTGGAAGAGCCCCGTGGCGGACGATGTGTCGGCCTGGGCGTCACTTTGCAGGCTGCTTTCCTGCGCGGCCTTGGCGACGAGATACTGAAAGCTGACGCCGCTTTTCTGGCTGGCGTTTTGCAGACCGGTCAGCGTCGCTCGGTCGACGGTTTGACCCGCCAGTTTCACGACATCTTTGATTGGCTGAACCATCGGTCTTCCGGCTCCTAAAAATAGCTCTTTGGAGCTTAGCTGGCGCGGGTTACTGAATCCTTACCACTCCTTAACGATTTCAGCCGGCTTGACGCCGGTTTGTTCCTCACGGACTCTGTCGCCATGTCGAAAACATCGCCCGATTTCATGGATTTAGCCTTCCGCGCGGCGGAAGCTGCGCGCGCGCGCGGTGAGGTTCCCGTGGGGGCGATCATCGTTGACCCCGCCACCGGCGAAATCCTGGCTGCGGCAGGTAATGAGACAGAGGCGCGGCATGATCCTACGGCGCATGCCGAAATCCTAGTCATTCAGGCCGCGGCCGCTAAGGTCGCAGCGGCGCGCCTGACAGGGTGTGATCTCTACGTCACATTAGAGCCATGCACCATGTGCGCGGCGGCCATATCGCTGGCGCGCCTACGTCGTGTGATCTATGGCGCTTACGATCCCAAGGGCGGCGGCGTCGACCACGGCGCCAAGGTTTTCAGCCAGCCGACCTGTCATCATCGGCCCGAGGTTATCGGTGGCGTAGGTGCATCGCGTTCTGAGACACTGCTGAAGGATTTTTTCGTTGCCCGACGCTAGGGTTGAGCCTAGGCAGCCGTGCCCAATCCTTCTACCATGAACGCATGATGCGTAGAGCTTTCCATCTCGTGGCGGTGCTAGCGATACTTGGCTTATGCATGCCGGCCTTTGCCGCAGAGCATGGTGGCGGCGGCGGTGCTGAGAACGCTATCGGTTACGGCGGCGCCAAGGTGCAGCTTCAGCCGTTCATGGTGCCGTATAAATCGGGTAGCGGAATCCAATATCAGGTCGTGACATTGCGTTTGGTGCTGGACGTTGGCCTCATGGAACGTGCCGGGTGCTTCATGGCGCCGATCGTGCATGAAAAATTGCTGTTGTGCCTGCACAAACTGAAGCCAACGCCTGCCGATTTTGTCGGTCAGCGCAAAGAGGTCATGCAAAAAGAGATGTTGGACGTTGCGATCGCAGCGACCGACCGCGGCATTTATTCCGCCGTAGAAGTGGTGGATGAGGCCATGCTGCAGGTGAAAGACGAAAAAACCGGCACGCACATGGACCCCAAGTCCACGACACTTACGTCACAGTGTAAGTAGGCAGCGTAAGTCATTACGCTTTCTCGCGTGCTATTGCGCGCCAGCCAATATCGCGGCGGCAGAAACCACCCGGCCATTTAATCGCATCCACGCCCTTGTACGCGCGCGCCTGAGCTTCGCCGACGGTTTTGCCGGTGGCGGTGACGGCAAGCACGCGGCCGCCGTTCGCGACAATGACATCCTTGCCGCCGCGGATCTCGGCTTTGGTACCGGCGTGGAAGATGTTCACGCCATCGAGTTTCGCGGCCGCATCTAGGCCTTCGATGATCGTGCTTTTTTCCGGTGTGCCCGGATAACCGTTGGCGGCCATGATGACTGTGACGGCCGCATCATCGTGCCAGCGCAAATCGACGTGCTTCAACTGGCCATCGGCGGAGGCAATCAGCGCGGGGAGTAGATCCGACTTCAAGCGCATCATCAAAACTTCACATTCCGGATCGCCGAAACGGACGTTGAACTCCAGCGTTTTGGCGATGCCTTTGCTGATCATCAATCCCGCGAACAGCACGCCTTTGAAAGGGTGTCCTTCCGCCGCCATGCCGCGCACGGTCGGCATGATGACATCGCGCATGATTTGTTCTTGCATCGCGGAGTCGACAATCGGCGCGGGCGAATAGGCACCCATGCCGCCGGTGTTGGGGCCGGTATCACCGTCGCCTACGGCCTTATGGTCTTGCGCGGCGATCAAAGGCAGCGCGTTGGTGCCATCGACAATGGCAAAAAAGCTGGCTTCTTCACCGGCGAGAAATTCCTCGACCACGACTTCATCACCGGCAGCGCCGAAAATCTTTTCGCCCATCATGCTATCGATGGCCGCGTGACCCTCGGCAATGCTCTGGCAAATGATCACGCCTTTACCGGCGGCCAAGCCGCTGGCCTTCACAACGATGGGCGCGCCTTTTTCTGAAACAAAGGCTTTGGCTTTGGCGGCATCGGTGAATCGTCCGTAGGCCGCCGTCGGAATGTTATGGCGCGCGAAAAAATCTTTCATGAAGGCTTTGGAGCCCTCCAGACGCGCAGCTTGCGCGCTGGGACCAAAGGCCTTGATGCCGGCAGCGGCCAAGGCGTCTACAAGCCCCGCCACCAGAGGAGCCTCGGGTCCGACCACGACGAAATCGATTTTTTCCTTTTGCGCGACGGCGACCAGGCCGTCTATGTCTTCGGAGCTAACCGGCAGGCAGGTGGCCACCGCGGCGATGCCGGGATTGCCGGGCGCGCAGTAAAGGGCGTCGCAAACCGGCGAGGCGCTTAAAGCCCAGCACAAGGCATGCTCACGTCCGCCGCCGCCTACTACCATGACACGCATCGATTTTGTCCCGCTGTTGGGCTTGCCCCCGCTATTGGGTTTGCCGAAGCTGTGGCATAACAGAGCCATGAGCGATTTGTCATCCCCGCCGGACGCTAATTCTAACGCCGCCGCCTTCACGGTCTCGGAACTCGCGGCCAGCCTGAAGCGGACGGTTGAGGATTCGTTTGGCTATGTGAAGGTCAGGGGCGAGATTTCCCAGCCCAAAATCCCGGGTTCCGGCCACTGCTACCTGCGCCTCAAAGACGAGAACGCCTGCATCGACGCCATTATCTGGCGCGGCACCATGAGCAAGCTGTCGATCCGTCCGGAAGAAGGCATGGAGGTGATTGCCACGGGCCGCCTTACGACCTATCCGGCGCGCTCCAGTTACCAGATTATCATCGAGTCCCTGGAGTTGGCGGGGCAGGGCGCGCTTCTGAAGCTGTTGGAAGACCGCCGCAAGAAACTCGCTGCCGAGGGTTTGTTCGACGAGAGCCGCAAAAAGTCCCTGCCGTATTTGCCGGAGGTCATCGGCGTCGTGACGTCGCCGACCGGTGCTGTGATCCGCGATATTCTGCATCGCTTGGCGGACCGCTTCCCGCGCCGGGTCATCGTCTGGCCGGTGAAGGTGCAAGGTGAAGGGGCTGCGGAAGAAATCGCTGCCGCCATTGCTGGCTTCAACGCATTGGACATCGACGGAGAGATTCCGCGACCGAGCGTGATCATCGTTGCGCGCGGCGGCGGCAGTCTCGAAGACTTATGGGCTTTCAACGAAGAGATTGTCGTGCGCGCGGCTGCGGCCTCAGACGTACCGTTGATCTCCGCCGTCGGCCACGAGACCGACTGGACATTGATCGATTATGCCTCGGACCGCCGTGCGCCGACGCCCACTGCCGCCGCCGAGATGGCGGTACCTGTTCGGTTGGAACTTCTGGCTCACGTGCAGCAGCGCCATGGACGTCTGGTGCAGGCCATCATGCGTACGCTCGAGCAATACCGGGTTCATCTTGAAGGGCTCGTGCGCGGTATTCCACGCCTCGACATGATTGTTGCCCAGAAGACGCAAGACTTGGACGTCCTTGTCGAGCGTCTCGATGAGGCGCCGAAGCGCATGATGACGGCGAAGAGCGAACAGCTCGCCATGCTGAGTGGGCGGTTGAACCTCGATCGCTTCTCGGCCGATCTGCGGCGGCAAGGCGACGATCTGCGTAATCTCGCGGAGCGCTCTGTGCGCGCCCTTGCACGCGCGTCCGGCGATGCAACACGGCATCTCGAAAATATCATGGCGCGGCTTGAGTCGGTTTCACCGCGCCGTGTTCTGGAACGCGGTTACGCCATTGTGAAGGATATGAATGGCGCGGTGATATCGAGCGCGCTGGCGGCGACTGGGCCATCACTGAAGATCGAATTCGCTGACGGCGATATCGCCGTACAAACTGGCGACAACGCGCCAAAAGCAGCGCGCCTTGCACCGAAGAAAGCTACGGATACGGGTGGTCAAGGAACATTGCTGTGATGCGCTGGGCGATACTTTTTTCTTATGCGCTGATTTCCTTTCCGGCGCTCGCGTTTGACGTCACGCTCGCGGGACGCATGGAGCAAGGCGGTCTTGTCATCGGCATGGCCCCGCCGGGAGCAAAGGTCACATTCGGTGATCGTGTTATTCCAGTTACGGAACGCGGCCGGTTTCTTATCGGGCTTGGGCGCGATGCGGCGGCGTCGGCATCGCTGACAGTCACACTGCCGGACGGCGCAAAAGAAACGCGTACATTCGTTGTGGCCCCGCGCGCCTGGCAAATCGAACGCGTTGACGGTGTACCGCAGAAATTGGTGACGCCCGATCCGGAGACGGCTGAAAAAATCGCCGCCGAGAATAAACTCATGGTGGCAGCGCGCGCGCAGTTGGAACTGACGCCGTACTTTGAGGGCGGGCTCATCCGCCCGGCGGAGGGCCGCATTTCCGGCGTCTTCGGCAGCCAGCGCGTGCTGAACGGTGTGCCCCGCGACCCCCACAGCGGTCTCGACATCGCAGCACCTATCGGCACGCCCGTGCACGCAGCGGCAGACGGCATCGTCGCGCTCCAGAAAGAGAACATGGTGCTCACCGGTGATTCCATCGTGCTCAACCATGGTTATGGTCTGGAGACGGTCTACATCCACATGAGCGCGATTCATGTGAAGGACGGTCAGCGCGTGAAGCAGGGCGATGTTATCGGGGAAGTCGGGATGACCGGCCGCGCCAATGGGCCGCACCTGCATTTCGGTGTGACCTGGTTCAATACAAGGTTAGATCCGGAAACGATTTTGGCGGTTTTACCCGCCGCGAAGTAGCGCTTTATCGAGTAAAGCATCCAACGCGCTTACATCTTCCCACCCTGCGGTGACGGTCAGCACGTTGACCTGTTGGCGTTGATCCGGGTCCAGCCGCACAGCGTCCTTTGCCGTCGTCACGGGCAGAGCCTCGGCATTGTATGCCTGATCAAGCAACGGCTGGATGTCGGCAGGGCCATAACCGGCATGATCGCTGAAGGGATGGAAACCAACGACCTGCGCGCCGGCCTCTACCAAAGCATTAAAGAATTTCTCCGGATCGCCGATGCCGGCGAATCCAACGACACGCTGGCCGCGCAGCGTCTGCCATTCAGGCCCGGGCGCGAGACGCGCGCGCAATACGGGAAGCCATTCGGCAAGGCGTGGCGCCAAGCCATGTGAATCCTCGCCCATCAGCACAACGGCGTCGGCCCGCGCGAGGCCTGTGGTTACCGGCTCGCGCAACGGACCCGCCGGAATAATGCGTCCATTGCCGAAGCCCAGGCGCCCATTCACAACCACGAGGGACAGATCTTTCGCCAAACCGGGATGTTGATGGCCGTCATCCATCACCAAGACGTCGGCGCCTGCCTGAATGGCGTGGGGCGCGGTGCGGGCGCGTTCACCGCCGATCCAGGTCGGGCAAATGCGTGCATGAAGCAGCGCTTCATCGCCGACTTCATCGGCGGTGTGGCTATGAGCATCTACTTTAACCGGACCTTTGAGACTGCCGCCGTAGCCGCGCAAAAGAATCCCCGGTGTGCGCCCTTGATCCTTCAGGCGCGCGGCAATGAATGTGGCCACAGGCGTTTTACCCGTGCCGCCGGCGGTGAGATTGCCGACGCAGATGACAGGTTTGGCGGCTTTATATGGAACCGTGCGCGCAATGCGCCGCGCGGTGACGGCGGCATAAATCAATCCCGCGGGCTCGAGCAGGCGCGCGATGCCGTTATCGGTTCGCCAGAAATCAGGCGCGCGCATGGGCAGGTTCCGCCGGCAAAATTGGACTATGACCCATCATCGTATCGGCATCGGCGCTCACGCGATTGAGTTCCCCCGCAAGTTTCTGTCTGAGCTCGGCCAGCGCGGCATCGTCGGCGTCGCGCGGCACGCTTATCGGTTCGCCCCATATCATGGCGCCCCGGCCAAAAGGCAAGGGGATGATCAGCTTATCCCACGTGTTGAGAAGGATACGACGGCTGACGGAAATAGAGGCCGGTACGATGGGGACGCCGGAGAGACGCGCGAGCATCAGGATGCCGTCGCCGACGTGCATGCGCGGTCCGCGCGGTCCATCGGGCGTGACGCCGATGCTCTCGCCGTTTTTCAAATGACGCACCAGTTGACGCACGGCTTCGCCGCCCCCGCGCGTCGACGAGCCCGCGACCGCGCTAATGCCGAAGTGCGCGACGGTGCCTGCGATCAGGCGCCCATCAGGGTGTGATGAGATCAACATATGAAACGGCTCCGGCGAAAGCCAGCAGGCCGGCATCATCGCGAGGCGGTTATGCCAGAAAGCGACGATGATGGGTTTTTGACCGGCCCACGCAGATTCTGCGACCGTGCCGTTAATGGTTTGCCAGCGCGTCGTCAATTTAACGGTGCCGATTAAACTCGCGGCAATCGCAGACAAGACGCGCTGCACGGCGGGCTTACGTCCGATATATTTTGTGAACTTACCCACTGTCTACGTATTCCGTCGCGGCGCGCGTTGGCAACGTGCCACGCTTCTGTCGTGCGAGGACAATAGAGGAGATCGGTCCTTAAGAACCAGAGGCCGAATTCCTTCGGGCTGGGCTTATGCGGCGACAGGCTTCATGTGAATCCCCTCGCCCGGGAAGTAAATTTCAGGCGGGAAGGGATGGATGTTGGCCAGGAACTGCTGCACGCTGGCCTCCCACGAATAGCTTTCGGCGTGGGCACGGCAGGCGGCCGGTGACGCGCTCAAGGCTTTCTCGACAGCCACGCCCAGGTCGGCGTGCAAGCAGCCCACGGGGGCGTCGCCGATAACATCCAGCGGACCGGCTACGGGATAAGCCGCTACGGGCACCCCGCAGGCCAGAGCCTCCAGCAGCACCAACCCAAATGTGTCGGTAAGGCTCGGGAACACGAAGACGTCGGCGGCTGCGAAATGACGCGCGAGGTCTTCGCCTTCCTTAACTCCGGCAAAGATGACGTCGGGATATTTCCGGGCGAGGGCCTGGAGTTGCGGGCCGTCTCCGACTACGACCTTGCTGCCGGGCTGTTTCAAGGCGAGGAAAGCCTCGATGTTCTTCTCGACGGCGACACGGCCGACATGCAAAGCAATAGGACGCGGAAGGTCCAGAAAGGCCTTGTCGCGCGGGCGGAACAGGTTGGTGTCGACGCCGCGGCTCCACCGCTTGATATTGCGGAAGCCACGGGCTCTCAATTCAGCTTCCACGGTTTCCGTTGCCACCATCACTGACTTCGCCGGCGCATGGAAACGCTGCATGATCTTGTAGGTCCACGAAACCGGCACGTGCAGACGCGCATTCAAGTATTCGGGGAACTTGGTATGGAAGGCCGTCGTGAACGGAATATCGCGGCGCAGACAATAGCGCCGGGCCGCCATACCCAACGGACCTTCCGTGGCGATGTGAACGACGCAAGGGCGCATGCTCTCGATCTTCTTCGCCATGCGCCGGAACGGCAGCAACGCAAGTCTGATCTCGGGATAAGACGGGCAGGGAATGCTGCGGAACTGATCTGGCGTGATGGTGACGGCTTCGTGCCCGGCGGCCAGCAAATGATTTTGCAGCGCCGTCAGGGTTCGGACGACGCCATTGATTTGGGGGTGCCAGGCGTCGGTGACGATGAGTATGCGCATTCTTTTGCCTTGTTGCTGACTTCCAGAGGAATCCGTGACGCGGCAACGGATAGGATGCCGAGGTCTATGCCGACATTTACGCAAACGTTCGCGGCAACCTCTTCGGCTTGCGGTTGATCGTCATCGATCTGTGTGTCGCCGGGCCGTGTGTCGGTGGGCGCGAGACCGCGCAGGTCGGCCCAGTCCAGAATTTCCCAGCGGCCGTCGTAGTGCTCGGCTAACGCCGTGCAGCTTTCGACCCAGTCGCCGTCGTTCAGGTAGGTAATGCCATCGATGTCGCGGATTTCGGCGTGATGGATGTGGCCGCAGATAACGCCGTCGGCGCCGCGTTCACGCGCGAGGCGCGCCATGGCTTGCTCGTAGTTGGAAATGAACGCGACTGCGTTCTTTACTTTGTGCTTCAGATATTTCGAGAGCGACCAGTACGGCAAGCCGAAGCGGCGGCGTAAGGCGTTGAACCAGGTATTCAGCCTCAGCGCCGCGGTGTAAGCGGTGTCGCCCAGGATCGCGAGCCATTTGGCATAGATCATCACGCCGTCGCATTCGTCGCCGTGGGCGACCAAATAGCGGCGGCCGTCGGCGCCCATGTGGATCATGTCGCGCACAACTTTGATTTGTCCGAATTCCTGGTTGAGGAAGTCGCGGGCGAATTCGTCGTGGTTGCCCGGCACATAGATGACGTCGGTACCCTTGCGCGCTTTGCGCAAGAACTTCTGTACAACGTCGTTATGTTCCTGGGTCCAGAACCAGTTTTTCTTCAAACGCCAGCCGTCGACAATATCGCCGACAAGAAAGAGCTTTTCAGATTCTGTGTGCTTGAGGAAATCGAGAAGGAAGTGGGCTTTACAGCCCCGCGTACCCAGATGAATATCGGAGATAAAGATCGTGCGAAACTTGAGGGCGTCGCCAATCGCGCGCACTATAAACTCCTGCAAACGACGAACTCGCGCGCGCTGGATGTATGAGAAGTAAGGGTGCTTGCCTAGTGTCCGAGAGTGGCTCTTCATGGACTCTTCACGGCGCTGTAACAGAACCGTCATTATCGAAGCCGTAGGCCCGCATTTAGGAAGCGTTCGTGCATAAAGTTGACGATAAGAGCGATCAGCCGCGGCGCATATTGGCGGTTTTCAATCCGGCCGCCGGCAGCCGCCGCCGGTCGCGGTTCGACCGTGTCATTGCCGCTGCGCGCGAAGCCGGGTGCCGTGTGACCGAAATGGAGACGACCTCGCCCGGCCATGCCGAAGCGATTGCGCGCGACGTATCATCCGACGATTTCGACATCATCGCGGCTGCAGGCGGCGACGGCACCGTCAATGAAGTCGTCAACGGCCTCCAAGGCAAATCGCTCGCGATTGGGATTATTCCGCTCGGCACCGCCAATGTGCTGGCCGATGAAATTGGTCTCGGACGCAGTCCCGCCGTCATTGCCCAAACGCTGGCGCGCGGCACTATTCGTCCCGTACATGTCGGCAGTGTCAACGGTCGGCGCTTTGTGATGATGGCGGGCGCCGGTTTCGATGCGGATGTCGTGCGGGGCGTTTCTGTCGCCCTCAAGAAGCGCCTCGGCGCGTTGGCCTATGTTTGGCAGGCGGCGGTGCAAGCCTTTAAAAGAAGCCCCCCACCGTGTGAAATTTTGATCGATGGACAGCCCTATACGGCGGCGTCCGTCGTGGTGTGCAATGGGCGGCGCTACGGCGGACCCTTCATCGCCGCTCCGGACGCGTCCCTGGCCGACGACCGCTTTCATGTGGTGTTGATGGCCGGAACCGGCTGGATCGCTTCAGCCCGTTATGGCACGGCCCTGATCCTTGGGCGTATTTCGAAGCTGCATGATGTGAAACTCGTGATCGGGCGTGAGGTTGTCATCCTCGGCCAGATTGGCCGCCCGGTTCAAGCAGACGGCGACATCGTTGCGACGTTACCGACTGAGATCGGCGTCGTCCCGGACCCCATACGCTTGGTTTTCCCGGTTTGAGTTGGTACACCCTGGGCTATAGTATGGTCTTGCTCCGGCCGATTCCGGTGCCGTTCAAAAAGGCGCACTCCAAGAAGGACGCACAATGAAAGACGCGATCGAGGAACTCTACAAAAAGGCCGAAGATGTCCGGACCAAGTACAAGGACGAGGCGCTGCACGACTATCTTCTGGAAGTGGCGCAGAAGCTGCAGGACGCCGATGCCATGTATCACCACTTCGGGTATCTCTTGATGCACGTCCGCGCCAGCGTCGCGCATACCGTGCGCCCGCCGCATCTCCAGGAAGCCATCGAACGCGCGCAGCAGTTTCTGAAGCGCTACGGCGACCAGCAGCAGAAGTAAGGCTACATCCCCGCGAGCGTGAGGCCATCGATGCGCAAACTTGGCGCATCCATGCCGTACTTCAGCTCTAGATCGTTGGCGGGGGTCAGGCGTTTGAACATGTCCTTGAGGTTTCCGGCGACGGTGACTTCGTGGACCGGGTAAGTAAGCGCGCCGTTCTCGATCCAGAAGCCGACAGCGCCGCGGCTGTAATCGCCGGTCACGCCGTTCACACCCTGACCGACCAGATCCGTCACGAACAGACCTTCCTTAATGTCGGCCATTAATTCGGTCGGACTTAAGGTGCCGGCTTCCAGCCACACATTGGTTGTACCGGGGCTGGGCGGCGATCCGGTGCCGCGACCGGCATGGCCGGTAGGTTCCAGCTTCAACTGACGCGCCGAGCGCAAATCCAGAATCCAGGTCGTGAGCTTGCCGTTGTCAATCAGGGCACGCTGTTTGTTGGCCAGTCCTTCCGCATCGCAGGGCTTAGAGCGCAAACCGCGATTACGGTGCGGGTCTTCGAAGATATTGATGCCAGGACCGAACACGTCCGTGCCCATGGCATCTTTCAAAAACGTCGTGCCGCGCGCTACCGAGCTGCCGTTAATAGCGCCCAGCAGGTGGCTCACCACGCCGCGTGCCACGCGGCTGTCGAGAATCACCGGGACTTTGCGGCTGGAAATCTTACGACCTCCGACTTTGCGCACAGCGCGTTCGCCTGCGCCGCGGCCAACGTCTTCCGGCGACTTCATGTCGGCGAAATAAACTGCGGTGGTGTAATCGTAATCGGTTTCCATGCCTGAAGCTGAATCTCCGGCAATGACCGACACGCTCATGGACGAGCCCGAGGTTTCGTAGGCGCGCGCAAAACCGTTAGATGCAGCGATAGCGACCTGCGAGCGGCCCCATCCCGCCGACGCGCCTTCGGAATTGGTCACACCCTTTACGTCACGCGCGGCGGCTTCGCAGGCTTTGACTTTCTCGATCAGGGTTTCGGCGGAGACTTTGGCGGGATCGCAGATGTCGAGTGTCGGCAGCGACTTCGCCAGTTGCGAGACCTCGGCGATACCGCAGTACGGATCTTCCGGCACCGTGCGCGCCATGTCGACGGCCCGCGCGACTAATTCTTTCAGCGCTTCCTTGGAACGATCCGCCGACGAAACGATGGCCTGACGTTTGCCGATCAGCACCCGCAACCCGATGTCGCCGCCTTCGGAACGCTCGAGCTGCTCGAGTTTGCCAAGGCGGTATGTGACAGAGACCGACGTGCCATCGGCGACAATCGCGTCAGCCGCATCGGCCCCGGCTTTTTTGGCGTCGGTGATGAGATCGGAAAGGATATTGAGGAGGTCAGCTTGAGACATGACTGTGTTTATTCTTTCCAAATCTTTTTGCCGCTGCCGGGCAAACCATAGCTTGCCCACTTGTCGGTGACCAAGCTCACAATGTCGTCGGTCATGCGGATCTTTTTGCCCCATTCGCGTTTGGTCTCGGGGAAAAGCTTGTTAGTGGCGTCCAGGCCGATCTTGCCGCCGAGGCCGGGTTCGGGTGAGGCGAAGTCGAGGTAGTCGATCGGCGTGCCTTCAACCACGGTAATATCGCGCGCCGGGTCCATGCGGGTGGAGATCGCCCACATCACATCTTTCCAGTCGCGTGCGTTGATGTCGTGATCCACGACGATCACGAACTTGGTGTAAACGAATTGGCGCAAGAAACTCCACACGCCCATCATCACGCGCTTGGCGTGGCCGGGGTATGATTTCTTCATGCTCACCACGGCGATGCGGTAGCTGCAGCCTTCCGGCGGTAGCCAGAAATCGACGATCTCGGGGAACTGCTGGACCAGCAGCGGAATGAAAACCTCGTTCAGCGCTTCGCCGAGGATGCTGGGCTCGTCGGGCGGGCGGCCGGTGTAGGTCGAGAGATAAATCGGGTCGCGGCGCATGGTGATGGCCGAGACTTTGAACACCGGGAATTTCTCGACGGAATTGTAATAGCCGGTGTGATCGCCGAAGGGGCCCTCGTCGCCGTATTCGTCGAGCTGCACATGGCCTTCGATGATGATCTCGGCGTCGGCGGGCACTTGCAGCGGCACGGTCTTGCAATCAACCAGCTCGACTTTGCGTCCGCGCAGCAGGCCCGCGAATTGATATTCAGACAGCGTGTCGGGCACGGGCGTCACCGCCGCGAGAATGGTGCCGGGATCAGCGCCGATGACGACAGCCGCGGCCAATGGCTCGGCCTTCTTGCCTTTCCAGCGGTCGAAGTGCCCAGCGCCGCCGCGATGCTTCAGCCAGCGCATGAGCGTCGTGTCGCGGCCCGTCACCTGCATGCGGTAGATGCCGAGATTGTAGACGTCGCGTTTATCGCCGCCCTTCTGATCGTGCGTAGGTCCGCGCGTTACCACGAGCGGCCACGTGATGAGCGGCCCGACATCGCCGGGCCAGCAGGTTTGAATGGGCAGCTTGGATAAATCGATATCGTCGCCCGTTAGCACAATCTCCTGACAGGCGCCGCTGGAAACCACTTTGGGCTTCATCGCCATGACGGTGCGGACCAGCGGCAGCATGCCGAGGGCTTCCTTCCAGCCGCCCGGCGGCTCGGGCTGTTTCAGGAAGGCCAGGGTCTCGCCGATCTCGCGCAATTGATGGGGCTCGCGGTCCATGCCCCAGGCGACGCGCTCAACCGTGCCGAACAGGTTGACCAGGACCGGCATATCCATTTTTTTGCCGTCGCGGCCGATGACGTTTTCGAACAGCAGCGCAGGGCCGCCTTCGGCCAAGACTCGCGTCTGGATTTCGGTCATTTCCAAATGGGGGGATACGGGCGTTTTGACCCGCAAAAGCCGTCCATCGCGCTCCAGGCGGGTGATGAACTCACGCAAGGACTGGTAAGGCATACCCGTTCCCGCCTAGGGGTTAATGGGAAATTTTCCGGTTGGGACGGGCACTTAAGGGCCTGGCCATAGTCCCGTCAAGCGCCTGACGCGGTTGTTGAAAGTCCGGGAGACTTTCAACTAAGTGGCGAAAAACTACCCCATACTTATCGTGAAACGACTGTAGGCCTATGATAAGACGTCTTTACAGTTGGTTTGTAAATTTGCGCTAACGTACTGGCGTCTCGTATAAAACGCCTTCAAAAAATGACACGGGTGGCCGTAACGGGCGGCCGCTAACCAGGTATCGACAATGGCTGAAGCAATTGCACAGGACCTTGCCTCTAATAATGTGCCGGAAGGCGCAAGCGGCTTGGAGCGTCTCATTGAGATCGGCTTAGCGCTTTCAGCCGAACGCAATCACGACCGACTGACGGAATTGATCCTGCTCGAGGCCATGGGCATTACCAAAGCCGATGGCGGCACGCTGTATCTGCGCACCGACGGCGATGCGTTGAAGTTTGCGATCATGCGCACCAACACACTGAAGATCGCAATGGGCGGCACGACAGGTGTGCCGATTCCGTTTCCGCCGATCCGTCTGTTTAACGCCGAGACCGGGGCACCCAACCACAACAACGTGTCGGCTTCTGCCGCCATCACCAAGAAGCCGATTAACATTCCCGATGCTTATGAAGCCGAAGGCTACGACTTCTCGGGCACCAAGAAATTCGACCAGGGCACCGGCTATCGCTCCAAGTCGTTCCTGTGCATTCCGCTGCTGAATTATTGCGATGAAGTCATCGGCGTGCTGCAGCTGATCAACGCCAAGGACAACGCGGGCGAAGTGATCGCCTTCTCGAAAGAAGTTCAGCGCACCATCGAAGCGCTGGCCTCACAGGCCGCCGTCGCCATCGATAACCAAAACTTGATCGAAGCGCAAAAAGCCCTGATGGACAGCTTGATCAAGGTGATGGCGCACGCCATTGACGCCAAGTCGCCCTATACGGGCGGCCATTGTCAGCGCGTGCCGGAACTTACCAAGATGCTGGCGGCCAAGGCCGAGGCCATGACCGAAGGCATTTTCGCCGACTTCAAGCTCGACGAACAGCAGCGCTATGAACTGCACGTAGCGGCGTGGTTGCACGATATAGGCAAAGTCACGACGCCGGAATTCGTCGTCGACAAGGCGACCAAGCTGCAAACAATTTACGACCGCATTCACGAAGTGCGCATGCGCTTCGAAGTACTGCAGCGCGACGCCGAAATCCGCATGCTCAAGGCCATCGCCAAGGGCAAGAACGCACGCATCGAACGCAAGAAATTCAAAGACCGCTGCGAAGAATTGAAGAAGCAGTGGGAATTCATCGCCGACGCTAACATCGGCGGCGAGTTCATGTCGCAGGAAAAGCAGGACAAAGTCAAAGAGATCGCGAAGCAGAAATGGTATCGCAACTTCGACCGCAAGCTGGGTCTGTCGTGGACCGAAGCTAAGTTGCTCGATAAAGCGCCGCCCGCGGCCGAGGGCTGGGAACAGCTTCTCGCCGATCTGCCGGAGCACAGCGAAGCCGAATATAATCTCGGCGAAGTTCTCAACATGTGCATCCAGCGCGGCACGCTCAACGACGACGAGCGCCGCAAGATCAACGATCACATTGTTCTGACCATCGACATGCTGAAGGAAATGCCCTTCCCGAAGCATCTGAAGCGCGTACCCGAGTACGCCGGCGGTCACCACGAGAAGATCGACGGCACCGGGTATCCCAACAAGCTAAGGGGCGATCAGATGTCGTGGCCCGCCAAGATGATGGGCATCGCCGACATCTTCGAAGCCCTCACCGCCGCCGACCGGCCTTACAAAAAGGCCAAGACCTTGTCCGAGAGCCTCAAGATTCTGTGGTTCATGAAAAAGGACAAACACGTCGATCCGGATCTGTTCGATCTCTTCCTGAAGTCGGGCGCCTACATGGAATACGCCGAACAATTCCTGCGCCCCGACCAGATCGACAAGGTCGACATCAACCAATACCTGCAACCGCCCGCACCCAGGCCGCAAGCGGCGGAGTAAGGCGCGCTGTTTCATCACTCACCACCCGTCGTCCTCGGACGTGTTCCGAGGACCCAGGGTGGCTTGGTCCGATGAATGCGGTGGGGACCAATTTATTAAAGCGTGATGTGCTTCGTAACCCTGGACCCTCGGGTCAAGCCCGAGGGTGACAGTAGGGTTTGTTGCGCGACGACGACTCAATTAATCCCGTTATTTACTGTCTCACTGTCTCACGCCCTAGGGATGAGACAGTGAATCTCTGGTTGAGGTCTGCGTACCTTTTTTGTGATGTGCAAAGTCTAAACTTCTTCTACGGTTCAGACTCTGAGTTCTGACCGTGTAGAAGCTAATAATACCCCAATGGAATCGTCGGCATTATATTTAGAAGGCATCGCCCACCATCGCGCGGGCCGGTTTCAGGATGCCTTGGAAAGTTATGACCGTGCGCTTGAGCTAGAGTCCAATTCTGCCGCCACAGTGAATAGCCGCGGTGTGACGTTGATCGCGTTGGGGCGGATCGAACATGCGCTCGCGGACTTTAAGCACGCCTACACACTGGACCCGTCCTACCTCGAGGCCTATCTGAACGCGGCCGCCCTTCTCAGAGACACCGGGCGTTTCGAGCAGGCTGTAGAGCTTGCGGACCAAGCTATTGCGGGGTGCCCGCAATCCGGAACGGCGTGGCACATTAAGGCTGTGGCATTGGACTGGCTCGATCAGCGCGAGGACGCCATTGACGCCTACGAGAAGGCGCTCGCGTGCGACGACACCATCGAACTCGCTGCCGGGCGGAGGATATTCCTGGCCATGCAATCGTGCAGGTGGGAGGGCTTAACGACCGCGACCGAACAGATTTTGGCGAAAGTCGACGCCGGCCATCTCGCGTCACAGCCCTTCTTCTTATTGCCTTTGCCGAGTTCGCTTCCGCAACAACGCGCCGCCGCGGAACTGTTCTCCAAAAAGATACTTTCGTCGGATGTCTCGTATCCTTTTTTCCTTCGGCAGCCCGGCCAAAAAATACGCGTGGGTTATTTTTCCCCTGACTTGCCGCGCCCCACCAGCCACCTCATCGCCGGATTGATTGAAGCGCATGATCGCGCGGAGTTCGAGATTTATGGGTTTCAGTACGGGCGGGAGACGCCCTACGACCCCATGAGCCAACGGCTTAAGGGCGCGTTTGATGTTCTCATCCCGATAGACATGCAGCCGAACGCGGACGTCGCGAGAATGGTGCGGGACATTCGCATTGATATCGCTGTTCATCTTGCCGGCCATACGAGCAACGGGCGTTCAAAAATCTTTTCACCCCGCGTCGCGCCGATTCAAGTCAACTATCTGGGCTTTCCCGGCACCCTGGGGATGGAAACAATTGACTATCTGATTGGCGACGACATCGTGATTCCGCCGGAGCACCAGCAATACTATTCGGAAAAAATAGTTTCACTGCCGTGCTACCAGGTGAACGATTGGAAGCGGCCGTTTCCCGAAGGCGTTGTTGCTCGGCGCGACCTGGGCTTGCCGGAGGACGCTTTCGTATTCTGCGGGTTCCATTGCGCTTATAAAATCACGCCCCGTGAATTCGACGTCTGGATGCGTCTTCTCAAGCGTGTTCCAGGAAGCGTACTTTGGCTTATGGGTGACTCGGACGAGATAACATCCAATCTGCGGAAGGAAGCGGAAGCGCGCGGGGTTGCCGCGGATCGCCTGATTTTTGCGCCGCGGGTATCCGTGTCCAAGCATCTGGCGCGACACTAGGCAGCTGATCTTTTCCTCGATACATTCACATACAACGCCCATACCACAGCCAGCGACGCGCTTTGGATGGGCCTGCCGCTTGTCACGGTGCTTGGCAATACGTTCCCAAGCCGGGTGGCCGCCAGTTTGCTGAACACCGCAGGCTTGCC
This sequence comes from Fidelibacterota bacterium, assembly GCA_947476625.1. GTDB lineage: Bacteria > Pseudomonadota > Alphaproteobacteria > Rhodospirillales > Rhodospirillaceae > SHVO01. The sequence continues at coordinate 40,591 of CANJRA010000002.1, forward strand.
GGATCTGGTGACGCGGAGCGAGGCGGATTACGAAGCGGTGGCTTTCGATCTCGCGACGCATCCGGACAAGCTCGCCGGTTTTAAGCGCCATCTCATTCATCACCGCAAAACCTGCCCGCTGTTCGACACAGCGCTCTTTGCGAAGAATATCGAGGCGGCCTATCGCAGAATGGTGGAAACGTACGAAGCGGGTATCCCGCCCGATCATTTTTCAATTTGATTATTCACTGTCCCAGTGTCCCGCTTCCCTAGGGGCGGGGACACTGGGACAGTGAATAAGGCGCGCTGTTTCATTCATTGCAGCGTGATGTGCTTCGTAACCCTGGACCCTCGGGACAAGCCCGAGGGTGACGGTAAAGTTTGTTACGCAGACACGATTCACTTAGTCCCGTTATTCGCTGTCTCACTGTCTCACGCCCTAGAGGTGAGACAGTGAGACAGTGAATAAGCATCTGTCCCAGTGTCCCACTCCCCTAGGGGCAGGGACAGTGGGACAGCCGCACAGCTAGGCAGCAGTACCGATTTTGCTTTCCTTGAGACGCAGAAAATGTAGACACAGTGTGATCGCTGTTCGTGGACCATCATTCCTTTTGTATGAAGGAATGAAGGGAGGGATGGCTATTGAATCATCCTATTCAGTGAGGACGTTATTCAAGACGCGTCTGCGGCTTCGCGCATCACCCACGTTATTCACTGTCTCACTGTCCCACTCCTTAGGGATTGGGACAGTGAGACAGTGAATAAAGCCTATCCAAACCGCTGCAGCAGCAACGCCGCCAGCACCAGCAACCCGAAATCGCGGTTCGCGCGGAAGCGGCGGAGGCAGTTGGTGCTGTCGTTGATGTTGAGCGTCGCCACCTGCCAGACGAGATGCAGCGCGGCTGCGCCTAAACACACAAGGCTCGGCAAGCCGGGCATGGTGATGCTGGTCATGACATAGGCCAGCAGGCCGATGGTCAGTAGATACATCAGCGCGACGAAAGGCTTGGTCAGTCTGCCCAGCGCAAGAGCAGACGACTTCACGCCGATGAGGGCGTCGTCTTCTTTGTCCTGGTGGGCGTAAATGGTGTCGTAGCCCAGCGTCCAGAAGATGCCTGCGACATACAGCGGCACCGCGGCGATATCGATGGTGTCGCGCACAGCAGCCCATCCCAGCAGCACGCCCCAGTTAAACGTCAGGCCCAGCCACGCCTGGGGCCAATAGGTGATGCGCTTCATAAAGGGATAGGTGAACACCAACACTAGCGAGGCCGCGCCGACGATGATGGCGGTGGTGTTGAATTGCAGCAGTACGGCCAGCCCAGCCACCAATTGTATGCTCAAGAAAATCCACGCCGCGCGCACCGAGACGTGGCCCGAGGGCAGGGGGCGTGTCGCGGTCCGCGCGACTTTCGCATCGAATTCGCGGTCGATAATGTCGTTGTACGTACAACCCGCCCCGCGCATGACCAGCGCACCGATCAGAAACAGGAGTAACAATTTTTGGTCGGGCACGCCGAAGCCCGCCACGGTGATCGCCCACCAGCCCGGCAGCAGCAAAAGCCACGTCCCTATAGGACGATCCAAGCGCGCCAGGCGCGCGAAGGGGCGCAAGATGGGCGGCAGCCAGACGTCGATCCACGGCATCTGCGGAATGTCGCTTTTGCCGGATGGGTTTCGTAAGGGGTTGGGTTTTTGACGGTTCATCATGCTGCCACTACAGTAAGGGGCCTCCGACCAACCGATCAAGAGTCACAATCAGCCCCATGGCGTATACCGCGTCCCTTCGTTTGCATGTCGATGCGCCGCTGGCGGCGGGCGCGGCCTTAGATGCTAGCGAAGCACAGGCGCATTATTTGTTGCATGTCGTACGCGTGGCTGTCGGCGCATCGGTGTTGCTGTTCAATGGGCGTGACGGCGAGTGGCGGGCGACTGTGAACAGTCCGGGCAAACGCCGCGTGCAGTTTGTCGTTACCGAACAGACACGCCCGCAAAAACCCGAGCCTGACCTGTGGGTCGCCTTCGCCCCGGTCAAGCGCATGGACTACATCGCGGAAAAAACCGCCGAGCTGGGCGTGGCCGCGTTGCTGCCGGTGTTCACGCAGCACACATCCGTGACGCGCGTGAATGCCGTGCGCCTTCAGGCCAACGCCGTCGAAGCCGCCGAGCAGTGCGAACGTCTGTCGGTGCCGGTCGTTCACGAGCCCGTGAGCTTCGACAAGCTCCTCGCGGCGTGGCCGGCGTCGCGGATGTTGTACTTCCTCGATGAAACCGGCGGCGGAAAGCCCATTGCTGCAGCATTGATGGCCGCACGCGGCGCGGCTGGTGCTGCGCAGCCAGCAGGCTTTTTGATCGGACCGGAAGGCGGCTTCGCCCAATCGGAGCTTGACGCCCTGAGGCAACTGCCTTTTGTTACGTCATTGGGTTTGGGGCCTAGAATCCTGCGCGCCGAGACGGCGGCTTTGGCTGCTGTGGCGTGTTGGCAGGCGCTTTTGGGAGATTGGGCGTAAGGGCGAAGCTCTGACGCTCCCGAATCTAACCGGATGTATGTCGCGGGAATAATTCTTGTAAGTATGACTGGCGGATGCACCGCATGTCACTTATGTACCCCCGCACGTTGCGGCACCTTCTGTTTGCGGGCGCCGGTTTTTGACTCGTTAGGGGCCCGCGCCTGTTATGACGTCGTTCCGATCCGAACAGCACGAGCCTGTGACGTCGAAGGCGCAGCTTATCGCGACGCTGGCGTCCGGCTGTAAGCCCAAAGACCAATGGCGCATCGGCACCGAGCACGAAAAATTCCCGTACAATCACGCTGGCCTGACGCCCGTCCCCTACGACGGCCCGCGCGGCATTAAAGCTATCCTCACCGGACTGCAGCGGTTCGGCTGGCAGCCGGTGCTGGAAGGCGAGAATGTCATCTCGCTCTGGCAGAAGGGGAAGGGCACGATTTCGCTGGAGCCGGGGGGCCAATTAGAACTCTCCGGTGGGACTGTTACCAACGTTCATCAGACGCAGCGTGAAATCGCCGAACATCTGGCGCAAGTGCGCACAGTTACCGATGAACTCGGTGTCGGCATGCTGGCGTTGGGTTTTACGCCGAACTGGACACGCGACGACATCGAGTGGATGCCGAAAGGCCGCTACAAGATAATGCGTTCCTATATGCCCAAGGTCGGCAGCATGGGCATCGACATGATGACGCGCACCTGCACGGTGCAAGTAAACCTCGATTACGCCTCCGAAGCCGACATGGTGAAGAAGCTGCGCGTGTCGTTGGCGCTGCAGCCTGTTGCAACGGCCTTGTGGGCCAATTCGCCTTTCACGGAAGGCAAGCCCAACGGCCATCTCTCGCTGCGCGGCAAAATTTGGCACAACACCGATCAGGCGCGCACCGGGCTTTTGCCGTTTGCCTTTGAAGACGGCATGGGCTTCGAGCGCTATGTCGATTATCTGCTCGATGTGCCGATGTATTTTGTCTATCGCGATGGTCACATCGACGCCTCGGGTCAGTCGTTCCGCGATTACATGAACGGCACGCTGCCTGCCTTACCGGGTCAAATTCCAACCGTCGCCGACTGGTTCGATCACATGTCGACGGCTTTCCCCGAAGTGCGCGTGAAGACCTATCTCGAAATGCGCGGCGCCGACAGCGGACCCTTGGACATGCTGGTGGCGCTGCCGGCGTTCTGGACGGGATTGCTTTACGACGACCAAGCCCTCGATGCCGCCTGGGATCTGGTGAAGGGCTGGACGGCGAAGGACCGCGACACGCTACGGGCCGACGTGCCGGTGCAAGCCTTGAAGGCGACCGTGCGCGGCCGCAGTGTTCAGGATCTGGCGAAGGATGTGTTGGCGCTGTCCGAAGCCGGGCTCAAGCGCCGCGCCAAAAAAGACGGCGGTCACGACGAAGGCGTCTATCTCGCCCCCTTGCAGGAGATTGCCGCTTCGGGGATAACCCAAGCCGAGCGTATGCTGAACTTATATCATGGCGCCTGGGGCGGCGACGTCGCCAAGGCCTTTGAGCAGTTCAGTTACTGACCGAGCGATGAGGGTTAGCCGTGGCCGCAAAATCAAAAGCCAAGACGAAGACCAAGACCAAGACCAAGACCAAGACCAAAGTAAAAGCCAAGCGCGCCCCTAAGCCGCTGGCCAAACGCAGCACCTCTCAAAAGGAGGGCGCGTGGCGCATTAAGTGCACCAGCCTCGCCCAAATTCGCCAGAACATCGATATGCTCGATGCCCAGATCGTGCCGCTGCTGAGCCGGCGTCATTACTTTGTAACGCAAGCCGCTAACTTCAAACCCTCGGTGGCTGGCGTTGTCGTGCAATCGCGGGTCGAAGAGATCATCGTCAAGGTCCGCAGCATGGCGGCAGAAACCGGCTCCAATCCGGACACGGTGGAAAACGTCTACCGCAGCCTGATCGACGCCTTCACGGCCGACGAACAGCGCCACTGGAAAAAACTTCACAAATAACGACGAGACCAAGCAGGAGAGTGGCCGGATGAAGAAGATAGGCATACTCACCAGCGGCGGCGATTGCGCCGGTCTCAATGCGGTGATCCGCGCGGCCACCGAAGCCGCCATCGTCCGCGGCTGGGAAGTGGTCGGTTTGCGCAATGGACTTTTGTCGACACCGCCCGATGTTATTTCGCTCACCATGGATACCGTGTGCGGCGATCTCTTGCGCGCGGGCGGCACTATTTTAGGCACCACCACCAAAGACAGCCCTTTTGCCTTCCCCGACGCCGACGGCACCAAGCACGATCGCTCGGCCGATGTTATTGCCGCCATCAAGCAGCTCGGGATTGAGGGCGTTATCATTATCGGCGGCGATGGCTCGATGCGTCTGTTCGATAGCCTCCTGCAGCCGGCCGGCATCCCTTGGATCGGCGTACCCAAGACGATCGACAACGATGTGCCCGGTACGGACTATGCCGTGGGCTTCTTCACCGCCATTGAGGTTGTGGGCGAGGCGCTGGATCGCCTGGCCTCAACCGCTGCCAGTGTCACCGCCGTATTATGGTGCTGGAAGTCATGGGGCGCGATTCGGGCTTTATCGCGCTGTTCGGCGGCGTTGCCGGCGGCGCTGATGTCATTCTCATGCCTGAGTTCGCCTACGATCTCGATGCCGTCGCGGCGCATGTGCGCTATGTCACCCATAACCGCCCCAGTCCGGTGCTGGTGGTTGTCGCCGAAGGCATTGCGCGTCCGCTCGACGAACGCCGGGGCGAGAGCAGCATTGGTGAGGCTGTCGCCGCTGGCCTTCAAGCGCGCAACGGCTTCGACGCGCGCTGCACGGTTCTGGGGCATCTCCAGCGCGGCGGCTCGCCGGCGGTTTTCGACCGCCTGCTGGCGTCTACGTTCGGCGCGCACGCGGTGCAACTGCTGGCCGAGGGCGCCACGGCGCGCATGACGGCTTGGCGCGGTGGTCTGGCGTCGCACATCCCCATGGCGGACGTGGTCACCGGCCCACGTTTCGTCACCGCCAACAACAGCCTTATCCGCACCGCCCGCGATATGGGGCTGTACGTCGGCGAAGGCTTCTAACGCCGTCCGAATCGGATGGCGGCGGCTTACATTGCCTCGGTCAGACGCATCACCGCGCCGAGCAATCCGCCGATCAGCAGGATAAGCGACGACAGAAAAGAAATGCCGAAGCCGGGACCGCGTTTGTCGGCCGACAGGTAGTAGCGCACGGCGTAAAGCACGCGGCCGAGCGGCCAGAAGATGGCAATGATGGCGGTGGGCAGATCGCCCCAGGCCGCCGCGAAAATCGCCAACGCCGGCAGGAACACAACAAGCTGCTCAAGCGTGTTCATGTGGACACGGAAGACGCGCTGGAATTCCACCGGGCCGTCGACGGCAGGGGCATGAACATTATATTTTGCGCGGGCTGCGCCCACTTTCATCATCACCCAGATATAAACAAAGAGTGAAAGAACTACGACGATGGCGGTCAGCGGATAGGCGGCTAACATGACTGTTTCCTCCCCAGAGAAATGTTCAAATGGATGACGAACCTTGCGCGCGGCTGGCGGCATGAGTGCCACGATTGCGCCACAGTCAGCCGATGCGACGGTGTGCCGAAACGTCATCCCCACATGGTTCGTTCAGGCGCATCGCCGCCGCTCACCTTGTTGGGTGAAAGGCACCGAGTCAAAAAAAATCAGGCGCGCGGGAGATTTTTACTTGATTTCCGGTGCAATAGGAGTAAATGCGAACCCAGACGTTACGCGCACGTGCCTAAAGCAACTCGCCGTTAAGCAACGACGTAAGCGTCCTTTCGTTGGTTAGACTTTTTTGAATTTGTCTGATTGATCAAAGGAGGCCGTGCATGCCCCTTCTAAACCTAAAAGAGAGTTCGCGTTTGCGGCGCTTCGCCAGCTTTTCGGCGGCGCTGTCTGATTCGCGCCACATCGCCTGGAATGGCCGGTTCGTCGGCGCGTCCAGGTTTGCCGTTCTTCGGGACTGAAAACCCCTCCTCAACGTTATTGTTAAGCCAGCCGGGCGACCGGTCGGGTTGAGTGGTGGCGCCGCTGAAAGCGGTTGGAAGAAAGAACGAAAGTAAAGATGTCCCAGTTCAAAACGCATCAATTCGAAAAACCCCCTGTAAGCGATCTCCCGGACGGCCTGTTCCGTAACGTTGACGATGTGGCGAAGCGGCTGAAGCCCGAAGCGCCCGTCCAGTGCGTATTCCCGGAACCCGTTCGCGCGCAGGCCAAGCGTTTCCTGACCCAGTTCCCGGGCCAGGTGCTCTATGCCGTCAAGTGCAACCCCGGCGCAGAATTCTTGCATCACATGCATGACGCGGGCATCCGTCATTTCGACGTGGCGTCGCTCGACGAAGTGCGTCTGGTGAAGGGCCTGTTCCCGAAGACCGCCACCTTGCACTTCATGCATCCGGTGAAGTCGCGTGAGTCGATCCGTGCCGCCTACAAGCTGGGTGTGCGCACCTTCGCGCTCGATTCCGTGGGCGAGCTGATGAAGATCCTGGAGGAAACCAAATCCGCCAAGGACCTGAACCTGTTCGTGCGCCTGGCCGTCTCGGGCAATGCGGCCGCTTATGATCTGTCCGGCAAGTTCGGCGCGGCGCCTGCCGCTGCCGCCGATTTGTTGCGCCATGTCCGCAAGGTCGCCCACAAGGTCGGCATCTGCTTCCACGTCGGGTCGCAGTGCATGGACCCGGCGGCCTATCGTGCGGCGATCATCCGCGCCGCTGACGTGATCGGCAAAGCGAAGATCAAGGTCGACGTGCTGGACGTGGGCGGCGGTTTCCCGGCTGCGTACCCCAACCTGACCCCGCCGCCGCTGGAAGACTACATGGCGGCGATTATCGAAACGGCGCAGCCTTTGGTGGCCGCCGACGGTATCGCTGCGGGCGCCGAACTTTGGTGCGAACCCGGCCGTGCGATGGTCGCGGCAGGCGCCTCCATGCTGGTGCGCGTGATGCTGCGCAAAGGCCGCCGCCTGTTCATCAACGACGGCACCTACGGCAGCTTGTTTGACGCGGGCGCCCTGAACTGGCGTTTCCCGGTCCGTCTCGTGCGCCCCTTGAGCCGCAGCGGCAAGAACTCCAACACGCCCAACACCCGCCTGCCGTCCGAAAAGCTGGTGCCTTACGTGTTCTACGGCCCGACCTGCGACAACCTGGACAAGATGAAGGGCCCCTTCATGTTGCCCGAAGATACCCAGGAAGGTGACTGGATCGAGATCGGCATGCTTGGTGCCTATGGCTCGGCCATGCAGACGCGCTTCAACGGCTTCCATTCCACCCAGTCGGCGACTGTCTGGCCGGAAGTCCTGCCGTTTGCCGCCGACCAACGTCCGCGCCGTCGCGGAGTCTTGCGCGAAGTGACGCAGGCCGACGAGCGCCCGGTTGCAGCGCAACTGCAGCTGAGCGTGCCGGAAAATCCGGCTGCGGAGTCCCCGGAATTGTCCGCGGACGGTAACACTGACGCCTCGGCGCTTGATTTAAAGTAGCCCGCGTTTAGCGACTTTCCGCTCCGGTCTTGACCGGAGCGGTTTCCTCTGCCTTTTTCTCCTTCTCAACCCTTGTAAGAACGGACGCTCGATCCATGGCTGCGCCCAAAGCAAAAAAGAAGACATCCTCCAAGAAAGCTCCGGCCGCTAAAGCCAAGAGCAATCAGAAAGCCCGTTTGCTCTCGACGCCGGTCGAGCACATCGACATCACCTCGTTCGATGCCCGCCCGATCATCGACAGCATGGGCAAGATGTCCTTCACCTCGCGCGACACGTCGCGCGCGGCCGGCATCTTCAACATGATGATCAACGATTCCAAGTGCTCGAACATCCTGACGCTGGCGGGCTCGACCTCGGCCGGCGGCTGTATGCAGGTTTACGTGGAAATGGTCCGCTGCGGCATGATCGACGCCATCGTCTCGACCGGTGCGTCCATCGTCGACATGGACTTCTTTGAAGCGCTCGGCTTCAAGCACTATCAGGGTTCACAGTTCGTCGACGACCGCGACCTGCGCGCCAACTACGTCGACCGCATTTATGATACCTACATCGACGAAGAAGAACTGCAGCACTGCGACAAGATCATCGGTGAGGTCGCCGACGGTATGAAGCCGGCTGCCTATTCGTCGCGCTCGTTTATCAAGGAAATGGGCCGCTACTTGAAGACCCGTAAGGGCCGCAAGAAGGAATCGCTGGTCGAGACCTGCTACGACATGGACGTGCCGATTTTCTGCCCGGCCTTCACGGATTCCTCGGCGGGTTTCGGTCTGGTGGTGCATCAAGTGCGCAACCCGAAGAACCACATCACGATTGATTCCATCGCCGACTTCCGCGAGTTGACCGACATCAAGATCAAAGCCGGCACTACCGGCCTGATGATGATCGGCGGCGGCGTGCCGAAGAACTTCGTGCAGGACACGGTCGTCTGCGCCGAAATCCTGGGCGTCGAAGCCGAAATGCATAAATACGCCGTGCAGATCACGGTGGCCGATGTGCGCGACGGTGCGTGTTCGTCCTCGACCCTCAAGGAAGCTAATTCCTGGGGCAAAGTCGACACGACCTTCGAGCAAATGGTTTTCGCCGAAGCCACTACGGTCATTCCGTTGATCGCATCCGACGCCTATCACCGCGGCGGGTGGAAAAAGCGCAAGGCTCGCAAGTTCTCGAAGCTCTTCAAGGACTAGCGCGCAAACGATCAAGATAAAGAAAACGCCCGCAGTCACCTGCGGGGGTTTTGCTTTTCGGCCGCGTGGCGGCTTTACTTCCCAACCGCGGCAAGGCTGGCGCTCGCCACTTGCTGGTCCTGCGCAGGGCTGCCGCCGGATACACCGACAGCGCCGATGACCTTACCGCCGGAGATGATCGGCTCGCCGCCTTGGATCGCCACCATACCCGGCACGGTGGCAATGAACGCACCCCCGCTGCCGGATGCGAGAAGGTCTTGGAAGGCTTTCGTGGGTGTGCGGAGTTCGACCGCCGTGCGCGCCTTACCGTCGGCGATGCGCAGCGAGCCGGTTTGGGTGTTGTCCATGCGCTGGCTCAGCACCAAAAGACCGCCGGGATCGACGACGGTAATGACCATCGTCCAGTTGTTCTTTTTGGCCTCGGCTTCAGCCGCGGCCACAATCTTTTTCGCTGCATCAAGCGCAATCGGGGCGCCATAAGGGGGAGCTGATTGGGCGCCCGCTGCGGCCGGAAGTGCCAGGGCAACGGCGAAAAGAAGCGTCTTTGAGATGTGCATGCTAGTTCTCCTGATATAATAATATTGCGCAATAATATTGCGTAATATTATTACCAGTAGGCTTCTCTTCCTGCGGCTGCAAGGGGGATTCAATCGGCGCACGGCGAACGCACGAATATGTGATCAATCGCAGAACACACACGAGAATAATCAGGAAAAAGAAAACGCCCGCAATTACTTACGGGCGTTTTTGTCTCTAAGGCTGAACGCTTATTTCGCTAGGGTAGCAGCGCCCGCACGTGCAATTTCGGTATCTTGAGGCGGAGTTCCGCCCGAAATGCCGATAGCGCCGACGATTTTTCCACCGGACACCAGAAGCTCTCCGCCCTCCATCGGGATGACACCCGGCGTGGCCAGGCTTCGTAAGCCCTCGCCGCCGCCGGCGACAGCGTCTTGGAAGGCTTTCGTGGGTCTGCGGAATTCCGCCGCCGTGCGCGCCTTGGCTTCGGCAACACGTATCGATCCGATCTGCGTGTTATCCATGCGCTGCATCAGCACGACATGACCGCCGGTATCGACGACAGTGATGACCATTGTGAAGTTATTTTTCTTCGCCTCGGCTTCGGCGGCCGCAACAGCCTTTTTGGCCGCATCAAGCCCAATCGGCGCACCATAAGGCAGTGGACCGGACTGAGCCTGAACTGCAACGGGCAAAGCGAATGTAATCGTTGCGGCTAAAGTCGCCATTTTAAAGATGTTCATGAAAAACCTCCCTTGTGTAAAAGCGCGAAGAATGAAGCTTACGTCGTAGATCACTATAAACACGATCGCGTGCCATATGCGACAGAGACCGCTAAGCACGGAACGTCGCATCACGTTGTCCAGCGCGATTTCCCACGGCCGTTCTTAGTTATTACCCCGGAGCGCGGGTTTGGTTACACTTCGCCGACCCTTTTTCTGGTATGTGCGTCTTTTCGGAGTGGCGTGTGGCTGAAATTCTAGAACTACGTGATCGGCGACTGATTCCCGCGCGTGACTCATTGGTATCCGGTGCGACAAAGGTTCTTTCGCTGGATCTATTCGATACCTTGCTTTGGCGCCGCGTGCCCGAGCCTGCCGATGTCTTTCCGTTACTGGGCAGGCAACTCATCCTCGCAAATAAGCTCGCCTCGCATATTTCACCTTTCGGTTTTTCGGACTTGCGCAAAAGCGGTGAGCGGACAGCGCGTGAGCGGGTTCAAGCCGTCACGGGGTACCGCGAAGTAACCGTCGCAGACATTTACGGCGCAATTCCCGATCATATTTTTAACGCGGACTTCGATCTCGCCGCACGCGTTCAAGCAGAGCTTGCGTTCGAGCGCAGCCAGATTCTCTTGGACTACGACGTCGTCATGTTGATGCGTGCCGCGAAAACTGCCGGGGCGCGGGTGGTTCTGATGTCGGATACTTATTTTACATCGGCGCAGTTGCGCGATTTCCTGACCGCCGCCGGATTGCGCGACTTGACGCTCATCGATCATATTTATGCCTCATGCGAAGTCGGCAAGCCTAAGTACCGCGATCTTTTCGATGTGCTGCTGAAGGATGCCGGGGTTCCACCTGGCGCAATACTGCATGTGGGCGATACGCTGGAAGCAGATGTTTATCCCTGCCACGCACGCGGGATTCCGGTTGTGCATTACGACAAATGGAGCTTCGCGCCGCGTGTTCAAAACGTGGAATTTCCCGCGGACCGGCAAAAGCGTGCGGCTTTGCTGGAGGATGCCGGGGATTTCGGCCTCACAGGCTTTCGCTCGCGGCTTGCCCAGCGTCCGCCGCCGCGTCTTGCGGCCGACCTAAAGCCCTATTGGATTTACGGCGCGGCAACCCTGGCGCCGGTTTTTGCCGGCTTTGCGCGGTGGGTTGTAAACGCCGCCGTGTCGCGCGGCACGCCGCGGATTTTCGGGCTGATGCGCGAAGGCCGCTTCCTCAACCGCGTTATACAAGCGACCGCGTCCGGCATGGGTCTGCCGCTGCTGACGGAGGAGCTATGGCTCTCTCGCCGCGCGGTGATCCGCGCCGCGCTTTATGAAGATGACCTCAGCCTTCTGCCCGATGCGATTATGCTGTCTCCCGGCACGACCACCGAGGAAGTCTTGGCCTCGCTTGGAATGTCTCGTGCTGATTTGCAAGACGTGCTGCCCGCCACGTTTGATTTTCGTGCGGCGAATGCCTTGCAGGTTTTGGGTCGGGCCATCATTGCGACGCCCGCTTTAAAGACGAAAGTGCTGGCGACGTCGGCGCGACACCGCGCCAATCTTCTCATGGGTCTTGGTAAATATCTGCGCGAGCCGCGTCTGACGGTGCTCGACCTGGGTTATGCGGCGACCATCCAGTCGGTTCTGGCGCTGATCTTGAAACGCGAAGGCAGCCCCATCGTTGTCAGTGGGCTTTATCTTGCGCTGAATGAGAAAGCCATGGGTCACATGCGCGGCGGCGCGGAATTGTCTGCCTATCTGGATGACGAGGGCTTCCAAGGGGCTACGGCGGCCTTGCTCTCGCGAACGCCGGACGTGCTGGAACATGCCTGCATGTGCCGTGAAGGCAGTTTGTCCCACTACGATGACAACGGCGCGCCGGTTCTGTTACCGAATCAGCGCGACGAAACACAGCTCGCTCAGATGGAGGCCCTTCAGCAGGGCATTATGGCGGGCGTGGAATCGATTAATGGATTGCTCGGTGGTCTGGGCCGCGTGTCCGCAAATACGCCGACACTCAAAGCGCAGATCGCGGAAATTATCTCTGCCGCGTTGCTGCATCCAACGCAGCAAGAAGCCGCGACAATAGGCGCTTGGCACCACGAAGCTAATTTCGATCTCACCGATGTGCGCCGCCTAGGCGATTTGGTTTTCCAGACCGAGCGGCTTGAATATCACGGCTTTCCGGTACTGCAGGAGTTGGGCCATCATCAGGCCTATTGGCCGGCGGCTGGGTTAGTCGCCGCGCTTCCCTTTCTGAGTGACGGATATGCCGCCGGCGCCAATAACACTTACGGCGCCGATCATCTGACGGCCGGTCCGCTGCTGGGCGGGCTTGCCATATGTCCGGACCTGGGGGTTGGCTTTGATACAAAGCGCCAAGGGGTTGTGCCGCTTGCGGTCAACGCCTTCGGACGCGGGCATATTCAGGTTGTCGTCAAGCCGCCGGGTCCCGAGGCGTATAATCGCCTACGGTTTACGTGGCCTAAGGCGCGAGCCGTTATGCAAATCGATTCTATTCAGGTGTCTTATTTCAACGAAAGACAGCGCAGCACGGCCATATTGGGGCCCGTCGCGTGGAGCGGCGTGAGCGCGGTTTCGACCGGGGCTTATGTCAGCATCGCTGAAACCCCGGCTGAAGCTGTGGTTGATCTGGGTACGCCGCCGCCATGGCCGCACGCAGTAGAGCTGACGGTACGCTATAAATATCTCAAGCTTGATCCTATTTTCGAGAGGCGCTGAGTTATGGCGGCAAACCGTCTGTGCATGGTCACGACAAACTTCAACTACGGCGCTTATCTCGACGATTGCATGCGCTCGGTTGTGAACAGCAAGGGTTTCGACCGTGTCGACTATGTTGTCATGGATGGCGGCTCGACCGACAACTCGCTGGATATCGTCAAGAAACACGCAAGCTCGCTCAAGCACTGGCAGTCGGAAAAAGACGCCGGCATGTATCACGCCATTCAGGCGGGGTTTGCCAAGTCGGATGCGCCCTACATGGGCTGGCTGAACTCCGACGCTCAACTGGCGCCGTGGGCGATTCAAAGCGTGCTCGATATTTTCGACCAGCTGCCGAACGTGCGCTGGATTACGTCGCGGTTTCCGATGCAGGCGCGCAAAGACGGCGTCGTGATCAAGGCCGATTTCTTGCCGGGCGTCGACAACTGGGGATTCTTTAACGGCGAATATGTGCGCTCGCTCGGGTTGCCGTCGTCGGGCTGGATCGTGCAGGACTGCACCTTCTGGCGGCGCGACCTGTGGGATGAGGTCGGCGGAGAATTCGATCTCTCTTTGAAACTCGCCGGTGATTTCGAGTTGTGGGCGCGCTTTATTCAGAAGACGGATTTGTAAGTGGTGCCTGTTCCATTTGGCATCTATCGCTATCACGGCGCCAATGCCGCCATCGCCGGGCGCGACCAGTACCGCGATGAGTGCGTGAAAGTACTGCAGCGCTACACGCCGATTATTCCGGAAGACCTCCAACGCCTGAACGACCGTGTTGTCGCGAAGCATCTGAAAGCGATCGGCTTCGGGCATCTGGTCGACAAGAACATGGGCCCGCCGCTGAAAACCATTCTGTTCAATCACGCCGACGGACGCTACTTCATCCACGAACAGGAATAGCGGCGTGAGCATATCCTCGCGCTATCCGGACACCATCCTCGTGAACCGCGCCCCCGGTGAAACACGCTATGCCTTGCTGGCCGGCGAAGACCTGGTCGAGGTCGTGCATCGCCGTGATGCCGAGGTTCAGCCCGGTGCGATTTACCTGGGACGCGCGGGCGCCAAGGTGCCGGGCTTTGACGCCGTGTTTGTCAGTTTTGGCGATACCGACGATGGTGTTTTGCCTGTGAAGGGCAGGCTGCCCTCGCAAGGCGCGGCCGTGCCGGTGGTTGTTGTGGTGCCCGCCCGCGCGGATAAAGGCGCAGAGCTTAAACACGCCGACATTCCGGTGCCTGAGGGCTCGAAAGCGCCTTGCTTGTTGCATGCCGCTCCCGAGCCGGTTGATGTGTGGTGGCAATGTTACCGCGATGGTATCGCGCGCATCATCTGCGCCCCACGGCGCGAGTCCGCACGTGTGAAGGCCCTGTTGGAACCAGAGGCGCCTGTCGAAGAAGCGGCCGAAGGCTCCGACCTCTTCGCGATGCATGGCGTCGACGCCGCCATCGAGGCAGCGCTCAGCCCTGTCGTGCCTTTGCCCAGCGGCGGCAGCCTCATTATCGAGCCGACGGCGGCAATTGTTGCGATCGACATTAACGCCGGTCCTGCATATCCGGGCATCGCGAACAATGACGCCCTGGTTGCCGTGGCGGTGGAACTGCGCCGGCGCAATATCGCAGGTCACATACTTATCGACATCATTCCAGGACGCCGTCGTGGTGAATTGCCTAAACGTCTCATGGACGCGCTAAGCCCCGATCCGATCCCAGCCAACGTCGCGGGCCTGACGCCGCTCGGCATGATCGAGCTGACCCGCAAGCGTGTGGGGCTTTCGCTGGCCCAAACGCTTTGCGCCGAGGATGGTGCGTTGAGCGCAGCAACAGTTGCCTACAAACTTTTGCGCGATGCCGTCGGCTGCGCCTTCACGCAAAAGGCCGCGCACATCGAGGCCGCCGCCGCGCCCGATGTGATCGCGCTGTTGCAAGGCCCGCTACGCGCGGCGCTGAGCGAAGCCGAAGACATGACCAAAAGCGCCATCGCGCTGGTGCCGCGTCCGCAATTCCCGCGCGGGCGTACCGATGTGCGTGCCGCTTGACGGCCGGCCGATCCCTTAGCAATGATTGTGCGATGACAGCCGATCCCTCCGATGCCTCAAAACTTCCCGGCGTGCGCGTGACCGCGCCGAAGTGCGTGCGCTGCGCCCAACCGGTACAGCCGCGCACCCGCCCGTTCTGCTCCCAGCGCTGCGCCGACATCGACCTGGGTGCCTGGCTGACGGAATCCTACCGGGTGCCCACCGACCAGGGCATGGATAGCGAAGACGACGAAGGCCCCGAAAAAGCCTAAACCGGCGGCCCTTTACGTCAAAAAGCCCAACATCCTCAAGGATTTCGCGGTTCTTGCCCCAATGTCGGGGCGGCTGGACAGGCCCGGTGTTCTCTTTTATAAAGCGCGCCTTCCCTCAAGGGTTTTGCCCCAATGCCCGGGTAGCTCAGTTGGTAGAGCAGCGGATTGAAAATCCGCGTGTCGGCGGTTCAAATCCGTCCCCGGGCACCATTCTCCCTTCTTAAGTTTTCTACCGTTTTTGTCTGCGGGCCTATTGCCGCTTTTAAAAGTTGGGCTGCTCAAATTGATCAATGCTACAAATTAATCGTCGTACCTGAGTTGCGCGCGAGGGAAGGTAACGCGCGCGCGATGAAGTCGGGTCGACGGCTCTGACGGAGAGTCATAAACTAAATCATTGGGTAATTAGAGGGGAGGATACGATGAAATTCTTGCGGACATTCATGATGGCGGCGCTGATCGCAGCCCCGTTGCACAGCGCGCTCGCCGACGAAACGGTGACGGATTACTTGGGGAACAAGATCGTTCTCAAGGAAGGTGATGTCGTCAATAACGGCGTCAAAATCCATTACTACTATGTGGGCGAGGGGCCGGTTCTGATCATCTCGCACGGTAACGGCGACTTCTGGTTCGGCTGGCGCAATCAGATCGCCTTTCTGGCGAAGCGCTACAAGGTCGTGATCTACGATCTGCGCAACTTCAATAAAAGCGACAAGATTATCGGACAGGCCGCCAACATCGATATCAATTACGAAAATGACTTAAAAGCCGTACAGGAAAAATTCACGGACGGCCCGGCAGTTCACATCGGTAACGACCAAGGCGGCATGGTGCTTTGGACATACGCCATGCGTTATCCCGAAAAGGTGAAATTGCTGATTCAGACCAACACCATTCATCCGCGCGCGTTCGTGCGCGAATTGGCGAAGAACGATCAGCAGGCGAAAGCCAGCTACTACATCCAGATGTTTATAGACGAGCCAAATAAAGCAGGCCTTGAACGCGCCATCATGACCATGAACCCTGATCGTCCTGGCCGTGTCTTCCCGTCGGCTGAAATCGAAAAGATGTGGCGTGAGGCTTATGCGCGCACCACCGAAAAGGGGCGGCAAGGCTGTCTTGATTGGTACCGATACAATTTCCCGTCGAAGCCCTATTCGCCGACCGACTATGCGTTCGGATATCAGGGAAGCGACTTCCCTCATATCAAAGCTCCCACTCTTGTAGTGGAAGCGTTGAATGATGGCGCGCTGCGGCCGGGCGGCTACAACGAACTGGGAAACTGGATCGATGCTGATTTTACATTAACGACCTGGCCGGAAGGTGATCACTTCCAGAATCACAATCAGCCGGCAAAGTTTAATGACACGATTGGCCGCTGGCTGGATGCTTACGACAAAGGATTGCCGCCACTCACGAAGTAATAAGATCTCGCTCTGCGCTGAACTGGCGGGCGACGTCCACATAAACAGCCCGGCTTCGTGAGAGGCCGGGCTGTGAACGTTCAGGTCGTGCTTATCCGAGGGTTAGTAACGGTCGTCGTCACGACGATCGCGGCGGCGATCGCGGCGGTCGTCATGGTGATCAGGCGTCGTAGCCGCGCCCGCTACTGCGCCGACGGCCGCTCCCGCCACCAATGGCGCGCCCAGAACTGCCGCCGCACCAACGCCGATAGCGCCGCCGGTAAGCGCTCGCGTTCCCGGGTCATGGCCATAAGGGCTACGGCGCTGACAATAAGTTTCGTTTTCATTGGAAAACATCCTTTTCGGGTGAGTGTCATAGCTACAACGCCGACAGCACCTAAAAGGTCAGCATTATTGTGTCGGAGCGAAAAATAAGTGAATGCCCTCTATTGCGTCCCATTCACCGCCGTTTCCGGCGGGACCTAAAACGCGCATTTCGTGAGCTCTGATGGGAAGGATCGTTTCCAGCTTAACGCGCGCGGTATCGGGCAGATCGCATTGGAAAACGACATCAATAGGGTTGCAGAAATCACCGGCCGGTTTAGCCTATGCTTGTTTCACCCTCTCGGACGTTATCTGAATGCTCAAATGCTATAGGCAAGGCGTTGTCGTTCCGCAGCTTATTCCGGCGCGCCCGCACCGCGACTGGATGGATAGCTTTCCCGAAAGACATCCATACCGCTGTCTGCCCATGGCGATTGCTAATAGCTTCGGTTGGGAATTGCTAAGTCCGTGCGATGTAAAGCTTGAATGGAACGGTGGGCCCGGTCTTGGGGATATCAAGATCACGGCGGAGGATAACTATCCCTACGTCCACAATTTCGCCCTGTCGAATTTTTCGCACGGCGTTGTTTCTTTCCACACCGGCTATCTCTTTGTGACCAATCCCGGATGGCAGTTGCTGGCGACGGGGCCCTTAAATGAAATCCCTGACGGCATTGTCCCGCTGACGGCGGTGATCGAAACGGAATGGCTTCCATACCCTTTCGGCATGAGCTGGAAATTCACACGTCCGGGCACTGTGCGTTTCAAAAAAGATCAGCCCTTTTGTCATTTGCTGCCGGTGCAGATCGCGCCCGTGTTGGAAATCGTACCCGAGATCCACGAGCTCAGTGACAATCAGCAGCTGGGCGACAGCTATATGAAATACCGCAACGATCGCGCCAAGCTGCTTGCGAACCAACAAAAGGTTGCCGCGCAGGGTGGTGAAAAGGCCGAGAACTGGGGCAAGCAGTATCTCTACGGCAAGCTGAGTGATGGGACGGCCGCGACCAACCACTACCAGAAACTGCGCCTTGCTGCGCCAGTCGACAAACGCCCGCAAAGAACGCCCATTCCCTCGTTCTCTTATGGCCCGAAAAATCCCCCCAGCACGTAGTGCACCCGAGAAAAGATTAATTAGAATTAATGGGTTGATGCCTGAGGTGTGCGGTTTTCCACGCTTGGCGTCGATGGCATGCGACATCGCGCCCGCCCAGGTAGCGCCGGCAGCCGTCTCCTTAATGTGCAGAACAACGAGCCTTTCACCGCCGAACTGATCGGTGCTAAAATTTGTGACCGCACCTTGGTTTAGTCGCCCGGTCTGCGTGGCGCTCGGGAGCGCGACGTTCCCTTAGTACGTTGTGAGCCGGTGTCTGGGAGGGCACATAATGAGCATATTTAGGGTTTCGGGTTCGGCGCGTCTGGCCGGCTGGGCTGCGGCATTGTTCGCGGTCGGCTTTTCGGCCGAGTGCGCAGCTGCGGAGAGCAGAAGCTGGGTGGTTGGGTGGTTCACGCTCGCCACGTATTCCCAGGAAGGCGACTGTTCCGCCGGCATCAATCCCTCGATTTACGAGGTCTATCGGACCGTCTTGCAGAACATGGGCAAAACGCCCAAGGAAATCGAAACGATCTTCTCCGACATCGGCAACGGCGGCCCGCCCGCGACGCAGGAATTGTTCATCAATCGCGGCCGTATCGACGGCAAGCCGGTCAACATCTACGACAATCCGATGTCCGCGCCGGATCCTAAGTTCCGCGAGGTCGACGGCAAGTATGCGTTCGGCTTCAATCTCGACGGCAAAGCAGACACTGGATACGAAGGCCCTGAAAGTCACGAGCGCGGCGTCGATAACCAATATTATCGCGCCCTTGGCTGCAATCAGAACCACCGCGCGTTTCCGCCCGATCGCCCGACACACGCGATTTACATTTGGAACGGCGCCCGCGATTCCTCACCCGCATGGATCATCACTGTTAAGGGCGAGAACCTCGACCAGGACGGCGAGGTAACGGTTTTATTCGATCGCGCGCTCAAGCACGCGACGCTCGACGCCACCGGCAATGTGGTCGCCGACGCCACGTTCCGCATCGATCCCAGCCCGCGCTCACACAACGAGCTGAAGGGCCGCATCAAAGACAGCATTCTCTATATCGACGACGGCGATCTGCATCTTCTCGGCGACCCGTTCAATTATGTGAAGCTTCAACTCGCCAACACACATGCGCGCTTCAAGCTGCTGCCCGGCGGCAAGCTGGAGGGCATTCTCGGTGGTTATATGCCGTGGATGAACCTTTACTTCTCGTATAGCTCGCATGGTTACGTCGCCGAGGTAAATGAAAGCATCAACTATCACGGCGTCTATCACGCGCTGCGCCGTTTGGCCGATGCCTATCCCGATCCGAAGACCGGACAGAACACCGCGATTTCCGTCGCCTATCGTGTCGAGGCCGTGCGCGCGTTTACGCTGCCCGCGGAACCGATCAAATCCGCCGACGCCCGATAGCGCCCGGTAGCGAACGTTAACAAGAGAGTTCGAAAAGATGCTGACGAGATTTACAGGTAATCGTTTGGTAGGCGGTGTCGCGTTGGCAGCCGGCGTTGCGCTGGCGGCGATGAGTTCAATATCCGTTGCATATGCCGCCGAGCAAGCCGCAGCCAGCGGTGTAAAGGATGTGGCTCCGGCCATGCGGCGTATCAGCAGCGATCAGTACACCAACATCGTGGCCGCCGTGTTTGGCCCCACCATCAAGGTTGGCGGGCGTTTTGAGCCCGACATCCGCGAGGGTGGTCTCTTCGCCGTCGGTGCGTCAAAAGTCAGCGTCAGCGCCACCGGCATCGAGCAGTATCACGCCCTGGCACGTTCGGTAGCGGCCCAGGTGGTCGATGACCGCCGGCGCGATACTTTAATTCCCTGCCGCCCGGCATCGACGAAAGCCGCCGACGATATGTGCGCGCGTCAGTTTCTCGCCAAGACCGGCCGCCTGCTGTATCGGCGCCCTCTGACGAATGCCGAACTCGAAGCGCGTGTTGCTGCTGCGGGTGCGTCGGCGACAAAGCTCGGCAATTTCTACGCCGGCTTGCAGGCTTCTCTGACAGCCATGCTTGTGTCGCCGCAGTTCCTGTTCCGTCACGTAGCCCTGGAGGCCGATCCGGCCCATCCCGGCGGGATGCGTATGGACGGCTATACAAAGGCCGCGCAGCTCAGCTTCTTCCTGTGGGATAGCGCGCCCGACATCGAACTTCTGAATGCGGCCGAAAACGGCGACCTGCACACGCGCAAAGGTCTCGAGAAGCAAGTCGACCGCCTGCTGGCGTCGCGCAAGCTCGAGACTGGCGTGCGCGCGCTGTTCGAGGACATGCTGCGCTTCGATGAGTTCTCGACGCTGGCCAAGGACACCGCGATCTATCCGAAGTTCACCATCCAGGCCGTGGCCGATGCCCGCGAGCAGACGTTACGCACGATCGTCGATCACCTTCTTGTCCGTCGCGGCGACTACCGCGACCTTTACACAACGCGCCATACGTTTCTTACGCCGACCCTCGGCACGATCTACGCCGTACCGGTCGCGGATGATCCGCTCTCGGCCAACGGCACGGCTGATGCCTGGACGCCTTACGAATTCGCCGCCAATGATCCGCGCGGTGTCGGTATCATCAGTCAGGTCGGCTTCCTCGCCCTGCATTCCCATCCCGGACGTTCGTCGCCGACATTGCGCGGCAAAGCGTTGCGCGAAGTGGTGCTGTGCCAGAGAGTCCCCGATCCGCCGGGCGACGTGAATTTCACGCTTGTCCAGAATACCAGCGATAAAGTCCACCGGACGGCGCGCGAGCGCCTCGGCGCGCATGCGACCGAGCCAATGTGCTCGGGTTGCCACAAGCTCACCGATCCTATGGGCTACGCACTTGAGAGTTTCGATTCCGACGGTGCGTTCCGCAGCACTGAAAACGGCGCGAAAATCGATACCACCGGCGTACTCGATGGCATTGCCTTTGCCGATGCGCCCGGATTGGGCCGCGCGGTACATGACAATCCCCAGACCGTCTCGTGCCTCGTCGACCGGGTTTATGCCTACGGCGCGGGCCGGCCGATAGCTAAGGCTGAGCGCGAACAGACACAAGCGCTTGCCAAGGATTTCGCGAAAGACGGATACCGTTTGCCTGATTTGCTACGACACGTCGCCACCAGCGACGCGTTCTATCGCGTTGCGCCCTAAGACAACCCGTATCACACACGGAGGAAGCGATGATCCCGATCAATAATATAGCACGGCGGCGTGTTCTGCGCGGCATGTTCGGCGGCGCGGCAGTCTCGGTAGGCCTGCCGTTTCTCGATTGCTTCCTCAACAACAACGGCGCGGCGCTTGCCAACGGCCAGGAGATGCCCGTGTGCTTCGGCACATGGTTCCAAGGCCTCGGCTTCTCGCAAGGCTTCTGGGAGCCCAAGACCTTGGGCGCGAACTACGAGTTCGGACCTCACCTCAAGGCGCTTGCGCCGTACCGTGACAAGATCAACATCTTCACAGGCATGAAGGTGTTTCTCGATGGCCACCCGCTTCAGGTGCACAGACCCGGTCCGCAAGCGGCGTTTCAGGGCGGGATCCCGACCGGCGCCGAGCCACCCAGCATCGACCAACTCATTGCCGACGTCATCGGTACGCGCGCGCGTTACCGTTCCATCGAAGTGTCCTGCCACGGCAGCGCGGCCAGCTTCAGCCGCCGCAGCGCTGGCAGCATCAATCCGTCCGAGACGTCGCCGGTTGCTCTTTATACCCGCATCTTTGGGCCCGACTTCCGGGATCCCAACGCCGCCGAGTTCACGCCGGACCCGGAAGTCATGGTTCGCCGCAGCGTGCTGTCGGTGATCACTGATGAGCGTAATGCGCTGAGCACAACGCTTGGTGCGGCGGATCGCGCGCGGATGGACGAATATTTTACTTCCTTGCGTGAACTAGAGCAGCAGCTTGAATTGCAGCTCCAAAAACCCGCACCGCTCGCTGCTTGTACAGTTCCAAACAAGCCCGACGAGATTACGACGGGCACTGTCATCGACGACGCGCTCCAGACCAACAAACTGTTTTCCGGTCTCTTGGCCCATGCACTGGCGTGTGGCCAGACCAATGTGATCAATGTCGAGTTCGGCGGCACCGCCTCCGATCTCCGCAAGCCCGGCAATCCGCAGACCTTCCACATCTATTCGCACGAAGAAGCTATCGATCCCCAGCTCGGATACCAGCCGACGGTGGCGTGGTTCCAGCAGCAGTGCGTCGATGGGTTTGCAACCACGCTCAAGGCGCTGGATAGCATACGCGAAGGTGACGGCACGCTCCTCGACCGTGTGCTCCTCTATTATTCCACCGATCACGGCGTGGCCCGCGTGCACGGCCTCGACAACATGCCGATGATGACCGCCGGTCGCGCGGGCAATCGCTTGAAGACCGGTATGCATCTCCAGGCCAACGCCGATACGGTGACGCGCGTGGGCTTGACCCTCCAGCAAGCTTACGGCGTGCCGGTGAGCGCCTGGGGTTCGGAATCTAACCGCACCTCCAAACCATTTACGGAACTGCTCGCATGATAACGCGCTCTCTCTCCGGTGCGTGCGTCGCCGCGGCGGCGTCGGCGCTTCTAGCCTTTGGGTCCCAGCCGGCATGGGCCGCGCGCACTTCCGCCGGTCCCGAACTCGCTACGCCACCCGGCATCACCATCCAGACGCTCGGTGAAGCCCGCGGTTATAAATTGACCGGTCAGTTGTCGCCCTTGCGCGGCACGACGTATGCCGATGCTACCGGTATGACGCTTTATACCTCCGAGAAAGACACCACGCCCGGCGTTTCGGCGTGCACGAACGAATGTGCAGCTACATGGCTTCCTGCGGTCGCACCCGCGACGGCTAAGTCGCGTGGTGAGTGGACGGTGATCCGCCGCGCCGACGGCACGCGCCAATGGGCGCTGCGCAACAAGCCGCTCTACCGCTACCGCGAAGACACGCTGCCCGGCGGAGCCGCAGGTAGCGGCCAAGACGCCGGTGCGTGGCAGGTTGCCGTCATGAAGCCCGGCGATGGTTTGACCTTTCCGGATGGCATCGATGTCCGCGATCTGGACGATGTCGGCGGCAGCATCCTCGTCGATGGCCGCGGCTTCACCATTTATATGCTCGAAGGTGCCGTAGCGAAGGTTGAGAAGGCGTGCGCCAAGCCGCCGTGCTTCAGCCCGTGGGTGCCGGTCGAAGCCGCCGACCTTGCCAACGCCGTCGGCGACTTTACCATCGTGCGCGGCCCTGACGGTTCCAGGCGCTGGGCCTTCAGGGGTAAGCCCCTCTACACCTTCGCCGACGACCGCATGGCCGGCACAGCCAATGGTGCAGGTATCGATGCCCGCTGGCAGGTAGCGCTCGTGCGTCGCCAGTATATGCCCGCAGGCGTCGAGATCAGGTCTGCCCCGGGCCAGGGTCAGGTGATGACGACGGCGAGCGGCATGACGCTGTATCGTCGCGCCAATTACATTTTTCAGTCGACCAGCGGCCATGGCTTCCGCGACGGCGTGCCGCGTTTCCCCTCGATCGGGCGTGTGATCGGCACCAGCGGCTGCGAGGGAGAGTGCCTCAAAAGCTACCACCCGTTGCTGGCAACTGCCGATGCGCAGGCTTCGGGGTACTGGGAAATCTTCACCCATCCGGACGGCACGCGTCAGTGGGCCTATAAGGGATACGCCATGTATTCATTTGTAGGCGACCGCGCGCCGGGCGATGTCATGGGCACTCAGGTTTACGACTATATGATCAACGATGCAGAACGCCGTGTCCCGGCATCTCAGATTCCCATGTCCGCAGCGACGGCGCTCTACTGGTCTATTGCGTATCCCTGATCGCGCCGAGATAGCCTTTTTCGCCTGAGTGCCGTCTGGGGGCGCTAATTTTCGTTACACGGGTTATTCTTTGCGTATGATTGACGCTCAGAGAGAATTGCCGTCGGCGAAAAAATGGCGAATGTGACGTGACAGACGGGCCTATGGCAGTTCCGCCCGAAATCGCGCGTGCGCTTGAAGCCATTAAAAATGGCGATTCAGCAACTGCCGAGCAGATCTGCGGAAATCACATTCAGACTCACCCCAACGAGGCTTCCGCCTATCATATGTTGGGTGAAATTCTGGTACAGCGCGGCGCGCTTGGCGATGCTGTCCCGGTTTTAGCAAACGGTATCGCCCTTGATCCGAGTGTGAGTAAGTCCTTCAGACTGTTGGGACGCGCGCTCTCTGATCAAGGTTTTCATCAACAAGCAGCAGCCGTATTTAACACGCAATCGCGGAGGTGGCCGAATGATCCAGATCCGTGTTTTGCGCTAGCCGTTGAATTTGCGCACTGTTTCGATGCCGAACGCGCGTTAGAAGCGGCGCAGCGCGGGATGTCTTTTGACAAGCCCACGGCGGCAAACTTTGGCCGGCTTGGCGAGATACAGGTTCTGCTCGGCAACACACGCGGCGCGATCGAAGCTTTTCAGAATACGCTCGCGTTGGACCCTAGGCATGCATTTGTGGCGCTGACCCTATCGGAGCTGTATGCCTCCATTGGCGATGGCGCGCAGGCCGACGCAATGTATCGCCAAGCGGCTGCGTACATGAGAAAATCAATGGTCACCATGCGTGCGTGGATCGGTCAGGTTGATAACCGGGGCATGAAGAAAGAAACCTTTGAGCTTGCGCAGGAGTTTTGTTCGCTTTTCCCAGACGATTATTTTGGGCCTGTAATTATGGGCGGAACGCTGGCGGGTTGGGGACGCTTTGAAGAAGCAGACACGTACTTTGAGCGGGCATTGAGCCTGAAACTGGACGCTAAAGCGGTTCAATAGTTGGTAGCGAATTTCCGCCGCTCAATTGGCACATATATTCCGTCTGTTCGCCGTCTGGCGGCGGTTCCGCCCGGACCGCGCCGCGCAATGAAGGAAGAGGCGATTGTCATTCGCGGTGGGCTGGATGAATCGCTGACGGATATGGTGAAGCAATACCGCGCACTTCATCCGGAAGCATTCGTCATTCTGTCGACGTGGGCTGATACCGCCGAAGCTGTGTTGCAGACGGTTGGGGCATATGTCGATGACATTGTATTGAATGCGCGCCCACCCATTTCCGGTGTTCATAATATTAATTACCAAATTGTATGTGCTGCGAACGGCGTTAAGCGCGCCGTGGAATTGGGCGCGGAGCGCGTCTTATTGACGCGTACAGATATTGCTCTGTTGCGGCCCGATGTTTTGGAGAAAATGCGCGAGGAGTTGCACGCGTATGACAATCGCGCGGCTCAGCGATATGGCATGAAAAGCCGACTTCTCATCAGCGATCTCTACACCATGGCCACGCCCCCGTATCATATCTCGGATATGTTTATATATTGGCACGCAGAGGACGTGGCAAAATTCTGGTCCATTGATTCCATAACAGAAGCATGTTTGCGTCCGGAAGTGACGTTGTGCCGCGATTTTGCGAAGCGCGTCGGCCGTCCCCTCGAAAATAACATTGCCGACTTCATAAAGCTATTGGGCGAGCTTTTTGTGATCAGATCCGCCCCATGGTTTGAGTTCTTTTGGCTTCGCAAGTCGCAATATCTCTCATCAGCGTATATTGGAAATCTCACGTTCATCACCGAGGATGTGTGGCGGGCTCACTGCTATCGTGAGGCCGACGGCTGAAATGCGTGCGCGTGACGCCGCTCGCAACATCGCATCAAAGTCGTTTTTCTTAGGGCTCAAGCGTCCGTATGGTGCTTATGCCTGAATGGCAGCCACTACAGATAAAATACGTTTCGCTTCTTTCAGGTGAAGTCTTTCAACCATGCGCCCTTCGACGCGAATAGCGCCTTTGTTCGTGTTCTCGGGCATGGAGAAAGCTTCAACCACGGTGCGCGACCACGCGATCTGTTCCGCCGTCGGTGAGAATACGTCGTTGGCGATCTGGATCTGACTGGGATGAATCAGCGACTTTCCGTCGAACCCGAAGGCAGCGCCCTGCAAGCATTGTGTCCGCAGTCCATCGAGATCGGAAATATCGTTATAAACACCGTCGAGAATGGCGATGCCGCGCGCGCGCGCGGCGATGACAGCAAGCGATAGTGCCGCGTGCAACGGTCGACGTTCGAGATCAAGTATACAGCGCATTTCTTTGGCGAGATCGTTCGGGCCAATGATCCAGGCCGCTACACCGCACGCGCGTGATGCCGCCGCGACCTCCGCCAATTGCAAGATCGCACCGCAGGTTTCTATCATCGCCCATAACTTTGTCCGGCCCGTTATGTGTTGGGCATAATGGGTAATGTCCTTCGCTGAGGAGACCTTTGGCACGAGTATGCCGTCAGGCTGGGCTGCTACTGCGGCTTCCAAGTCGGCTTTGCCCCACGGCGTTTCGAGGGTGTTAATACGAATGACTGTTTCCCGTCGGCCAAAAAGACCGGCGCGCACGGCCACCGCTGCCTGCTGACGTGCGAGGTCTTTCGCATCCGGCGCAACCGCGTCTTCCAGATCCAATATGACGACATCGCATGCGAGCGATCGCGCTTTATCGACCGCGCGCTGGTTCGTGGCCGGCATATACAGCGCGCTCCGGCGCGACCGTGAACGTGCATGTGTATCTGCGGCAATTGGTGGTGAATTGTCGGTCATGCCTTCAGCGCATTTTCGGTTGTGTCGATTTCAGCCGACCAGAATCAGTCAGCGGGCGGGTCGGGGCTTTTGCCGTAAACCCATTCTACATGCAGTCGATTGTCTAGTCCTTGGACCAGTACTTTGGCGTCGTGTCCTTGCTCGCCGATGCGATGAGCCGTTTTAATGGCGTTCGTTACGGCTTCCTGCTGGGTGCGATAGGTTCCGTAGTTCTGTTTGTCGTATTTGATGGTCCATGAATTGCCGCTTCGCACAACGGCATAGATCGCAAGCGCCATGTTTTCATCCCCCCTTTCGCCACCCCAATATGCAGGCGACATAAAGCCATATTAAAGCCAAAAGGAGAAGTCTTCAGCGGGCTGAATTTGGTGACAATCGTTCAATGATTGAACTGCTTAGACTGTCTCTAATGCGGTGCGCGGAGGCCGGTTGCGAGCCGGGCTACTCGTCGCCCCTGTTCAGGTACGACACGCAAAAGCCAAGGCCCAGGGTTGTAACGAGAAACGAGATAATCAGCCAGGTGGTCGCCCATTCCATCGATGCGTAAATATGCATGGTGCGGTATCCCTTGCGAAACATTCGCATGAAAAAAGAACGCGATTTGGCCGCAAAAGTTACCAGCCGCCGCGAAAAAAGCCGTTCTCAATGCGCCGTGGGTATGGCCGGTACGGGATAGGCCTATAAATGCTTATTTCCATTCACTTATTTCGAAAGATACGGGCGTGGTCAAACCGGCTGCGAGCGCCACACTGTGCCCGCCGCAACGATTCCTCCCACACCGCGTTTTCATAAGTACAAGCGGTTGGAGTTGCCCCTATGAAAACGTCTGCATCGGTTGTGAGCATCATCTTCGTCGTTGCCGCTCTGTCTTCGGCAAACATCGAAAACGCGGCGGCCCAAGAGTCTAACACCGCTGTGGAAGTTGAC
Source organism: Fidelibacterota bacterium (assembly GCA_947476625.1). Classification (GTDB taxonomy): domain Bacteria; phylum Pseudomonadota; class Alphaproteobacteria; order Rhodospirillales; family Rhodospirillaceae; genus SHVO01. The sequence continues at coordinate 68,276 of CANJRA010000002.1, forward strand.
GCGGGCAACGTAGCTTTTGCCTACAGTGACGGCTACTGGGATCACAATCGCCGTTGGCATAAGTGGTCTGGTGATACGCAACGTAATGCCCGCACGCAGCCGTACGAGCGCTACAATCCGTGGCGCAATGCGCCCGAGCGCAACCGCTATAATCGTGACACCATGCCGAACCGCGTCAGCGATTTGAGCCGAAATCCATACCGCGACTAACGCGTAGCGTTTAGAGCCTCCCCCTCATCACCGGTTTACGATAAGACGGGTGAAGCGAGGGGGTTCCGGCTGCCGATGTTAAGCACCAAAAATAAGATTCGCCTTGCCGCGGCGGCGTCCTACGGACTGCGCGGATTGCGTCGTTTGATGGGAGCCGGCGATATCGTCGATGTTGAGCGCCATGGTTTGCGTTGGCGCCTGGATCTGGCAGAAGGCATCGATATTGCGATCTTCCTTTTCGGAAAATTTGAACCAACCACCGTTGCCGCCTGCGGGCGCCTGGTACAAACATCTCATGTCGTCTTGGACATCGGCGCCAACATCGGCGCGCATACGCTGTGGCTCGCGCGCATGGTCGGTGAGAGCGGCAAAGTCTATGCCTTTGAGCCTACGGCCTATGCCTTCAGAAAGCTTTCGCAGAATCTTGCTCTGAATCCGGTCTTGCAAGGGCAAGTGATTGCCGAGCAGGTCATGCTGGTGGATCGCATGGACACCGCGGTGACGCCCGAAATCTATTCAAGCTGGCCGCTCAACGGCGGGGAAAATCTCCATGCCGCACATCTCGGCCGGCCGGAGTCGACGGCAGGCGCGCGCAGCGAAACCTTGGAATCCTATACCGCAGGTTTTGCACGCATTGATCTCATCAAGCTGGATGTTGACGGCTTTGAGTGCCAGGTTCTCGAAGGTGGTATGGGACTGCTGAAAAAGCACAAGCCGATCATCGTTATGGAACTGGCCCCTTATGTCCTGGAAGAGCGCGGCGCGTCGCTGGAACAGCTTCTCGGCCTGTTATCGCAAGGCGGATATGCGCTCTACCATCTCGACGGTGCGACGGCGATTGCGCCCGATCCCGCGCGGCTTCGCGCCATGATACCTCACGGTGCCAGCCTCAATATTGTTGCGCGGCCGAGGGAATAGCGAATGGGCCTTCTCCGCGTGCTTCTGGCTCTGTCTGTGGTGCTGGCGCATCTTGGCGGCATCGGCGGATATCAGATCGCCGGCGGCCTCGCGGCTGTGCAGATGTTCTATGTCATCTCGGGCTTTTACATGGCCACGATTCTGACAGAGAAATACGACCCGCGCGCCGACCGCGATGTTTTCTATTTCAATCGATTCTTGCGGATTTACTCGGTCTACTTCGTCTGTCTGGTTATTTCGCTCGTGCTCTACTACGTCATGCATGTGCGCGGCTCGCCGGGGTGGTGGCAGAACGTCGCCGACAGCACGGCAAAGCTCGACTTCTCCGCGAAGGCGGCTGAAGTGATCGCGGCGCTTTTTGTCTTCGGTCAGGACGTGCTGCTGTTCTTCAAAATTGAAGACGGCGGCCTCGTGTTTACCGCCAACGGCATTACCGGCGTGGCCCCCAGCGATCAGCCATGGATGCTGCAACCGATCCCACAGGCATGGACGATATCACTGGAATTGATGTTCTATTGCATCGTTCCATTTTTGATACGCGCGAAGACAACTACCCTGATCACTATCGCGGCTATCAGCTTACTTGCGCGCGCAGTCACCTACAGCGCGGGGTATGATGGGGAGCCTTGGATCTACCGCTTCTTTCCGTTTGAACTTGCGCTGTTTGTTGTGGGTATGATCGCGCGGCGTATTTACGATGCGCATATCGATAAAATCGCGCGCCAGACCCAAGTCGTTATTGCCGCCGTGTTTGTTGCGGCCGCCTTTTTGGTCCAGCCGCTTTCCGAGGCGACAGATTCGCGGACCGTCGTCATCTGGACCTATTACGCCAGCGCGCTGATTGGCCTGCCATGCCTGTTTCAACTCACACGCAATATTAAAATAGACAACGCCGTCGCTGATTTCTCCTACCCGATCTATCTCATTCATTGGATCGTGATTGTGTTCTACGATTCCATCTACGGAGATATGGGCGATTGGGCTGCGGTGCCGCTGGTGCGGGTGGCGATATGTGTCGCCGTGACCATTGCGATCTCCGGGGCGATTGTCGTTGCCGTCGAAACGCCCATCAACCGGATCAGGCAGCGCCGCATCGCGGCCGCTCAAACCGCGCGCGCCAGTTAGGGCCGCCGTTTTTCTATCACTGTCATGAGGCGGAAGGCCATAAGCCGCCCGAGTACCGGTAACAGAGCCTCTTCAAGCTTCAGCAATGGTTTCACGAGGCCGTAAGGAATAAGCGACCACGGCTTAAACCCACCCGACAACGGATAAGCGAAAAGGCTGAGCCAACGCGGCGGCGCGATTTTAAACTGCGGGAACGCGGCGGCGAATTGCGTCCTGTGCGCGCCCGCCAGCAACGTCGGGATAGCTTGATTGGCAGCGAAAGGATCGCGGTCTTGGGCCGGCGCGCCGTCGTGCAAAGGGTCGGCGTTTAAGTCTAGCGGCTCGGCGTGCAGGAAGCGGTAGAACGGCCAGCTCAGCGGTGTAATCGCGGGTTCCATCATCACGATACGTCCGCCGGGGGCGAGAACACGCAAAGCTTCGCTGAAAAAACGACGTGGAAATTCGATGTGGTGAAGGACGTCGAACATCACGATATTGCCAAAACTGTCGGCGGCAAACGGCAGCGCTTGAGCATCGGCGACGAGGTCTAACCAAGGTGCCGAAAGAATATCGGTGGTAATGACGTCGGGCGCGAATTCCTTAAAGCCGCCCGCGCCGCTGCCGATTTCAAGTGTGCGGCCTTGCGCAAGTTCGCCGGCCATGCGTCGGTAGAGGTCGTGATATATTTCGCGCAACACCGGCTTGTTGCGCCATTGCCGGCCGAACTCAAGGATGCGGTGATCGACGGAGGCCGGCGTGCTCACGTCAGAAGGCTTTCAGTTTGTGCCATGCGAACAGCACCATGCGCGCCAAAAGCCAGCCGTGAGAGAACCGAGAAATTTGCGTCTCGCCGTGGCTGCGGTCCATGTAGCGAATGGGCACTTCGATGATGCGCAAGTTCAGCTTTGCCGCACCGAATATCAAATCGAAATCACCGAAAGGATCAAAGTCGCCAAAGTATCCGCGATTGGCGACGATGCGCTCGTAGTCGCGTCGCCACAAAACCTTGGTGCCGCAAAGTGTATCGGTAAAGCGCTGATTGAGCAGATACGAGAATACGATAGCGAAGCCGCGATTGGCGATGGCGTTGAGGAACCGCATCGCGGCCGCTTCTTTCGGGTACACCATGCGTGTGCCGTTGATAAACTCGCCGCGTCCGCACACCAGCGCTTCGTAGAAGCGCGGTAGAGTTTCCGGCGGCACGGTGAGATCGGCATCGAGAATCATCAAGACGTCACCGCGCGCCGCCGCAAAACCCTTGCGTACTGCGTCGCCCTTACCCTTGCCCTCCTGGCGCAACACTTTGATATCGCGCGCAGGGTATGCAGCTCGGACACGTTCGCATTCTTCATATGTGCCGTCACTGCTATGGCCTTCGACGAACAGGATTTCCATATCGGGTGCGAAGCGCGGCAGGCGCGTCACGGCATTCTCTATGTTGCCCTTCTCGTTGCGGCAGGGAACGAGAACTGTAACGGAGGGCAGGGCTTTTGGCGGCGGTACGGCCGGACGCGGGCGGGCCACGACATAATTGCGCAAGCACAGCGCGCGGATCAGCGGCAGCGGTGCGATGAAGCGGTTAATCAGCGGCCCAAGGCCCAGCATCCGCCGGGGCAGGAGCAGTCGCCATTCTTTGCGCACAAGTTCGAAGTCGGCCAAGGCCATCAAACCGGCAATGTCTGTTGTCGACAGCCAATTCTGCTGCACCTGCGGCATTTTCTGGCGCAGCATTTCGGCCAGCAGCAATCCCGGTTCCCATAGATGCGAGTAATAGGCGACGATCAGACGCGTATCCGGCGTGGTCAGCCGGTGCAGCACGCGGAAAAGCGCCTCGACGTCCTCGATCAATCCAATGGTGTCCGACACGACGATATAGTCGAAGGGGCCGGTAATCGTTTTCAGCAGGTCGGGGTCTTCCGCATTGGCGACGTGAAGTTCTAAGCCCGGGTTCTGCGCGCGCGCGATCTGGATCATTGCCGGGCTTAAATCGAGGCCGACGCCGCGACGCGGGGCGAGGGATGCCAGCAGTTGACCGTCACCGCAGCCGATTTCCAATACGTTCGATCCGGCAGGGATCAGGAAACGCATATAGGCCCGGTCGGCATCGTAAAAATACTGGTTGCGGGCAATCCAGGCGCTGCGTTCGGCGGCCACGCTGTCGAACAGCGCCCGCACACGTTCCTGACGCGGCGAAAGCGGATGTGACGCCACCGTCATAGGCGTATCCGTCGTCGGAATGTCGGTCATAGCAAGGTCATTCATGCCGGGTCACGAAGCGGGAAGTTGCCGCAAGGTACTGAAACTTTTAAACTTTCGAGCAATCATAGCAAGCCAAAGACGTCAAGGCGACTGATGTATGCTGGGGGTTGTATCCAGCCACGATTTGAACAAACTGGTGTGCCATATTCACGGTGAAGGGGTGCTCAGGAGGCACCGTTATGACCAAGAAATTGACCTACCTCATGATAGCCGGCGTCGTGGCGCTGATGCCCTTTCAGGGTGTCGGGGCGCAGCAGCGGTCTTCCGACGCGCCCAGTAATCGTAATGCCGAGCAGCCTCAGGACCGCACGCAGCGGCAGAACGCGCCGCGTCCGTCGCAGGATACAGCCGGTTCAAATGACATGGATCCCCGAGACCGCCCGCGACCTTTATCCTCGCACTATGAGCGGGAAAACCTGAGCCGCGACCGCGCCGATCAGCCGCGCGGCCGCGAACGCCGCTAGGTTCGGCTTAGCCACAACGACCTTGTCATACGCCCGGAGGATTGGGGTAAAGTGCATCCGAAAGTAGGCGGTTCGCCTACACGGTTAGCCACGCACACATCCCGGGACCATGAAAAAGAGCGTTATGAAGGCAAGCGTCTATCTATGTCTTGCGCTGGCGTTAGGCGCGCCCGCACATGCAGCCGAGCCGGCATCATCGGCTGAACTTGCCGCGCCGCGTTTTGGCGTTTGGGGTTTCGATCTTTCGGGCCGTGATACGGCTGCGAACCCCGGCGATGATTTTTTCCGCTACGCGAATGGTGGTTATCTCGACCGCATGGTCATCCCGCCCGACCGCACACGCTATGGCATGTTCGATGAGCTGCGTGTGCTGTCCGAGCAACGCGTGCGCAACATCCTCGAGGCGGATTCAGCCTCAAATGAAAGCAAGTCCGGCGCATTTTATAAGAGCTATATGGATGAGGCGGCCATTGAGCGGCGCGGTATTGCGCCGCTGCAAGCCGACCTCGCGCGCGTACAAGCGGCCAAGACCCATGAAGATATCGCGGCCCTTATGGGAGATCGCCGCCTGGGGGCAGGCTCGATTTTTTACGTCGGGATCGGTTCCGACGATAAAAATCCGGATCGATATGCGGTCTATTCCTATAGCGGCGGCATGAGCTTGCCCGACCGCGATTACTATTTGAAGGCGTCGTTTTCGCCGACTAAGGCGAAATATGAATCCTATATTGCGCAGATGCTCGGTCTGGCGGGTTGGCCAAATGCGGCCGAACGTGCGGCCGAGATCGTTCAGCTAGAAACCAAGTTTGCCGAAGCCAGCTGGCCCCGCACTGAGTTGCGTAACCGCGACAAGACGTACAATCCGGTTTCTTTCTCGCAACTCAAAAACGCCGCCGCCGGGTTTGATTTCCAACGCTTCATGGCGGCGGCGGATTTGAAGGGCGTCGATCGCATCATCGTCGGCGACAACACGGCGTTCCCGGAGAAAGCCGCGCTCTTTAAGGCCGCGCCTGTTTCGCTGCTAAAGGCGTGGCTTGCGTTCAACATCATAGATTCGACAGCGTCGTATTTGCCGAAGCGTTTTGTTGACGCGCGTTTCGCGTTTCGCGACAAGGCTTTGTCCGGGCAGCCTGAATTAGCGTCGCGCTGGAAGCGCGCAGTCGACGCTACGAACGGTGTGTTGGGGCAAGCCGTCGGCCGTGAATACGTGCGTCGTTACTTTCCGCCAGAATCTAAGCGGCAGATGCAGGAGCTGGTGGATAATCTCAAAAGTGCCTTCGCCGTACGTATCGAGAGAGTGACGTGGATGAGCGCCGAGACCAAGCGTCAGGCGCTCGAAAAGCTTTCGAAATTCGGCGTAAAAATCGGCTATCCCGACAAATGGCGCGACTACGATGCCTTGCGGGTGGATGCCGACGACCTCTACGGCAATATAAAAAACGCGACGATCTTTGAGTGGCGACGCGACCTAGCGCGTCTCGACCAGCCGGTCGATCGCACTGAATGGGGTATGCTGCCGCATACCGTGAATGCCTATTACAGTTCGAATATGAACGAGATCGTTTTTCCTGCCGGCATTCTGCAGCCGCCGTTCTTCTATCCCGAAGCCGACCCGGCCGTCAACTACGGCGCCATTGGCGGCGTCATCGGGCATGAAGTCAGTCACGGTTTCGACGATCAGGGCCGCAAGTCGGATGGCGAAGGGCGTTTGCGCGATTGGTGGACGCCGGAAGACGCCGCCAAGTTCGACGCGCGCGCCGACCGTTTAGGGGCTCAGTATAGCGCCTTTGAATTGTTGCCGGGCGAGTTCATCAATGGCCGGCTGACAATGGGCGAAAATATCGGCGATCTCGGGGGTGTTAATATCGCGCTCGAAGCTTACCGTATTTCATTGCGCGGCAAGACGGCGCCGGTGCTGGATGGCACGACAGGCGAGCAGCGCGTATTTCTTGCCTGGGCGCAAGTCTGGCGCGGAAAATCCCGCGATGAAACGTTGCGTCAGCAACTTTATACCGACGAACATTCGCCCGTGAAGGCCCGCGTAAACGGCGTGATGCGCAATATCGATGCTTGGTACGACGCTTTCGGTATTAAGCCCGGCGATAAACTCTACGTCGCGCCCAGCGACCGGGTGTATATCTGGTAGGCGCACTGCGTTTTCGGTGATACCAACGAACATCACAAAATTCAGGGGAGCTCATGTCCAGCCTGCGCATGCCCGCACCTGACCAAGCCGTTCTCGCGCGCCGCGCCGAGATCATCGCGGCGCTGCGCGCCATTCTACCGTCGGCCAATGTAATCGACGCTCAAAATGAAATGAAGGTCTACGAGTCCGACGCTTTCACGGCTTACCGTCAGATGCCGATGGTCGTGGCGTTGCCGGAAACGACTGAGCAGGTTGCGCGGATATTGCGCTATTGCAGCGATCAGAAAATTCGTGTGGTGCCCCGCGGGGCGGGGACCGGTCTTTCCGGCGGGGCTTTGCCTTTGGCCGATGGCATTACCCTCGGCCTGTCGAAGCTCAACCGTGTTCTCGAAATCGATTTTAATAATCGTGCGGTGCGTGTGCAGCCCGGCGTCACCAATCTCGCCATCACCAAGGCAGTCGAACATGCGGGCTTTTATTATGCGCCCGACCCTTCCAGCCAGATCGCCTGCACCATCGGGGGAAATGTGGCCGAAAATTCCGGCGGCGTGCATTGCCTCAAATACGGCGTCACCACCAACAACCTGCTGGGCCTAGAGGTGGTAACGCTCGACGGCGAGATCATTACGCTCGGCGGCAAGTATCTGGATTCCGAACCCTACGATCTCATGGGATTGATGGCCGGATCGGAAGGGCTGTTGGGCGTGGTAACGGAAGTCACCGTGCGTATTCTCCAAAAGCCCGCAATCGCGCGCGCCGTGTTGCTTGGATTTTCCGACAACGAATCTGCCGGCGCTTGCGTCAGCCGCATTATAGCCGAAGGTATTATCCCCGGCGGCCTCGAGATGATGGACCGCCCGGCCATTCACGCCGTCGAGGCCTTTGTCAAAGCGGGATACCCGCTGGATGTCGAAGCGCTGTTGATCGTTGAACTGGACGGTCCGAGCGTCGAAGTCGATGAGTTACTTGAGCGCGTGCTGCCGCTCGCCCGCGCCTGTGGTGCTGTTTATGAACGCACGTCCAGCAGCGAAGCCGAGCGCATCAAGTTCTGGGCGGGCCGCAAAAATGCATTCCCCGCCATTGGCAGGCTTTCTCCCGACTATCTCTGCATGGATGGTACAATTCCGCGTCGCGCGCTGCCGCAAGTGCTGAAACGTATGCGCGAGCTGGGTGAACACTATGGCCTCGGTGTCGCCAATGTGTTCCATGCGGGCGACGGTAATTTGCACCCGCTGATTATGTATGATGCCGACAAGCCGGGCGAGTTGGACCGGGCCGAGAAATTCGGCGCTGATATTTTGAAGCTGTGTGTCGCGGTGGGCGGTGTTCTGACCGGCGAACACGGCGTCGGCATTGAAAAACGCGACCTGATGCCCGAGATGTTCAGCGAAGACGATTTGAAACAGCAGCAGCGCGTGAAGTGTGCCTTTGACCCGGAAGCGCTGCTCAATCCTGGTAAGGTTTTTCCGCACTTGCATCGCTGTGCCGAGCTTGGCCGCGTGCATGTCCATCGCGGCGAAACGCGCTTTCCAGATTTACCGCGATTTTGAGCATGACGACCTTCCGACCCGCGAACGAACACGAACTGGGTGACTGCCTTACACATGCTTTGGCGGACAAGCAGACATTGGACGTGCGTGGCCGCGGCACCAAGCGCGGTCTTGGCCGGGACATGCAAACCGATCATGTGCTGGATATGTCGGGCTTCTCCGGCATCACGCTCTACGAACCCGAGGAGCTCATCTTGCAAGCGCGCGCCGGAACGCCGCTGGCTGAGATTGAAACGGCCCTTACGGCTCATAAGCAAGAGTTGGCCTTCGAGCCTTGCGACCTCGGCCCGCTTCTGCGCGGTGTGGCTGGCGAGGGAAGTGTTGGTGGAATGTTTGCGTGTAACCTTTCTGGGCCACGCCGCATCAAGGCTGGTGCGGCGCGTGATCATTTTCTCGGCGTTACGGCGTATTCAGGCCGCGCCGAGATGTTCAAGGCAGGCGGCCGCGTGGTTAAAAATGTGACCGGCTATGATCTTTGCAAGCTGCTGGCAAATTCCTACGGCACCCTCTGCGTCATGACGGATGTGACGGTCAAAGTCCTGCCCGCGGCGGAAAAGACGCGGACGGTTCTCGTGTTCGGACTTGACGACACGGCGGGTGTCGCGGTTCTCACGAAAGCGCTCGCATCCGCTCATGAGATCTCGGCCGCAGCGCACCTTCCGGCCGATGTGGCTGGCCGCAGTAGCGTTTCGCACGTTCGCAATGCCGGGACGTCCGTCACGGCGATCCGCGTTGAGGGCCCCGCCCGGTCCGTGGCCCATCGCTGCGAGGCGCTGCGAAAGCTTCTAGGCGCCGGGGAGGAACTCCATAGCCAGAACTCCAAGGTATTCTGGTGCGAACTGCGCGACGTTCATCCTTTCGTCGATGATCCGCGCGCGGTGTGGCGCATCTCCGTGGCGCCGCAGGCGGGCCCGGCGGTTGGCGTCGCGTTGAAAGGGCTTGGCGATGTATCGGTGTTCTACGATTGGGGCGGCGGACTCCTGTGGGCGGCCATGTTGCCCGGCGTCAGTCCTCTCGACATTCGCGCCGAGGTCACGGCGGTAGGCGGCGGCCATGCCATGCTCGTGCGCGGCGATAGCGAACTGCGTAAAACTATCCCCGTATTCGAGCCGCAAAAGCCCGCACTCGCCGGGTTGACCCGGCGTATTAAGGACGCTTTCGATCCGCAGCGCATCCTCAATCCCGGCCGCCTGGCACCGGATTCTTAGTCATGCAAACCAGCTTTACACCCGCGCAACTTGAAACTCCGTCGCTTGCCGAGGCCAACGGCATTTTACGAAGCTGCGTGCATTGCGGGTTCTGCACGGCGACGTGTCCGACCTATGTGCTGCTGGGCGACGAATTGGATAGTCCGCGCGGCCGCATTTATCTCATCAAAGATATGCTGGAGAATGACAGGCCCGCGACCAAAGACGTCGTGACGCATATCGATCGATGCTTGTCGTGTCTGTCGTGCATGACCACATGTCCTTCGGGTGTCCACTATGGGCACCTCGTCGAGCACGCGCGCACGCATATCGAAGCAACCTACACCCGGCCATGGCCGGATCGGGCGCTGCGGGCGATGATAGCGGTGATTTTGCCGCATCCTGTCCGCCTGCGTCTGGCGATTATTGCCGCCTGGCTCGCGCGCCCGTTTGCGTTTTTGTTGCCGCGCCAATTGCGCGCGATCGTCGATTTCGCGCCCAAAACCCTGCCGTCGCCGTCAGCATGGGACCAGCCGCAGGTGTTTCCCGCCCACGGTGTTAAACGCATGCGCGTTGGGTTGCTGACCGGCTGCGCGCAGCGTGCGCTCAATACCGACATCAATGCCGCGACGATTCGCTTGCTGACCCGTCACGGCGTCGAGGTAGTGATCGTAAAGAACGTGGGATGTTGCGGCGCGTTGACGTTGCATATGGGAAAAGCAGACTCAGGCCGGAATTTCGCGGCGAATAATATCCGCGCCTGGACCCATGAGATTGAGAACGGCGGTCTGGACGCCATTGTCGTGAACACGTCCGGTTGCGGTACGACTATGAAAGACTACGGCCATTTGTTCTCAGGCGATGCTGTGTTGGCAAAGGATGCCGCACGCGTCTCAGCGCTGGCGCGCGATATTTCGGAGATCATGATGGATTTGGGCTTGAATACGCCCATTAACGTGCCGCGTTTGCGCGTGACCTATCACGCAGCTTGCTCGCTGCAGCATGGACAAAGCATCGTATCGCAGCCGCAAGCTTTATTGAGAGACGCAGGCTTCACTGTTGTTGAACCCGTTGAGAGTCATATCTGCTGCGGTTCGGCCGGCACCTACAATCTCCTGGAGCCGGAACTGGCCACCCAGCTTCGCGAACGTAAGGCAGCCAACATCGCGCGCACGCATCCCAACGTCATCGCCGCCGGCAATATCGGTTGTATGATGCAGATCGGTGCGGCGACAAAAACCCCGGTTGTGCACACGGTCGAACTTTTAGATTGGGCCACCGGTGGGCCAAAGCCTGCGGGCCTATGAGGCGCGCAACTGCCCCTTAAGCTGCGTCGCGGCGCGGGTATACCCGCCGTCGCCGCCATCGACAAAGTGCACATGTTTGCCTTCCGTCGACGTCACCAGGCACGTCATGACGGCGTGGTCGGAAATATGCATGCCATAACGCAGCTCGCCTAAGCGTTCGCGGTTATCCAAATAGGCGCGGATACCCTCGATGCGGTCGATAGGACAATCGAAGACCAGCGCAAGCGTTTCGCCCGAGCGCGCGAAATCCACGGCGCCGCTCACCAGTTCGTCGCGATATCGTTGGGTGTTGAAAGCGCCCATATTCCAATTGTTCTTGAAAAACAGATACGCCACGAATGTTTCAACCGCGACACGGAGCACCAAAAAGACCAGCGGCAATTTGCGTTTGCGGGCCTTGGCCTCGCGCAGCAGGCCTTTGGGCGGCCAACGTGTCTGCAGACTTTCAATCGATGCGGCATTTAACGCCGGAACACCGGAGAGCTGCGTCAATTCCCGATGCAGAACGCCGTGATCGGCGCCGCGCAGCACCAGTGCCACCATTTTTCCGCGCGCGGCGCGCAAGGGCGTCCAGCGGCAAGACAGCCCCGTGAGATCCGGCGGCGCGCCGTCGTCGTCGGCATCGCCGATCATCGACAAGGCCGCGAGCGCGTCGTCGGCGCGGCCTTTCACCGACGATTCCATCAATTCCACGCCGTCGCCGAGAAAAACCGCGTATGCGCTGCTCGGCGCGGGTTCGTAGCGGCCGACTAATACCTCGACGTTACGTTTTGCGAGTTCGGTCATCGGCGCAAGGCCGACGCGCAGATCCAGCTTGAATTCTTGCCTGGCAAACCGCCGGGTCTGCGCCAGTACACGCCGGGCCGCGGCCGCGAACTGCGGCGGCACCAGGGCGACAGCGCCGTCGCCGCCGAACTGATAGGGAATGCCCCCGCCGCACAGATTGTTCAGTGATGCGATCATGGCGGCGGCGGCGAAATTGACATCCGAGTGCTGCCCGCCCTCAACGGCTGCGGTTGAGCCTTTAATGTCCGATACCGCCAGGTACCACGACTCCGGCACCGCCACATAATTGCGGCTGTCGTATACTTGGCCGGGATCGCGCATGGGCGTCAGCGTGTCGTAGAAGCTTGGCATTTTCACGAGGTTCACCATTTATCCCCCGCCATTCTTACGCCACGAAGCGGCATTTAGATTACATCCCGTCGGCTTGGGATCATGATAATCTCAATAACTATGCGCCTGTTAAGAACTTTAATTTGTGCTGCGGTCCTTGCCGCAGGCGCGTTATCTGCGCCGCTGAGCCGCGCGGACGAGTCCATGGCAGTGGCTTTGGCCGGAATCGAGAGCCGTTGGGCCGAGATTAAATATCACCTCACGGACGATGACGTTAGATTGGATCGTGCGCGCGCGATGATACGCGACAGCGCAGAGATTGCTGCGCGCTATCCAGACAAACCCGAACCGCTGGTCTGGCAGGCCTTGGCATTACTTCTGGAGGCCGAAGTACGCAGCGATCTCGCGACACTGGGCATCGTCAAAAAAGCCAGGAATCTTCTTGAACAGGTCGAATCTACCACCCCCAGTCTTATGGATGGCAGCGTCACAGCGATGCTGGGCGCGCTATACTACGAGGTGCCGGGTTGGCCCTTGAGCTTTGGAGACGGCAAGAAGGCCGTGTTTTATCTCAAGAAAGCACTCGCCATAAATCCTGACGGCATGGACCCGAATTATTTCTACGGCGACTATCTCACGCAACGCGGCAAACGGCGTGAAGCGGTGCCTTATCTTGAGAAGGCGCTGAGCGTGCCGACGCGTCCCGGCCACCAAGCCGCGGACGAGGGACGCAAGCGCGACATTCAGGAAACTTTAGTGCTCGCGCGCAAAGTCCGGTAACGGTCGAGCAGCTTATCAAAACTGGCGACCAACGCGGTTTCGATTTCGGGTTTCTTCTCCAACCGGCTTAACAGCATCGCGGCGGCTTCCAGCGTCGACAACCCGTCGCGCCGTGGTTCCTTCCGCAGCTTGCCGTAATGCGATGGTCGGCGCGGATTGAGGGCGATACGTTTGGTCTTCAACATCCAGGCATTGCGCCACCACAATGCCTTGGCCTGGCTCCACGTGCCGTCCAGCAGAATAACGCCGTCGATCTCGCTGAGGTTTTGATCCTCGGCCGCGCCGCCTTTGCGGTTCAACACGACGATCTCGCGGCCCGGCATCAGTTCTTGCGCCTTAGCCGAGCCCAGATATAGCACCGCCCAACGCTTAGGGTCTGAATAGGTGCCGAGCGCTTTGCCCAGGCTGGGCCACGAAAGCCCGATCTTGAAGACGGCGTTCTTGAAATGCAGCGCGGCGAGGCGCGCGGTCCCCAGTTCCACATCCTGCTCTTGCGGGTGCTGGAGGATGAGAAGCCCGATCTTGTTATCGATGGCGGTAATGCCTTCGCAGACGCAGAGCGTCGCAGGCTTTAAGCAGCGCGGGCAGGCTTCGGGCAGGGCGGTGTCGGGCGCGGTGTCGGACATGGAAGGGGCATAAGCTCTCTGACTGCCGGGTGCAACTGCTCAAAAGAAAACGGGCCGGCGTCAGTGACACCAGCCCGTGCAGTCGTTCTTAAATCCGCAGTCTTAGCTGCGTTGAGACTCAACGGTAATAGGTCCATTGATTCGTTCTTCGAAGATCTTGAAAGCGTTCAAGCGCGCGGCATCGTCCGCGGCCGTCTTGAATTGCGCCCGGCACTCTCGGCGGTCCAGCTCCGTCAGGCGCGCGCTGTCGCAAATCTGCGCCAGGTCGTGCGTGCTGCTTGTCGCGGACGCGGTGTTGGGCAAGTAACCGAGGGCCAAGGTGGTCATGGCGACGGCTAAAACGGTGTGTAAACGCATGGGGTACCTCACTAACATTCCTGTCTCTGCACGTGCCCACTAAGAACCAAGAGCTTGGGCCGCGTGTTTGATGAGGCTGTATATAAGCCCGATCTACCGCAATGCAATATGCGAATACCACATTGCAGTGACGCATAAATTGCGCAGCCGGGTTTTTGGCCTCTCGGCGTTAACCTTCTGTTAAATATAGGATTTTTTTTAGCGGCCGTTGAGGATATTTGAGGGCGAATACTGGTCCGTCAGCACCAGACTATCCGCCGGCCAGTCCTGATCGGTGGATACCTGGCTGAGAAGATAAGGCGCTTTAATACCCATTTTCTCAAAAGGGGTTTCAAGGGCCTTGGCATTCTCTTCCAGCTTTGCCCGTGGCGTCAGGTAGCCGCGCTGCGCCCAGATCACGCGGTTGCTAGACTTGATGTTGTAAAAAGCTCCGAACACGGCGGCATAGGTCGCCGATTCATAGGGGTAAAGGCCGCTGGCCGAAAATGTGTTGGCGGCCACCACGCCGTTTGCCGCGAGAATGCTTTTGACCTCTTCCAGGAACTCACGCGTCAAAAGATGCTCGGGGATGTAATCGTCCTCAAAGGCGTCGAGCATAATCAGGTCGTATTGCGCCTTGGCCTTGATGGCTTTTTTAACGAAGACACGCCCGTCTTCCTCGAAGACCTTCATGCGCGCGTCTTCGTTGAAACCGAAGTAGGCGCGCGCGGCCTTCACGACAGCGGGGTCGATTTCCACAGCATCAATGACGGCTTCGGGCAACACATCACGCAAATGCATCGGCAGCGTTCCACCGCCTAAGCCGATGACCAAGATGTGCTGCGGGTTCGGCTGCAGATACAAGGAACCCATCATCATCCGCGCATAAGGAAACACCAAGTATCCCGGGTCGCCGATACGTAAGCAGGTTTGGCGCGTATTGGAGCGCGCGCGGCGGAACGTAAGGCAGCGTTGATCGCCGTCCTCGGTAACAAAAATATTCCGGTAAAGCGATTTCTCGGAATGAACGATTTGAGGCTCGGCCGCTGATAGCGCCGGAAACACGGCGCTCAGCACAAAGCCCGCAACAGCCGTCAAATATGTTCGGATGATATGTTTCATGCGGCACGCGTGCGAGAAATGGTGAAGCTAAAAGCCGCCACGGCGATGGTCATGTCCATCAACAGAAACAGGATCTGGTTCACTTCCAGGATCAAAACAAAATAAAACGACGTGAGCAATGTCCCGGCGGCGCTGAAGGCCGTGGAAAAAAAGTACTGCAACCCGGCATAGAATCCGGCGCGGGATGAATCTTGCACCAGCAGCCTCACCGCATAGGGTGCGACGGTGCCGCAGGCCACCGCGGGCAAAAAGAAAAGGGCCGTGCTCGCTAGCAACGCGCCCGCGCGCGGGTCTTGCGTGAATTCGAAAATACCGTCCAGTACCGGCGCCTCAAAAGCCAGGATCGGAAGCAGCAGTAATCCCGACAGTAGATGCAATCCGCACAGAATCGCCATGCGCGGCGTCGTCAGCGACATGCGACCGCCGATGAGGTAGCCGATCGACAAAGCCAGCATGAAAATCGTGATGATGGCGCCCCAGACGTAGATGCTGCTGCCGAAAGTCGGCGCCAGGATGCGGCCGCTCAATAACTCCAGCGCCATGAGCATGAAGCCCGACCAGCAGCTGACGGCAAGAATCGCGAAAGTCCGCATACATTCTCCTGTGGCGCGGCCCAGAATGGCGCGTGTGGCGCCTAACCTAGCGTGCTATGAGGAGGTCCGCAAAATTCATTTTCTTATATGTG
The DNA here is from genome assembly GCA_947476625.1 of Fidelibacterota bacterium. Lineage (GTDB taxonomy): Bacteria > Pseudomonadota > Alphaproteobacteria > Rhodospirillales > Rhodospirillaceae > SHVO01. The sequence goes on from CANJRA010000002.1 coordinate 84,086, forward strand.
ATTGTTACGTATGGCCGCGCCGCTCCTGATTCTTCGCGACATCCACCTGACGTTTGGCGGCCCGACGCTGCTGGACGGCGCCGAAATGAGTGTGTCGGCGGGCGAGCGCCTGTGCCTGGTGGGCCGTAACGGTTCCGGCAAATCGACGCTTCTCAAAATCGTTGCCGGCCTGATTCAGCCCGATAAGGGCGAGCGCGCTTTGCAGCAAGGTACCTCGGTTCGCTATCTGCCGCAGGAACCTGACATGGCCGGTTTCGAGACCACCTTGGCCTATGTTGAAGCCGGCCTCGGGCCCAGCGACGAAGCTTACCGAGCATCGTATCTCCTGAGCCAGTTTGGGTTTAACGGAGATGAAAACCCTGCGCTCCTGTCGGGCGGAGAGGCGCGCCGCTGCGCATTGGCGCGCGCGTTAGCGCCCGCGCCCGATGTGTTGTTACTGGACGAGCCGACCAACCATCTCGATCTGCCCGCAATTGAATGGCTCGAAGCCGAACTTTCCAGCATGCGGTCGGCCATGGTGCTGATCAGCCACGACCGGCGGTTCCTCAGCAATCTCACGCGCACTACGGCGTGGTTGGATTGCGGCGTTATCCGCCGCCTTGACCGCGGCTTCGCCGATTTCGAAGCGTGGCGTGACGACATGCTGGAGCAGGAAGAGGTCGCGCGGCACAAACTCGACCGCAAGATCGCACGCGAGGAAGATTGGGTGCGCTACGGCGTCTCGGGCCGGCGCAAGCGCAATCAAAAGCGCCTCGGTGATCTTCATTCCATGCGCCAGGACCGCCGTGAATATCGCGGTGCGACCGGCAACGTCGTCATGGCCGCAGCCGAAGCCGAGAATGCCGCCAAACTGGTGATTGAAGCCAAGCACATCGCCAAATCCTACGGCGACCGGGCGATCGTAAGCGATGCTTCGATCCGCGTTGCCCGTGGTGACCGCATTGGCATTGTCGGCCCCAACGGCGCCGGCAAAACCACGCTGCTGAATATGCTCACCGGCACGCTTGCGCCCGATCAAGGCACCGTCAAGTTGGGCGCCAATATCGAAATGGTGACGCTCGATCAAAAGCGCGAATCTCTCCATCCGCAGTCGACGCTGAGAGAAATTTTGACTCAAGGTCACGGCGACATGGTGGCCGTTGGCGACAAGACCAAGCACGTCATCGGTTATATGAAAGACTTCCTGTTCGGCTCCGAGCAAGCCAACACGCCCGTGGCGCGCCTGTCGGGCGGTGAACGCGGGCGATTGATGCTGGCGCGTGCGCTGGCGCGGCCCTCCAATTTGCTGGTGCTCGACGAACCGACGAACGATCTCGATCTGGAAACGCTCGACCTGCTGCAGGAAATGCTCGCCGATTATTCCGGCACGGTGCTGCTCGTCAGCCACGACCGCGATTTCCTGGATCGCGTTGTGACGTCGGTCATCGCCTTTGAGGAAGACGGACGGTGGATGACCTATGCCGGCGGCTATTCCGACATGGTCACGCAGCGCGGCCACGGCGTGAAGGCGCGTACAGCAGACTCGCCGCAGCTGAAGCCGTCCAAAGCCGCCAAACAGCCAAGCGGCAGCACCGCGCCAGTGCGTAAACCAAAGATAGGTTTCAAAGAAAAGCACGCGCTCGAGACGTTGCCCGGCAAGCTGGAGGCATGGCGCAAGGATGTTGTGCGTCTGCAGGCCAAACTCGCCGATCCCAAGTTGTTCGCACGCGATCATGCGGCTTTCAAACAGACCGCCGACGAACTCGAAGCTGTCCAAGCCGCCATCGTTAAAGGCGAAGAGGAATGGCTGACGCTGGAGATGATCCGCGAAGAGATGGAAGCTTAGCTCACCAAGCCGGCGGCGAGATTGACGCCGAAGGCCAGAATCGCGGTGTTGAAAAAGAACGCGATGACGCCGTGCGCCAATACCAAACGGCGGATCGAGGATGAGGTGATCTCTACGTCCGAGACTTGCGCCGTCGCGCTGATCACAAAGGCGAAGTACGCGAAATCCCAGTAATTCGGCTGCGGCGTCTCGGGGAAGGTCAGCCCGCCGCCGCCCTTGTAAAAATCGTGGGCATAGGTGAACGCGAAAACCGTGTGCACAAAAATCCACGACAAAAGGACGGTCACGGCCGCAAGCCCTCCGGCCGCGCCGCTGTGCGGTGAGTTCTTCGCGTCGGCAAGGTTGATAAGAATGGCCGCCAATGATGCAATGGCCGCGCCCACTGTAATGAACAGCACGGTGATGCGGCCTTCATCCACCGCTTCCGCGCGCGCCTGCATGGTTTTGACGGTCGCGCGCGATGCAATCCACACATCCATCGCCAGATAGACGATAACCCCCACGCACCAGCCAATCAGCGCCGCCGACAATCCGGGTATGGTTGTATTGGCGGCAAACCCCGCCGCCAGGCCGACAGCGGTTCCGGTAACAAGGCCGGGGCGATGTTTGAGGTGTTTCAGCATGCTCGCAGTCTAAGCATACCGCGCACGCGGAAAAATGCTTATTGTGGATCTGACGGGTCCGAGGGGGACATATGCACCGGCGGTTCTACAAAATTCTCTATGTTCAGGTTCTGATCGCCATCGCGCTGGGGATTGTGCTGGGCGTGACCCATCCTGCTTGGGGCGAAGCCATGAAGCCCCTGGGCGATGGTTTCATCAAGCTGATCAAAATGATCATTCCGTTCGTGATCTTCTGCACGGTGGTTTCGGGCATCGCCGGCATGCAGGACATGAAAAAGGTCGGTCGCGTCGGCGGTAAGGCCTTTCTTTACTTCGAGGCTGTCTCGACGCTGGCTTTGCTGATCGGCCTCGTCGTCGCCAATGTCATCAAACCGGGCGCGGGCTTTGATGCGCATCCTTCCACCATCGATACCGCAGCCGTGGCGATGTACACCGAGAAAGCAAAAGATCAGCACATTGTCGATTTTCTTCTCAACGTCATTCCCAATAGCGTCATCGACGCCTTTGCGAAGGGCGATGTGCTGCAAGTGCTGTTCTTTGCCATATTATTCGGTGCGGCGCTTTCGGTTTTGGGCGCACGCGGTGATGGCGTGCGGGCCGGTATCGACAGCGTCGCGCACGTTATTTTCCGCATTCTGGGTTTCATCATGAAGCTGGCGCCGCTCGGCGCGTTCGGCGCTATGGCCTTCACCATAGGCCGCTATGGCCTTGGGGCATTGGTGCCGCTTTTAAAGCTCATTGGCGCGTTTTACCTGACGGCGATTTTATTTGTCGTCGTCGTGTTGGGAACGATCGCGCGTGCCGTCGGCTTCAATATTTTCCGTTTCATCGCCTACATCAAGGAAGAGCTGCTGATCGTGCTCGGCACTAGTTCTTCCGAAAGCGCGCTGCCGCCGTTGATGCAAAAGCTGGAGCGGCTCGGCTGTTCCAAGCCGGTCGTGGGCCTCGTCGTGCCGGCGGGGTATTCGTTTAATCTCGACGGCACCAATATTTACATGACCATGGCGGCGCTGTTTGTCGCGCAAGCCACCAATACCGATCTGACGCTGCTCCAGCAGCTGACATTGCTGGGTGTCGCCATGCTCACGTCCAAGGGCGCTGCCGGTGTGACGGGTTCGGGTTTCATTACGCTCGCAGCGACCTTGGCCGTGGTGCCCTCGATCCCCATCGAAGGCATGGCGCTTATCCTTGGCATCGACCGTTTCATGAGCGAGTGCCGGGCGTTGACCAATTTCATCGGAAACGGCGTCGCGACCGTCGTGGTCTCGCATTGGGAAGGCGAATTGAACCGCGACCAGTTAAAGGCGGCTTTGGACGCCTATATGGCCCCAGCCGAGGTGCCGCTTTAAAGCGCGCCTTGTGTCTTTCGCGCCATTTCTATGTAAGACCATGGAAAATACAGGATTTTTGCCAAATCCCTCCATGCGCATGGGCTAGGCAATCCCTTGCATTACAACCACTTATGCTTGGCCGCTGCGCTGCACAAGGTATAAGTAAGTGGTTCTGATACTTGTGGGGCCGTCCTTGATGAAAGTCTTACTCGCGCAACCGCGCGGCTTCTGCGCCGGCGTTGTCCGCGCCGTTGAAATCGTTGAGCTGGCCCTCAAAAAGTATGGGCCGCCGGTCTACGTGCGCCATGAAATCGTCCACAACAAACGCGTGGTCGAGGATTTGCGCGCCAAGGGCGCGGTATTTGTCGATGAAGTCGACGATATCCCCGCCGGCGCTATTACAGTTTTCTCGGCGCACGGCGTTTCGCGCAAGGTTGTCAGCGATGCCGACGGGCGTGGCCTCGAAGTGCTCGACGCCACCTGTCCTCTGGTCGCGCGTGTTCACACCGAAGGTCAGCGCTATGCTGCCGATGGTTTTGAAGTTGTGCTGATCGGACACGCCGGTCATGCCGAAGTCGAAGGTACGCTCGGCCAGATCGACGGCACCGTGCATCTGGTGGGCTCGGTCGAAGACGTAAAAAGCCTCACCGTTACTGATGCCGACAAGCTTGCCTATGTGACGCAAACCACACTGTCCGTCGACGATACCTGCGCCATTATCAGCGCGCTGCGTGATCGCTTCCCGAGCATTCATGGCCCGGACGTTAAGGACATCTGCTACGCCACCCAAAACCGCCAGCAGGCCATGCGCGAACTGGCGGCGCTGTCCGACATCGTCCTTGTGCTTGGTGCCAAGAACAGCTCCAACTCTAACCGTCTACGCGAGATCGGCGTGGATATGAATATCCCGTCGTATCTGATCGACGATGCGACCGGGCTGGAGCCGGAATGGCTTGCCGGCAAAAAAGTTGTCGGCATCACCGCCGGTGCTTCGGCGCCCGAGGCGCTGGTCGACGAACTGATCGCTAAACTTCGCACGATGTCCGACCTTGAAGTTCAAATGCTGAACGGCGTGACCGAGAACATTCATTTTAAACTGCCTAAGCAGCTCAAGGACGTGGCTGCTGCAGCGGCGCAATAGCGCGATAAGAAGAACAAGAAAGGTTAATCCCGTGGCCGTACCTGTCATCCAGCAAATTCGTCTTGGCGCCTACATCGTGAAGCAAAAGCTGCTCGGCAACACACGCTACCCGCTTGTGCTCATGCTCGAGCCGCTGTTCCGCTGTAACCTGGCGTGCAACGGCTGCGGCAAGATCGATTATCCCGACAGCATCCTCAACAAGCGCCTGTCGCCGGAAGAGTGCTTCCAGGCGGTCGACGAATGCGGCGCGCCCGTGGTTTCGATCCCCGGCGGCGAGCCGTTGTTGCACAAGGAAATCGTGCAGATCGTTGAAGGCATCGTCGCGCGCAAGAAGTTCGTTTACCTGTGCACCAACGCGCTGCTCCTGAAAAAGAAGCTCGATCAATTCACGCCGAGCCCGTACCTGACCTTGTCGATTCACTTGGATGGCCTGGAAGCGGAACACGATCATGCTGTTTCTCAGCCGGGCACGTTTGAACGCGCCGTGGAAGCCATCAAGGAAGCGGTTGCGCGCGGCTTCCGCGTCACCGTCAACTGCACGCTGTTCAACAGCAATGCCGTACCGGAACGCGTCGCCGAGTTCTTCACCTACGCCCAAACCTTGGGCGTCGAAGGCGTCACGGTGTCGCCGGGCTATGCCTACGAACGCGCGCCGGTGCAGGATCACTTCCTCAGCCGCAAGCAGACCAAAGAACTTTTCCGTTCGATCTTCCGCCTCGGCAAAGAGCGCGAGAAGCAGGGGGGCAAGCGCTGGGTGTTCAACCAATCCAGCATGTACCTCGACTTCCTGGCCGGCAATCAAAGCTATAAGTGCACTCCGTGGGGTAACCCCACGCGCAACGTCTTTGGTTGGCAGAAACCCTGCTATCTCGTCGGTGAAGGCTACGTGAAGACGTTCAAGGAATTGATGGATACCACCGCCTGGGATGACTACGGCGTCGGCAACTACGAGAAATGCGCCAACTGCATGGTGCACTCGGGCTTCGAAGCCAGCGCGGTTATCGACACCACGGTCCACCCGCTGCGGGCCTTAAAGGTCATGCTGAAGGGTGTGGACACCGAAGGCCCCATGGCGCCGGAAATTCCGCTCGATAAACAACGCCCCGCCGAATACGTCTTCGAGAAACAGGTCAAGACGCTGACGGCAGGCTTACACGAAGAAACTGCGCGCAAGGCCAAAGTCGGCTAACTGCGTTAGCGTTTTTCGCGCGCGGTTCGTCCGTGTGCCGAGACGTATCAATCCCGGAATCTGCCACGGGCGGGTCAGTGCGCCGAAGACCGACTTCATGACTTTGACGCGGCCATCGGTAGCGGTGGCCGCGAGCGCTACGGACGGCAGTGCGTCCCAGGCCGTATCGGCGACAACACGTAAAACCGCAAACGGCAGATTGTGCGCGAGGGCTGCTTCGCCAATGCCATAGCTCTCCATATCGGTCGCCGCACCTTGCGTGTCGGCGAAAATCTTGGCTTTGTCGGCGCGCGTCATCACGATGGCGGCGGCATGGGTCATGGTCGCTGCGCGGCCGCCGACTTCCTTCTGGAGCCGTGCCGTCCACGCTGCGTCGCTAAACAAAGCTTTGCCGCCGTCGCGGATATACGTCGGTGTGATGATGTCGCCCGGTAAAAGATCGGGGTCGAGGCCTCCGGCGATGCCGAAACTCAGCAGCGCAGTGGCGCCTTGTGCGATGGCATCTTCGCCGGCGCGATACGCCGCTGCCCGGCCGAGGCCATGACATTGGATAATGGGGCGATCCCGCTCGGGCAGCGTGTCAGCCGCCGCGCGCAGAATTTCCGCCTCGAAGTGCATGCCGGTGATAATGCCGAGTTTGGTCATGCCGCTAGTCTAACGTGCGTTCCCTCTCCCCAAAAGGGGAGAGGGATGCAAAGCGTCTCTAGTCGACCATGGCCCAGGTGCCGTCCGGCTGGCGGCAGGCGCGGCCTGTGCCTTCCTTCGGGCGGCCGCCGATGTAGATCTTCTGCGTGTAGGTCGCGCAGCGGAAGCCATCAGGATCGTCGTAGTAATCGTCGACGTACAATTCACCGCGACGATCATTGTTGGGGTTGTTCCAACGATAGGTGACCTTCTCGCGGCCCGCGTTGAAGCCGTCGGCATAGGTGCGATAGGCATAGCTGCGGTCATCGCAGTCGAGATTGCTGGTCAACATAGCGCCAAGCGCGCCGCCGGCGAAAACCCCGGCGACGGTCGTCATGCCGCTATTGTTGCGGTTGCCTGCAGCGTTGCCGAGAAGGCCACCCAAAACCGCACCGATAATCACGCCGGCCGGATCGGGCTTGTTTTTGCATTCGGTGTAGTAGGGATCACTGCTGGCCGTGTAGTTCTGCGAATAACGATCACGCCAGCGGGCTTCCTGGTCGGCGCGGTCGTTAATGCGCGGCGGCGGGCCTCTGTCCGGAAAGTCGCGGTCCGGGCGGTGATTGCCCCAATCGCTCGGGCGGCGGTCTTCAATGCGGATCACGTCGCGGATTTCGCCGCGCGTGGTAATCAGCAGGAATTGGTTAGAGACTCGCACCCAATACTGGCCGCGCGGTGCATTGCGCAGGTTGTTGCCGCGTACATCGCGCACGCGGAATTCTCCCTCGCGATAACGCGGTGGAAGATTGTCGCCCCGCGACCAGTAAACCGGTCCGCGGATTTCCTGATGGTATCCATCGCGGTAGGGCAGGCTTTCTCGGTAATCGGGGCGCGGTTGCGCCAGCGCGGTCCCGGCTAAAAGCACCGTCATGATGCCAAGTGTCGCAATCTTATAATTTTTCATTGTAGTCCTACGTATAGGCGGGCGTTTTGCGCGCTTACGACTACAACGCGAGAAGTCGCGGTTGGTTATGGAGAGCTGAAATTAATCGCCGGGGGTGTCCCCGGCATGGCTGCGGCTTACATGCCGTAGCGTACAGCCTTGGTATTGCTGGCTTTTAGGTTGCGGTAGCGCGCCAGGGCCCAGAGCGGAAAGATCGCGGCATAGCCATGATAGCGCAGATAAAACACCCGCGGGAACCCGACGGCCGTGTACCAGGGCTCTTTCCAACGCCCATCAGCTTCGCGCGGTGCCGCGGCGATAAAGTCGACGCCGCGTTTCACGGCCGGGTGCTCGACCTCGCCCGCCGCCATCAGCCCAAGAACCGCCCAGGCGGTTTGCGAGGGTGTGCTCTCTTTCCAGACAGCACGTTGCTCTTTCCAATAGGTAGCGCCGTCTTCGCCCCAACCGCCGTCCGCGTTCTGGCGCGCGATCAACCAGTCTACGGCCTTGCGGATATAGGGCTGGCGCATGTCTTCGCCGGCGATGTTCAGCGCATTCAGAACAGACCACGTTCCGTAAATGTAATTTGTGCCCCACCTTCCGAACCAGCTTCCATCGGCTTCCTGATCCTTTTTCAGATAGGCAATGCCGCGGGCAAGTACGGGGTGATTCTTGTCGGTGCCGATCTCGGCCAGAAAGCTGACGCAGCGCGCCGACACGTCGGCGGTTGGCGGGTCCAGCAGCGCGCCGTGGTCGGCGAAGGGAATATGGTTCAGATAATGGGCGTTGTTATCGATATCGAAAGCGCCCCAGCCGCCGTTGGTGCTTTGCATACCCTCGATCCACTCGGCCGCACGCGCGATCGGTTCCTTGTACGCACCCGCATCCGCGCGGTGTAACGCCATGCCGACGACTGCGGTATCGTCGACGTCGGGGTAGTAAGCGTTGTTGTATTGGAATGCCCAGCCGCCCGGTCTCAAATTGGGGCGCTTTTCGATCCAGTCGCCTTTGACATCCAGGACTTGTTTGTCCTTCAGCCAGGCACAGCTTCCACTGATGCTTTGGTTTTGGATGGTCTCGCCGGCTTCCATCATTGCCAACGCCATCAAACCCGTATCCCAAACCGGCGAAACGCACGGCTGGCAGAAGGTCTTGCCTTCACCGGGCGTCAGCAGATTTTTAATGGATTTTTTGGCGATCACTAAGTTGGGGTGATCTTTCGGGAAGTTGAGTACTTCCATCGCCATGACCGAATTGGCCATAGCAGGAAAGATCGCGCCCAAGCCGTCTTCGCCGTTCAAACGCTCGGTGAAGAACGCCAACGCTTTGTTGATGGCGCGCTGACGCAAGCTCTTCGGTACATGCGGCTCAACCCAGCGCAGCACTTTGTCGAGAACCATGAAGAATGTCCCGATCCAGTGTCCGGTCGGGTTATGCAGCCAACGCTTCACTTTGAGTGGCGGCGTTACGAACAGTTCTTGGACGCGCACGCGCAGCGGGTTCTTTGCAAGCGGCTTCAGCGCCGCCAGAATCAGCAGCGGCACGACGACTGTCCGCGACCAATAGGAAATATGATAAATCGTGATCGGAAACCAGCGCGGCGCCAGCATGATTTCCACGGGCATCACCGGCACGGCGCGCCAGGGCACTTCGCCGAACAACGCCAAGGCAAAGCGCGTGAAGACGTTGGCCGTCTCCGCGCCGCCGTGAGACAAGATGGCTTCGCGTGCGCGGCGCATATGCGGCGCGTCGATATCGTCACCCACCAACTTCAGCGCATAATAAGCTTTCACCGACGCGCTGATATCGAACGCGCCGCGGTGGAACAGCGGCCAGCCGCCGTGATCTTCTTGAATGCTGCGGATGTAGTCGGCTAAATCGGCTTCGACCTTGGGCTCACGCTCGTCCAAATAATGGTTGAGCATGATGTATTCGGCCGGAATGGTCGCGTCGGCTTCCAGGTCGAAGACCCAATGACCATCGGGACGCTGGCGCTTCTTCATCGCGCCGGCGGCTTCCGCGATGACGCGGTCGATGGCAACTGTACAAGCGGTTACGTCGACGTTCATGACTTCACGCGGCGTGACGGTGAGGAAGGATACGCTCGGAGGCTAAAGCGGCAGCTCGAAACCCCGACCGCAGCGCCCCTTCAATGGTTGCCGGCAAACCTGTAGCTGTCCAATCTCCGGCAAGCAAGAGATTCGGGTATGATGTCACCGGTTCGGGGCGCAAAGCCTGGGTTTCTGGGGTCTGGTCGAACGTCGCGCGGCGTTCTTTCACGACCCGGCTGGGCGGTTCCGCCATGTCCGTTAAGGCCAGTGCCAGGACGACGTCCCGCCAGCACCGGCTGGCAATGTCTTCAGCGCTTTGTTCGACCACGGCACTGGCTGCGCTGATCGTGACCGAAGCGATCTCTCCGCGCGCAAAAACCCACTGGGCCAGCCCGCCAATGACACCGACGATGCGCACATCGCCGGGGGGCGTAATGGCCTGCTGGAGGCGGTAGTGAACATTGACGATATGCTCGCCCGGCGGCGGCACCTTCATGTCGGGTATCAGCGTTTCGGCGACCCAAGGCGGGACAGCCAGAATCACCACATCGTTTTCCGCGACAGAAACCGCAGTGCCGTCGGCATCGAGCGCGGCGACGCGGCCCTGGGCGATAACCAGCGCCCGCACGCGCGTACCGAAAAGTACTTTCGCGCCAGCCGCCTGCAATTTCTCCAGCGCCGGATCGATCAGCGTTTCGGCAAGGCTGTTGCGCGCGATCAAAGGTTTGCAGAAAGCGCCGCCGCGCAAGAACGTATCGCGCAGCACGGACGACATAAGCCGCGCCGCCGCCTTGTCCGGCGCTGTATTGATCGCGCCAACAGTCAGCGGCTCCCAGAAATTGCGGTAGAGCGCGCCGTGCGTTCCCACGCACTTAGCAACCGTATCGCGCGGACCAGCGCGCAGCAGGCGCAGCACGGACATATAGTCGGTGAGTTTTGTCCCGGGCACGCGGCGCTGTGCATTCAGCACCCACCATGGGATGGCGCCGTCGCCCAACTGTATTGTCCAGCGCGCGCCGGTTTCGACGTCGACAAAGGGATACGCAGCTTCTGCAGGCCCGGCCAATGTATCCATGGCGCCGAGCCCCTTGAGATAGGTCATCGCGGCACTGTTGCCGCTCATCAGCAGGTGATTGCCGTTATCGATCACACAGTCTAAATGCGGATCATGATACGACCGGCAGCGTCCGCCCGCGCGCGGGGCGGCCTCGTAGATCGTCAAATTCTCGCCGAGATGAGCAAGGCGTACCGCCGCGGCTAAACCCGCCATTCCTGCGCCGATGATGTGCACGCGCTGCGTCACGCGCGGAACAATCCATAGTGGACGGCGGTCCAAAGCTTCGCGGCATTGGCCTTGATACGGGCAAAACCGCGCAGCGGCGGCACCGGCTTCCAGTCGTTTGCGCGAAGGCGGTCCAGATGCTGGCGGTAGACGCGCATCATGATCACCGCGGGACGCACGGCGTCTTTATCGCACAGCGCAATCGCCGCTTCGGAATTGGCGAAGGCTTGCTCCGCCATGACACCGACGGCGGCAATCACTTGCGGCAGGCGCGCGTCGCACGCCACATCGCGGGGTGTCACTACCGCAATTCCCGCAGCGGCAAGATGCTCAGCGGGCAAATACAAACGGTCAATCGCAGCATCTTCATCCACATCGCGCAGGATATTGGTGAGTTGCAGGGCGCGGCCTAAGTGGTCGGCCACGCGTTCTCCCGCGGGCGTTGCTTCGCCGAAAGCGTGAATGCACAGCCGTCCCACAGCCGAAGCCACACGGTCGCAGTAGAGATCAAGCTCTTCCAGGGGCGGCGCAACGATAGGGCCGCGCGCGTCCATATCCATGCCTTCGATAACCGCAATGAAGTCGCGTTTGCGAAGCTTGAAATCGACCACGGCAGGGGCGAGCGCCCGCGTGATCTCATCGCCCGGATTTCCCGCATAAAGCTGTTCGATTTTCTGGCGCCAACGGTCCAGCGCGACAATCTTGTCTTCGCGCGCAAGATCACCATCGGCGATATCGTCAACCTCGCGGCAAAAGGCATAAATGGCAAAAAGCGCCTCGCGCTTGCGCACGGGCAAAAAGCGCATCGCCCAATAAAAGGAAGACCCGGCCGCCTGCACTTTGGCGCGCACGAAACCCATGTCCGAGGAGTCCGGCGCCGACGGTTTGGATTGCGCTCCCATGCGCCGATACCTTTGTTCGAGATCAGCGCGAACGCCGCGCCAGAAACCGTGATGCAGGAAAATCAAATAGGCCCAGACGGCAACAGTCAGGCACGCGATGAGCGCGATCATCGCAGCCACAGCCGCAACACGCCGCCGGTCGCAGCGGTGAAGTATCCGACCGGGCCGAGGGCGACGCGCATGGCCAGCGGATCTTGACGGCGCAAACGGCGCGTGAGTTCGTCCGCGACGCTGACGATGATCGCGGTTTCAGCGGCAAGGCGGCGATGCTTCATGGCGCCGGGTAGCTTACGGGCTTCGATCAGCAAAGCTTCCGTGCCGTCGACGCAACGTGTCAGAACACGGCGCAAGCCCGGCGTGGCGGCGGGATTCTTTAAATCCGCAACGGTCGTACCTTCCGCGCGCATCCATTCCTGCGGCAGATAGACGCGGTCCATATCGGCGTAGTCCTTGGCGCAATCCTGCAGGTGATTGATCACCTGCAACGCATTACAAAGCGCATCCGACAAAGGATATAGCGCGGGGTCTTCGCCGTGCAGGTCGCACAGAAAACGCCCCACCGGGGCCGCCGAACGCAGGCAATAATCGATCAGTTCGTCCCAGGTCTCATAACGCGGCTTTACCGCATCCTGCTTAAACGCCGAAATCAGGTCGAGGCCATGCCGCGCCGAAATTCCCGTTGCTTGTAATGTCCGGCGCAAAGCATGCGCCTTGGCATAGACAGGATCGGACTCGGCGCCGTTCAAAGCTGCCGCGAAACCGTCGAGACGGGTAATTTTCTCGTCGGACGGAAGTGCGGGATTGTCGGCGATGTCGTCAATGGCGCGGGCGAAGGCATAATACGACGCCACATGCGGCCTGAGCGCGCGCGGAATCAGGAACGAGCCGACCGGGAAATTCTCGTCCGCGGCTCCTTTACCCGATGGCGTCTCGATCTTTACACGCGCGTCCATGGCGGCCCCTTAGCGTCCCCTCGCGTGTTCAATACGCCAGGCCGAAGTGTCATTCAAGGAAACGGGGTTTTTGTTGCCCCTTTTTCTTATAAACCATACAACAGACCACCTTGAAGGCTCGCTTACAAAGGCTCTGCCATGTCGTCTCCGCTGCCACCGGTTCCGCCCACGCGCATCGATTTCTCGCCCGAAGACAGGGCGTGGATTACCGAGTGCATCTCTCAGGTTCTGGAAAGCGGCCGCCTCACCATGGGGCCGTTCGGCGAAGAGTTCGAGCGCGAACTCGCTGCGGGCATGAACGTCAAACACGCCGTCACGGTCAACAGCGGTACGGCCTCGCTGGAAATCATGCTGCGCGCCATGAACGTCGCCGGCAAGGATGTGCTGGTGCCCGCCAACACGTTTTTTGCGACCGCGGCCGCGGTGATTTCGGCGGGCGGCAATCCGGTGTTGATGGATACCGACGTCGCCACGCTGTCGACCAGTTTGGCCGAGATCGAGCGCCGCATGACCGCAAAGACGGTCGGCATCATGATCGTGCACATCGCGGGCTTCATCACCGCCGAAATGCCGGCCATCGCGGCGTTCGCGCAGCGCAAAGGCATATGGCTGATGGAAGACGCGGCGCATGCCCAAGGCTCGACGCTGGAAGGCAAACACGCGGGCACATTCGGTCTGGCGGGTTCCTTCAGCTTCTATCCCACAAAAGTCATGACCAGCGCCGAGGGTGTCGTCATCGTCACCGATGACGACACCCTCGCAAACGAAGCGCGCATATACCGCGACCAGGGTAAAGCCAGTTTCCTGCAAAACACCCACATCCGCATGGGCTACAACTGGCGCATGTCCGAACCGCACGCGGTGATCGGTCTGCGGCATCTGCATAATCTGCCGTCCATGATCGCCAATCGCCGCCGTATCGCGGCGCATTACGATGCGGCGCTCGGCAAGGGCAACAATGGTCTCACCCCGGTGATGGCGCCTAAGGGTTGCGAGTCCAACTATTATAAGTACGTCGTGATGTTGCCCGAGGGTATTGACCGCGCGGCGGCGAAAAAATGGCTGCGCGACGAACGCGGCGTTAATTGCAGCGGCGAGGTCTATGAATTCCCGCTGCATAAGCATGACGTGCTCAGGCATCTCGATCCCGGCAACCTTACCCAGGCTGAAATTGCCTGCGGGCGGCAGTTATGCCTGCCGATCTTCGCCAGCATGACCGACGCGCAAGCCGATCAGGTGATCGACGGCGTCAAGGCAGCGCGCGAAAAGGGCGTGTTGTAACCCCATGGCGCGGCGGCGGGTCACCGAACCTGTAAAGTCCTGGATTGCGCAGTCTCTCTTTGATCGCATGTCGCCGGACGTGATCGCAACCGAGCTCCTGAACCGCGCTTACGCGCTGGACTCGATACGCGAGTCACTGCCTGTGGCTGCGAATTGGTCGGCGCTTGCGGCGCTGGAGGTGGATAGAGACATCGATTACGCAGCGCTCGCGAATATCACACCCGCAGCGACGGATGTTCAAAAAATCGCTACCGATAAAGCGCAAATATATTTATGCGATGATTTTCTGAGCGCGTCGGACTGCGATTCACTCGCCGCGTTGATTAACGCGAATTTACGGCCCAGCGCGATCGATGCCGCAAAGTACGATCAAAATCTGCGGACGAGTCGTACGTGTGACTTAGCTGCCGCGCGCGCGCCGCTGGTCGCAGCGATTGACGCGAAAATCGCCAAAACACTCGGTATTCCGCTCTCTCATTCCGAGCTTATTCAAGGCCAGCGTTACGATGTCGGTGAGCAGTTCAAGGAGCATACCGATTTTTTCGAACCCGGAACGACTCAGTGTCAACAACTCGCGGGCACGCTTGGCAACCGTACCTGGACGTTCATGATCTATCTCAATGACGTCGCGCGCGGCGGCGGCACTTTTTTCCGGCCATCGATAAAACCTTTGTGCCGAAAAAGGGCGCTGCGCTGACCTGGAATAATTTGAATCCCGACGGCACGATCAATTTTAACACCGTGCACGCCGGACGCCCGGTCGTAGACGGCTGCAAGATCATCATCACGAAATGGTTTCGCGAAAGGTTTAAAGTATGACGCGCCCACGGTTTCATCTGGCTTTTCCGGTTCACGACCTCGCAGCCGCGCGGCACTTTTACGGCGAAGTGCTGCAATGCCCCGAAGGACGCAGCGCCGAAAACTGGGTCGACTTTGATTTGCACGGCCATCAGATCGTTGCGCATCTAGCGCCGGGTGACGCGGGCCATGGCAGCCATACGAGCTTAGTGGACGATCACGCCGTACCGGCGCGCCACTTCGGTTTGATTCTGGAATGGGACGCCTGGCATCATTTGGCCGAGCGGCTTAAGTCATTCAACATCGCCTTCGTGATCGAACCATATATCCGCTTTCGCGGACAGGTCGGCGAGCAGGCGACTTTGTTCCTGCTTGATCCCAGCGGGAATGCCCTCGAATTCAAGTCCTTCCGCGACGAAGCCACCATTTTTGCTAAATAACGAACCGGCCATCACCATGGAACCAACCCGCAAGTGCGACGTTGAATAGTCATCTCTGGCCGATTTGAAGTGAGGTGACATATGGCGACTAAAATTCTGAAAGCACGCAGCAAACGCAATCACACCGGACTGATCGTTGCCGCCCTGGCGGCCGCGAGCGCCCTAGGCATTTTCCACAGCAAAAGCCGCTGGAAGCCGGGTTTACTGGCCCGCTTCGTTGATGGTGCGGCGATGGCTGTCGCGGCGCGTGAAGTGCTGGTGCCCGCCGTGGCGCGTTCGCGCGCGCGGGTTGCCGGATGGATGCCGCGCTAATCCATCAAGCTGCCGATATTATTTAATGATCGATCCCGCGCAGCGTGAGCTGCGCGAGGTTTTTCATATTGCGCGTCCTGACCGGCGTCGCCCGCGCCACAAAGCCGCCGTATTTGCCGCACAAATACCATGTCTCCTCCGTAACTTGACCTTGTTTTACCCGTTGTATGTGTAGGACCGCAGCACGTGCTCGCGGAACGAGACGACAACGAAACGGTACTTAAGTTATGGAAAGCCTCGACCGATTTTTTGATGTGTACGAACAGATTTGCCCGCGTTGCTTTGGCGACGTTCTGGCCGGGGCCGTCGTGGTCGGTTTGCTGGTGTGGGTTATCTGAAGCAAGCGCGGGGATTTAAATAATCCTGCCGAACCACATCAGCGATAGTCCCGCCGAGATCAGCGCCAGCACGGTGGCGACGGCCGAGAAGGCAGCGGTGATTTCCGTCTTGGCCTTTTCGGTAATGAATTGCGTATTCATCGCCTTATAGATTTTCTTCAAATCGTCGGCATTCTCGGCGCGGTAATACTGGCCGCGCGTCAGATCGGCAATCGAGCGCAAGCTGCTTTCATCCAACTGCACGCGCATGGAGCGGCCTTCGTAGCCTAGCAATGTGCCCTCGGTAGAGCCGACGCCGACGGTATAAACGCGCACGCCATGTTGGGCGACCATGCGCGCCGCGTCCAAGGGATCAGGCCCGGTCGTGGTGGCGCCGTCGGTCAGCAGAATCACCACGGCCGATTGGAACGAGCCGGGCTCGACGGGCTTAGGCTCTTCGGCGGCAGATTTCGACTTGGCCGCATCGTCGAGCGCTACGCCGTGGTTTTTGGGTTGGAAGTCACCGATATTTTCATCGATGCTTTCGTTCGGAAAGAGCGTCTGCAAGGCGACCAATAGGCCGCTGCCGACGGCGGTGCCGCGCTGCGTCTGGAAACGGTCGATCGCGGTATTCAAGTCCTCGCGATTATGGGTAGGCATCTGTACCAAGAGCGCCGTGGCGGCGAAGGCGACGATGCCGATGCGCGTATTGCTGGGTTGTTCGGCGATAAAGGCTTTCGCGGCCGTTTGCGCGGAGGCAAGGCGCGTAGGCTCGACATCCGCCGCGCGCATGCTGCCGGAGACGTCCATGGCGAGAATGACCGTCGCGCGTTGCGACGGCAGCGTAATGATCGCAGCGGGCCGCGCCACAGCGGTAATCATCAGGGTAAGCGCTATCAGAAACAGGGCGGGCGGCAGATGCCGGCGGAACCCCGCGCCGACGCCCATAGCCTCGCGCACCATGCTTAGCGCTGCATACCGCACGGTGGTTTTGCGTTTGCGTCTGAGCAGCAGAAAGTAGGTGGCGACAATTACCGGCACCACCAGCAGCAGCCACAGCATCTTTGGCCAAAAAAATGTCATGTGCGCGCCTCCGCCGTTTCCAGATGATGCGGCATGCCGGCGGCAAGCTGGCTGCGGCGTTTGCGTAGATCCGAGAAGCGCAGGATGACGTCGACCAGATTGTCATCGGTCGAGAGTTCAATGGCATCCACACCGGCGTGGCCAAAGGCGCTGCGCAGTTCGGTTTCACGATGCTCGGCAATGGCCGCGAAACGCTTGCGAAAACTGTGGTCGTGGGTGTCGACGAAAATCTGCTCGCCGGTTTCCGAATCCTGCATGACCATCAGGCCCAGGTCGGGCAACTCCATTTCCAACGTATCAAACAGCCGCACAGCCAGCGTTTCGTGCCGCTGCGCCAGTTGCCCCAAGGCATCATCCCAGCCCGGCCTGCTGATGAAGTCGGAGACGATGAACACCAGCGAGCGCCGCCGGATCAACTGGTTCGCCGCGGTAATGAAATCGGCAAGATCGGTTGCGGGCGCTTTCGGCAATTCCGGATGCGCCGTCAGACACTGTAGAATATGCAGTATGTGCTGGCGTCCGCTGCGTGCCGGAATCACGGTATCGACGAGGCCGGTTTTGCCGCCGGTATACAGCAACGCGCCGACCTTGTTGCCGTGGCGCGTGAGCAGCCGCCCTATGACGGCGACGAATTCCTGCAATACCGCGCGCTTCTTCACCTGCTCCGAGCCGAAGTCCAGCGACGGGCTGATGTCGAGCAGGAACCAGGCCGTGACTTCCCGGTCTTCGTTGTACTGGCGCACATAAGGCGATTGCAGGCGTGCCGTCACGTTCCAGTCGATGTGACGCACGTCGTCGCTATGCTGGTACTCGCGCAGGCCCGCGAGATCCAAGCCGAACCCACGGAACAACGTGCGGTAATCGCCATGCAGCACGCCGTCCAACCGCCTGATAACGGTCCACTCTAACCGCCGCAGCAGCGTCTCCGGCGTCTGCAAGTTATGCGTTTGCGGGGACTTTAACATGCGTCTCCAGCGGTTTTTCGGGTGCGGTAATATGAGACATAATGCGCTGCATGATTTGATCGGCGCTGATGCCTTCCGACAGGGCTTCGTAAGACAATACGATTCTGTGGCGGAATACATCCGTCACGAGATCGGTCACGTCTTCCGGCAGAACGTAACTGCGTCCACGCAGGTAAGACAGCGCGCGTGCGCCCTCGATCAGGTGAATCGGCGCGCGCGGACTTGCGCCGAATTGCAGATAGCGCGCGACATCGGGAACGCCGTATTTCTCGGCATTGCGGGTCGCGGCGGCAAGTCTCACCGCATATTGAATCAGCGACGGATCGACGTAAGCCATCTGGCATTCGCGTTGCAGCGCCATCAGCTGGTCGGTCGTGGCAACGGCGCTAACCGCGTGCGCCACGCCCGTGACGCGCCCGACAATGACGAATTCCTCTTCTTCGGTCGGGTAGCCCACCAGCACCTTCATCATGAAGCGGTCGATCTGGGCTTCCGGCAAAGGATACGTGCCTTCAGTCTCAATCGGGTTCTGCGTCGCCATGACAAGGAACGGCACGGGTACTTTATGCGTCTCACCGGCGATGGTGACTTGGCGCTCTTGCATCACTTCCAGCAGCGCGCTTTGCACTTTGGCGGGCGCGCGGTTGATTTCGTCGGCGAGCAGCAGGTTCGTGAACACCGGGCCCAGCGAAGTCGCAAAATCGCCGGTCTTTTGATTGTAGATGCGCGTGCCGACCAAATCGGCAGGCACAAGATCGGGCGTGAATTGGATGCGCTTGAAGTTGCCGCGAATGGTTTTGGCGAGTGTGTTGACCGTCAACGTCTTGGCGAGGCCGGGCACGCCTTCCACCAACAAATGTCCTTGCGCCAAAATCGCCACAAGCACGCGCTCTAAAAAGTGATCCTGGCCGACAATGACCTTTTTTACTTCGTACAGAATGCGCTGCATCAGCGAAGCAACTTCGGCGCCGTGAGGTGCAATATCGGTCATGATGTGTTTCCGGTCTGGGTGGTTAGAATGGAGAGAATCCCGCGGCAGCGGCAGCGTTCTCGATCGGCACGGCAAAGCCGATGCCGATAAAAACGCGCTGATCGGTCGGATTGAGGATGGCGGTAACGATGCCGATGACTTCGCCGTCAACCGTCACCAATGGGCCGCCGGAGTTGCCCGGGTTGGCGGCGGCATCGAACTGGATGAGGTTACTCAGCACTTTTTTGCCTTTCGGCGTGATGTAGTCGCGCTTGAGGCCCGAGATCACGCCCGAAGACACCGAAGGACCGATACCGAATGGATTGCCGACCGCCACCACTTCATCGCCGAGCATAAGGCCCTTTGTTGAACGCAGCGTGGCCGCTTTAAGATCGTCGGGCACTGTCACGGCCTTCAAGACCGCAAGATCGTCCTCGTATTGTACCGAGACGACATGCGCATCGGATTTGGTGCCGTCGGCAAAAGTCACGGCAATGCGCTCGGCGCCCGCGACGACGTGAATGTTGGTCAGGATCACGCCGCTTTCATCGATCACAACTCCAGTACCTACGGCCTTTTCAGTGTCGTCGCTTTCTTCAAGCCCGACTTGGTTCACGCGCACGACCGAAGGCCGGATGATGTCGTAGGCCATGGCGGCGCGCGATGGCGCCAGCGGCTGTTTCGCCAATGTATGGACGACGGCGGCATCGATATCACGTTGGGTGATCGCGCGCGGTGCGGTGATGCCGTTGTAGGCCGCGACAACGGCAAGCGCGATGGCGCCGGTGGCGGTAAACTGAATCGCGCGCGGATATCGCGCTATGAATTTCCACCATTTAGGAATCGGCCGCGGCGGTGGCGGCGGCGTTTCGACTTCGGGCGCTTTTTTGAAGGCAGCTCCACGGGGCCCGGCGAAGGTGCCATGGCGGCTGGATAGACTGTAAAGAGCGACACGCTTCATGGATGATCACCACCCGGTTCTACCCCTCGGAACCGTAAGCGTATTCAACTTTTCCCGGAACACAAAGCGTCATTTCCCATCAAATCCACGCGAGTGAGGGAAGACACGAACTGTTACATCCCAGGCTATTAGCCGGGACGTTTTTGAGGGGCCGCATCCCCCGAATTGTCTGGCGAATTGTCTGGTGCTGGGTGAATTCAATCAGGTTCGGGTGCAGCGTCGGCTCGCCGCCGGTCCACACCAGATAGCGCACGCCGTTTTTGTAAAGCGTGTCGATGGCGTCCAGCCCGCCCTGACGCTCGACGTATTTCCATTGCGACTTGGGAAACTGGTCGCGCGCGAAATTGCAGAAGCCGCAATTGGCGTTACAGGCGTTGTTGAGTGCGAACTGTGCGAAGCCGGGACCGCCGTGGTTCAGCACCAGGCGCAATGTGTCGAGCGACACCGGCGACTTCTGCCCGCCTTTTCTCCGGGTTTCCCCGGGGCAGGTTTATTCAAAACACGCAGCTGTGCGGCTTGTTCGGTGACGGACATATGGTTTCTTTTAGATGGCCCCAGTGGTCAAATCGCAAGCCGCGCCCTTATAATCGGGTTCGGACTGAGAAATGACACCATTCGCGGCGCAGTTATAGGGCCATCGCCGGGCCCCATCCCAGGAAAACCACCATGCCTCGCAGCTTATTCATGAAATTGTGTCTTTTGGGCTTCATCGCCTGCCTGACGCTGCCTTTCACCGTCGCCCAGGCTGACGATAAGGCGCCGACGGCCGCCGTCGAGAAGTTCCACAATACGCTCATCGACAACATGAAAAACGGCAAGGCGCTGGGTTTCGAGGGCCGCAAGGCCAAGCTGCTGCCGGTTGTGAACGCGGTGTTCGATATGCAGGCCATGGCCCGCATTTCTTCGGGCGGCGGCTGGGCGAAGATGCCTGAGGCCGATCAGGCCGCCGTCATCGCGGCCTTCACCGACTTTACCGTCGCCAACTACGCCGCCAATTTCGACGCTTACGACGGCGAGGCTTTTGTCACCAAGGATCAGACCGCAGCGGACGCAAAAGGGAATTTATTGGTCAACACCAAGCTCGCGCTCAAAGGCATGCCGCCGGTGTTGTTCAACTACCGCATCCATGACGTCGGCGGCAGCTGGAAGATTTTCGATATCTATTTGGAAGGCGCCATCAGCCAGCTTGCCATGCGCCGCGCCGAATTCTCGGTCGTGCTGGCGCGCGGCGGCGCGACCGAGCTGATCGCGCACTTAAAAAAGCTGGCCGCGGAAGCCAAGAAAGATAACGGCTAGTTAGTCTTTCTTCTTATAAACGTCGTGGCACTGCTTGCACGCCATGGCGTCGAGCGCGAACTCGCCGACCGGACCGGCGACGCCGCTCTCCTTGGCCACTTCCATGGCTTTCGTCGCACTCGTTTCCATCTTGTCGAGACGCGCCGCGAAGTCCGCCCAATTCGACCAGACTTCCGGTTTGGCTTTGCCGCCCTCGATATGCTCCTTGAAAGCAACTTTGGCCTGACGCGTCGAGAGGGCTAGCCCCTCGAAATGTCCCGCGAGATTCGTGTCGGGCACCATCAGCGCCAGGATCTGGCCGATCGCGGTCGCATGGGCTTCCATCGCCTTCATGACGTTGTGCCGGTAATCGATGGTGTGCTCGGGTGAGGCATTCGTAGCTGCGGCCCAGCTTTGTGCCGTACCGCCTATAACGGACGCTGCCATCGCGGCAGCAAAGCCCAGTGTCGTAAAAGTACGCATTCGGAAAAGTCCTCACACACGATGAAACCAATGCCCACCGATGTAGGGACGGGCAAAAGCATATCAAGTTTTTTTAGCGGGCGGGCGCGGGCCCCAAAAGTGCGGGCAGCACAATCAGCGTCGCCAGAAGCGTATACGCCAACGCCATTGTCAGCAGAACGCCCATGCTGGAGGTGCCGATGTGAGTCGAAATCGCCAGGCTGCCGAAGGCCGCGGCCGTCGTCAGCGCGCTGTAGAGCATGCCGCGTCCTGCGGGTGAGGCCAGCAGCACGCTTTCGCCTTCGCGCCAAGCGCTGACAAAATAGATCGGGAAGGTCACGCCCACGCCCAACAATAAAGGCAACGCGATGATGTTGGCGAAGTTGAGCGCAAGGCCCGTCAGCGCGCAGGTTCCCAGCGTCAGCAAAGCCGCCAGCAGCAAGGGTGCCAACACGCGCGCCACATCGGCTGCGTTGCGGAATACGGCGAACAGCAACACGGTGATGGCGATCAAGGCCAGCAGAGCTGCGGTCCTAAACGCGCTGGTGACGATGCGCCCGCTTTCGTAAATCACCACCGGCGCGCCGATGGTGTCCGGTGCGATGCTGCGGACGGATTTCAGGAAGCGCTCCAAATCCGCCGCATTGCCGCCGGTGACTTTAGGAAAGGCTTGCACGCGGTAGCGGCCGTCTTTGGAAATAAAAGTCGCGCGCAATTCCTCCGGCAATTCGTCGAGCGTCACGGGCGAGGGGCCAAGGCCCCGAGTCAGCGGCGAAAGCGCTTCGTCAAAACCTGTCAGGAACGCCGCCGAAAGTTTGTCGAAGGTCGCGGCCTCGGGCTTTTCCAACAGGCGATCCGCCGCGGCGATGAAGTGCTGCGCGGCGGTTTTCAAAGGGTCCTTGGCGCCGGGTGAGTCGAGGTAGGCTTGCGCTTCGACGCGGGTGTTGCGCGCGGCGGCGACCAACTCATCAAAGCTCGGCGGTGCTTTGGCGGCGACACCGGGCTGCAGTACTGGTCCCGCCAGGAAGGCGATGTCCTGGATCTCGGCGAGTTTTTCATTCTGGTTGTCGGGCACGACGTCGAAAATCGAGATGGCGTGGTCGACGTGCGGCATCTGGCTGAGTTTCTCGACCAGCGCTTTGGCTTCTTCCGGCGTTTTCACCAGGATGCTCAAAGAATTCGGATTAATCAGCGGGTCGTCCATCAGCTCCAGCGCCGTGGACATGGATTCTGTGTGCGGGTCTTTCAGCTTTAACGGGTCGAAATCGAACGACAGCTGCGGCAGCACCGCGGCAGCCGCCAGCCCTAAGATCACCGCACCGATCAGCACCGGGCGGCGTTTTGCAATAATTAATCTGTTGAAGGGCGCCGCCCAGCTGTACCCCACTTCACCGGCCTCGCCGCGCGCGCCGAAAAGCCGCAGCAGCGCGGGAAGCAGTGTAAAACTTAAAGCGAGCGCAATGATCATGCCGCCGCCTGCAATCACGCCGAGCTGCGATACACCCCGATAGCTCGTCGGCATGAATGAGAAGAAGCCCAAGGCCGTGGTGGCCGCCGCCAGCGCCAGCGGTCGCGCCATCGCAGTCCCTGCGGCATCCAGCGCTAGATCAAGACCAGCCGCATCCGTGCCGCGCGCATGACGTTCGGCGCGGTAGCGCATGCAAAACTGAATGCTGAAATCGACCGCAATGCCGATGAACATCACAGCAAAAGCAACCGAGATCAGATTCAGTTCGCCGACCGAGAGCGTCGCCCAGCCCAGTGTCAGCAGCACGCCCGTCAGCAGTGTGATCAGCGTCGCGGCAACGACACGCCCCGAGCCCAGCGCCATGAACAACAGAATGCCCACCAGCACCACCGAGACGACGCCTGAGATGCTGGTGCCTTCGGCGACCGTGGCGAACTCTTCATCGGACAACGGGATTTGCCCCGTCAGGCGCACGCGGTAGCCGTTTTCCGGCGTCAATCCTACCGCGCGTGCGCTCTCACGTATGAAGGCGCTGGCATCCCCGCCTTGCTCCAAAGACGTGAGGTCGAGGATCGGTTGCGCGAGCACCATCGACCGCGCGGTCATGCCCGGCGGGCCAAAGCCGGAGAACAAGCTGTTCCAGTTGAGCCCTGCTGGTTTGCCGTCCAACATATCGTGCGTGACTTTCGCGGCCTGTTCGGCGGTGGGTGCGATAGCCCCGGCCGAGGGCTCGCCGCGCGTCGCCGCGTGGAACGCAAATTCCAGCAACCGGAAAAGGCCGCGCGCATTGCGGTCGGTGGCGATGGCGCCCAGAAACGGTTGCGCCCGCGCCAACTCGTTGGCCAAGTCTTCCAGCTCAAGCATGGACATGTAAAGCAGCCCGTTGCGCGCGAAGAAATCGCCGCCGGTCGGGTTCTGCACGCTTTTGAACAAATCTTTGCGCGTCTGCAGCTTTTTGCTCAGCAGGTCTGCCGCGTGCTGGGCTTCGGCGACCGAAGGTCCGTCAATCACGGCCACGATCAGGTCCACTTCTCCCGGGAACTGCTCGTCGAAATTCTTCTCGGCTTCCCGGAAGTCCAAGCCGGAGACAAACAGCGCCAGAGAGTCCGTGTTCATGGTCAGGCGCTGCGAGACCAAGAGCATCGATGCGGCCACCAGGGCCAGCGCGACCAACACTGTTAGCAGCGGCTTAGCGCGGCAGGCGCGCACGAGTTTTTCGGCGAATGTGGTCAGCATATTTTAAAGATAGAGGAGAAGCGCGGTTAAGAGTAGCGCCGCGTCATCAGTAGCCGTCATCGGCCGACCAATGGTCCGCCCAGCGCGGATCGGTGGCGCTGTCGGCGCGGTGGAAACGAATATCGGTGGAAATGCGCATGTAGTCGGTCGGCCCTGGGTCGGTCGAGGCGTGCACGATGGTCGGCGCATGTATCACCATGTCGCCGGCTTCATACTCCGCCGTCAGCCAGCGCCGCGCGGTTTGATCGGCGATCCATTTCAAATCGTGCGTCAGCGGGCGGGTGTCGTTGCCCCGGTCCGTGGGAGCATCGGCGCTGCGCACCTTATCCTCAAGCGCCGCATCCTGATGCGAGTTTTCCAGATAGAGCAGCCCGCCGGAGACAACCGGGCAATCGCCCAGCGGAATCCACATCGTCACCACATCCGCCGCGATGCCGTCGATATAGGTTTTATCCATGTGCGCGCGCGAGGCGAACTTGCGGCCGGGAATGAAGTGGCGCACCGGCGTACGCTTAATGCGCTCCGCCGGCGCATCGAAGAAAATCGCCGCGATCTGCGCGAGCGCAGGCTGATCGGCAAACGCGCGGAAAGTATCCGAGCGCACAAAGTCATACGCCGGATGACCCTTCATGCCGCGCTTGGGCAAATAGGCCGGTATCGTTCCGCCGAAAGCGCCGCCGCGTCCAGCGTCAGGTCGCTCGCAGTCAGTTCACCGAAATAGTGCGGCGTATGCGGAATCGGCACACCGTTGGAAGTTAGGATCGCGGTCGTCATATAGTCCCCAAACGATTATGGGGGCACCTTATCGCGATAAGTCGCTGAATCCCAGAGGCTTAAGCCCCAAGCCCGCCAGCCGGTTGGCGACCGGGCGGCTGGTCAGGGCCCGACACTATCTACGCGCGCAACCCAGTCCTCCGCGCGGGCGAGGCAGGGCGCGAGGCACGCTAATATAGCGAGGGAAAGTCGAAAGTACCGCATTTTAAAGTTCACCGTAAAAAGCCGACCTGACCGACAGTCTAACGCAATGCGCCCGCGCGCCAAAATGTGTTCGAATCTCCATGGCTGTAGCGAAAGTGATGAAAGTTGGCACCGCCGGTCTATGGCGATTTCGTTTCCGCGGACCGCACCGCCTTCCGGGCTGCAAAAAAAAGCGCGGCGTGGCTGCGGGTGTCCGATATCGGTTCGTGTGGACGAAGCGTGGGGCTGAGAACCTCGGCAGGATAATCGCGGCGCCGCAACGTGAACGGCAAGCCCAGAGATGTTTGAACATATGTCGCCACAACGATCCCCGTTCCCAAAAACAGAGGGTTTGGCCAAAATGGGTAGCATAAAGTGGCGTCTGTGAACTTGCGTAAATACCAATCGATCCATGCGCCGTCGAAAACGACGGGGTACGCGGCATAGAGGCATTGATCTCCTAATTGCCGGACCCACGCCACAAACTGCCTCATCACATCCACCGGGCTTTGGCGGTCGCAACTGATTGCCGCCCAAGCTTCGGGCTGAGTGCTCCACCATTGCTCAACGCGTGGATCGGCGCGCGATCCGTCGAGAGCTAATAGGTTTGCGCCAAAGGTGGAGACTTCCTCGCCGTCCATCGTATACGCGGCGGAACCAAGGCTAAGCATCGAGTGAATGCCCGGCGTAGGTCCGTCGGTTTCGATGTCGACAAAGCAGATGATTGGAGCTGGTCGCATAGGGACGCTGCCTCTCGCCGTCATAATAACACGGGTGGTAAAAAGAACACGCGCCTCTAAGCCAATGTCCTCCTACGCCAAAATGTGTTTTGATGCGCCCCATGATTCCTAAACTCGCACTCACCGATCAAGCTAACCCCGCCGTCCGCGATGTCATCCTTGCCGGGCTCTTGGAACACAACGAAGCCTCCGCGCCGGGGGTGAAGCCGCGCGCGCTGACGGTGTCGTTGGCTGATCCGGAGACGGGGGCGTTTATCGGGGGGCTATCGGCGCGCAGTTTGTGGGATCATCTGTTTATCGAACTGGTCTTCATACCCGAAGCGCTCCGCCATGCCGGTTGGGGAACGAAGCTGATGGACATGGCGGAAGACGAAGCCCGCGCACGCGGCTGTCGTGTGGTGTGGCTGGATACCTTCAGTTTCCAGGCGCGGCCTTTTTATGAAAAGCGCGGCTATACTGTCTTCGGCACGCTGAACGATTTTCCGCCGGGCCACGCGCGTTACTTTCTGAGGAAGGATTTAGAGGCATGACCGCACTCGTTACCGGTGCGACCGGATTCATCGGCTCGGCGGTCGCGCGGCGGCTAATGATGCGCGGCGAGAAGGTCCGCGTGCTGGCGCGCGCGGGCGGCGACCGGCGCAATCTCGACGGGCTCGATATTGAAATCATTGAGGGCGATCTGCGCGATGCCAATGCGCGCGCCGCCGCCGTCAAAGGGATCGGCAGCCTTTATCACGTCGCGGCCGATTACCGGCTGTGGGTGCCCGATCCTGCCGCCATGTTCGCAACCAATGTCGAGGCGACGACGAATTTGATGCGCCGTGCGGCGGAAGCCGGTGCGCAGCGTCTGGTTTACACCAGCAGCGTCGCCACGCTCGGTATTCCGGCAGACGGCTCCGATGCTACCGAAGACACGCCGATCCTGCTCAAGGATATGATCGGGCCTTACAAGCAATCCAAATACTTGGCCGAGGAAGCCGTCAAAAAGCTCGTGCGCGAGGAGAGCTTGCCCATCGTCATCGTCAATCCCACCGCCCCCGTCGGCCCGCGCGACGTCAAGCCGACGCCGACCGGGCGCACGGTCATCGAAGCCGCTGCCGGACGCATGCCCGCCTTTGTCGATACCGGGCTCAACCTTGTGCATGTCGATGACGTCGCCGAAGGGCATCTGCTGGCGCACGATAAAGGCAAGATCGGCGAGCGCTATATTCTGGGCGGTGAGAATCTGACGCTGCAACAAATTCTCCAGCGCATCGCCGCGCTTACCGGCGGCAAAGCGCCGACCATCAAACTCCCGCACGGGCTCATTCTGCCGCTGGCTTATGTCGTCGAGTTTTTCGCCAAGACCTTCGGCACGGGCGAGCCTTTCGTCACAGTGGATGGCATCAAGCTTGCGCGCAAACGCATGTTCTTCACGCACGCCAAAGCCGCACGCGATCTCGGCTACACCGCACGCCATGTCGACGAAGCCTTGCTCGATGCGATTGCCTGGTTCCGCGCCCACGGTGCGCTGCCGGCGGTAAAGTAAAAGCCGCTATCACATTGACGTAACATCTCTCTCAAGAAACTGTCATCACGCGCGCTTACAATCCTCCCCGGGAAAGTTGTTTCACTGGTGGGGTTCAAAATGGACACGAAATTCAAAGCCATGTTGACGGTAACGGTTGCCGTTTCGGCGCTTTCAATCGCCAACACTGCGTGGGCCGCGCCCACGAGTTATCCAACGCCTAACGTCGTGACCACGGCGGGTGCCACGCAGTTCACCTTTGGCGGCAAGACCTTTGTGAACCAGGGTCTTCAGGGCATGGGCCGCATTGCAGCCGGCTCCACAGACTTTCTGGGCGGCACCTTCGGCGCGTTCTCCGGCATGGACCTCGACCCCTCCTCATGGCGCAAGACCGCGACGGGCGGCTACACCGGCACATTGTTCGCGCTGCCGGATCGCGGGCCCAACGGGATCGGATCGGTGACTTTCAGCGATTACGCTGCCCGCGTCAGCACCTTCACCATCGGCCTCACGCCTTACACCGGCACCGCGGATTTGCCTGCCGCCGTTACCTCGCAGAACCAACTGACTTTCACCGCCAACGGCGGAATTGTGCTGAAAGACTTCAACGGCAACGTCACCACCGGCTTCGATCCGCCGCCGGGGGCTGCGGGCGTCGTCACGCAGAACGGCATCACGCTGCCCGGTCAAACCACGGATGTTGCGGCAGGCAAGCTCAGCTTCGACTCCGAAGGTCTTCGTTTCCTGTCCGATAAATCGTTCTACGTCTCCGACGAATACGGCGCGAACGTCTATTACTTCGACGCCGCCGGAAACCTGAAGGGCGTGATCAAACCGCCATCGGCGCTGCAGCCGCGCAATGCGGCGGGCGACCTCACCTTCAACAGCACCGGCACCGCCAACGTCACCGGACGGCGCGGCAACCAGGGTGTCGAAGGCTTCGCCGTCACGCCCGACGGCAAAAAACTCGTCAGCCTGCTGCAAAGCGCGCCGGTGCAAGACAGCCCCGGCAGCCAGGCCAATCGCACAAACACGCGCTAGATGGTTTACGACATCTCAACCACCCGCACGCCGGCGGCGCCAATCGGCGACTATATTCTGCAGCTGCCCGTCTACTACAACCCGTTGATCGCGGGCGCAGCCGGCACACCTAACGCCGCGGCGGCGCAGTCTGAAATCCTGGCCTTGAACGACACCCAGTTCCTGGTGCTGTCGCGCGATAGCTTGGGTCTCGGTCTGACCACCGGGAACTCTGTGTTCAAGAGCATCCTTCTGGTCGATACGACCGGTGCAACGAACATCGCCGGTCTTGCCAGCGAAACAGCGGCGAACGGTTCCGTCACAACGGTGGGCGTGCTCAACAGCAGCATCACGCCGGTGCAGCAGGTCGAGATCGTCAACATGCTGAACTCCACCCAGCTCGCCAAATTCGGCGAGAACCTCAACAACGTCGCGCCGACACGCCTGACGCTGAGCGAGAAGTGGGAAGGCATGGCGCTGGCTCCGGTGCTGGATGAAAACGCGCCGCAGGACTTCTTCCTGTTCGTCGGCAACGACAACGACTTCCTGGCCAGCAATTGCAGCGTCAACGGCCAGAATTGCTCGCAGTCGGTCAACAGCGACGCCCATGTGCTGATCTATCGCCTGACACTGCCGACCTACGTCGATGCGCAGTATCTCGCCGCCATGAACGCCGGCGGACCGGCGATGCTGGAAATGATGACGCAGGCCGCACTGTCGGTCGGCGCGGGCAACACCGGCAACATCCTGGCGCAAGTCGGTACCGAGCGCCGCCAAGTCCACGGCGGCGCTGCGCGTCCGACCGGGATCAATGCCTGGGTTCAGGGCACCTACAATAACGACGATTGGACGCGCGTCGCCGACAGCACCATGAGCGGTAAGCGCGACGGTTTCCGTGGCTCGTTCGGCTTCGACTATCCGCTGGGTGAATCCTTTGTCGGCGGTTTGGCGGTTGGTTACGGCCAGCAGAACGGCAAACTCGATAACGGCCTGCAGCTCGATGCCGATGGTTACAGCTTTGGCGGCTACCTCGGCATGCTGCGCGACAATCTCTACGCCAACATCGGCTTCTCCTTCGGTCAGGTCGACGTCGACAAAATGCGCCGCCCCGGTGCTTACGGTACGACCGCTTTGGGTAAAACCAGCGGCAACACCAAAAGCTACTTCGCCGAAGCCGGCTACAGCGCCCAATTCGACGGCTTCCGCGTGGGACCAAAAGTTGGCTTCTACGGCGACAACGTCGATCTCGACGCTTACACTGAAGCCGGCGCAGCGGGCGGCAACATCGCTGTCCCCTCCCAGACTTTGCAGTCGTCGGTCTTAGGCATCGGCGGTGAATTCCAATTCACCGACATGAACAGCGTCATGCCCTTCGTGCACGCCAGCTACAACTGGCAGCTGGAATCAAAAACCCGCAACGTCACCTTGAGCCTCGCCAGCGCGCAGAACGCCATGGGTACGCAAACCTATGCCGTGCGCTCGATGAACGAAGACTACGTTGAAATCGGCGCGGGCATCCAAGGCACGGTTGGTAAAGCGGTCTGGAACCTCGGCTATTCCGCGCAGCTAGGCATGGACGACCGCCTCAGCCACATCATCCGCGCCGGTGTCGGCTTCGCGTTCTAAGCGAGCCCATCTAATCCGTATCCTGTGTTTAGCGCTTTGCCCTCTACTTTTGTCATACCTTGTGTCGTCGCGCGGAAAACAACTCTTTTTTCCAGAGGATCGTACACTTGCCAATCCACGGACATCACAGCTTCAATGTCCGGGCGTGTAACGCCGCATCCTTTTTGCGTAATGGAAACAATGGGCGCGCCGACGATTAGTTCTGGTTTAGCTTCGCCGAAGAGATCGCTTTGTCCCCTTGCCAAGGTGTAACCGGCGGTCCCCGCTTCGTTTGCAAAAATATCAAAATAATTTGCATCCGGAATTCCTCGGAACGCGTGATCGGATTTAATCTCTGGATCTCTACCTGCAAAGTCCGGAATACAGAATGGATCGTGAATAAGTTTTCCGATCACGGTTTCAGTCGGTATTTGGATGCTCAAACGCTGCATCGCCATCGGTCGTGTTGCTACATCAATGTGGAATAGCGGCGGCGGTGGCTCTTCGGCCTTCTTGCGCGATTGCGCGGCATCCTCAGACCCGATGGTGAACGCTAAAAGGCAGACGGCTATGTATGTGAATTTCTGAAGCATGTGCAGCGTCTCCTACTGGCGGTCGCTGCAATCCTCGCGCGAGATATGTAGGTGTCAAGCGTTGCACGGTTAACGCTTGTGGCAGTTGGCCTAAACCGCCGTCCCGCCCACCGTCAGCTGTTCGATCTTCAGTGTTGGCTGCCCCACGCCGCAGGGCACGCTTTGGCCGTCTTTGCCGCAGGTGCCGACGCCGGGGTCGAGTTTCATGTCGTTGCCGATCATGGAGACCTTGGTCATCACGTCGGGGCCGTTGCCGATGAGGGTCGCGCCTTTGACGGGGCGGCCGATTTTGCCGTTCTCGATCATGTATGCTTCGGTGGCCGAGAACACGAACTTACCTGAAGTGATGTCGACCTGGCCGCCGCCGAAGTTGACGGCGTAGAGGCCTTTTTTCACCGAGCTGATGATTTCGTCGGGGTGTTTGTCGCCGCCCAGCATGAAGGTGTTGGTCATGCGCGGCATCGGGTGATGGGCGTAGGACTGGCGGCGGCCGTTGCCTGTGGGCTTCATGCCCATGAGGCGCGCGTTCAAACGGTCTTGCAGGTAGCCGGTGAGGATGCCGTCCTCGATGAGCGTGGTGCGCGAGGTCGGCGTGCCCTCGTCGTCGATGGTGAGGGAGCCGCGACGGTCGGTGAAGGTGCCGTCGTCGATGACGGTGACACCTTTCGACGCCACGCGCTGGCCCATGAGGTTGGAGAAGGCCGAGGTCTTCTTGCGGTTGAAGTCGCCTTCGAGGCCGTGGCCGACGGCTTCGTGCAGCAAAATGCCGGGCCAGCCGGCGCCGAGCACGACGGGCATTTCGCCGCCGGGGGCATCGACGGATTCCAAATTCACCAGCGCCTGACGCAAGGCTTCGTCGACCGAGGCTTTCCAGTTTTCGGGCTTCAGGAATTCGCCGTAGAGCACACGGCCGCCGGTGCCGAAGCTGCCGGATTCCATGCGCGTGCCGTCGCCGACGACGATGCTGACGTTGAGGCGGACCAGCGGGCGGATATCGGCCACGGCTTCGCCGCCGGGGCGCGTGATGTGTACCGCTTGCCATGAACCGCCGAGCGACGCGGTGACTTGTTTGACGCGCGGATCTTTGGCGCGGGCGTAGGCGTCGATCTCGGCCAACGCTGCGACCTTCACGTCGAAGGGCACGGCGGGCAGGGGATTGGCGTCGGTGTAAAGCTGCTGGTTGGTGCCCTGCGGCGGGGCGGCGAAAGTGCCGCCGCTGCCGGAGCGCACGGCTTTCACCGTGTCGGCGGCGCGCGCGATGGCTTGCTCGGTCAGCGTGGTGGAATGGGCGAAGCCGGTGGTCTCGCCCGACACGGCGCGCAGGCCGAAGCCTTGCGAGGTGTCGAAGCTGGCGTTTTTGATGCGGCCGTCGTCGAACAGGAAACTCTCGGACTGGGCGTACTCGAGATAGAGCTCGCCGTCGTCGCAGCCTTGCAGCGCGGTCGAGACGATTTTATCCACGGCGCGCTTGTCCATGCCGGTCTTGGCGAAGAACAGATTTTCCGTCTCTTTGAGGTCGGCCATTTTAGTCTGCCTTCAGTGCGTGGGGTGCGCGGACAGTATGCGCCAGACATAGGGCAAGTGTGAACAAGATCAAGGCGCCGGTCTGGTGGGCGATGCCTAAGGACACCGGCACAACCAGAAGCAGGGTCGAAATGCCCAAAAGCGCCTGGATCAGGGCCATATGCAGAAGGGCGGTGATCAGCAGGCGGGCGCGGGCCGACATCTCCAGAAGCCGCGACCAGCAGAACAGCGCGATCACGAACAGCACCAGGGCGATGGCCAGGACGCGGTGATTGAACTGGACGGTTTTGACGTTCTCGAACCAGTTCAGATACCAAGGGCTGAGGTCATAGAGGCCGTGCGGTACGACGCGGCCTTCCATCAGCGGGAAGGTGTTGTAGATCAGGCCGGCGTCGAGACCCGCGACGAAGGCGCCCGCGATCATCACCAGCAGTGCTGCGATGGGCAGCGCGGTGGCGTAACCCACGAAGCGGTGGTCGCAGACCTGCTCGCCTTCCGGCGGACGCGATGCGCGGAACAGATCGAGCGCCACCCAGATCAGCGCGGCGTAGAGAATGAGCGCGGTGAAGAAGTGCGCGGCAAGGCGGTACTGACTGACCTCGGGCCTGTCGACCAATCCGCTCGCCACCATGAACCAGCCGAGCGCGCCTTGCGCACCGCCGAGGATGAAGAGACCGCCCAGTTTCCAGGCGAGTGGTTTATCGACCGCGCGCTTGGCGAGGAAAAACAGGAATGGCACGGCGAAGGCAAAACCGATGATGCGGCCCCACAGGCGGTGCAGATACTCCAACCAGTAGATTTTCTGGAAGTCGCCGACCTGCATCCAGCTGTTCTCTTTCTGGAATTGCGGCGACTGCTGATAGTGCTCGAACTCGGTCTGCCATTGCTCCGCGCCAATGGGCGGCAGGACGGTCAGCGGCTTCCACTGCACCATGGAGAGGCCCGATTCCGTCAGCCGCGTCGCCCCGCCCAGCACCACCATGGCAAACACCATGGCGGCGACGACGATGAGCCACCAGGCGATGGAACGGGTGTGGGGGGAAGGCGCGGTTGTCATGGGGAGGGTTTAGGACAAGGCGGCGGGGTGGGCAAGTTACGACGCGGGTATAATGCTGCTCATAAGTCTGCCGCGTTAAGCCTTAATTTTGTGGAATTTTCCCAAGGTCCAACCCATAGACACGCACCGGCTCATCGAAAAACCAGGCTCGCTGATTGTTACCAATAGTGGTCCATTTCTCTATATCGTATGCAGACGTTCCTGCAGGTAATCGGACCCGATCGGCGCAAAAGAAAACGTTATGTGAAACGCCGGGTAAAACGGTAACCGCCCGCTTCTGATCGACAAGATCGTACACGTTGTCTGGATAATCGAATACCGTTTCAGACATGACGTAGTCGTGC
This sequence comes from Fidelibacterota bacterium, assembly GCA_947476625.1. Taxonomy (GTDB): domain Bacteria; phylum Pseudomonadota; class Alphaproteobacteria; order Rhodospirillales; family Rhodospirillaceae; genus SHVO01. The sequence goes on from CANJRA010000002.1 coordinate 117,865, forward strand.
CGATTCAAGAAAGCAACGCGTGTGACCGCTTCTCCGTACCGGCCGATCAGCCTGACGATGATGGACATGGGGGTGTCAAACTCGGCATCCCAGATGCTCCATTCATCTAGCTTAGGTCGGTCATGTTTGATGACCTCGTTCGCAGTGGCCGGCGGATGCATGGCCTGTAGCGGCACAATCAGCTTTTCCAATTCCTCGATGGAGCATTCTGACCGTTTCGCCTTTTCGGATGTGCGATTATCCGGTGTCGCTTCCATCGCATAAACCGTTGAGCAACTCATGCAGAGCGTGACGGCGAATGCGATGAAAGAGATCGGTCTCATGGGACTCACCATTTATTGCGCTGACCGGGGATAGTTGGGTATTTGCCGTCCGGCCCCATCATTTGCCGTAGTTGATCGGTAGTATATCCATAAGTGCGTTGGAAGTGTGGCGGGTCTTTTATGTTGGTCCAATTGCCGCCCCACTCAAATCCGCGCGCCTTACCAATCCCCGCAATTCCTTGAAAATCGATATCGTCCTTCAATGTTTTTCCGTCGGGGTTGAGTCCCCGAATATCAAAAGCGAGGCCATAATTATGATAGCTCTTTCCACCGGGAGCATTGGTGACTGGCTGTCCCGGCGTAGTGCGGTTTTGCGTATAGAGGGAGTCCTGCTCGGCAGAAGAACGCCAACCTGAGCCATATGGAACGCGCAGTTGTTGCCCAGTCTGGTCCTTTACATCGTTGATGAATTTGGTGGCGTCGTAGCGAACAGAGGGATGCAGACCTCCTATTATTTGGTTGGTGCTTGGGTCGTCGGTAATAAGGCTGCCGAGGACGGTGATTCCATCTATCGGTTCTTGAGTAGGCACTCCGACGACTCCTGCGGAAGGCGACGGTGACTGCTCTGTCGCATTCGCCGTTCCCACACCAAAGTTCCGCGAGAACCAGTCGCCGATGCCGCCGAAAATCCCAAACTCCGGTGCGCCGGTGTTGGGGTTGATGCGGTTCTGGGCGTTGCCGATGCTGAGCATCTCGAGCGGAATATTGTGTGCGGCGGCGGCGAGGGTGAGGGCGGCGAGGACTTCGGGGTTTTGGAGTTCCTTGGGTACCACCAGTTCGCCGCGCGTGAGGTGGGCGACTTCGGTGTCGTCGCCGCGGCCTTGGGCGGCCAGCTCTTGCGCCATGCGGATTTGGCGGCGGTGTTCGACAGCGCGCTGCTTTTCGCGGGCGAGGGCTTGTTCGCGGGTGAGAGCGCCGGGACTTGAATTGCGGAAGAGGGTGGACATGGGAGCCTCGCTGGGATGGGGTGAAGGGAACGATCACCTTCCTGCGTAGAATTTTGGAATTTCGGGTCAAGCGTGGGGGTGCGCTTGGTCCCAGAATTCACAGGCCGAGCGATACATACAATGGTCACCCTCGGGCTTGTCCCGAGGGTCCAGGGTTGCCGGGCACGATGCTCGTAACTTCTTCGGTTTTTGCCGCATGTATCCAGCCTTGAAACCCTGGGTCCTCGGAACAAGTCCGAGGACGACAGTGGAGGTGGCCGGACGGGCTTTGCCTTACTTCGGCGAGCCGTGTATGACGGCAATATGAGCGCTGAAACCCTTGAGCTTTCCGTTGTCGTGCCTGTGAAGAACGAGGCGGGGAATGTTGCGCCGTTGGCGGCCGAGATAAACGCGGCGCTGGCGGGCCAGTTTTCGTATGAAATCATTTTTGTTGATGACGGCTCCAGCGATGCGACGGCGGCGGAGCTGCATGGATTGGTTTCGTCGGATGCAAACGTGCGCGCGATCCGTCATGCCGCGTCGTGCGGGCAAAGTCAGGCGACGATTACGGGTGTGAGCGAAGCGCGCGGGGTGTGGATCGCAACACTGGACGGCGATGGGCAGAACGATCCGGCCGATCTGCCGAAGCTGCTGGCGAAACGTAATGAGCTGGGCGAAGCGGCGGCACGCGTGTTGTTCATCGGGCGGCGGGCGAAACGCCAGGACGATGTGATGCGGCTGCTGGCCTCTAAAATCGCCAACGGTATTCGCGGGGCGCTGTTGCAAGACCACACGCAAGACTCAGGCTGCGGCATCAAACTCATTCGGCGCGATTTGTTTCTGGAACTGCCGCGCTTCAACGCGCTGCATCGCTTCATGCCGGCGCTGGTGATCCGCGCGGGCGGGCGTGCTGTGTCGGTGCCGGTGAACCACCGTCCGCGCACGCGCGGGATTTCGAAATACGGTATCCTGCAGCGCGGCGCGATTGGCTTGATCGATCTCCTCGGCATTTTTTGGCTCATGCGCCGGAACACATTGCCGCGCTGGTGATTGTGACCCTGCGCACTCTTCCTCAATAAGGACATCCCATGACGTGGTTCGTCGCCTGGTTCGCTTCACTCAACCTGATCAAGCTCGTCGGGTTGGCCGGGCAGGTGATTTTCGGGTCGCGCTTTTTCGTGCAGTGGATCGCCAGCGAGCGGCTGGGCAAAAGCGTGATCCCGGTGGCGTTCTGGTACCTCAGCCTGGTGGGCTGCGTGCTGACCTTCTTTTACGCGATCTATATCGAGGAGCCGGTGTTCATCATCTCCCAGGCCGGGGGGCTGCTGATCTACAGCCGGAACCTCTATTTCGTGTACCGGGACAAGAAGCACGCCCACCCGCTGATGGGGCCTGATCGGGCTTAATAAGCCCGGTATACCTCAGCTTTTTCACGCTGCTGTCCTTGACTCCCCTAGGGGGAGGCACTACCTACGTGGCACTCATCCGGGGAGAGTGCTAACGCCTTCTGTGCGTCGGTGCCCCTGGGGGGAATAAACCTATTCTGGATCAATCACATAAGAAGGAGGGTTCGAAAATGAAATTTCGACCACTACACGACCGGGTTCTGGTGAAACGTGTTGAATCCGACACCAAAACCAAGGGCGGCATCATCATTCCCGACACCGCTCAGGAAAAGCCCATGGAAGGCAAAGTCATTGCCGCCGGCGCGGGCGTTCGCGGCGAAGACGGCAAACAGCATCCGTTGGACGTGAAGAAGGGCGACAAGATCCTCTTCGGCAAATGGTCCGGCACGGAAGTGAAGGTCGACGGGGAAGACCTGTTGATCATGAAGGAATCCGACATCCTGGGCATCATTGAGTCGTAAGCCGTAAGCCCGGTTATTCGTAGAAACATTCGGCCATAAGGAAACATTCATCATGGCTTCTAAAGACGTAAAATTCTCAGCCGACGCACGCGACCGCATGCTGCGCGGCGTCGACATCCTCGCCAACGCCGTGAAAGTCACGCTCGGTCCTAAGGGCCGTAACGTCGTGATCGAAAAGTCGTTCGGCGCTCCGCGCATCACCAAGGACGGTGTCACTGTCGCCAAAGAAATCGAACTGAAAGACAAGTTCGAGAACATGGGCGCGCAGATGGTGAAGGAAGTTGCCAACAAGACCAACGACCTGGCCGGCGACGGCACCACCACCGCCACCGTTCTGGCGCAGGCCATCGTACGCGAAGGTTTGAAGTCGGTCGCGGCCGGCATGAACCCGATGGATTTGAAGCGCGGCATCGATAAAGCCGTCGAAGCCGTCTCCGCCGAGCTCGTGAAAATGAGCAAGAAGGTAAAGACGAACGAAGAAATCGCGCAAGTCGGCACCATCTCGGCCAACGGCGAACGCGAAATCGGCGACATCATTGCCAAAGCCATGGATAAGGTCGGCAAAGAAGGCGTCATCACGGTTGAAGAAGCCAAGGGCCTCGACACCGAACTCGACGTCGTTGAAGGCATGCAGTTCGATCGCGGCTATCTCTCGCCGTACTTCATCACCAATGCGGAAAAGATGACGGTCGAACTCCAGAACCCGTACATCCTGATCCACGAAAAGAAGCTCTCGGACCTGCAGCCCTTGCTGCCGATCCTGGAAGCGGTTGTACAAAGCAGCCGTCCGCTCTTGATCATCGCGGAAGACATCGAAGGCCAGGCGCTCGCCACCCTCGTCGTCAACAAGCTGCGCGGCGGCCTCAAGGTCGCGGCCGTGAAGGCGCCTGGCTTCGGCGATCGCCGTAAAGCCATGCTGGAAGACATCGCCACCCTGACCGCGGGCGACGTTATCTCCGAAGACCTGGGCATCAAGCTCGAAACCGTTACCCTGCAGATGCTGGGCACGGCGAAGCTCGTGACCATCGACAAGGACAACACCACCATCATCGACGGCGCCGGCAAAAAGGCCGACATCAATGCGCGTTGCGAACAGCTCCGCGCGCAGGTCGAAGAAACCTCGTCCGACTACGACAAAGAAAAACTGCAAGAACGTCTGGCGAAGCTCGCCGGCGGCGTTGCGGTGATCAAGGTCGGCGGCGCGACCGAAATTGAAGTGAAAGAAAAGAAAGACCGCGTTGACGACGCTCTTCACGCCACCCGCGCTGCGGTGGAAGAAGGCATCGTACCGGGCGGCGGCGTCGCCCTCCTGCGCGCGTCCAAGGTGCTCGTGAAGCTCGAAGCCGGTAACGATGACCAGAAAGTCGGCATCGAAATCGTGCGTCGTGCGTTGCAGGTGCCGTTGCGCCAGATCGCGGAAAACGCCGGTGAAGACGGCGCCGTGATCGCGGGCAAAGTCTCCGAGAACCCTTCCGTCACCTTCGGCTTCGATGCCCAGAGCGGCAAGTATGTCGACATGGTGAAGGCCGGCATTATCGATCCGACGAAAGTGGTGCGTGTGGCTCTGCAGGACGCGGCTTCGGTCGCCGGTCTGCTCGTGACCACGGAAGCCATGATCGCCGAACTGCCCTCGAAGTCCGACGGCCCGATGGGTCCTCCGGGCGGCGGCGGCATGGGCGGCATGGGCGGTATGGACTTCTAAAAAAGTCCCAACCGTTAGCCGATCAAATACAGAAGGGCCGCATCGCAAGATGCGGCCCTTTTTGTTAGCGCCTCGCTACTTTAGGGCTTGGCATGTGCGGCGGCGCGGGGGCGATAAGGTCGCCGCTGTCGAGAGCAGCGGTGTAATGTGCCCAGCGCACCATGAGCGCGCGCTTGTTGGGGCCGCGGCCCGCCCCAATGAGAAGTGGCTGTCCGTCGAACTGCTGATATTCGCTGCCCGCAAGCTTGGGATGAATCGCCGTCACCAGGCGGAAGGGATTGATGGCGATCAGGTTCATGTCGAACAACACATGAAGGTCGCTTCTCAAAAGCAGGCCGTTCTCGTCGTTCAACATGAACGGCCGTCTGGCCCTGACCGACATCGACGTGGGTCGTGGCGCGACGGTGGCTTTCTCGCTGTGGTCGCGTAACCTGCTGAACGAAGCTCACGTTTACCGCCGTGACCCGGCTAACCGCGCGACGTTGGGCGAGTACGGCAACTTCAACGCCCCGCGCACGTTCGGCGCCGAAGTCAGCGTAAACTTCTAAGAACCGGCGACCGGCGGCGGGCTTTTAAGCCTGCCGCCGGGTACCCGATACGAATACTAAGAGCCGCACCGACGGGTGCGGCTCTTCTTATTTGGCGGTACCCCCGCTATAAGGGGGCATGAACCTCAAGCCCTCGTCGTCTTTTATGAAAGTGTTGCTGCTGTTGGCGGTGTTCTCGCTGGCGCCGGTGACGATGTACACGCTCTATACGCGCACCGGTGGACCGGCGTCGCAGAAGGAAATGGTGGTACAGAAAAATCTGCGTTACGCCTTCATGGGCGGGGTCGACGGCATCGATCTGACGCCGATGACGCCCTGGCCTTGGGTAAAGGTGTGCGCGGTGACGTCGGGTGTCTCGCTGGACGAACTGACTCAAATCCTCGGCTTTGAATATAAGGATTTCGAAGAGCTTCACTGGTTGCACCTCGACGCCTATTGGATGCTGATCTTCATCGACAAAGAGCGCGAGACGAGCTGGGGCATGGCGCGTCCGGTAACCCCGGTGCGCGTGCCGCGCAAAGATTTGGCGGACTTGAAGCTGCCGCCTGCGGCCAAGGGTCAGTGCATCAGCCGCGAGGGCCGTGCGGAAATCACCCGGCGCACTGTGCCGGTTGGCGAAAGTCCGGTGGTGGTGAACCTGGTGGATGCTGCGGCGGATTAGTCGTTCTTTAAGAACGCCCGCACTTGTTCTACCGCTTCCTTTAATCCCACACGTAAGTACGGCACGTCCGGTGGAAACGCCGTTTTGAGGCGTGAGGGCATCATGGGGTCCAGCAGTACGAACACGCCGCGATCGGTGGCGCGGCGGATGAGGCGGCCGAAGGATTGTTTGAGGCGCAGGCGTGTGACGGCGTCGTCGTAGCCTTTTTTGCCGAAGGCGGTGCGGCGGGCTTTGTGGAGAATGTCGGGGCGGGGCCAGGGGACGCGGTCGAAGACCACCAAGCGCAACGAGCGGCCCGGAACATCGACGCCTTCGCGCACGGCGTCGGTTCCCAGCAAACAGGCGTCTTCTTCGGCGCGGAAAATATCCACCAGTGTCGAGATATCCATGGCGTCGACGTGCTGGGCGTAAAGCGGCAATCCAGCTTCGTCGAGTGCGCCCACGATTTGGCGGTGGACTTCGCGCAGGCGGGCGATGGCGGTGAACAAACCGAGCGCGCCGCCGTTGGCGGCGATGAAGAGTTCGCGGTAGGCCGCGGCGACTTGGGTGAGATCGTCTTTGCGCACATCGGTGACGACGATGACTTTGGTGCGGTCGATATAATTAAACGGCGAGATCAGCGACGTGCGTTCAACCGGCGGCGCCAAATGCAGCGCGCCGACGCGTTGCTCGGCGTTGCTCCAATCGGCGGCTTGGTCGGCTTCGCCATTTAAAAGCGTGGCGGACGTGACGACCATGCCGTGGGTGTGATCGGCCAAGGCGCGGGCAAAGGGCAGGGTGGGATCGACCCAGTGGCGGAACAGGCCGACATCCATATCCATGCCGTCCATACGCTCGACGCTGAACCAGTCGACGAATTCCTGCGGCGTTGCGGCGCTGAGCGAGGCCAGCATCGCGCGCCACGCGGCGATGGGAATCACGCCGCGCCGCTCGAGCGTGCGGATGAGGCCTTCGATGCGGATGCGTGTGGCGGTATCGAGTTCGGCGGCGTCGGTGTCGAGCTTGCGCGTGAAACCGGCCATAAGGCGGCGCAGCGGTTGTTCGAGACGTGTGAGCGCGGTGTCGAGTTCTTTCGCCGCTTCCGCGAGGCCGTCGATGGCGGGCGTGGTTTCGGCTTCGAGTGAGTAAGGCGAGGATGAATCGGTGCGCGCGAGAACTTGCTGGCGGACGAGGCTGAGAAACACTTCGGTCGGTCCGTGCGGCACACCGTCCTTGATGCGATTGCGCCAGCCTTGGGCGGGGAGCGTGCGGGCGCCATGCAGCGTTTCGTCGAGCGAAATCGCCAGGCCGCCATCGATTTGCGCGCCATCAGCCGTACCGGCGGCTATCAGATCCTCGGTGCGTTTTTTCAGGCCGCGCGCGCGGGTGCGGACGGCGTTGCCTTCGGCGCCTAAGAGCCAACGTCGCAGGTCGGCGGCTTCGAGCCCGCTGAGGTGCGCGGAGAACGCGGAATCCGCTGCCTCGAAAATATGGTGGCCTTCATCGAAGACGTAGCGGGTGGGGCGCACGGCGTCGTCGATGCCGCCGAGGGCTGCCTGCACCATCACCAGCGCGTGATTGGCGACGACGATCTCGGCGTGGCGGGCGCGTCTGACAGTGCGTTCAATAAAGCACTTTTGATAATGCGGACAGGCGGCGTAAATGCATTCGCCGCGCCGGTCGGCGAGGCTGAGGGTTTTCTCGCGGCCGAGAATTTCCGGCAGCCAGCCGGGAAGATCGCCGCCGATCATGTCGCCGTTACGCGTGGCTCCGGCCCAACGCGCGAGCAGACCGAGGGCAATGGCATCGGCGGGTTGGGTTTGCAAACGATTGACGGCGTCTTCGTAGTTTAGAAGGCAGAGATAATTCTCGCGGCCCTTGCGGATGACGACCTTGCGTTTCTTTTCGTCGGGGTCGGGATAGAGGCGGTCAAGCTCCTGATCCAACTGGCGCTGAAGATTGCGTGTGAAGGTCGAGAGCCACACAGCGCCTTCGTTGCGTTGCGCCCAGACACTCGCGGGCGCGACGTATCCCAAAGTTTTGCCGGTGCCGGTGCCGGCTTCGGCGAGTACCAATAACGGCTGATCCGGCGCGGGGCGCGGCTGAAAGGCGGCGGTGACGCTGCGGGCATAGCTGCGCTGAACCTCGCGCGTTTCCGCGCCCGCACCCAAGAGACGTGTGAGACGGTCCTCGACGTCTTCGGCTGCGATGGGTTGGCTGCCGGGCGGTGCGGGCGGCGGGCGCTCTTGCCACTCGGGCAGGCGTATCCACACACGCAAACCGGCGGCGGGGCCGAAACCTTTGGCGGCGTTGGGATCGCCGCTGAGGGCCGCGAGTACACTCGCCCCCCACGGCCAGCCGCCGCGCGCCATGGCGCCCGCGATTTCGGCCAAGGGTTTGGCTTCGAGATCGTGCAGGCGCGCGAGTTCATTCAGCAGGGTTTTGACCGCTTCGAGCAATGTCAACGGACGGTCTTCGAGTGTGGTGGGGGCGACAAGCCCCAGCGCCTCGGCAAGTCCGGCGACGGTCGGCAGGCAGAAGGTGGCCGGGCGCACGAAGGCGAAGAGCTCCAGCGCGTCGTAAGCCGGAAAACGCTCGACGCGCAGACGCGCGGCGGTCGCCGGGCGGTGGCAGACAATCGGCCGTGCTGCGGCGATGCGCTGGCCGATGGATTTTGCCGGTTTCAGAGAAATCTCGCCGCCGGTATCGAGCTCTGCCGCCATGGTCCAATCGGCCACGACGACGGGCACATCGGGCAAGAGGATGCGGCGGGCGGCGGGTGGCCGCGGAACGGAAGAGGTCGGTGTCACTTGATCGGACATTGAGGAGACCTGTATCCGGCTGCGCTGCCGGACGCAAGAAAGGCCCGCTCACCCGCAAGTTGCCGCCTTCGGACGTGACCTCTTTGCTTGACCTGTCGGGGCCACACTCCTAGCTTGCCGCGTCCCTCCGCCCTATTCAGATAGACCTTATATGACCGACATTTTCTCACTCGCACGCAACAGCAACGCATGGCCCTTCGCCGAGGCAAAGGCGCTTTGGGACGAGCGGCTGAAAGCGAAAGTGCCGGCCAAAGGCTATGTGCTGTTTGAAACGGGCTATGGTCCGTCCGGTCTTCCGCATATCGGCACCTTCGGCGAAGTGGTGCGCACCACCATGGTGCGGCGCGCTTTCGAAGCCTTGAACCCGGGCGTGCCGACCAAGCTGTTTGCGTTCTCCGACGACATGGACGGCCTGCGCAAGGTGCCCGACAACGTTCCCAATAAAGACATCATCGCGCCGCATCTCGGTAAGCCGCTGACCAACATTCCCGATCCGTTCGGCACGCACGAGAGCTTCGGGCACCATAACAATGCGCGGCTGCGCGCGTTTTTGGATTCCTTCGGCTTTGATTACGAATTCAAAAGCGCGACGACGACGTATAAGGCGGGTGAATTCGATACGGCGCTGCGCCGCGTGCTGGAAAAGTACGACGAAGTGATCGATGTTATTTTGCCGACGCTGGGGCCTGAGCGCCGCGCGACCTATTCGCCGTTCCTGCCCGTCTGCGCCAAGACGGGTGTGGTGTTGCAGGTGCCGATTATCGCGCGCGACGTTGCGGCGGGCACTGTCACGTATAAGGACGATGACGGCAAGGATGTGACGGTTCCGGTCACCGGCGGTCATTGTAAATTACAATGGAAGGTCGACTGGGCGATGCGCTGGTACGCGCTCGACGTCGACTATGAGATGTCCGGCAAGGATCTGATCGACTCGGTAAAGCTGTCGGGCCGCGTGTGCCGTATTCTTGGCGGTACGCCGCCAACAAATCTGACCTACGAGTTGTTCCTGGACGAAGAAGGCCAGAAAATCTCGAAGTCGAAGGGTAATGGGCTATCGGTCGAGGATTGGCTGAAGTATGCACCGCCGGAAAGCCTGTCGCTTTATATGTTCCAAAAGCCGAAGACGGCGAAGCGGCTGTTCTTCGATGTGATTCCCAAGGCGGTGGATGAGTACCTCGATTTCCTCGGCAAGTTTCCTGCTGAAACGGACGACGCCAAGCTCAACAATCCGGTCTGGCATATCCATCACGGTAAGCCGCCGGTGGCGGAGTTTCACATTACCTTCGGGATTCTTTTAAATCTCGCCGGTGTTTGTAACACCGAGAACCCGGCGGTGCTGTGGCAGTTCATCTCGCGTTACAAGCCCGAGGCCAGCCCGACCAGCGCACCGCTGCTCGATCGTTTGGTCAAGCATGCACTGGCCTATTACCAAGACTTCGTGAAGCCGGCGAAGGTGTATAAAAAAGCCACGCCTGAACAGATGCCCGCGTTCGTCGATCTGCGGGATCTGTTGGTAAGCTTTACGGGCGAGCCGACGCCGGAAAATCTGCAGACCGCGGTGTTCGAGATCGGCAAGAAATATCCGAGCGTGTTCCCGTCGCTGCGCGATTGGTTTCAGGCTCTGTACCAAGTTCTGCTGGGCCAGCACCAAGGCCCGCGCATGGGCTCGTTCATCGCGCTCTATGGTTTGAAGGAAAGCGTGGCGCTGCTGAACCGCGCCATAGCCGGAGAGGATCTGGCGGTTAGCTGAACAGAACCTCTGGGTGCGCTTTCCTTACTCTATATGTAGTGATTCCAACCGTGCGCGTAACGCTATTGCGTCGCAATATAAAATGCGCCGTGGCAGCCGCAGTTCCAGCTTGAAGCCAAGGTCGAGGGCAAAAACGGCGGCCTTGCGCGCGGCGGCCCGTTCTTCGACACCACCGAGCAACTCGACGATTGCTAAAAGAACCTCTCTGATGCCGCTCAACGCCTGGGCCTCCGCGCTTTGCAAAACACCATATTTTTCCTGAAGCGGCGAGGGCCGCAGGATTTTACTCAGGACATTGAACAGGGGGGTCTATGTCGGCGGGGATGGTGTCGCTGATCACGGCCGCCCGCAATTTCGTGATCTGGGGATCGAAACCGCAGGCAATGAGATCGCCGATAATATCTAAATAAGCGGGGCGCATGCGCGGCGCGCCTGATGGTGTAGTAGCAACAATCTCGGTATGAATTTGATTGGCGGGTCGTTGCATACGCTCCATCGGCGTAATCGCGCGAATATCGAAGTGCTGTAGGCCGTAGTCGCTGAGCCGATCGGCGCCGCCGGTTCTGGGTACGTTGAAGCGGTTGGCGAAGAAGAAGATGCCGTCGGGGGTGCGTCTTGATCCATGCCACGTATGCGGCGGCGGTGGCGCGCGGCATTTCGCCCATGCTGGCGCGGTTCCATATCAGATCGAAAGGCGGGGCGGTGAGGTCGTCGGTGAAACTCGCCAGCGTGAAATTGAGTTGTGCGCCGCACGCGAGGCTTTCCGGTTTGCGCGGGTCGATCATGCAGTGCGTGCGCCCAAGGGCGATCGGGAGAAAGAGAGAAGATAGATATAAGTTCTCGGGCAAATCGATGACGGTATAGCTTTCGACATCGAGCAATTGATGGAGGATGGATGCGCCGCCGCCAAAGCCCGCGCCGGTTTCGCAGATCCGCAAGGGGCGCCCAACTGGGCCGAATTGCTTCGCCGCCTGGACGACGCGCCATACCGGGGGAATATTGTGGAGAAATACCGAACTGAACAGATTGCCGCGATAGGGATGAACCGGAGGTGCGCCGATGGCAGGTTCGGTTATTTTTGCAATCACGTCGTCCGGAATGTTGTGCGCGTCGGCAACGCTGCTGAAGGACTGCTCCTCAAGGGCGGACATCTCGTCCTGCTCTTTCTGCGCGCCCACACCTACAATGGCTTCCGATGAGGGATGGCGAAACGTATGAAATTGTTCCGCGCTCAAAAAATTGGCGCGCTGGGCAAACATGTCCTTCCAGAGCGGTGCAACGGTGCCGTACACGGTGTCTTTGGCGTAAGCCGCGGCGTCCCTGATCTCGGTTTGCCGCTGCGTGACAAGCGCGTTGATGTCTCTGAAATTCATAGCGGGTCCGATGCTGAGCGCGCGTGGCTTCAGAGGGTAAAATCGCAAAAAGGTGCTGCCAATTCGTTAATGGTAGATCGCGGATAAGTGATTGAATGTGTTTGGTATTATTGCTGTATAATCGCGCTTGGCGTTCCGGTAGCTTCGGGCGCTTCCCGGGGGGTTCGTCTCATGTCTGCGATCATTTCGATTTCCAATCTTACTAAAATCTACAAATCAGGATTGCAGGCCTTAAAGCCGGTGAGCCTGGATATCAAAAAGGGCGAGATTTTCGCGCTGCTGGGGCCGAACGGTGCGGGCAAGACGACGATGATCAGCATCGTGTGCGGTCTGGTCACACCGTCGGGCGGGACTGTGACGGTCGATGGTCATGACATCCTGAAAGACTATCGCATCACGCGCAGCAAAATCGGGCTGGTGCCGCAGGAGCTGACCACGGCGTCCTTCGAGACGGTTTTGGCGACGGTGACGTTCAGCCGCGGACTGTTCGGCAAGCCCGCCAATCCCGCCCATATCGAGAAGGTGTTGCGCGATCTGTCGCTGTGGGACAAGCGCCATTCTAAAATAACGACACTCTCGGGCGGCATGAAGCGCCGGGTGTTGATCGCCAAGGCGCTGGCGCACGAGCCGGAGATCCTGTTTCTCGACGAGCCGACCGCAGGCGTGGACGTGGAATTGCGCCGCGATATGTGGGCCATGGTGCGGACGTTGCGCGCCCAAGGTGTGACAATCATCCTGACGACGCACTACATCGATGAAGCCGAGGAAATGGCCGACCGGATCGGCGTTATCACCAAGGGCGAGTTGATTGTGGTGGAGGAAAAGACCGCGCTGATGCAAAAGCTCGGCAAGAAAGAACTGTCGCTGCAACTGCAGGAGCCGATGACGGTTGTGCCTGCTGGCTTGAGCGATTGGAACGTGGCGCTGAAATCGGACGGCCACGAATTGCTGTATACGTTCGATGCGCATACCGAAGAGACGGGCATTCCCGCGTTGTTGAAGCGCATGAGTGAGCTCGGCATCGGTTTCAAGGATCTCAAGACCAGCCAAAGTTCGCTCGAGGATATTTTTGTGAGTTTGGTCCATAGCGACAGCCAGCCGGGAGCGCAGCCATGAGCTTCAATGCACGCGGGATTTGGGCGATCTACTGCTTCGAAATGGCGCGGTTTACGCGCACGATTTGGCAAAGCCTGGTGACGCCGGTGATTACAACGTCGCTGTATTTCGTGGTGTTCGGGTCGGCCATCGGATCGCGCATGAGCGATGTTAACGGCGTGCCCTATGCCGCCTTCATCGTGCCCGGGTTGATCATGATGGCGCTGTTTACCGAGAGCATTTTCAACGGCTCGTTCGGTATTTATTTCCCGAAGTTCACCGGCACGATCTATGAACTGTTATCGGCGCCGATCTCCTACGGCGAAGCGGTGCTGGCTTATGTCGGTGCGGCGGCGACAAAGTCGGTTGTGCTGGGGCTGGTTATTCTTGGGACGGCCTCGCTGTTTGTGCCGATTCACATATTGCACCCCGTGCTGATGTTGGGGTTCCTGATTTTGATATCGGTGACGTTCAGCCTGTTCGGCTTCATCCTCGGCATCTGGGCTGACGGCTTCGAGCAGCTGAACGTGGTGCCGATGCTGGTCGTGACGCCGATGACGTTTTTGGGCGGGGCATTTTACTCGATCGATATGTTGCCCGCGGGCTGGCGGACGGTCGCGCTGTTCAATCCGGTGGTTTATTTGATCAGCGGATTCCGCTGGGCCTTCTTCGGCGCGTCGGATGTGGCGGTTATTTTGAGTTTGAGCACGACGCTGGTCTTCTTTTTTGCGTGTCTCACTGTCGTGGCATGGATCTTCAAGACCGGATACCGGCTGAAGAACTAAGCCTTCAAAAGCGCGTCCAGCTCGTCTTTCTTCTGCAAGGCGGCTGTGAAATCCGGCCGCGGCGCCGTGTAGCCCATGATGCTCATGAGCTGTTCCATCGGGATGCGGCCATTCTTGTTAATAAAAATGCCCTTCATAATACCGAGGGTGGCGGGCTCGTTGTTGCCGATGATGATGTTGTGACTAAAGTAAATCCAGCGATCATCCCAGGACACGATGCGCGTCGTGACGCGGAACTTCTGAAACGGCGCAACGGGGCGGCGGAAACGCACGGTGGATGAGCCGAGGACGGGATAGAACCCTTGTGCCCGCAAGCGCACCCAGGCTCCCGTTCTTATCGCGAAATCGATGCGGCTTAAGTCCATGAAGCTGTAGTAGCGGCTGTTGGTCATGTGCATGTTCATGTCCAAATCCCACGGCCAGCAGCGGTAGGTGAGGGAGCTTTCCTCCATCACGCCGCGCTTCGCGCCGAAGCGGGCGGCAATCAGCATCCAGATAAGGCGGAAGATGAGGTTCATGACCGCTGCCTATGTGCTTTGTTTGATGACGTAGTCTAACAGTCTTGCGCCGTTTGTGCGGCCCATATGAACGCCGTCGAAATAGTCTGCATCAACGCCGCCAAAATCCGCTGGTGTGGTGAAGGCCTGAACCGACACGCCGGATTGGCTGGCTTTCCGCAGGTGATCGACCAAAAGCGCCTGCGTTTCCAGATAGGGTGTTTGCTCCCGCAGGCGCGTAATCATCGCGGGGTGCAGGGGGTTGGTATAGATCATGAGTTCGCAACCGGCCTGCTGGGTGAGCGTCATAAATTTATCGAGATAATGCAGCCGGCGTTGATGCAGGTGCGTAATGTCTTTCGCGGCCAGAAACTGCTGCGGCCAGACGGCGGTGATATTGGCTTCGTTGTAGGATAGCGTTTTCATATCATCGACCCGCTGGCGGAAGAGTCTGATGACGTCGCCGCTTTTGGGATCGAAGGCCCGTTCAATGTCCCATGCACTGTAGCGCACGCGCATGGTGTTGGTATGCCGCTCGCCGTCTTCGCCGGTTTCGAGAGCAAGGCCTAAGCGGCCTTCGCGATCGTTGTCGTCCAGCAAGGAAAACAGGCTGGGAGATTTTTGGAATCTGATGTCGATGGGCAGTGTGGGCGAGAACTGGATGGGATCAGCGCCCCATATGATTTTCTTAACCGCGGATTTGTTGGTTGTGAGGAAGAAGCGCGTGATGGCTTTCAGCAGCATGAGCGGGTTTTTGACCCAATCGAACGGCGACATGACGGTGATGGGCGTGCCGGTGAGAAGCGGCGTGAGTAGCGACGTCAGTAATCCCATGTCGTGATAGTAGGGAAGCCAGCTGACGATGTGGTCGTTTGGCCCAAGACCGATCTCGCGTGCGTAGGCATCCACCTGCCACAAAAGTTGTTCCTGCGAGATCGCCACGCCCTTTTTTGTGCCGGTTGTGCCGGAACTATATTGGATAAAGAAGGTCGGGTTGTCGGTCGTCACAACACTTGGGAGTGTGCCGGGGGCGTCGATGTCGTCGAAGCTGGCGACGCGGCGTCCAATGGCCGAGCTGAGATAAGAACAATATGAAGGGTCGCCGACGATCAGCGACGGCGCGGCATTCTCGATCAGCGGCAGAAGCGTGCGACCGAAATCGTTGAGCGATAACTTTGCCGAAGGATGGGCCGAGACGATCGGCACGCGCCCGGTCAGAAGGGCGGCGGCTTCGGCGAGGAACACGTCGCGCGGATTAGACAGCACGAGGATGACAGTGCCGCCCACAGGAACATGGAAGCGGTCGTGCAGGCTGGCCGTGACCATGGCTTGCAGGAAGAATTCGCGGAAGGTGAATTCCTGCGCGTTAAGGCCGATCGCGCAAAAGCGCGAGCACGCGATTGGCAACGCTGTCCGCAGCGGGTTTTGCCCCGGCTTGGCCGCGAGAGTTCATGCGTGCGTCGCTTTGCAGACAGGCGGGATATCCCGCAAATCTAGGCGGCGAATATTAATAAAGCGCTTAGGCCGCCACCGCCGCATCGAAGAGTTCGTCTTCCATGTCCATAAGGGTCTCGCCGCCCGCCATGATAGAGGACAGCAGCGAACTGGTGATCGGCATCAGCTTGTGCATGTAGAACTTGGCGGTCTTGATCTTGCCTTTGTAGAAACCCGTGGGGTCGTCGTTCTGTTTTGCGATGGCAAGCTTGGCCATGCGCGCCCACATGTAGCCGACCGAGACGTAGCTGAGGAGCTTGAGCAGATCTGATGCGCCGGCGCCGGCTTCGTCGGGATTGCTCATGCCTTTTTGGGCGATCTGGCCAATAGCTTGTTGTAAGCGTCCGAAGCCTTTGGCGAGTTCTGTGACGATTTCTTCCATGGCCGGGTCGGCGGCGTTGTCTTCGATGAACTGCTGCACCGGATGGAAGAAGCCGCGCATATAGCGGCCGTAGTGGGCGGTCATCTTGCGGCCGACGAGATCCAAAGCTTGAATGCCGTTGGTGCCTTCGTAGATTTGCGTGATGCGCGCGTCGCGGACGAATTGCTCCATGCCGTGTTCGCGGATGTAGCCGTGGCCGCCGTAGATCTGCACGCCGAGGTTGGCATTGTCGAAGCCGATGTCGGTGCCGAAGGCTTTGACCACGGGCGTCAGGAACTGGATGAGGTCGTCGTGTTGGGTGCGCTCGGCTTCGGTCGCGGCTTTCTCGGATTTGTCCTGGCTGATGGCGACCCACATGACGAGGGCGCGCACGCCTTCGGTGAGGGCCTTCATGGTCAGGAGGTTCTTGCGCACGTCGGGATGCACGATGAGCGAGTCCGCGGGCTTCTCGGGGCTCTTTGCCCCTTTGAGGCTGCGGCCTTGCAGACGTTCACGCGCGTAAAGCAATGCACCCTGATAGGCAACTTCCGACAGGCCGAGGCCCTGAACGCCGACGCCGAGGCGGGCGGTGTTCATCATGGCGAACATGCCGCGCATGCCTTTGTTTTTCTCGCCGACGAGCCAGCCTTGGGCGCTGTCGAAGTTAATGACGCAGGTGGCGGAGGCTTTGATGCCCATCTTGTGTTCGATGGCGCCGCAGGCTGCGCCATTGCGCGCGCCGGGCGTGCCGTCCGCTTTGGGCAGAAACTTGGGGCAAATGAACAGGCTGATGCCTTTGATGCCCGGCGGCGCATCGGGCATGCGGGCCAGTACCAAGTGGACAATATTCTGCGTCAGGTCGTGTTCGCCGGCGGAGATGAAAATCTTGGTGCCGGTGATGCTGTAGCTGCCGTCGGCCTGGGGTTCGGCATTGGTGCGGACAAGCCCGAGGTCGGTGCCGCACTGCGGTTCGGTCAGGCACATGGTGCCGCTCCAGCTGCCGTCGGTGAACTTGGGCAGATACATCTGCTTCTGTTCGTCGGTGCCGTAGAGCTTGAGCGCGTTGTATGCGCCGTGGGTGAGGCCGGGATACATGCCGAAGGACATGTTGGCCGAGCAGATCATTTCCTCGACCATCATGTTAATGGCTTTCGGCGCACCCTGACCGCCGTATTCCGGGTCGGTGCCGAGGCCGGTCCAGCCGCCTGCGGTGAACTGGTCGTAGGCTTCCTTGAAACCCTTCGGCGTGCAGACGACGCCGTTCTCAAAAGTGCAGCCCTCTTCGTCGCCGGAGCGGTTGATGGGGAACAGCACTTCGGAGGCCATCTTGCCGGCTTCCTCAAGCACCGCATCCACCACGTCAGCCGAGAAGTCGGCGTAGCCGGTGAGGTTTTGCAGTTCGTCACCGTCAAACAATTCGCGGTAGACGAATTTCATGTCGCGCAGAGGGGCGGAATAAGTGGCTGCCATGACTGTCTCCTAATGCCGCGTTTAATTGCGTAAGGGTTTGCCGGTGTCGAGCATGACTTCCATGCGCGCGAGCGTGGCCGGGTTCTTGGCAAGTTCCAAGAAGGCTGCGCGTTCGAGCTTGAGGATGTCTTTCTCGGTGACGGTTTCGGTGAAGTCGGTGTCGCCACCTGTCAGCACTCTTGCGAGCGCCATTGATACGACCTGATCATGCGGGGTGACTTTGCCTTGGAGCACGAGACCTTCGAGCGCGACCTTCAGCGCGGCGATGCCGTTGGGGCCGGGGAGCGAGATGCTTTGCTCCTTGGGCGGCACGTAACCTTCCGCGAGTGCCAGAACCTTGGCTTTGGCGTCGGCCAGCAGGCGGTTGCGGTTCATGGTGATGCTGTCGGTGGGGCGCAAGATTCCCATCTCCTTGGCTTCGGCTGCCGACTTGGCGACCTGGGCCGTGCCGATAAGCTCGAAGGCTTTGGCGATGGCCGGGATCGGGCCTTTGGGCATCTTGGGATCGTTCTTGAGGCGCAGCAGGATTTCCTTACAGCCGCCCCATCCGGGGATCACGCCGACGCAGACTTCAACCAAGCCGGTATAAGTTTCGGCGTAAGCTTGGATGGCGTCGGAGTGCAGCAGGATTTCGCAACCGCCGCCGAGCGCCATGCCGATCGGCGCGGAGACGACGGGGAACGGCGCTTGCTTGAGGGCCATATAAGTCTTTTGGCCTTCTTCGATCTGGCTTTCCAGCTCGGACCAGACCGCGATGTTGGCGGCAAAAAGCACGAGGCCGATGTTGGCGCCGACCGAGAAGTTGGGGCCCTCGTTGTGAACAACCAGGCCTTTCCACTTCTTGTCGTTCTTGATGAGCTTCAGCACGTCTTTGTAGGCGGCCATCGTCATCGGATCGAGACTGTTGGCACGCGAGGTAAATTCCAAGCACAGCACGCCGTCGCCGATGTCCCAGACTTTAGCGGACGGATTCTTGATCACGGGTTTGCCCGCGCGTTTGACATCGGACAGCAGCAGAACGCCGGTACCGCGCACGACATCGGCGTAGGTGCCTGCGGTGGTGAGGTATTGCAGCTTGCCGTTTTCGGTGCGGTAGAAACCGCCTTTGTCGGCGGCGAGCTTCAGGAGCGGCGGCACAGGCATTTTCTCAGCCGCGAGTTTATCGGCGAACCACTTGGCACCCATGGTGTCGATGACTTCGAAGGGACCTAAGCCCCAGCCGTAGCCGTCCTTCATGGCCTCGTCGACGTCGACGATAGTGTCGGCGATCTCAGGTACCAGCGCGGCGGCATAGGTGAGGCCCTTGCTGGCAACCTTCCAGGCGTATTGGCCGCCCTTGTCGGGAAACTCGACCAACGCTTTAAGGCCGCCTTTCTTGGACGCGCCCATGCTTTTCAAATCGGGCGCGGTGCTGGGGCCGTATTCGGCGGTTTTGAGATTGAGGCTTTCTTTGATTTTGGTCGCGCCGTCTTTGCGCAGGCGGAAGAAGCCGCCGCCGCCCTTGCGGCCGATCCAGCCGTTCTTGAGCATGGTGCTGATGATCGGCGGTTCGCCGGAGATGTCGACGTAAGGGTCGGTCTTGGGCAGAAGCGACAGCATCGATTTCGCGAGATGCGGCATCAGGTCGAGGCCGATGAGATCGAGTAGGCCGAACACGCCGGTTTTAGGAATGCCGAAGGGTTTGGAGCCGATGGCGTCGGCTTCGTCCACCGTCAGACCAAGCGCCAACGCTTCGATCACCGCGTTCTGCATCCAATAGATGCCGATGCGGTTGCCGATGAAGCCGGGTGTGTCTTTGCAGAGGACAACGCCCTTGCCGAGTTTCACGTCGCAGAATTCGCGGATGGTGGCGATCTGCTCTTTTTTGGTCTTCGGACCGGTGACGATTTCCAAAAGCCGCATATAGCGCGGCGGATTGAAGAAGTGCGTGATGACAAAATCCTGCGCGAGGCTCTCTGGCAATCCCGAGATCAGTTCATGCAGCGGGATGGTCGAGGTGTTGCTGGAGATGATCGTGCCTTTTTTGCGTTTGGCATCGACCTTTTTGTAGAGGTCTTGCTTGATATCGAGGCGCTCGATGACGGCCTCGACGATCCAGTCGCAGTCGGCGAGCAGATCGAGGTTGTCTTCGATGTTGCCGGTGGTGATGAGGTTGGCATTGCGCTTGGACATGAACGGCGCAGGATCGGTCTTCAACATCTTCGCGACGGCACCTTCGGCAATCGCATTGCGGTTGTCGCCGGTCTTGGGAACGATATCGAGCAGTACGCAGGGGATGCCGGCGTTGGTGATGTGCGCGGCGATCCCGGCGCCCATGACGCCGGCTCCAATCACCGCGGCTTTTTTAATCTCGGCCATATGATGGCCCCCCTTACATCGCTTCGAGGATTGTGGCGATGCCTTGACCGCCGCCGATGCATTGCGTGGCGAGCGCGTATTTTTTCTTTTCACGCTGGAGAAGCGCTGCGGCCTTGCCGGTGATGCGCGCGCCGGTGGCGCCGAGCGGGTGACCGATGGCGATAGCGCCGCCGTCGATATTGATCTTGGAAACGTCGGCGCCGAGATCCTTGATCACCGCGAGGCTTTGCGCGGCGAAGGCTTCGTTGAGTTCGATGATGTCGATCTGGTTTATCTTCAGACCGGCGCGGGCGAGGGCCTTGTTGGTCGCGCCGACGGGGCCGATGCCCATGATTTCCGGCGCGCAGCCCGAGGTGGCAATCGAGAGAATGCGCGCGAGCGGCGTGAGGCCGTTTTTCTTGGCGTATTCTTCGGTGCAGACCAACACGGCGGATGCGCCGTCGGTCAGCGGCGAGGAGGTGCCGGCGGTGACGCTGCCGGTTTCTTTGAAAGCGGGTTTGAGGCCGCCGAGGATTTCAGCGGTTGTCTCGGCGCGGATGCAGCCGTCGGTGTCGACCATGCCGCCGTCGCCTTTGACGGGGATGATCTCGGCCTTGAATTTGCCGGTGGCTTGCGCAGCGGAGGCGCGCTTCTGGCTTTCGGCGGCGAAGGCGTCCTGTTCGGCGCGCGAGATTTTATATTGGTCGGCGAGGTTCTCAGCGGTTTCGCCCATGCCGACATAAGCTTTGTGACCGGCGTTGATTAGCGTTGGGTTCGGCATCGGGTTGTAGCCGCCCATGGGAATGCGGCTCATGCTTTCAATCCCGGCGCAGATGAACACTTCGCCTGCGCCCATTTTGATGGCGCCCGCGGCCTGGTGGATGGCTTGCATGCTGGAGCCGCAGAAGCGGTTGACCGTGGCGCCGCCGATGCTGATCGGCAGGCCTGCGAGGAAAACCGCGATGCGGGCGATGTTGAAGCCCTGTTCGGCTTCAGGGAAGGCGCAGCCCATGATGAGGTCTTCGATGTCGGCGGGATTAACCTTGGTTTTGTCGACCAAGCCTCGGACGACGGCGCCGGCCATGTCGTCGGGCCGCGTCTTACGCAGCGCGCCCTTATTGGCCAGAGTGAAAGCAGAGCGGACATAACCCGCGATAACGATGTTGCTCATGGACTGGTCCCCTTGTGACGTATCTCGAAAATGTATGCGACGACCTCAGCTGGTCTTTTTCTCAGCTGCGGCCTCCTCCTGCTTCAGTTCTTTCTTCGATAGTTTTCCGATCAGCGATTTCGGCAGCTGATCGCGGAATTCGTATTGTGCCGGCTGTTCGATCTTCGACACTTTGGTCTTCATGAAGGCGCGGATTTCGTCTTCCGTCAGCGTCATGCCGGCGCGCACCTTGATGAAAGCCTTGGGCGCTTCGCCGCGGTCAGGATCTGGAATGCCGATGACCGAGGTTTCCTCGACGGCCGGGTGCTCGTAGAGCGCTTCTTCCAGCACGCGCGGATAAATCTTGTAGCCCGAGGCGTTGATCATGTCCTTGATGCGGTCGACGATGAAGACATAGCCGTCGTCATCGATGTGGCCGACGTCGCCGGTATGCAGCGCGCCGTTCTTCATGACGTCGGCGGTGTCCTTCGGGCGATTCCAGTAGCCCTTCATGACTTGCGGGCCGCGCACGCAGATCTCGCCTTTTTCGCCGATGCCGAGGACGCGGTCGTCTTCCAGCGAGCGGATTTCGATGATTGTGCCGGGCATCGGCAAACCCACCGAGCCAGGCTTATTCTCGCCTTCGGTGGGATTGGTGCAGGCAACAGGCGACGTCTCGGACAGGCCGTAGCCTTCGACGACGACGCATTTGGTGCGCTCCTCGAAAGACTTTTTGACTTCGACCGGCAAAGGCGCGCCGCCCGAGATGCAAAGTTTGATGGAGGTGAGGTCGTATTTGCCGACATCGGGCGTGTTGTTGATGGCGGTGTAAATCGTCGGCACCGCCGGAAACAGCGTCGGCCTCTTTTTGTCGATAGCCTTCAGGCAGTCTTTTAAATCGAAGCGCGGCATCATGATGATCTCGGCGCCGTATTCCATGCCGACCAGTAGGATCACGGTCATCGCGAAGACATGGAAGAACGGCAGAGCGGCCAGGAAACGTTCGTTGCCGCGGTCGGGGTTGTTGAACCACGACGACACCTGCCGCGCGTTCGCCGTGATGTTGGCGTGGGTCAGCATGGCGGCTTTGGGAACGCCGGTCGTGCCGCCGGTATATTGCAGAACGGCCAAGTCCTCGGTCGGGTTGATGGCGACCGGCTCGGGCGTGCCGTCGTTGTCGATGAGGTCATCCCACCAGATTTGACGATCGTCTTCCTCGACGGCGGCGACATCACCGCGCTTGAACAGGTTGAACAGCACGGCGGTCGCGAAAGGCAGCGCCTCGGCCATGGAGCAGACAATCAATTTCCGCAGGCCGGTGTTGTTTAGAACCGTGCGCGCCTTCGGATACATGACGTTGAGGTCCATGGTGATGAGGAACTCGGCACCGGAGTCCTTCACCATGTTTTCAAGTTCGGGCGCGGCGTACAGCGGGTTCATGTTCACGACCGTGCCGCCGGCCATCAGGATGCCGAAGAAGGCCGCGATATAATAAGGCGAGTTCGGCAGCAGAAGGCCGACGCGCGTGCCTTTGGTTACACCGAGTTTCTGGAAACCTTGCGCGGCTTGCGCAGCCAGCTTGGCGGTCTCGGCATAGGTCCACTTCTTGCCGAGGAATTCCATGCAGGGATTGTTGGGGAACTTGGCGACCGCATCGTGCAAAAGCTGTGCGGCGGGGGCTGCGGGAATCGGCATATTCCACGGTGCGAAACTGGGATACTTCTTCAGCCACGGATAATCCGTTCTGGTTGTATCGGTGCTCCACGCGGAATTATGTGCGTCGACGGCCGCCATATTCCTCCTCAGTCGACCCGCGGCTTGTGGATAATTCTGGCAAGCCGCCTCCCGGTCGAGGAAGAATCCTAGCGAATCAAATACTTCTCTACCAGCGCCGCGATAAAACCGATGTGAAACGGCCTAATACGATGGGTCAAAGGGTCGTAGGCGGCTATCCAAGGGCTTGAGAAAGCCCGACACCGCAGCCCCCGAGTCCTTATATAGGGGCTCTATTTATCCAAAAGGCCTGAAAGCTTGAGCGCGATGCCCTTGGAACCAAAGACCTTCAGCTTGCCCAACGTGAAAGCGACCATCGGGTTCAGATCGCCGGCGATCAGTTTTTCCATATTCGCGACCGACAAAGCGAGTGTGGTTTCGGCATCCTCGTCTTCGGGATTGAGCGTGATTTTGACGTCGCCGCCGGTCGCATCCAGCAGGATTTTGCCGTCGTCACCGAGATCGAAAAGCACGGTGTGGTTCAACTCTTTGAGTTGATCGGCTTTGCTCTGCATTTCGCCGACAAGATCTTCCAAGGCCATGGCTGTCCTCCCCTTTTTGCAGGTAACGGTAGCAAGCACGGATATCTCCCCCAAAGCCCGCGGTACGGGGTCCAGAGGTGCGGCTGCCAATCAATATGCCACAGAAATATAAGCATATCATGGCGTTAATTGACCTCGCGTGGCTGACGGGCTAGCTTTAATACAGGTGGCCAGGGTCTCCCGGATTATGTCGTGCAAAGTTGCGCAGACGGGGCGGCAAATGCTTCTTTCGGTTGAGAGCCGGCGGCTAAGGATAGGCGAATGTCAGCTTCACACGCGGCCGCGAGCCAAGCTGGGGCAGCGCACGATAAGCCCAAGGATTTACGCGCGCTGGTTCAGGATATGGGCCACTGGCGTCATGCGCCCGAGGGCGGCGTCAATCTCATCATCATCAGCGCCAGCGCGGCGTTGCCCGAAACCAAGCGCACGCAGGAATTGATCAACCAGATCGGCGAGGGTGTCGTTACCATCGCCGGCAAGCATCGCGGGACGACCTACGCCGTTTCGCCCTTCGACTTCGCCATCATGGTGAAGATCAACGAAAACATTCTTGTCGGCATGGTGCGCGACCTCAAGGTCGACATGCTGCGGACCATCGAAAAGAATTTCCCAGGATCGTTCGGCACAATCGATCAGAGCCGCCTCGTTTTAAGTTACGACCTTGTCGCCAACTACCGCTCGGCCGCCGACCGTGTCGCGAAATACGCCGAGATTGCCCAGCGTCAGGTCGCCGAGCCCGAGGGCGACAAGCAGCTTCGTCCGCTAACGACGGTCGACATCAAGAACGTCATGAAGGCGTACGAGAAGTTCGGTACCGATAAGTTCGTCAAAGCGTTTGTGCGCAGCCAGGATGTGATGCTGAACATCAAAGGCAAGGCACCCGGGCCACCAGTTCGGCATAGCGCCAGGCGATGCCGATGTCGCTTTTTGCCAGCACCATGTCCATATTCGAGAGCATCGTCGTGAAGAACGGCCATGCGCGGTACATAGCGCGCAGCGTCTCCATGCCGTCTTTGGGGTGCGCGGCTACCCAGGCTTTGACGGCGCTGCCGAAGCCGTACCAGCCGGGCAGCATCAGGCGGCATTGCGCCCAGCTGAACACCCAGGGGATGGCGCGCAGATCCTCGATACGCGCCGAGCTTTTGCGCGCAGACGGGCGGCTGCCGATGTTGAGGCTGGCAATTTCGCCGATGACGGTGGACTCGCGGAAAAAGGTTTCGAAGCCTTCCGTCTCATAGACTAAGCCGCGATAGGCATTGAAAGCTGCCACCGATACCTCATCCATGGTCGCGAGGTATTGCGCGGGCGGTGGAGTGTCGGCGTGTTTAAGCAGCGTGGCTTCCAATGTCGCGGCGGCCAAGATTTCGAGATTACGGCGCCCGACTTCGGCGTTGGAATATTTGGCGGCGATGACTTCGCCTTGTTCGGTGATGCGGATGGAGCTTTGAACCGCCCCGGCCGACCGAGCCGCCGCGGCCGTGAAATAGGCGCATTTTGACGCCGTGGCGCTTGAAGACGTCAATCAACGCCACTTCGGTTTTGTAGAGCTCCCAGGTCGAGGTTGTGTAGCCGCCGTCCTTGTTGCTGTCGGAATAGCCGAGCATGACTTCCTGGACGTCGTCACGCGATTTCAGGAAGCGGCGGTATTCTGG
Source organism: Fidelibacterota bacterium (assembly GCA_947476625.1). Lineage (GTDB taxonomy): Bacteria > Pseudomonadota > Alphaproteobacteria > Rhodospirillales > Rhodospirillaceae > SHVO01. The sequence goes on from CANJRA010000002.1 coordinate 142,972, forward strand.
CATCGCGAAAAGCGTTTCCATGATGCCGGCGCTGCGGCGCAAGTCATCGATGGTCTCGAACAGTGGGATCACGTCCATGTCCAAGCGATTTTCGTGGGGATGCAGAAGCCCCACTTCTTTCAGTAAGACGAGAACTTCGAGCAGGTCCGAGACGCTGGCGGCTTTCGATATGATGTAGTGGGGCGCGGCGGCGGTGCCGTAATGGGCGCGTCCCACGGCCGCTGTGCGCGCGACCGCGAGTTCTTTGACGCTTTCCTCGGAATAGGCGATGTGCGGCGACGACAGCGGTCGCGGGCTGGCGATCTCGGTGCGCAGCAGCGCGACACGGGCGTCTTCGTCGAGCGCCAGATAGTCAGGATTCACATCGGCGGTTTTGCATAACTCGTGGATGACGCGTTCGTGGACGTCGGAGTTCTGCCTGAGGTCGACGGCGGCGAGGTGGAACCCGAAGACGTCCGCAGCCCGGCGCAAGATGCGCAGCCGTCCACGCGCGAGTTCGGCGGCGCCGTTGCTTTCAAGCGAGTGATAGATCGTATCGAGATCGTCACTGAAGGCGCGCGCGTTGGGATAAATCGGGGCGTCGGCGGCAGGGCGCGGCGGCTCTATACCAATGAGATTGCGCGCGGTCGCGGCCATGCGGGCATAAAGACCGCTGATGGCGAGGCGGTAAGGCTCGTGTTGGCGCTGCGATGCTTTATCGGGCGATGAATCTGTCAGCGCTTGAAGCGCCGGAGAGACTTTGACGATGCGGCCGTCGAGCGACAGTTCCGATCCGAGCGTGTGAAGCTCGTCGAGATAGAAGCGCAAAGCGCACTCGCTTTGCATGCGCAGGGTTTGGCGCAGAACATCGGCGGTGACGAAGGGATTGCCGTCGCGGTCGCCGCCGATCCAGCTGCCGATCTGCAGGAAGGAGGCAACGTCGATATCCTTCCAGGCGGGATCGATGACGCCGATCTGGTCTTCCAGGTTGGCGTAGAAGCGCGGCAACTCGCGCAAGAAGGTGTGGTCGTAATAGGCGAGGCCGTTGGAGGCCTCGTCGATCACCCGCAAACGGCTGTCGCGCAAAATGCTGGTCTGCCACAGCGTCAGGACGGCGCGGCGCAAAGCTTCGCGGTTGGTTTCAAGTTCTTCCGGCGTGAGCTGCATACGGTCGCGCTCGTCCAGAAGCCGGGAGATTTCCATCTCGCGGTCGATTGAGCTGCGGCGGCGAATTTCGGTCGGGTGCGCGGTCAGGACCGCGACGCAGAGCGCCGAAGTAAAAAACGCCTGCAGTTGATCGCGCGACGTGCCCTCGGCTTTGGCGCGCGTCAACGCATAGGCCATCGTGCCGGCGCGCGCAGGAGCGCCGAGCAGGGCGTGCGCACGGGTGCGGCGAATATGGTGCTGGTCTTCGGCGATGTTGGCGAGGTGCGAGAAGTAACCGAAGGCGCGGACAATGCTGATGGCCTGATCGTTCGCAATGCCCGCGATGATTTTCCGCAACTCCATACGGGCGGTGTTGTCGGCATCGCGGTGGAAGCGAATCCCTAAGCGGCGGATTGACTCGACCGCGTCAAAGGTCGCATCGCCGGACTGAACGTGGACGATATCGCCGAGGATGCGCCCGAGCAGGCGGATGTCATACCGTAGGGGGGGGGCGTCCTTTTCGTCTTCCGCCGCCTGTTTGTCCGACACCTGTTGGTCTGCCATCTGCGCCCCTCTTTCGATACCGTTCCCCGGAAGCGTCACAGGCATAACAATACAAGGACTTATTGCGGCGATACCAGCAGGGCCTTGGCGACAAAAGCTGATTTAGTTGGCGAGAACGATCGCCAAACCCGCCGCCATGACGGCGATCCCGGCGATTTTCGGGCCGGTGATTTTTTCCTGGAAATAGGCCCGGCCGAAAATCAAGGCGGAGACCAAGCCAATGGAGCGCTTGAATAATTCTACAATGCCCACGAGGGCTATTTTGTAGGCCGCCAGTTGTAGGCCATATGCCAAGCCGGCGGCGAGAGCCCCGCCGATCAGCGGCTTCCAGGCGGCGCGGGGCGCGATCAAGGCCCGGGGTCCGCCGCGAAAGAGGAGCCAGCCGCCCAGTGTGATCCAGAGGATCATCAGTTGCAGCAGGCCGTGCATGCCGACCGAGGACGCAGCGACGCACACTTTATCCACCGGTGGGCTAAGCGACCACAGCGTCACAACGCCGATCATGGGCCGCGCGCCCGGCTCGCGTAGAAAGTGACGCCACACATGCAAAGGGTGGAAGCCGCCGTCTGTCGGGATGTAAAGAATGAAGAGCCCCACAACCACCGTGACGATGCCCACACCTTGGAGCGGTTTCGGCCACTCGCCGAGGGCCGCGCCGCCGAGCAGCGTGGTGGTCACGGGAATGAGCGCTAACAGCGGCACCATCAAGCTGAGCGGCGAACGCCGGACGGCGATGATGAAAAACATATTGGCGCCCAGACCAATGAGCGCGGCCACGAGCCCGGGCCAGACATAATCGGCCGTCAGGCGTATATCGCCGCTCACAAGGAGCCACGCCGCCAGCACAGGGGTTTCCAAAACGAAGGCGTAAAACAGCGCCAGCGGCGCCGACGCGCTGAGGGGAATCGCCTTGCGGAAGTAATCCGCAGCCGAATAAGCAACAGCGCAGCCTATGCTTAAGGTCAGCGCGGGAAGACCAAGTGTCAGCATGAGGCCTTGCTCACATGCCGCCACCTGCTAAGCAACCATAAATCTGAAACCTATGGTTTTGTTTGCACATATGAGACAGGTGCCGCTGGCGACTCGGCGTGGTATAAGCCGTGCAGCGCATCCCTTTATCCTTATTCGAGTACGTCTTCATGGCTGAATCACCGGCGGCATATATCCAGAAACTTCGCGCGCGGCTTTCGGCGGCCTGGCAAGGTTTGCACGACAAACTGACCGGTGCGGAAACCACCGAGCGCGGCTATGCGCCCTGGCTCCTGGCGATCCTGTTTATTCTGCTCGTGGTGTATTACCCGCTCGGCATGCTGCTTAATAACAGCATCGACGATAATTTGGACTTGAAGCCCGCCCCGCAGCACGATGTCGCCGGCGGCAGCAAAGCGGTTGCGATCGTCACCACCTTGGTATCGCGCGAGATTGATCATTGGCTGCCGAACGCGCCTTTCTGGCATCCGGCCGCGGCGCTCGACAATGCGCCGAACTTTCAGCTGGGCGAGATCTATGCCGTGTCGCGGTTCGCGTTGGAACTCGGTGATTATCTGGGGCGCGTGCGCGGCTCCAGCGCCATCGACGGTAACCTGGACAAGGCCGTGGGCCTTCTGAAGTACGACGGCACGACCTGGTATTGGGGACAGGGCAATATTATCCCCAAGCCCAAAGCGGAATCGCAATACGACGAAGCGGTCAAGTTTCTCGAGGCCTACAATCGCGATGTGGCTGCCGGTAAATCGACCTTCGACCGGCGCGCGGATAATCTGATCGCGTTTCTGGATCGTGTCGCCGCCGACTTGGGATCGGCCAGTGCCGTGCTCGACACGCACGCCCAGAAGGGCGGCGGTTATTTCGATTTCGAAGCCGATGATATTTTCTACAACACCAAAGGCAAGCTTTACGGCTACTACATCATTCTCAATGCTCTCGGCGAGGATTTCGCCGAAATCATTAAAGAGAAACAAGGCGGCGAGACCTGGGCGGCGTTGTTGTTGTCGTTGCGCACGGGCGCGGGGATGGACCCGCTGATCGTGGTCAACGGCGATCCTGATGCCTTAACGATGCCGTCTCATTTGCGCGCTATCGGCTTTCCATTGCTGCGTGCGCGTATTCAAATGCGCGAGATGGCCGACATCCTGCAGAAGTGAGCGCTCATGACAAAAATCAATAAGTCCGACGATGAATGGCGTAAGGATTTAACGCCCGAACAGTTTCACATCCTGCGGGAGAAGGGCACCGAGCGTGCCTTTACCGGCCCCTACAATGATTTTAAGGGCGACGGTGTGTTCAAGTGCGCGGGTTGCGGACAGACGTTGTTCGATGCCACGACGAAATATAATTCGCGCTCAGGCTGGCCCAGCTTTTTTGCGCCCGCCGATCCCGCCGCAATCGACGAGCATACCGATCGCAGCCACGGCATGGAGCGAACCGAAGTGACGTGCGCCAATTGCGGCGGACATTTGGGACATCTTTTCCCTGATGGCCCCGCGCCCACCGGACAGCGCTATTGCATCAATTCGGCATCGCTGGCGTTCGACGGCAAGAAGAAGCCTTAAGCGCGGGCGAGCCCCGGCAGCGGTACAACCGCAGTTGTCAAAGGCGCGGTCGTCAACATGATTATTTCCGGCCGACGACGTGACGCCGCTTGCCGTCACTTACACCTTCAGTATTATGCCCTCGTCGCGATGTCCTCCGTCGCGGCCACGGGATATTAGCCTGGGACAACGGGGAGGGGGACTTCGGTTTGCGCCGGTAACGGCAGCGGTCCGGAGAAGAGACGAAGGGCGCGGATGGTGATCCGCGCCCTTTAATTTTTTTCCGGCAATTTTTCCGGCAATTTTTTATCAGCCGCGTCCACGATAGGACGGCACGCCTTGATCCGGAATCCATAAGCCCTCGGGGATGGTTCCGGTTTGCCAGAAGACATCGATGGGAATTCCGCCGCGCGGATACCAATAACCGCCGATGCGCAGCCACTTGGGTTCGGCGGCCTCGACGATGCGCTTTGCGACGGTCAGCGTGCAGTCTTCATGGAAGCCGCCGTGATTGCGGAACGAGGCGAGAAAGAGCTTCAAGGATTTCGACTCTACAATCGTTTCGTCGGGCGCGTAGTCGATCACCAGATGAGCGAAGTCGGGCTGGCCGGTCACCGGGCACAGCGAGGTGAATTCCGGGCAGGCGAAACGAATAAGATAGTCAGTTTCTTGATGGGGGTTTGGCACGGTCTCCAGCACCGCCACGTCGGGCGAGGCGGGGATGGGGGATTGTGCGCCGAGGCGCGTGAGGTTTTCGTATGATTCGGTCATCTGTGAGCCTTCCTAATTTCCCCACCATAAACCGCCGCTGACGCTTCCGCGAGCCGGGGAGTGCCTTAACGGCCGCGTCCGGCGCTGCCAAGCTTGCGGCTTGCCCAAGCTTTCAACTTGCCAGGGGGGCTCCGCCGCCTTATCTGATTTCTCATGTCGTACGATCTGCCATCTGGATTTGAAAGTGTCACGTCGCCCTGCACAGGTGTGTGTACGGTCGATAAGGAGCGGGGCATGTGTATCGGTTGCCTGCGGACGCTGCAGGAAATCGGCGCGTGGCGGTTGATGTCGGCCTCCGACAAAAAGAAGGTTGTCGCGGCTTGCGACGAGCGCGCCAAAACCATGACACGGCGCGGCAAGGACCGGGAACCGCTCCTACCCACCTAGAGGTTTATTTGAAATCCCAGGCGATTCTTTTGGGAACCCCATCTGCCGAGGGCCGTTAACTCTCGGAGGAATGGCGGATTTCTGCGGGTGTGCGCGCTATAGTTTGTGTTTCTGGAATCCCGCGCTACAATCACTGGTAGACAAAAGGGAAGCTGCACATGGGCAATCTGACAGCGGATGTATATGGCGGGCGTTATCTGCCGAGCCAGGGTTTTTCATCCACGCTCTACCGGCCTTACCTGCGTGATCTCGAGGGAATCGTATCGCGTACGATCACCAATTCCCGCGCGGCGGGACGTGATTACATGTCGCAAGGCCGTGAAGCCGCCACCGCCGTTTTGGCTGTACGTCCCGACCTGTCGTTTGGACAGGCGATGGATGCGGTCGAGCGGCTACGTGACGTTGCCGCTTAAAGTCGGCGGGCTTTTTCTCTCATCACTGCATTAGAGCATCGAGCGCCGCAGTTTCGTCGCCGGCAGGCGGCTGTGGCGGGGGCTCGGCAAAGACGGCTTGGTTGCGACCGCGCTCAATCGCGTCTTCCAGGCATTGCTCCACACGGCGCAACAGATCGCCCGCCCAGCGGTCATGTGCATCAAGGGCACCGGCGCCAATGCTGACCTTGAAATTGACCACTTCGCCGCCCACCATCACATTGTGTCCGCTGAGATCCTGGCTCATGCGCCCAGCTAACGTAGCCGCGCCCGGGCCTTTTGTTTCCGGCAGAAGGGCCATAAAGCGGTGGGGCGAAAGGCGGCCAAAGCTGTCGCAGTGGCGCATGACGACGACGCAATAGCCGGTAAACACCTGCACGACGACATCGGCCGCGTGGGGGGCTTTTTTTGTAAGGGCTTCGTAGTCGTCGATCTCGATCATCAGGCAGGCAAACGGCTCGCGGTAGCGGCGCGCGCGCGAATTCATTTTGTGCAAGCTGGCTGATATGGGCGCGGTTCGAGACGCCGGTGAGATTGTCCGATGTGGCACGCCGCTCTAATTCCGTCTTTAACGCGAAGGCTTCGCTGCGTTGGCTCTCAAGTCCGATGGCGACGATGGCGCTCATCGCAAGTGTCAGCGCGGTGTAACTCGCGGCTTCGATCGCTTCGAATGGTGTGATGCCGTGCGCGGGCAAATACCAAAAAGCGCCCAGGGCTGTTGTCAGCGCGGTAACCATCCACGCCGCCACAGTCGCGCGCAAGGTCGGCGCTATCATCACGGTGAAAAAGCTCAGGACGCCGAACAGCAGCGCAAAGCGCGTCGCAGCGCCATCCGGCGCGGCGGCGGCGCCAAGAATGATGTTGTAACCAAAAGCGACGGCAAAAAGGCTTGGATTGATTTCAAGCAGCGGGCCCGGCTGATGCTTAGCGTGCGTCAAGCCGTAAAGGAGGAGTGTGACCGGTAATAGCGCAAGCGATGCGCGCGAGAATTCAAGCGGCGAGCCGATGCGTAAACTCGCCCACACGCAAGCCAATGCGTAGAGCGCGCCGCCCACCAAAATCATCCAGCGCTGACGCGTCTGGATGGTCTGTGTCAGGTGCAGCCGGTAGGCGACCGTACGCGAGGAATCCGAACCGGCGGAATTGACCACGGCAAACTATCCCCAAAGAATCACGACCCGGCGACACTATAACGGACTCGGGTCCGCGGACGGGACTTAATGCATGTGAGCGACGGCGACGTGCGAGCGCCCATTCAGGCGGGCTTTGTTCTTGGCGTTGAACATCGCCTGGCCTGCTTGCACCAGCAGTTTATCCGCTATAGCCGCTGCCCAATCCGCGGCGGCGGCGGCGGGCTGTCGGATCGCTTGGGCGGCAACGCCCCCGGCGACAGTAATAACGTGCTCGCCGTTATCCGTGGCGATCGGACCTGTCATGCCTTCCGCCAGATGTGTAGCGGCGGTGACGGCTTGGTTCGCGAGCAAGAAGTCAGTCATCAGCACCGCGAATTCGTCGCCGCCAAGGCGTGCGACAAGGTGACCCGGCGTTTTGGTCGCGGCCAATCTTTCGGCGCAGCGGCGCAAAACATCGTCGCCGCCTTCGCGGCCAAGCGCTTCGTTGACGAACTTCATGCCGTTCAGATTGAACAAGGCAACGCCAACCATGCCGCCGGCAGCGGCATTGTCTGTCACGGCGCGCGTGAGTTTCTCAACGAAGGCAGCGCGATTTGGCAGCGCTGTGAGCGCATCGAAATATGCGGCTTTGGCGAGCGCGCTTTCGCGGCGATGGCGTGTGAGCGCATAACGCATCGAGCGTTCAAGACCTTCCACCGTCAGTTCGCCCTTAATCAGAAAATCATAAGCGCCATGAGACAGCGCGCCGTCATCGACGCTGCGATCATCGAGCGCGGTGACGACGATGAAAGGGACATCGACATCAAAGCGGCGCGCTTCGTCCATCAGGTCAAAGCCGGTATGCGGCCGCAAGTGATAGTCGGTCAGGCAAAGGTCGACGCGTTCGCGCGCGAATACCTGAAGCGCCGAAGGAATTGTGTCGGCGTGGTAGATATGGCGCGCCGATACACCCACCGTGCGCAGGAATTTTTTAATCAGGGCAGCGTCCATGGCGTTATCTTCGAACAAAAGAACGCGCAGTTCGGCCGGCGTGTAGTCGGGGGTCTCGGTCATCTTCTCTCCATGGGATCTTTCGCACGTATCAGGGCGACGTCCCTTCATTGCCGGCGACTGTAAAGCCTAGGAGTTGATAGATTGTGAATTCCGGAGGCGAATAAAAGGGTCGCCATCCCATCGTCGGGTGCGTCTTTGGAGTTGGTCTAAACCAGCCACACCGAGAGAATCGTTTTCGGAAGCTAAATATTCTTCACGCCCGCGGGCCCCTGTGTGCAGTGCACTCTCAGGAACATCGAGATTGTCGTGCTGCAGCAAACAGTTCGCACGGATTGCACGACGGTTTTTGGGGCTACATCAAATAAAGGCCCGAATTTACTATAAAAACAAAACGCCCGCGCTCTGTGACGGCCTTATGAATGCGGCGTTGTAAGCGCGTGATTTTTTCGGCGACTGCGTTTTCTAACGCCGCCAGAGACATTCTTACTTGACACAGACTTGTGCATGCCGTTGTTTACACCCGCTTACTTAATGTTTCGAAGGGGAGCGTTGAGGGGGAAGGTCGGAGCCGGTATCCATGATCGGCTTCGAGATGGGAAAGCTAATGCCAACGTCGGCATCGCCTTGGTACATCCTCCCAGCTTTCTACCCATTAATACTGAGCAATAAAAACGCACGACCATTTTTTGGCTAATTTCAGTTACGAGTGAACGCATGGATGATCTAGGTAGAAGATACAGCGCTCCACAGACGAATAATCGTCGTGCGATCGGCTTTGTCGTCGTAGTTATTTTACATATCGGCTTTTTCTATGCCCTGACGTCCGGCTTGGCAAAAACGCTGGTCGACAAGATCACGGGTCCGCTGGAAACGCGCGTTATTGAAGAGATCAAGGCAGAGGCTGAAGCGCCGCCGCCGCCGCCGCCGAAGTTCCAAGCTCCGCCGCCGGTGTTTGTTGATATGCCGGCCGTCGACTTCAATGAGACTGCTACTTCGCAGACCATTGATCCGAATGCGCAGGCAAAAGCCGCGCCGCCGCCGCCGAAGGCCGACATCACAGTTCCGCCGAAACAAAATCCACGTAGCCCGATTACGCAGCCCGAGTATCCGACGTTGTCTCGCCGTCTCGGCGAAGAAGGCGCGGTCATTCTTCTGCTGGCGGTCAACGAGGAAGGTCGTGTCATCGAAGCTAAAGTAGACACGACCAGTGGCTTCGAGCGCTTAGATGAAACTGCGGTGAAGGAAGCATTGAGGCCGCGGAACTGGAAATTCATTCCAGGCACCGTCAACGGCAAACCAGCATCGATGAGCTTCAAGTTTAGAGTTGTCTTCAAGATCGAGAAATGAGCGGCTCTGGCAGCCGGGTTGGGCCGGCTGGCAGGTCAAATTTGAGTTTAGAGTGTAGTGAGGATCACACCATGAATACTAAGTACACCTTCGGTTCTAAGCTGACGGCTTGGCTGTCGGCCATCGCTGTAGCGGCTATCCTGGTAGGCGCTTCTGCCAGTTCCGTCTCTGCCCAGGACGCTGCCGCTCCGGCTGCTGCGCCTGCCACTGATGCCGCCGCTCCGGCTGCTGCGCCTGCCACTGATGCCGCCGCTCCGGCCGCTGAACCCGGCCTCGCCGGCGCCCCGACTGGCGGCGCTAACGAAATCGAAAACCCCTACGGTATCGAGCACATGCTGAAGGAAGGCGATTTCGTCAACCGCACTACGTTCATCATCCTGGCTCTGATGTCAGCGGGTAGCTGGTACCTGACGATCATGCGTTTGATCGACCAGGCCATCATCATGCGTCAGGCTGACAATGCTCAGAAGAACTTCTGGGGCGCTGGTAACCTCAAAGAAGGCCTCAAGAAGCTGGAGCCGGACAGCACCTTCCGAACCATCGTGGAAGACGGCTTGAAGGCCGCTGAGCACCACGACGGCAAGCTCACGGACCAAATTGACCTAAACGAATGGGTGGCAATGTCCCTGCACCGCGCGACGGACACTGTCAGCTACCGCCTATCGGCCGGCGTGGCCTTCCTGGCTTCGGTTGGTTCGACCGCTCCGTTCGTCGGTCTGTTCGGTACCGTGTGGGGCATTCTGAACGCCCTCATCAAGATCGGCGTTGCAGGTCAGGTGTCGATCGACAAGGTTGCCGGTCCTCTGGGTGAAGCCTTGATCATGACCGCCATTGGCCTCGTGGTCGCCGTGCCGGCCGTGCTGGGTTACAACATGGTTGTCCGTCGTAACAAGATCGTGCTTGAGCGCCTGCGCAACTTCAGCGCCGACGTCCACGCCGTACTGTTGGCCGGTGGCGCAAAGCGCGCCTAATCAGCTGATTTTGGTAAGGAGACCGCTGTTATGGGCATGAGTGTTGGCAATTCTGATGGTGATGATGAAGTAAACTCGTCCATCAACACTACACCGCTTGTGGACATCATGCTGGTGCTGTTGATCATCTTCTTGATCACCATCCCAGTCGTTGTGAAGACCGTGCCGCTGAAGTTGCCGGATATTTCCAACGAAGCTTTGGTGACCAAGCCGGAAAACATCGTGATCGCCGTAAATGCCGATGGTAAAATTTACTGGAACGAAAAACTGGTCGCGCAACGTGATCTGCTCGCCAGGATCCAGGAAGTTGCTCAGATTGTGCCCCAGCCGGAAGTCCACATCCGTGGCGACCGGGAGGCTCGGTATGAGTTTATCGGCCGGGTGGTCGCCACCTGTCAGCGTGGCGGCATTATGAAGGTCGGTTTTATAACCGACCCAGAAGTAAGAAATGTAGATTGATCTGAGTACTTAGGGTCAGCGGGAGTATTAAGACATGAGTATGAGCGTAGGTCCGGCTTCGGGCGATGCTAGCGAAATGGTGGAAATGAACACCACACCGTTGATCGACGTGATGTTGGTGTTGCTCATCATGTTCATCATGAGTCTGCCTGTGCAGACGCACGCGGTGAAGCTTGATATGCCGCGTCCGAACAACAACAAGCCAGTCGAGCCACCTGCTGTGATCGATCTGGAAGTTGATTTCGACGGCACGGTGATGTGGAACGGCAACGTTGTTGCCTCCATGGACCAACTGGCCCGTTATTTGGCCAGCGTCGTGGTGAAGGACAATCAGGACGAAATCCACCTGCGTCCGAACCGTTTGGCGAAATACGATACCGTCGCCAAGATTTTGGCGATTGCCCAGCGCCTGGGCGTGAAGAAAATCGGCTTTGTTGGCAACGAACAGTTCCTACAATAATAAGCCTTGGGGCTTCTTCGCCATAAAATGGCCAGAAACTCCAACGAAGCTATGGGTCAAAGGGAATGAGGGGCGCCGTATCGGAATACCGATGGCATTCCTCATTTATGTCTGAGAGGACACGATGAAGGCATTAAATTTTGTTTCTCGTATCGCACTGTCTCTGGCTCTTGCCGTAACTGTGAGTTCCGCCGTGCCCGTCATGGCCGCGTCGAAAAGCACGGTCAGCCCCGCTGTTGGTAAGCCGTTGCAGGAAGCCATTAATCTGCTGAAGAGTGGCAAGAACAAAGAAGCCGTCGCCAAGGCACAAGAAGGCGCAGCCGCCGCGAAGTCGCCCTTCGAAATCTATACGGCCAATGAAATCCTGATCAACGTGTGCTTGAAAGTGTCGGACTTTGCCTGCGCCGTGAAAGCCGTTGAAGCTTCTATGGCTAGCGGCCAAATGCCGCCGGAAGACAAAGTGCAGCACCTGAAGATTCTGGTTCAGGTTAACTACGCGACGAAAAACTACGCCAAGACCGCGGAAGCGGGCACCTTGCTGCTGAAAGAAACGCCGAACGATACCGAAACGCAGGTACTGGTGGCGCAAAGCTACTATCTGCAGAAAGACTATAAAAAGGCGTCTGACAGCTTGCGTACGATCGTCCGTTCCAGCGACACCGCTGGCCGTCCGGTGAAAGAGGAAACCCTCAATCTCCTGATGAGCTCGGAATACGAGCTGAAGAACGATGCGGGTGTGGAAAGCACACTCGAACTTCTCGCGGCCCGCTATCCTAAGCCGCAATACATCAAAGACCTGATCTCGATGAAGGAGCGCGGCTTAAGCGGTAGTTCCTCGAAGACAAGCCTCGATGTCGCGGTCATAAAGTATAACGTCGGCGTGTTTTCGAAGCCGCGCGACTATACCGACCTGACCGAACTTGCCTTGCAAGACGGTCTGCCCGGCTTGGCCAAAAAGGTCATGGTAAAGGGCAATGCGGATGGCGTGCTCGGTAAAGATCCGACCGCTAAAGACCGTGAAACGCGCCTGTTAAACATGGCCACCACCACTGCCACCAATGACGAGAAAAACTTGGCAAAGGGTGAAGCAGAAGCCGCCAAAGCAAAGAATGGCGACGCGCTGGTGAAGTTCGGTGAGGCCTACTGGAGCTACGGTATGTACGACCAGGCGATTGCCGCCACTCAGGCCGGCATTGCCAAGGGCGTTACCCTTGCTGACGACGCTCAGCTGCGTCTAGGCATCATCTATCAAAGTGCCGGCCAGAAGGCGAAAGCCAACGAAGCTTTCAAAGCCATCGCGCCGGGTACGGTTTCTGCTCAACTTGCTGCACTGTGGAAATTGTCTAAGTAAAAGCCGGTTTCGCGTTAATGTGAATGACGCCGGGTCATATTTTGTGGCCCGGCGTTTTTCATTTGGGGCTGGCTTAGGATAGGCTGCCTTAAGCTGAGATAAGCTTTACATGCGTTAACGCCAAAAGGGTTAAGTCATGCTGATCCGCCGCAAGAAAGCCTCCGGCGTCGCCTCGCACGAGATCACGCCGGAAAGTGTCTATCTGAATCGCCGTCAGATCATCAAAGCGAGCGGGCTCGTAGCCGGTTCGCTGGTGGCCGGATCTGCAGTGTCGGCCTTCGACGCGGTGATGCCCAAAGACAAGACCACCAAGTTCGCGGGTGTCGCGAAGGGTTACAGCAAACTCGGTGAGACCGATAAGTTGACGCCGCTGGAACTGGCGACCGGCTACAACAATTTCTATGAGTTCGGCACGGGCAAAGACGATCCCGCGCAGAATGCCGGTCCCTTCAAGCCGCTTCCCTGGACGATCAAGGTCGATGGGCTCTGCGCCAAACCCGGCACGCTCGATTTCGACGACTTCCTCAAACCGCACGCGCTGGAAGAACGCATTTATCGCATGCGCTGCGTCGAGGCGTGGTCGATGGTGATTCCGTGGGTCGGAATTTCACTGGCTGATGTTGTAAAGCGCTTCGAGCCCCAAGGCAGCGCGAAGTACATCCAGTTCGAGACGATCGTGCGTCCGGAGGAAATGGTAGGCCAGCGCGGCCGGGGCGGGCTGCCCTGGCCTTACGTGGAAGGCCTGCGCATTGACGAAGCCAGCAATCCGCTCGCTATTCTGGCCGTCGGTCTTTACGGCGCGCCGTTGCCGAACCAGAACGGTGCGCCGTTGCGTTTGGTCGTGCCGTGGAAGTATGGCTTCAAAGGTATCAAATCGATCGTGCGTATGAGCTTTGTCGAAAACGAGCCCAAGAATACATGGAAGGCCATGCAGTCTTCCGAATACGGATTTTACGCCAACGTGAATCCGAAGGTTGATCATCCGCGCTGGACTCAAGCCAGCGAGCGTCGATTGGATGGCGGCGGTAGTTTGGGCGGCTTGCTCGCTGCGCGGCGTCCGACGCTGATGTTCAACGGCTATGAAGAAGAAGTCGCGGGTCTCTACGCCGGAATGAATCTCGCGACGCATTACTAGTGCCGACCGAAGCATCTATCCCCGCGCCCAGGCGCGCACCATTTGCCGGGTTTCTTAAACACGGGTTGAAGCCCGTCGTTTTTGCGCTGTGCCTGCTGCCATTCGCCTGGCTGGTGTACCGCACCTTCAATAATCAACTCGGCGCAAATCCGTTCGAGACCATCATCCGGTATCTCGGCGACTGGGCGCTCAGGTTTCTGTTGATCGCGCTGGCGGTCACACCCCTACGCATTATCACCGGGTGGCTATGGGTGGCGCGGCTGCGGCGTATGCTTGGGCTGTTCGCTTTTGCCTATGTGGCGATACATGTGTTCGCCTACGTGGGTGAACACGCCTTCAACTGGTCGGAAATTTGGGGCGATATCGTCAAGCGCACCTATATCACCGTCGGCATGGCGGCGTTGACGATGTTGACCCCACTGGCCGCGACGTCGATGGACTGGGTGATCCGGCGCATGGGTGGCGCGGCATGGCGCAAGCTACATCTGCTGGTCTATCCGGCCGCAATCCTTGGCGTGATTCATTATTTTCTGATGATCAAGGCAGGCTATCAGCAGCCGCTGATCTATGGCGTGATTCTCGCGGCGCTGTTTGGCGTGCGCCTTTACAAAAACTATGCGCGGCGCATTTAGCGTGCGGCACTCAGCTGGTTAACGACCTGCAGCCACAATGCGCAATGTTTAAAGGCCGCCGCGCCCAAGTGCTGTTTGACGTTCTGAACAGCGACCTCAAATGCGCCGGGGCCGTGAGTGCGACGTAGCTCTTCGACAAGGCTGTTTACGTCGGTGCGGTAGAGTGGATCGGCCATTGGTTTCTTCCTCTGTGCTGTCCTTGATGGGGTCCTAAGGTATTCCCCTAGGTTGTCTTCCGGTTTAGACGCGCCGTGTGTGATCCATTTGATATTTTTACTATAGACTCGAAACAAAGTTCTGAAAAAGGGCTAAACTGCTGGCGCGCGGGGTGTTTTAGGACGCCATCGACGCCCTAGGCTTTTTCCAAGGCCGTGTATAAGATAGCCAAACGGAACATAAATCCTTGTCAACCCTGAGTTATTTCCGGTTTGCATGAGAGACCGTAGGACCAGCCGCGGCCAAGGACATATGCCGGCAAAAAAGAAAAGCGCTGCACGTAAAACGGCGAGAGTCCGTGCAAAGAGCCCGGCGAAGGCCAAATCGGGCCAACTTTGGTCCCTTACCCCCCTGGCAGCGCTATCCGAGTCGGTGATCTTTGACTGCCTCGGCGATACGGTCGTTGCTCTCAACCCTGCCGGTAAGAAGCTTTTGGGCGCCAAGGGCGTCGGCTATTCGCTGGCGCAGGCCTTTGCCGCCGAGACGTCGCTCAAGGCGCTCGTTAAAGGCCCCCAGCCGAAATCGATGGTGTTGATCGACTGGGAAGGCCGCCGCCGGCCGGTGGATGTTTCGGCTAAGCCTCTTGGTGGCGCCGGCGTCAAAGCGCGCGCGGTGGTTATAGCCACGCTGTCCGCCGCTAAAACGACGCCCGCACGCGGCGCGGCTAAATCCGGTGGGTTGGACACAGCTTCCAGCCTGACCGCCCAAATTCTCGGCGCGGCTTCGAACGGTATTGTCGCGCTCGATCTGCAAGGTGTCATCACACTCGCCAATCCCGCCGCCGCCGATATGCTCAATCGCGATGCGGGCGCCATGAAAGGCATGGCCGTTGAACGCGCCTTTGTGCACGGCAGCAGTCACGCGCAGGCCGGCAAACCCGTGCCGATCAAGGCGCAGCTCCAGCAGGGCTCTTATCACGTCGATCAGGAAGTCCAGCTTGCGCGCAGCGACGGCGAAAGCTTCGACGCGGTTTATTCGGTCGTGCCGCTCACCGCCAATAAGCGCACGGCTGGTTATGTCATTACGTTCCGCGACATTAAGCAACGTCGCCGCGCCGATGCCGAAATGCGCTTGGCCGCTGTGGTTTTCGATCATAGCCCCGAAGGCGTGATCGTTGCCGATGCCAAAGGCCGGGTCACGAAAATCAATCCGGCCTATCGGCGTATTGCGGGCAGCGAAGAGCGCGAAGTGCTCGGTAAACAACTCTCGGACATTTTATTCACCGAGACCAAAGGCACGACGACCGTGCTCGACATGCTCCAAGGCAGCGACCAAACGCAGTGGGAGCAATGGTGCAAAGCGACGTCCGGCCGACGCTATGCGGCGCGTATCTCGGTGTCGGTGGTGCGCGACCACGACGGCAGCATTCAGCAATACGTCGCGATCATGGCCGACGTCACGCGGCGTAAGTTGGACGAAGAGAAGATCATCTATCAGGCTAACTACGATCAACTCACCAGCTTGCCGAACCGCACGCTGTTCATGGATCGTTTGACACGGCTGGTGCTGGAAAGCCGCCGTGCCAAAACAAGTATTGGTTTGATGTTCATCGATCTCGACGGCTTCAAGGCCATCAACGATACACTGGGCCATGACGCGGGCGATGAATTGCTTAAAAGCACCGCGCGGCGTCTTGAGAAGTGCGTGCGCGAAGCTGATACCGTGGCGCGCCTCGGCGGCGATGAGTTCACCGTCATCATGCCGTTGATCGACAATTTCGATGCCGCCGGCTTTGTCGCCGGCCGTATTATTAAGTCGCTCTCGGAGCCGTTCGACCTGCGCGGCAGCGAGGGCAGGGTGTCGGCATCGATCGGCATTTCATTGTTGCCGGCGCAGGCCTCAACCGCCGGTGAACTGCTTCATAACGCCGACGTCGCCATGTATCACGCCAAGCTCCAGGGCAAGGCGAACTACCAGTTCTACGCCCCCGAACTGGCCCAGACCGTGAAGGTCAAGGAACGGGATTTAGGCTAGGCATTTTGAGCTAGCGGGCGGGCGGATTTGCCCCTTGCAATCTGCGGCCCTGTCGGCCAAAAGCAGTTGCATATCGCCGGGGCTGTTCAATGGGCGCGCGATTGGCGCTAAGCCATTGATGTAAAAGTGAAAAAGACAATATGAAAGACGACGTCACCTCGGGTTCCAGCGTGAGCCACGCGAACTTGGCTAATGCCATCCGTTTCCTGTCCGTTGATGCAGTTCAGAAGGCCAACTGCGGCCATCCCGGCATGCCCATGGGCATGGCCGATGTCGCGACGGTGCTGTTTACAAAATTTCTGAAATTCGATGCGAGCGCGCCGAAATGGCCGGATCGCGATCGATTTATCCTGTCGGCGGGCCACGGCTCGATGCTGCTCTACAGCCTGATGTACCTGACCGGGTACAAGGATATGACGCTCGAGCAGATCAAGAATTTCCGCCAACTAGGCTCCATTACGGCGGGCCATCCGGAATACGGCCATGTCTCGGCCGCCGAAACCACCACGGGTCCGTTGGGCCAGGGGATCGCCAATGCCGTCGGTATGGCGCTGGCCGAGCGTTTGCTCGCCGCGCGATTTGACGGTGTAGTCGATCACTATACGTACGTCATCGCCGGTGACGGCTGCCTGATGGAAGGCATTAGCCACGAAGCGATTTCGCTGGCGGGTCACTTGAAGCTCTCGAAGCTGATCGTGTTGTGGGACGACAATCGTATCTGCATCGATGGACCGACCGACATGACGGTATCCGACGATCAAGCGAAGCGTTTCCAAGCTTCGGGCTGGAATACCTGGGCTGTCGACGGCCACAACCCCGACGACGTAGCACAGGCAATTGCCGCCGCGCAGAAAAGCGACAAGCCCGCGATGATCGCGTGCCGCACGACCATCGGCTACGGCGCGCCCAAGCTCGCGGGCACGTCCAAGACGCACGGCTCGCCTTTAGGCGCCGAAGAAATTGCCGGTGCGCGCGCGAAGCTGGGCTGGCCGCATGAAGCATTTTTCGTGCCCGATGATGTGATGAGCGCCTGGCGCGCGGCCGGGACACGCGGCGTTGCCGCGCACAAAGCCTGGGGCGAACGCGTCGCGAAGCTGGGCGACAAGGCTGCGGAATTCAAACGCCTCATGGCCGGCGAGCTTCCCGCCGGTTGGGAAAAGGCGATCACCGAGCTCAAGAAAAAAACCTCTGCCGAGCTGCCGAAGGTTGCGACGCGCCAATCCTCGGAAACCGTGCTCAATGTGCTGGCGCCGCTGATTCCGGAAATGATCGGCGGCTCTGCCGATCTGACCGGCTCCAACAATACCAAAGCCAGTGTGATGAAGCCGGTGACGGCCAGCGATTTCTCGGGCCGCTATGTGTACTACGGCGTGCGCGAACACGGCATGGCCGCGGCCATGAACGGCATGGCGCTGCACGGCGGTATCATCCCCTACAGCGGGACCTTCCTGGTGTTCACGGATTACTGCCGCCCGTCCATTCGCCTGTCCGCGCTGATGGGCCAGCGCGTGATCTATGTCATGACGCATGATTCTATTGGTCTGGGTGAGGACGGGCCGACGCATCAGCCGGTCGAACACCTTGCCGCACTGCGCGTGATTCCCAATCTGTATGTCATGCGTCCCTGCGATACGGTGGAAACCGCCGAATGTTGGGAGCTGGCTATCGCGGCCAAAAACACGCCGTCGGTGCTGGCGCTCACACGTCAAGGCTTGCCGACACTGCGCACGACGCACACCGACGAGAACCTGTGCGCCAAGGGCGGTTACGTCATCGCCGAAGCGGAAGGCAAACGCCAAGCCACATTGATGGCGACGGGCTCAGAAGTGTCGCTTGCGATGGATGCACGCGCGAAGTTGAAGGCGGAAGGCATCAATGCTGCTGTTGTCTCGCTGCCGTGCTGGGAATTGTTCGACGCACAGCCGGAAAGCTACCGCGAGCAAGTGTTGGGCGATTGCCCGCGCGTGGCTGTCGAAGCCGCCAGCGTTTTTGGCTGGGAACGCTATGTCGGCCCGAAAGGCGCCGTCGTCGGTATGACGACGTTCGGCGCTTCGGCGCCCGCACCTGAACTTTATAAGCACTTCGGCATCACGGCAGAGGCCGTGGTGAAAGCCGTAAAGGCGCGCATCTAAAGGATCACCTCATGACCGTGAAGATCGCCCCCAGCATTCTCTCCGCCGACTTCGCCAAGTTGGGAGACGAAGTGCGGGCGATTGATGCGGCCGGGGCCGATTATATCCACGTCGATGTCATGGACGGCCACTTCGTGCCCAATCTCACCATCGGTCCGCTGGTGGTGAAGGCGCTGCGCCCGCACACCAAAAAAGTGCTCGACGTTCATTTGATGATTCAGCCGGTCGATCCCTATATCGCGGCCTTCGCCGAAGCCGGTTCCGATATCATTACTGTGCACGCCGAAGCCGGTCCGCACTTGGACCGCTCGCTGCAGGTCATCAAATCGCTGGGCAAGAAGGCGGGCGTTTCGCTCAATCCGTCGACGCCGCCGGATGTGGTGGAGTACGTGCTCGATAAGCTCGATTTGATCCTGGTGATGAGCGTCAATCCGGGTTTCGGAGGGCAGTCGTTTCTCGCGAGCCAGATCGACAAGATCAAAAAGCTGAAAGCCATGATCGGCAACCGTCCGATCGAGCTGGAAGTCGACGGCGGCATCAACGCCGAAACCGCCAAGCTGTGCATCGCCGCTGGTGCCAATGTGCTGGTTGCGGGCACGGCGGTCTTCGGAACGCCCGATTATGCGGGCAATATCAAAAAACTTCGCGCGTAGCACCGTCATAGACGGCGACCACAATAGAGCATAGCCTGTCGGGCTTGATGCGTCGTTGTACGGTACCGTACCGCTGCCTCGCTGCCGGTAAAATCCGGCCTCTCTTGCCATTTGATCTGCTCGACAGACTGCTCCCCAAGGCCATCCCGGCACCACCAGGAGAGAACACATGCCGCCCGCGCAGAAAAAAAACAAGGCGCGACCGCCGAAAGTGCGGGTGCTGAAAAAGCCAGTACCCAAGCCTAAGTCAACGTCTAAGCCTAAGAAAGCACGCGATCAGAATCCTGGGGGTTTCAACGCCCAGGAATTTCTCGACACGGTTGGTGCCGGCAGGCTGATTAGAAAATACAAAAGCGGCTAAGCGATGTTTCTGCAGGGCGACCCTGCCGACGCGGTGTTTTATATTCAAAAAGGCAAAGTGCAGATCACGGTGGTCTCTAAGCAGTGTAAGGAAGGCGTTATCGCGGTTTTGGGTGCGGGTGAATTCTTCGGCGAGGGGTGTCTCGCGGGGCAGCCGCTGCATATCGCTACCGCAATCGCCATGGCAGAGTCGACGGTTGCCAAGATTGAGAAAGACGCCATGATCCGCGTTCTGCGCGACGAGCCGACATTATCTCAGATGTTCATGTCGTTCCTGCTGTCGCGAAATATTCAGGTCGAGGCGGACTTGATCGACCAGTTGTTCAATTCCAGCGAGAAGCGTCTCGCGCGTATCCTTCTTTTGCTGACGGCTATCGGCAAGGAAGGGAAAATGGAAACTATTCCCAAGATCAATCAGGATGTCTTGGCGGCACGGGTTGGCACAACCCGGTCGCGGATCAATTTCTTCATGAATAAGTTCCGCAAGCTGGGTTTCATCGATTACGACGGGAACAGCACCCTGAAAATCCATTCGTCGCTGCTAAACGTCATTGTTCACGACTAAAGCCTGATGCGGGGTGTTCACTTTTGAACACACGCATAAAGGCGAAAGCGCGATTATTCGCGTGAAGTGTCCCTTATGGGACAGCGCGCCTTAGGGGATGGGTCTAGGTTCCGGGCATGACCACACAACGTGGCCGCCGAAAAAATCCCCTGAAGGAACCTCCCACATGACCAATTTGCGCAAGGCCGCCTCCACCGTGCTCGGCGTGACAGCCACCCTCGTTGTCCTCTCAATCGGGCTTTCCGCCTGCAACACCATCGGCGGCGCCGGTAAGGACATCAAAAGCACCGGCAAGTCCATCGAGAGGGCCGCCGAAGACAGCAAGTAGCCGTCACGGGATTCACGATGCGCGCATAACCATTTTAAGGATGCCGAATATGTCAAAACCGTTCCGAGGCATGCTGATCGATCACCTGCCGCGCTTGAGGGCGTATGCCATGTCGCTGACACGCCATGCCGCAGACGCCGATGATCTCATTCAAGCCGCCGCCGAACGTATGCTGAAATTCGAATCCCACTTCGAAGTCGGAACGAATTTCTCGGCCTGGTCTTACAGAGTCTTGAAGAACAGCCACATCACCAATTGCCGTAAGAACAAGCACCGCCCGATTTCGTTAAGTCCGTTTATTGACGATGCCGCGCCTGATGCGGCGCTGGTTTCCCGTGCCTCCCAGGAAGATCAGATCTTTGTTCAAGAAGTTCTGGGCGGGTTGGATAAGTTGTCACCCGCTTTGCGCGAAATCCTGACGCTGGTCTGCGGCGCGCAGCTTTCATACGAAGAAGTGGCGGTGGTGTTGTCGTGCTCGGTCGGCACCGTTAAGAGCCGCCTCTGGCGCGCCCGCGCGCAAATGAAAGGTCTGCTGATCGGCGACGTTAGCGAACAAACCGACGAATCAGACTCACGCGACAGTGCTAAAAATACGTGGATCGGCGCTGATACTGTCGCTAGTTAAGGCACAGCTGTTTCCATGTATGCGGCAAATCGTAGCGACTCCGATACTCATTTTATGTGCATTCCCCGCCGATTTGTGATTATTGCGTCACAAATCGGTAACGCTGCAACGGCGCAGCGTTAAAAGGGATTTGCCATGGCGAACGTTATTCAAATCAGCGAGCACATCACCCGCCTCAGCGCGAAAAAGGGTTACGACCCGCTCGCGGTTGTAGGTCTTCTGACGGTGCATGCTCTGGCCGATGTGGATTTCACGACGTTGCGCTTTTGGCGGAATGTCTCGGAGAGACTGGCGGCAGCGTAACTCGCCCCGACTCCTTTTAATTCGCCCGGCGACGGTAGATACGGGCTTTTCCAAATATAACAGCGTAAAACCTGCCGCGGCCTGTCCGGGCGGGTTTTGAAGACGCGTGCCGTCCGTGCGGCCTTATTCAGAATACCTATTTATTTCAGCCGCTTATATGTTGGTCCGGGCGTGTAACTGCCAGGTGGCCCCGGCTGCAATAAAACCTTCATATTTCCGTCACAAAAGGTATGGGCTCCCCCTATATTGATGGCGTGTTCGGCACTTCCTTCCACTCACTGGAGAACACCCCATGCTTAAAACATTCGCAGGCGCTTTAGTCCTCGCTGGCACATTTGCCGCGACGGGCGCCTATGCCCTTGATGTTGATCCGGCACTTAAGGACTACAAAAAGAAGGCCGGCGTCGAAGGCAGCTTGAAGTCGGTCGGCTCCGACACGCTCAATAACCTGATGGCGCTCTGGGCCGAGACCTTCAACAAAGAATATCCCAGCGTGAAGATCGAGATCGAAGGCAAAGGTTCGGGCACCGCTCCGCCGGCGCTGATCTCCGGCTCGGCGCAATTCGGTCCGATGTCGCGCCCCATGAAGGGCGGCGAGATGGACGATTTTGAAAAAAAGTACGGCTACAAGCCGACCCCGATGCGCGTCGCCGTCGATGCCTTGGCGGTATTCGTACACAAGGACAACCCGATCCAATGCTTAAGCCTGGCGCAGGTCGATGCCATGTTCTCCAAGACCCGCAAGAAGGGCGGCAAGGAAGACGTGAAGACCTGGGGCCAAGTCGGTCTGACCGGCGAATGGGCGTCGAAGCCGATCTCGCTCTACGGCCGTAATTCGGCCTCGGGCACCTACGGTTACTTCAAAGAAGTCGCCATGGGCGACGGCGACTATAAAGACAGCGTGAAAGAACAGCCCGGCTCCTCGGCCGTGGTGCAGGGCATTGCCTCTGACAAGTTCGCCATCGGTTACTCGGGCGGTGGTTACAAGACCGCGGACGTGAAGACTGTGCCGCTGACCGCGAAAGAAGGCGGCAAGTGCTTTGACGCCAACTCCGACAACGCCTATGCCGGCGACTATCCGATTACGCGCTTCCTCTATGTCTATGTGAACGCGAAGCCAGGCTCGAAGCTTGAGCCGTTGCGCGCGGAGTTCGTGAAGTTTGTTTTGTCAAAGCAGGGCCAGATGGGCACCATTAAAGACGGGTTCTTTCCGGTCCCGTCTGCGGTTGCCTCTCAGGATCTGGAAGTTCTCGGCGTCGAGTAAGCAGACGCTGGGATAAATGATGCAACGGGTGACGCCGACACTTCTGATGGTCGGCGTCACGCCGTTTTCGCTCTAGCCGACTAAAACCGAACTAAACGTCGCAGGTACCTCCGCATGGCTCCCACCGACTCATCCGTACCCTCCGATACGCCGCCTGCGCCTAAGGCCGTGCCGCGTCAGCGTCGCTCGATGAAGACCTCGCGGACCGTGCTGATTGCCGACAAAGTCGCCGATTGGACGATCCGTATTGGTGGTCTGGGTGTTATCGCGGCCGTGTTCGGCATCATGATGTTCCTGGGGTTGGTGGTGGTGCCGCTATTCACCGGCGCTTCGGTCGAAGGTACGGGCGTGTCCGAGAAGGCCATTCCCGGCAGCCGTCCGTTGATGGACATCGTCGACGAATACAACACGCTGAGTGTTTCCATTGATGAGAGCGGCGCGATCCACGCGTTTCACATTAAAACCGGCACGCAACTCGAAGTGCCGCAGATGGATTTCGGCGGCAAGACACTGACGGCTTTCGCGCGCACCCTGAACGGCCGCGATATTGCGTATGGATTTTCAGACGGCACTTTGCGCTTGGCCACGGTCAAGGTCGGCGGTGTGGTTATCAATAGCGCCGATATCTCGGCTGATCTCAAGCGCCTGACCGATAAGGATTCGACCGACGGAAAGGCAATTTATACGGCAGTGAGCGCCGATCAAACGCGCCGTATCAGCATCGATGTGGAATTAAGCGCCGAGCAGCAAGTAGCCCCTGCCGGAACGGCCATTGTCGCCGCCGATTACCGGATGGGCGGCGCTGCGGAACGCCCAACGATTTCGTTCATCACCGTCGATGCCGAGGGCATGGGCCGCCTGAGCCGCAGTGAATCCAAGACCAACATGTTGACGGGTGCGACGACGACCTCGTTGACGTCATCCGACTTGCCGGGCTTGCCCAAAGGCGTGAAGGTTCTGCGGGTACTGATGACCGACAAGGCCGATCAGGTCTATGTCATCGATCTCGGCGGTACGGTTTATCGCTACGACACGCGCGAATTCGATGCGCCGGGGCTGGCGGAAACAATCGATTTGTTGCCGGGTAACGTCACCGTCGGCGCGGCCAGCTTTTTGATCGGCGAGCAATCCCTGACTGTCGCCGGATCGGACGGCAGCGTCGGAGTGTTTTTCCGTCTGCAGGAACCGGGCGCTAAAACGACCGACGGCTATCAGTTAACGCGCGCGCACGCGCTGGAGCCCCATAAATCTGCTGTCGTCGCCATGGATGCCAGCCAGCGCGGCAAAATGTTCATTACCGCCGATGCCGACGGCGAAATCTGGCTGCGTCATTCCACCAGCGAACAGGTGTTGCTGAAACTGACACCGGAGCTGAAGGCCGGTCAGCACAAGCCGCTGTATCATGCGATCGCCTTGGCGCCGCGCGAGAATGGCGTACTGGCCGTTGCCGACGATGGGCGCGTCTATACCTGGGACATCGCAGCCCCGCATCCCGAGACCACCGTGAACACGATGTTCGGCAAAGTCTGGTACGAAGGCTATCCCGGCCCGGGATACACGTGGCAGTCGTCCTCGGGCACCGATGCTTTCGAGCCTAAGTTATCGCTGGTGCCGTTGATCTTCGGCACCATCAAAGCGACGATTTATTCGTTGTTGTTCGCGATCCCGATTGCACTGGGCGCGGCCGTTTACACATCCGAGTTCGTGCATCACCGCGTGCGCGCATTCGTGAAACCGACCATGGAGCTGATGGCGTCGTTGCCGTCGGTGGTGTTGGGCTTTATTGCGGCGCTGATTTTAGCGCCGATTGTCGAGACGTGGATCGCGGCGATTTTCTTCGCCTTTGCCGTCATACCGGCAGGCCTGTTTTTCGGCGCCTACCTTTGGCAACTGCTGCCCGGTCCGGTTGCTTTGCGTTACGGCGGCTTGCCGAAGTTCGCGCTGATCTTCTTGTCGCT
This sequence comes from Fidelibacterota bacterium, assembly GCA_947476625.1. Lineage (GTDB taxonomy): Bacteria > Pseudomonadota > Alphaproteobacteria > Rhodospirillales > Rhodospirillaceae > SHVO01. The sequence goes on from CANJRA010000002.1 coordinate 167,640, forward strand.
GGCGGTGTTTGGGTATCTTGCATTCTTGGGTGCGCCCATTTTTGAAGCGATCTTCTTCGCCGGCGATTTGAAAGCCTGGGCGAACGGCGACGTCGGCTCCAGCATCCCGTTTACGGCGATGTTGGCTTTCCCCTTAGCCTTCCTCGTTCTCTATCTCGGCTTGGATGGATACGTGACGCGCTATCTCGGGTTCATTCTGCGCGGCGAGGATCGTACACGCGCGGGCGTCACCGACTTGGCGCGCTGGATCGCCACGTTGTTGCTCGCGGCGCTCATAAGTTACCTGTTGGCGGTTTTGCTGGTCGCGACCGGGCTCGACCCGCGCGGCGGCGTGGTCGATACCTACGTTCAGCGCAATACGTTGGTGGTCGGCTTCGCCATGGGCTTTGCCGTTATCCCGATCATTTACACAATCTCGGAAGATGCGCTGAACACAGTGCCCGAGCATCTGCGGGCTGCGAGCTTGGCTTGTGGCGCGACGCCGTGGCAGACGGCCACCAGCGTCATCGTTCCCACGGCCATGAGCGGCATTTTCTCCGCCATTATGGTGGGAATGGGCCGTGCGGTCGGCGAGACGATGATTGTCGTCATGGCGGCGGGCAATACGCCGGTCATGGAATGGAACATCTTTAACGGCTTGCGCGCGTTGTCGGCCAACATCGCGGTTGAACTGTCCGAAGCGGTGCGCGATTCCACGCTTTACCGCATGCTGTTCCTCGCGGCCTTAACGCTCTTTATTATTACCTTTGTTGTTAACACCTTAGCCGAGATGGTGCGCCAACGCTTCCGCAAGCGCACCGCTCAATTGTGATATAATATGAGCGCCATGACAGACGCCGCCGCCCTGCAGCAAGAAAGCGTTCCTATGTCTAAAAGCACCGGACGGCGAACCGATATGCGCTCGCGCGGCGAGCCTGCACTGTGGAGCTTGGGCGGTGCGCTGGCCATCGGCATCATCATGATCCTTGGCTTTCTGGCGCTGGTGTTTTCCAACGGCGTCGAGACGTTTATTCCTAAGCCGATCACGGTTGTCACGGGCATCGATGGAACGGTGACCGCGGGGGAGCCTTTCCGCAGCGAATTGTTTAAGCCGACGCCGGAAGACTTCGCCAAGGCGTCTCCCGACTGGCAAGCGCGCATTAAGGACGCTAACGGTTACGCCAATCGCACGCTCTATCGTATGGGCAATTTCGACATCTACGGCGAAGATTTCCGTTGGGTTCCAGATTTTATGGCCGCAAAGATCGAACAGCCTCACGGCTTGGTTTTTGTCGAGCGCATGGAATGGGGTCCGTTTGTCGGCACCGTAAAGAGCATCAAGGTGGATGGGGTCGAGCGTCCTTTCACCACGCTCGACGACACAGCGTTTGTGAAGGCGCATGAGACGGCGCGCGATCGGTCGAAGGCAATACGCAAAATCGAACGCGTCGGCATCAACGATGTCAATCACGCGCTCGAGCAGGAACGGCTTGGACTGCGGAAAGTTGAGTTGGCGTCGGGCCGCAACAGCGCGGAATACAAGGATGCCGAGGCGCGCCTTACCGGCATCAGTGCCGGACTTCAGCAACGTTATGATGCTCTGTCGGCCGACGTGCAGAAGCTGCGCGAAATCAATGCCGGCAATACGATCACCCTCGCCGAAATCGGTGGGCGTGAGAAGACCATCGAATTCTCGGCGCTCGTGCGGGCCTATGCCGCCAACGATTTGAGTTTCGCCCAGAAAGCCGGTGTTTATGTCTCGCGGTGGGCTGAGTTTCTTGGCAGTGAGCCGCGCGAAGCCAATACCGAGGGCGGCGTATTCCCGGCGATCTTCGGCACGGCTGCCATGACGCTGTTGATGGTGATTGTCGTGGCGCCCTTTGGCGTCATTACCGCTTTATACCTGCGTGAGTATGCGCAGCAAGGGCGGCTGGTGTCGTTCGTGCGCATCTCGGTCAATAATCTGGCGGGCGTGCCGTCGATTGTTTATGGCGTGTTCGGCTTGGGGTTCTTCGCTTACGTGTTGGGCGGTTCGATCGACGCGCTGTTTTATCCGGAGCGCCTGCCGAACCCAACCTTCGGCACCGGCGGCCTGTTATGGTCGGCGCTGACGCTGGCGCTTCTGACTGTGCCGGTGGTGATTGTCGCGACGGAAGAAGCTTTGGCGGCGGTGCCGCGGTCGATGCGCGAAGGCTCGTTGGCCTGCGGCGCCTCCAAATGGCAGACCATTAAATACATCGTTCTGCCACGCGCCATGCCCGGCATCATGACCGGCGTCATCCTGGCCATGGCGCGCGGTGCGGGCGAAGTGGCGCCGTTGATGCTGGTCGGCGTCGTGAAGCTTGCGCCCGAATTGCCGGTCGACGGCATGTTCCCCTTCGTGCACCTAGAGCGCAGCTTCATGCATTTGGGCTTCCACATTTTCGACGTCGGCTTCCAGTCGCGCAATGCCGAGGCCGGAAAGCCCATGGTTTTTGTCACCACCGTTTTGCTTATCGCGCTTGTTACGCTCGTCAATGCGACGGCTATCGTCGTGCGTAACCGGCTGAAAAAGCGTTTCGCCGGTTCACAGTTTTAAGCCGGCAGCTCAGGAGCCTCAGATGAATATGGTAGCAACGCTCGCCCCGTACCCCGACACGACATTCGGAAGCACGGTCTATCACCTCAAGAGCGGGGGTAGCGGCACCATTCTCGATATCAACGACCTGTGTCTGTGGTACGGCGCGGCGCAAGCGCTTCACAATGTGCAGATGTCGGTCGAGAAGGGGTTGGTGACGGCGCTGATCGGTCCTTCGGGCTGCGGCAAGTCGACGCTGCTCCGCTGCATCAACCGCATGAACGATCTGGTGGATAATCTCAGAATCACTGGCGGGATCCGACTGAACGGCGAAGATATTTACGACCGTAGCGCCGACGTCATTGCGTTGCGCAAGCGCATGGGCATGGTGTTCCAAAAACCCAATCCGTTCCCGATGTCGATTTTCGAAAACGTTGTTTATCCGCTGCGCGTCGACGGCGTGCGCGACAAGGCGCTGCTGGAAGAAACCTGCGAGCGCGCACTCAGGGGCTCTGCGCTCTGGAATGAAGTGAAAGACCGCCTGGATCAAAGCGCGCTTGGTATGTCGGGCGGGCAGCAGCAGCGCTTGTGCATTGCGCGTGCTATTGCCGCCGATCCGGAAGTATTGCTGATGGATGAGCCGTGCTCGGCGCTCGATCCGATCGCGACCGCCAAGATCGAAGATCTGATCAACGAGCTTGCGGGGCAATATACGGTCGTGATTGTCACGCACAATATGCAACAGGCCGCGCGCGTGTCGGACAATACCGCATTTATGTACCTGGGACGTTTGATCGAATACGGCGATACCGAAGTCATCTTCCAGACTCCGAAGTCGCCGAAGACTCAAGATTATGTCACTGGCCGCTTTGGATAAGGCATGAATGGGCGTGCTTGATCAAAATTCGTCGCTGCAAAGTGCATTAAGCGCTCATGGCAGCCGTCCCATCGGCTCGGAGCTTGCCGTGCTGGCAGGACGGATCGCGGCCATGGGCGGGCTTGCCGAGGCGCAACTAGCCGCGGCCGTTGAAGCTATCGCCAACCGCGACAGCGAAGGCGCGCAGCGCGTCATCGCCGGTGATGAAGCGCTGGATGATTTGGAAACCGAAGTGAATTCGCGTGCCATGCGCCTGCTGACGCTGCATGCGCCGGTCGCCGCCGACTTGCGCGAAATTGTCGGCGCTTTGAAGATCTCGGCCAATGTCGAGCGTATTGGCGACTATGCCGCTAATGTCGCCAAGCGCAGTATTATTGTGAACGGTTACCCCACGGTTCTGGCCCTGGGCGGTGTGATTGAGTTGGGACGTCTTGTGCGCCAATATGTGCAGAACACCTTCGATGCCTATGCCGAACGCAATATCGAGAAAGCCGAAGCCGTTTGGCGCGGCGATGCCGACATCGATGCGCTCCATGCCAGCGTCTTCCAGGATTTGATGTCCGACATGCTGACGGAATCGGACTATGTTCTGGCCTGCACGCACCTGCTGTTTGTGATTAAGAACTTTGAACGCATCGGCGATCACGCCACTAATATCGCCGAGACCATTCAATTCCTCGTGGCCGGCCAGCATCTGGCCGAGAAACGACCGAAACGTGCTTACGCGACCGCTGCCGCAACCGCGGACGCTTTTAATATCCTTGGAGATAAATCATGAAACCGACAGTAATGATCGTCGAAGACGAAGCCTCGTTGGCGACCATGCTGCGTTATAACCTCGAAAAAGAAGGTTATAACGTCACCGAAGCGGCGGACGGCGAAGAGGCGGTGACGGTGGCCGACGAGACGCCGCCCGACGCGGTGATCCTCGACTGGATGCTGCCGCGCATGTCGGGTATCGAAGTGTGCCGGCAACTGCGGCGCAAAAACGAAACACGCGGCGTGCCGATCATCATGCTGACGGCGCGCAGTGAAGAAACCGATAAAGTGCGCGGGCTGAATGTCGGTGCCGACGATTATATGACCAAGCCTTTTTCGATGCCGGAACTGGTCGCGCGCGTGCGGGCGCTGTTGCGCCGCGCCAAGCCGTCGCAGGCCAAAGGCCAGCTCGTATTCGGCGATATCTTGCTGGACCTCGACGCTCACAAAGTCAGCCGCGGCGGCAAGTATATCCATCTCGGTCCGACCGAATTCCGTTTGCTGCAATATTTGATGGAGCGCCCGGGAACCGTGTTTAGCCGCGAGGAACTTCTGAACGGCGTGTGGGGCCCGGATATTTATGTCGAGCCGCGCACCGTAGACGTGCACATTCGCCGTCTGCGCAAGGCATTGAATTTAGACAACGGCGCAGATGTCATCCGTACCGTGCGTGCCGCGGGCTATGCGCTCGACAATTCCGATGAGCCGGTAGCATAGAGTTTTGCGCGCGCGAGCGAAGTTTTCATGTCGCACACTTAGCGCCTTAGTTCTGCACTCATAGCAGAACCGCGCGCATAAACGTCAAACCTATGCGGGCAAATCTGCGGCTCGCGCGCAACAGTCACTCCTAATCACACGGTGTTATCCGAACTTTCACGGAGACACCTCGTTGGGTTTTCGTGCTTCACGGCACGAAATCATTTCGAAAACAGATTGGGAGATTGTTATGAAGAATTCGAAATACGCACTGATGTGCGTTTTGGCCGGCGTTTCATCACTGACGATTGCAGCCGGAGCGGCCTTCGCACAAGAAACCCGCGAGAATACCTACGTCAGCATTGGCGGCGGCGCGAGCTTTCCCGGAAGCTCAAGCGTCAACTACACCAATGCACCTGCGTCGCCTGCCGTGAACGGTCAGACATCTTTTGACACGGGATATATTTTGTCCGGTGCACTTGGCTATCGTTGGGCCAGTGGGATGCGAACCGAAGTTGAATATAATTTTCGCAAAGCGGGCGTGGATCACATCGCCGGCGCGGATGCTGCGGGTAAGCAGCGCGTGCATGGTCTGATGGGCAACGTGCTGTTCGACATCGGCGATTACAATTCGTTCCGTCCGTATGTCGGGGGCGGTGCGGGTGTGGGCTGGAACCGTTGGAGCGGCGTGCAAGGGGGGTCGTCGGCGACGTTCCCGGCCGGCACGGCGCTTTTCACTGATACCGATACCGCCCTGCAATGGCAGGCGATCGGCGGCGTGACTAAGCCGCTCAGCGAAAACGTCGATGGTTTTGTTGAGTATCGCTATATCGGGCTGGAGAACAATAAGTTCCGCGGTGGCACTACGCCGACCGCTATCGCCGCCAGCCGTCATGACGACCGCAGTCATAACATTCTCGCGGGCGTGCGCTATAACTTCTAAAAATCAGCCCTCCGCGGCGGCAAGCACGTCGCGGAGGGCATATTTTTATTCGCTGTCGTATTCCAGCAGCGCTTTGAAGGGCATGTCGAGCTTGGCGCGGCCCTTGAGGAAAGACAGCTCGATCAACGCAACCGCTCCGACGATGTTTCCGCCCGAGGATCTAATGAGGTTGGCGGCGGCCATCAGCGTGCCGCCGGTTGCGAGCAGATCGTCGACGATGACCACGCGCTGACCCTGCTTCACCGCGTCGTCCTGCATCTCGATGACGTCGGTGCCGTATTCCAAGCCGTATTTGTGCGATTTGACCTTGCCGGGCAATTTGCCCGACTTGCGGATCATAATAACACTGCAGTTGAGTGGGATCGCGACGGGGGCCGCGACTAAAAACCCGCGCGCATCAATCGCGGCCAGAACGTCGGGTTTCCACTCCTGTAACAGCGCCGTCGTGCGCTCCACGGTGACGCGCCAGGCTTCGGGGTGGCCGATCAGTGTCGAGATATCGAAAAAGTTGATGCCCGGCTTTGGAAAATCCGGAATTTGACGTACGTGATTCTTAAGATCCATCGGCGCGCTGTCCCCTGACGCTTCGTTACAATCCATCGGCAGATTAAATGGTTTCCCCCTGGGCGGGCGAGTCCTTATTCTCGGCTAAAGCAATGATGAGAAATCAAAAGGGAGAAGATCATGTTCGCGGAGCTTCCGGCTTATCTGGAGTTTTTTGGTGCGTCGGTCGTGCTGCTGGCGCTAGCCATGACAGCCTATGTGCTGATCACGCCCCACCGCGAAATTACGCTGATCCGCGCGGGCAACCAGGCGGCAGCCTATAGTTTTGCCGGTACGGCGATCGGGATGGCGATCGTGCTTTTCAGCACGGCCGCGGGCAGCTATAACGTCGCCGAACTCGCGGCCTGGGGCGCGGTGGGCCTGGTCGGGCAGGTGGCCGTGCTGTTTGTCGTGTCGTTGCTGATTCCGGGGTTGAAAAAAGGCCTGGAGGAGGACCGGATCGCGCACGGTATTCTGCTGGGTGGCTTGTCGATCGCTATGGGCATTTTGAACGCGGGCGCACTGAGCACTTGAGATTGGCGCGCTGCTTTCCAATATAAGAACCAGCAATTTTCCGGGGACGAGTTATGCGCAAATCGCGTTACGTAACACTTTTGCTGGCCGGTGCCGCCGCGACAACGCTGGTTGCCTGCGACCAACAGCACGACATGACCCAGGACGGCGAAACGCTTTACGGCGACGTCGCGGCTTGCGCGAAAGAACGCGACCCCGCCGAATGCGATCAAGGGTTCGCGCAAGCTAAAGAAGAACACCTCAAGCAGGCGCCGAAGTTCACAACCAAGGAAGAGTGTGAAGCGGCCGGGTTCACGCAATGCGAGACCGCGCAAGTGCGCACCGCTGAAGGCGGCTCGCAGAGCTTTTTCATGCCGATGATGATGGGCTACATGATGGGCCAGATGCTCGGCGGACGCGGATACGGCGGAGGCATGGGCATGCCGCCGCGCCAGGATCAGCAATCGACGGGTTCTGCTGGTGGTAGCGCTGCTGGTGGTGCCAGTGGCGCAGCGGGCGCCAATACCGCTGCCCGCACGGCCAGCCGCCCGGTCTACGGCGACCGCAACGGCTATCTCTACACTGGCGGTACGGCGGTAGCGCGTGTGCAGCCTGGCACGACCTCGCTGGGGTCGACGCCTGTACGCATGACATCGCGCGGTGGTTTCGGTTCGTCGGCGCGCGGCTTCAGCGGCGGCGCGTGAACCTTGCAGCGTATTTCTCTCGCGCCGCGACCCGACTGGATTGCGAAAGTCGAAGCGCTCGGCTTTGATTGGCATTCGGTACCGGAGACAGAACAGCCGTCCTATTGGGACGAGAGCGCCTACTGGAAACTGACGGCGGATGAAGTCGACCGGCTTGAAGCGGCGACCGAAGAACTACACGCCATGTGCATCGAAGCCGCCGGCCAGGCTGTGGAGCGCGGCTTGCTGCCGCATTTTGGTTTTTCAGAGACCGCCATCGCGCTGATCGAAGAGTCCTGGCGTCGCCGCGATGCCGATCAGCTCAGCATCTATGGCCGTTTCGACTTCGCCTATACGGGCGCGGATGCGCCGCCGAAAATGCTGGAATACAACGCCGACACGCCGACCGGGCTTTATGAAGCCGCCGTCGTGCAGTGGGCGTGGCTTGAAGAGCGTTTTCCCGAGAGCGATCAGTTCAACTCCTTGCATGAAGGCTTAGTCCAGGCGTGGACGAAGTTGCGCGACAAAAACAAAGGCGTCCTGCACCTCACATGCCTTACGCCTCACGCCGAGGACGAAGGCACGCTGCGCTACATGCTGGATACGGCGCTGGAAGCTGGGTGGACGGCGAAGATCGTCGGTGCCTCTGACATTGGTTGGTCGACGCTGGACGGCGCCGCGACCAATATCGCCGACGGATATTTTGTCGATCTTGAGGACAGCAAGATCGAGACGCTGTTTAAGATCGTGCCGTGGGACTGGCTGTTGTCCGATGAATTCGGTGCGCGCCTCGTGCATGCCGTTAAAACGGGCGAGCTGACAGTCATCGAACCGGCGTGGAAGATGATCATCGCCAACAAAGCTATCCTCGCGCTGTTGTGGGAGATGTATCCCGATCATCCCAATTTGCTGCCGGCCTTCATGGACAGAAGCGCCTTCGCGCCGGGCAGCACGGTTGTGGCAAAGCCTTTGTTGGGGCGAGAAGGTGCGAATATTTCCATTGCTGAGCTGGGCGCGGACGGCCCGCTGGCGGGTGCCCCCATCGCCAGCATGGACGGCGCTTACGGCGACGAGGGTTATGTCTATCAGGCGCTCTCGCCGATGGCCTCGGCGGTTGATGACGCGGGTAAGACCCACCATGCCGTTATCGGTAGCTGGGTTATCGACGGCATCGGCCGGGGTATCGGCATCCGCGAGGATACCGGACTGATCACGCATAATCGCAGTAGGTTTGTGCCGCATCTGTTTGAGTGATAAGCGCGGTCTTAGGTTAATCAGCTGATTTTGAAGGATAAATTTTGCATTGACGCCGCCGAATCTCGTCACTTTAAGTACCAACCAGTTGGTATGTTATGACGAAGGGTCAGATGGAAACGGCGGGCATACACAGCGAAGCCAAACCCAAATCCCGGAACAGCGCGGTGACGCGCGCTAAAATCCTGGATGCGGCGCGCGATGTGATTCGTGCGCAGGGCTATACAGCGACCACCGTCGACGACATTTGCGTCGCTGCCGGGGTTACTAAAGGCAGCTTCTTTCATCACTTCGCCAGCAAAGAAGAAATGGGCGTAGCGGCTATCGCCGCTTTCGGTGCGATGGCTGACGTCTTGTTTGGCGCCGCGCCCTATCACGCCGATCCCGATCCGCGCGCGCGGGTGCTGGGCTATGTCGATCTGCGTGCATCGCTGCTGCAAGGCGACATCGCGCAGTTCACATGTTTGATGGGCACGACTGTCCAAGAAACCTATGCGACACATCCCGATCTGCGCGCAGCCTGCGAACAAGGCATGACGTCGCATGTGGACGGATTGGTGCGCGATGTCGAAGCTGCGAAGCAGCGCTATGTGCCCGATGCGCCGTGGAGTGCGGAAAGCGTGGGCTATTACATGCAGTCGGTGCTGCAGGGCGCGTTCATCTTCGCCAAGGTGAAACAAACACCCGAAGTCGCGGTTGAATGTTTGAAACATCTGCGCCGCTACCTCGAAATAATTCTCACACCCACGACATCTCATTAGGGAGAGTTGCTATGCCGACAGTCGCCGCGAAAATCGTTCCGCATCTTTGGTATACGAAAGAAGCCGAAGAGGCCGCGAAGTTCTATGTCTCGCTGTTTCCGGATTCCCGTATCGACCATGTCGTGAGGATGCCCGCTGAAAGCCCCAGCGGCACGCCGGGCTCGGTCACGGTTGTCGAATTTACACTCTCGGGCGTGCCCTTCATGGCGATGAGCGCGGGGCCGCTAGACCCTTTCAACCACGCGATTTCCTTCGTCGTGAATTGCGATACCCAAGCCGAGATCGACAAGTATTGGGATGCCTTCGGCAAGGATGGGTCCATTGAGCAATGCGGCTGGGTGCGCGACCGTTACGGCGTTTGCTGGCAAATCGTTCCCACCATTCTGGGCGAGATGATGCGCGACACAGATCGTGTGCGCGGCAAACGCGTCACCGAAGCCATGCTGCAAATGTTCAAGCTCGACATCGCCGGGCTGCAAAAAGCCTATGACGGCAAATAAATTCAGACTCACACCGGAGCAACGCACATGAACGCCATTCCGACACCACCCACCGCCGCGCGCGAGCTTGTTATTAACCGTATTATCGACGCAGCGCCGGAAAAGCTGTATCGCGCGTGGACCGAACCGGCATTGCTCAAGCAATGGTTTGCGCCCAAGCCGTGGACCACGCCGGGCGCGGAACTCTACGTGCGGCCGGGCGGCGGCAATCTCATCACCATGCGCAGCCCTGAAGGTCAGGACATGCCGAATCCCGGTATGTATCTGGAGGTTGTGCCAAACAAGCGATTAGTGTTTACCGATGCCTATACCAAGAACTGGGAGCCGAAGGACGGCAATCCGTTCATGACCGTGATCCTGACGTTCGAGGACATGGGTAACGGCAAAACCAACTACACGGCGCGCGTATTGCATTGGACGCAGGAAGCTTACGACCAGCACGTGAAGATGGGCTTCCATCAGGGTTGGGGTATCTGCGCCGATCAACTGACAGCACTCGTCACAACGCTCTAACGCGCGTCCCCGCGGCGTCAGCTTTGTGCTTTTGAAGGCGGACTCGCATCCGTTTCAACAACGGTGTTATCCGGTCCAAGTTCCTTCTCCCACGTCGCAACCGCCGAGGTGGCGATGGCGTTGCCCAGCACGTTGGTGGCGCTGCGGCCCATGTCTAGGAAGTGATCGACGCCAAGGATCAGCAGAAGACCGGCTTCCGGAAGGTGGAAGGTTGTCAGCGTCGCGGCGATGACGACAAGCGATGCGCGGGGCACACCAGCCATGCCTTTGCTGGTGATCATCAACAGCAGCAGCATGCTGAGCTGATCGGTCCACGGTACGTGGATGCCGTAGGCCTGGGCGATAAACAGCACGGCGAATGTGCAATACATCATCGAGCCGTCGAGATTGAACGAATACCCGATCGGTAGAACAAAGCTCGCGATGCGCTTCGAGACACCGCAGCGCTCAAGCTGTTCGAGCGTCTTCGGATATGCGGCTTCGGATGATGCAGTCGAGAAGGCGAGCAGGATCGGCGCGCGGATGGAAAAGACAATGCGGCGGATGCGTGGGCCGACAACGATATGGCCGGCGACGAACAATAGCGTCCACAGAATCGCCAGCGATAAATAGAAGCCGCCCATGAACTTGCCGTAGGTGACGAGGATGCCAAGCCCCTCGGTCGTCACGGCCGCAGCTATTGCCGCAAAGATCGCGACCGGCGCGGCTTTCATGACGTAGCTAGTGACCCGCAGCATGACGTTGGCGACGCTGTTGGCGAAGTCGGACACGACCTTGCCGTGATGGCCCAGCGCCGTGCAGGCCACGCCGACAAAAATCGAGAACACGACGATTTGCAGAATTTCGTTTTGCGCCATGGCTTCGGCGATGGAGCGCGGCACCAAGTGCGTGACGAAATCTTTCAAGTTCAATGCCGAGCCTGTGAGGGCCGCGGCGGCATGCTCTTCGGGGAGGGGAAGATTGAGCCCTGCGCCCGGCTGCAGCAGGTTGACCATGAACAGGCCCAGCAGCAGCGACATCAGCGATGCACCCAGGAACCATCCCAGCGTTCGCGCACCGACCCGCCCTAATGAGGACGATCCATGCTCGGGATCGCCCATGTGCGCGATGCCGACCACCAGAGTGCTGAACACCAGCGGCGCGATGATCATTTTGATGAGGCGGAGAAAGACGTCGGTGAGGATCGAGAAGTAACCCGAGGCGGCTTTGGCAGCCTCCGGCGTCAGGCTGAGGTGCAGGCCGTAGCCCACAACGATGCCCAGCACCATGGCGCCGATAATTATATTGGTGAAACGTCCTGACATGTATTCCCCATACCGCTGCGGCGTTGACCATGGCATTAGCCCCGCCTCGGCGCAGCCTCTTTCGCCTGCAACAGACCCGCACTTTCAGGCGTTGGCAATGCGAGGCCCCAAAAGCCGCCGGATTCCGCCCCTTTTGGTTGTATATGCATGCGGTTAGGCTGACCCTGGTATTTTGCCCTAAACCGTTGTCAGGCGCTGTTTTTCGTGTATCATTCGCGCCTAGCGCATGCCAAAATACAACTTCTGGACGATAAAGCCGAGCAGCGGCCCAGAAAAACAGCTTTGTCATTGGTGCCGCTTTGTCAAAAAGCTGTAACAACACATTGTGAAACTAGGTCTGAGTAACGGAGCTCACTGTGGCAGGACTTTCGATGGAAGATGTGAGCCGCCTCTCTCAGGATCCTTCGCCCGCCGCGCGCGTGGGAACTGCTGCCAAGCTGGCGCAACAATTCAAAACATCGAGTTTTAGCCCCGCCGAGATGAAATTGGCGGAGCAGATTTTCATGGTGATGGCGCGCGACGCCGAAGTGCGCGTCCGCGAAGCGCTCGCCGCCAATCTAAAGCACAATCCGCACTTGCCGCACGAAGTGGCGGTGGCGCTTGCCAAGGATGTGGATTCCGTCGCGCTGCCGGTCTTAAGCGTCTCCGACGTGCTGACGGCGGACGACTTCGTGCAGATCGTCAAAAGCCAGGGCACGCCGTCGCGCCTTGATGCCATCGCCGGACGCAAGCAGGTTGATGCTACGGTTTCTGCGGCCATCGTCGATGTCGCGTCGGAAAACGTTGTTGCCAAACTGCTGGCTAATCCCGGCGCCGATTTTGCCGAGCCGACGCTGCACAAGGTTGTCGATAAATTCGGCGATAGCGAAAACATTCAAGGGCCGCTGGTTCACCGCAATGTGCTGCCCGTGACGGTTGCCGAAAGACTGGTGACGCGTGTGGCCGAACATTTGCGCGCCCACCTGCTGGCCAGCCATAAAATCTCGCCGGAGCTGGCGCTCGACCTGGTGCTGAACAGCCGCGAGCGCGCGACCGTCGGCATCGCTATGGGTGTCAGCGAAGCAGGGCTTGTGGCGCTGGTGACGCAGTTGAAGGACAACAACCGTCTTACCGGTTCGCTGGTGCTGCGCGCAATTTGCATGGGAAATCTGCGGTTCTTTGAACACGCCGTGGCGTCGTTGACGGGTATTCCTGTCGGCAATGCCCGCATTTTGATTCACGATCCCGGTCGGCGCGGTCTGGTGACCACCTGGACAAAAGCCGGATTGCCGACCTCGTTGTTGCCGGCGATTCAATCGGCGCTCGATGTGGTGGTGCACACCGAACTCGACGTGGACGACCCGGACCGTTATTCGCGCCGCATTATCGAACGCATTTTAACGCAGTATGAAAAAATCGGCGTCGAGTTAGCCGACGATGACCTTGAGTATCTACTCGCCAAGGTCAATCAACTGCCGGCGACGCAGCAAAGCGTTCACTAGCCCCTGACCGCGCGCGTTTTTACCAGACACCCGTATTCGGCATCGACGACCACGGCTCGGCCGGGGCGAGAGGCGTGCCCTTTTGCAACAGCTCGATCGAGATGTTGTCGGGTGAGCGCACGAACGCCATGCGGCCGTCGCGCGGCGGGCGGTTGATGACGACGCCCTTGTCTTTCAAGCGCTGACACGCGGCGTAAATGTCATCCACTTCATAGGCGAGATGGCCGAAGTTGCGTCCGCCGGTATAGGCCTCGGGATCCCAGTTGTAGGTCAGCTCGACCTGGATGTCGGTTTGGCCGGGCGGGGCGAGAAAGACCAGCGTGTAGCGCCCTTGCGGCACTTCCGAACGGTCGACCTCAACCAGCCCCAGTTTGTTGCAATAGAAGTCCACCGATTGCTCAAGGTTGGTAACGCGGACCATGGTGTGGAGATATTTCATTGCGAGATTCCTGGCTGGTTGCGGCGGTGTGGACGTGACGGCAGTCGCCCGATATAGCGCAAAATATGAGATTCCAATATGCCGTGATGATGCAACCGACCGCGAAACCTATGCGTTGTATGGCTAACGTGGCCTCACAACCACTGGGTGAAACACCTTCGCGCCCACGTTTTGATAGTAACGCCCGGTTTTTATTGGCATTCCCGGCCCAGAGTTGAGATGTTGAGGGCGATTTCGCCGCCGACGCCCGCAAAAAAGCCGTTCCAGCTTTGGGTTTCGTAGGCGACGCGCAACCGCAACGTCGATGCGGTGGCGGTTTGCGGCCGCGACGCTTGATCGACATATTCATAACGATAGCGGCCATCGATTTTGAATTTACCCTGGATGAGCGCGGTGCCGACATCGTCAGCGGCGGCGACGGGCTGGGCGTAGGGCAACGTGCGCTCCGTCGCGCGCGCCAACGTGACGAGGCCAAGCGCGCGATTGACGCGCTCGGGCGCCCACGTCAGGGCCTGTGTCGGCGCGCCCGCGGTTTTTATATCGGGGCCCCAGATGTCTGTGCCTTCGCCGGGACGCAGCAGTGTTTCACCGGCGGCGTTGGTGACCGCGACGCGGTAGCCCGAGAACAACGCCACCGAGAGATGTCCGCCGTCTTGCTCGACGAAAAAGTCCGTGCCGCGGATGCCGATAGTCGCAACAGGCGTGGCGACCTGAATGGCCTGCGGACCGCCGGCCTTTTCCAGTGCGCCTGCCACCAGCCGCATGGCGCCCGCTGTGACGCGTAACGCCGCAGTGTTCGCCCCGCCGTTCGGATTATAGACAAACGCATCGATCACGACCTCCGCGTTGGGGCCGAGCGTGAGCTTGGTGGCATCCGTGAGCGTGATCAGCAGCTTTGCGCCGGGGCCGGTTTCGAAGAGATCGTCCTTAAATACGGGATCGCCGTTTTTAAGTCCGCGCGCGGGCGCGGTGCCTTGCGTGACGGTGGCGCTACCTTGGAGCTGCGTGACGGTGCCGACGGATGCGTTTTGCGCGGACGCCGCGCCCGCAAGCAACAGCATCGCCATTCCCACGGCGCAAAAATATTTACGCCAGAAAAAGAGCTGCATGATCCCCGTCCCCCAAGATAGCAGTCCGCGTTAGCTTCGTGGATTATAGGGCTTACGCGCGCTCCAGGCTTTGACGAATTCTTCTAATTCGGGGTCGGGGGTTTTGGGGAGGACGATTTTTAAGGTCACGTATTGGTCGCCCGCCGGGTCGCGCTTGGTCGCGGCGACGCCTTTGCCCTTGAGCCGCAGCCGCGTGCCGCTATTGGCGCCGACCGGAATCGTCACGGTGACCGGGCCATGCACCGTCGGGACATCGACCTTGCCGCCGCTGACCGCTTCGCCCAGAGACACCGGCAATTCCACATGAATGTCGCGGCCTTCGCGTTTGAACATGGGGTCGGGTTTGATTTTGATTTCGACTAAGGCATCGCCCACGCCGCCCGGACCGGGTGCGCCCTGGCCCTTCAGGCGAATAGTTTGACCCTCGTTGATTCCGGCCGGGATCGTCACGTCGAGCGACTTCCCGCCCGGCATGGTGACGCGCCGTTTGGCGCCGGTGGCGGCGTCGGCGAAATCCACTTCCAAAGCAAAACGGGTGTCTTCGGCTTGTTGCGGCCCGCCTTGTCCGCCGGCTCCGAAGGGGCTTCCGCCGCCGCCCCGGAACATGCCGCCGAACAGGTCGCTCAAGTCCTCGAAGCCAAAGCCGCCGGCTTGCCCACCGGGCCCGCCGCCTGGGCGGTGTCCGCCGCCGAAGCCGCCCGGCCCCGCACCCCGGCCGCGCGCGAAGGGGTTTTGCCTGATTTCGGCACCCGATGCGTCGATTTCGCCGCGGTCGAAGCGCGCGCGCTTTGCCGCATCGCCAAGGATGTCGTTGGCGGAATTAAGCTCCTTAAAACGGTCCTCGGCTTTTTTATCTCCGGGGAATAGGTCCGGATGGGACTTCTTCGCCAAACGGCGAAAAGCCTTTTGAATGTCGGCATCGCTGGCGTCGCGGTTTACGCCGAGTACCGTGTAGGGGTCTTTTGCCATCGTTAATTTATACCACTGCCGTCATAAGCTTTGTTCATATGCCACTTAGGTGCGTTCACCGGGCGGGTTTGTAAAGGCCGCTTAAGCCTAACGCCGCAGCCCTATGACATTCCCAGAAAAGGTTGACCAGAAAAGGCTGAATTACGTTTTGCCTTCTTTCTACCGCTGGGCCCGCTTTCACCCTTATAGTGTCCATCATTTCGAGAGTAGGGCAGCGCGGGTAGATGGTCAAAGCACGGAACTGGAACACATGGGCCCAGCCAATTCTGGTTCCGGCTGTGGTTTTTCTTGTCGTGGCGCTTTTGCTGACCATCGTCAGCCGGCAGCTCATAGCGCTTCAGGAGAGCGTTCGCCATACCCAGGAAGTGAAAGATCAGCTGAGTTCCATCCAGTCACGCCTGCAGGACGGCGAGAGCGGCATGCGGGGCTATGTGCTGTCGCGCAACGAGTCCCTCCTTCAGCCATATTTCCTCCTGCGCGACTCAGCCGAGGCTAGCCTCAATACCCTGGAAAAGCTGATCGCCGACAATCCGGTGCAGGTTCAATCCATGGCGGCTCTCCGGCCGCTTCTGATGGAGCGCATAGAGACTTTAACGCGCGGCAGGAATCTCTATAAGCCCGGCGCCATGTTGCCGTTGCCCATAGGACAGGGACCGGAACTCCAGAACAAGATTCGCGAAGCTATCGTGCGGATGATGACCGAGGAAGACCGGCTTCTGGGCGAGCGGCGCACAAGTGCGGGCCGCATCGCGGTCTATTTGCAATTGTTGGCCTATGGAACGCTTTTCGTTGTGATGACGATTGCGACAATCAGTCTATCGCAGTCGCGCCGGCGAAGTAAGGAATTGGAAACGGCGCACGAGGCGCTGCGCGCCACGAACACACGGCTCAGTTCCGAGATTGAGGAGCGCGAGAAAATCGAGGATCAGTTGCGTCAGGTTCAGAAGATGGAAGCGCTCGGCCAACTTACCGGCGGCATCGCGCACGACGGCGCGCTGACCCAGCGCCTGCTGGCTTTCGCGCGCAAACAAGTTCTTGAGCCGCGGCCCGTGGATGCCAATAAATTGGTGTCGGGCATGTCCGATCTGTTGCATCGGACGTTGGGCGAAACCATACAGACCGAGATTGTTTTGGCGGGTGGGCTCTGGCGTATCCATGTCGATGCGAACCAGCTCGAAACGGTGATACTCAATTTGGTCGTCAATGCGCGCGATGCGATGCCCGAGGGCGGCAGGTTGACGATTGAGACCGCCAACGCACATCTCGACGAGGGTTATGTCGGCAGACATATGGATGTGCCGCTGGGTCAGTACGTTTTATTGTGTGTTTCGGATGTCGGGATGCGCATGCCGGCCGACGTGCTGGAGAAGGCCTTCGACCCATTTTCACCACCAAAGGTGCGGGCCGCGGCACGGGGCTGGGGCTTAGCCAAGTTTACGGCTTCGTCAGGCAATCGGGCGGCCACGTCAAAATTTATTCGGAACCCGGGCAGGGAACGACGGTCAAAATCTATTTGCCGCGCTATCTCGGTGACGGCGAGGAGCTTGCGAGCATAAAGCCTCTGCACAGCAGCGCGTTCCCGCAAGGCAGGGCCGATGAAACGGTACTGGTGGTCGAGGACGAAAATGCCGTTCGCGCCCTGACGACCGAAGGGCTGAAGGATTTAGGCTACACCGTGCTGGAAGCCGCAAACGGTGCCGAAGCCTTGCGGCTGCTCGACAGCAACCCCCAAGTAACGCTCTTGTTCACCGACGTTGTGATGCCGAACATGAATGGCCGCCAGTTGGTCGATGAAGCGATCAAGCGCAGGCCGAACCTGAAAGTGCTTTTCACGACCGGCTATGCCCGTAACGCGGTGGTGCATAACGGTACGCTCGATCCCGGTGTGCGGCTGTTAGGCAAACCTTTCACGCTCGAACTTCTGGCGCGTACCGTGCGCGACGTATTGGATGCGCGTTAGTGCCGGATGTGAGCGTTCTCTCGCTACTGCTGCTGGTCCACTTTGTTCTGGCGCTGTGGGCGTGTGGTCACATCCTTATGACCAAAACTGAATCGGCGGCGCCGGGGTGGATTGCGCTGGTGCTGGTGTCGCCGTTTATCGGCAGTTTGTTTTATTGGATTCTCGGCATTAACCGTGTCGAGCGCCGGGCCCATAAGCTGCGCGGCCGGCGCACTGGAGGAGCATTTCCAGAGCATGCTGCAGGATGCGGAACTGCTGTCTTTAAAGGCCATTCAGGCCACGCCCGCAGCCGTGAGGCTCCGCAATAATATCGCGCGGTTATTCACGCCTTACCTGTAATGCGCGCCGTACAGACCGGCACGAAATAAAACGCCCGGAGTTTTGCTCCGGGCGTTTTTTCTTAAGCGAAACGGGTGCTTATTTCTTTCTGAACTTCAGGGCGAACTGATCGGTCTTGCCGCGCACGCCCGCGTCGAAAACTTTCGCCGTATGATCATCCGCCGGATGGGCGAGCAGGTTGCTTTCGCCGACCAGCTCAAAGCCGGCGGCGAGCACTTCGGTCTTTACCTGTTCCGCATCGATACGATGCAAAAGTTCGGGATCGCGCAGGCCCGAACCTTTTGCGGCGGCATGGTCGATGACAATATAAGTGCCACCCTTTTTAAGTGCGCTAAACGCGGCGCGATTGACCGCGGCAGCGTCGGCACCCAAAGCCTTCACATGGAAGTCGTGGTAATTGAGCGACGTCCACACAACATCCAAAGGCTCGGACACGGCAATCGCATTGAACGGCGTCGAAACGACACTGACATTGGCATAGGCGGCATCGGCGGCGATCGCCTTGACGGCGTCGGCGGCGGTTGCGCGCATCGTCACAAGTTCACTGGGGACGAGCGCGTAAACTTTGCCCTTTGGTCCGACGGTCTTGCTGAAGATGCGGGTAAAGTATCCGCCGCCCGGCACCAGATCGAGAACCTTGTCGCCTTCTTTGATGCCGGCAAACGCGATAATTTCGGCGGGCTTGCGGTCGGCATCGCGCGCCTTATCGGCGTCGGGTCTGCCCGCATCGGCCACGGCCTTGGCGACGCCGGCCGGAATCATATCGGCGGCATAAGAATAGGTGAAAGCCGCGAGGCTGAGCGCCGCGCTGGCGGTCAAAACGGCAACGTGCCTTCTCGTGAAAATTCCAAGCATATGAAAGCCTCCCTGAAACGCGTTTATGTGAATCGTGAAAAATGACACCCAAAGTGTTGGGAGTGTAACGCTCTCCGCCGCATTAACCTAGGCGGTTAATTCCATCAAATGCTGCGGTTTTGTAACATTCCGCGAGGGTCGGATAGTTGAAGACCGTTTTCACAAAGTAATCGATGGTGCCTTTGTTGGCCATGACGGCCTGGCCGATGTGAATGAGTTCGGCAGCGTCTTCACCGATGATCTGGCCGCGCGCAATTTCCTTATAGCTCGCTTTGCCGATTTCATAGGGAATGCCGTCTTGCGTCAGCTCTTCCTCGTTGCGGCCCACGGTCGAGATTTCCGGAATGGTGTAGATGCCGTAGGGGGAAGAGTTCGGGCTGGCTGTTGGTCTTTTCGTTGAAGGCGTGACAGGCGGCGAGGCGGCCTTGTTCCATCGACGTAGACGCCAGGCTCGGGAAGCCGATGACATCGCCCGCGGCATAAATGTGCGGCACGCTGGTCTGATAGAACTCGTTTACTTTCAAACGGCCGCGCTCGTCGGGCGTAATGCCCGCGGTGGAAAGGTCGAGCGTTTCCGTAGCACCGGTACGGCCAATGGAGTAGAGCGCCTTGTCCGTCACGATCTGCTTGCCGCTGGCCAGCGTGATTTTCACGCGCTCGCCTTTATCGTCGGACATCAGTTCCAGTTTGCAGACTTCTTCGCCCAAACGCAGCGTCACGCGGTTTTGATGCATATGGTAGGCGAGGTTGTCGGTGATCTCGCGGTCGAGGAACGGCAGCAGGTGATCGCGCTTGTCGATCACCGTTACGCGCACGCCCAGCGCCGAGAAAATCGTCGCGTATTCCAAACCGATGACGCCCGCGCCGATCACGGTCAAGGTGCGCGGCAGTTTTTCCAGCGTCAGGATGTCGTCGCTGATGAGAATGCGCTGGCCGTCGAAGGGAATGCTTTTGTCGCGGGTCGCGTGCGTGCCGGTAGCGATCACCACATTGGCGGTGGTGACGCTGCGCTGGCCGCGGCCGTCGATATCCGAGAGGCACACCGTATGCGGATCGATGAACTTGGCCTTGTGAAGCGCCGACATTCAGAGGGAAACGGCTGTAGGCGCATGCCGCGTCGGGCTGCGATGTCATCCCGAGTCAATTGTGACAACTGATTGGCAGTGAAAACCTTATTCTTTATTTGCCGCAGTTTTTGAAATCGTTGCGGCGGCATTGTTCGGCCATGGCTTCGGCTTTGGCGATGTCGGCGGCCGACATGTTTTTACGCGCGGTGTCGTGGTCGGCGATGCCTTCGGGATAATCCTCGACCGCACCCAGATGAAGCCACATGTAGCCGGCGATCGGATCTTTCGAGACGCCGCGGCCGAAACTGTACGCCTGACCCAAAGCATTCTGCGCATCGGCGCTGCCGAGTTCGGCGCTGCGCCGGAACCATGAAACGGCTTCGGCGTCGTTGTTGTTCTCGAGCAGGACCGCGCCCAGCACCATTTGCGCTTCGACGTAATTTTGATCGGCCGCGCGGCGCAGCAGGGTGAGGGCGGTGCCTTGATCTTTGGCGATGCCTTCGCCGGTCAGATACGCCATGCCAAGCGCATATTGCGCGGGCGCGAAACCTTCCTCCGCGGCGGGGCGATACCATTTAAGAGCCTCGACCGGATTTTTCGCCACGCCGTCGCCCAGCATATAGGCGCGCCCCAGCGCCATGCGCGCGAGCGGGTATCCTTGCGCCGCCGCCAGCCGGAAGTTCTTCAAGGCGTCGTCGTTGCTGACCTTCACGCCTTCGCCTTGCGCATACATCATGCCGAGGGTGAACTGCCCCAGCGCGTCGCCGAGCGCGGTGGATTTTTTGAGCCAGGCAAGCGCCTGATTCGTATCCTTCGCGACACCGTGGCCGTAGAGGTATTGAATACCGACCATGGTTTGCGCGCCGGCATTGCCTTGCTGCGCTAACGGCATGGCGAGTTCCAGGGACTTCTTGAAGTCCTGGGCTTCAAACGCCCGGCTGGCGTCATCAAGTGGGGCGGCGAGTGCTGCGCCGCTGAGCAAGGTCAAAACGCCGAGGACGCGCAAGGCGGTCTTAAAAAGGGAATGCGTCATGTTGTTTCCATGGAATGATGGCCGGACCATACATCTTTGCCCTACATCTTTGAAGGTGTGAGGTCTTAGAATTGGCGCATGGAACCCGATTTCTCGAAACTGCTGCTGCCGCCTGACATTCAGGCGCAACTTCTGTTCGCGCAAGCCTCCGCGCATCATCAAAAAGACGAGCTGGATCTGGCGCGCGGTCTTTATGACAAGGTGCTGGCAGTGCTGCCCGCGAACGGCGAGACGCTGCGCCTGCGCGGGTTGGTCGATCTGCAAGCCGGCGACAGCGCGGGCGCGCTGGCTTTTTTTCAGCGATTTGCGGAGGTCGATGCGGGCAATGCCGATGCCCACTTTCATGTAGGGCTGGCCCATCAGCAGGCGCAGAGGTGCGAGGCGGCCGTGTACGCTCTGGACCGTGCCATTGCGCTAATGCCGGATTTTGCCGCGGCGCATAACAACCGCGGCTTGGCGCTGCGGACGCTGGACCGCTTGGATGAGGCGTTGGCCGCCCTGGATCGCGCGGTCGGACTCAAGCCCGATTTTCATGAAGCGCATAACAATCGCGGGCTGGTGCTGTTCGATCTGCATCGTCACGCGGCGGCGCTGCGTGCGTTCGAGAAGGCCATCGCTTTGTCGCCCGGTTATGCGGCGGCCTACAACAATCGCGGTAACGTATGGCACATCATGGGCCGCTCTCAGGACGCGCTCGTGGATTATGACAAGGCGCTTGCGCTTGCGCCTGACCATGCCGAAGCGCACCACAACCGCGCGGTCGCGTTCGCCGACATGAATCAGCACGAAGCCGCCATTGCCGGATACGACACCGCGCTGAAATGTAATCCCAACTATGCGTTTGTTTCGGGCGCACGGCTGTTTCAAGAGTTGCTGATATGCGACTGGCGCAACCTCGATGCCGAACTCGCTGCGGCTGTTGCGGGTATTCGGCGCGGCGAAGCTGTCATAGAGCCGTTGGCGGGCTTGAGTTTGTTGTCGTCATTGGCCGATCAGCGCAAAGCTGCGGAGATATGGACAGCGGCACGGAATCCCGCACGTGCTGCCGCCATGCCCGCATATGCGCCGCGCAAAAAACTGCGCATCGGTTATTTCTCGCCGGACTTTCGCAACCACCCGGTCGCGACGCTGACGGCCGGCTTGTTCGAGGCTCATGACCGCGACGCTTTCGAGGTGATCGGGTTTTCCTTCGGACGCCCGAGCGATGATGCGATGCGCCGGAGGCTCACGGCGGCCTTCGATCAGTTTCACGATATCGCCGCGATGTCCGATGCCGAGGTTGTGGCGCGGGCGCGTGCACTGGAAATCGACATCGCTGTCGATCTGACGGGTTACACGCAAGATTGCCGTCCAAACATATTCGCGCGCCGTGCAGCTCCCATACAAATCAGCTATCTCGGATTTCCGGGCACGATGGGCGCGCCGTTTATCGACTACATGGTCGCCGATCATACTGTGGTGCCGCGCGCAGCCGCGATGTGTATGCGGAAAAGATCATCACGCTGCCGCACTATCAGGCGAACGACCGGTCGCGTGCGATATCCGACAAGACATTCGCGCGCAGCGATTGGGGCTTGCCTGCCGAAGGCTTTGTCTTTTGCTGTTTCAATAACAACAGCAAGTTCACCCCGGCGGTTTTCGACGGGTGGATGCGTATTCTAAAGCGGGTCGAAGGCAGCGTGCTGTTTCTCTATGCCGACAATCCGACAGCGATTGCCAACCTGAAGCGCGAAGCCGCCGCGCGGGGCGTCGTCGACGGCGCGCGCGTGATTTGCGGCGGATGTGTCGCGGGGCCTGAGTATCTGGCGCGCTTCCGCGCCGCCGGCCTGTTTTTAGATACGCTGCCGTTCAACGCCGGGACGACGGCGAGCGATGCCTTGTGGGCCGGTCTGCCGGTGCTGACGTGTCCGGGTGAGACGTTTGCGGCGCGTATGGGCGCGAGTTTGCTGCAGGCCGTGGGATTGCCGGAACTCATCGCAGCCACGCCCGCGGACTACGAAGATATGGCCGTGGCCCTGGCGCAAGATCCGGCGCGCCTCGCGCGCATGACCGTGACGCTCGATCACAACCGGCTGAGCGGACCGCCGTAGTCGCCGCCGCGCGTCAGCGGTGCGAGAAAACGCTTCGGCAGGACTTCGGGCTGCGACCATGCCGGCAGGTCGGGGCTGGCGGACCACATGACATCCAGATAGCCCGTGTGCTCCTTGAACCGCGCGGCGCTGATCGGCCAGGCATCGAAGTAAATGCCGGCGACTTTCAGCTTCGGCAGCTGGGCGCGCATGTCTTGCAGAAGTGCCGCGCAATCCGGGAAGTTATAGATCACGGCATCGACGACCAATATATCGGCCTGATCTTTGATGCAGGCCTCCATGATAGCCCGCGCGTCGCCTATTTCATTGCGATTGAACTGCATGCCGACAAAGCTTGCGTCCCAGCCATAGTTATTCATGGCGATAAAGGTCGTAGGGCCTTGCTCGAAGCGCCGCCAGTTGGCGATGTGCGGGAAGAACAGCTCGCGGATCGCGACAACCACGCGCCGGGGTTTGCGGGGTGCGTCGGCGGGCGGCCCCTGGAAGTCGATCATGCGCGCGCGGGCGCGGCTTTCGGCGGCGATGACGGCCAGATCGTAATCCGGGGTCGGTGCGATAAAGTCGAAAATGGTGCGAAAGACCGGCACAACCGGCTTCATCACTTCCAACAGCCGCAGCATCTGCGTGGTGTAGTCGGGGAAAGACAACGCCACCGTCAGCAGCGGCATCACCAGCTCCTCGACAATCTTATAGGTCGCGCGCTGACCCTCGGCGTCTTGCTTATCGTATTGCTGACGCAAAAGCCGTTTGCCGGCTTCGGCGTCGTCGTGGTTGCCGGTTTCGAGTCCGCCGACGACCAGGGCAAACGACACGATCGGATTGCGCACGCCTTGCAGGTGTAAAAGATTCGCCGTGAGATAGCCGCCGCGCAGACGCACGTTCTGCATAAGGTGGTAGACGACGCCGATCAGATTTGTCGGCGGTTGACCGCAGTTGAGAATGTAATTCTGCAGCCCCGGATAGTCGGCGGCCTGATCGAGGGCGAAAATATCGGCCTGCAGCGTTTCGGCGGAACTCATAATGGGGGGTGTCTGTTTTATGACGCGTTGCGGCGCGGGGCGGCGGGATGCAAAAAGTGTAACAACCAAGTCCTTGAAGAAGCCTTAAGGGCGCATGGTGCGGGGGCCGATCCAAGTCCCCGGAATATATCGCTTTTGTGACCGATTTCGCGGCTGCACAGAGCCTTATACGCCCACATCCGGCTTCCCCTGGCCCCGGGAGTGAGCTAGTGTCGCGGCGAGTTTGGGATATTCAATCATCCACTTTTGCGGAGGGAATTACGATGAAACGCTTTTTTGCTTTTGCGCTTTTGGGAAGCTTGCTGACGGTGCCGGCTTTGGCCGTGACGAACGGCGATAAGGCCCCCGATTTCAAGGCGCGCGCTTCGCTCGCCGGCAAAGAATTCGACTTCTCGCTGAAGGATGCGCTGAAGAAAGGCCCGGTCGTGGTTTACTTCTATCCTTCGGCTTACACCAAGGGCTGCAACATGCAGGCCCATGCGTTCGCTGAACAAGCCGACAAGTTTAAGGCCGCTGGTGCGACCATCATCGGCGTGTCGCGCAACACAATCGCGCGCCTGAACGCCTTCTCGGCCGACCCCGAATATTGCGCCGGTAAGTTCCCGGTCGCCTCGGATGCCGACGGCGCGATTGCGAAGGCCTACGGCTTGAACTCGGTTCAGGCTCCGGCCAGCGCGAAAGACTCCAAAGGCGAAGATCTGGCAGCCCAGCTGACGGGCGGCCTGACCATGGACCGCGCCACCTACATCATTACGCCGGACTCCAAGATCATCGCGACGATGGCGACCTCGAAGGAAGCCGACAGCGTTGCGCCGCAAGATCATGCGGAAAAGTCGCTGGCCGTGATTGAAGGCCTCAAGAAGAAATAAGCCGAACGCTTTATCGGTTTTGATTGGCCCGGCAGTGTTCGCACTGCCGGGTTTTTCTTTGGGGGCCAGGGAAATGCGCAAAACTTGACATGAAACGCGAAAATTCTACGACCAAATGATCTCCTCCGTGAGGTCATATGAACGCATCATCTTCGCCCCGTAATCTGCGCGATGTGATTCCGCCCGGAAAAGGCCGAGGACGTCACCGACACGCTGGAGATGGCCCTCACGGCCTCGGGCTGCGATCAGGCCCATGTCCGGCACAAACCTCGGCTGCTGTCGGACAATGGCTCAAGCTACGTCTCCGGCGATCTCGCTGAATGGCTCGACAAGCAGCGCATGGATCATACCCGTGGCGCACCCTATCATCCCCAAACCCAAGGCAAGATCGAGCGTTGGCATCAGACGCTCAAGAACCGGATACTGCTGGAGAACTATTCCCTGCCCGGTGATCTCGAAGCGCAGATCGGGCGCTTCATCGAGTACTACAACCACCATCGCTACCATGAGAGCTTGGAAAACCTAACCCCGGCGGACGTCTACTTCGGCAGGGGCCAGGCAATTCTGCAG
>CANJRA010000003.1 GCA_947476625.1 Fidelibacterota bacterium
ACAGCGGATCGGATCGAAGACCCTGTTCATTGCACCCGGCAGCCCATGGGAGAATGGCTACAACGAAAGCTTCAACGGCAAACTCAGAGACGAATTACTGAACGGCGAGATCTTCTACAGTCTGAAGGGGGCAAAAGTAGTGATCGAACAATGGCGTAAGCACTACAACACCAAGCGGCCCCATTCATCGCTCGGCTATAGGCCGCCGGCGCCGGTGGCCTATAGCCCAATACCAATCCCACTCGAACAAAGCCAAAACATGCAGTAGACTAACATCACGACTGGTACAGAAAATCGGTCAGGTCAGTTAACCTAGGCCTTCACTTGCCGGCCATACGTAAGAGGGGAAGAATATGCTGAAATATCTCTATGGGGCCGCACTGGCCGCCATGATGATCACATCCGCCATCACTCCCACCGTCGCCGAAGACGCCAAAATTCCATCGGTGATGCAGCCATCAAAAAATAAAAAAGATCTCATTATCTATCACGTCGAAGGGCGCCGCTCTCAGCGTGTGATCTGGCTCTGCGAGGAACTGGGAATTCCGTATACCGTTGTGTTTAAACGTGGCGACGTTGGCGGCTCATTCAAAACCATCCGCGACACATTTCCCGATATGGCAGTGGCTCCCACGATTGTTTATCACGGGAAGCGGATGATCGAAACCGGCGCCATTCTTGAATATCTTCAGTCGCAATATGGTAACGGTCGGCTGGAGCCGAACCATGACACACCCGACTATATGTATCATCTGCAATGGCTGCATTTTACTGAAGGTAGCGCATTGCCAATGCTGTTTCAGGAAGTGCGCGGCGGCCGCGTCTGGGGCCGCATCAGCGGCCCCAGACGCTTGCAAGACGGCTATGCGGTGACGCCGACGAGTTCGACGCGTGTGCCGTCGGGATCAAGGAGGAAGCCGATGGAGGTCTTGCCGTTCCGCGTCATCAGCGATTCCTCGACAACCGTGCCGCCGAACTTCTTGGCCAATTCCAGAACAGCATCGACATCGGTCACATCGAAGGCATGATGCGTGAGGCCGCGACGGTTCAACGCCAGGCGCGGGCCGCCGTCTACCGGCTTCGGCGACGTGTAGCATGCGAGCTATAGCCGCACGCCGTCTTTTTGAAGCCACTGAAGTTCGACTTAGATATTCTTAAGCTCGACAAGCTTGTCGATGGCCGAACCGGCCTTCAAGCTTGGACGCTCGATTTTGAAACCGAAAACCTCGGTATAAAAACGTACCGACTTCTGCATGTCCGCTACCTACAGCGTGTAGTTGCGGAATCTGATGCTTACAGCACCTTCGGCCGCCGCTGCCGGCCGACCGATAACGCCTGAAACCAATGCACCAAGCGTAGCACCGCCAGTGAATAGGCGCTGCAGCAGGCTTCGCCGGCCAACGCCGTGTGTTTGCTTTTCTTCGAATTCTGCGTTCATGTTTTCTCCCCCGTATCTATGGACGGGGAGTGTAGCGCAGCGTGCGAAAGCCGGGCAACACCTACAACGCGCATCTTACCCCTTGCGCAAATAATGGATCGTTCCAGCCACATCCGTATCGTCAATCAACTGAAACCGACTGTCACTGCCCGCTTTTCTTGCTTTGGCATAGGGCGCATAGGCCGGATCATTGACAAAGCCCTCGGCAGCCGCGGCCGTCGGAAATTCTAAAAGCGCAATGAGACTGTTCTCGAGCGGCTTGCCCTCTAACACTTTTATATTGCCGCTGCGCGAAAGGTATTTGCCGCCATGCTTGTGCACAATGTCATGTACGGCAGCGGCATACTGCGGCACCCACGCGTCGTCAGTAATTTTAACGTCAGCGATGATGTAGACACTCATTTTCACATCTCCTGATGTAGAGCAGATACGTCTCCCTCGGGATAGAAGGGTGCCCCCGTTTCCGTCATCCTCTAGGGAAAGGGAAGCACATTGGTGTACTTTACCTGCTCCAGAGCAAAACTAGACTCTATAGAAGCAACTGCATCTAGGCGGGTCAACTTTTGTTTTAAAAAAACCTCATACGCAGCAACATCAGCGACGACAACACGCAGAAGATAATCTCGCGGCCCTGTCATCAGATAGCATTCCAATACCTCCGGCCACCGTCCGATCGCCTTGGAGAACTTCTCAAGAGCGTCTTCGCGCTGACGGTCGAGTTTGATCGAGACAAAAACACTGACCGGTAGACCTATACTGGTTTGGTCCAGCACAGCCACATATCGGGAAATGACACCCACTGTTTCTAGCCGTCTTATGCGCCTTAAACACGGTGACGCCGAAAGCCCAACCTGCTGCGAAATTTCGGACAAACTCAATCGTCCATCCTTCTGCAACAACACCAAGATTTTACGATCTATTGGATCGACTGCGCTCTTCGTTATTTTTGCCACGTTACTCTCCTTGTCCGTTGCGCGGACTTATTGTGCATACGTTGCCAATATTGGCAGTTTTTGCCATTTTTCTCATACTATCTCATTACACTTTCCATATTTATCGCGAATTCAGCAATATAAGCAATTTATTGCCGAACGGCGCGGGCCATCATGGCAGCGGATCACATAAGGATTCGTGCATGAGCAATGACGTCAACAGCACCACCTGCGACGAAAATCGTCTGAGGATTTTACGACAATTAGAACGTAAGGTTCTGTGGCTTGCGAGCTGGATGATCCATAACGCTAATCATGTGCGGGAAAATACTGATGGCCTGAAAATCGGCGGGCATCAGGCGTCGTCGGCATCGCTCACCACCATCATGACGGCGCTATATTTTTATGTCCTGCGACCTGAAGACCGTGTCGCTGTAAAGCCTCACGCGAGTCCCAATTTTCATGCCATTCAATATTTGATGGGGCTGCAAACCCGCGAAGCGCTGGAGACTTTTCGCGGCTACAAAGGCGCGCAAAGCTATCCCTCACGCACGAAGGATACAGACGACGTCGACTTTTCCACCGGCTCCGTCGGCCTTGGTGTTGCGCAGACTTTATTCTCGTCCCTCGCCCAAGATTACGTGAGAACGCATGGCTGGGGTTTGCAACGACCCGAAGGCCGCATGGTTGCACTCGTGGGTGACGCGGAAATGGACGAAGGCAATATCTTCGAAGCTATTCTGGAAGGTTGGAAGTGCGGTTTGCGGAACTGTTGGTGGATCATTGACTACAACCGTCAGAGCCTTGACGCCTTCGTGCGCGAAGGGTTGTGGGCACGCTACGAAACCGTCTTTCGCAATTTTGGCTGGGATGTCGTGATCCTAAAATATGGATCTCTTCTGAAAGCCGCCGCGTTGGAACCGGGCGGCGATAAACTCATCTCCTGGATCGACAACTGTCCAAACCAGCTCTATTCCGCCCTCGTCTATCAAGGCGGTGCTACGTGGCGGAAACGTTTACGTGAAGAACTTGGCGATCAAGTAAACGCCATCATTGAAATTCGCTCCGACGATGAGTTAGCGCGACTCATGACCAACCTCGCGGGTCATGATCTCCCTGCACTCATCGAGGCATTTAGTCAGGCGCAGAGTGATCAGCCCACCTGCTTTATTTGTTATACCGTGAAGGGGCTTGGGCTGCCCCTTGCCGGACATAAAGACAATCACGCGGGGCTGATGACGCCCGCGCAGATGAAAGAATTCCGCTCATCGATGCACATTCGTCCAGGTCATGAGTGGGAGCCATACGAAGGATTAGAGGTGCCGCCAGACAGCATCGATCATTTCTTGAAAGGCGTTCCTTTCGCGGCCAAGGGGCGCCGCCGCTACGCCGGCGCTTACATTGATCCACCGCGTTATTTACCAATTCCTTCCGCAGCAACACTCTCAACGCAAGCCGGCTTCGGCCATTTTCTCGCCGAACTTGGTAAACAGACGACGCCATTTACCGAAAGAATTGTGACAACGTCGCCGGACGTCACGGTGTCTACGAACTTAGGCGGATGGGTTAATCGCAAAGGTCTGTTCGCACGCAACGAAGTCACGGACACCTTTAAGACAGAGCGCATTCCCTCGACCTACAACTGGGCCTCTTCACCCAAGGGGCAACACATCGAACTCGGCATTGCCGAATCCAATCTTTTCATCCTGCTTTCAGCACTTGGTCTTTCTTACAGCATTCACGATGAACCGTTGTTTCCCATTGGCACGCTGTACGATCCGTTCATTTCACGCGGCCTCGATGCACTTAATTACGCCTGCTATCAAAATGCGCGCTTTATTCTCGCCGCAACGCCGTCTGGCATCTCACTTGCTCCGGAAGGCGGCGCGCACCAATCCATAGCTACACCTTTAATAGGAATGTCCCAGCCCGGTCTCACATCCTTCGAACCTGCTTATGTCGATGAGCTGTCCATTATACTGGCGTGGGCGTTCGACCATATTCAGCAACAGGACTCCGGCGAACGATTGGGCGCTAACTGCCTGAACGATGCGAAGGGAGGCTCTATATACCTCCGTCTTTCAACGCGTCCTTTGGAGCAACCCAAACGCATTCTCTCGGAAGACGATAAAGCCGACCTGATTGACGGCGCGTATTGGCTGAGAAGGCCTGGACCGAATTGCGAGGTCGTCGTCGCCTATAGTGGCGTCGTAGCGCCGGAAGCAATTGCTGCCGTTGGCCTCATGGCCGAAGATCGCCGAGACATCGGCCTGCTGGCCATCACATCACTTAAACGGCTGTATGCAGGCTGGACGGCGGCCTGCCGCGCACGCGATGAAGGTCTGCATGCAGCACGCTCGCACATCGAACGCCTTTTCGCCGACGTTCCCGGAAGCTGCAGCTTCATTACCGTTATCGACGGTCACCCGAGCGCCTTGTCGTGGATCGGGAGCGTAAAAGGACATCGCACCCGCGCCCTCGGCGTCGACGACTTCGGCCAAACCGGTACGATTGCAGACCTCTATCGTCATTACGGAATCGGCACCAAGGCCATCTGCGATGCCGCCAACGCGATGAGTCGCGCAAGACCCATTAGATATGCGGATGCCTCCATGGCTCAGAGGTAGGTCGATCAAAGGCTGGAGCGCGGGAATCTAACCGCGCTGCCGAAGGCAGCCAACAAAACTACGAGGGTTTGCTACTCAGCAGGAATGGAGCGGGTGAAGGGAATCGAACCCTCGTCGTAAGCTTGGAAGGCTTCTGCTCTACCATTGAGCTACACCCGCGCGGGGACCGTTTTACGCAACTGCCGGTGAAAGCAGCAAGGAGTTTATACGTCCGAGCCCTCGGTCTTGAGGGGGTCCAGAAATGGCTCGACCTTACCGCGCAGCAGGATCGTCATGGGATTACCCTTGCGGTCCAGGCTTTTGCCCGCGGCAACGCGAATCCAACCTTCGCTCACGCAATATTCTTCGACGTTCGTCTTCTGGATGCCATTGAACCGGATGCCGACGCCATTCTTCAGCAGTTCCTCATTATAATGAGGGCTGTTCGGATTGACGGAGAGGCGGTCGGGGAAAGTGTCGGACATATCTGGCTTCCGTGACTGGGCGGCAGTCCTTACGCCGCAGCCGAAGGTGAAAAGTGGTGGAGGGGGAAGGATTCGAACCTTCGTAGACGTGAAGTCGGCAGATTTACAGTCTGCTGCCATTGACCGCTCGGCCACCCCTCCTAACCCAAGGAATCCCTTAGCAAAGGGGCCCCGTGAGAGGCGCTTGAAGTAGGGGTTTTGGGCATTGCTTGTCAACGTGAAAGAAGCCGTTTAGGCAGTGGCAAAAGGAAATACTCAAAATGAAAAAAAACAAGCATCCGGGGCGTGGCCAGGGTCACCCCTCCTCCCGCCCGAATTCCGACCGCAAGCCCGGCCAAAGGCCCGAACGAACCCGGGGCTTTGGCGCCGAGGCCAAGCGCGCGCCCAAATCGCAGCAAGACCGCGGCACAAGGCCTGAGCGGGATAGAAACGCGCGGCTGCAGCAAGAACGGTCGGCCCGTCCGGATCAACGTGGCCCCCGCCCTGACCGGGATAGAAACGCGAAGCCTCACCAAGAGCGGCCGTCCCGTACCGAACACCGCGCCCCACGGCCTGAGCGCGACAGACACGCGAAACCTCACCAAGAGCGGTCGCCGCGTCCGGAACAGCAAGCCCCACGGCCCGAGCGCGAGCGCCCGCCGAGACCTGAGCGCGTGCCAGCCCCTCCTCGCCCCGCCCCTTCTCACCCTGAGCGCGAGCGCGAATCCCATGGCTCCGCCGCACGCCGTTTAGGGGAAATTTGGATTTACGGCCACCATCCCGCCGCCGCGGCGCTGGCCAATCCGGATCGCAAGATTCTCCGGATTATCGCAACACCAGAAGCGACCGCGAAATTAAGCGCCGACACCGCGATCCAGCCGCGCACGCTTGGACTGATCAAAGAGGCCTCGCGCAAGGAGATCGACGCGCTGGTGGGCGAAGACGCTGTGCACCAGGGCGTTGCGGTACATGTGCATACACTTGATCATGAACTGGCTGAGGTGCTCGAACGCATCGTCGATGTCCCCAATGCCTGTATCGTGGTGTTGGATCAGGTGACGGACCCGCACAATGTAGGAGCCATTCTCCGATCTGCCGCAGCCTTTGGCGCAGCCGCAGTCTTAGCGCCCGACCGTCATGCGCCCGACGAAAGCGGCACCATGGCGAAGTCCGCTTCCGGGGCGCTCGATAAGATTCCTTATATAAAAGCTGGCAACCTGGTGCGCGCGCTCGAGCTCCTGAAGGAACATAAGTTCTGGTTGGTGGGCCTGGAGGCAGAAGCGCCGCAGCAATTGGCGGACATCAAGCTCGACGGCCGGATCGCCTTGGTCGTGGGCGCCGAAGGTGAAGGCCTACGCCGGCTGGTACGCGAAACCTGCGACCATGTCGCCGCCCTACCCATGGCGGGAAATATCGAAAGCCTCAACGTGTCCAATGCCGCGGCGGTGGCGCTTTACGAGCGCGCCCGTCAGGTGAAGCCACGCGCTTGATGTTTTAACCTCGGGGCTCTATTTTCCCGCCGCGTCAGAATGTGCCGGCTTAGCTCAGTTGGTAGAGCACCTGATTTGTAATCAGGGGGTCAGGGGTTCGAGTCCCTTAGCCGGCACCATTTATATCCCTCTAGGTCAATGACTTAGGGGTGGTTAGGCTACTTTCTCAAGTTGTCTAATTTGCTCTTTGGGGCGTAGATGGGGCGCGAAAATCTGGGATAGCCCTTCCGCTTCGAGCAATATCGCCGCAATCCGGATTTCATCCAGCGCTATATTTTTCCTGGCGGCATGCTGCCGTCCGTTGAACGCCTGAAGGTGCAAGTTGAACATGCTAAGCTGCGCTTCGACGACGCAATGATGTTCGGAGAAAGTTATGCAGCAACTCTAAAACTCTGGCGCGACCGCTTTCTCGCAACCTGGAGCACCATCGAACCGCTCGGGTTCGACGACCGTTTCCGCCGCATGTGGGAAATGTATCTCGCCTATTGCGAAGGCGGATTCCGCAGCAAAGCCATCAATGTCGGGCAGTTCAAGTTAGTACGGCCTTAGTTTCGTTATCGGGAGAACAACATGCGCGACATGAGCGAACCACAACGGCCTGCACGCAACGTTCTGGGCGGTTCACTGGTATTGTGTTCGTCCAAGCCGATGACCGGCTTCTTCCGCGACGGTTGCTGCAACACCGGTCCCACCGATGTGGGCTCTCACACCGTCTGCGTGGTCCTCACTGCCGAATTTCTAGCCTTTAGCAAAAGCTCCGGTAACGATCTATCGACGCCAATGCCCGCATATGGCTTTCCAGGACTAAAGCCTGGCGACCGCTGGTGCTTGTGCGCACCGCGCTGGCAGGAGGCGCTGGACGCAGGTGCGGCGCCTCAGGTCGTGCTGACGGCCACGCACGAAGGCGCGCTGGAACATACCGCGCTGGCCGATCTCAAAAAATATGCCGTGGATTTAATGTAGGCTCAGAGGCCGAACATGCTGAGCGACACGTGCTTATCGATGACGACCGCCAGGAACACACCCGCCAGGTATTGCATCGAGAACAGGAAGTTGCGCTTGGCCAGTTCGCGCGACGGGTCGCGGACAAGTTTCCAGTTCAGCCATAAAAAGCGCGCACCGAAAGCGGTCGATACAACAGCGTAAAGAATTCCAAGCTGGCCGAACACATTGGGCAGCAGCGCCGAAATCACCAGCGCGATGGTGTTGGCGAAAATCCATTTGGCGCAGACCGCATCACCCATCACCACCGGCAGCATCGGCACGCCGGCTTTGGCGTAATCGTCTTTGATCAAAATCGCGAGCGACCAGAAGTGCGACGGCGTCCACAGAAACAGCGTGATCGCCATCAGAGACGGCAGCAGCCATTGCGTTGAATCCACGACTGCCGCGCCGGCAAGAACCGCAAAGCTGCCGGCAGCGCCGCCGATGATGATGTTGGTCCAGTGCAGTCGCTTCAGCCACACCGTGTAAACAATGCCGTAGACGAAAGCGCCGAGGAAAAGGTGGATTGCCACAACCCAATTGAAGGCTAACACGGCGATCACGCAGCCCGTCAGCAGAAGCGCGCCGGCGAACCAGAGCGCGCGGCCCGCATCGAGCGTACCGGCGGCCAGCGGACGCTGCGCCGTGCGCGGCATCAAGCGGTCGAGATCACGATCATAAAATTGATTGAACACCGCCGAGCCAGAAGAACCCAACAGCATTGCCACGAACAGAATAGCCAACTTCGTGCCGTCGACCTTGGTCGCGACCGCGGCATAGCCCGCCATAGCGCTCAGTGCGATGAGAAAGCCGATACGAAGCTTCATCAGCTCTAGATAGCTGCGGATCTGCAAGGTTTTGACCTGTCCCGTCCGAGGAGCTTTTCTAAGCTCTTGATAAATCAATCGTATTTGGCGCTGACGTTAGTCGCACCGGCATGTGGGCTTGCCGTAACATCACGCACTGACTTTGCCAACAGTAATTTGCCCGCCGTGAAGATAAAGATAATCCCACCTGCAACGGCAATAACTCCGCCAAATCCCTGAATCGCGAGAAAGGTGAATTTCGTTACAGTGTCGATCTCTTGCGCAGCGCCGGCGGTTTTACGGGCCACACCTTCCATCCCGGCAACAAACAGTCCGAGCGAATGGATCAACTGCCCGCCGCCCAACAACAGATACATACTCGTGCGCAAACGGCGACGCTCGGTGCGTCGATGCAACAACGGCAGAAACAAGCCGAAATAGAGCGCGATGAATCCCAAGGTCACGGCAATCAGCATCGCGTGATAGTGACTGGGCGTGCGCGTATCAACCGAGCCTTCGAAGAAACCGAAGATTCCGCCGATACCAAACAATACCAACGCAGCGGCGACGCCTTTGATTTCCGGCGCGCCCGCCCAGACGTCGCGTTTACGACGGATCAATAACCGCACGACACTCAACATCACCACCGCCGCGGGGACCGGCAATGCATACCAATATAAGTGCGTAAAGGTGAGGCGCATGGCGGGGCTGCCGCCTTCATACGTCAGATAGAGCAGCGGCCCGGCGGCGGCACCGGCCACAAGCAGCAACATCATGCCCCTGAACCACTGCGCCGGGAGCGGCGTTTCGCCGAGCGTAACGCGGACCAGTAGATAAAACCCGCACAGCATCAGCGCGGTGTTGGCGAACTGCAGAATATGACCGCCGCCCCACATCACATATTCAGCGGCGCCTTCAAGTCCGGTATTCGGCGGCAATGTGAGCCAAGCCGCGACGATACATACCATCGCCAGCAGATAGATAACGCCCGCGCAGGCAACACCGAATGTTCCGGCTTCGACAAAACGCTGCCGCGACAACAGAACCAGTAGCCGCAAAATCGGCAACGCCACGCAGACTGCGAGCAACGTCAACCCGGCGAAGTACAACGGATGCACCAGCAGTGGCACATAGTTGTTGATGGACGGCTCGCCCAGGTCGGCCAGCGCCGGAATCAACAGCATGATAAAGCTCAGCCCAAATCCGTAAACCGAGGCACGCCCGACGACGATGCCAAGACCGCCAACATCTGCATTACGCTCGGCAACGGCCTGCGCCGTGGCGACGACGGTCATGGCACCCTGAACGCCGAGGTACCACACAACAAACGCAAACGAGACGTGCACGACTAACAGCTTGCGGAAGAACGTCTGGCCGGTCCACGGAAAGATCATCTCTGCGCCCGGTACGCGCGCGAGGGCCAGGAGTAATGCGAGCACGCCCGCCAATCCTAAAGCTGCCAGCGCCAAACCCGCCCAGCCATAGAGCTCTGACCTGAGGTGCGGCGTCAGTTTGCCCGCGAAATGCCCATCCACCGGAACATCGACCGGCGGCGGCAACGAACGAGCAATGACTTCCCTATCGTCCATGGCGCGGATCATTCAGTTCCTGGAGACAAAGACGCACTTAAAATCGGCTGCAAGATGCCCAAAAGCTGCCTTCAGGCATCGACGGGATAAACATGGTAAAGAATGACATAGATCACGACGCCGGTCACCGTGACGTAGAGCCAGATCGGGAAAGTCCAACGTGCGATTGCTTTATGGCGATCGAAATTGCCGTGCAACGCCCTCCACGCCGTCACAAACACCATCGGCGTCACGAGAACCGCCAGCACCACATGCGTCACAAGCAGCGTGTAATAGGCCGGCACTGTCCAGCCGGTGCCACGGAACACAAAGATCGGCGCGGTAAAGTGGTAGGTCAGATAGGACGTCAGAAATACTGCCGACACGATAATCGCGGCCAGCATGAACTTGCGGTGCGTTTCGCGATCGCCCGAACGGATAAATGCAAAACCGATGAGAAGCAGAATCGTGGAAAGCGCATTCAGCACGGCATTAACGTGCGGCAGTACGGTCGCGACTGTCATAGAGAACCTTTGAATATGCGACGACGCAGAAGCTACGTTCTAAGGGCCTTTTACGGCCGTTTTGATGATGAAACTCACGTACATGAATAGCGAAACCGATGCGAGCGCGAGGGCGATCCAAATGCGCCGCTGGCGCGTCGTCTTATCGGGTGGCGGAACGTCTGCGGGAACCACGGCATACCCTCGATCTGTTAAGCGGAACGGCCGGGCTTGTGTAGCCGAGGCGCTCGCCGCGGGAAACCCCTCACCGGCCCAATGTAACAAAGCCCTTCATTTTTCGGCCAATCCTTAAAATCTTCGGGCCGTCTTGCCTTTACGGCGGGGGGGCGCTTCGGTTAGTCTGCCGCGTGGGCGGGAGCTTGGGGATCGAGCTCTCGGTTAACCCCCGGGGCCATAAAGACAAATTCGCAAAACCTCGCAAAATATCAGTTGAACCGTTAGGTCGGGCCGCTTAAACGGTGACCGCCCCACGGACTACAATGGAGACCGAGTGTGAGTCGTGCAACATTGGCGATCGCCGCCGCCGTTACGAGCTTCTTCTATTTGACTTTGCCCGCATGGGCTGCGGAGCAGATGCCCACTCCGTCCTTTCCCCATCCATGGCAATTGAACCTTCAGCATCCGGTGACCCCTGTCGCCGAGCGGCTGCACGATTTCCATACGTTCTTGCTGTGGATCATCACCGTGATTTCGGTGTTTGTGGCGATCCTGCTGCTGATCTGCATCTTCCGTTTCAACGAGAAGGCAAACCCGGTCCCCGCCAAATGGTCGCACAACACCATGCTGGAAGTGATTTGGACGACGATCCCGGTGCTGATCCTGGTCGTTATCGCGGTTCCTTCTTATCGCCTCCTCTATTTCATGGATCGCACCACCGAAGCCGAAATGACCATCAAGGTCATTGGCAACCAATGGTACTGGTCCTACGAATATCCTGACACTGAGATCTCTTTCGACGCGCTGGCGCTGCCCGCTGAAGAAATCGATGTCAGCAAGGGCCAGCACCGTCTGCTGGAGACCGATAAACACGTTGTTCTGCCGGTCGACACCAACATTCGCATCCTTTTCACCGCCACCGACGTGATCCATGCCTGGGCCGTGCCGGCCTTCGGCGTGAAGCTGGACAATATGCCGGGCCGCACCAACGAGAGTTGGACGCGCATCACCGAACTCGGCCGCTACTACGGCCAATGCTCCGAACTCTGCGGCGTCGATCATTCCTTCATGCCGATCGTCGTCGATGTCGTGAGCAAAGAAGATTACAAAAAATGGGTCGAAACCCAGAAGCAGGCTAACGCCGGCGCTTTGTCCTCGTCCACCAAACTTGCCGCTGCCCAGTAATTCGGCCCGCGATTAAAGTATTTCGGAGATACCGTTCATGAGCGCTGCCACTCACGCCGATCACAGCCACGATCATAGCCACGATCACCACACCCCCACGGGCATTGGACGTTGGCTGTTCTCCACCAACCACAAGGACATAGGTACGATGTACCTCGTGTTCTCGGTGGTCGCATCCTTGTTCGGGGGCGCCTTCTCGATGGCGATCCGCATGGAACTGATGGAACCGGGCCTTCAGTTCATTCACGATAAGCAGTTCTATAACGTTCTTGTCACTGCTCACGCCCTGCTGATGGTGTTCTTCGTGGTGATGCCCGCCGTTATCGGCGGCTTCGGCAACTGGATGATGCCGATGATGATCGGTGCGCCGGACATGGCGTTCCCGCGCATGAACAATATTTCCTTCTGGCTAATGCCGCCGGCTCTTATCTTGCTGGTTCTGTCGATGTTCGCTGGCCAAGGCGCCGGCACAGGCTGGACGCTTTATCCGCCGCTTTCGGGAATAGGCGGCCATCCGGACATGAGCGTGGACTTCGCCATTTTGTCCCTCCATCTGGCGGGCGTATCCTCAATCCTCGGCGCCACCAACTTCATCACCACGATCCTCAACATGCGCGCGCCCGGCATGACCTTCCATAAAATGCCGCTGTTCGTTTGGGCTACACTCATCACAGCCGTGCTGCTCCTGCTCGCGATGCCGGTTCTGGCCGGTGCGCTGACCATGTTGCTGACCGACCGTAACTTCGGCACGGCCTTCTTCGATCAACGCGGCGGCGGCGATCCGCTGCTGTGGCAGCACCTGTTCTGGTTCTTCGGTCACCCCGAAGTGTACATCATGGTGCTTCCCGGCTTCGGCATCATCAGCCACATCGTCTCGACGTTCTCGCGCAAGCCGGTGTTCGGTTACCTCGCGATGGCTTACGCGATGGCCTCAATCGGCGTCGTCGGCTTCGTCGTGTGGGCGCACCACATGTACACCGTCGGCATGGGCGTAAACTACCGCGCCTACTTCATTGCCGTGACCATGGCGATTGCGGTGCCCACGGGCATCAAGATCTTCAGCTGGATCGCGACCATGTGGGGCGGCTCGATCTCGTTCCGCACACCGATGGTTTGGGCGGTGGGCTTCATCTTCTTGTTCACAGTCGGCGGCGTCACCGGCGTCGTATTGGCCAACGCCGGCATGGATATCGCGATGCACGACACCTACTACGTCGTCGCACACTTCCATTATGTGCTGTCGCTGGGCGCGGTGTTCTCGATCTTCGCCGGCTTCTACTACTGGTTCGACAAGATGACCGGCCGCGTGTTCCCCGAGTGGGCTGGCCAGACACACTTCTGGGTGACCTTTATCGGCGTCAACCTGACGTTCTTCCCACAGCACTTCCTGGGTCTGGCCGGCATGCCGCGCCGCATTGTCGACTATCCGGATATCTTCTCAGACTGGAACCGTTGGTCTTCGTACGGCGCATACATCGCCGGAGCGGGCTCCGTCTTCTTCATCGTGATGGCGATCCACAGCATTTTCTGGGGCAAGAAGTCGGTTCCTAACCCGTGGGGTGAAGGCGCGACGACCCTGGAGTGGACTGTTCCCTCGCCCGCGCCGTTCCACACCTTCGAAGAGCCGCCTGTGCTGGCGAACGTCGCCGCACATCCGGCGGAATAATTGGCCAACTGAACAGTTGGATTGGAGTTAAACGCGTAGACCATCATGGACAAAAGCACACTCAAACGCCGCAATAAGCTCGTCGGTTCCGCCGTTGTCGGAATCGCCGTGCTTATGATGGGCGCTGCGATTGCTTCGTCCGAGTTCTTCGACGTTCTCTGTGCAAAGTTTGGGCTTGATGGCCGCACACAACGTGCGACCGAATCCCCCAAGAACATCACCGATATCTCTGTGACCGTGCGTTTCGACGCCAACACAGACAAGCAGCTTCCCTGGCAGTTTCACCCGGTGGAAAAATCGGTCTCGATGAAGGTCGGCGAAACCAAGACGATCTTTTACCGCGCCACCAACACATCCGATCATGCGACCACCGGCACGGCGAGCTTCAACGTTACGCCCGAAAAAACCGGCCAGTACTTCAATAAGATCCAGTGCTTCTGTTTTCAGGAGCAGACTTTGCAGCCCGGTCAAAGCGTCGACATGGGCGTGACATTCTTCATCGACCCCAAAATGATTACGGACCCCCTCACCGACGAAGTCCGGACAATTACTTTGTCTTATACGTTCTACAGATCCAAAGACGGCCTGCCGCTCACCGACAGCGCCGCTTCAGCGGATAATATCAAACTCACGGCAGCACCGGTTTCCGGCGCGGCTTCAGTTAATTAGCGAATAAAGAGGACGATTGCTGATGAGCTCTCAAGCCAAACACCCCTTCCACATGGTTAATCCTAGCCCATGGCCTGCGTTGGGTGCTTTCAGCGCCCTTATATTGGCCATCGGCGGTGTCTTGTACTTCCACAAGTCCCCCGTCTTCGGCATGGAGAACCTGGGTCTTTGGAAGCTTTTCCCGGGCTTCGCGCTCGTCCTCTTCACAATGTTTGCATGGTGGCGCGACGTCGTTCGGGAATCGATCGTCGAACACGCTCACACCGAACAGGTCAGCGCCGGCCTCCGCATGGGCATGGTTCTGTTCATCGCATCGGAAGTTATGTTCTTCTTCGCGTTCTTCTGGGCCTTCTTCCACAACGCGCTGGGCTTCTCGACCTCGACGCTGCAATGGCCGCCCGCCGGCATTACGCCGCTCGAAGCTTGGGAACTGCCGTTCTACAACACGGTCATCCTGCTGACCTCAGGCGGCACCGTAACGCGCGCCCACATGTTCATCGAAGAAGGTAACAACAAGGCCGCCGCGCGCTGGATCTTCATTACCGCCGCGTTGGGCGCCATCTTCTTGAGCCTGCAGGCCTACGAATATATTCACGCGTCCTTCAAGCTGAGCGACGGCATCTATCCTTCGGCGTTCTACCTCGCCACCGGCTTTCACGGCCTCCATGTGCTCATTGGCACCTTGTTCCTGATCGTCTGCGGCTTCCGCGCCCAGAACAACCAATTCACCGCGCACAAGCACATCGGTTTCCAGGCCGCTGCCTGGTACTGGCACTTCGTCGACGTGGTGTGGTTGTTCCTGTTCGTCTGGGTTTACTGGTTGCTGGGCGAGCCGGTCCGTCACTTCGTCGGTTAGTCCTTGACGGTCAAAACCGCATAAGTTTCTCAAAAGGGCCGGTCTGAGACCGGCCCTTTTTTGTTATGTTGCCGCTGCCACAAAGAGGTCAATATGAGCGTGCAAAATCGCGGAGCCCCATTACTGGTCGCAGCATTGGGTTGCCGCTGCCCACGCTGTGGGAAAGGTCCGCTGTTCGACGGCTACTTAAAGATCGCGCCGGCCTGTTCCCACTGCGGTCTCAGCTTCGCCGGCAGCGACACCGGCGACGGTCCGGCATTTTTTATCATGCTGCCGCTATGCCTGCTGGTTGCAGGCTTGGCCCTCGTGTTTGAACTCAAAGTCGAACCTCCGCTCTGGGTGCATATGACGGTATGGCCGATTTTTATTGGTGTCGTCGCGGGCTTCACGCTTCGACCAGTGAAAGCCACAATGGTCGCCCTGCAGTACCGCTACCGCGACATCGAGCACGACGAACAAAGCCGCTAATCTTCGACGACATAAAAAGGGCGGAGATGCGATCTCCGCCCTTCGTTTTTGTGCCGATGCTTTTAGCGCGTCATATCCTGATCGGGTGTCGAGGAAATTCTATGAATCGCGAGATCCGCGCCCAGATACTCCTGTTCCTCCGATAGCCTGATGCCTACCAATACCTTCAGCGTACCGTAAACCGCGAAGCCGGCGACGAACGCGATGGTAACGCCGATCAATGTTCCGACGAGTTGGGCTAAAAATGTCACACCGCCCATGCCGCCCAGCGCTTGTAGGCCGAACACCCCACAAAGAATTCCTCCCGAAGCGCCGCAAAGACCGTGCAACGGCCAAACCCCGAGCACATCGTCAATCCGCAGTTTGTTTTGCTGAAAGTTAAAAGCCCAGACAAACAACGCACCCGCGAATGCTCCCGTCGCAAGCGCTCCGACCGGATGCATCACATCGGAACCAGCACAGACAGCCACCAGTCCAGCGAGCGCGCCGTTATGAATGAAACCTGGATCATTCCGGCTGACGAATAAGGCCGAAAGAATACCGCCAACCATGGCGAGCAGCGAGTTCACGGCAACCAGACCCGACACGGCCTCAAGCTTCTGTGCGCTCATGACGTTGAAGCCGAACCAGCCGACCGACAACACCCAGGCCCCAAGGGCGAGCCATATGATATTAGACGGCGGTATACCGACCGGTGTGCCGTCGCTTTTGTAGCGGCCTTTGCGGCTGCCGAGCAAAACGACGGCGCCGAGTGCTATCCAGCCGCCCATGGCATGCACCACCACCGATCCGGCGAAGTCATGGAATTTGGCGCCGAAGGTCTCTTCCATAAAGGTCTGGAAGCCGAAGTTGCCGTTCCAGGCCATACCCTCGAAGAAGGGATACACGAACGCCACCAGGCCAACGGTCGCGATAAGCTGCGGATAGAATTTTGCACGTTCCGCAATACCGCCCGAGATAATCGCCGGAATCGCCGCAGCGAACGTCAATAAGAAGAAGAACTTCACCAAATCGTAGCCTTGCGGAGCGAAACCGCCACCCTCGCCACCCGAAATAACGCGGGCGCTTTCAAGAAAGCTCACGCCGTAAGCGAGACTGTACCCGATGAAGAAATAGGCAACGGTCGAAGCCGCAAAATCGACCAGAATTTTTACCAACGCGTTGACCTGGGAACGCTTGCGAACCGTGCCCACTTCCAGGAATGCGAAACCCGCGTGCATGGCCAGCACCATGATCGCGCCGATCAATATGAAAAAGACGTCGGAACCCATGGTTGAGTCCTCCCCTTAAGTTGCGGCCCGCGTTTTCCTACCCAGGGTCACGGACCATAGAAAACCCGAAGTCCCACGTTGGACTCCGGGCAACACGAAGAGCGGCCCAGATGCACTGCATCTGCCGCTTCACGCTCCTATATTCAAGAACCGTGCCGAATACTTTATGTAATTAAATCAATGCCTTGGAAAAATAGCCGCGCCGCAGTCCATGTAAGATGAACAAGCGATAGGCAGTATCTTTTTTACAAGTCTAAATTTTAGGCATTAGCACGTGGATTTTTGCATACCAGGAAACTGTGGCTTCCATCACCCCTGTCCTCGACTTCCACCAGAACGTGCCCCTGCGCCTCACAGAAGGCTGGTACGTCGCGCAGCGCCGCACGATCGGTGGCCAGCAACGCCACTTCCGCACCCGCACCAAGATCCTTCAAGCGCTTACGCAGCCGCAATACCGGCAGCGGGCAATTGAGCCCGCGGGCATCGACAACAGACCGGGGTGGGGCTGAGGGCTGATCTTGCGTCATGGCCGAAGCACGATACTGTGAGCCGCCCGCAAGAGCGCGGGAGACGGAGTGAGCATTGGAAAATCTATCGCCCGGCACTCTAGCCGCCCTTTCCGGTCTTGGCATCGGCGCTGTCGTCGGCGCGACGGCCTTCTGGAGTAATTTTTGCGCGCTGGGCGGTGTGGCCGACATCCTGTTCGCCAAGGACTGGCGGCGTATGCGCGCATGGATGCTGGCCGCTGGGGTGGCGCTTCTCGGTACGCAAACGCTGGACGCGCGCGGGTTCATTCACGTCGACCGTGTCCTGGCACCCTATCTCCTCTGGCTGCCGACGGCCCTGGGAGGCCTCTGTTTTGGCTTTGGCATGTCGCTCGCCGGCGGCTGCGTCAACCGCGCCTTGGTGCGCGTGGGCGCTGGATCGCTGAAATCGCTCGTGACCGTCCTGGTCGTAGGCTTAACCGCCGCCGTTACCATGACCGGCGTTGTCGCACCGCTGAACGCAAGCCTTGCCCGTATCGGACGTATAGACCTTTTCGTCGCACCGGAAGGCTTGCACCGATTGTTTGGCGCCCTGCCCTGGTTCGATTCCGAAGTCGTGCGCTGGGCCCTTACTGTCATCATCGCTGGCGGCCTGATCATCTTTTGTCTGAAGGACGCTTGGTTTCGCGGCTCGCGCGAGCATCTGGGCTCTGGGTTGATAATCGGTCTGATGATTCCTGCCGCGTGGCTCGCGACCGATGAAACGCCGCATCAGGCCGCGCTGAATTTTGCAGCGCCCGTCGTCGACCTGCTTTTAGCCGCGACCGCAATGCGCGAGGCCTCTGGTTTCGCTGTCATGACTGTCATCGGCGTGCCGCTCGGTGCCTTCGTTGTTGCGGCTTTGACACGCAACTTGGCCTTGGAAACGTTTACCGACCGCGAAGACCTGCCGCGCAATCTTGTCGGTGCGGCTCTCATGGGTTTCGGCGGCACGATTGCCCTGGGCTGTACTTTTGGCCAAGGACTATCGGGGCTTTCCACCTTGTCCATCAGCGCCATGATCGCAACCGCGGGCATTCTTTTTGGATGTCTGTGGGGTATTCGCTATTTCGAAGCCGGCGGCATATGGGCCGGCCTAAAATTGGCTTTCAGTCGCGGCGCTTAACCGCCAGCACGCGACGCAGAGCTTTAAGGTCTTCCGCGATCGCCTTTTCCGTCGCCGCCTGCATATTGCG
This sequence comes from Fidelibacterota bacterium, assembly GCA_947476625.1. Taxonomy (GTDB): domain Bacteria; phylum Pseudomonadota; class Alphaproteobacteria; order Rhodospirillales; family Rhodospirillaceae; genus SHVO01. The sequence continues at coordinate 18,804 of CANJRA010000003.1, forward strand.
GTAACGCGCCAGGACTTCGCGGCCGAAGTCCGTCAGAACCGCGCCGCCGCCGCCGCCCTTACCGCCTTTTGCCGTCGTCACGACAGGTTCCCGGAACATGTGGTTCATCTCATCGACCAAAAGCCAGGCGCGGCGATAACTCATTTCCATGCGCCGACCGGCTTCAGAGATGGAACCGGTCACCACAATATGATCCAGGAGATCGGCTTTGCCTGGGCCAATGGCAGTTGTCGTGCCGAGATCGATCCTGAGTCGCGCGCCGACCGGCGCTTTTACCGCTGTCATGGGTAGAATTTCCTTTTGCCCAAGACACTATACACGGCTGGCGGCGTGGAGGACTATTCTCAGAGAGGCCTAAGCTGCCTTAAGCTGTGCCAAATTCTCGGAGATTGCCATGCTACCCAATCAGGTTTTTTTCGTCACCCCCGCCCAGATCAACGCATGGCGCGATGCGGATGAAGCCGTGATAGTCGACGTACGCGAGGTGAACGAATGGGAAGAAGCACATATTCCGGGCGCCATCCTGATGCCGCTATCGACCTTCGACCCCGCGCAAATCCCCGATCCCGCCGGTAAACACCTCGTGTTTCATTGCCGCAGCGGGCGCCGGTGCGGTATGGCTGCGGAGAAGGCCGCCGCCGCCGGCTACACCGGCGTCATCAAACGCATGGAAGGCGGATTTTTGTCTTGGTCCGCCGCCGGCTTCGAGTCCGAGCCGGGCTGACACCTTCGCCAGAATGTCGCTCCCTCCCCCCACGCCTGCCGCTTTACCGTCAACGGGGCAAGTTGGTCCCGGACAGGAAGCGCATCGGCTATTTCTGATCGTGGTTGATGACTCAGAAGAATTGCCCGCGGCGGTTCATTACGCCTGCATGCGCGCACGCCAAACCGGAGGGCGCGTCGCATTACTGTACGTGTATCAAATCGATACCGACTTCCATCACTGGAAGTTCGTAACCGATATGGTCGAATACGAGGCACGCAACGAAGCCGACAACGTCCTCAAACTCCATGCGCTCCGCGTCGTGCAGGAAACCGGACGTCGACCGGAGTTATATGTGCGCAAAGGCAACCGGCGCGAAGAGTTGTTCAAACTCGTGAAAGAGCACCCGGAAATTTCGATCCTTGTGCTGAGCGCCGCGCCGGGCAGTAAGCCGGGCCCTTTGGTGGAAGCCGTCACAGGCAAATATGCAGGAAAAATCGGTATTCCGGTGACCGTCGTGCCTGGTCACAAAACGGCACATCCCGACGCAGCAAGCCCAACCGTTTAAAACTGCGACCCAATTGGAATCAATGCCATAGCCGACCGGCTGTGAAACTGGCGATAGCACTTCGCAGTGCGCTTTCACATGCACGGTAGAAAATCCCGCACCGGATTATTGGGATCAAGCCGAAACCACTGCTGAGATTGGCATTGCCATCATGTCAGCCCGCGAATTACAGATAGGAATGTCCGCAACGAAGCGGACAAAGCGGTATTAAACCGCGCGGGCCGTGGGGCTTTACTTTGACGGACATCACACCGCAAAAGGTTGTGCCACATCCGAAGGCACACATAGCAAAGCCACATGATCTGCGATCGCTCGTGCATGACATGAGCCAATGGCGCCATGCGCCGGTCGAAAACGTTCACCTTATTTTCATCAGCCTCGGCGGTGCCGTCCCCGTCAGCAAACATACGCCCGAGATGGTTGCGCAGATCGGCACCGGCCTATGTGTGCTGGCCGCACAACGCGGCATTCGGATTTATCAGGTCGCCCCCGCCGACTTCGCGGTTATGGTGCGGGCCTCCGGCGAACTTTTGCAGGATCTGCAGCGCGATCTAAAAGTAGCCCCGCTCCGCGTCGTCGAAAAGCACAGCCCGGAGAACTTCGGCACGATCAACCAAAATCGCTTTGTCATGGTGTTCAACCTTACCGAACACTATCGCGCGGCGGCCGAGCGCGTGGCCAAATATGCCGCCGATGCGCAGAAGATCAACGATCCAGAAATCGCACAACAAAAGCAGCTGCGACCGTTGTCTCCCGAAGATCTTGAGAATGTCCTGCACGCCTTCAAGAAGTTCGGCTCCGACAAATTCCTTAAAGCCTTCATGCGCGATCAAGTTGTCGTGCGCAACGTTGCCGGCGCAAACCCCGAGCCATAGATGCACGAGTACTTCATCAGCATGGATTCGCTGCGTAAGCCGCTTTTCATCGATGTCGAGATGCGCGCTTCCGGCCAGCTGTTTAACGACTTCACGCGCGTGCTGGATCAAATTGCGCTGCGCGCCTTCAAGCACATGGAACCGACAGCGATGCCGTTTTCCATCAACGTCAACGTCGTGACCGTATTCACTGCGGCTTTCGCCGACTTCATGGATCGAACCTCGAAGGAGACGTTGTCACGCCTGACGTTCGAATTCCGTCAGGCCGATATTGTCGAACATTTCGACGAGTTTGAAATCGCGCGCGGCATGATCAAAGCCATGGGGGCGAGCATCGGCGTCGACAAGATTTTCCCGCAAACCCTGGGGCTCGTGGATCTTGACTATATCGGCGCGAGCTATGCCAAGGTGCTGTGGCGCGACGGCGCGGAAGAAATTCTGAAAGAGCGCGGAAAAACCTTCAAATACATGCTCGACTGCGGGCTTCAGCCGATCCTGATCCGCGTCGACAATCCCAAGGCGCTTATCGTTGGCGCAGAGTTGGGTGTGAATACCTTCCAGGGCTTCCTGATCGACGACACACTTCGCAAGCGCGCCGCTTAACTAGCGGCTCTTTGCCGACGCTTTGGACTTAGCGCCCGCGCCAATGCCCCAATCCTGTGCCCACGACAATCCCTGCAACGTACCGGCACGCGGCGTGTATTCCGCACCGACCCAGCCATCGTACCCGTGCGCATCGAGCATATCGAAGATGAAGTGCCAATTAACTTCGCCGAGCTTATCGGGCTCGTGACGACCGGACACGCCTGCGACTTGAACGTGGCCGATGAGCGGCAAATTGTTTTCCAGAAACTCACCCAAGTTACCTTGCGTGCGCTGCGCGTGATGCAAGTCGTATTGCAACGCTATGTTCTGGTGATCGATAAGCCGGATGATTTCAGCTGCTTGGTCGGGAAGATTAAGAAAGTAGCCGGGCATTGAAATCGGCTCGATTAAAAGCTGAACGCCTGCCGCCAACGTCATGTCGGCCGCGACCACCAGATTATCGAGATATGTGTCCAACGCCGCCTCGCGCTGATCTTCTGTGATGCATCCAGCCATGACGTGAAGCCGCGTGCAATCCGTCATATCTGCGTAATTGAGCGCAACCTCAACAGAATCGCGGAACTCTGACTCGCGTCCCGCCAGCGCCGCCAGCCCGCGTTCACCCGCGGCGTAGTCGCCCGGAGGCGCGTTGAACATCGCAAAGGTCACCCCCGCCATGGCAATTCTATCGGCGACCTCGTTGGAATCGATATGATACGGAAACTGACATTCGACGCCTGAAAATCCCGCCTCCGCCGCAGCCGCGAAACGGTCGAGAAATGGAACCTCGGTGAACAGCAGCGAGACGTTGGCAGCAAAGCGCGGCATATAAATTAAGCCCGTCCTGACGATGTAAAGCGCTTGCCTATCAGATTATCGATGGCCTGCGCTACATCGCCGGCGGCGTTCAAGGGCGGATGGCGCCAAGAATCGAGGTTCCCACGCGGGTTTTCCGGAAACGGCCTTGCGAAACCAAGCTCATAGAGGTTTTTGTGAAGACGGGCGTGCTTGGGCGCCACCATGCCGTCCGGTGCGTAAATGTACACAGGACCGGGCGTCGCGCAGGCCTCGGAGCACATTGAGACGGAATCGCCCGTCACCACCACAGCATCTGCCAAAGCCAGAAAACCAAAATATGGATTGTCGCCGCCGTCGCTCCAGAAAAAGGTTTTGCGGGGCTCCGGGATCGCCTCTAACAGCGCCCGTTCGGCATCGCGTCCTGTACGGCGCGATGTCGCCAACAAAACAGTGCCGCCGGCCGCAGCGGTCAAGCCGCTTATCTTACGTCCGAGTTCGACTGCTAACGCCGCGGGGAATGGCTTGCTGTGCGTAGCACCGCCAACGATCACCGCCACAAAAGGCCGCGGCAAATGACTCAAGCGTGCCGACCAAACATCGGCGGCGCTTTTAAGACGCAATTCTGTCAAGCGATGCGGTGCGCCGGTGGTTCGCAGCACATTGGGTGCATCACCACCAGGCACGACACAATCGTGGCGCGGCACCGCAATCAAATCGAATTCTTCGGCGCCGCTGCGGCCCGGATTCATAAGATGTGCGATAATGACGGGCTTGCCTGCGTGACGCTTGATCCACCGCGCCGCCGGTGCTGTCCGCCGCCCGGCGGCAACAACGACGTCAGGCCACGGCGGCGTCAGAGCCATACGGCTTTCCGGCGTTAGCCCAACCAACCGCGCGCCGGTCACAATGTTCGGTAGGCGCGCAAGCGGCGTGTAACGGATATCTTTTGTCACAAATGGACGCTGCAATGCTTCGGCCACGCCAAGCGCCTGCGCGACATTGCCGGCGCGGTCGTCGGTGAGAGTCCAAATTAGCGGTGCGTGACTCATGTAAGCTCCGGAGTGGGGCTCATTTTCCACCATTCCGTCGCCAGGCGCGACCATCAATTCGAAACAAAAATCTCCCGGAACAAAAAATCTGAAACAAGAGTTTCACGATTGCTTCCTCTCAAACTTTTCACACGACCTTCTCTTGCACCAATCGCCGCGAAGGGCAAACATGCCTGCGGTGGGATAAGGGGAGACGATATATAGGTAACGGGAGATTTAGGCATGTCATCGGTCGAGAAGCGCGAGAATCCAACCCACATCGCTCCACTAGAAATGTCTTCATCCTGGCCCGCCATGGCCAGCCAATGGGTCCGCGATCCAGCCATAGAGACGCTGGAAAACGAAGTACATGCCCGCCGCCAGGAGGCGCTGCGGCGTTGGCGCGGCCTTGTTCCCGAGTCTCCGTCGCGGGTTTAGTTTACCCCGCGCTTAAGCCCCCGACGACGCGGTTGTGTGGCGACCTCAATCTGGTTAAATAAACTCGCATTTTTTACACTCTTGCGGGGCCGCCACGTATGTCTTCAGCCGGATCGCCTTCACGTAACGCACGCCAACAGGCAGCGGGACAAACCGTCGCCAAAATTCTGCTCGATATCAAAGCCGTGAATTTCCGGCCCGAGGAGCCCTATAAACTGACGGCAGGCTGGGCCAGCCCGGTCTATATCGACTGCCGCAAGCTGATTTCCTTCCCAGAAGCGCGCCAAACCGTCACGGCTTTGGCTAAGGCAGAAATTCTCGCCAATCTCGGCGCCGATAAGGTCGATGCCGTGGCGGGCGGTGAAACCGCTGGCATTCCCTACGCTGCCTGGATTTCGGATGCCCTGAATGTGCCGATGCAGTATGTGCGCAAGAAGCCCAAAGGATTTGGCCGCATGGCGCAGATCGAAGGCGAACTTCACGAAAATCAAAAAGTTGTTTTAGTGGAAGACTTGGCCAGCGACGGCGGCTCAAAAATTCTATTTGTAAAAGCGTTGCGCGACGCCGGCGCGGTTTGCGAACATTGTCTGGTGGTATTTTTCTACGGTGCCTTCCCCGGCGCCATTGAAAGCCTGGCAAAAGACAACATCGCGCTGCACTACCTGTGCACCTGGGCGGATGTCATTGCCGTCGCCGAGGCCGGAAATTATTTCCCTGCTGCAGCCATCGCGGGCGTGCGCGAATTCTTACAAGACCCGGTCGGCTGGTCTGTGGCGCGCGGCGGCAGAGGCGCTTAACGCCTCATTCAGCGGCGGCAGCCATCGCGTCGTCATGGGTGATTGGCAAGGTTACCCTCACCCGCAGGCCGCCTTCTGGGCGGTTTATCAACTCGACGTCGCCGCCCATGCTGCGGACGGCATTGCGCGCGATGGTCAACCCAAGACCCGTGCCACCGGTTTGGCGCGAGCGTGACGATTCCAATCGAATAAAGGGCGCAAAAACCCGCTCTTTATCGCCAAGCGGAATACCCGGACCGTCGTCGTCGATATGAACCGCAAATTCTGAAACGCCGTGAGTCACAACAACACGCGCTGCTTTGCCGTACTGCACGGCATTGTCGAGAAAATTACTAATGGCGCGCTTAAGCGCCAAGGGGCGCGTACTCACCGCCAAGGTATCTGGTCCGCTGTAAGAGACATCACGACCGATGGCACATTGATCGCCACATAAAGCAGCAATGATCGCAGCCACATCGACCGATGCGATGGGTTCGTTGGAGGCATCGTCACGCGCGAAGATCAGTGTCGCACCAATCATGGATTCCATCTCATCCAGATCGCTCAACATTTTGCGGCGCTGAATATCATCGTCGATGAATTCCGCACGCAATCGCATGCGCGTCAGCGGTGTACGAAGATCATGGGAAATAGCTGCCAGCATTTGCGTGCGGTCGTGGATAAAACGCCGGATGCGAGTCTGCATGGTGTTGAAGGCTTGGGTCGCACGCCGCACTTCCGAGGGGCCATCGTCTTCATCCGCCAATGGTTCGGCGTTAACGTCGACGCCCAGCCGTTCGGCCGCGGTTGCGAATAACGTCAACGGCCGAGTCGCTTTCAGCACACCCCGCCAGGCGATGCCGCTGACCACGAGCGAGAATGCCGTCAGCCACAAAAATGGAATAAATTCGCCGATCGGCTCGCCCAAATTCAGCAACACACGGGCGTTGAACCATGCCTGCGTTTTACTGGGCACTTTGATCGAGACGTTGAAGAGTGCTTCGTCTAACGCCGGTAGCCCATTGTTGAGGGCGATCATGCGTTGATCTGCGCGCGGCGCGAACATACGGCTCAGCAAAGAGCGTGATTGTTTTGGCGCGGCCGCTTGTTTTGTATCGACGCCGAGCGAAAGATCCTCCTCGCTCGCGATAACCGCTTCAGAAGGCATGATTGAACGGCGGATCGCTTCATCGAGCGGGAGGGCGTCTGATTCAAAGCCGCGCAGATCAATGCGGCTGTCGACGCGAATATCTGTAAGCGCGGGGAATTCCTTCTGCAGCTTGCGCAGCACAATACGCGAGGCGAATTGATCGTCGGATTGCTCGACAATCGGTTCCGTTGTCATGCGCAGATTCATGAGCGGCGAGCTGAGCCGTGTGATCAGCGGACGCCGATCAACCGGCTGCGCACGTTCCACCAACCGTTTGATGACGATGATTTGATCGGCCGCTTGAGATGCCGCAGCCGCAGCCGCAGTCTCGTCACGAAATATTCCGTAGAGCGCCAGCGAAGCAAAATTAATGAAGATGACCGTCAGAACCAGCGCGACAAAAACACGTCCGTTTAAGCTCTGAGGCCAAAAACATCTCACGCAGCCACCACCTCGGGGGTGAACATATAACCGCCGCCGCGCACGGTTTTTATCAGAATGGGATTCTTGGGATCAGGCTCGATCTTGCGCCGCAGACGGCCCACTTGAACGTCTACGGATCTGTCGAATGGAATGGCGGCCCGACCGCGGGCCATGTCGAGCAACTGGTCGCGGTTCAACAAGCGGCGCGGGTGGTCGACAAAAGCGATCAGCAGATCGTATTCGCCCGCCGTAAGGGCAATGCTCTCTTCGCCGCGTTGAAGCGTGCGCGTTGCGGGGTCGAGTAAGAAGCCTGCGAAGATCACGCGCTCCAAACGGCCTTCGCCGACATCGGCTACGCCCGAAGACTCCGAGCGGCGCAAAACCGCTTTGATGCGCGCCGCCAGTTCACGTGGATTGAAAGGTTTCGCCATGTAGTCGTCGGCCCCGACTTCGAGACCGATGATGCGATCAACCTCTTCACCCATGGCCGTCAGCATGATGACAGGCATGTTCGACTCACTACGTACATGGCGGCACAAAGTCAGGCCGTCTTCACCCGGCATCATAAGGTCCAAAACCAGGAGGTCGAAGGACCAATCCGTCATGGCTTGCCGCATTTCGCGGCCGTCTTTGGCGGTGGTGATCCGAAAGTCGTGTTTCGACAAAAACCGGCTCAACAAGTCACGGATTTCCGTGTCGTCGTCGACGATAAGAATATGCGGTTTTGGGGCTTCATTCGGCGTTGTCACGGTGTCTTCTCCCGGCGGGCTGAAACTATACACCTATGTTGGGGCTCTCTAGCGGATCTACAGGGGAATCTAGTTACAAAGTGTAAGCATATTTACAGGCTGTTACATACGGCGCGCTAAATTGTTCTTGTTTTGTTCTATTTAGCACTTTAGCTTTGGGTATGAGCATCAAGGCACCGCACCTCAATCCCCGTCATGAGCCGCGCTATAGCGGTGGCCCGTTGGCAGGCACCGTCGGCGTTCAACCAGACGCTAAACGTGGGCGCGGGGCCATGAGCAACGGCGCTGGGCGCTATGAGCGCGCCGGACGGGTCGCGGTGGACGATGGCTGGGATAATTTGGACGCCCCGCCCCCGCCCCTTAAAACCCATATGTTCCGGGATTCAACCCGGACCATCATTGCGCGCAACACGTCGCCGGATATCGGCTTCGATCGCTCGATCAACCCTTACCGGGGCTGCGAGCACGGCTGCACATATTGTTTCGCCCGTCCGACCCATGCCTACCTCGGCATGTCTCCGGGTCTCGATTTCGAAAGTAAGATTTTTTATAAGCCCGATGCCGCCGAGCTATTGGAAAAAGAACTGCGCGCACCGGGCTACCAGTGCCGCACAATGGCCATGGGCACCAACACCGATCCCTATCAACCGGCGGAACGCCACTACAGAATTACGCGCTCGATTTTGGAAGTGCTGCAGCGTTTCAAACATCCGATTGGCTTCGTCACCAAGTCGGCGCTGATCACACGCGATATAGATATCCTGGCCGCCATGGCGCACGAGAACCTTGCCAAGGCCGCTATCTCAGTGACCTCGCTCGACCCCCATCTGGCACGCAAGATGGAGCCACGCGCCTCGACCCCGTCACGCCGTATTGACGCGCTACGCCAGATGAGCGCGGCCGGCATCCCCACCGCGGTTATGTTCGCGCCCCTCATTCCAGGACTGAACGATCACGAATTGGAATCCGTGCTGGCAGCGGCGAAAGACGCCGGCGTGCAATCAGCGGGCTTCGTAATGTTGCGACTGCCGCTGGAGGTCAAAGATCTATTTCAAGAATGGTTAGGCGCCGAAGTGCCCGAACGCGCATCGCGTGTCATGAGCCTGGTGCGCGCGACGCGCGGCGGTAAAGATTACGATGCTAAATGGAACGAACGGCAGTCGGGCACCGGTCCCATCGCAGAAGCTGCGGCAGACCGCTTCCACTTAGCGTGCAAACGCCTCGGCCTCAATCAATCGCGCGCACGCTTGGACACGACCAAGTTCTGTCCGCCGCCTCAAGCCGGCGATCAACTGATGTTGTTGTGAAAAAAAACCGGGCGGCTCCCGTAATGAAACCGCCCGGCCTCCCCCTCCGGCAGTGTCGTGCCGGCAATTGAAACGGTCATCGACCGTGTAATTGAGTGTGACAGCTTACGCAGGACGCCAAGCATCAATAAAGCCAGATACGCCGGGCGTTTCTGGCTTTATTACTTTTCTGTAAAACTGTTGCAAAAATGGCCCGAACATCACACCGCACTGCAATAGAAATTGTGCGTCGCACAACGCGCGCTCTATCGCAACTAGAGCAATTCACCCACACGCGGATGATACTCCTCAATCCCGTCGGGATCTTGGTGAATGATCGTATCGACGCCCGGCATAATCGCTTCGATGGCTTTTGCGACGTCTTCGGATATGCGGTGCGCTTCCAGTAACGTCAGGGCTGGATCCAGGACAATATGCATTTGCACAAACTTTTGCAGACCCGATGACCGGGTGCGAAGTTCATGAATGCGTTTCACTTTCGGATATTGCAGCGCAACGGCGCGTATTTCCTGGCGTTCGGCGTCGGGCAGTTCGCGATCCATCAGCCCACCGACGGCAAGATAAGCGATGCGGCCGGCATTGATCATGAGATAAAGGCTAATACCGACGCCAAATACAGGATCGGCCCAGGTCAAACCCCACTGCGACGAAAGCACCAGCGCGACAATCACGGCGACATTCATTAGAAGGTCGCCGGTGTAATGCAGAGAATCACCACCGATAGCGACCGAGCCGGTATTGCGAACCACAAATTTCTGAAACGTCACCAACGCCAGCGTCAGCACGATGGCAATCACCATCACGATGATGCCCGTCACTTCTTCTTGGATAGGCGCGGGGTTACGAAGGCGCGATATCGCCTCGACACCGACAAGAACAGCCGAGCCAGCGATGAATGCAGTTTGTGCCAAGGCAGACAAAGGCTCCGCTTTACCGTGACCAAAGCTGTGTTCCTTGTCGGCTGGCGTCAGCGAAAAACGTACCGCCAAAAAAGTGACAAACGAAGCCAGAAAATCGAGCGCGGAATCCGCAAGACTGGAAAGCAATGCAACCGACCCGGTATCGAAATACGCCGACGCCTTGATTGTCACAAGCACGGCGCCGCAGGCCATGGCGGCGTACGTCGCCGCCTGCATTAATTTGCCGTGATGATGAATGCCGGCTGACATGGCCGCCTACGGGTACAGCCGATGTGTACGCCAGATGTCGCCGTGACGTTGGAAGATCAGGCGGTCGTGCAAACGGTTGCGCACATCATGCCAAAACTCGATTGTTTCCGGCGCCAGGCAATAGCCCGTCCACCGGTCGGGCCGCGGCACCGGATGGCCGGCGAACCGCGCATCGAATTCCTCTACCCGTGCCTGCAATGTGTGCCGGTCAGGAAGCACCTGTGACTGCGCCGACGCCCATCCCGCGATCTGACTTTGGCGCGGACGTGTGGCCCAATACGCATCGGCATCGGCGGCGGTGACGGGTTCGAGTATGCCTTCGGCGCGCACCTGCCGGCCCAAGGATTTCCAATGGAAGCAAATCGCCGCGGCAGGATTAGCGTCGATCTCGTGGCCCTTGCGGCTTTCCGTGTTGGTGTAAAATACAAAGCCGCGCGGGCTCACATCTTTTAACAGCACCAGCCTGACGGACGGCTTACCGTCCGGCGTAGCGGTCGCCAGGCTCATGGCATCAGGAACATCAGGTTCCTTGGCGCGCGCATCCTCAAACCATTGGCGAAACAGCGCAATGGGATCGGAAACATCGGCAATGAGCGTTGAGGCTTCCATGGCGCGCGAATTCAATTCCATGATCTTGGAGGGGCTAAACTCGGGCCCCGCCAGCTCCTTGTCAATCCTTGCAATTTCGACACTTTCCAACCGTTGACACGGCGCGCTCTGCCCTTATTTTTGCCACCATTCACTGGCTCAATACTCATATTCAATGAGGATGGAACGCCTGGGTGGCTTCGGGCGTTAGTTGAAAGCACTACGTGCACCAACAGAAGGAAATTCAGATGCATCTCATGCGGACAAAAACCCCCAAGATCTTGACCGCCCTGGCCGTGGTCTCCGCCTTGGCGCTGGCCGGCTGCTCGGAAGGCAATAACACCACGGGCGCGATGCTCGGCGGCGCTGCACTCGGCGGCTTGCTCGGATCACAGTTCGGCCACGGCGACGGTCGCTTGGCTATGACCGCCATAGGTACGCTCGCCGGCGCGGCGATCGGCAATAAAATCGGTAAAAACATGGACGAGGTCGACCGCTCGAGAATGCGCGAAGCCGAACAGCGCGCCTATGCAGCGCCGATCAATGAAACGATTATTTGGAACAACCCCAAGACCGGCAACTCAGGCCGCGTCACCCCGGTCCGCGATGGCCGTCGCCAAACCGGCGAGTACTGCCGCGAGTTCCAATCGGAAATCAACGTCGGCGGCCAGCGTGAAAAAGGCTACGGCACTGCGTGCCAGCAGCCCGACGGTTCCTGGAAAATTGTCTCTGGCTAAAGCGGGAAAAGATCATTCTTGCGAAGAGAGGCGGTCATCACAGACCGCCTCTTTTTTATGCCTGGGCCGACGGAAGCTCCTCGGGCTACAAGACGATGCGCGCAAGACTGACGCTCAATAAGGTCTGTTCCGAATCGGCGGCTTTCTTCAAATGCTGGTTCAGCCGTTTTCCGATGTCGCTGCCACGTATTTTGTCGGCATCGCCGAAGTTCAATCCCAGTCCGAATTGATGCACGAGATCCGCAAGCGGCGTGCGTTCAAGGTCCCGCGCCAATATCCAGCGGCTGTCTTCGGCGGCGGCGATGAAGTGCCCTTTGCGAAGTTCATTCAAAAGCCCCGTCAGCGTGGTATCCGGCGCTCCCAGTAATTTCGCAAGTGCTTCAATCGTCAGGCCCAGTCCGGAACGCCGCGCCACAGAGAGCCGCGCGAGAATTTCCAGAGCAAGGGTCAAACGGCTGGCAACCCCCACGCCGACACCTGCGCGCGTATGACGCCAATCGGGCAGCGCGCGGGTGACCACCGCACCCGTAAGCACAGCGAGCCACACCAGATAAATCCACATTAAAAATACCGGCACCGCCGCTAATGCGCCGTAGATTGCTTTGTACGACGTCATGCTGATGATGCCGAAGGCAAACGTATAACGCAGCAACGACAACAGAAGCGCCGCCACGCCCGCGCCCACCATGGCATCCTTCAGCTTCATGCGCCGGTTTTGGTTTGATCAGGAAAAGAAATGTCAGCGTAGCCCAGGTCAGCAGCGTCGGCATCAAATGGCCCAGCAGGATAAACGCCGGGTGCGGCGTCTCGCTCGTGTCCTCGATCTGTTTGGTCGTGAAGTAGCCTAAAAGCGTCGCACCCAACCCCAGCAGAATGGGCCCAATCGTCAATACCGCCCAGAAAGCCAACAGCCGGCTACGCAACAAGCGCGGACGAATGACGCGGAAAATTTCGTTGAGGGCGCCCTCAATCGTCAGCAGCAGCACGATTGAGGTTGCCATGAGGCCAAGCACGCCAAAAACCGTCAGCTGGCTGGCGGAATTGATAAAATTTGTCAGAAATTCGCTCATCTTCAGACCGGTGTCCGGCACCAGACTGGTAGAAATGGTCAGCTGGAGCGACAGCCGCAGTTCATTGAAGGCCGGAAAAGCTGCCAATGACGCCAGCAACATGGCCAGGGCGGGAATCACCGCCAGCGCCGTCGAAAAGCTTAGGGCGGCGGCGGCCCGGGTAATACGTGCCTCAGTGATACATCTGAAGAGGAATGGCGCCAGGTTTTCGGGTCGGGTTAAGGCCCCAGCGACCAGGGCCCTGGCGTTCGCGAACCGCGGTTTCCTTGGCACCGTATCGGGTACGTCTGGCACATGATCTTCGGCCATGGCGCTTACCCTTGCCTTGCCCAATGGGTTGTTTCGTGTAGGATGCCGAAAGTTATTGGTTCCCGAAAGGTTTTTGGTAGTTTTTGAGTGCGAAAATGGGCGAACAACAGCTTTTGATGCACGGCAAGAAGGGCCTGATCATGGGCGTGGCCAACGATAGGTCCATAGCCTGGGGGATCGCCCAACAAGTAACCGCCCATGGCGCCTCCGTAGCCTTTACGTATCAAGGCGAGGCCCTGGAAAAGCGTGTGCGGCCTTTGGCCGAAAGCGTCCACTCGCCTCTGATCCTGCCGTGCGACGTTACCGATACGGCCTCGGTAGAGCAGGTGTTCGCCGAGATCAAAAAGACCTGGGGTACGCTTGATTTCGTCGTGCATGCCATCGCCTTTTCCGACAAGGAACAGTTGAAGGGCCGTTACTGCGACACGACACGCGAGAATTTCCTCAAGACCATGGACATCTCGTGTTTCTCGTTCACAGAAATCTGCCGTCGCGCTGAGGCGCTCATGCCCAACGGCGGCAGCTTGGTAACCCTCAGCTATTACGGCGCCGAGCGCGTCGTACCCCATTACAACGTCATGGGCGTCGCAAAGGCTGCACTCGAAGCCAGCGTGCGTTATCTGGCGACGGACCTGGGCAGCAAGAATATCCGCGTCAACGCCATCTCCGCCGGCCCCATCAAGACACTGGCGGCGTCAGGCATCGGCGATTTCCGCTACATCCTGAAATGGAACGAGTTGAACGCGCCTATGCACCGCAACGTCACCATCGACGACGTTGGCAAGTCGGGCCTCTACCTTCTCAGCGACCTGGGCAGCGGCGTGACCGGTGAAGTGCATCACGTCGATTGCGGCTACCATGTTGTCGGGATGATGGCGCCGGAATCCTCGCAGCAGATTTCGGAGTTGCTCGCCGGCGCCAACCTCGTCAAGTAGGCGTCATGTCCAGCAACACGTTCGGCACCCTCTTCCGCTTCACGACATTCGGCGAAAGCCACGGCCCCGCCATCGGCTGCGTCGTCGACGGCGTGCCGCCGCTCATCCCGGTCAGCGAAGCCGACATTCAAGTGTGGCTTGATAAGCGCAAGCCCGGCCAATCCAAATATACAACCCAGCGCCGCGAACCCGACGCCGTCAAAATCCTCTCGGGTGTTTTCGAAGGTGTGACGACCGGCACGCCGATCGGCCTGCTGATTGAAAACGTCGATGCCCGCTCGAAGGACTACGGCGACATCGCCGAAAAATTCCGGCCCGGCCATGCCGACTACACCTATTGGAAAAAATACGGCATTCGTGATTATCGCGGCGGTGGACGTTCCTCGGCGCGCGAGACCGCCATGCGAGTCGCGGCCGGCGCCATCGCGCGTAAAGTGCTCGAACATGGCCTCGGCAAGAAAATTAAAATCCGCGGCGCGCTGACCCAGATCGGTCCTCACGCCATCGACCGTAAGCGCTGGGATTGGTATCAGGTCGGCAAAAATCCGTTCTTCTCGCCGGACAAAAAAACCGCCGAGACCTGGGCGGACTATCTCGACGGCGTGCGCAAAAGCGGCTCGTCGGCGGGCGCTATCATTGAAGTCGTGGCCGAGGGCATTCCCGTCGGCTTGGGCGCGCCGATTTACGGCAAGCTTGATGCCGACATTGCCTCGGCGATGATGAGTATCAACGCCGCCAAGGGCGTAGAGATTGGCGACGGTTTCGCGGCGGCCATGCTGTCCGGCGAAGAGAACGCCGACGAAATGCGCGCCGGCAAGAAAAAGGGCGAGGTTAAATTCCTCTCCAACCACGCGGGCGGTATTCTTGGCGGCATCTCGACCGGACAGGACATTGTCGCCCGCGTCGCCATTAAGCCGACCAGTTCCATCCTCGCGCCGCGCAAGACCATTGATATTCGCGGCCGCGATACCGAGATCAGCACCAAGGGTCGTCACGATCCGTGTGTCGGCATCCGGGGCGTACCCGTGGCCGAAGCTATGCTTGCCATCGTGCTGGCCGACCATCTGCTGCGCCATAAGGCCCAATGCGGCTGAGGGGCGTGCGGTTCAGGGACGTTACTAAAAAACATTAGAGAGGTTTCATGCGTACGTTCGGCTTGATTGTACTCGGCCTGTTCGCGGGG
This sequence comes from Fidelibacterota bacterium, assembly GCA_947476625.1. Classification (GTDB taxonomy): domain Bacteria; phylum Pseudomonadota; class Alphaproteobacteria; order Rhodospirillales; family Rhodospirillaceae; genus SHVO01. Next base: position 34,195 of record CANJRA010000003.1, read on the forward strand.
ATCGGTCTTTTAGTGATGGCTGTCATCGGCGGCGGGATCTACTTCGTCGCCGGCCTCGACCGCCCGCGCGAACCTATCGCCGCGACGCCCGACAAAATCGTCCTGACCATGGACCTGGATGAGGCGCTGGTCGAAGGTGCCGGTGGTCGGAACCTGAAGGGCTTCAGTTTTCAATCCTCGAACACGCTGCAAGAAGCCGTCGTTGCTCTGCGCAAAGCCAAAGACGATGCACGCGTCGTCGCGATCAAAGCGACACTCAGCAACCCCAGCTTCGGGCTTGCACAGACCCAGGAAATTCGCGACGCCGTGGCCGATTTCCGCACCTCGGGCAAACCGGCTTACCTATTTTCCGAAACCATGGGCGAAGGCGACGGTTCGCTGCCGACATATTATCTCGCTGCCGCTTTTAGTGAACTCTGGGTACAGCCCTCCGGCACAATCGGTATCGCCGGCATCGGCACGGAAGCGTTCTTTCTTAAGAAGTTTCTCGAGCGTTTAGGCATCAAGGGCAACTTTGTCGCGCGCGGCGAGTACAAAAGCGCGCCCGAGATGTTCACCAATACCGAAATGTCCGCCCCCAACCGCGAGGAAACCCAAGCGTTGCTGGGATCGTGGTTCAATCAGATGGTCGCGGGCATCGCGGCCGACCGCAAGATGACCGTCGATGCCGTGAAGGCCTTGACAGATCAAGGTCCGCAAATGGCGCAGGACGCTCTTGCCAAGGGTTTGGTAGACAAACTCGGCTACCGCGACGAATTCGATGAGGCGATGAAAAAACAGTTGGCAAGCGCAAAGGATATGAGACTCGACCGTTATGCCGACTTGCCCCAAGCCGGTAGCGGCTCCACCGACAAGCGCATCGCCATCATTCACGCCATTGGAGAGATCGACCGCGTCGGTGGTGAGACCGGACCCTTTTCGTCGCAGACCGGCATTCATGCCAACAAGATGACCAAAGCCATTCGCAAAGCCGCCGACGACAAAAAAATCAGCGCGATTCTTTTACGCGTCGACAGCCCCGGCGGTTCCTATGTGGCCTCCGATACCATTTGGCGCGAGATCGTGCGCGCCAAAGAAAGGGGCAACCCCGTGATCGTCAGCATGGGCGATACCGCCGCGTCGGGCGGCTACTTCATTGCCATGCCCGCCGACCGCATCTTTGCCTCACCCGCGACCGTCACCGGCTCCATCGGCGTCTTCACCGGCAAAATGGTCTTGGCCGATGCTTTGAACAAACTCGACATCAACCGTGAACGCATCGCCTTCGGTGATTCTGCGGGCATGTTCAGCGCCACAAGCGAGTTCTCGCCCAAAGACATTGAACGCCTCAATCGTTCGCTCGACGTCACCTATGCCGACTTCACGGGGAAGGCTGCCAAGGGTCGCAATAAAACCGTCGCGGAAATCGACAAGGTCGCCCGCGGCCGCGTCTGGAGCGGCGCTGATGCTATCGGCGCAGGCCTCGTCGATGAATTAGGCGGCTTCTTGAAAGCGCTTGATTACACCAAGACCAAGATCGGCCTGAAACCTAGCGACGTCGTGACCCTGGTTCAATTCCCGGCCAGCAAAGAGTCCTGGATGGATATCTTCAACTTCTTCGGCGACACCGACGTACCCGATGACGTCGAGAACTTCTTCCATACCGCTGTTTGGTTCACAAAACTCGTCGCACCGATCATGCACCAGGTTGAAGCGCGCGACGACGGCCCGCAGCTTTACATGACGCCGCTCGGGGCTAAGTAGCCGTAGACGTCGCGCCTATCAGAAATTCGACATTACCTTCCGGCCCAGTGATGGGACTCTTCTCGACACCCAACACTTTCCACCCCGGCTGCGCGCTCATCCATGCGGTGATGGTTTCGCACACTTCGGCGTGAAGTGCCGGGTCGCGCACCACGCCTTTGTCGCCCACGCGATCCTTGCCGACTTCAAACTGCGGTTTGATCAGCGCGATCACCCACGCATCCGGTGCTGCCAGCGCGAGCGCAGCCGGTAAAATCGTGCGCAGACCTATGAAGCTGGCGTCGCAGACAATGGCGCCAATGTTGTCGGGCACGGTCGCGCGGTCTAACTGGCGGGCATTGGTGCGCTCCAACACGACCACGCGCGGATCGGTGCGCAGTTTGTGCGCCAACTGCCCATAGCCGACATCGACAGCATAGACCTTCGCCGCATCATGGCTCAACAACACATCCGTAAAGCCGCCCGTCGATGCACCCAGGTCGAGACAGACCCGGCTTTTGGGAGCGAACGAGAAATGCGCAAGGCCGTGCGCCAGCTTTAAGCCGCCGCGCGAGACCCACGGATGCGCCGCACCTTTCACACGCACATCGATATCTGCGCCAACCTTAGCGCCCGATGACGTCAGTTTTTGTTCGCCGCTGAACACCACGCCGGCCATGACCAGCGCTTGCGCCTTGGCGGTGCTTTCCGCTAGGCCGCGCTCCACCAGCAATTCATCGAGTCTGACTTTAGGAATTTTCAAGGCCGCTAGGCCCGAACAGGCTTCTCGTCGGCGCTCACGCTCTCGACACCCAGCGCCTTCAAAGCCGTAGCCACTATATTGCCGGTCGTGAGGCCCGCAGCCAGCATCTGATCCTCGGGCTTCATATGTTCAAAGAACTCATCGGGCATCGTCAGTGTGCGAACCTTGAGACCTTTGTCGAGACGTCCGCTCCAGGCCAGAAGATGCAACACCGCCGCACCAAAGCCACCGGACGAACCTTCTTCCACCGTCACCAGAACTTCATGCGTATCGGCGAGCTTGTTGATGAGGTCTGCATCGAGCGGTTTGGCAAAACGCGCATCGGCCACCGTGGTGGAAAGCCCGCGCGTGGCAAGGTCGTCTGCCGCCTTCAAACAATCGGCAAGACGCGTGCCCAGGCTCAGCAAAGCAATCTTGCTGCCTTCACACACGATGCGGCCTTTGCCAATCGGAAGCGGCGTGCCGCGTTCCGGAAGTTCTAAGCCGCCGATGCCTTCGCCGCGCGGATAACGCACGGCGCTTGGTCCCGTATTGTGCGCCGCCGCCGTGGCGACCATGTGCATCAGCTCAACTTCGTCTGCTGCCGCCATGATGACAAAGTTAGGCAAACAGCCGAGATACGCGAGATCGAAAGACCCAGCGTGCGTCGCACCGTCGGCGCCAACATACCCCGCGCGGTCCAACGCGAAACGCACCGGCAGATTCTGCACCGCGACGTCATGCACAACTTGGTCGTAAGCGCGCTGCAGGAAGGTCGAATAGATCGCGCAGAACGGCTTGTAGCCCTCCGACGCCAAACCCGCCGCAAATGTCACAGCATGCTGCTCGGCGATGCCGACATCGAAACAGCGTGTCGGGAATTTTTCACCGAATTTATCGAGGCCCGTGCCGCTCGGCATAGCAGCTGTAATGGCAATGACTTTTTCATCGGCGGCCGCTTCGGCGATCAAAGCCTTGGCGAATACGCCGGTATAAGACGGCGCCTTGGCGACGCTCTTGGCCTGTGCGCCCGAGACCACGTCGAATTTCGTAACGCCGTGATATTTGTCGGCTGAGGCTTCCGCCGGGGCGTACCCGCAGCCCTTCTGCGTCACCACATGAATCAGGAAAGGCCCGTTAGCCTCGCTGTCGCGCACGTTGCGCAACACCGGCACCAGATGCTCGATGCGATGGCCGTCGATGGGGCCGACATAGTAAAGGCCCAACTCCTCGAACAGCGTGCCGCCCGTCACCATGCCGCGCGTATATTCTTCCGCGCGCTTGGCGGCGATCTCCAACGGCTTCGGGAAATACGCCGCGATCTGCTTCAACGACTGACGGATATTCAAATAAGACTTGGACGACAGCAAACGCGACAGGTAAGCGCTCATGGCGCCCACGGGCGGCGCAATCGACATGTCGTTGTCGTTGAGGATAACGATGAGGCGGCTTTTCAGCGCGCCCGCATTGTTCATGGCCTCGTAGGCCATACCGGCGCTCATGCTGCCATCGCCGATAACCGCGATGACATGGTTGTCGCGCCCGGCGAAATCGCGCGCCACCGCCATGCCGAGACCGGCAGAGATCGACGTCGAGCTATGACCTGCGCCGAACGGATCGTACTCGCTCTCCGAGCGCAGCGTAAAACCGGACAAGCCGTCCTTTTGCCGAATAGTCGACATGCGGTCGCGGCGGCCGGTCAGAATTTTATGCGGATAGCACTGGTGACCAACGTCCCAGATCAAACGATCAGACGGCGTATCAAACACATGATGCAAAGCAACGGTGAGTTCCACCACGCCCAATCCAGCGCCAAGGTGCCCGCCGGTGCGCGAAACGCTGTGAATGGTCTCCGCGCGCAGTTCGTTCGACAGCTCGGTCAGCTGTTCGAGGCTTAAATTGCGCAAATCCGATGGTCGCGAAACGCGGTCCAACAACGGCGTGCGGGGCGAAGGCGTATCAGTATTGGTCAAGACAAGTCACCGGAATCAAAGGCAATTGAAGACGAATGTATCAGTTGCGGCGTGTCACGGCGAACTCTGCCGCTTGCCGCAATAAAATTGCCTTATTTCCAAATGATGTCAAATGGTTGAAGGCCTGTTTCGCGAGTGAATGCGCCAGGTTTTTAGCGCCGTCCAGCCCCAGCCGGTCGACAAACGTAGCCTTGCCCGCAGCGGCGTCCTTGCCGGTTGCCTTGCCGGTTTCCGCGGCCGTGGATTCCACATCCAGCACGTCGTCGGCAATCTGAAACGCGAGCCCCATGTCCATGCCGTAGAAGCCCAGCATATCGACCGTCGCCGCAGGCGCTCCGCCCAGTATCGCGCCCATGCGGCACCCGACGGCGATCATGCAGCCGGTCTTTAAATTCTGCAGACGCTTCAAGCCGTCATCATTCAAACGGAGGTTCGCCGCCATCAAGTCGATCATCTGCCCGCCGACCATGCCGGACGCACCGGCAGCGCGCGCAAGTTCAGCAACCAGACTGGCGCGCACGGCGCCGTCGGGATGCGTGGCAGGATCAGCCAGCACGGCAAACGCCTCCGTCAGCAGGGCATCACCCGCGAGGATAGCGGTCGCTTCGTCGAATTTCCGGTGCACTGTCGGACGCCCACGCCGTAGGTCATCGTCGTCCATGGCTGGCAGATCGTCATGCACCAGTGAGTAGCAATGAATCATTTCAACAGCCGCAGCGGCGCGCAGTGAGTACGCACGCGGCACATCGAACAAATCAGCCGACGCGCAGGTCAGAAAAGGCCGCAGACGCTTACCGCCGTCCAGCGCCGCATAACGCATCGCTTCGACGACGATGCCTTCCGGCCCGGGCACCAGCGGCAACAGCCGGCCCAGTTCCGCATTGGTGGCAACCGCAATCGCAACCAGTTCTTTTTGAAATGCGCCGAGATCGGCGGCATCTGTATTCATCTGCATAGCGGCGTTACTCACGATCCACAGGCTCCAGGCCAATATTTTTCCCCGCGCCGGTGATCTTTTCGACTTTCGCGCGCGCCTCGGCCAATTTGGCCTCGCAATGCTTTTTCAGCGCGGCACCACGCTCATAGGCTTTGACCGCGTCATCAAGTTTCACTTGCCCGCTTTCGAGATCACGCACGATCCGTTCCAGCTCTTTCATGGCCTCCTCGAAACCGAGAGCAGCGATGTCGTCCGGCGTCTTAGCCATTAGTGATCCTTCAAGGTCTGGACATGGGCGGTCACGCAGTCCGCCAACGCATCCAAGTTGTAACCGCCTTCGAGCACCGACACCACCCGTCCGCCGCAGACTTGGCGCGCCACATCCATAAGGGCCCCCGTGGCCCAGGCAAAGTCATTTTCGGTTAACCCCAGTTGCCCCAGGGGATCGTCCTTATGGGCGTTGAATCCGGCGGAAATAATAATAAAATCCGGCTTGAATGCGGTCAGGGCGGGCAGGATCTCGTCCCGCATGCCGCCCCGAAACACATCGCCCCGCCCGCCTGCAGCTAGCGGCACGTTGACGATATTATTGTGCGCGCCCCGCTCCCGCCGCGCGCCGGTGTCGGGATAGAACGGATACTGATGCGTCGAGGCATAGAAAGCTTCGGCGTCGTCCCAGAAAATCTCCTGCGTGCCGTTGCCGTGATGCACGTCGAAATCCACGACCGCCACCCGCTGATAGCCATACGCATTGCGAGCATGCATGGCGCCAACGGCCGCGTTGTTCACAAGACAGAAGCCCATCGGCCTCAAAGACTCCGCATGATGTCCGGGAGGGCGCACGGCGGCACCGGCCGCCCGCAGCATGGCTTCGCCCGAGCCCGGAGATACGACGGTGTCGCCGTCGAGATTGAATAAACACTTGGCCGGAATCGCCGACATGATGTCGGAGACATACCCGCCGGGATGAACGCACCCAATATCCTCGGGCGTCGCAGCCGGCGCGTTCTCGCGCACCAGCCCTTGAAAGTCCGTTTGATCAAGCGCCCGCAAAATACTGCGCAGGCGATCGGGATTTTCCGGATGATACGGCCCGGTATCGTGTGCGAGATAGCTGTCGTGGCTGAGAACCAGTGTCGTCATGTGCGTAACCACCGTGGCGAGAGTGTTCTTTTACCACGCCACGCGACGCCGCCAGAATAGAACTAAACCGCGCGGTAGAGATAGACGCCCTCAGGTGTCGTCTCGCGCACGATCTCGCCGGTGCCGATGAGGTAGTTGAGGTGCGCCATGGTTTCACCCAAGGCAAACCGCAATTGGATTCCCTCAAAAGTGCGGTCGAAGATCGCCGGCAGAACCTCTGCGGCGGTAACGCTTTTTGCACACACGATGCGCACCCGCACCAAACGCTCCTCGTGATGCGCGGTAATCTGATCGACCCGCTCCTGCAATCCATAGAACGGAAGTTTATGCGACGGCAGAACCAGTGCATCCGGCGGCAAGGCGCGATAGCGTTGAAGACTATCGAGAAAAAGCTGCAGCGGATTGCTGTCGTCCTCGGCATTAAAAACGCTGACGTTGGGCGTAATTCCCGGCAGAACCTGATCGCCCGCAATCAAAACACCCAGCCCCGCAGCATGAAGCCCCGCGAGTTGTGGCGAATGGCCCTCGCCGACAACGATTTGCCATGTCGTTTTCGCCGCGTTCACGGGCTGCGCGGGATCGACCACGGAAAATTCCGCCGGAAGCGGCCATATAAATTGCGCGAAGTTGCGATCCTCGCCCGCCGGCATCTCTGACGACGCGCGCGGAACGCCCCCGCGCTTAAAAAAATCGCGGGTCATGGCAGATACTTCGGCGTCACTCAGCCCATAGCTGAAGCGTGCGGTCTCGATTTCTTTCGGCGTCGCCCACACTTTTACACCGTAAGTCTCCGACAACCAGCCCGCTAAGCCCATATGATCGGGATGATAGTGTGTACAGATGACACGCTTCAGCGGCTTTGCGCTTAGGGGCCCGGCGAAAAGATCCGTCCACAGCGCCTGCGTTTCGTTAGTGTTGATACCGGCATCGACCAACGTCCAGCCGTCGCCGTCATCCAAGATCCAAAGATTGATATGATTGAGCCTGAACGGCAGCGGCATACGCACCCATTTCACACCGGGCGCTACATCAATCATCGTGCCGGGCGTAGGTGCCACCTCAAAAGGAAAGCGCAAGTGCTCGTTGCCCTTACCCGGTGGCGTATGCTTTTGTTCAACCATGGAAGTTGGGGTGCCACAGTATGTTCGTATTGTCCAGTTCCATGGCGTTTATCCTGCGGCTGTAGCATGTCAGCTATGATGCAATCGCAAGACCTTGGGAGAGTAGCGTGAGCGAAGTGCGGATCGGTATCGACCTCGGCGGGACAAAAATCGAGGCCATCGCGCTGGATCGCAGCGGCGGCGCGCGTTTTCGCCGCCGTATATCGACGCCGCAGGGTCAGTACGGCGAAACCGTGCAAGCTATCGCCGCTTTGGTCGCCGAGGCCGAGGACGCAACGTCGGCGTTGCGCGGCGGCACACCGGCAACCGTCGGCGTCGGCATTCCCGGCACGATTTCACCCGCAACCGGCCACATCAAGAATGCCAATTCTGTTTGCCTAATTGGTCATGCCCTCGACCGCGACATCGCGGCAGCCATAGGCCGCCCTGTGAAACTCGCCAACGATGCCGACTGCTTTGCTTTGTCCGAAGCCACCGACGGCGCGGGCGACGGCCACAGCATTGTCTTCGGCGCCATCCTCGGCACCGGCGCAGGCGGCGGACTTGTCGTCAACAAAACGCTCGTGCGCGGCCCCAATGCCATCACCGGCGAATGGGGCCACAATCCCCTGCCGTGGCCGCAAGCCGACGAAACGCCGGGTCCGAAATGTTACTGCGGACTAAACGGCTGCCAAGAGACGTTCATTTCCGGCACAGGACTCAGCAGGTATTTTGCCGAAGTGACGGGGACCACTGTAACGGCCGAAGATATTGTCGCACGCAGTGAAGCCGGAGATGCCGCTGCCCTCGCGGCAGTCGCGCGCTATGTCGACCGCCTCGCGCGCGCGACAGCGGCGGCCATCAACCTGATAGATCCACACGTCATCGTCCTTGGTGGCGGCATGTCGAAAGTTCAGCGGTTGTATCTGGATGTTCCGAAGCTATGGCCAGCTTATGTCTTTTCAGACACCGTGGTCACCAAACTATCGCCGCCGCATCACGGCGATGCCAGTGGCGTGCGCGGCGCGGCATGGTTATGGCCGCTCAGCGTTTAACGCACGCGGGTGCGGGAAGACGGCGCAAACCGGTTAGTTTCGCGGCAAGCGCAAAATCCCCGAACGTCTGCTCGAACGATTCCGTGACGCCAGATTGATGAAGCTGGGCCGCCAGTTCGAAGTTCGGCACCTCGATTTTTTCATCGACACCGAAAATGGCCGTACTCATGCGCCAGAAATGCGTATCCAGAAGATTTTCATCTATCGCAGATGAGGCATCGATGTTTTGTGACGCTACACGCGGACCAATGGCGGTGGACATCATGCGCGGGCCTTTATACGAAGCGCCATTCAAGACAACGCTGCTGAACAAAATGTCGCCACGCTCCGCGTGCGAGAGAAGCGCTTTGGAATGTGCCACAGGAAACAAACTGCCGCGCGGCAAAGCCACAATTACCGGACGCACTTTTTCTTTTCCAACCGGTGGCACGTCATATTGCGCACGGCCGCCGCTTTTTGTCAGCGCGGCGCTGCCGCTATAAGCCTGCTCGGCTTCGCTATTTCTAAATGTCCTGACGGTAAATTTATACTTCTCACTGTTCTTGGATTCCCAGGACGAGAAAAGCGTTTCGTTGGACATTTCTGTATCGTCGCGAAATTTTAGCAGTACAACAACGCGTGATCTGGTTTCCCATCCATCGCACGTCTGGGCGAACAGTGATTCGAGCGTACCGACGACGGCGCGCGGGCCGGTCGTAGAACTCGCATGCGTCAGGCGCAAATCGTAGGTCGCTTCATAGGATGAAAGATCAGCAGCTTGCGTTTTTGCCGCCGACAGCACGGCAACAGTCGCCAGCAGACCTATACGCCAAGACATCACTCAACCTCCCCGCTGAGTTTCAGCCGCGCTCTTAAGGACAGGGCGGCGCCACGATAGGCTCCACTTTCACGGACTTGAACGCAAGCGTAAACCCGCCGAAATCCTGCGCCATGGAATGCGTGATACCTGTGTTCTGCAAGTTCTGCATGATTTCGTATTCAGGCAACTCCTCTTTCGAGGACATGGGAAAATAGGCAATACCGATGGGCCAATAACTGTCCTTAGATGATGCCGGCCCAGACTTCACAGGCGAAACACCGCCCTGCTCTGGCCCAATAGCCGCCGTCACCCAGAACGGGCCTTCGTCAAAAGAGCCGTCGATCACCAGCTTACTCATGAAGCGGTCCCTGGAGGCCGCGCTTTTGATCAGCGCCAACGTATGCGCGGTCGACAACAGCGTGCCGCGCGGCAGATCGAATTTGGTAACCTCGTCACCTTCGTAAGTGGCAACGCCGGTGCCGTCTTCGTTGAATTGGATGCCCCCATGATAGGCCTTAGCGACTTTGCCGTTCTCCGACACTTGCAGGCGGAACGTCGACGACCGTCCATCCTTCGATTCCCATGCGGCATAGCGCTGCTCGACTTGGTTGTCGTCGCCATTGGCAAAAGACAGGTCCATCGAGAGATTGGTCTCGATGGTGTAACCGTCGCAGCGATCCGTAATGGTGTAGGTCATATTGCCCGAGGCGGCGCGTACGCCGTCGCTATGGCTGACCTTCGCGAGCGACACCTCATACACCGCGCGATGAGAGGAAAGGCTCCCCGTTTTCTCCGCGAGTTTTTCTACGACTTTTTCGGATGTGCGCGCGCCCTGCGCGCCGGAGACTGAGGGTGCAGCGCTGGCGACGCTCGTGCTTAACAAACACGCCGCGGCAACAGAGGTGAAGAGTACGCAAGACGCCGAACGACCAAACTGCATTCTGAACACATCAAGCCCTTTCTGAGAAAAATCACCGCTACCGAAATGTCATCATATCATCGCTAAAAAAATCAGGCGTGGACCTCTCCATGCAATACCGCATGGCACCCGTGATCCTACATGGAGTCGCTGTAAGTGATTTCGGATAACAACTACTTATGGAATTCATCCTGTAGGTTCAATATGTTGGCATAAAAAGCCACGAAACTATGAGCCTCATCCAGGAGTTGAGATCCTTAAGCGAAGGTAGAAAAAAGCGTGTTTAGCGGAATTAGCGAAATTTGCTGTCGAATCAACTTGATAGACTTCATTTCATCGGGGTTTCTTTATCGCCTATTAAACAGACATAGAACTAAAGGTTTCTCTCAATAGGAGAATTTTTATTATAAGTTGAAACCCCACCCGGCTTACCAACTTTGAACTGTTGACCCTGCGTCTCACCCTCAAAAGAATGTCGCCCGTTGGGATGAGGAGACTTGGTTATGGCGGGGATGCCGGAACCGAAGCGCAATGGTGCGCCGGAACCTGAGCAAAATGCGATCGTTACCAAGCTCGCGCAGCTTGTCCGCTTCACCGAACAGGTAAAGCCGGACAAAGCGACCGAGGGTAATGCCGCGATCGTACAGATCGCCGCGCTTGCGCATGCCCTTGTGGAGGAGATTTCCAACCACCTCAAAGAACAAAACAAACGCATCGCCGATCTCGAGAATCTCGCGACGACGGATGCGCTGACTAAAATTCTGAACCGCCGTGGCTTCGAGGAGTGCCTTGCGCATGAACTCTCGGTCGCGCGCCGGCATGGCGTCGGCGGCGTTCTGATCTTTGTCGATCTCGACGAATTCAAACCCATCAATGATACATTTGGCCACGCGGCCGGCGACGAAGTGCTGCGCACCGTCTCCAACCTTCTGCGCGGCCATATCCGCGATACCGACTATATCGGCCGCTTGGGCGGCGACGAATTCGCGATCCTTCTGCCGCGCTCCAACAAACGCAACGGCGTGCGCCGTGCCGAAGACTTGGACCGGAACTCAACAACGCCTACGCATCGTGGGACAACACCCAGATCGCTCTGAAGGCAAGCTGCGGCGTGCACATGTACGCAGCCAAAGCCGAAGTCGGCGAGCTCCTGGAAGCCGCCGACGCCGCCATGTACAAAATCAAACAAGAACGCCGCGAGAAATTCGGCATTAAAGCGCGTTAAGTCCCCGGGCGTCGCCCTGGGACTTGTTCCCGGGGCCTAGGGGATAAACCCCAGGGCGCCGAGTTATTGTTTAATTTCGGCCTTTTCCTTCGGCAGATTGAGCTTGATGTGCAGCTCGCGGAGCTGCTTTTCCGAAACCGTGTTCGGCGCTTGCATCAGCAAGTCCTCAGCGCGGCCGGTCATCGGGAATAGGATAACCTCACGGATGTTCGGCTCCTCGGCCAACAGCATGACAATGCGGTCGATGCCGGGCGCCGAGCCGCCATGCGGCGGAGCGCCGTATTTGAACGCGTTAAGCATACCGCCGAAGCGGGCTTCCACGTCTTCCTGCTTGTAGCCGGCGATCTCGAACGCTTTGTACATGACATCGGGACGATGGTTGCGGATAGCGCCCGAAGACAGCTCCACGCCGTTGCAGACGATATCGTACTGGAACGCTTTGATCGTCAGCGGATCTTGATTCAGCAGCGCATCCATACCGCCCTGAGGCATCGAGAACGGATTGTGGCTGAACTCGATTTGGTTTGTGTCCTTGTTGCGCTCGTACATCGGGAAATCGACGATCCAGCAGAACATGAACTTGTTACGATCCAGCAGGTTCAACTCGTCGCAAATCTTGGTGCGTACGAGACCCGCAAACTTCGCCGCCGGTTCCGGCTGATCGCAGGCAAAGAACACGCTGTCGCCGTCGCTGACGCCCGTGATTGCCTTGATCTTGGCAACACGTTCGGCATCCAGGTTTTTGGCAATCGGACCGCGGGCTTCACCGTCTTTGTATTGGATATAGCCCAAACCACCTGCGCCGTTTTCACGCGCCCACTCATTGAGTTTGTCGAACCAGCTGCGCGGCTGATCAGCCGACTTCGGCGCAGGCACCGCCCGCACGATGCCGCCCTTCTCGATGTTCTTGGCAAACAGGCCAAAGCTCGAACCCCTGAAAGCTTCGGTCACATCACTCACGAGCAACGGATTACGCAAATCAGGCTTATCGCTGCCGTACTTCAACATCGCATCGGCATACGTGATGCGCGGAAATGCGCCCTTGGTCACTTCCTTGCCCTTGCCGAACTCTTGGAACACGCCCGCCAGCACCGGCGTAATCGCTTCGAACACGTCGTCTTGCGTCACAAAAGCCATTTCGAAGTCGAGCTGGTAAAATTCGCCCGGCGAGCGGTCGGCACGGCTGTCTTCATCGCGGAAGCACGGCGCAATTTGGAAATAGCGGTCGAAGCCCGAGGTCATCAGCAGCTGTTTGAACTGCTGCGGCGCTTGCGGCAGCGCATAGAACTTGCCGGGATGAATGCGCGACGGCACCAGGAAGTCGCGGGCACCTTCGGGCGAGGACGCCGTCAGAATCGGCGTTTGGTATTCGACAAAGCCCTGGGCCCACATGCGCTGGCGCAAGCTGGCGATAACCTTCGAGCGCAGCAAAATATTGTCGCGCATCTTTTCGCGGCGTAAATCGAGGAATCGGTAGCTCAGGCGCATCTCTTCCGAGTACTCCTGATCACCCGCCACCTGCATCGGTAGCACCGCCGCTTCGGACAGCACCTCGACATCGGCCACTACCAGTTCGATGCCGCCCGTGGGCAGCTTGTCGTTGGCGGTTTCAGGCGAGCGCGGCACCACTTTACCCGTAACACTGACGACGCTCTCGGGCCGCGCAGCTTCCAGTATTTTGAATACCGGGCTCGAGGTATCGGCCACGCATTGGGTCAGGCCGTACTGGTCGCGCAGGTCGACGAACAGCAGATTGCCATGGTCGCGTTTACGATGAACCCAGCCGGAAATCCGCGCCTCCTGGCCGGCATTCTCCGGTCGGAGGGCGCCGCAGGTGTGTGTCCGATAACGGTGCATCGCTCAATCCTTGCAAAATGGGCGCGAAACCCTATCCAAACGGGTGCCTGCGCGGCGTGAAACCACACCGAACCCGGCCATTTGTCAAGGCTTGGCCAAGCACGCCACCCAACCGGCTTTAAGGCCGCCCGAAGCGTGCGAGCCCCGTTGCGAGCCGGGAAGCGACCCGTTAAGACTGGCCCTATGACCTTGATTACAGACACAGCATCCCTCGCTGCCTTTTGCGACCGCATGAAGGGCGTGGATTTCATTACCGTGGACACGGAATTCATGCGTGAAACCACGTACTGGGCGAAGCTTTGCCTGGTCCAGGTAGGTGGCCCCGACGAAGCGGTCTGTATCGATCCGCTCGCCCCCGACATTAACTTAAAACCGCTCTACGACATGATGGCGGACCATAGCCTGCTCAAAATCTTCCATGCCGGGCGCCAGGATCTGGAAATCTTTTTCACCGCCACCAGTGCTGTACCGGCGCCGGTGTTCGACACCCAGATTGCCGCCATGGTCTGCGGCTTCGGCGATCAGGTCGGCTATGAGGCCCTCGTCTCCAAACTGGCCGGTGCGAATCTCGACAAGTCCCAGCGGTTCACCGATTGGGCGCAACGTCCCCTGACCGAGCGCCAGATCACCTATGCCTTGGGCGATGTCACTCACCTGCGCAAAGTTTACCTCGCCCTCAAGAAGCGTCTGGAAAAAACCGGCCGCGCCTCATGGTTGGACGAAGAAGAAGCCGTGCTCACCAGCCCGGATACCTACAAGGTCGATCCGCGCGAGATGTGGCGGCGCTTGCGTGCCCGCACCCGCGCGCCCCGTATGCTGGCCGTGCTGCGCGAACTTGCCGCTTGGCGCGAACTCACCGCGCAGGCCCTCGATATGCCGCGCCAGCGCGTAGCCAAAGACGATGCCATCCTCGAACTCGCCGCCAACATGCCGATCACCATCGACGACATCAAACGCTCCCGCCTCGCTAAGCCGCTGGCCAGCGGCAAATACGCCGAAGGCGTGCTCGCCGCCGTCGCCAAAGGCCGCGCCGTACCCGATGCCGATTGCCCGCGCTTGGACAGTGACGGCTGGGATACGCAGGCCCCGCGCGCGGTGGTCGAATTACTCAAACTTTTGCTCAAAGCCCGCAGCGAAGCCAACGACGTCGCCCAGCGCCTTATCGCCACCAGCGATGAACTTGATGAAATCGCGCAGTCCGACACCGCCGACGTGCCCTGCCTCCACGGCTGGCGGCGCGAGTTGTTCGGCGAAGATGCCCTCAAGCTCAAACGCGGCAAGCTCGCGATTGGACTGAGTGCCAGTGGGAAGAGCGTTGAGGTGTTTGAGAGATAACGCGCGTCGCGATCAGATGCGTTCGACGCGACCTTCCAATCCCAAATGATCCGCGATCCGCTTCACGCGTCGCAGATACGGCCCAGCCCGGAACAGCGGGTCTGAATCCGGCACCGTCAGCACCAAATTACCGCCGGCGATCTTCAGACTGGTTTTCTTCAGCACGCCCGGCGCGCCAGCCGATAGCGCATAAGCGAGGCGCAGCGTCAGGCCGATGGTCTGCACGCGGTGAATGCGTGAATCCGGCAGTAGTGTATGCGCCTGCTTGATAATCGGCTTCGCAGGTCCGCTGCCGTAGCGGTAATACAGCGCAAGCGCCAAGCCGGCGCGGTCTTCATGGCCCAATCCCAAATACGGCAGACGCAGCACACGCAGGAAGGCTTGCTCGGCACGGTAGTCGGGATGCTCGCTCCACCACACGTCGCGCAGCAGACAGGCCGCGAGCCGCAGCTTCTTCTGCCGGGGCGATTCATCCTTGAACAGCGGCGACATCCATTCAAAGGTCTCATGGCCCGCGGCTGGCGCGCGGCCGGCGCCGCGCGCGATTTCCTCGGTCAGGCTGATCAGCGGGTCTTGCTTGCGCACGGCCTCCGGCAGCGACTTGAAGAACTGACCTTCGCGCATGCCGTAGATCGAGAACACCAGTACGCGCGGCTTGTTGATCTCCAAAAGCCGCTCAAGCACTGCCGCGCCCAAAGGCAAGGTGGCCAAACGTCCCCGTGAGATGCCCTTAATTTGCTCCAGGCTCTTGGGGCTCAACCGCGAGATGACATCGAACAACGAAATCGCCTGCGCACGATCGAGCGTGAAGTTGTCGAGCACATGCAGTGGGTAGTCCATCTGCGCGATACACACGCGCGCGAGCGACCGCCAAGCCCCGCCCACGGCAAACAACGTCTTGTCCTTGGCCTTCGACACCCACTTATGTTTGTCGAGCGCCTTGTTGATAATCGAGAGCGCTTTCGTACGATCGCCGTCGGCGGCCTCCGTCAGGCGCAAAAGGCCCAGCGGCAGCGTCGTATGCTCGCTCATCTCGCCATTGCCGATTTCCACCAGCTCCAGGCTACCCCCACCGAGATCGGCCACGACACCATCGGCGTCGGGAATGCCACAGAGTACGCCCAGCGCCGATCGCCGCGCTTCCTGCTTGCCGGTGAGGATCTGAACTTTGATATCGCAGCGCTTCTCCAGCGCCTTGGCGAAGGCCGCGCCGTCTTCAGCGTCGCGCACGGCCGCCGTCGCCAGGGTGTCGATATTTTCCACGCCCAAAGACCGCGCAATGCGCACATACCGCGCCACCGTATCGAACGCCATGCCGACGCCATCGGAATTAAGCTGACCGGTTTTTTCCAAGCCCTTGCCGAGCGCGCAGATAACTTTTTCGTTGTGCAGGGGAATCGGTGTGCGCGTGAGGCCGCTGTAGACCACGAGACGTACGGAATTAGAACCGACGTCGATCACCGCCACAGGCTTGATCTTCGATCCGCCTTCGGGAGCTGAGGGAATGGAGGAGTCTTTCTGGCCCATGTCTCTCTCAAACGCATTTCAACGGACGGCTTCCGCCCGATGCATCTTATGCGGCGTTTGATATCAGCTTTAGCGGCGGCTGGGAACCAACTTGGGCACCCGCTTCTTTGCACGTTCTACAGCGCTACCCTGACCCGACAGACTCGGATTAGTCATGAAGTATTCATGGGCCGAGAACGGCGAATCACCGACGGTGTCGCGAATATAGACGCCGTCTGGTCTCAATTCCCAGCTTTGCAGGTTATCGTTGAAATTGACGACCATGATCTGATCGAGAATCTGCTGATGGACGGTCGCGTTCTCGACCGGCACAAAAGTCTCGACACGCGCGTCCAGATTGCGCGGCATCCAGTCGGCCGAGGAAATAAAAATTTTAGCCTTGCGCGACGGCATGTCGTGGCCATTCCCGACGCACACAATGCGCGAATGCTCTAAAAACCGTCCGACAATGCTCTTCACCCGGATATTGTCCGACAGGCCCAGCACACGCGGACGCAAGCCGCAAATGCCGCGCACCACCAGTTCAATCCGCACACCGGCTTGCGATGCGCGGTACAGCGCATCGATAATCTCGGGATCGACGATGGAATTCATCTTCGCCCAGATCGTGCCCGGCTTGCCGTCCTTCACAAAATTGATTTCATCCTCAATCAGCGCCATGAGCTTCTTACGCAAACCAATCGGCGCAATCGCCAGCTTCTCGAGCGAATCCGGCTGGGCGTACCCTGTCATGTAATTAAACACGCGCGTGCCATCGCGGCACAAAATCGGATCGGATGTGAAGAACGATAGATCGGTATAAATCTTCGCGGTAATCGCGTGATAGTTGCCAGTACCGAAGTGCACGTACGACCGTGTCTCAGCACCTTCCCGGCGCACCACCAGCGATATTTTGGCGTGGGTTTTCAGGTTCACGAAACCGAATACAACGCTCGCGCCTGCGCGCTCTAAATCGCGCGCCCAGCGGATGTTGGCTTCTTCGTCGAAGCGCGCTTTCAACTCGACCATCGCCGTCACTGACTTACCGGCCTCGGCGGCTTCCACCAGCGCCTTCACGATCGGGCTGTCCTTGCTGGTGCGGTAGAGCGTTTGTTTGATCGATACGACGTTGGGGTCGCCCGCGGCTTGGCGTAGGAACTGCACCACGACGTCGAAAGATTCATACGGATGGTGAACGACAATGTCCTTCTGGCGGATCGCCGCGAAGCAATCGCCGCCAAAGTCGCGGATACGTTCCGGGAAGCGCGCGTTGTACGGGGGAAACAGCAAGTCGGGCCGGTCATCGGTGATCAGCTGCTTCAAATCAGTCTGGCCGATCATGCCTTCGATCTTGAAAGTATCTTCCGGTGAGACTTCCAATTCGTCGCAGATCACCTTCACCTGATCCGCCGGCATGTCACCCGCGAGCGCCAAACGGATGCACGTGCCGCGGCGGCGGCGCTTCAAGGCGCTCTCGAAACTGCCTACTAAATCTTGCGCTTCTTCGTCGATTTCCATTTCCGAGTCACGAATAACGCGGAAGTGGCCGGTTTGGAGCACCTTGTAGCCCGGGAACAACGCGCCCGCGAACATCAGCACGAGGTCTTCGACCAAGATAAAACGGATATCCTGCCCTTTAAGCCGCACGAAACGCTGCACCTGCGGCGGGATCGGCACCAGCGCGCGCATCACTTCACCATCGGCGATGCGCACCAGTTGCAGCACCAGCGCGTGGCCCAGGTTCGGAATGAACGGAAACGGGTGCGCAGGATCAACCGCCAGCGGCGTGAACACCGGAAAGATATGCTCCATGAAACGCTCTTCGAGCGCCTGGCGGTCCTCGGCGGAAATTTCCGCCGGACTCACGACATGGATTCCTTCTTTCGCTAAAAGCGCCTTCAGCTCAATCCAGGCGTTATCCTGCTCTTTGAAGAGACCACGCACGGCTTCGTTGATCAGATCGAGCTGTTCTTGCGGCGCCAATCCATCGGCCGACAACAACGTCACGCCCGCGTTGACCTGGCCCTTCAGGCCCGCAACGCGCACCATGTAAAACTCATCAAGGTTGGAAGCCGAGATCGACAAAAAGCGCACGCGCTCGAGTATCGGATGGCGCGGATTACGGGCTTCTTCCAGAACGCGGGTGTTGAACGCGAGCCACGACAGTTCGCGATTGATGAATCGCTCACGCGGCGGCAATGAATTCATATCCACCGGCTGCGACGTCCGCACGGGGCGCATAGCCTTGGCCGCTGGGACTTTTGATAGTGGCTCGCCGGTGTTCATCGCTCTCTCCGCTGTACGACGGCAATTCCACGCCCTTGCGCCCGGAAAAGCAACCGCCGCGGCGGAATTTCACAAAATTGCAATGATTTCTGCGGCTTACCGGCTATTATAGGATGAAATTCCGAAGAATGATGTGATTTTACCGAGCCGCCGTTGAAAACACTGCACCTTCTCAGACACGCAAAGGCCGTCGAGGGTAATCCCCACACGACCGATCACGCGCGTGAACTCTCCAAGCGCGGCGTTAAGGGCGCCAAAGCGCTGGCCGCTCACCTACTGGATAATCCATTCCCCATCGACCGTACGTTCTGCTCGACGTCCACGCGCACGCGCCAGACCTATGAATTGATTGCGGCGTCGTTAGGCAAAGTTCCCGTGTCCTATCGCGACCGGCTTTACCTGATCGACTTCGGCGACCTCATGGGCTTTGTGCAAGGGTTGCCCGACACCACGACCTCGATCCTGGTGATCGGCCACAATCCTGCATTCCACATGGCGGTGCTTGCTTTAGCCAAAGGCGCCGCACCGGGTCACAGCGATGATATTGCGACCCTCAAGGAAAAATATCCGGCGGGTGCGCTTTGCAGCCTGGAATTCGATACCACGCATTGGCGTCAGGTAAAAGCCGGCACCGGTCTTCTCACGCGCTTCTTGCGGCCGCGCGACTTGGAAGACGAGTAAAGCCCCAGGGCAAAAGGCGCTTAGGTGTTTTCAAGAACCTGCTTGATCAGCGGTATCGTCACCGGCCGTTTGCCCGCAAGCGAGGCACTATCCGCACGCGCGACAATCTGGCGCGCCGCGGCGAAGGTCCGATCCATGTGACGCACGAGATACGCGATGACATCGGGCGCGACGCCAATTTGCCGATCGGCGAAAAGTTTTACCAGCACGGCTTCAATCATGGCGTCATCCGGCGCCGAAATTCTGACGGCGGGAACCGAGGACAACCGCGATTTCAGATCGGGTAACGCCACCGGCCACCGGCCCGGCGCGTCACGCGAGGCCAACAGCAGATGCCCGCTGCGTTCCTTGACCGCGTTGAACAGATGCAAAAGTGCCCGCGGATCGGAAACCGCTTCGCCGCCTTCCAGCGCCAATGCGGCGTGCCCATCGACAATTGCGGCAACGGCATCGAGGCGCACATCCTCCGCCGACAGAATGCGCGCACCCGAATGCAGAGCGAACACATGAACGAGATGCGATTTGCCGCATCCGGTGGGACCGAAGATCGCCAAGGCATGCCCGGGCCACGCCCCGGGATTGTCTATCCAGCTGACAGCCTCACAATTGCCCGTGGTCACCAGAAAGTCGTCACGGTCGAAAGCCGTGCGATAGCCTAAATCGAGGACAAGCTGGCGTTCGGTCATAGAGGCTATTGCGCTTCAGCCGCAGGCGTGCCCGGCTTGGTAAGAACACGGCTTGCAGCCGGGACACCGCGCGCCTGAATAATCCACACGCCGTTTTGCTGGGAGAGCGACAGGTCTTGCTGCGACATCGCCAGATCAAGCTGTCTCTGGGCGCCGGCATAATGGAGCGTCACCTGTACGCGATCGCGCGTCATCGCCAGAAGCTCGACATTGTCGATCAGCTGCACATCTTCGAGATGTTTCCTGACCGTGATCCATTCCTTAAGGTCGCTCACCTGCACAAGCGCCGTGATTTGCGTCGTGCCGCCGAAAGCAACCCGGTTGCGGCGTTTCCAACTGTCCTGAAGCGCCGACGCGGCGGCGCGCGCCGCTGCGGCAAGCACATCCTGACGGCTCTGACCGGGTTCGGCGCTTTGCGTTACACTCAAATCTTCCGACGGCAGATCATTGCGAAGTTCCGACAAAGCAATTTGGGCCGTGTCGCCCGAGAATGTCGCCATGGCGATAATCGAACCATCGGCGCCGTAACGCGCCGCCAATGCGTTTAGACCTGCAAGATCCTTCGCCGCCGCCTGTTCAGTTGCCAGCGCCGCCGCGTCATCACGGTCGCCGGCGGGAACAATCAACGGCACCAGCCCGGAATCTTTAGGCACCTGCGACCAAGCCGCACGCCAGGCATTGTCGTCGCCCCACAACGTCCAGCGTGCGCCGCTGCTGTCACGCAGCAGCGGTACTACCACCACCGGCTTGCTGAGTGTCTCGGTGAACGGGACATTGTTGCTGCGCAACAGGCGCCTGATGACATTCGGATCGAAACGCACCGTCAGATCGGCCAGGTAGCGCACCGCCGAATTGCGTTCGTTCTCGATCGAGAAATCGCGCACCATGTCGATGATCTGAGTCGAGCTCAGCTGCGGCACACGGTTCAAATCCTCGCGGGCGACCACACGCTCGATGACTTTACGGAAACCATCCACCCGGCCTTGCGTGAGGCCGCGCTCGCGGGCCTCGGTGACCGTGGCAGCCGTGACATCCACCGGCACGGCAAAAGCCACAAACACGTCTTTGGCCGTGACAGCGCCAGGGCCCGTGGCAGCCGCCGACTGGGCGCCCGCTGGGGTCGACACCGTCAAAAAGGCCGCAAAAAGCGCGCCGCCGACGGCTCTTCCCACGACCATTGCAAAGCCGCGTCGATCCAGTATGTTCGCCCTCATATGTGCCTCAAGTTATCCACAACATGACCCAGCAAAAACGTCCCCCCGGTTTAGCCTACAAAGACGCCGGGGTCGACTACTCCAAGATCGACCCGCTCAAAATCGACGCGCAGCAGGCCGCCCGCGAAACCGGCGGCAATCTCGCGCGGCTTGGCTATAAGGAAATCTCATCGTCGCGCGGTGAGTCGGCCTACGTCGTCGACATCGGCGACTTCCTGCTGGCCTCAATCACCGAATGCCTGGGCACCAAGGTGCTGATTGCCGACGCCATGCGGCGGGTCACCGGCAAAACCTATTTCGACAACCTGGCCCAAGACACCTTGGCCATGGCGATCAACGACATCATCACCGTTGGCGCAACACCGGTATCGGTCCAGGCCTATTGGGCCGCCGGCAGCAGTAATTGGTTCGACGACAAAGAACGCGCCCGCGATCTGGTGCAGGGCTGGAAAGCCGCTTGCGACCATTGCGGCGTCAGCTGGGGCGGCGGCGAGACACCGAGCCTCGGTGGCGTAGTGGAATCCGGCACCATAGACCTCGCGGCCTCCTGCCTTGGCGTCGTCAAACCGCGCGAACGCCTGACACTGCAAGATAAAATGAAACCGGGCGATGCCATTGTGCTGCTGGCCTCCAGCGGCATCCACGCCAACGGCGTGTCGCTTGCGCGCAAACTCGCGCTAGAAGTCGCCGACGGATATGAAGCCGTGCTCAGTGACGGCCGCCTGTACGGCGACGCGCTGCTCGATGCCACCACCTTATACTCACCCGTGACCGAGGCGTTGTTCGCGGCGGGCGTCATGCCGCACTACATCGCCAACATTACCGGTCACGGCTGGCGCAAGGTTATGCGTCACGGGGACGAACTCACGTATCGCTTCCATACCGTGCCGCCCGTGCCGCCTGTGTTGGCGTTCATTCAAGAAAACGCGAACATGAGCGACAGCGATGCCTACGGAACCTTCAACATGGGCGCGGGCTTCGCACTGTTCGTTGCCGCGGAAGACGCCGAAAAGACTGTAGAGGTCTCCAAGAAGCTCGGCATCGACGCTTGGAATGCTGGCGTCATCGAAGCCGGCGCGAAAAGCGTGATCATCGAACCGCTCGGCATCACCTTCACTGCCGACGACATGCACCTCAGGGCATGATTTGAATCGCCTCCAGGCCGATATTCTTCTTTTCTTTACCGCGATCATTTGGGGCACCGCTTTCATCGCCCAAAAGATCGGCAACGAGAGCATGGGGCCGATCACCTTTGTCGGTCTGCGCTTTCTGTTGTCGGCTTTGATGGTGTTACCGCTGGCGGTATGGGAATTCCGGAAAAGCACTGCTCCGCTCGCGCGACGCAACATCGTCATCCTGATTGCCATCGGGCTGTGTCTGTTCGTCGGCAACTGCCTGCAGCAGGTCGCCATGGTGACCGCCTCGGCCACACACGGCGGCTTTCTCACCGCGCTCTATGTCGTGTTGGTTCCTTTCACCACCTGGATACTGACACGCGAACGCATACGCCCGCTGGTGCTGGTCGCCTGTCTCGTATCGATCACCGGCGCATATCTCCTCACCTACCGTGGCGATGACGGCGCATGGCATAGCGGCGATATCCTGCTGGTAGGGTCGGATTTCTTCTGGGCTTTGTGGATCACCCTCATCGGTATGTTCATGAAATCCGGGAAGCGCCCCTATTTTCTGGCCTTCACGCAATTCGCCATTACGTTTGCATTGGCAACACCGCTCGGATTTGCGCTTGAGCCCAATACGCTTAAAGGCATCCAGACCGCACTGCCGGCCTTGCTGTTCACGGGTCTGATTTCCGGCGGGCTGGCGTTCACGCTGCAAATTTTTGCGCAGCGCCACACGCCCCCGGCCGAGGCAGCTCTGATCATGTCCTTGGAAAGCGTCTTCGCATCTATCGCCGGAGCTATTCTGCTAGGCGAACGCTTGACCACACTAGCTCTTACCGGCTGTGCGTTGATCCTGGCCGGCGTTATCGTCGCCGAAGTTCTGCCCGCGGCGCTGCGTAAGCAAAAACTATAGCCGGTCGAGATCGATCTCGCGCGCGATGATACGCTTCAAGGTCTCGGGATAAAGGTCTTGTTCCTTGGCTTGCACGCGCGCGGCCAAGGTCGCGGCGGTGTCGTCAGCTTGCACCGGCACGCGGGCCTGCGCGACCACCGCACCCTTATCGTATTCGCCGTCGACCAGATGAATCGTGACGCCGGTTTCCGCGTCACCTGCCTGCAGCACGGCTTCGTGTACATGCTGGCCGTACATGCCCTGTCCGCCGAATTTCGGCAGCAGCGCCGGATGCACGTTGAGAATGCGGCGCGCGAACGATCCCAGCGTCTCGGGGCCTAGTTTCCGCATATAGCCAGCGAGGATCACGAGGTCCGCGCCGTATTGCGCCAAGGTCGCCGCAATGGCGGCATCGGCGGCGGCGTCGGAGCCTGCGGTCTTCGCGCTGATGTGAACCGTGGGGATTTTGTTTTCTTTCGCCCAGGCCATAACGGCGCTGTCGCCGTTGTTGCTGATCAGCACGGCTGGCGATGCACGCAAGCTCCCGTCGCGGCAAGCCGCGACGATGGCGCGCATACTGGTCCCGTTATGGGAGGCGAGGAACGCAAGGCTGGGACGCGACGGCAGCGATGCCATGACGTCCCTGCCCGGTTTGCTTAGCCGACGATTTCGGTGGCGGCGAAGAAGTACGAGATTTCGCGCGCTGCGCTGGTCGGCGAGTCCGAGCCATGCGCCGAATTGGCGTCGATGGATTCCGCGAAGGTTTTGCGGATGGTGCCTTCGGCGGCGTTCGCCGGGTTAGTGGCGCCCATGATTTCGCGATTTTTGGCGATGGCGTTTTCGCCTTCCAGCACCTGCAGAACGACCGCACCGGAGGACATGAAATCTGTCAGGCCGCCGAAGAAGCCCTTGCCGCTGTGTTCGGCATAGAAGCCTTCAGCCTGTGCCTTGGTCAGGCGGACGCGCTTCTGGGCGACGATCTTAAGACCGCCGGCTTCCAGCATGGCATTGATCTTACCCGTCAAATCGCGGCGCGTAGCATCGGGCTTAATAATGGAAAGTGTGCGTTCGATGGCCATAGAGTTCCGTCCTTGAATGCTGAGCGATGTAAAGTGCCGGGGTTATAAACAACGGCCGTTATCCATGCAACCCGGGCGGCGACCGGGCTCTAGGCGCCCTGTTCTTTCCACCCGGCGTCGGTTTGCTGCCAATAATGCAGCTCGTGGCCGGCGGCTTTGGCGGTGGACCAACGCGCGCGGGCCGCGCTGGTGGCTTCCTCGCTGTTGCCGTCAAAGAGGTCAAGGCAGCGGTCGAACTCAGCCATCCGGGCCGACGACATGCCGTCGGTCAGCACCAGCATACGCGCGCCGTTGGGGTTCTCCTCCCGGTCGGTCAGCCAGATCGGCTGTTCGGCGGCGACGCCGTCTTTGACGGTGCCGTGCGGCAGCCAGGAGTTCGGATCGGCCGTCCACAATACGTTGGCGAGTGACTCGATGCGATCTTCCGACGCCGCCATCACCACGGCCCGATTTCCGCTTTGCAGAACGCGCTCCAGCAACTGCGGCAGCGCCCGTTCCACCGGCGAAGTCTGAAGATGATAAAAATCGACCCGCATGGCGCGTCGTTCCTAGCCGGCCATCTTCACCGCGACGTAGCGAATGTTGCCATCGACCATGATCCGCAACAGTACCGTCGCTTTCGATGCCGCTTTGGCAGTCCCAATAACCGCGTCGGCATCTGCGGCGCTGCCAATCTGGGTTTGCTGCATCTCGTCGATGACATTGCCCGGACGGATGCCTTTAAGCGCGGCGTCGCTGAGTTCGTCAACCTCAACCACCACCAGACCACGCACGCTGTCGGGAATAGTATATTTTTCGCGCGTGGCGGCGCTGATCTCGACCACGGTCACACCGAGGTCTTTCAACACGATTTTCTTGATCGGGTCGTTGGCCGATGGCGGCGGCGTTAAGCTTGCAACGGCCTTTTCATCGCCCTCGCGCAATTCGCCGACCTTGAGCTTCACGACTTTCTGCTGGCCTTTGCGCCACAACACAACATCGACCGTCTTATCGATGGCGGTCTCGGCCACAACACGCGGCAGCTCCGGCATCTTCTCGATGGCTTTGCCGTCGAAAGACAGGATGACGTCGCTCGACTCAATACCCGAATTCAGCGCCGGACCTTTTTCAGTCACGCGCGAAATCAGCGCCCCACGGGCCTTACCGAGACCCAGACTCGTCGCGATCTCTTCCGTCACGCTTTGGATTTGCACACCGATCCAGCCGCGCCGTGTGCGGCCATATTTGCGCAAGTCCTCAAGGACCGGACGCACAAGATTGGCCGACGATGCGAAGCCGATGCCGACGCTGCCGCCGGACGGCGAGAAAATCGCCGTGTTCACGCCAATCACTTGGCCGTCCATGTTGAACAAAGGACCGCCCGAATTGCCGCGATTGATCGAAGCATCGGTTTGAATGAAGTCGTCGTACTGGCCGGCTTTGATATCGCGCGAGCGCGCCGAGATAATTCCCGCGGTCACCGTGCCCGACAACCCGAACGGATTACCGATCGCCAACACCCAGTCGCCGACACGCGATTGATTGGAATTGCCCCAGCTGACAATAGGCAGTTCTTTCTTGGACTCAACTTTCAGCAGCGCGATGTCAACCTTCGCATCGCGGCCGATCAGCTTGGCTTCGAGCACAGTGTCATCTTCCAGAATCACCGAAATCTGGTCGGCGTCTTCGATGACGTGGTTGTTGGTGACGATATAGCCCGTCTTGTCGATGATGAAACCTGACCCGAGCGATGTCTGGCGCCGCGGCGGCTGGCGATTGCCGGGCGCGGGCGCGGTTTGACCTTCGCCGCCCTTGCGATTCTGAAACTGGTCGGGGAAATATTCGTCCCACGGAATTTCTTCTGTGCTTTTTTTCGGCCCGGTCATTTGGGTCGTCGAGATATTGACGACCGCCGGGCTCAGCTTTTCAGCGAGTTCCGCGAAACTATCCGGAGCATTACGCGCGACAGCCGGCACAGCAGAAACCAGAATGACCGCCGTCGCAGCCAGAGAACGAAGGATCGTTTTCAAAGGGTAACTCCATTGCCAGGCGGTTCACTCCCACCGCCTAACAATTCATGCCGGAAAGCCGCCATGGCGGCAAGAGAACAGCCGGGTACCCACGCGAAGTCTGCGGTAAAATTCGCGTCTCTTATTTTCCGCCCATCTTATTGAAGTACTTGAAGAATTCAGAGCTGGGGGAAAGCACCATCGTAGTGCCGTCGCCCAGCGCGGCCCGGTACGCCTCCATCGAGCGGAAGAAGGCGTAGAACTCAGCATCCTTCCCCTGCGCCGCGTTAAGAATACGACGGCTTTCGGCTTGGCCTTCACCGAGCAGGGTTTGCGACTCTTTCTCCGCTTCAGCGATGATGATCGTGCGCTCGCGATCAGCATCGGCTTCGATGCGCGACTTTTGCTCCTGGCCGCGACCACGGAAATCGGCGGCTTCGGCCATACGGTCGGAGCGCATACGATTATATGTGGCGGCGGTAGTATCAGCCGTCAGTTCGGTGCGGCCAATACGCACCTCGATGACTTTGATACCGAACTCTTCGGCACGACGGCTGACCGCTATCGTGATTTCGTTCATGACTTCCTGACGTTTCGAGCCCAGCACGTCGGCCAGATCTGTACGGCCCAATGCATCGCGCACGCTGCCGTTCAGAATGCTGCTGAAACGGTCGCGGAACGCGGTTTCCGTCAACACCGTCTGATAGAATTTCAGCGGATCAACGATGCGATAGCGCGCGAAGGAGTCGACGTTAATACGGCGTTGATCGATCAGCGACATATCCTGTCCCTGCGGATCGAGATCAAGAATACGCGAGTCGTAATAGTAGACATCCTCAAAGAACGGGATCTTGAAGTTCAAGCCCGGCTCGGTGATCACGCGCTTCGGATTGCCGAGGCGCAAGACCAGCGCCTGCTGGGTTTGCTGAACCGTGAACAGCGTGCCCGTCATCATCAGCAGAATGGCGACGACCGCAACGAGGCCGGTAACGACACGCGGGGTCATTGGCCGCCTCCTTGCTGGGTCTGATTGCGTTTGCCGATCTCCGGCAACGGCAGATACGGCACAACGCCCGAACCTTTGCCGTTCTCATCGATGATGATTTTCTCAGACTTCGTAAGGATTTCCTGCATGGTCTCGAGATACATACGACGCACGGTGATGTCCTTATTGGCGACGTAGGTCTGATAGAACGCGGTAAACCGCGCTGCCTGACCTTCGGCTTCTTTCACCAGCTTTTCTTTTTCAGCGGTCGCTGACTGGATCATACGCGCGGCTTCACCTTTGGCGCGCGGAACGATGTCGTTGCGGTACGCCAAGGCTTCATTGCGCAGGCGTTCTTCGTCCTGCTTCGCACGCTGCACGTCGTTGAACGCGTCGATGACTTCCTTCGGCGGATCGGCCTTTTGGATACGCAAGTCGAGGATCGTCACACCGGCGTTGTAGCCGTCCATGATGGTCTGCAGCAGTTCGCGCGACTGCTGGGCGATGAGATCGCGCTGATTGGTCATCACGGCCTGCAGCGGATTGCGCCCAACCACTTCACGCAAGGCGCTTTCCGCCGCCGCTTTCACGGTCAGTTCAGGATCGCGCATGTTGAATAGGAAATTACCGGCCTCGCGAATACGCCACTGCACGACAAACTGGATGTCGGCGATATTCTGGTCGCCGGCGAGCATATGGCTCTCCTGCGGCACTTCGCGGATGTTGTTCCCCGACCCCCTGAAGCCGACGGTGACCTGATTGGTCTGCGTGACCTTGGGCTTAATCACCTGGCCAATCGGCGTCGGGAACCAATAGTTAAAACCGGGCTGCGTGGTTTTCACGTATTTGCCGAACAGCAGTTCAACACCCTGTTCATCCGGTTGAACACGGTAAGCGCCGCTGAAAACCCAAAACAGGAAGACGACAGCCGCCACCAGCCAAACCGCGCGGGCATTGCCGAAGCCGCCCGGCATCATGCGGCGCAGGCGATCCTGTCCGCGCCTTAGCATCTCTTCCAGGTCAGGCGGGGGACTGTTGCCGCGATCACGACCGCCCCAGGGGTTGCCGCCACCGCCACCCCCACCGCCACCGCCGCCGCCGCCGTTTCCGCCGCCGCCCCACGGGCCGCCGCTGCCCCAGGGGCCTCCGCCTTGTTGTTTGTAAAACAATGGATTAATCCTTCGTTTGCCTGGGCTTTTATAGGACAACCCAGTCGATGCCGCAACACAGCCCCCACGGACCCGTGGCACGCCACGCCGCAATAGCTTATGTCGGTGCCGCGGCGGTGTTTTCAAGTCATCAATCAGAAGGTCTCCCGTGGCCGAGATAACCCAGCAACAGATCGTCGCGACACTGAAAACCATCGATTCCGGCACCGCCAGTATCGATATCGTAGCGCGTGGCTGGGTCAAAGACATTCTGATCAAAGACGGTCACGTGACACTCACCCTGGCAGTGCCCGCTAAATTGGGGCCGCAACTAGAGCCCGTACGCGCCGCCGCCGAGCGCGCCGTGCACGCGCTGCCCGGCGTACTGTCGGTCACCGCCGTCCTGACCGCCGAAACCGCGCGCGAAAAAACCGCGCCCCCCGCACAAAAGAGCGGACGCGAGGTCATCGCACTCCCCAGCGTGAAATACATCGTCGCCGTGGCGTCGGGCAAAGGCGGCGTCGGCAAATCGACGACAGCCACCAACCTCGCTGTCGCTCTCGCCCGGCAAGGGCGCAAGGTCGCGATGTTCGACGCGGATATCTTCGGACCTTCACAGCCCCGCATGTTCGGACTTTCCGGCCGCAAACCCAGTTCCGACGGCAAGCGCGTCATCCCGCTCGAAAATCACGGCGTCAAAGTCATGTCCATCGGCTTCATGATTGCCGAGGACGCCCCCATCGTCTGGCGCGGTCCCATGGTGATGGGTGCCCTGGAACAGATGCTGCGCGACGTCGAGTGGGGCGACATCGACGTGATGATCGTCGACATGCCTCCCGGCACCGGCGACACCCAGCTCACCATGTCCCAACGCGTCCCGCTCGCGGGCGCAGTGATCGTCTCCACGCCCCAGGACATCGCACTGCTCGACACGCGCAAAGGCCTCAACATGTTCCGTAAAGTCGAAGTGCCGATCCTCGGCGTGATCGAGAACATGAGCTATTATGTCTGCCCAAAATGCGGCAACCGCGATCATATCTTCGACCACGGCGGGGCACACCGCACCGCCGATGAATTGGGTGCCGACTTCCTGGGTGAAATCCCGCTCGACCTGAAAATCCGCCTGACCTCCGACGGCGGCACGCCAATTGTGGCAGCCGAACCCGACAGTCCCCATGCCCAGGTTTACTTAGCGCTGGCACAAAAGATCTGGGACAAGCTCGGCGCGCAACAAAAGATGGCCCCGGTGATTTCCATGGGCGGAATCAAGAGCTAGCCTCTCGTTACGCGAAATTAATCGGCATTCTTCTCCTATCCATGTCGCCATTACCCGCTAAAGCCGCTATCTTTGGCGCGGGAAGAATTTGCTAACGGAGTTATTCTGGAAATGCCTTTTTCCTTTCCGATGTCGCGCGCGTCCGGCGTTTTTGTCTTCGCCGTCTCTGCGCTTTGCAGCGCAAATAGTTTTGCCGCGCAAAACTCCGCCCAAAACACCCTCGATGCGGCCCCGCACCTGCCCGACCTCTCGTCCTATAATTGCGCTAACGTCGCGCCATCGACGACCAGCGAGACTCGTCACATCGGACAGGTCGTCAACAGCCGCTACTATGAATGGAACGAGTTTTACGTTCTTGCCGGTGAAAAACAGAAGCTTGCGTGTATCGGCCTGATGCGGCCGGAGCCGAAGCAACTCACCGGCGACGAAGCCAAAGCGTTTCTCACCAGCGCCTTTGCCGTCGGATCGCCCGCCTCGGCCCCCGCACGCGCGCAATCCGGCCCTGAAACAACACTGGATGCGCCCGCTCCCGATCCCGACAATGTGAAGCCCGAACCACTCAAGCGCGCGACCAAGCCGCCAACGCCCGGCACTGTTCCCAGCGGACAAGTTGAACAGAAGTCCAGCACGCAAGATTCACCGCCCGTACCCGCAGGAAAAAACTTCGACGCTGCGCCGACGCTTCCTTCCGCGCCCACGCCCTCTAAGGAGCGCAGCCAAAGCACGCCGTCATCTGCACTGGAAAAACCCGCGCCTGAAAAAACATTAACCGTGGGTGTTGACGACCGCAGCCAAATAGCCAGCACCGTCGTCTACCCGTGGAATACGTTGGCGTATCTCAACACCACTTATCCTAATGGAGATAGCTACCGTTGCACCGCGACCATCGTCAGCCCCTACGTCGTGATGACCGCGGGCCATTGCGTGCACAATAAAGACCGCGGCGGCTACATTGCCTCGGCGCGTGTATATCCCGCTCAGAATCAATCTGTTCTGGGTGACGGCACACCGATCAGACCTTACGCAATGAAGTCCGACGTACAGCAAGCGCAAACGACGTCCATGTGGACGCAGATCTCTGGCCAAGACTCTTATCCCGCGACCACCTACCGTCACGACTTCGCGGCGATCCAGTTCAAGACGCCTTTCACGCACACCGGCACTTTCATGCCTATTCTCTATGGCAGCACGAGCACACCCGTCACCAGCGCGGGTTATTCGGCGACCGTGCAAAACAAAACCGTCTATGGGCTTTACGCGCAGTCCGGAAACGAATCCAACACCTCGTTCTCCAGTTATCACTCATCCCACATCCGCGAATTCGTCATCGACGCCTCCGGCGGCAATTCGGGCAGTCCGTTTTTTTACGTCGATCAAACGACTGCTCAGCGTTATCTCGTCGGCAGCCTGTCCTACGGCGACGACCTCGACGACCAAGCCGGCGGCCCTTGGTACGATTCCTGGAATCAAGATTTGGTCAGCGCCTGGGCGAGTTGGACTCCTACAGGCACACCAACCGGATCGGTCAGCGGCCTGCGCGTCGCCAGCGCCTTTTCATCCTCCATGGAAATGGTTCAGTCGTACTTGCGTTTTTATAACAGCGGCACCACAGCCGGCACTATCGACGTGACGATCGCCGATTACGCTACCGGCGCTATCCTCGGCACATGGACCAGCCCAAGCCTTGCAGCCGGTGTCGCCCGCCAGTTCTCCATACAAGACGTCGAAGACAACGCAGGCAGCACGTTTACCAAGCTTCCTATGTATTCGCTTTCGGTGCGCCCGAGTTTCAGCGGAACATTCCAAAATATTTTATGGCATAAAGACACCAGCGCCATGACCAACATCACTGTATGCGACACACCGACAGGTGCGAAGAAAACATTGATCGATGTGCACTCGTCGCTGGTGAGTACGCATCCTGCAACGATTGTCATTCACAATACCGGCACGGCGGCTGCGGCCATCTCGCTCGGCATTTACAATGCCGCAACCGGCCAGCGCATCGGGACTTATCCCGCCGGCGTCGTGCCTTCCAATGCGCAAAAGATCACCACGATCGCCGCGCTCGAACAGACCTCAGGCATTTCGCCCGGCAACAGCATTTACTATTACAACATCAAATCCGACACGACCTTTACCGGCTATCTCCAACATTGGCTGCATAACAAGAGTGCCAACATCGTTGCGGATATGACCACCACCTGCACGATGACGCCGTAGAACTTTATAATCCCGGGCACTTAAGGTCTTGGGCGTTCCAGAACGACAAAACTGAAGGCAGGCCCATCAGCCGCTTCAGGATCGTGGCGTTCACGCGAGATTTCGCGCCAGGCCGACAAATCGAGATCCAGGACCGTATCGCCCTCGAAGGCCCGGTGCACGTCGGTCAGGTAAACCCGGTCGGCACGCGGCAAGGTCTGGCGGTAGATCTCCGCGCCGCCAATGACGGCGATTTCGTCTGCGCCCGTGCGATGTGCGTCCTCATAAGCCAAGGCAAAAGCGGTTGCTAAATCCTGGGTCGCCGTAACACCGGCGGCCGACCACGCGGCATCGCGCGTGACCACGATATTTGTCCGGCGCGGCAACGGACGCCCGATGGATTCATAGGTCTTGCGGCCCATGATGATCGGCTTGCCTAACGTCATGCGCTTGAAGAACTGCAAATCGGCCGAAATGTGCCACGGCAGCTTCCCGTCCTTGCCGATCACACCGTTCTCGGCCCGCGCAACGACCAAAGTAACGCGGATCGGCGGGCCGTCGTAGCCGCTTTGTCCTTTGCTCAAAACCAACTCCCGCCTCTAGCTTGCCTAAAAAGCGTCTTATAAAGAACACCTTTCCTCAGTATAACCAAGGTGAAGGATGTTAGACTCCCTGCAAAGCCGCATGGTAGACTTAACGCATCCGGATGACGTCAAGGGGACGCATTTTGAACCGTAAGGGAGAGGAAAAAATTATGAAGATGACAAAAATTTTCGCCGTAGCAGCATTGGCCACCAGCATGGGCATGGCCGGCAGCGCTTGGGCAGACTGTGGATTGAAGCCTTCGGTGCCGGATTTACCCGCTGACGGCGCTACTGTCTCCAGCAAGGAAATTGGCGAAGTCGCCAAGAAATTCGACGAATATCAAGCCAAGTTCGTTGAATTCAACGAATGCGCCACCAAGGAATTCAACGACACCAGCGAGAAATTTAAAGAAGTACTCGAAACCTACTCGGCCAAGAATAAGAAGAAGTAAGCCGCGCGCTCACGCGTCAACGAAAAACGCCGCCCGCGGAACCCGCGGGCGGCGTTTTTCATGACGATTTAGCGGAATCGACCTAAACCGCAACCTTGGCCGCGATGTGCGGATGAGGGTTATAGTTTTCGAGTGTAAAATCGCTAAGGCTGAAACCGAAGATGTCGTCTACAGCCGGGTTAAGGCGCATCGTCGGCAACGAACGCAGCTCGCGCACTAACTGAATGTGCGCCTGCTCGATGTGATTCGCATAAATATGGGCGTCGCCCAAAGTGTGAACGAATGTCCCGGGCTTCAACCCCGTGACTTGCGCCACCATCATTGTCAGCAGGGCATAAGATGCGATGTTGAACGGCACGCCCAGAAAAATATCCGCGCTGCGCTGATACAACTGGCACGACAGCGTGCCCTCGGCGATATAGAACTGAAACAGGCAGTGGCACGGTGGCAGCGCCATCTGGTTGACCTCCGCCGGATTCCACGCTGTGACAATATGACGCCGGCTGTCCGGGTTCTTTTTGATCCCCGTGATGAGATTTGCGATTTGATCAATCGTGCCACCTTCCGCCGTCGGCCAGGAACGCCACTGATGACCGTACACCGGGCCAAGGTCGCCGTTTGCGTCGGCCCATTCGTTCCAGATGGAAACACCGTTTTCCTTGAGATAGGCGATATTAGTATTGCCCGTCAGGAACCACAGCAGCTCGACGATGATCGACTTGGTATGCAGCTTCTTCGTCGTCAGCAGCGGAAAACCGTCCGCCAAATTGAAGCACATCTGATGCCCGAACACACTCACAGTGCCCGTGCCGGTGCGGTCGGACTTCTTCACACCGGTGCGCAAAACGTGGTCGAGCAAATCAAGATATTGTTGCATGCGCACCTTATTACGTTGATTCGATGCGTTCCCCAAGAGGGAGTAACGCGGCAGGTAATCCAGTGGAAAAGTTTGCTTTTTCCGTGCGGTGCGTGGCTCGGGTAGCAATCTTAACCCAACCGCCCTATATTGATGACGCCGCGCAAGCGGAAATGGCGCTAAACCTGCTGTGGCATAGGCGTAACGGACCCGGGGGCAGTACCCGGCGCCTCCACCAATTTCGC
Source organism: Fidelibacterota bacterium (assembly GCA_947476625.1). Taxonomy (GTDB): domain Bacteria; phylum Pseudomonadota; class Alphaproteobacteria; order Rhodospirillales; family Rhodospirillaceae; genus SHVO01. The sequence continues at coordinate 68,203 of CANJRA010000003.1, forward strand.
CCGGCTTAGAACGCAAGTTCTTCGGAATGCAAATTCCAGCCGGGCCTTATGGGGGCGAATTAGGCTCGACGTGCGCAGTAAAGACGGTAGCTGTTCCCGGCATGGTTCCGCCGTTATCGGGCCATATCTAAAAGTGCCAACGACAACGTTGCACTCGTTGAGGACGTCCGCCTCGCCGCCTAACGGCCGCTAGGTTTATACGTCCAAAGCGCGGTTCGGGGGGCACCGGGCAACAGAAGCCCCCCACTCTTCTCATAACGCGCGCCACCCCTTTGTTTAATCTCGCTATTAAATTCCATTTGAACCGGGTGCCAGACCCTACGAGAATGGAGGCATCATATATCGTAAAGTGAATGGAAGCCGCGCCCCCTGACGAAGGGATCAGCACGGTGTGAAGGCGCCTTGAAGAACATGGATATCACGTCACTAAGCTACGAGCGGATGGTCGAAGATGCGTTGCGCGGCGTGTTGCGCGAGGCGTTGAAGATCACTGCTGCTCAAGGCCTACCCGGTCAGCATCATTTTTACGTCACGTTCGATACCACCGCGCCCGGCGTGCAAATCGCCTCCAGCCTGCGCACGTTGCATCCCAACGAGATGACCATTGTCCTGCAGCACCAGTTCTGGGACTTGCAGGTGCATGAAGAACACTTCGAGATCACGCTCAGCTTCAATGGCGTCAGCCAGCGCTTGGTCGTTCCTTTTGCTGCGGTAACGGCTTTTGCCGATCCGCACGCCAAGTTCGGTTTGCAGTTCCACGTCGAGTTCGAAGAGCGCACCGGCGCCGATGAAGATTCCAACGAAGACGCCGAAGCCGAAAACGACGACATCGACGAACCGCCGATGAACGACATTCTGCCGGTCGATTCTTCAAAGGTAACGCAGCGCGTCAAAGGCGGTCGAAAGATAGCCACAACGACAACCGCGCCCCTGGCGACCGTTAAAGCCGATGCCGATGAAGACGACTCCGGCAAGGTTGTCACGCTCGACGCCTTCCGCAAGAAGTAGCGGCGCACCCGTTTTTTTACCCATCGTTTAAACCTAACACGCACGGACGACTCTCATGTTGGACGCAGCTTTCGCCGAAATCTTCCCCCTCGCCAAGGACACCACGCCCTACCGCAAAATTTCGTCCGACGGCGTCAGCGTCGAGAAGTTTCGCGGCCAGGACATTGTGATCGTCGCGCCGTCGGCGATCACCGCATTGACGGAAGCAGCCTTCCGCGATCTCTCGCATCTGTTACGGCCCGGTCACTTGAAGCAGCTCCGCGCGATCATGGACGACCCCGAAGCCTCGCCCAATGACCGCTTCGTGGCGTTGGAGCTGATGAAGAACGCCAACATCTCGGCCGGCTTTGTCCTGCCCATGTGCCAAGACACCGGCACGGCGATTGTCATGGGCAAAAAAGGTCAGCAGATCTGGGTCGACGGCGACGACGCGCTCGCCATTAGCCAAGGCGTGGCCGAAGCCTACGCCAAGCTTAACCTTCGCTACTCGCAGATGACGCCGACCTCGCTGTTCGAAGAAAAGAACACCGGCAACAATTTGCCCGCGCAGCTCGATCTCTTTGCCGTGCCCGGTGACACCTATAAATTCATGTTCATGGCCAAAGGCGGCGGCTCGGCCAACAAAAGCTATCTCTTCCAAAAAACCAAGGCCGTGCTGAACCCGGCGGGCCTCAGGAAATTCCTCGAAGAAGAAGTTAAAAACATCGGCACCTCCGCCTGCCCGCCCTATCACCTCGCCATCGTCATCGGCGGCACCTCGGCCGAGATGACCTTGAAAACCGTGAAGCTGGCCTCCGCACGCTATCTCGACGGCTTACCCACAAAGGGCGGCATGCACGGCCAGGCCTTCCGCGATCTCGACATGGAAGCCGAAGTCCTCGCCATGACGCGCACCATCGGCATCGGCGCGCAATTCGGCGGAAAGTACTTCTGCCATGACGTGCGCGTTATCCGTTTGCCCCGCCACGGCGCCTCGTGTCCGGTCGGCATCGGCGTCTCGTGCTCCGCTGACAGACAAGTGATGGGTAAGATCAGCCGCGACGGCATCTTCGTTGAACAATTAGAAGCTAACCCTGCGCAGTATCTGCCCGAGGTCAAAACCGAAAAGCTCTCGCCCGAAGTGGTGAAGATCGATCTCAACCAGCCCATGGACGAGATTCGTAAAATCCTCAGCCAGTACCCGACCAAGACGCGCGTGTCCTTGAGCGGCCCCATGGTCGTGGCGCGCGACATCGCGCATGCGAAGCTGAAAGAACGCATCGACCGCGGCGAAGGCCTGCCCGAATATTTCAAGCAGCACCCGGTCTATTACGCCGGCCCCGCCAAGACCCCGAAGGGTTATGCCTCGGGCGCCTTCGGCCCCACCACTGCGGGCCGCATGGATGCCTATGTCGACGAACTGCAAGCCCACGGCGGCTCTATGGTCATGCTCGCCAAAGGCAACCGCTCCAAAGCCGTCACCGAAGCCTGCAAGAAGCACGGCGGATTCTACCTAGGCTCCATCGGCGGCGCCGCCGCCATGCTGGCCGAGAATTCCATCAAGAAAGTCGAAGTGATCGAGTACGCCGAGCTTGGCATGGAAGCCATCTGGAAGATCGAAGTCGAAGACTTCCCGGCTTTCATCGTGGTCGACGACAAGGGCAATGACTTCTTCCAGCAGCTCTAATCAGCACGCTTGACTCGAACGCCCAAAAATATATTCAGGAATGATCTGCTGTATTTTTGCGTCTGCTCGTCTTCTCCCTAACACCAACCAAGCATTTCATAGCATGCTTTGGCCATTGTCGCCGTGCCCGCGCCGGCAGAGGTGGTCATGACCATTCGGGCGCAAGCTTTTGAATTCTCATCATTTCACCTGGCCACCTTTGACCACTTTTTAGGGTGATCCCTGTGAGTAACAATGCAATGCGCACCATTTTGTGGGACGGCGCAAAATCTGCACCACTTACCGTCGCACTCGCCCACGGCGCAGGTGCGCCGATGGACACACCGTTCATGACTTTCTTTACCGAAGGTCTCGCGGCGAAAGGTTACCGGGTCGCGCGCTTTGAGTTTCCCTACATGGCGGCGCGGCGGACGGACGGTAAACGCAAACCGCCCGACCGTCAGCCGGTGCTGCTGGAAACGTGGGCTTCCATCATCGCCGAAATCGGTCCTGACAAACTTGTCATCGGCGGCAAATCCATGGGCGGACGTATGGCAAGCCTCATCGCCGACGACGCGGGCGTAAAAGGCCTGCTCTGCCTCGGCTATCCTTTTTACGGCGCAGGCCGCAAAGACAAGCCGCGCACCGAGCACTTGAAAACGCTCAAGACACCGACGCTGATCTGCCAAGGCACGCGCGACCCACTGGGCGACCGTGAAGCTGTTTCGGCTCTCTCTTTGTCGCCCGCCGTTCGCCTGCACTGGGCCGAGGACGGCGACCACGACCTTAAGCCCCGCCGCGCTTCGGGCCTGACGCATGAACAAAATTTGACAGCCGCCCTTGACGCCGCGGCGGGATTCCTCGCAGGGTTACACTGAAGGATTTCAAACCGAAAGCACGTTTCATGGCCGCGACCCGCACCGAAACCGATTCCATGGGATCCATCGAGGTTCCCGACCAACATTATTGGGGCGCGCAAACCCAGCGCAGCATTGTGAACTTCAAGATCGGCGGCGAGCGCATGCCGCTGCCTTTGATCCGCGCGTTCGGCGCACAAAAACGCGCGGCGGCGATTGCCAACAAAGCTCTCGGTGAATTGCCTGCCGACATCGCCGATGTCATCGTTAAAGCTGCGGAAGAAGTCGCGGGCGGGAAACTTGACGACGAATTCCCGCTGGTGGTCTGGCAGACCGGCTCCGGCACGCAGACCAATATGAACGTCAACGAAGTCATCGCCGGACGCGCCAACGAAATTCTCACCGGCAAAAAAGGCGGCAAGAGCCCGGTTCACCCCAACGACCATGTGAACAAGGGCCAGTCATCCAACGATAGCTTTCCGACTGTAATGCACATTGCTTGCGCCATGGAGATTACCAATCGCTTGATGCCTGCTCTGGAAAGATTGCACGGCGCGCTCGACAACAACGCCGAAGCCTTCGCGAACATCGTCAAAATCGGCCGTACGCATTTGCAGGACGCGACCCCTTTGACGCTTGGCCAGGAATTCTCAGGCTACGCCGCGCAGGCCGGGTACGCCCACGACCGCCTGAAAGCGACACTGCCGCGCCTTACCCGCCTCGCGCAGGGCGGCACAGCTGTCGGCACCGGCGTGAATACCAAACGCGGCTTTGCCGATAAATTCTGCATGGAGCTCCGCGAACAGAGCAAAATTTCCTTCTGGCCGTCGGTGAACTTTTTTGAATCCCTCGCGACACACGACGCGATGGTCGAGCTATCCGGCGCACTCAACACCATCGCCGTATCGATGATGAAGATCGCCAACGACATCCGCCTCTTGGGCTCGGGCCCGCGCTCGGGTTTCGGCGAGCTGATCCTGCCCGCCAATGAACCGGGCTCGTCGATCATGCCGGGCAAAGTCAATCCAACCCAGGCCGAAGCGTTGACGATGGTCTGCGCGCAAGTGATGGGCAATCACACGACCGTGACCGTGGCGGGTTCGCACGGGCATCTTGAGCTGAATGTCTTCAAGCCGGTGATTGCCTACAACGTGCTGCAATCGATCCGCCTGCTGACCGATGCGATCTCCAGCTTTATTGTGCATTGTCTCACGGGCCTGAAAGCCAACAAGGTCGCGATTGCGCGCCATGTAGATAATTCTCTAATGCTGGTCACAGCGCTTGCGCCCCACATCGGTTACGACAAATGCGCCGAGATCGCCAAGAAAGCCCATACCGACGGCACCACATTAAAGGATGCCGCCGTGAAGTCCGGCTATGTCACTGCGGAACAGTTCGACGCCTGGGTCATACCGGCCGACATGATCCGGCCTCATGACTAGTGTCAAAAAGCGCTCGGTCGATATCGCCGGGCACCGCACCAGCGTGTCGATCGAAGCGCCGTTCTGGGAGGCATTGCACGAGATTGCCAAACGCCAGAACACCTCGGTCAACGCGCTGATAGCGGCCATCGACGGCACGCGCGAGGACAACCTTTCCAGCGCGCTTCGGGTTTATGTGCTTAGCGAGTTACAAAAATCAGCGCGGCAATAACGTAATATTCGGTAGATCGAGTGCGCCTTTGATGGTGATCGGAACATCCGTCGGTCGCGCCGCTGCCTCGCCGCGCGCTTCGAGGCGAAGTCTGCCCGCAAGATCCACCTGCCAACGTGCGAGGTCGATGCTCCCTGAGAAAACGCCGCCGTAAGACTTAGATGCCACAGTCGTATCTTCAATCTTGATGCGACCTTCCGCCGCCGACAGGCGCGATTCCAAACTCACTGTGCCCGCGCGTCCGCCTGAAATGCCTTCAAGCTGATTGACCGCGGCAATCGCACTCAAAAGTCCAGCGATTGGTCCGCTGCCGGTTTCCGTAGCGGTGAGTTTAACGGTGCCGTTGCCCGACAAATTCGAGATCATCGCTGCGGGGCTCGCGCCTTGTGCGCGGAAGCTGCCGGCGAAGTCCGCCTTGCCGCCGGATTTGAGCGTTCCGCTGCCGCCATTCACAGCACTCGCGACACCTGCGAGATCACCGCCGATGAAAGCGATCTCGCCCTGAATCAGCGGCATCGGCGCAGTAGCGACCTTCAGATAAAGCTGTCCGGGTGCGTTGAAGACCTTACCGTTCCATGCGCCGAGTTCCGCTGTTCCGTCGGCGAAGGTTAGCTGTGTGGCAAAGTTCTGAACTTGAATGCCGCGCCAAGCCAATGATTTGCCCGCCACCTGCACGTCGCCGCGCCAACCTTTAAGAAAGGACCAGTCGAAAGCGTCCTCGGACCAAACGGGTTTAGCGGCGGCGCGCGGTGCTGTCTTGATAAGGCTGACAGGTGTGGCGAACGGTTGTTCTGGTTGTTTCGGCCATATCTTATCGGCTGACGGTGCCATGACATTGAAAGCACCTGTGACTTCGGGACCGTTCTGGCCTTTTGTTATGCTTACATTTCCCATCAAGGCATTGTCGCCGAGGCGCAGGTCGATGGAATCGACGGTGGTCCGCGTTTCGTCCCGCACAACGCGCGCGGTCATCTTCAAAGCGCCTGGATCGGTGAGACTGACCGGCCACACGCGGCCCATGGCGCGCATCAACGCCGCGTAACTGCCTTGCGTGGCTTCGACGTTAAGCGTGACGTGGGGCTGCTGATCCAATGTCAGCGCTTCACCATCGGCGCGGATCGTTAAGCCGGCGGCCTTGAGCGTGCCCGCAATCGTGGCCTGCGCCATGCTGCCGCTAGCGACAGCGGTGAACGATATCGGCGTGAAACCCTTAAGCGGTGCAGGTACATCAAAAGCAAACGCCCGCCCGGCACGGCCAAGATCGGTAGCAGATATATCGAACTGTACATTTTCGAAGCTTGGTGTCGAGTCCAAGTTGTTCACAGTCCCCCCCACCCATGCCGACACGCTGCCGACATTCTCGAATGAAGCGCTGCGGACGTTTAAAGCACCGTCCTTTAATTGCAGATCTATGCCGGCTTTACCGCTGCTGGAACCTCCTGCCGTTAAGGAAGCGACTTCGACGTGCACGTCGGCATCAAAATCGGCGAGCGCGTGATAGGGCGTGGATGTGGAGTGAACGCCATAAGGATCAGGCTTTGCCGCCGGAGGCGCGGCAGGCGCAGGCGTTGTGGCTTGGGCCGTCTCGCGCCGCGTCACGGCCGGAAGGTACGCATCGAGGTTAAACGCATTTACTTTCAGGTCGGCGGCAATGGTGGTGCGCGGATTACGCGACCAGGACATGCGTCCGGTAATGCCGCTGGTATCGACCGTCGCGGTGATGTCGCTGAGCATAACCGTGCTTGACGTACCCTGTACGGCGGCGCGCAACGAGGCGTTCTTCAGACGATCCTGCAAGCGTCCGTCAGGGTCAGGCTTCGTCCCGAGGCACGCCATCAACCCGCGCAGGTCGGTGGTTTGCACCTCAACGCTCCCGTCGAACGAGGGCGTGTCATTGAAGCGAGCCATGCCGAAGGCTTTGACACGGGTGGCAGACGGCAACTCGAACGAAACATTGGAAAGCGTCAGTTCGCCTGCCGCAAGCGAGGCTTCAATAAACCCGCCTTGCAACATCTGGCCGCCGTAAGACAGCAGCGGAAAACGGATGTCGAAGGTGGCTGAAAGATCTTTGAACGGCGCATAGAGTGCATCGGAGCTGGCGCGGGGCGGCTCCTGTGCATGCGCCGACATGATGCCGTTAAAGGGCGATGCAGGCGGCATATCGACAAAGGCGAAACGCCAAGCTTCAATTTGCAGCGTGCCGAATTCGAGTTTTACATTCATTTTGGGCGGCGCTTCCGCGCGCCAGACGACCGAGCCTTTCGCCGATGTACCGCCAATGTCGAAGGACAGCGGATCGGCGGATATGCCTTGCGGATCGCCGTTCACCTTGGCCGTCAATGAAAAGGGTTTGCGCATGGCGGCGGGCAGCGCGGTATCGGGTCCGGCCAGTCCAAAAGCACCGAGCATTGCCGCTGAACTTGTTCCCGTGATGCCGATGTCGCCGCGCACATTCCACAATGCATCGCCCGAAACCGTGCCGCTGAATTTTGCCGTAGCGTCGGCCTCCAGCAGTTTCAATGTGATGTTTATGCTTTTCGCGTGCGGTACGCCGCGGCCGACAATCGCATCCACGGCCATGAGTGTATTGCCGACGACAAAGTTACCCTCCAGCGATACCGGCGCCCCGACCGGCGCAGCGATTTTAAGATCGATACCTTCTGCATGCACGGATGTGCCGTTAGCGGCATCTTGAAACACAATACTGCCGTCTTCGATTTCGATACGTGCCACATCCAGATCGAACGGATCGTCGGGCTTCACAGCAACGGCAGAGGCTCCTTGCGGCGGCTGGCTATCGCGTCCGACAAAATCAATCGCACCTTGGCTGGTGCGGGTGATGCGAGCTTCCGGGCGTTGCAACACGAGTTCACGAAACTGCATGCGACCCTGAAGCAGCGGTAGAAATACAAGCCGCGCACTCAGGCGTTTCACAGCTACGTAATCGTCGGCCATGCTGCTGGAAAAGCGCACTTCGTCGGCATTAAAGGCTGGGCGCGGCAGAAGCACAAAATCAACATCGCCGTCGATGGACACCGGTCGCCCGGAAGCAGCACTCAGCCGTGCGGCAAAGGCCGCACGGTATTCCGTCCAATCAATGAAATGCGGAACGGCAACAAGGCCCGCCAGGATAACAAGCCCAACCGCCGCGATGACAAAGGCGGCTTTGACGCTGGCGGGTGGACGGAATGATACCGGTATCAGAATGCGCCTTCCGCCACGGCCATCATGGACTCGGGCCCGGACCGCACAACCGCGACCAGACCGGAAATCAGCGGCAAGACCCGTTGCATGTAATAGCGGCCGACTTGAATTTTTACCGCGGTAAGATCGTCATTCTTTTTCAGCGCCGCCTCGATCATCAACACCCACGTCCAGGCGAACGCCGTCAGGCCAAAGATGCGAAGATAGTCAACGGCGGCTGCCGGGCGGGCATTGGGATCGTTTTGCGCGACCAGCCACTGCGTAAGAACCGTCAGCTTTTGCACGGCATCTTTTAGCGGCGCGGTGAACTCCGCCATATCGGCGCGGCCGTCGACACGTTTCAAAGTCTCGTCGACCTCCTTGATCCAGCCTTTAAACAGGCGGCCGTTTTCGAGTCCAAGTTTGCGGCCGATAAGATCGAGCGCCTGGATCGTATTTGTGCCTTCATAAATTTGCGTGATGCGCACGTCGCGCACCAGCTGTTCCATACCGTGCTCGCGGATATAACCGTGGCCGCCGAAGACTTGAAGGCAGGCGTTGGCGATCTCGAAACCGAAATCGGTACCGCAAGCTTTGACGATCGGCGTCATCAATTGCGCCATGTCATCGGCGTGCGCGCGCACGGCTTTGTCGGGATGCTTATGCGAAATATCGACCTGCATGTGTGCCCAAACCGCCAAGGCGCGCTGCGCCTCAACCAGCGAACGCGAAAACAGGAGCCGGTTGCGAATATCGGGATGGACGATGATCGGATCGGCGGGCTTGTCGGGACGCGCAGGCGCTCCGGCGGCGCGGCTTTGCAGGCGGTCTTTCGCATAGGCCGCAGCGCTTTGATACGCGATCTCGGCAACGCTGATGCCCTGGCTGCCGACGAACAGGCGTTCCTTGTTCATCATCACGAACATGCCCGCGAGTCCCTTGTGCGGTTGACCCACCAGCCAACCCGTGGCGTCGTCGAAATTCATGACGCAGGTAACCGACGCGCGCATACCCATTTTATGTTCGATGGAGCCTACGGTCGCGGCGTTGCGCTTGCCGAGCGAGCCATCGGGATTTGGCAGGAACTTCGGCACCAGGAACATCGAAATGCCGCGGCTGCCTTCCGGTGCATCGGGCAAGCGCGCGAGGACCAGATGGACATGGTTCTCGGTCATGTCGTGTTCGCCGGCCGAGATAAAAATCTTGGTGCCGGTAATGCTGTAGGTACCGTCGGCATTCGGCACGGCCTTCGTGCGCAGCAAACCAAGGTCCGAACCCGCATTGGATTCCGTGAGGCACATTGAGCCCTGCCATGCGCCACTGATGAGCTGCGGCAGATAGTAACTTTTTTGTTCGGGCGTCCCCAACGCAGCGAGCACCAAAATGGTGCCTTGCGTCAGGCCCGGATAAAGGCCCATCGAAAGATTGGATGATCCGATCATTTCAGAAACAAGGTAATCGATGGTTTCGGGCAAGCCCTGGCCGCCGTATTCAGGATCGGCGGTCACACCGCACCAGCCGCCTTCGGCATATTGCTTGTAGGCTTCTTTAAAGCCCTTGGGCGTCGTGACCTTGCCGCCCTCAAAGGTACAACCTTCTTCGTCGGCAGTGCGGTTAAGCGGCAACAGCACGCCTTCGCACAGCTTGGCGCATTCATCCAAAACCGCGTCCATGAGATCGGCGGTGGCGTCGGAAAATCCCGGCAAGGCGGTGAGAACGTCGGCAGCGCCGAACACGTCGTGTAAGACAAAGCGCATCTCGCGCAATGGAACTGCATAGGTCGTCATGAGCGTTCCCCCTGCCGTATGTTGCGGCAAATCGCCTTACCGCACGGATCAATCTGCATAGGTTAAGCCATTGATAGAAGGCGTCAACTCGCGCAAATCCACTAAAACCGATGCACAGGTTACCATTTGTCACAAACTCACGCTAAAAACGCCCCATTTCTGACTTTAAAATGTGTCTGATATAAAGATTCGCGCCGCCCGATCCGGGTACGCTGTAGGGTAAAGGACACTATGTCATTTCTTAAAAAGTCCGTGATTGAAAAGTCTGGGATTGAAAAGTCTGCGATTGAAAGATCCGTAGAGCCGGCTACGCCGCACACGCGCGCGGCCGTGCTGGGCCTCAATACCGAACACGGCTCCTATCTGACCCGCATCAAAGATTATCCCATTCTGAGCGAGTCTGAAGAACAGGCATTGGTGCGGCGTTGGTACACCGATGGCGACCGCAAGGCGTTCGACGCCCTGATCGGCAGTCATCTGCGCTTGGTGCCAAAGATCGCGCAGCGATACGCCGGCTACGGCATGCCGATGGGCGACCTGATCGGTGAAGGCAACTTAGGTCTTCTGCAATCGGCCGAGCGCTTCCGTCCCGAAAAAGGATTTCGTTTCTCGACCTATGCCCGCTGGTGGATCAAAGCCGCGATCCTCAACCACATCTTGCAGAACTGGTCGCTGTTGAAAGTCGGCAACGGCGCCGGCAAGAAACGTCTGTTCTTCAATCTCCGCCGCGCGAAACGCTCATTGCAGCCCGACGGCAGCCGCCACTTAAGCGACGCCGAGATCGCCAAATTGGCGCGCCACTTCCGCGTTACCAAGGACGACATCGTCTCTATGGACCAACGCATGAACGCTAACGATCTGTCCCTGCATCAGCCGGTGCCGGGCAGCGACGGCCTGACAGTCGGTGATTTAGTTGCCGATACCGCGCCTGGTCCCGAAGAATGCCTGACCGCCGAGGACGAACGCAAAAACCGCGCGGCTATGTTGCAAGCGGCCCTGTCGAAGCTCGACGGCCGCGAGAAGAATATCGTTACCAAACGCTATCTGACCGAACGCCCGGTCACATTATCCAAACTCGCGACGATTTACGGGCTGACCGCCGAGCGCGTGCGCCAGATCGAAGTCAAAGCCATCGCCAAACTGCGCCAATGCATGAAACCGCGTCTGCGCCCTGTGGCCATGAGCCTTGGCCTCGTCCTCTAACACAGCACGGCGCGCGCGGTAGCGAGCGGCGCGCCAAACGCCTATAGTCGCGGCAGAACATTTCAGCCGGGACGCCGTTTTTCTGTCGATGGAATTAGCCGTTAAAGAACTGCCCTCGCCCAATTTCGGCCCGCGCCGCGCCGTCGACTGCGAAACGCGCGTGCGGCATTTGGTACTGCATTATACCGGCATGACCTCCTGCCAACGCGCCTTGGACCGGCTGTGCGATCCGAAAGCCGAAGTCAGCGCTCACTATGTGATCGACGAGGACGGGAGTGTTTATCGGCTCGTCGCCGAGGAGATGCGTGCATGGCACGCAGGTGTTGGTTTTTGGCATGGTGTTCGCGATATCAACAGCACCTCCATCGGCATCGAGATCGTCAATCCCGGACACGAATACGGTTACCGCGCTTTTCCAGACGCGCAGATCGCAGCCCTTGGCGTTCTCGCGCGCGACATCATGCAGCGGCACACTATTCAGGCACATGATGTCCTCGGTCATTCCGACATCGCGCCCGGCCGCAAGACCGATCCCGGCGAGTTGTTCCCGTGGCAGAGCTTGGCCTCGCAAGGCATTGGGCTTTGGCCGGAGGACACCGTCGTTGTCGCGGGACATACGGATATGAACGGCGCTTTGCGGCGGTTGTCGGAGGTCGGCTACGCGGTCCCCATGACGCCCGATCTAGGCAGCGACATCCTGAAACCTGAATCGGCCGTGACGGATGTGATCTGCGCCTTTCAGGGACGCTACCGCCAAAGCCAAGTGGACGGAATTTTAGACGCCGAAACCTCCGCCCGCATCGCTGCCGTAGCGGTGCGGTTTGCGACATCGCGCGCCTCGGCTTGACCTCGGCGGCGCGGAAGGCCATTTTAACCCCGCGCCAGATGGCTGGATGACTGCTCTTTGCTTCGGCAGGGAGAGGAAAGTCCGGGCTCCACGGAAGCAAGGTGCCGGATAACATCCGGCGAGGGCGACCTCAGGGAAAGTGCCACAGAAAACAAACCGCCAACTTCGGTTGGTAAGGGTGAAAAGGTGCGGTAAGAGCGCACCGCGCTGGTGGTAACAACAGCGGCAGGGCAAACCCCACCTGGAGCAAGACCAAATAGGGACGGCCGTTCGCGTGGCTTCGGCTATGGCGAAAGATAGGTTTCCGGATCGTCGTCCGGGTCGGTCGCGTCGAGGTGCGCAGCAATGCGCATCCCAGAGGAATAGTCATCCAACGGCAGCAATGCCGCGGACAAAACCCGGCTTATAGGCCATCTGGCGCATTTTTTTACGAACCAACATCAGGCGGCGCGTTGCGGAAAATTTTGTGATGCACTTTGTCTCCGGCCTTGAGGCCCAAGGTTTCCGACGTGCCGCCGGCGAGTTCGAGGACAGCTTGCACGTTCTGCGCCGGACCGACGGGTTCTTCGGAATGTGGAACGGTGTTCTTGGCGATATAGACAATCTCGCCACTTGAACGAATGAACACCATGTCGAGCGGGATGAACGTATTGCGCATCCAGAAACGCGTTTTCTGTTCGTAGCGGAAATCGAACAGCATGCCGTGATCGGCGGCCAGCACGTTGCGGTGCATAAGGCCGATGTCGCGCTGCGTGGCGGTATCGGCAAGCTCGACCGTGAACTTATGCGTTTTGCCGCCGCTCTCAATCGTCAGCGGCGACGTCGCCAATGATTGCGCTTTGGCGGGATCAAATGGCTCGAAGGGCCGCAAGCCTTCGGCATAAGAGACCGGCGCCGTCAGAAGCATGACGAAGGCCAGCAACGCGGCGATGCGGCGCATACATGTTGTCATCATCATTTTTTTCACGGTGAAATTACTTTGCACGTTTTGGTGTCCACCGCACGGCGGTAACAGGTTTACCCGTCGCATTGCGCATAACCTTGGGCCGTAAAACTTTATCGGCCGTCGGCGCATCATTCACCGCCGCGCCCGAAGTTTTGCGCGCCAATTCTTGCGTGCCGTAAAAATCCACCATGGAATCAAATGTAATCTCGGTGGCGGGCGCTAACGATAGTGCGTCCGCATAGGGCGGATGGCGCTTGATAAGCTTGTTGAGATGCTCGGCTGAATGCGCGCCAAACTGACGCCAGATGCTGTCGAGAAGATGGCGTGGGACTTCTTCGATCGGCTTAAACGTCACGCTGGGCCGGCCGCGTTCGAAGGCGCGGAAGACCGTGGGCTCTATGGGCCCCTCATCACCGGCGACGAAAGTGGCGGGCATGAGTTTCGCGCCGCCTTGCAGTACGCCGAAATAGGCCTGCGCGAGATACATGAGGCGATGAAGTTTTTGCGGCTGAAGATATTCGCCGTCGTCCTGTGCACGGTCCAGGAACCAGAAGGCTACCTCAAAACACGATTCAACGGCCGTGGGACGCATCGCGCAGCTTTACCTTCTGAAGGGACGATAGAGAAAGTGTGCCGCAGGTGACGCCTGCAGACAATAGAGCACCCTTACATGAGAAGGTTAGAGTTAGCCGGGAGACCGTTAGCGCATGATCCCGAAGTCGGTGGTGGCTTGCGCCATGCCCATCAGCGCTTGGTTGAATTCGTAAATCGCCACGCCGCGCTCGGCCTCAACCGCCATCGGCGACACCACGCGCGAGGTATGCGCGGCTTGAGCCTGCATGATGGTGGACCCTATTTCGCGCGAAACCAAGACGCCGCCAAAGCTGACGACACGGTCCTGGAACTGACCGCCCTGACGGCGGCGGCGGCGGGAATTGCTAAAATCGTCGCGATGTTCGTCTTCGAAGCCGGGCGTCTGGTCGCGCGCCGGCGGTGCATAGGCATTGGAAAGCGGATCGACGAAGTCCATAGATGACGACGTCGCATGACGCGATTGCGAAATCCGCGTCGACGCTCCAACAATCCCAGTATTTGCAACCTGAGCGGTGCTCATGGTCGTATGGGCCTCAGTGTCAACGGAGTGACCCTGCTTTTGGTTCACGAAAAAACGCAAAAAAACGTGTTATTTTAAATATTAACCAGCCATTAATACTTGTGGCAAACTCAGCTTTGAACCGCCAGCGCCACCAACGACCACAAATAAAGCGTGACGAATAATCCAAGCAGAGCAGAGGCTTCTTTAATAAAACCGGTGGCGCTCATGACAACATCCCCTTTATATGAGTTCATCTTTTGTTCTCGTTCGTCATAAGAACAAATATAGAACATGTTGTCAAGCGGCCTGTGACCGCCTAGGGAGAACGGAGTTTTCCCGGTTCGGACGCGCGCTGTGAGTTTCCGCTTTTCGATAGCCCCGATGATGGATTGCACGGATCGGCACTGCCGGTACCTGCTGCGCCTCATCAGCCGCCGCACCCGCCTTTACACCGAGATGGTGACCGCGGCGGCGATTGTGCGTGGCGGCGATCCGCAGCGCTTTCTGGGCTTTAATCCGGCCGAACAGCCCCTCGCCCTGCAGCTCGGCGGCAGCGACCCTGTGCAATTGGCCAAGGCTGCCCGCATGGCTGAAGACTGGGGATACGACGAGATTAACCTGAACGTCGGCTGCCCCAGCGACCGGGTCACCTCGGGCCGCTTTGGCGCCTGCCTGATGGCCGAGCCGGATCTCGTGGCCCAGTGTGTGCGCGCCATGCGCGATACCGTGCGGATACCTGTGACGGTCAAAACCCGTATCGGCATCGACGACATGGACACCGATCAACACCTCGATGCCTTCATCACGACCGTCGCCGCCGCCGGTTGCGACACCTTCATCATTCACGCCCGCAAAGCGTGGCTGCAGGGTTTAAGCCCGAAAGAAAATCGCGAAATTCCGCCGCTGAGCTATGAGCGTGTTTACAAGCTCAAACGCAGCTTTCCGCATTTGACGCTGGTCCTGAACGGCGGCCTGAAAACACTCGCGGAGTCATTCGCAGCGTTGACGGCGGTCGACGGCACTGCGCTCGACGGCGTCATGTTGGGACGCGCACCCTATGAAGCGCCTTATATGCTGGCGGATGTCGACAGGCTTTTCTTTGAAGACGCACACCCGACGCCGCATCGTGCGGACGTGGCCGCCGACTATGTCGCCTATGCGGCGCGTGCGATCGGCGAACATACCCGCCCGCATCATGTCCTGCGCCATGCCGCGGGTTTGTTTCACGGGCGCGCCAACGCGCGGCGGTGGCGCCAGACACTGGCACGCGTCGGTCAGAATGACGGGGCTTTGGACGAACTCATCATCCTCGCCCGGCAGTTGGACGAACAGTCCGCACTGGCTGCCTAAAGCGCTTTAAATCGCCGCGAAAATACGCGCCAATTCGTTAAAATATAATAGTAATAGCGGTTCTTGCTCTATTGCGTCGCAAGCCAAGCCGCGCGCCGAAATCGCCAGCCCTCATATCCGGAAAAACCCTAAGCTGCCAAAGGGTTGAACTTCAACCTCTTGCCGCGCCTAATGGTTTATGCGACTGATAAGAATTTTAGAAAGCCTAGCCGGGTGTGCGACACATATAAGCTCGGCATCAGCCGTGCATTCGAGGAGCTAGGGGCGGTGACGACAGGTCCGCGATACGCGATTTACTATGCCCCGGAGCCCGGTTCGCCTCTGCATGCCTTTGGCCAAAGCTGGTTCACGGACGCGCAGGGCGCGAGCGTGGCGACAAGCATTAGCCCCGAGCGGATCCAAGAACTCAGCGAAAACTCCCGCCGCTACGGTTTCCACGGCACCTTGAAGCCGCCGTTTGGCCTCAACCCCGCCAGCAGCCTCGAAAGCCTTCTGGCTGCCGCGCGGATTTTTGCCCGCACGCTGGCGCCCATAGAACTCCCGCCGCTGGAACTTGCGATCATCGGCAAGTTCATCGCACTCACGCCGATCACGCAATCGGCGGCGCTTGAAAAGCTTGCTGCCGCATGTGTGCGCGCCTTTGAAGCTTTCCGCGCGCCGCTCACGCATGAGCAATTGGAAAACTACAAACTCAACCGACTGACCGTGCACCAGGAACAGATGCTGGAGAATTGGGGCTATCCCTACGTCATGGAAGAGTTCCGCTTTCATATTTCGGTCACGGATCGCATCGAGGATTCGCGCGAGCGCTATGATGTCGTTGAAGCGCTCGAGAGATTAGCTGCGCCCATTCTCGGCAAACCCATCACCGTGCGCGAACTAACGGTGTTCAGCCAAAGCGCCATCGATGAGCCGATGATTCCGATCGAGCGGATTCCCTTCGGCCGCGGCAAATAGCGCGTATACTCCGGCGTCATGAAAAATATGATGCTTATATTACGGCGCGCAGCGGGCCGTATGTTGGCCCGTACAGCGCGCTGGGCGCGAATCTTTTCGGGCCGAAAAACCGAACCTGAAATTGCCTCACCGGTTTATTGGGGTGATGACATTGCATTGGCGCTCAGCAACCTCGCCCAAGAAACGGAAACGCGCGCCAGCGGCCGGGTTCAAGTCATCTCGCTGGCGGATTTCCGCGAAGCCATCGGTCCGCTGTGGGACAAATATGAAAGCCGCAT
Organism: Fidelibacterota bacterium; assembly: GCA_947476625.1. Lineage (GTDB taxonomy): Bacteria > Pseudomonadota > Alphaproteobacteria > Rhodospirillales > Rhodospirillaceae > SHVO01. The sequence goes on from CANJRA010000003.1 coordinate 85,013, forward strand.
TCTGATCATCGCCGAGTCCACCATTGGGCGGATGATCGGCAAGGGCAACACGTATATCCAGCAGGGCGAAGACGCGTGGATGCTGCTGTTTTTCAGCGTCAATGAAGCCGAAGCACAAAAACGCACCGACGCCATGGCCGCCAGCATCGGTCAAAAATTAGTTGGCGCGCAGTTCTCGGCCGAGGAGCTGCCGCTGCCGGCCACCGCGCGGCTGGATATGTCCGGCGCGTTCAATGCCGACGGCAGTATCGATATGGAGGCTTTGAAGGCGTCCATCAGCCGGATCAAACAGTCACAGATTTCAAAAACGGCGACACGCAAGAATCCGGACAAATCGTCCTTGCCGCGTCCAGCGCCGACGTCCCCCGCCGGGGCAACGCTGTCGCGCTCGAATGCCGATATGCTGAAAACGTTTTTCCGTCCGGCGTGGTGTGCTGAAACGGAAAGCATCGATACGTTCTTTTTTCGCGCCGCACCCGAGCGCGGCGTGAACATCTATGCCGACGACGCACTGCCGGTGAACGATGCGACGATTATCGATATAACGAAGACCGCCGCCACGGCTTTCGGCGCCATGTGCGATAGCGGCCTGCAAGCCAAGATGTCGGTCCCGATCCCCTACGGCACATTGCAGGGCGCGGCTTTGGCCGAGATTAGGCGCATCGTTGCGACTTTGCCGCAGCGCGAACGGCTTTTGCGGCTAAGACTGGAGGTGGCGCGCATTCCCGCCAATGCCCCGGTCGAGATTTTGATCGCCATGCGCGAGGCTTTCCGGCCTTATGTGCGTGAAGTCGCGTTCCTGGTCGATCTTTATGCGCCCAATGAGCGGGTCTTAGTGCCCGAACACATCATGCTGGGGGCCGACTTTACGACGGCCCCTACAGCAAGCGACGAAGATATATTTCAACAAATGATGCTGTTCCGCCAACGGGCCGGACGGCGCGGCACTTATGTACTGGGGCTGCACAGCCGGGCCCAAACCAACAGCGCCGTTAACGCAGGCATAGCCGAAATCGGGGGATCGACGTTTATGGAAGATATGAAGCGTCTCCCGCACCGCATTTCTAACTTCTCGCGCGAAGAAATTATGGCGCCCTAATTTCGCCAAAACCAAGGCGTCTAATACCCCTATAGGTAGGCGACCCAACATGGAGGACGTCATGTCTTTTAAAACGCAAATAATTCTCGCCGCTATTGGCTGCCTGCTGGCAGGCCCGATCCTCGCCGCAGAGGCCGAAACCGCCCCGATCCAATTGAGTGATTTAGGTGGTGTTAAATCCTGGAAAGTCGGCAGCGATACGGTGGTGTTCATTAAGAGCAAGACCGATCAATGGTATAGGGCCGAAATGCTTGAATACTGCATGAAGTACGACACCAGCAAGGGCGTGAACTTCATCACCGAACTTGATCCGGTTACGAACGTTAAGACCAGTGCCGTCGTTGTAGAACGCCACATGTGCAAGATCACGTCTCTCACGAAGGTAGATGCTCCCACCCTCGCGAAATAAATCAGGAGAATACGATGAAAATTGCCCTTTTCATTCCTACCGCTGCCGTCCTTGGCCTCGTGTGTGTTGCCTCCGTTGCTCAGGCGGCGCGCCCCGAAATCGCCTTTGCCAATAACGGCGGTATCCGTAACTGGCAGGCCGACGGTCAGAAAACGCTCTATGTGCAGGGCAACGGTGCACAGTGGTACAAGGCCGAGTTCTTGAGCAACTGCACAGGCATAGATTTCGCCGAACAGATTGCCTTCGAGACTGAGACGAGCGGCGCTTTTAATAAATTTAGTTCTGTCTTGGTTGAGGGACGCAAGTGCCCCGTCTCGAGCTTTGAAAAGAGTGACAAGCCGCCGACCAAGAAAGAAAAAGCCGCTAGAGAATCCGGCACGACGCCGTAATCTCGCGTTGCTGCCCGCGGGCCTAGGCTGACTTCAAGAAGTCGCCGATGGCCCGCGCGGCGCGCGTCGACGAAGGCGTGTCCTGCAGATCAAACGTCGTGCGGAAAGCGGCTTCCTGCACAGGCCGGTACTTGGTATAGACCGCGGGATCGGCGTGCAACGCACGGTCCAACTCATCGATCGCGTTCACCACCGGGCCGAAGTTCCAGAAGGCATAATTGGGATCGTTCTTCCAATCGGCCTTATGGGTATTGATAAAAATACATGGCCGCGGCGCGATCAGGAATTCGTAAATCTGACTGCTGACGTCGCCGAGATAAATATCGGCGGCAAGCGTGTAGGTCATATCGAAACTGGCGGGACTGCCGAGATCGACGTGGATATGTGGACAGCGGAGGTATTTTTCCGGCAGGTCGCGCCGCCACCGCGCCGTGAGACCTTCGACAGTCATGTGCACGCGGCGTTTGAACAGCATGATGTGAGGCGCAAAAATCAAATTGCACTCGGTGCTGTTGTAGAAATATTCCAGCACATCTAGGCCCATATCGTACCAAGACGACAGGCGCGGCTCCGGGTGCGGGTTATAGAGCACCACCGGCTTTGCATTATCAAAAAACTTGCGCCGCCGTCCCGCGGCCACGTCGACGGTGTCGAATTTTGGGTAGCCGATGACGGCGATCTGTTCGGGGCGCAGGTAGCCCAATTCCAAAAATCTGTCGCGCTGCTTGAGGCCGTGCAGCAGGACAAGATCATTACCACCGAATGATTTTGTAAAACCTATAGAGCGGTCGCCGGCGCCGTGATCGATGCGCAGGATTTTCAGATGCGCGAGTCCGCGCAGCTTGCGGAGAAAGAGGCTGGTGCCCTCGGTGACAATGACGGCATCGAAACGGCTGAAAAGTGCCGCGTTACTGTAAAGGTTATCAAGCCTGCTGAAGGGCAGAACAAGATCAAGTGCGCGCGTGAAAGGCTTGTGCCACGCCGGAACGTCAAGCTTCAGAAAGCGAACGCGTCCTTCGACGGTCGGCCCGGCCAGCGCACGCACAGTCTCAAGCAGCACATCGGATGTCGCAAGAACCGTAACCTCTATGTCGGGATATTGGGCAATCAGCGCAGGGATCACGACAGCGCTATGACGGGCCTGGTGTCCACCCCCGTGATTATAGAGAAACGCGACCTTCATGGTACGCGCCGTGCCGCGAGAACACTTTCGGCAATCGGAATGTGATCCGGGCGGTCGACATCCATGGCAGCGACGGGATCAGTCAGCACGATGGCCTTGGCTTTCAAACCCATCGCACGCGAAACCGCACGGAGAGCGCCTTCAAGATCGAGGAATCCGGTCACGGCCCGCAGCAGCGTCCACACACCGAAATGCAAAATCAGCTGCCACGGTTTCTTGCGCCGCCCCTCGACTTCGCTCCAAGCGCGCGCAGCCTTAGGTCCAGCGCCGGGCGTCAGCGCGAAGAGATTGCAGCCGCTGTAGCCTTCGCCGCCGAGCCGGATATAGGTGCGCCTCACATGCGGGAAAGACGCGCGGATCTCCGTTTCGCGGGCCAGGCCCACAGCAGCATCGACATCATCGGGTACGCCCGCACAAAAGGCGTCGAGCGTCGCCGGTGTCAGCAGCGGATTGTCGGCGGTGGTGACCAGCACCGCGCCCTCGAACCGCTGCTCTTCCATGGTTTTGAGCACACTGGTCGCCGGGCTGGTTGCGCCTTCGCGGAAACTGAACCGGTGCGCGCTGGGAGCGATCGCGGCCTGCACGTCGCTGTTATTCTGTATGTCCGCGACAGTGTTGGCGACGATCACGATGTCGCCGATATGCTTAGCCGCCAGCAGGGTTTCAAGCACATAAAGGATCATCGGACGGCCGAGGAGCGGCAGCAGCGCCTTGCGCTTGCCGGGCGAAAGCTGCGCCAGCACGTCGGCCGGGCGGTCGCCTGCAAGCAGAATGACGGTAAAAGACGCTGGCACAGAAGTCCCCGGATGAGCCGTGATACCGCCCTTCAATAGCGGTAAACGGGGAAGTTAAAAAGTGCCGTGTTTATCGGTTACCTTACCGACGTCCTCGCCCATGATGATGCCGTAGCGGATGTCGAATTCCTTTTTCATGGTCGCCATCGCTTCGTCGCGGATCGAGGGCCAAAGGTCCTGGGGGATCGCCAGCACGCCGTCATCGTCGGCATAGACATAGTCGCCGTTATTGATGGTCACGCCGCCGATCTTGATGGAACGGTTCATGGCGTAGGCGGTACCTTCATATTTGATATCGTCGCAGTAGATGCCGTGGGCAAAGACCGAGAATTCGAGCTGATTCAGTTCGGCGGAATCGCGCGTATAGCTGTCGACCACGGCACCCACCGCGCCCGAACGGATGGCGATGTTGGCATTGAGATCGCCGAAGTACGCGAATTTCTTTACGTCGTTTTGCACGCAGATGACGTCGCCCGGGCGAACGAAATTGTAGCTGGCCTGAGCGGTATAGATGCCCTTCCAGTCGTCGCCTTTCTTCAGCTTGCGCAATTCCAATGTCTTGGCTACGCCGAGAATGGAACGGCCGCTGATGCGCTTGAAACCGGGCGGAAACAACGCTTTGATGCCGCGCTCTTTGCAGATGTCGGCCAGCAGCGACGAACACAGATGCGGGCGAATGGCATCGAGCTTAGCGTTGTGCGCGGCGCGGTAACCGGCGCAAATGCGCTCGGCGAGTGACAGATCATCGGGCCAGTTGACGTCGAAGGCTTCTTCGTCGGTCAACTCAAACAACACCACCTTGTCGCCAAAGCGGCGCTTGGGTTTCGGTTTGCCCTTTTGCTTGCGGACCATATAGAGGCCCATGGACTCAAGCACGGTCTCGGGCAGATCGACGGAATTGGGAATGCGGCCTTCACCATAAGCAGGGGGCCCCTTTTCCCAGGTGTACTGCTTGCGCTTCTGCACGGCGACCAGAGAGTCCGCCTTGGCGTCGGCTTTCAACGCCTTGATCGCCTGCGTCATGGTCTCGGCGGTCATGAAGGGGCTAGTGCACAGACATTGGATGTAGATGTCGGCTTCGACCTGTTTGCACTCGTTGGCGAACAGTTCATGGCCATCGGTTTTGTTAGAGGCCAGCGTCGGCTTGCGCTTGAGGATTTTGACCGGCAGGTCCGAGGCCATTTCGATGATGGCATCGGATTCCGTATCCAAATACACGTCATCGATCTCGGGACAGGCGAGTAGCTGTTTAAGTTTGCGCTTAAAAAGATAGTCGCCGTCGAGAATGACGGTGTTTTTGTTACGGATGCGGGTGCTTTCACCCTTCGCGGGCACAAACGCCACGGTACGCATCGATAGTCTCCCACCCAAATTAGGGAATTACCCGGCTGTACCCTAGGACCAGCTGGTTAAAAATTGGTTCTAAAGGGTGTCATCCGCTTGAACCGACAGGTTAATCCTTTACGCTGGCGCAACCCCCTCATCCCTCGTGCGGACATCCCATGAAAACCGAGCAGCCCCCCAAAAACGCCCCGACTGTTATCCGTCTGGCCGATTACACGCCGCCGGACTACCAGATTGACTCCGTGGACCTGGTTTTCGACCTGGACCCGCAGGCGACCCGCGTCAAAACGACCTTAAAAATTACCAGCGCCCACGACCGCGCCAAGGGCGTAAGGCCGCTGGAATTGAACGGCGAGCACTTAAAACTGCTGAGCATTGCCATCGACGGCAAACCTTTGGCCACCGACGCCTATGAGGTGACCGACGAAACCCTGACCATTGCCCTGCCCCCCGCCGCCTTCACGCTGGAAACCGAGGTCGAGATTAGCCCGGAGGCCAACAAGGCGCTGGAAGGTCTGTACGTTTCGCGCAGCGTGTTCTGCACCCAGTGCGAAGCCGAAGGCTTCCGCCGTATTACCTATTATCCCGACCGCCCCGACGTGATGTCGGTGTTCCGGACCACCGTGCGCGCGCCGAAGCAAAGCCACCCGGTGCTGCTGTCTAACGGAAATCTGAGCACGCAGGGTGACCTGCCGGATGGTCGTCACTATGCCGTCTGGGACGATCCGTTCCGCAAGCCGTGTTACCTGTTCGCGCTGGTAGCGGGCGATCTCGCGCATATCGCGGACACGTTCACCACCATGTCCGGGCGCAAAGTCGATTTGCGCATTTATGTCGAGCACGGCAAGCAAGACCGCGCCGGGTATGCCATGGACTCACTCAAGCGCTGTATGCGCTGGGACGAGACTGCCTTTGGGCGCGAATACGACCTCGATATTTTCAACATCGTCGCGGTCAGTGACTTCAACATGGGGGCCATGGAGAACAAGGGCCTCAATATCTTTAACGACCGCTACATTCTGGCCGATCAGAACACCGCCACCGACATGGACTACTATTTGATCGAGTCCATCGTCGCGCATGAATACTTCCACAACTGGAGCGGCGACCGTGTCACCTGCCGCGACTGGTTCCAGCTCAGCCTGAAAGAGGGCCTCACGGTCTTCCGCGATCAGGAATTCACCGCCGACATGCGCAGCCGCGCCAACAAACGCATCGACGATGTCGAAGTGCTGCGCGTCACGCAGTTCCGCGAAGATGCCAGCCCCCTCGCCCATCCCGTGCGGCCCGAGAGCTATATCGAGATCAACAACTTTTATACGTCGACGGTCTATCAAAAAGGCGCCGAAGTCATTCGCATGATGAAGACGCTGCTGGGGCCGGAGAAATTCCGCGCGGGCATGGACCTCTATTTCAAACGGCACGACGGTGAAGCCGTCACCTGCGAAGACTTTGTCCTGTCCATGGAAGACGCTTCCGGCGTTGACCTCGAGCAATTCCGGCTGTGGTACAGCCAGGCCGGCACGCCGCGTATTACCGCCTCCTGTGAATTCGACGTCGCGCAAAAGACATTCAGCCTCACGTTGACGCAAGAATGTCCGCCGACGCCGGGCCAGCCGGACAAGAAGCCTTTTCATATTCCTGTCGCCGTGGGCCTTGTCGGCGCGACCGGCCAAGACATTCCGATTAAGACCAATGTGCTTGAGCTGAAGACGCCGCGCGAAACCTTTGTCTTTACCGATGTACCCGGGCCAAAAGCACCACGCCTGTCAATCAACCGCAACTTCGCCGCACCGCTGGTCGTCAATTTCACCCAGAGCGACGAAGACCGTGCTTTCCTCATGGCGCATGATTCCGACGCTTTCAACCGCTGGAACGCGGCGCAGGGCTATGCGTCGACCATCATTTTGCGCGCGGTGGCCGATCTTCAGGCCGGACGCACGCCGCAGCCTGACCAGAACTTCATTGATGCTGTCGGCGTGGCGATCGCCGATGACAGTATCGCGCCGGCATTCAAAGCATCACTGCTGAGCTTGCCGACCGAAGACTACATCGCCAACTTGATGGAACGCGAAGATCCGATCAATCTTCATGCCGCGCGCAAGGCCGTGCGGCGCTTTGTGGGTGCGCATCATCGACCCGCGCTGCAGCGTCTTTACGATGCATCCCGCACCAACACGCCTTACAAGCCCGACGCCGACGGCATGGGCGAACGGCTTTTGAAGCGCACGGCGCTTGGCTATCTCGCGACCCTGGAAACACCGGAAACAACCAAGCTGGTCAAAAGCCAATTCGACAGCGACGATAATATGACCGACCGTATGGATGCGCTTTCGATCCTCAACGCCCTGGACGCACCCGAACGCGTGCAGGCGCTAGATGCGTTCTATGAGCAGTTCAAACAGGATCATCTGGTGGTCAACAAGTGGCTGACCGTTCAGGCCAGCGCGCCGTTGCCGGGAACGCTTGCTACGGTGAAGGCCTTGATGAATCACAGCGCCTTCGACATCAAGAACCCCAACAAGATTCGCGCATTGATCAATACGTTCTCGTTGATGAACCCGCTTAATTTTCACGCCGCGGATGGATCGGGATACGCATTCCTTGCCGATCAGATCCTAGCCATCAACGCCTTTAATCCCCTCACCGCCGCACGCCTCGTGGCGCCTTTGGGTCGGTGGCGGCGTTTTGACCAGCAGCGACAGGCGCTGATGAAGGCGCAGCTTGAACGGTTGGCGGCAGCGCCGGGCCTATCGCGGGATGTGCTTGAGCTCGTGATGAAGGGCATCAACGGCTAAGCTTACATCTCGACGACGGCATGCTCCGTGGGGCTGGGCGCGAACTTACGCTTACGCAGCAATAAGATGAATGGAATGGTGATGGCGGTAATGATCGTCATCAGCACGAAGGCGTCGATATAGGCGATCATCGCAGCTTGACGCGTTACGACGCCGTTCAAAATAGCGACCCCCTGCGGCCCGGACATTATCGGAAGTTCGGTGATCATGTTCTGCACCGGTCGGCTGAGTGGTGTGATGTGCTCACTCAAGAGAGCATGATTGGTTTGAGTTTGGCGCGAGATAATGTTCGTGACGAGGGTGATGCCGATACTGCTGCCGATGGTACGAATCAGGCTGTTAATCGACGTCGCTTGCACGCGGTAGGTCGGCAGCAGCGTGCCGAACGCCAACATCGTCATCGGCGAGAAGAACAAGCCTATGCCCACACCTTGCAATGCACCGCTGACAATTAATTCGTGCGACGTGACGTTAAGATCGAACCCCGCCATATAGTACATAGAGTACGACGTCATGGCCGTGCCGATCATCATCAGCAGGCGCGAATCTATAAATTTCACAAGTCTGGCTGAAAGACCCATGGCGATGAACATGCCAATGCCGCGCGGCATCATCAGAAAGCCAGTCTCGATGACGGGATATCCCAAAAGACTTTGCAGCATAGTCGGCAGTAGCGCCATGGTCGCAAAGATCGTCAGGCCGCTGATGAATCCTAACGTCGTGCCGGTCACAAAATTAAGATCTTTGAACATTTTCAGATTGATAAACGGATTATTGGTCGTCAGAACGTGAACGATGAACAGATAGAACGAGATGGCCGCTATGCCGGCCTCTATCAGAATCTCCAGCGACAAAAACCAGTCTTGAGTCTCGCCGCGGTCCAGCATCAGCTGAAACGACGCCAGAGCAATGGCGATAAACGCGAAGCCCTTGAAATCGAAATTCGGCATCGTGGTTTTCTTGTGGCCTGGCATAAAGATCCAGATGCCGACCAGGCACAGCAAACCAATCGGCATATTGATGAAGAAACACCAGCGCCATCCCCAGGTATCGGTGATGTAGCCGCCGATGGTCGGCCCGATCACCGGTCCCAGAACCACACCCATGCCCCAAATGGACAATGCCGAGCCGTGTTTTTCGGGGGGATAAATATTCAAAATAACCGTCTGCGCGAGCGGCACTAAACCCGCGCCTGCAAATCCTTGGATGATGCGAAAGATCACCATTTCCGGCAGGTTCTGCGCGATGCCGCACAGCATGGAAGCAACCGTGAAGGTGCCGACCATGAATAAGAACACATACTTTGTACCGAAGCGTTCGGTCAGATAACCGATCAACGTCATACCAATGGCCGAGGCCACCACATACGACGTCAGAACCCAGATGATCTGGTCCTGGGCGGCATTCATGCTGCCTTGCATATGCGGCAGAGCGACGTTGGCGATGGTCGTGTCCAACGTCTGCATCACCGCCGCCGCCATAATGACGATGGTGATGATGATCGTTTGGCCGGTGACCTTCAAATCAGACATGGAAAGCCGCGTCTAGTTCAACAGCCGCTGGAGGCGCGTACGCCCGGTATCGACATCGGCAACAACGCTCATGCCTGCGCGCAAGATCTCATTCTCATCGGGATTGTCGACCGAGATACGCACCGGAATGCGCTGCACGACCTTGATCCAGTTGCCCGTCGAATTTTGCGCGGGAAGCACCGAGAATTCTGCTCCGGTGGCGCCGGCAATGCTTTCAACACGTCCATGGAAAATCTTTCCCGGATACGTATCGACGCCGATTTCCACGGGCTGATTGAGTTTCATAAGCGTGAGGTCGGTTTCCTTGAAGTTCGCTTCAATCCACACGCCATGCGTGGAAACCACACTCAACAGCGGCACGCCCGTGCGGGCATATTCGCCAAGCTTGGGCAAACCAACCACCGTTCCATCGAACGGCGCAACGACGACGGACCAGCCCAGAAGATGTTCGGCCGCGATCTTGGAGGTGTAAGCAACCTTATAACTCGGCAATGTCTCGGGCGCGGCCTTGGGGTCGCCATTGAGGCGCGCCAGGATTTCGGCCTCCTCTTGCTTGAGAAGGGTGATGTTCTGACGCGCAGATTCTAACGCGTGGCGCGCTTCATCCAGTTTCGCGGCAGCAACAAAGTTATTGGCCGCCAGCGCCGACTGACGTTTGAACTCGCGGTCGGCAAAAGCGACGTTGCCCTGCATGATGGCAAGCGATGCCTCTTTTTGCGCATAACGCGCCTTATCGCTTTGGATGCTCGTCAGCGCGTTTTGCAACTGCGCTTCGCTTGACGCTAGGCCGAGGCGGAAATTGGTGTCGTCCAACGTGAGCAGCTTTTGGCCCTTCGTGACCGTTTGATTCTCGCCCACGAATAAAGCCGTCACCGAGCCCGAGACTTGCGGGCTCAGCGAGGCGATATCGGTTTTGACGTAAGCGTTGTCGGTGCCGACATAGCGGCCGCTTGTTAGATACCAGCCAACCGCCGCCACAATCGCGACGGCGGGAACCACCACCATCAAGATGCGCCTCAGAAATTGCCTCTGGTTAGGGGCGTTTTCGTCGAGCGACGATTGAAGTGATACCTTCGATTCTGCATTCATGGCGTTGGCCGGCCGGTCTGCGTTAAATTTATGCTTTTGCGGGCGAGCTTGGCCTCGGCTTTGCCAAAGTTCGATCTGATGCGGATCAAAAGTTCGATCGTGTCCCGCTGCTCTTCTTCCGTCAGCCCCTTGCTGGCGATCATCTGTATTTCGTCGCCAACGTTGTGGAGAATTTTCAGGATCGGGAGCGCGCGCGGAGTGATGGACAGTTGGATGATGCGCTTGTCGCTTGGATCGGGTGTGCGCTCGATCAGCCCGGTTTTCTCCATGCGGGTCAGAATGCGCGCAACGGCAATCGGCTGCATTTCCAGGATGTCGGCGAGGCCCGCCTGACTGATGCCTTCATTGCGTTCCAAAAGCCAAAGCGTCTGCCACTGCCCCTGGGTAAAACCATGGCTGCGAGCGCGGCGATTGAAATGCCGGCGGACAGTCCGCGAAGTTTCATAAATTTCGCGAACAATCGTAAGGGGATTGAGATGATGATGTACCATGACGACGATTTACCATACTAAAAGGATTGGTATACAGCATATACTATATGACATGTATACGAGTCAGCCATGCAGATTTGCATGGATTTATCTAACTGATTTCAAATGATATTTTTAGCGTATTGCTTGGCGAGTGCCGGCACGAACGAGGGCGTGCGTGATGATACGGCAATGCCTGCACCAGCGGCTGCGATCAGAATCTCTTCCATGTCGCGGCAATAGCTCCAGAACTCTTCCTCATAGTTTCGGTCCCAGAACCCGGCATGGACCCGGTGGGTGACGGCCATTTTGCCCATGTAGTCGTCTTCATTGGCATGGGACCAAGGTTTGGTCGCGGCAGCAAACGGCATGCAATCGCAGCCGTAGATATCGACCTTCTTGGAGATCGTGAACGCCACCGGCAGAACAATCATGGTGAAAATATTCGCCGTGGCGGCCGTGATGAATTCCTTGGTTAGGTCGACATTGAAGCGCGGACGCCGGTCGTTACCGATACCGATAATGTGCGCATGCGCTTTGGGCGCGACCACTTCGCGGAAATAAGGCACGTAGCCAAGCTGCGTGATCACGACGCGATTCGGATCGGTCATGGCGCGCACTAAATCCTGCCGGAACCGGCCAGCATAGAGCGGGGCGCCGCAATGCTGGATCGGATCGCCGCAGAATATCAATTTGGGGTTTCAGATGCGCGAGTGCGGCTTCGTCGGCGATGGTCGAATTGCAGATGGCGCGCAACGCGGGGCCGGGATCGAACTTGGTCTCGACCACGCGCGCCAAGGACGGCCCATTGCCGAAAGCGCTGACCGGCCGATTTTTCCATGTCTTCAAGTGCTGCGAAAAAACCGCGCAACAATCGGTCACCAGCTTCTCGAGTTCCGACTGCGCAAAAAGTTGATAGATGAAACAAATCACCGATAGCGTTTCTTGTTGAACCGTGTGCGGATCGGCCCATATCAGTTCTGCACCGGTTTGAGCGGCAATGCGGCGCGCGGCGGCCACGGCTTGTTCGCTCTGCGTATCCCAGACAATGATGCCTTTTAATTTGGGATAGCGTGCTTTTGTGTACTACGATGGATCGAGCGCGGAGTCTTGTAACAGAGTCACTTTGTCTGTGTAACGCGGTGCATAACTGGCGATGACCGGATCGAGATCGCGGTTGAGATAGACCTTGGCTATGGTTAGGATTTTCCCCGCATCAAGCAGCGCAAAATCGTCGCCGGCGTAGGGAAAAATCAGCCGCTCGATTTTGGGCAACGCCGGGAGAAAATGCCAAACGCTGCGAAAGAGCTGATCAAACAGCGCCGGTCGCGTCGGGAATGGTGGATAGAACAAAATATCGACCATGAAGCGCAATCCTACCTTCCGGCATCGTTTTGGCCAATGCCGGGTTTGTTGTGTACGCAATAACTTCGCTTATCAGGGAGAATACCAATGATGATGACTTCGCTACGCCGGGTTGCCGGCGCTGTGGCTTTGGCAATGACGTTGGCCACCCCCGTGTTTGCCGCGCCGTCGATGGACTCACCGACCGAGGCTAAGCTCAAGACCGTGCTGTCGGGCACGCAACGCAGCGAAGCCAACAAAATGCGCGACCCTCACCGTCATCCGCTCGAGACCCTCAAGTTCTTCGGTTTCAAACAGGACATGGCCGTACTTGAGATCAATCCAGGTGGCGCGGGCTGGTGGAAGGAATTCCTTCAGCCTCTGTTGGCCGAGAAAGGCAAATATGTCGGAGCGTCGCTCCAGGTCGGCGGCCCAGCGCTCGTACCGCCGGGATCGATGGACATGGTGCTGACCTTCCGCAATTTGCATAACTACCTGATGAGCGACAACGTGAAGCCCGCAATCGGCATCATGTTTGCGGCGTTGAAGCCGGGTGGCTACCTGGGCATCGAGGAGCATCGCGCTCCTACGACAGCCGCGCAGGATCCGAAGGCCATGTCGGGCTATGTGCGTGAAGACTATGCAATCAAGTTGTTTGAAGACGCCGGTTTCAAATTCGTCGCCAAGTCCGAGATCAATGCCAACCCTAAGGACACTAAAGATTATCCGAAGGGTGTCTGGACACTGCCGCCGAATTACGCGGCCGGCGATAAGGAAAAATATGCAGCCATCGGTGAAAGCGATCGCTTCACCCTGCTGTTCCAGAAGCCTGAAAAATAGAAGGTTGTTTTTTGGCGCGTCATCTTATCGGAAAACCGATAGTCACTTTTCCGGATCACGCGCTCAGTTACCGTCGGCGCTGGCGCGGCAGATTTGATTGGTCTGCTTGAGCTGGTTGCATACCGCTTCGGCATCGGCGACGGAATTGAACGGACCAGCTATGACGCGATAGAACGTGCCCTAGCCGAGTTCGACCTTGCGAATAACCTGCCTGAGTGACGCCAGCGTGGTTTTGTTCTGCAAGACGATTTCCTGCCATCACTGCTTGGCGGAGTCTTCCGAACGGAATGATCCAAGATGCACGACAGGACCGGTGATATCGGCCGGTGCCTCTGCGGCAGACGGCGCGGCTCCGGCAGCTTTGCCTTTGGCCGGCGCGGCTTTGGATGCAGATTTCTTATCGCTGTCCGTTTCCTGCGAGGGCAACAGCCCAGTCCGCAAGACATGCTCGATGGCGGCTTTTTCCGCTTCGAACTCTGACGTCGTGATCAGATTTTTGACGCGTAGCGCATCTAGGTGCCCAACCATCGCGGCACCTTGAATGACGTCGGCCGGCGGCGGCTTGCGTTCCATGCGATCTTCCGGCGCTTGCGGCAAAAGCGCATTGATAATCATTGTGCGTTCCATCGCGTGTTGCGGGGCCGTAATCGCGCGCATTTCAAACGAACGGCGCAATGCTGCCAAGCGCGCGACAATCGCATCGCTGCCCGGAACGGAACGCTCTAATCCCCCACCCGCAGGATCTTTGGTATAGGGCAGCAAGGCGCCAACATTCGCGGCGCGGCGGCGCGCATATTCTTCCTGCGTAATCAGGCTTTCGTCTTGCAAGCGCCGCAACGTTTCAAAGCGCTGCATGACGTTCTTTTCCGCGGCGGTCATGGGAATGTCGCCGAGACCGCGCGAAATCACCGGCATCTTGCCTGGCTCAACCACGGCCGGGACAAATTCGCGGGTGTCCAGAATGGGCGCAGTCGTTGCCGAGGAGATACCACGGTTTCGTCATCCGTCGGCAGCTTGCCGGCGGCGGGCACACCAAGCGCAAACACGGCGCCTAGTTGGCGCCATGATGAAACTCACAGGACTGACCGCGACTGGTCTCGCCCGATCGGCCGGCCTTACGCCGTCGACAATTAACCGCTTCATGCATAAGCCGGTGCGCCACGCCCTCAGCCAGCGCGCCGACGCCGGTTGCCGGTGTTGCCGCCGACCTGCCGGTTCTGATGGCCGCCACGCAGGGCATCAACGTAACCAAAGGCGACTTCGCACGCGCCCCGTTCAAAACCCAGCGCCCGCCCTTCCTGGCCGACGACCCGAATGCTTTTGCGATTTTTATGCCGGATGAGTCCATGATGCCGCGCTTTGATGCCGGCGATATTTTGTACGTCAGCCCCGCCCGCAACGTGGAGGGTGCAAAACGTGATGTGGTCATTGATCGCAACGGCCGCGGCTTTGTTATCGGCAGCCTATTGAGCGCAACATCGAGCGGTGATCGCAGCGCGACGTTCTCGCCGCAGAGCCGCACCACATTCGAGCGCGATAAAATCCTCGGACCTTACCGGATCGTCGGCGTGCAGCGTTTGGATGGATAACGCTAGTTGCGCAATATCACCGTGACGGGCGTCAGCGGCCCGTTCACGTCGAAAGCCGCATCCTTCAACTTCGGAGGGGCCATGCGTATCGGTGCGTCGCGCGATACGCCGTAAGGCTCGGCAGGCAAGCCGACCCACGTCTTATCTAATTTATGATCGTTGTTGCGGTCCTGATAGAGCGCGATCGCATAAATGCCCGGCTTCTCGACCGGCACGCATATCTTCATTTCGCCTTGCACGGCAGGGGCACGCAGGCGCAAAAGTTTTCTGCCGGACTTCAGGAATTTCTCGGGGTCGTCGTCATGCAAGTCGACGGTGATGGTACCGCGGTCATCACGTATGTTTTTGACCGACACCAAGATAGAATACGGCAGATGTTCGCAAGATTTCTGGGCAGACACAGCGGTTTCAGCGGCACGGGCCTGCATTTGCCCAGCCGCCGACACCAGAACGAGAAGAGAAAGCCAGAGTCTGCTTACCATGCGCGCACTTTAGCTCATACATCGGGTCAAAAATGTGACGTCTGCAGTTCGGAAAGAAAAAAGCCACCCCTTTGCCGGACCGAACATTCGTCCGGACAATGCGATTACTCTAACGCGCGCAACAGTACGCGTCGATACTGTTGATCATGACCTCAAAACGCGGAAATATTGCACGATGAACAATTCACACATGAAACGCGCCATCGCGTTGGCGCTGCTGGGCATGCAAAGCAAGACGGGCGGCCCCTTTGGAGCGGTCGTCGTGAAAGACGGCGTCATTGTGGGTGAAGGATAAAATCAAGTTACCTCGACGAACGATCCAACGGCACGCGCGGAAATTGTCGCTATCCGCCATGCGTGCAAACGCTTAGGCACGTTTTCGCTGGAAGGCGCCGCGCTCTATACCACCTGCGCGCCCTGCCCGATGTGTTACGCCGCGATCTTTTGGTCGCGGATCGGTGAAATTGTTTACGCGACGGATCAAACCGACGACGCGCGCGCTGGCTTCGATGACAAAGTACTGTGGAATGACGTTGGGCTACCGCCGGACGCTCGCAGGCTGCTTATGCGCCATACCCCCGAAGCCGAAGCCCTATTTGATGCTTGGCTCACTATGCAGGATAAAACGCCGTATTAAGGCGCCGATATACACGTGAACGGGTGAACCCCAAGCCTTCGTTGAGGTACGTCCCGTACAAAAATACCTTTTGCAACTGCAGATTAACTCAGACAACCCTATAAGCTATGTTGTCTGCACTTCCACAACTATTAGTAGTTAGTTTATTATCTAATTGGTTGCGAAGAAAAAACGTTTTCCAGCGTTTGGGCCGTGATGCTTGTGAATGATGTCAGCCGCACCTATACACAGCGGTCTGTTACACAGCCGACCTCTACAGAGGCATCCGTCAGAAAAGTTGGGAGCCCGCCATGCAAGCCAAAGCTTACGCCACGCAGTCAGCGACCGCGAAGTTTGGTCCATTTACGATTGAGCGCCGCGAACCCGGCCCGGCCGATGTGGCGATCGACATTCTGTATTGCGGCGTCTGCCATTCGGACCTTCATATCGCGCGCAACGAGTGGGGTGGGGCAAATTACCCTTGCGTGCCCGGCCACGAAATTGTCGGGCGTGTGAGCGCTGTCGGCACCAAAGTGACGAAAGTGAAAGTCGGCGATTTGGCTGGGGTCGGTTGCTTGGTTGGCAGCTGCCGCACCTGCACTTCCTGCGGCGAAGGTCTCGAGCAATTTTGCGAAACGCCGGGCGGCCAAATCCTGACGTATAATTCGATCACCCCTGACGGCAAAAATACCTACGGCGGATATTCCGACGCGATTGTGGTCGATGAGCACTTTGTGCTGCGTATCAAACATAGCGAGAAAGACCTTGCCGCCGTTGCACCGTTGCTGTGCGCCGGGATTACGGCATGGTCACCCTTACGCAAATGGAATGTCGGGCCGGGCCAGACAATCGGCGTGGTCGGTATCGGCGGGCTTGGGCACATGGGCATCAAACTCGCGCGTGCGCTGGGCGCGCGTGTTGTGGCCTTCACAACCTCGGAATCAAAACGCCAAGATGCGCTGAAGCTGGGCGCCAACGAAGTGATTGTCTCGAAAGATGCCGCCGCAATGCAGGCGCAAGCCGGCACACTCGATTTCATCCTCAATACAGTGGCGGCGTCGCACAATCTCGATGCGTTTTTGAATTTGCTCAAACGTGATGGCGTGATGGTTCTGCTGGGCGTGCCTTCAACCCCGCATCCGTCGCCGAGTACGCGCGCATTGGTCCGTAAACGCCGCCAGCTTGCGGGTTCGATCATCGGCGGTATTCCTGAGACTCAGGAGATGCTCGATTTCTGTGCCGAAAGGGGGATCGTCTCGGACGTCGAAACCATTGCCATGCAGGATATCGAAAAAGCCTATGAGCGCATGCTGCAGAGCGATGTGAAGTATCGCTTCGTCATCGACATGGCGACGCTAAAGGCGGGTTAGGTTGGATAGCGTCGGCAACGGCCGTCTCATTCCTGCTCGCCAAAGCGGAAATTATCAATAAAACATTGATTATAAACAAAAATATTCATAACTATCGGCGCGGTGGCGGCCTGGAACGCTTGGCTGTTCGCAGGGGCGACATGGGTGGCCGGAATGTGCCCCGGTGCTGTTCTCACGAGCGGATGCACATGACGCTTAACGCTATTTACCTAGCGTTCAATTCCATTTATCTAAGGGGCCGACAATATTCCTGCGTAAGTTCGTTTACGTCAGGGGGAGATACGTTATGGGGGAGACACAGGTTATGAACGCTACGGATTCCGCGGTTCCAAGTTCCTCTGATCAGATAACTAAAAAAGTTTTCGCACGGCTCATCCCCCTGCTGCTTCTCTGTTATTTCATAGCTTATTTGGACCGAATCAACGTCGGCTTTGCAAAATTGCAAATGCTGGCCGATCTGCAGTTTAGTGAAACTGTCTATGGTCTGGGCGCCGGTATATTTTTCATCGGCTACGTGATCTTCGAAGTTCCAGCCAATCTTATTCTGATGCGGATCGGTGCGCGCGTCTGGATCACCATGATCCTGGTAGCGTTCGGTGTCATTTCGTCCATGACAATCTTTGTCCAGTCCGCGACCTCGTTTTACATTTTGCGCCTCCTGCTCGGTATTACCGAAGCCGGGTTCATTCCTGCCGTGTTGTATTATCTGACGCTGTGGTTTCCCTCGGCGCAACGCGGAAAAGCCTCGGCACTCTTTCTCGCGGGTATTCCACTCTCGGGCGCCATCGGCGCGCCGCTTTCCGGTTGGATCATGAATCAGTTTGCTGGCGTTATGGGGATGTCGGGATGGAAATGGGTATTTCTGCTGGAAGGATCGCCCGCGATCATCCTGGGTCTGATCTGTTACTACTATCTCGATAACGACATTGATTCGGCCAAATGGCTTAACAGCCAGGAAAAGGCGCAGCTCAAGAAAACCCTCGACTTTGAAACCACAGGCAAGAGCCATTCGATTCGCGATGGTTTGACGAACCCACGCGTCTGGCTTCTCAGCGGAACGTATTTCTTTCTCACAATGGGGCTCTATGGCATCAGCTTTTGGTTGCCGAGCATCATTCGCGAGACCGGCGTTGCTGACCCGCTGAACGTCGGGTTGCTGACGTCTATTCCTTACATCTTCGCGCTCGGTGCGATGTATTTGGTCGGACTTAGCTCCGACAAAAGAAAAGAGCGCCGGTGGCACCTTGCTGGATGCGCCCTCATGGGCGCGATTGGCCTGACCGTGAGCGTGTTCTTTGCCCACAATACAGTCATCGCCCTCGCGGCTTTGACCGTCGCGGCTATGGGCATTATCCCCTGCGTCCCGCAGTTTTATACCTTGGTGCCCGCTATCGCGAGCGGCGCCGCGGCGGCCATGGCGATCGCGGTCGCCAATTCGGTCGGCAGCATCTCGGGCTTCATTGCTCCGTACCTGATCGGTTTTGTCAAAGACACAACGGGCAACACTACCTACGGCGTGATGACTCTCGCTGTCGCTTTGGTCATCGGTGCCGCGCTTGTGTTTGCAAATCCGGCAAAGTTAGTGAACCGATAACGCTAATTGGTTCGGTTTACATCATCGGCAAAATCACCTTTATAACGCTCGTCTAATTGGACTGGCGTTTAGGGACGATTGGCCTCGTAAGCTGGCAGGAAAATGAATCTCTCGTTTATGCTTGCGGCACGCTGTGAAGAACGTCGTCCTGTTCGTGTCGGCGTGATCGGGGCCGGAAAATTCGGATCTATGTTCCTGGCCCAGGCGGTCAGAACGCCTGGACTACACGTTGTCGGCATCGCTGATCTGAGCGCCGCGCGTATCGCGCAGGCACTGACACGCACGGGCTGGGCAAAAGAGCAGTATGCGGCGACGTCGCTCATCGATGCAACCAAGCACGGCACAACGCATATCCTAGACAATGCCGAGGCTTTGATATCGTACGAACAACTCGACGTTATCGTCGAAGCCACCGGAAATCCGGCAGCGGGTATTCGCCACGCCCTTTTGTGTTGCCAACATCGCCACCACATCATCATGGTGAATGTGGAAGCCGACGCCTTGGCGGGGCCTCTGCTTGCGCGCCGCGCGGCCGAAGCCGGAATTGTCTATTCTTTTGCATATGGCGATCAACCGGCGCTGATTGCCGAATTGGTCGATTGGGCGAGAACGTCCGGATTCGATGTCGTATGTGCGGGCAAAGGTACGAAGTATCTGCCCATCTATCATCAATCCACGCCCGATACCGTTTGGGGACACTACGGGTTTTCCGAGGAGCGGGTTCGGGGGGGTGATTTCAACCCTCAGATGTTCAATTCTTTTTTGGACGGCACCAAGTCGGCGCTTGAAATGGCCGCTGTGTCAAACGCGACTGGCCTGAGACCGCCCGAAAATGGGCTGTCATTCCCGCCCTGCGGCGCAGATGACCTGCCGTTGATTTTGAAACCCCAAAGTGACGGCGGTGTGCTGGCGTACAAGGGGACCGTTGAGGTTGTTTCGTCGCTCGAGCGCGATGGCCGGGCGGTGTTCAGAGATTTGAGATGGGGCGTCTACGTCACGATTGACGCGCCGAACGATTATGTCCGCAATTGTTTTGCCGAGTACGGATTACGCACCGATCCTTCGGGAAAATATACCGCCATGTATAAGCCGTACCATCTCATCGGCCTTGAAGTCGGCCTTTCGGTTGCGAGCGCAGCGCTGCGCGGCGAGCCCACGGGAACAACGCGCGCGTTCAATGCCGATATTGCGGCCACGGCAAAGCGCGACTTGCGTGAAGGCGAGCGGCTGGATGGCGAGGGCGGCTATACCGTTCACGGCACGCTCATTCCTGCGCAACGCTCGCTTGCCATGAAAGCGCTTCCCATAGGACTTGCGCACGGCATGCAATTGCGCAGACCGGTTGAAGCCGGCGCCTTGCTGAGTTGGGACGACGTTGTCATCGACCAAACGCGTGATGACGTAAAAGTCCGCCGCCAAATGGAAGCGGAAGAAGCCATTTAGCTGGCCTTCATCGCCGGAAAATGTGTAGGAAGGCCTATGGCTCAAGACCTTCGTGTAGATGAGCTTCCCCCAAGCGGGCTTCCCATAAGCGAACTAGGCCCCATGGGCGACGGTGTGCACCAGTCGGAGCGCGGTCGTATCTATATCGAGCGGGCGCTGCCGGGCGACAGGGTTCATGCCAAAATTCATAAGGGCACAGGCAGCGTTCTCCGGGGTGACTTGATCCATGTAGTGGAGTCCTCACCGCATCGCGCGACGCCGCCGTGTCCGCACTATGATGCCTGCGGCGGTTGCACCCTTCAGCATGCCGATGACGCATTTTACCGGAAGTGGAAGACCGTGATCGTCCGCGCCGCTTTGGATAAGAGCGGAATAACCCCCGAAAAGTGGGAGGACTCTATTTTTCTTCCCGCCGGTCACCGCCGTCGTGTCACGTTCGCGGCGTCTAAGAAAAAGAACGTCGTCACGCTGGGATATTTTCGGCGGCGTTCGCACACGGTGACTGAGATCACCTCATGTCTTACGGCCGACCCCGCAATCATGAACCTGCGTGCGGGTCTGGCGGTGGCGTTGGTGCCGATTTTACAAGATGGGAAAATCGCCGACGTTTTCATTCAGACGATCAATGGCTCCTACGACGTGGTCATTACCGGTCCCATCGGCAAAAAAGGCGTGCCTGATTTGCAGGTATATGAGGCTCTCGCGCATCTGACTCAAACATTGGGCGTCAACCGCGTAGGCTGGCGTGCGAGCGACCGCGAAGCTGTTGAAGTCATGCTCGAAGTTCATCCTGTGTATGCGACGTTCGGCAAGCTCGATGTTGCGCTGCCGCCGCTAGCATTCTTGCAACCCACCAAAGTTGGTGAGGACGCGCTGGTGCGTGCGGTCATGGGGCTGTTACCGCTATCCGGTAAATTCGCCGATCTTTTTTCCGGTTGTGGGACTTTCAGCGGCCCGATGTTAGAGCGCGGCGCCGTCGATGCGTATGACAGCACGGTTTCCGCCGTCCAGGCCCTCGATAAATCTAAAGGCGCTAAGCCATTGAAAGCGATTTACCGGGATCTTTTCCGCAACCCGCTGCGGCGCGATGAAGCGAGCCGGTATGACGCGATTGTTTTCGATCCGCCGCGTGCGGGCGCCCAGGAGCAGGCGAGAGAACTCTCCGCCAGCCAAACGCCTCGCCTTGTCGGGGTTTCCTGCAACCCCGTGAGCTTCGCCCGCGATGCCCGCGTTTTGTTGGATGGTGGGTATTGCTTCGAGAGCATCATGATCGTCGATCAGTTTACCTGGTCGCATCATGTCGAGTTAGTCGCATCGTTTACTCGGCGGTGACGACCATCTACCAGACTGAGCGGGGGCGTGCCGTCCGGCTTTAATGCCAGCCATGACTCATTGCTATGCGCACGGCATCGGTGCGGCTGCCTGATTTTATTTTCCGGTAAAAATTTCTGAGGTGCACCTTGACAGACACCTCTTGTATATCAAGCGCGAGCGATTTCCTTGTTCACTTTTCGGGCGATTAAAAGCCGAAGGACAGATGCTTCCTGCTCGCTCATTTTCTCAAAGCCCGCGGTAGATCTGGCGGAAGACGTAGATTGATCCTTGTTGTCGGAATACCCCCCATTGCCGTCATCTTCCAGCAGTTTCGGTGGAAGATAAGTCTCACCTTCGAGTACCATTTTCAGCGCCATGAGCAGCGCTTTGCCTTTAGCGGTCTTAGGGATGTAACCGTTAGCACCGAATTGCATCGTGGTGCGGATCACGGCGGGCTCTGTGTGGCCGGAAACGACGACGATGGGGTGTATCCGGCAACACGCCACGCACTTCGGCAATGCTCTGGGGCCCGTTCATCCCCGGCATCTGTAAATCCATCACCACCATGCTGGCTGTTTCGCGCGCGAGCGACATCACCTCGTGTAGCGAGCTTGCTTCGGCGATATCAACGCTGTCGGAAAGCTGCTTCAGGTATTAGCGTAAACTTTCGCGAACCAGAAAATGATCGTCCGCCAAAATGATCCGCACCCTCGCCCCCCCCCAGGCCCGCTGTGTGGCGGCCGCCGCTATGGCTCGCTCTAGGCTCGGGTGAATGGGTCTCCACGATACCGTTCAACGTTTTCTTAAAGAGGCATGCAATCGATCTTACCCTTACCCCGCTGCCAGACATTAGAGATTGTTATGTGCATGGTACAACGTCACAGCCTCTGCAGATAGGATCTGTCAGCTTTCGCCCTGCAAACTTGCGTTATCGTGTTATGAGCGGAGGCGGCAGACATCGATGGTTAAATCTGAGCATTGATCCAAAACATTTTACTGCATTAACCGGCCTCGAAGTTCGGCATCTTCGTCTGTTGCCGAATTTGCTCGATGGTGCGGTCCAAACTGCTTTGGTGCTTTTGTTCTACGAAATCATTAATCCGGGAATGGCTTCTTGGACGCTCATGAAATCAATCGTTGACGTCGTCATGGTTGACGTCGCGAGGATCCTACGTGGTACCGATAAGTCCACTAGTGCGCACGAGTCATTCACTCCTGCGCAGCTCAGCCAATTAATGAAGTATGTGGATGACGATTCGAATCCTGCTCCTACGATTCTAAACATTAGTCGCCATCTTGGAATGAGTGGGCGCCATCTCTCGCGCATGTTCAAGATTTCCACGGGTCGAACGATATATGAGTACGTTTCTCAAGTGCGCATACGCAAAGCGATAGAAATGCTCACGACTACCGACATGACCGCCAAGGCAATCTCTAATCACTTGAGGTACAAGTCGCCTTGGGGTCTTTCTGAGGCGTTTCAGCGTGTTACGGGTCAGACCCCCACTGAGTTTCGTCGGCTTCTCAAAAATAAACATTAATAGACATCCTGCGACTATTAGACTTAATCGCCGTAACGTCGGTCGGAAACGCTGATATCGCGGGTGTCCCTAATTCGTGTCACAATAAAAGCGGACGCAGGGTCACTGCGTCCGCTCTGGAAAGTGGCCACACTGCGCGTGGGCAGCGTGGTTTTGCCCTGTTTAGTGAGCCAAAGGGTCGGGGCGGAACTGAATCTGCACAGCCTTCGCGGTATCCCCAGTTTCACCACCCTCCTGATGATCTATGGTGACTGAACCGAACTCTGTCCACATTGAACGACCTTTCCATCCAGCCTTCGGATCGTCGATACGAACATCCATGCCGCGGGTATACATCCCCAACGGGTACGGCATGCGGAAGGTCAGGAATTTATCAGCGCCAGGCGGCAAAGCAGCCACAGAGTCTGAATAGTCGGCCGGAACGAAGACGGTGTCTTTGCCAAGTCCCATGACGTTGTGATGGTCGACAAACACGTTATACGCGTGATCTGCGACCGATCGGCCGTCCTTCATCTTCGGACCGGGCATGTCATAGAACTTCCAGCCTTCTTTACAATGCTGCCCTGTCGCTGTTGGTCCATTCAGGACTTTGCACTTGCGGCGATCAAAGCTGCCGACTTGGCCACTTGCGAAGGCAACCCAGACAACGCCATTCGAGTCAATGTCTCCACCGCGCGATACCAGAGCCGGGTAAGTGCCATCAGCCAGCTGAGGCGGCTCGTAGAATTCGGTGATGCAGGTTTCGGGCGCGTTAGCGCCCTTAGCTAAGCGATAAATGCCGCCCGGATAATAGGGAATATACTTGAAGAACCAGACGCTATCATCGGCGGGGCTGACGTTCATGCCGTAGGTATAGCCGCTGATTTGGGTATCTTTCTTCGGGTCGGGCGCCTTCACATCGGCCGGCGGAGGGGCAAACGGATTAACTGCCGCATTCCACGCGGCTTTATTCTGGTCGATCTTTCCGTCGCCATTAGTGTCGAGAACCATCGGACACCAACCCTGTGCTTTGTTGACGTCGCCGGTTTGGTCGTAAACCTTAGTATCAAGCCAGCCCATCACTTCGAATTCGCCACTTGTGTAAACTACGTCCTTAGAGTCGATGGCGATGTGATGGCCCCCAAAGCAAACTGGCAAGTTCGTGATCTTGTCGTTATTTTTTGTGTCTACCACGTTGATGACGCGGCCACCGCTCATTGGGAAGAGCTTGGCAAACTTGTTATTCGGATCGGAGCATGCGGCTTTCGGTGCTTCTTTTATCGTGCTGAGGTTTGCAAACCAGATGCGGTCCTTTTGATCCCGTGTCAAATGGTGCACAAGGCTGTCCTTGTCATGTGTAGATGCGGGCCAAGTACCAGGAACCGGAAAAGTCGAACTCTCGCCGGTTTTTGGATCGAATTTAATTACGTTACCGACCCATTGCGACATCCCATAGATTACGCCATTGGGGTTGCTCTCAGGATGACGGCGGTCGACGGAAACAACGTCGTGCATGAACGTTTGATCACCCACATCCCAGACGCTATAGACCGCGTTGCGTTCCACGCCGGTGGGGCGCGGCGGAGCCTGCGGTGGAACTGCGCCTTTGCGGATGCCGTCGGTCCAGTCCGCGAACATCTTCAAAGCCGGGGCACCCATACGCGACATATTATTGGTCATCGTGGCGGCATTTTCCGAGCCATGGTCACCAAACGTAATATCGCCACGCTCGCGGGCTTTCTTGATACGCTCGCTCCAGGCTTCGATGCTGTTTCCGGTATCCGGCAGGTTGCGGGTTGCCGCATCACCGATTTGGTGGCAGTGACGGCAGCCTTCTTGCAACTGCGCCATCCATTGCTGCTGAGACTGCCACACCGGCGGTATGCCGTTGCCTTTGGGGCCTGTGCCGGGAAATTTATCTTTCGCGGGTACGTCCAACATCGCGTACCAGTAGTTTGCCGGATAGATCTGGGCGGCTGCCGCCGCATCGGCCGCAGGCTTCGCTTTGACGTTAACGATGCTGCCGGGTTTTGCTTTCACTAATTCTGAATCAGCCAGGCCGTATCCTCTGACAAAGATCGTGTAATTCGCAGTGGGCAAGTCTGGGATGACATATCGGCCCTGATTGTCGGTCGCGACGATCTTAATCAATCTTGTTTTCAGGTCCCTCGTTTCTGCAATTACCCACACGCCGGCTTCCGGCCCCTTCGGACCAGTGACTTGGCCGCCGATGTCGTCCTTGTCAATCTGTACGCCATCTGCCGCAATGGCCGTGTTCAGCACCCCGAGAAACAGACATGCTGTGCCTGCTAATAGAAAACCTCTCAATTGATTTCGCATAATCTCTCACTTTTCAAAAATGTATAAATGGCCTCGATCTGCTGCGCGCGTGTTGTCGATCGCGAAATCGACCCCTGATATTGGCTGCGCAGATTTGTTTTTTTGACAATTCTAGAGAAATTTTTGGCATATCAATCAGTTCAGATTTTTGAAGTATTGCCTAAGCATTATGCGTGGCAAGAAGTGTTGCTCAGGTTTTCGGGCCACGACTTCGAAAACGCGACATCGTTTCTTAAAATGTTGAGCGTGCCATGTAAGGGGCGTTTTCGAAGTGATTGCTAGGGCGCCTCTTGGCCACCTCGAGCGGCTGCGGATTGAGCGAGAGAATATGCGCGCGTACGACACGCTTGCGCCGCACCAGATCCGCGCGCTCAAGCAGACGAATATGTTTTGAAACCGAATTCAGCGAGATCGCGAACGGTGCGGCCAGTTGCGTGACGCGCGGCGCGTCGGATCGGCCAGTGCCGCTAAAGTATGATCGAGGCCGGTTAGCTGCATTTTCATATATTTACCCAGGGTGAATAATATCTACGCCTGTGTTACTGTCAACTTACTGGGGGCCAACCCCTCGGATAAAGTCGGCTCCTTTCGCGGAGCCCTTGGGGAGTTTGTGATGGGCAAGACGGCGAAAGGTAAAGCCGCCAAAACCGATAAGGCATCATCCAAGATGCCCGGTAAGACGCTGACCAAACTTGGGAAAAAACCCCTGGTCGGTATTATCATGGGCAGCACCTCAGACTGGGAAACGATGCGCCACACAGCCGAGATCCTGGCCGATTTGCGCGTGCCCTTCGAAGCCCAAGTGGTCTCGGCGCACCGCACGCCCGACCGACTTTATGAGTATTCTAAAAAGGCCGAGACCCGCGGCTTTCAGGTGATCATCGCCGGCGCCGGGGGTGCCGCGCATCTTCCCGGCATGACGGCGGCCATCACGTCCCTGCCCGTCCTCGGCGTCCCCGTAGAAAGCAAAACGCTGCAAGGTTTGGACAGCCTCTTGTCGATCGCACAGATGCCGGCCGGCATTCCTGTTGGCACGCTCGCCATCGGCAAAGCCGGCGCGAAAAATGCCGCGCTGCTGGCCGCTGCGATTCTAGCGCTTCACGACGAAGCTCTGGATCTGCGGCTCAAAGCGTGGCGCAAAAAGCAGGCTGCCGGCGTCGGCAAAAATCCCGCAGCCTAAATCTCATTATCACCGTATCAGCGATGCATCGTCTTCAGCCCGGCACAACTATTGGAATTCTCGGCAACGGCCAACTGGGCCGCATGCTGTGCCTCGCCGCCGCGCGTTTGGGGTATCGCACGCACGTATTCGGTCCTGAAGCCGACAGTCCGGCCGAACACGTCGCCACATATTCTACGGTCGCCGATTACACCGACGAAACCGCATTGGCGGCATTTTCATCCGCCGTTGGTGTCGTGACATTTGAATTTGAGAATGTCCCCGCCAGTGCCGCCGCCTACCTCGCCGCTCACGTTCACGTACGTCCGACATGGAAAGCGCTGAAGGTCTGTCAGGACCGCATCAAGGAAAAACAATTCTTCGCATCCATCGGCGCCGCCACCCCGCCTTGGCGCGGTGTCAATACGCATAGTGATTTGGATATCGCGATTAAGGAAATCGGTGCGCCTGCGGTCTTGAAAACCGCGCGCTTTGGTTACGACGGCAAAGGCCAGGCAAAAATTCTCGCCGAGGCCGACACCGGCGCCGCCTGGGCCGCCATTACAGGCGGAAAAAACCCGACACCCAAAAACACCTTCGCTGTGCTGGAAGGATTCGTCGATTTCATCTGCGAGATTTCCGTCATCGCCGCGCGCGGCCAGGACAGAAATGTCGTCTGCTTCGAACCATCCGAGAACGTGCACGCCAATCACATGCTTGCAACGTCGACAGTGCCCGCGCGCATCGCACCGGCGACAGCGGCGCATGCGATCGATATCGCCACACGCGCCATCAAGGCGCTCGATCTTGTCGGCCTGCTCGCGGTTGAAATGTTCGTCACCTCGTCCGGCGCAATCCTGTGCAACGAGATGGCGCCGCGCCCGCATAATTCGGGCCATTGGACTCAGGACGCCTGCGGCACCAACCAGTTCGAACAGATGATCCGCGCCGTCGCCGGCCTGCCGCTCGTCGATCCCGCGCGCCATGCCGACGCCGTGATGCGCAATCTGGTGGGTGAAGACGTCAACAACATCGACGGTTACCTCGCCGATCCCGCCGCGCATGTCCATCTTTACGGCAAAGCCGAGGCCCGCCCCGGACGCAAGATGGGGCACGTCAACATTCTTAAGGCGAAAACTTAGTTCACCCAGTTGACGCTGATGCCGAAGGTGCGCGGACGCAACGGTGTCACTTGCGATACACGCCCCAGCGAAAACGGATTCCCGAAGGCATGCGTGTTCGCCCGGTTGTCGAGCACGTTGTTGATATACAACGCCACGCGTGTTCCACCCTGCTGCACGCCGAAACGCATATTGACCGCCTGATAGTCGTGAACCACCGCGTCCGGCCCCGTATTGTTTGTCAGACGCGCACTGCCGACAAAATCTGCTTTGACATTCGCAAAGCCGGTCAAGTTAGCGCTAATAGGATGTTCGTATTGCCCCGCCAATGTCAGTGCGAGTTTAGAAAGCACCGGCAGACGGTTGGCACTGATGATGGTGGCCAGCACGTTTATTTCGATCAGCTCCAGACGACTCCACGCGAAGTTCGCGATCAAATGAACATGCTCGTTAGGCACGTACAGCGTTTCGATCTCGAAGCCCGGCGTGAGCACATCGCCAAGGTTCGCGGTAAACGATAGGCCGTTTAACCGGGCCAGATCGGCCTGCGTGTTGCTCCAAACCGAATAAAAAGCCGAGGTACTGATGCTCAGCGACTGATTGAGAAAAGTCGACTTCGAGCCCAACTCAAAATTCCACAAACTATCGGATGCGAAGTTCGACACGGTCAGCCGCGAATTTCTGCCCGGCGCAACCACGCGCGAATCAATGTTGATCCCGCCCAACCTGAACCCTTGCGCAACCCTTGCGTAAAATAAGTGGCTCGGATTGGCGCGGTACGCGATCGAGGCGCGCGGCGTGACACCGGTTCTTGAATTTACGCCCACGGCGTCCAGCGGGCCGATGTCGATCAACTCGGAATTATTGGCCGCCGCGTCCAATACCCCGTGATAAAGCCGCATACCGCCGGTGACCGTTACTTTCTGCGTCAGGGCATAAGACACTTCCCCAAACAGCGCCAGTTCGGTGCCGGAGTCATGGCGATTTTTAAGATAGAAAACACCCGTCGGGGGCGTCATGCGCAGCAGCGTCAACTGACTGACGTTGTCGGCCGCACGATGAGAAATAAAAGCACACGCCAGCCATTCGATGCTCGTCCCTGGAAGCGAGGCCAGCCGCGTCTCGTGATTGATCGTGCGATAGCGACCGTGCTGATCGAAAGCCGTCGCCGACGGCGGCCGCCACGCCAAGAACGGCAGCGCCTGCGAGGCGTCATAGCGCGTGATCACCTTTTGCGCGATCCATGCCGTGGATGATGTCAGGTCGGCCTGTGATTAAGTCCGCTTCACCCCTGCCCGCCACTTCGCGAGGCGCGTACACGCCTCTTCCATATCCTCGGTCGATCCGGCAAAGGAAAACCGCACAAAGCGGTGGCCGACGAAGGTATCGAAGTCCACGCCGGGCGTCGTCGCGACACCGGCCTCGTTGAGAATGCGTTTGCACAGCGTCGGCGAATACTCGCCAAAGTCGGACGCATCCGCATAAATATAAAATGCGCCGTCAGCCGGCGCGAAACGCTCGAAGCCGCTTTCGGGCAAACGCCGCAACAAGACATCGCGGTTGCGCGCATAGCGCGCGACGTTGGCATCCAACTCGTCGCCGCAATCGAATACCGCGATGCCGCCGTGCTGCGAGACGGCGGGCGGCGAGATGAAGAGGTTTTGCGCCAGACATTCCACCGGGCGCTTGAGATCGGGCGGCACCACGAGCCACCCCAGCCGCCATCCGGTCATGCTGAAATATTTCGAAAAGCTGTTCACCACATACACGCTCTCGGACAAGCCCACCGCGGTCGTGGCTTTCGCGCCATAGGTGATGCCGTGATAAATTTCATCGGACACAAGGCGGACGCCGTGCCGGTCGCAGAAATCCACCAGCGCGCGGAATTCGTCGGGCGGCACCACCGAGCCCGTGGGGTTGGCGGGGCTTGCGAGAATGAGCCCGTCCGGCAGCTTGGACATTTTCTTCAAGTGATCGACGGTCGGCTGGTAGTGCGTCGCGCCGTCGACTTGGATCAACTCCGGCACGATGCCGAGACTGGTAAGAATATGACGGTAGGCCGGATACCCCGGCGCCGCCAACGCCACACGGTCGCCGACTTCAAAGGCACTCAGGAATGCGAGGATGAAGCCACCCGAAGATCCCGTGGTAGCAAAAATACGATCGGGCGAAACATCGACCCCGTACATGTCGCGGTAATGCTCGGCGATGCGCCCGCACAACACCGGCAGTCCACCCGCAACTGTGTAGCCCAAAGGATCGCCACCCAAAATCTGCGCAACCTTTTGCGCGGCGGCTTTTGGGATTCCCGTCGAAGGCTGCCCGACTTCCAGGTGAATGATGCTGCGTCCTGCTGCCTCCAACGCGGCGGCATCGCGCATGACATCCATCACCATAAAGGGAGGAACCAATCCGCGCTGCGCGATTTTAATCGCCATGCTTATCGCCTCCGCTCAATAGCGAGCATGTATCCGGCGCTGCGCGGATCGTTTTTCACTTCGCAGCGGACAACGTTCTTCGCGTCGGTATTGCAGGTCAGCGCGTTGACGAGGCCGGAGCGCGCCTCGAACTTGTCCGGAAAGGGCATCGCTTCGGCGGCCGTGCGGCCATCGACGACGGCACGCGTCACAGCCGCCGCGCGCGCCACGGCGCCAGGTCCGGCCGCCGACAGCGCGAACATGAATTCGTTTTTCTCATGATTGATCGCAATCACAGGCGCCAAGGTTTGCGTGTCCGCGCCGGGTGCATCGGGCGCGGGCGCCAACAAAAATCCAACGCCGGAGGGCATGATGCCGAGACCAAAGGGTTTGCCCATACTCAGCGCGCACGCCACCGCACTGCCGGTAGAATCTTCGACAACGAAGCTGGTTGCGCCCGATGGTACGGCTGCGGTGGTTGTGACAGGTGTTGGCTTTGCGAACGCTTTCAGGAAGTCGCCGCCCGCCATTTTTGTCGTCAGCGCATATATGCGCGTCGTGCCTTCATCCACACCCGCCGGCGCACTCCATTGCGGTACAAAATCGCGCAAATCATTGGCGGTAATGACACGACCTGCGGCGGCAATCGCGCCTTCCACTTCGCTGCCCAGCATCCCCGTATTCAAATCATTCGCACCGCGCGCGCGGATGCGGCTCAGAATGATGGCGAGATCGGCTTGCTTCAATCCATTGCCGGCTTGCAGCATCTGGCGGCGCGGCGTCATGAAGGCTTTGAGTGCGTTGGGATCAT
Organism: Fidelibacterota bacterium; assembly: GCA_947476625.1. Classification (GTDB taxonomy): domain Bacteria; phylum Pseudomonadota; class Alphaproteobacteria; order Rhodospirillales; family Rhodospirillaceae; genus SHVO01. The sequence goes on from CANJRA010000003.1 coordinate 116,080, forward strand.
TCGTCAGCGCTTCACCGTCGCCCGCAAGATCACGCGCAAAAGCCCGCGACACAGGATGGCCGAAGCGCGCCAGATTTTCCGCCGGCGCTACAACCTGCGCCCACGGCAACTTGCCGTATTTGGCATGCAGCGCGAGCAGACCGCGCGCCAGCGCCGGTATCGCCGCGCGGAACCGCGCAGCGCCGTCGTCGGCCGAGGCTCGCGCCGTGAAGTCGAGCGCCTCGGTTGTTCCACTGATGGCATCATGCACGATACACGCACCACCGCCGCCCAATCCGGCAGACGACGGCAATGTGACGGCCAGTGCAAAACCCAATGCCACGGCAACGTCGGCGGCGTTGCCCGCGGACTGGAAGATTTTCTGCCCGACGACAGCGGCTTCGGGCTCGTCCGCCGCCAACAGGCCGACAAAGCGCCGGTCCGGCTTCGAATCACCGGCCCCGAATTGCAGTTTTATGTCGGGCAATTCGCCACATCCGGCTAGTAACGCACTCATTACAACCACGACAGAGCCCGAAAAAAGGCGTCGGGACCATGCCGGAAAATGCCATAATCCGGCGGCATCCAGGAGGGCGGCGGACCGGGAGGACGGTTCAGCCGCGCAATGTTCAACCTTCACCAATGAAGTCCCGTGACCCATAGCGTTTCCGCCGTACCGCGTTTACCGAAATTCCGCACCGCCCATCTCTGGATCACGGCGTCTTTAGTCGCCTTGACGATTGGTACAAGCGGGGTCGCGCAGGCGCAAGACTTCAGTATCGGCACGGTGCTCGACGACACCGAAATCGGTGCAACCTTGAATGCCTATGCCCGCCCGTTGCTGCTCGATGCCGGCATTGCGCCCGAGAATATTGCTATTCACATGGTCGTGGACGACAGCATGAATGCCTTCGCGACACAGGGCAACAATGTCTATTTCCACACCGGGCTGCTGCTGCGCGCGAAGAACTCGAATGAAGTCATCGGCGTCATGGCCCACGAATTCGGCCACATCGCCGCCGGGCACGTGGTTCTGGTAGCGAGCGATCTCGCGGGTGCGACGACGATCTCGCTTCTGTCGACGTTGCTCGGCGTCGCAGCCGGCATCGCGAGCGGAAACCCTGAGGTCGGCATGGCCGTCATGATGGGCGGCCAGCGCGCCGCCATTGGCGAGTTCCTCAGTTTCAGTCGGGGCCAGGAAGCCCGCGCCGACCAGTTTGCGCTTAAAACGCTCGCCGATACCCATCAGTCGGCGCAGGGCCTTTACAACTTTTTCCAGCGCCTCGCGGGCGAAGAACGCATGATCACCGACAACCGCGACCCGTACATCCGCACTCACCCGCTGAATTCCAACCGCATGGACGCGATTCAATCGGCGATGGCTTCGTCGCCTTATACAAACGTACAGCTCGATCCAGACCTGGAGCGGCAGCACCGGCGCATGCTGGCGAAGTTGTTTGCCTTCCTGAAACCGCAAATCACGACGCTGCAGCGCTACCCGGCCTCGGACAAAAGCATCGAGGGCCGCTACGCTCGCACCATCGCCTATTATCGCCGCGGACAGTTCAAGGAAGCCTTTCCGCTGGTGGAAAGCCTCCTCAAAGACGCGCCGCAAGATCCGTACTTCTGGCAGATCAAAGGCGACATGGAAAAGAGCCGCAGCCATGTCGAGGAGGCGATTGTCGCCTACCGCGAAGCCATCCGTTATTTGCCCGACGCACCCGAAATCCTGACCTCTTACGCCCACGCCACCGTCGAAAGCGGCAAGCCCGAATACGCTGCCGAGGGCCAGGCCGCCCTCAAACGCGCCCTTGCTATCAAACCCGATAGCCCCGATACCTGGGACATGTTGGCTAGGTCTTATGCCCAAAACGGCCAAACCGGCCTTTCGGCCTATGCCGCCGCGGAACGGGCGATTCTGACGGGCGAATTCGGAGATGTGGCCCGTTACAGTAACCAAGCCGAGAAATTGCTCGAAAAAGACACGCCGACTTGGTATCGCCTACAGGATATAAAGGTCCTGGCGCAAAACTATCTCCGCGAGATGCGGGATAAGCGCCGTTAGAGCCACCTACGCTATCCTCTCTGAAAAGGAACGTCCCCATGCCGCGCATCGCTTTCATGATCATGCTGGGCTTATGTGTCGCGCTGGCCGGGGCTCAACCCGCCGCCGCCGCCGACCAAAGCGCGCTGTCGCCAGCCCAAAAGGAAGAGATCAAGAAACTCATTCGCTCGTACATTCTGGAAAACCCGGAAATCCTGCCGGAAGCCATCGAGATTCTGCAGGCGAAACAGGAAAAGGCAAAGGGCGCGAAACGCGCCGACGTGCTGGCCTCGCGTAAGGAAGAATTGTTCAATCCGCCCGAAGGCACCGTCATCGCCAATCCCAACGGCGACGTCACCCTTGTCGAGCTCTTCGATTACAACTGCGGCTACTGCAAACATTTCTTCCCCACGCTCATGGAAGTCGCCAAAGCCGACCCCAAGCTTCGCGTGGTGATGAAAGAATATCCGATCCTGGGCCCCTCCTCGGCGGTCGCATCGCAAGCCGCGCTCGCCGCCATGAAGCAGGGCAAATACACCGCGTTCCATTTCGCGCTGCTCGGATATAAAGGACAGCTGAGCAACGACGCAATCATGAAGGTGGCTTTGGAAACCGGTCTCGATCTTCCAAAGCTCCGGGAAGACATGAGGGCGCCTGAAATCACAGCTATCCTCAAGAAGAATCACGAACTTGCTCAGGCTTTCGGCATCGACGGCACGCCCGCGATGTTTATTGGCGACGAATTCGTGCCGGGTGCGATCGAGAAAGAAGACCTTCTCAAAATGATCGCCGACGCACGCAAGAAGTAAAACTCCGAAGTAAGGCGCACGATGACCGAGACCGAGAAGGGTTTTACAGCCAAAGAGCGTTTGCGATTCCGCAAGCTGCTGGAAGTGGCGAATTCCACGACCTATAGCGGCGAGCGCGACGCTGCCATGAGCGCGGCAACACGCCTTGCCGCCAGTCACCGCATGAGCTTGCGCGAAGCCGCGGGCATGGCCGATGCCGTCGACGCGCCGCCGCCGCCGCCCAACCAGCGTCCGCACCGCCCAAGCGGTTTTCACGCGGACTTCGGCGCGGCAAACCCGGAAAATCTGGGAACGTGGTGGCAAGCGCCGCCGCGCCCCGCGCAGCAAACTCACACGTATCGCACCGACAACGAGCGCGCCGCGGCCGAAAAGAAGCGCCACGTCGACGCCATGGCCGAAGCGATAAGTCGCGGCCTCGACGCCGAGGAGCGTCTCAAAGAGCAACGCATCGCCAAAGCGCGCGCAACTATGTATGCGCGCCCAAAGAAACGCGGCTCGTGGCGCGCGCGGCCCGAGTTCGTCCGTGTACTGTTGACGGAAACCGCCATGTCCGCGAAGGAAATCGCGGCCGCGGCGGGTGTGACGATCTATGACGTCTATCGCGAAAAGTTACTGATGCGGCGCTCGAACGCCGCTTAGCGTTTTAGATCGCGCGCCGCCATAGTCATTTCGTCGGCGGTGGTGAGTACTTTCGCGGCGCTGGAATAGGCGCGCTGCGTAATGATCATTTTCGAGAACTGGTCCGTCAGATCGACGTTGGATTGTTCCAGCGCGCCGGCGACGATTTTGGTCGTGCCGGTCGGATCGCCCAGCCCCTTCAGCATCAAAGCGCCGGATTCCTGCGTCTGCACAAAGATATTGCCGGGCTTGGCTTCAAGAAAATGGTCAGCGGCAAAGTTCGCGAGCGGCAATTTAAAGAGGTTCTTGACCTCGCCGTTGGTGTAGCTTCCGACGAGAACACCGTCTTTTGTAAAATATGATTTATCGAGGCGGCCGTTGACATAGCCGTCCTGATCGACCCCAACCATGGTCAGCCGTCCTTCGTCTGCAAACAAGGTCATCTTTTTAATATCGACCGTGAAAGACTGCGGGCCGGCCGGATCATTGACTGTGACATTGAGAATGCCGTCGGACGGCGAGGTGAGTTTGCCGTTGCCGCCGAACTGAACCGTCGGCGGATCGAACGTCACATCGACCGGCTGGTTGTCCGCGCCGTAAGAGTTCATGTCCAACGTCCACTCGCCGGTGATCGAGGCGTTGAAGCCGATGGTCATGGAGCGCGAATTGCCTGCCTGATCGACGAACGGCAGACCGACGTTCTGGCGGCCGTTGGCGCCGGCCGACAGGTTCGCCTGCAGCTGAATGCCTGTGTTGGGCTTGAACGGGAAAATCGCATTGTTGTTGTACTGCACCGGAACCAGCGATCCGAGAGAGTCGGCTTGCGTGAAGGTGCCGTCATCGTTCGCTTTCCAGCCGTAGACATAAGAACCGTCGGCGGTGGTCAGCAGCGTGCCTTGATCGAGCGTGCCGTCGTTGTCGCTATCGGTGGTGAGCTGCTCGGCCTTGCCGAAGAACGCGCCATCGCGCGTGTACGAAAAGCCTGCGCTGCCGTCGATAGAGCTATTCGTGACGAAGAATCCGCGGCCGTTGACCGCGAGATCGAGCGTGCGGTTTGTGGTGGCGATGGTGCCTTGTTTGTCCACCTGGCGGAAATCGAATGTGTTGACGCTGAAGAAACGCTTATCGGTCGGCTGAATGTGATTCAGCAGCGTCTGGAAGTGCGTGTCCTGGGCTTTGTACCCTGTGGTGCTCACGTTCGCGATGTTCGTGCCGATATTCGACAAAAACTGCGACTGCGACAGCATCGCTTGCACAGCAGTATTGAAAGTTCCTTGGGGGCTCATCGCCTTCACTCCGTTATTTCGTTAGCCCCTAGACGTACCGATTGCGCGGCACGCACCACGGGCGTTCAGGCATTCAGAAGCAAGGCCTGTGCCATTGGGCGATGCGTTGATAATCAAAGACTTAGTGTTTTGCGCCCGCGCTTAATGGGCATCTTTGAGGGCCGATCCGTCCACATCTCGGCAATTCCTGCCTAGCATCGATGTGGCCACCCTTCGCGCTCCTGGGGTGGTCAGACCACATTGTGCGAGATCAAGGGCTTGCATTGACCAGTGGTCAGAGGCGCATGCAAAAGAGCGGCCCTATAGCCGCCTGTTTTCGACCACCAATTTCAGCAGATCATTCTGGTCTATATTTTTGAGGGTTCGAGTCAAGAGATCGGTGAAGTGCTGAACCGACGTACAGACGAAATTACGCTCAGAATGCGCACCAGATTAGTGATTTGTGCAATGCAACCCGCCCCGCGTTTGACCTTGCCAAGCTGACCTCGTACATCTACCCGCGTCACACTTTCACAGCATCGGGGAGCCCGTCATGACGACAAATCGCCAATGGATTTTCACTAGCCGTCCGCAAGGCATGGTGAGCGCCGCCAATTTTGAGTATCGCGAAACGCCCCTGGCCGATGCGCCGCTGCAGACCGGCGATGTGTTGGTGCGCAACCAGATGTTTTCGCTGATCCCGGCGCAGCGCACGTGGATGAATGCGGACTCGGAATACTTTCCGCCGATTCCGTTGGGCGCGCCGGTGACGGCGGTTGCGGCAGGCGAAGTCATCAAGAGCGCGAACCCGGCGCTGCCAGTCGGCACGCGCGTGTCGGGACTGACGGCATGGGAAGACTTTACGCTGATTAAAGGCGAGCGCATGACGGTTTCGCCGCTGCCCGAAGGTGTCGACCTGATCCAGGCGCTGAGTGTTTTCGGCGGCAATGCGATGACGGGTTACTTGGGCTTGATGAAGGTCGGCCTACCGAAAGCTGGCGAAACAGTGGTTGTGACGGGCGCGGCCGGTTCGACCGGTGCGACGGTTGTGCAAACCGCGCGCCTCAAAGGCTGCAAGGTCATCGGCATCGCAGGCGGTCCGGAGAAATGTAAATGGCTGCGCGAAGTCTGCCACGTGGAAGCCATCGACTATAAAAACGAAAACGTCGCGGAGCGTTTGAAGGCATTGGCGCCGAAAGGTGTCGACGTTTTCTTCGACAACGTCGGCGGCGTCATCATGCAGGACGTGATCGATCAGATGGCCTTGCACGGGCGCGTCGCGCTCTGCGGGCAAATCTCGCAATACAATACGCCGGGCCCGGCCGTGGGGCCGCGCGATATGTTCCGACTGATAAGCCAAAGACTGCGCGTTCAGGGATTCCTCGTCTCGGATCTCATGGCGCATCGCCCGGAAGCCCTGGCGGACCTGCAACAATGGGTCAAAGACGGCAAGTTCGCCTACAAGGCCGACGTGCGTGAAGGGTTCAAGAAACTGCCGACGACGTACGCCGAACTTTTCACAGGCGGCAACGACGGCACGCTGCTGCTGCGCGCGGACGCTTAATATGAAAGGCATTCGGCTTGACCCCGCGCGGGGACTGAACGGCATCGCGATCGCGGAGCTTCCCGATCCGGGCCAGCCGCGGGCGGGCGAAGTGCGGGTGCGGATTCATGCGAGTTCGCTCAATTTCCATGACTATATCGTCGCCAACAATAACGATCAGAAATTCGCGGGGCGTATTCCGTTGTCCGATGGCGGCGGTGTTGTCGAGGCTGTCGGCGACGGCGTCACCGAATTCAAGGTTGGCGACGCTGTGGTCTCGTGCTTCTTCCCGGAATGGTTAGACGGCGCGCCGACGACTGCCGACTTCTTGACCGTGCCCGGCGACGGCGTGGATGGATACGCACAGCCGGTAGTGGTGCGTCCAACTGCGTATTTCACGCATGCCCCGCGCGGCTACTCGCATGCAGAGGCGGCAACGCTGACTACTGCGGGTCTTACCGCGTGGCGGGCGTTGATTGTCGACGGCGGACTTAAGGCCGGCGACAGCGTGCTGGTGCTGGGTACCGGCGGGGTTTCGATCTTTGCGTTGCAGATTGCTAAGGCGATGGGGGCGACGGTTATCGCGACGTCATCGAAAGACGAGAAACTCAAACGGCTGAGCGCCTTGGGCGCGGATCACACGATCAATTACAAGACGGACCCTGCGTGGGGCACCACCGTGCAGACCTTGACGGGTGGGCGCGGCGTCGATCACGTGATTGAAGTCGGCGGTCCGGGCACGCTGGCGCAATCCATCACCGCCGTGCGCAACGGCGGGCATATCTCACTGATCGGTGTGTTGACGGGGTTCGGCGGCGAAGTGCCGACGGCCGCGATGATGGTCAAGCAAGTGAAGCTGCAAGGCATTGTCGTCGGCAACCGCCGTCACCAGCAAGATTTTGTCCGCGCGATTGATGCGACGGGGTTGCGGCCGGTGATTGATCGCAGCTTCAAGCTGGCGGAGCTTGCGGCGGCGTTTCGGCATGAGGAATCTGGGGCGCACTTTGGGAAGATTTGTGTGGAGATCGGCGATTAAATCCGTACCTGGTACGGATTCACGAGTAAACAATCCGTACCTGGTACCGATCAATTCTCGCACCAACTATCGACTTACGTGCGATCCACCATCACCATATTCTCAGGCGCATAACGCGGGCCGGCGATGGTGCCGGGCTTTAGCGCTTCGTCCAGGAGCGCCATATCGGCGGTGCTGAGTGTGACGTTTGCCGCGCCGACGTTTTCCTCGAGATATTTAACGCGCTTGGTTCCGGGGATGGGAACGAAGTCTTCGCCTTTTTGCAGAACCCACGCCAATGCCACCTGCCCGGGCGCCGCGTTCAGGCGCTGCGCGACCGCGCTGACAACTTGCACGGCCTGGAAGTTGGCATCGAAATGTTCGGCTTGGAGGCGCGGCTGATTACGCCGCATATCGGTGGCATCGAGTTCTTCGGGACGTTTCATATTGCCGGTGAGAAAGCCGCGACCCAGGGGGCTGAAAGGGACAAGTCCGATCCCGAGTTCGCGCAGCGTCGGAATGATCTCGGCTTCCAGCCCGCGCTCCCACAACGAGTGCTCGCTTTGCAGCGCCGAAATCGGGTGCACAGCATTGGCGCGGCGAATGGTGCGGGCGCTGGCTTCCGATAAGCCGAGATAGCGGACTTTGCCTGCGCGAATCAGATCGGCCATAACGCCAACGACGTCTTCGATGGGCACAGTCGGATCGACGCGGTGCTGGTACAGAAGGTCGATATGATCGGTGCCGAGGCGGTGCAGCGATTCATCGACCACCTTGCGGATATTCTTCTCGCTGCTGTCCAGGCCCGACATCTTGCCATCGACAATGCGGAAACCGAACTTGGTGGCGATGACGATATCCTTGAACCGCCCTTTAAGCGCGCGGCCCAACAATTCCTCGTTACGATAAGGCCCATAGACTTCAGCGGTATCGAAGAATGTCACACCGATATCGAGCGCACGATGAACTGTGGCGATCGCGTCTTTTTCCTCACCCGTTGGGCCGTAAGCGAAGCTCATGCTCATACAGCCCAAGCCCAACTCCGAGACTTCCAGTCCCGCGCGGCCCAGTTTGCGTTTTTTCAGCATGTCGCCTCCAACATGGTTGAGAGACCGAGTATCCTAAATCAGCCCACCCAGCGGGCTTGATGGATCGGCGTATAATTTCCGCGGCATGCGTCCCGCGAGATACGCAAGGCGTCCTGCTTCCACCGCGAGCTTCATGGCCTTCGCCATTTTGATAGGATCTTTCGCGGCGGCGATGGCGGTGTTCATGAGCACGCCGTCGCAGCCGAGTTCCATGGCGATGGCGGCATCGGAGGCGGTGCCGACGCCGGCGTCGACCAGCACCGGCACTTTGGCGGCTTCGATGATGAGGCGGATGTTGACGGGGTTCTGCACGCCGAGGCCCGAGCCGATCGGCGCGGCCAAGGGCATGATGGCGCAGCAGCCGAGGTCTTCGAGCTTCTTGGCGATGATGGGATCGTCGCTGGTGTAGACCATGACGTCGAAGCCGTCCTTGATCAGCGCCTTGGCGGCTTCGAGGGTTTCGGTGACGTCGGGGTAGAGGGTCTTCTGGTCGCCGAGCACTTCGAGCTTCACGAGGTTCCAGCCGCCCGCTTCGCGCGCCAGACGTAATGTGCGCACGGCGTCCTGTGCGGTGTAGCAACCGGCGGTGTTGGGCAAATAGGTGTATTTTTTGGGGTCGACGAAATCCATCAGCATGGGCTGTTTGGGGTCGGAGATATTGACCCGCCTGACAGCCACGGTGACGATCTCGGCGCCCGTGGCTTCGATGGCCTGGGCGGTTTCGGTGAAGTCTTTGTATTTGCCGGTGCCGACCAACAGGCGCGACTGGAACCGAAGTCCCGCGACCTGGAAGAAGTCTTCACCGACCTTTGCGTTCCCGTCCATACCTGCCGCCTATTAATTACGTGTGCCTGTGAACCCAAAACCGCGTTTAGGGCTGTTTTATTTTTGGGCATGTTCTTATCGGAAAACCGCTCACACTTTTCCGGAACACGCCCTAACCGCCACCAATAAAGTGCACAATTTCCAGCCGGTCGCCGTCGTCCAGGGCCGTGGTCTCGAAGGCCGACTTGGGGACGATCTCGAGGTTGCGCTCGACCGCGACCTTGCGGCCGTCGATGCCCAGTTCCTTGAGCAGGCCCGCCACGGACAAACCTGCCGCCAGGGCCCGGGGTTCACCGTTCAAAACAATCTGCATAAAAACGCGCCGTCTCGGCTGATATTAAGCGATAAAACCTAGCCCCGTAAGTATGGGATGGGGGGCCGATTGTTGCAACAAGTCCTAGTGCCTAAACACTTTTTTAGCTTGGACCCAGGCAACGAGCGGGTTGCCCTGGGGCCGGGGGTGGTATATCCCTGTCACCGCCCCGCAACCAGTGAATTGTACCATTGGCGCGGGGCCGAACAGGGTGGATTGGAGTAGCCAGCGTGAGCGGCGTTATCCTCGTTCTCAACGGCCCGAACCTCAATCTCTTGGGGCAGCGGGAGCCGGACATTTATGGGCGGACGTCGCTGGACGACATCCGCGCGCTGTCGGCTGCGCGCGCGAAACTGCACGGCCTTGAGGCCGACTTCCGCCAGAGCAACGAAGAAGGCGAACTGGTGTCGTGGATTCAAGCCGCGCGCGGCAGCGCCCAAGGCATTGTCATTAATGCCGCTGCGTATACGCATACATCGGTGGCGATCCTGGATGCCTTGCTGGCATGTGGGTTGCCGGTGATCGAAGTGCATCTTTCCAATATTTATAAGCGTGAAGAATTCCGCCATCACTCCTTCGTGTCGCGCGCGGCAGCGGGTGTGATCTGCGGTTTCGGCGCGCAAGGCTACGAACTGGCGCTAGACGCCATGGCGCATATTCTCAAACAGGCAAAATCCTCGTGAGCAAATCCAAGAAACCGACACCCAAAGCGACATCACCCAAAGTAGCGCCGGCTAAGACAGCAGCTAAAGCAGCGCCTAAAGCATCTGTAGCGAAGAGCGCCGACAAAGCTCCGGTGCAAAAAGATGCTGCGAAAAAAGTCGCGGCGCAAACCGCGCCTCCTAAATCGGCGCCTTCTAAGTCGACACCTTCTAAAACGACTGGCAAAATCGACAGCGATATGGTGCGTCAGCTGGCCGGTGTTCTCAACGAAACCGGCCTGACGGAAGTGGAATACGAAGCGGCGGGCGTGCGCATCCGTGTGGCGCGCCAGACGGCGCAAGGCGTTATCAGCGGCGGCGCGCCGGTTTATGCGCAGGCGCCGGTTGCCGAAGCCGTGGCCGCCAAGCCGCTCGATCCTGTCAGCCATCCCGGCACGGTGAAGTCGCCGATGGTCGGCGTGGCTTATCTGTTGCCGGAACCCGGCGCCACGCCGTTTATTAAAGTCGGCGACAGCGTCACCGAAGGGCAGACCTTGTGCCTGATCGAAGCCATGAAAACCTTCAATCCGGTGAAAGCGCCGCGCAGCGGCAAGATCGTGAAAATTCTGGTCGAGAGCGGATCGCCGGTCGAATACGGCGAGCCCCTCTGCATCGTTGAATAAATGTTCGAAAAGGTTCTCATCGCCAATCGCGGCGAAATCGCGCTTCGTGTTCAGCGCGCGTGCCGCGAAATGGGCATTAAGACCGTCGCCGTTCACTCGACGGCGGATTCCGAGGCCATGCATGTGCGCTTGGCGGATGAGTCCGTCTGCATCGGCCCGCCGTCCGCGCGCGAAAGCTATCTGAACAAAGCGGCGATTATTTCCGCTGCGATCATTACCCATTCCGACGCGATTCATCCCGGTTACGGCTTCCTGTCGGAGAACGCCGAGTTCGCCGAAATGGTGGCCGATCACAGCATTACCTTCATCGGCCCCTCGCCGATCCATATTCGCACCATGGGCGATAAGGTGATGGCGAAGAAGACCGCGAAAGCCGCGGGCATTCCAGTAGTGCCCGGTTCGGACGGCGCGGTAGAAAACGAAGACGCGGCGGTCGCGATGGCCGACAGCATCGGCTATCCGGTGCTGATCAAAGCCTCGGCCGGCGGCGGTGGACGCGGCATGAAGGTCGCGCAGAACCGCGATCAGGTGCGCGAGGCTTTCACGACGGCCGGGACTGAAGCCAAAGCCGCGTTCGGCAACGGCGAAGTTTATATGGAAAAATACCTCGGCCGCCCGCGCCACATCGAAATTCAGGTGCTGGGCGACAAACACGGCAACGTCGTGCATTTGGGCGAGCGCGATTGTTCGCTGCAGCGCCGCCACCAAAAAATCTTCGAAGAAACCCCCTCGCCCGCCCTCAACGCCGGTCAGCGTGATGAGATCGGCGAAGTGGTGTGCAAGGCCATGCGCACGCTGGGCTATGACAACGCCGGAACCGTCGAGTTTTTGTACGAAGACGGGAAGTTTTATTTCATCGAAATGAATACCCGCCTGCAGGTGGAGCATCCGGTGACGGAAATGGTCACCGGCCTCGACCTCGTGCGCGAACAGATCCGCGTTGCCGCCGGGTTGGAACTGGGCTTCAGCCAGAAAGACGTCACCTTCGAAGGCTTCTCGATGGAGTGCCGCATCAATGCCGAGAACCCGCGCACCTTTGCACCTTCGCCGGGTTTGATTACCGGATATCACGCGCCGGGCGGCCGCCGGGTTCGTGTCGATTCCGGGCTTTTCTCGGGCTTCAAAATCCCGCCGCATTACGATAGTCTGATCGCCAAGTTAATCGTGCAGGGGAGCACCCGTCACGAATGCCTGATGCGTATGCGCAGGGCCTTACACGAGTATGTTATCGACGGAATCGACACGTCCATTCCGTTGCATCAGGCCGTGTTGAACGAGCCGGCGATTATCAACGGCGATTACGACATCCGTTGGCTCGAGGAATTCATCGCCAACAGCTCAGACGACAAGAAGTAGGGCGACAAGAAGTAGGCGCCGGATTGTCGAGGGGGCGCGCTCCTTGACCGAAATCACCGCCGATCTTGTTCTTAAAGCTTATGCCTACGGGGTTTTCCCGATGGCTAAGTCGCGCGGCGACACCGACGTTTTCTGGGTGCAGCCAAAACTGCGCGGCGTGCTGCCGCTGGATCAATTCCACCTCCCCCGCTCGTTACGCAAACGCATGCGGCAAGATAAATTCACCATCACGGTCAACCACGACTTTCATAGTGTCTTGGCGGGCTGCGCGGAGGCAGCCGAGGGCCGCGCCGACACCTGGATCAACGACCGCATCATCGAGTTGTTCGGCGAACTGCACGCCGCCGGTGCGGCGCATAGCATCGAGGTATGGCGGCACGACGATTTGGTGGGTGGATTGTACGGCCTGGCCATGGGCTCGGCCTTCTTCGGCGAAAGCATGTTCAGCCGCGAGACCGATGCGTCGAAAATCGCGCTGACGCATCTGGCGGCGATATTAAAGGTCGGCGGCTATACGCTGCTGGATACGCAATTCATCACCGATCATCTGAAACGCTTCGGCGCCATCGAGATCAGCCAGCAGGAATATCTCGCGCAATTGCGCGAGGCGTTGACGCAACGTGCAACGTTCGGCGAGCCGTTATCTCAAGGGGATTTAGAGGCCGTGCTGCTTTCACAGCGCAACACCCAGACATCGTAAACCGGGTGATCGAGGGCCGAGAGCGCCGGTGAGGATGCAAACATCCAGCCGCTGAAAACCTTGCGCTTTTCTTTTTTGTCCTGGAGTTCGTAGATCTCAACAAACGCCGCGTTTTCCGGGGTTTCCTCGGGCGGGCGCGTAACGCAGGTCTTGGCGATAATTTCCAGCGTACCGAAGGTCACGGGCGAACCGACCGTGCCGGTAATGGTATTGACGCGCGCAGCAACCTTATCGAGCCCACCGAGCACAATGGTATCCATCGGAATGTCGGTGGCTGCGGCGGGCGCCGCGATCAGCAGTGCGGCAATAAAGAAAAGCTTCTTCACGTCGTTCACTGTGCGGGCGCCGGTGTCGCGGCTTTAGAATCGTTGTTGGTGGCGAGGAAAATGATTTCGCCGACCAGATCTTCCAACGATTGGTAATCGCGGGTTCTGGCGATGACGCCGCCGGCCTGGATCTTATCGGTCGCCCGGCCCGGAATCAGGTTCACATATTTACCGCCGAGCAAACCATCGCCGACGATGGAGGCTTCGGTGTCTGTGGGCAGCGTGACACCCGGCTGGATCGACATAGTGACTTTGGCTTGGAAGCTCGTGGGATCGAGCCCCTGGCCGGTGATGGTGCCGACGGTAATGCCGCTAATGCGCACGTCACTGCCGCGCTCTAGCCCGCCGACCTTGAGGAACGTCGCCGTCACATCGTAACCCGTCACCGCTTTCAGGTCGGCGATGGAATAGGCGAAGACAAGGAACATGGCGGCGACAAGCAGCACCACAGCGCCCAGGACGGTTTCAATCGGATTGCGTTTCATGGGGCCTGCTGGCTGGTAGGAGCGGTCGCGCGGGCGTCTTTCGCGCGCTGGATCACGAGGCCAATAAGATCCTCAAGGATCACGGAATCTTGTGTGTAATTCATGCGCGCGCCGGATTTCAAAATCTCTTCCTCGCCGCCCGGACGCAGCTCGATATATTTGGTGCCGAAAAGGCCGTCGGTTTCAACCACGGCAGCGGTATCGCTCGGTAATTCCAGGGGTGCATTCAGACGTAACGTCAGAACAGCCTGTTGGTTGCCGCCGAGCGTGGCCGCCGACACTGTGCCGATCTTCACGCCCGCGACGCGCACCGGACTGCCGATGTGGACGCCGTCTGCGCGCCGGAACGCCGCAGTCAATGTGAAGCCTTCTGCCGCGATTTTAGCGGCGCCGCGATTGGCCAAGGCGGTAACCGTCAAAATCAGTGCCAGTACAACGGCCACGGCGATGCCGACAATATACTCATGACGCTCGGTCTTGGAGAGCGAAACGGACTCTTGTACGGGGCTCGCCTGACCGATCACGGAAACTTACGCCTCCGGCGACCAAGCCTGATAATCGTCGGCCGCTTTCGCACGCTGGCCGCCGCGCTGATCGGCGCCGGGCGGCATGTAGGCTTGCGCCGTGCCGGTGAGATTGGGCAGGTGTGGTTTCTGCCAAGCGCGTTTCGCGCTGGTGAGCGGTTCGTCGGTGGTATGATGGAGCCAGGAATGCCACTCGGGCGGCACCTTGGAGGCTTCCGGCTCGCCCTTATAGATCACCCAGCGCTCTTGGCGCGTGCCGCGCATCTTATTGGACTTGTAGTAGACGTTGCCGTAGTCGTCCTCGCCGACGATGATGCCGTGCAGCTTGGTGTGAAGCCAGGTGCCGAAACTCATTGCAGATCAACTCCGTGGACGAACCGACATGCCTGATTTTAGGGCCAATTGCTGTGCCGCACTATGGCGAGTTTCCGCCGTTCGGTAAAGTCCTGGAAAGACGGGGTTTTTGGCGCAAATCCGGGCAAAAACTCCGGATTGAGGCCGCAGAGGTGACAGATATTAGCGCGTGAAGATCACTTCGGCCTGAACATTCACGCTGCTCCAAGCCTTATCCGCCGTAACGACCGCAGCATTCAAAATTTTACCTGTTGCGAGGCACGCCCGATCACCCAGTGATAATCCGGCTGCTTTTGTGAGCGGTGCCAGCCGTGCGGTTGTTTTGGCATGCGCCGCATCGAAGTCGACGAGCCGAAGATCGAGCAGAGATACGGCGCGATCTGCGTCCACTTCCGATAATCCCGCCGTTTGAAGTTTGCTGAGAACTTCGCAGAGGTTCACCGTGCTGATGCGGGCACCAATGATGCGTTCCGGGTCAAAATTGCGGAAAGGTTCGTTTTGCAGCAGTGCGAGCACCGCCGAGGCGTCGACGACAAGGTCTTCGGCGGGCATGCCTATTCCTTCTCCGCGTCCCTGCGGCGTTCGGCGATAAGTTCGTCAGCGAGGTTACGATGTGGCGCGATGGCATCGCCGACGATTTGCTGCGCGCGGGCGATGGCTTGGCCTTTGCTGCGCAGTCTCAATTCGCCCTTGCCCATGACTTCAAACAGAACTTCGTCACCGTCGGCCAAACCGGCAGCTTCGCGGGCGGCGGCTGGGATAACGATACGCCCCTGGGCGTTGATGCGGCCTTTCGTCGACATAGCAACTCCAAAATGACATATATATTTATATATGTCACTTAATGAAGTTTATGTCAAATACTGAGCAGCGACCAATCCGTGCCAGGTACCACCGTAACTACGTACCCGGCACGGATTGGCCGTCCTGAGCGGCCCACCTATCCACTAGATTCAGTGGGTACGTAGGCGTTTGTAACACAATACTTATTGCCCATTGCGTCCCCCTTCCGTAATCTAGCGGTCATCTGGACGTTATCTACTAGATATGGGGTCCAGATAGAGGGACCGAGGGAAAAAGCTTGGAAAACCAAGCCGTTAGCGTGACCCGTAGCGATACGGGCCGGGGCGGTTGGTTTTTGGCGTGAACTTCGGTGCCATTGAATTGTTGGCTTAGGTCGGGGTTTTCGGACATGCGCGTTACGCGGCATTTCACCACCGAGGGAAAATCTGCCTACGACGGCATTGCCTTCAAAAGCCAAACCAGTGAAATCCGCAATCCCGACGGCTCAGTCGTTTTCCGCCAAGCCGAGGTCAATGTCCCGGCGGCGTGGTCGCAGATAGCCTGCGATATTCTGGCGCAGAAGTATTTCCGCCGCACCGGTGTGCCAGCCAAGCTGATGCCCATCACCGAGAACGACGTGCCGGATTTTCTGTGGCGCAAAAGTGCGGCCACCGCCGAACTGCGCGAGCTGCCCGAGAATGAGCGCATCGTCGGCGAGACCGATGCACGCCAAGTCTTCGACCGCCTCGCCGGAACGTGGACCTATTGGGGCTGGAAAGCCGGGTTCTTCGACAGCGATGTCGATGCGCGCGCTTACTACGACGAGATGCGCTACATGCTGGCCGCGCAGATGGGCGCGCCGAATTCGCCGCAGTGGTTCAACACCGGCTTGCATTGGGCTTACGGCATCGATGGTCCGTCGCAGGGCCACTTCTATGTCGATTACCGCAGCGGAAAATTGCTGGCCTCGAACAGCGCCTATGAGCGCCCGCAGCCGCACGCTTGCTTCATTCAATCTGTCGCCGACGATCTGGTGAACGAAGGCGGCATCATGGATTTGTGGGTGCGTGAGGCGCGGCTGTTTAAGTACGGCTCGGGCACCGGCACCAATTTTTCGGCCTTGCGCGCGGAGAATGAAAAGCTCTCGGGCGGCGGGCAATCCTCGGGGTTAATGAGTTGGCTTAAGATCGGCGACCGCGCGGCGGGCGCGGTAAAGTCGGGCGGCACGACGCGGCGCGCGGCCAAGATGGTGATCCTGAACGCCGATCACCCCGACATTGAAGCCTTCATCAATTGGAAAGTGCGCGAAGAGCAAAAGGTCGCGGCGCTGGTGACGGGTTCGCGCCTGTCGCGCAAACACCTGAATGCGATTTTCAAGGCCGTGCGGAGTTGGGACGGCGCCGATACCGACGGGCGTTTCGATCCGGCTGTGAATAAACAGCTGCGCAAGGAAATCAAAGCCGCGCGCGCCTCGCTGCTGCCGGACAACATCATCCAGCGCGCGCTGCAGTTCGCGCGCCAGGGCTATACCCATATCGATTTCCCCGAGTTCGATACCGATTGGGATTCCGAAGCCTATGCGACGGTGGCCGGACAAAATTCCAATAACAGCGTGCGTGTGACCGATGACTTCCTGGCGGCCGTTGAAAGCGACGGCAACTGGGATTTGAAGAGCCGCGTCGGTGGTAAAGTTGTGAAGACGCTGAAGGCACGTGAGTTGTGGGAGCGTATCGGCGAAGCCTCGTGGCAGTGCGCCGATCCGGGCTTGCAGTTCGATACCACCATCAACGATTGGCACACCTGCCCGCAGAGCGGACGCATAAATGCGTCGAACCCTTGCTCGGAATACATGTTCCTCGACAATACGGCGTGCAATCTGGCTTCGCTGAATCTGTTGTCCTTCCGCAAGGATGATGGTGTGTTTGACGTCGCGGGTTTTGAACACGCAGCGCGGCTGTGGACGATTGCGCTGGAAATCTCGGTACTGATGGCGCAGTTCCCATCCAAGGAAATCGCCGAGCTGTCGCACAAGTTCCGCACGCTGGGTTTGGGCTTTGCCAACTTGGGCGGCTTGCTGATGGCCAACGGCCTCGGTTACGACAGCAACGAAGGCCGCGCGATGTGCGGGGCGATCAGTGCGTTGATGACAGGCACGGCCTACACAACATCCGCCGAGATGGCGGAAGAGCACGGTGCGTTCCCGGGCTTTCTGCCCAACCGCGTCGATATGCTGCGCGTGATCCGCAACCATCGCCACGCGGCGTATGGTCACCGTGATGGCTACGAAGGCTTGCACGTCGGCCCGGTGGCGCTGAACGCCGCCGATTGCCCCGATACGGCGTTGGTCGCGGCGGCAAAACAAGCGTGGGACCGCGCGTTGGAATTGGGCACAGCGCACGGTTTCAGAAACGCGCAAGTTACGGTTGTCGCGCCGACGGGCACCATCGGCCTCGTCATGGATTGCGACACGACCGGCATCGAGCCGGATTTTGCTTTGGTGAAGTTCAAAACGCTGGCCGGCGGCGGTTACTTTAAAATTATCAACCGCATCGTGCCGGTGGCCATGAAGACGCTTGGCTACACGGCGAGCCAGATCGATGAGGTTGTGAAGTATGCGGTAGGCCGCGCGACGTTGACCGGCGCGCCCGAGATCAATGCGACGTCCCTCGCCGATCGGGGTTTTGACAAGGCGGCGCTGGCGGCTATCGAAAGCGCGCTGGGCGATGCTTTCGATATTAAGTTCGTGTTCAATCGCTATACGCTGGGCGACGAGTTCTGCCTCAGCAAGCTAGGCTTCAATAATGAGCAGTTGAACGACATCAGCTTCAACATGCTCGAAGCCCTTGGCTATTCTAAAGCCTACATTGAAGCCGCCAACACCTACATCTGCGGCGCCATGACGCTGGAAGGCGCACCGCATCTGACGCCGCAGCATCTGGCGGTGTTTGATTGCGCCAATCCCTGCGGGCGCATTGGCAAGCGCTTCCTGTCGGTGGACAGCCATATCGGCATGATGGCGGCAGCGCAGCCGTTCATTTCGGGCGCAATCTCCAAAACCGTCAACATGCCGAACAGCGCGACTGTGGCCGACTGCGCCGAGACTTACATGAAGTCGTGGAAGTTGGGCTTGAAGGCTAACGCGCTCTATCGCGACGGATCGAAGTTATCGCAGCCGTTGGCGTCGAGCATCATCGAGGACGACAGCGACGAGGATGACGATACTGTCGCCGCTGTGGTGCAGGCGCCTGCGACCTCGCGCGCCGAGATCGTGGCCGAACGCATCATCGAGCGCGTCGTCGAGCGCGAACGTCAGCGCCTGCCCGACCGCCGCAAAGGTTACACGCAGAAGGCCATCGTCGGCGGTCACAAGGTTTATGTCCGAACCGGCGAGTACGAAGACGGCCGCTTAGGCGAAATTTTTGTCGATATGCACAAAGAGGGCGCGGCCTTCCGCAGCCTGATGAACAATTTCGCCATCGCCATTTCCATCGGCCTGCAATACGGCGTGCCGCTGGAAGAATATGTCGATGCGTTCACGTTCACACGTTTCGATCCGGCAGGGCCGGTCGAGGGCAACTCTTCGATCAAGATGGCGACCTCGATCCTCGATTATATCTTCCGCGAGTTGGCGGTGAGCTATCTCAGCCGCCATGACCTTGCCCACGCCGAGCCGCACGATGTGTTGCCCGATGCCATGGGCGACGGCGAACAGGCTGAAAAATTATTGCAGATGGCCGGCAAGGCAGTGTCGCAAGGCTTTGTACGTTCGTCCAACCTGTATTTCCTGAAGAACCATAGCCGCAACAAAGACGGCGGCGGTGTGCCGGGCGATCAAGCGGGGCAACACGCCTCCAATGACTTAGCGCCTGGTGGTGGATCCGGTTCGGTGACGACGATGTCTGCGGGTTCGCTGGCGATGGATCATGCACTGGACCATGCCATGCAGCCGAGCGCTATGCCGCGCGGCACCTTTGCCGCCGAAGAAGTCAAAGTGACGCGCGTGACGGAAGTCACCGAATCGCGGCGCAGCGCCGTGCATGTCGCACGCATGAAAGGCTACGAAGGCGATGCCTGCGGCGAATGCGGCAACTTCACGCTTTTGCGCAACGGCACCTGCATGAAATGCGATACATGCGGCTCTACCAGCGGATGTTCGTGATCGCGCCCGGCCCTTACGCCCGCGCTTCAGCACTTTGTGTTGGTTGATCGATGCCGCTGCCGCCAGCCCTTGCGAAACGTCCCGCTTCCGATCCGGTCAAAATTTCCGGCTTTCCGCTGGCGACGACCGAGCCGCTATTGGGTTCATGCTTCGGCGAATTTCTGCGGCGGGTGGTGCCAAGCCACACGGCCTATGCCATGGCGCGCGGTTTCTGCGATGATGTCACCGCTGTGCTGCGCGCCGAGCTTTATCCCGGCTTTGCGCGCGACACCACCGGCAGCGATCACCTGATTGCAGGCGCGGTCGGTAAACGCACATCGGTCGCGCCGATCACCGAAGTTGATGTGTTGTATCTTCTGCCGCCAAAGCTGACGGCGCAAAAGTCCGGCGATGCGCTGAAGATTATATGGGCCGTGCTCAAAAGCCGTTTCGACGGCGTGACCATTGGTGAAACAGGTGTGCTGGTGCCGCGCGGCGCGCTGTGGGTCAAAGTTTTACCCTGCCGCGACCACGCGGGCGCTTATCTCATTCCCGGCACGCCGACGCTGACCCGCGCCTCGGGCTGGAGCATCACGAATCCCATCGCGGAAGCTGCGACGTTGCGGCTGTCGGATAGTTTATACGGCGGGCGACCGCGATTGCTGATGACGGCGCTGAAAGCATGGCGCGCGCATTGCCAAGTGCCGATTGCATCCTTCGCCTTGGAACTGCTGGCGCAGGAATTTTATTCCGGTTCGCCCCGGCCTTATGAGCTGGAACGCGCGCTGATCGATTTCTGGGCGTGGGCGCGTCATCGTACGCCGTGCGCACTGAAACCGCCCGGCGGACAGACCGCAATCGATGTTGGCGCTGAATGGCACGGCAAAGCTAATGCCGCCTATTGGCGCGCGACACTCGCCGACCATCACATCAAGGCTAACCGTGTGAAAGAAGCCGCCGGAGAATGGGGCCAAGTGTTAGGACCGAGTTTTCCGGTGCCGAAGTGAAGTAACTCCGTACCTGGTACCAAGATCGGTACCAGGTACGGAGTTACTTCCGGAGTTACTTCGCTGCTTCCTTGAAGAGCTCTTGGCAATTGGCGTCTTTGCCGCCGCCCGGATCGATCAGTGCAATCAAGCTGCCGAGCGGTGTGAGAAGCACGCCAAGCGCCACGGCCGCGGCGCCTTGCAGAATGAGGCCCTTCGGATCGGGGCCAATATGTGGATCCGCGAAAGTGCCCGTGAGCAGGATTTTCGAGCGCAGCGTCACCGGGCTGACGTCTTTGGGTTTGGCGTGAATGCGCATGTCCATGACTTCGCGGCCGAGATCGATGCTGCCGTTGCCGCGGAAAATCGTGTCGTTGGTATCCGCCACCATGGTGCGCGCCGTCATCTTTCCCCTATCGAGGGCGAAGTCGCCGACGACGCATCTGATTTGGGTCGGGCGGTCTTTGGTAAGGATAATCCCAAGAGCCTCGGCAATGTCGACGCCCATCAGCTCTACAATGAATAAACTCAGCTGACCGCCACCCATGGCGAGGCCGCCGATGCCGCCCCAGCTGGTGTTGTCGCCGCCGGTTTTGCCGACAATGCGTTGCAGCGGGAAACCTTGAAGCGTTGCATCGACGGTTGTTTTAGCAGGGCTTGCGCGGCCGTCGATGGTGAGGTTGATGGTGACCTTGCCCGCATCGGCCGTAAACACCAACGGTTTCAGACTGAGCATACCAGTCTGCAGCACGACTTCGGTCTTGAAGGTATCGATCGGGAAACCGGCTTCGATGACCTTTTGTGCGGATAGCTGCACTTTGGCATTCATGCTGTTGAGTTTTTCTAAGTCGATGGTTTGATCGGGGATCACCAGTTCGGCCGCGACGCTTTGCTCGGGTTCCGGCGCCGTCACGCGTTTCCCGCGCTCACGTTCGGCCGCCTCGCGTTTCTCTTCGACCGGCGCCTCGCGATTGCCCGGCGCAGCGCCGATGAAACCACCGAGATCGTCTAAGGCAACGACCTTTGCATCCAGCTTACCGGTCAGCAGCGGCGTTTTGTCCGAAACGTCCCAGACCAGTTCGCCGAGGAAATCGCTTTTGCCCATGGTCCAATGGAGATTCTTGAAAATCCAGCGGGCACCTTCGCTGTCGAGGTGACTTTCAATCACGTATGCGGGCGTGGATGGAAGTGCGATGCCGGCTACGCGATATAAATCGGCGGCGCCTTCACCCTTGGCGGTAAGATTAATGTTGAGACCGGCGATGGTGATGGGATCAAGCACCGTTCCCTTGACCAAAATGGTGGTTGCGCCCGACACCAGTTTGGCGTCGACGGGATATGGCGTTTCGGCGTCTCGCAGCTTGAGGATCGAGCCGCCGGTGGCGGTGAGCGTCGACGGCTGGCCTTGATAGGTACCGTCGCCTTTCACCAGCAGCGTGGGCTCCTTGCCGTCGGCAGCGTCGGTCGTATCGAACCGCAGCGTGAGCCGGGTTTTGTTGGTGTCGTCGCGATACAGCAGTTGCACACCCTTGAGGCGCAGGTCGCGGATCTCCGGAAGGCTGGGCTTCTCGGCGACTTCGGTTTTTGTATCGGGATCATTCACATCCCAACTCAAGCTGCCGTCGGGGCGGCGCTCGATGCGCGCGACGGCATTCTCGATGGCCAGACGTTTGAACAGCACATCGCCCACCAGCAGCCGCCAAAATGCGACAGCGGCATCGACGTGCTCGGCTTTCATGAAGGGCGGTTTATTGCTAGGCGGTTTTTGGGAGTCCTGGGTCGTGATGACCACATCCGCGACGTTGAGATCGGCGATTACCACTTCCAGCGGGAAAAGCTGTAAATGCAGATCCCCGATGGTGACCGGACGACCCAATGCCGCCGAGGCGCGGCGTTCGGCGAAGCCTTTGAAATCGAACCCCAGCAGGAACACCACAGCCACGGCGACCACGCCGAGGATAATGGCGCCCGCAAGCTTCACTGTGGGATGCCGGATAAGAGAATGCGGATGCATACCCCCGTAACGCGCGAAGGCGCCCAGGGTTCCGTGACGTAAATCCGTACCTGGTACGAATGATCGGTACCAGGTACGGATTATTTAGGTGGGGCTTCGTAGAGGAAGCGGGTGCGGACGGTGCCGGGAATCGCGGCGAGGTCTTTGCGGATGCCGGCGCCGACTTTGACGCGGCCCATCACATCGGTGACGACGTAGCCAATCTCGCCGTCGGTGCGGAGGTATTGGCCGGCGATATTGATCTCGCGCTTCGAAAACACCTCGGCGATACGCGCCATGACACCAGGCTCATCGCGGTGGATATGCATGAAGCGCGTGGTGTCCGACTGCGGCGGCAACGCGACTTCGACAAAATTGACCGCGCCGGGCGTGGAGCCGTTGTCGGAATATTTCACCAGCTTCTCGGCAACTTCGCCGCCGATGTTGGCCTGGGCTTCTTCCGTCGAGCCGCCGATATGCGGGGTGAGGATAACGTTGCGCAAACCCTGCAGCGGGCTTTTGAATTTTTCGTTGAGACCGGCGGGCTCCTTGGGGAATACGTCGACGGCCGCGCCCGCGACGTGGCCGCTTTTCACCGCATCGGCCAGTGCCGGGATGTTGACGACCGTTCCGCGCGACGCGTTGATGAAGAACGCACCTTTTTTCATCTTCTTGAATTTCGCGGCGTTGATCATGTTTTTGGTTTCAGGCGTCTCGGGCACATGCAGCGTCACGACATCGGAGATCGCGAGCAGTTCATCGAGCGAGCGGCACGGCACGGCATTGCCCAGGGCCAGCTTCTCTTCAACGTCGTAAAACCGGACTTGCATGCCCAAGGCTTCGGCGATGATCGACAGCTGCGTGCCGATATGGCCGTAGCCGACGATGCCGATGATCTTGCCGCGAATTTCGCGGGCCCCCTTCACCGTCTTGTCCCACTCGCCTTCGTGCGCGCCCCATGAACGCTGCGGAATGCCGCGGAACAACATGACGATTTCCGCGAGCACCAGTTCAGCCACCGAGCGCGTGTTGGAATAAGGCGCATTGAAAACCGGAATGCCCAGACGCTTGGCGCATTCGAGGTCGACCTGATTGGTGCCGATGCAGAAGCAGCCAACGGTCAAAAGTTTTTCGGCCGAAGCCAGCACATCTTTTGTCAGCTTCGTGCGTGAGCGGATGCCGATGATATGCACATCCTTCAAGCGCGCCTTCAACTCATCGGCGTCCAGGGCGTCCTTCAGGCTTTCCACATTGGAATAGCCGTTGCGCTTGAACAGTTCGACGGCGCTTTTATGAATGTTCTCCAGCAGGAGAACCTTGATCTTGCTTTTGGGAAGGGAGAGTTTTTCCAACGGATGGGCTTTCTTTTTTTACTTTGTCTTTCGCCCGGCCGGGGCGGCGTCGTATGGTGCGGGACGTAGCATATTTAACGCGAGACTGGGAGCCTTTCATGGCCGGTAAAATCGATGCGCACATTAAATCTCTGGGCCTGGCGCTGCCGGCAGCCTCGGCGCCTGTGGCCAATTATGTGCCCTATGTACGCACCGGCAGCCTGGTTTTTGTGTCCGGACAGCTGCCCCTCCAGGACGGCGCGGTGAAATATACCGGCATTGTCGGCGCAGGCGTTTCGGTCGAAGACGGCTATGAAGCCGCCAAGCTGTGCGGGCTGAACCTGATTGCCCAGGTTAAAGCCGCCTGCGACGGCGATCTGGACCGCGTGAAACGCGTCGTCAAATTGACGGGTTTTGTGGCGGGCGGGGCGGATTTCGGGGATCAACCGAAGGTCATGAACGGCGCATCGGATTTGATGGTGCAGGTGTTCGGCGACGCCGGACGGCATTCCCGGGCGGCCGTGGGCGCACCGTCGCTGCCGCGCGGCGCGGCAGTGGAGGTCGAGGCCGTCTTCGAGGTGAGCTGACGGGATGGATGAGGAGCGCCCCGCGAGCGAACAAGACTGGACGCTGAAGGTCGTCTCCAGCATCCACCGCATTGCGCCCGCGGACTGGGATGCCTGCGTCGGCATTGATACGCCGCACTACAATCCGTTTGTACGCCATGCTTTCTTCAGTGCGCTGGAAGATTCAGGATCGGTTGCCGCCGATGCCGGATGGCAGCCGCAGCATATGGTGCTGGAAGATCACACGGGCCGGGTGGTGGCCTGTGCACCGGTTTACCTTAAGAGCCATTCCTACGGCGAATATGTCTTCGATTGGGGCTGGGCCGAGGCATATCAGCGCGCGGGCGGGCTTTATTATCCTAAGCTGCAGTGCGCCGTGCCTTTTACGCCGGTCACGGGCCCGCGCCTCTTGGTGCGCGCGGATGCCGATGCGCAAACGCGGCGTAAGCTGCAGCAGGCTTTGCTTGCGGGCATGGTCGAGCTTGCGCAGCGCCTGAAAGTCTCCTCGCTGCATGTGACGTTTGCCGAAGAGACCGAAGTCGATCTCATGACCGAGGCGGGTTTTCTGCCGCGCATTGGCGAGCAGTATCATTGGAAGAACGAGGACTACGCCAGCTTCGATGATTTTCTGGGCGCGCTGTCGTCGCGCAAACGCAAAACCATCCGGCGCGAACGCGAGGTCGCTAACAGTCACGGCATCGCGATTCAAACCCTGACCGGCGACGAGATCAAAGCCCATCACTGGGATGCCTTCTTCGGTTTTTATATCAACACCTCCGACCGCAAGTGGGGCCAGGCGTACCTGACGCGGAAATTTTTCGATCTGCTGGGCGCGCGCATGGGCGAGGCCGTGGTCCTGGTGATGGGCGAGCAAAGCGGGCGGTTCGTCTGCGGCGCGCTTAACTTACGCGGCGGCGATACGCTGTTCGGGCGCAACTGGGGCACGGCGGTCGAGGCGCCGATGCTGCATTTCGAGGTCTGTTATTACCGCGCCATCGATTTCGCCATTGCGCATGGCTTGGCCTGGGTCGAGGCCGGCGCCCAGGGGCAGCATAAGATCCAGCGCGGCTACCTGCCTCGTCCGACCTTCTCGGCTCATTGGATTCGGGACGGCGGCTTCCAGGAGGCGGTGGCGCAATTTCTGGAACGCGAGCGCGTTGCTGTGGCTCACAATATTGAGGCCCTGGCCGAATTCGGCCCGTTCAAAAAGCTGGACAACTAATCCGTACCTGGTACGCTCTAATTCGTGGTACGCTCTAATTCGGTACCAGGTACGGATTTTATGCCCCGCCGCCCACGCATCTTTGTTCCCGGACATCCGGTTCACGTCATCCAGCGCGGGAATAACCGCGGCCAGATCTTTTTCGGCGGTGAAGACGGGAAAAAGTATCTGGATTGGCTGCAGGAGGCGGCGGCCGAGCATGGGTTGGCGGTGCACGCCTATGTGCTGATGACCAACCACATTCACCTCCTGGCGTCGCCGGAGACTTCGCAGTCGCTGCCGCTCGCCATGCGCGACGTGAATTGGCGCTACAGCCGCTATGTCAACGATACCCAGGCGCGCACGGGGACCTTATGGGAAGGCCGGTACCGTGCGAGTTTGCTCGATTCCGACAGCTATTTCTTCTCATGCACCCGCTATATCGAGATGAACCCGGTGCGCGCGGGGTTGGCGGCCACGCCGGGGGCTTACCGGTGGTCGAGCTATAAGCACAACGGCGAGGCCAAGCCCGATCCGGTGATTACGCCCCACCCGCTCTATGCCGCCCTCGCCGATACGCCCGAGGGGCGTGCGGAGGCTTACCGCGCCATGTTCGAGGGGGTTTTGTCCGAGACAACGCTCACCGCCATTCGCGACACGGTCAATACGGG
This sequence comes from Fidelibacterota bacterium, assembly GCA_947476625.1. Taxonomy (GTDB): domain Bacteria; phylum Pseudomonadota; class Alphaproteobacteria; order Rhodospirillales; family Rhodospirillaceae; genus SHVO01. The sequence goes on from CANJRA010000003.1 coordinate 142,317, forward strand.
GAAGCCGCTAGGGTCCGAGAGCTTTACGACTTTCGTCAATCGCCATGCCGGACAACTCGCCGCCCGGAAACGGATCAGGGTATATTAATCCGTACCAGGTACGGATTTATTCGGTACCTGGTACCACTTTGTTCTCAATCTCGACGGATTTGCCGCGGGAATCCACGGCGACGTAGGTGAAGACGCCCTCGGTGACGTGCAGGGGCGCACTGAGACGGTTGCGGCGGATCCAGGTCTCGATCATGACCGAGATCGACGTCCGTCCGATGCGCGTATAGCAGGTGACTTCGTCACCGACATGGACCGGTTTGTGGAATTTCATGGCGTCCACCGCCACGGTCACCATGGAATGTCCGGCATGGCCGGCATGGCCGATGGCATGGATAGCACCGGCGATGTCCATTTGGCCCAGAACCCAGCCGCCGAAGATATGGCCGCTGGGATTGGTGTCCGCCGGCATGGCCAGCACCCTGAGCGATAGATCGCCCTGGGGCCCGGAGCGCGTAACATCGCTCATCTTCCCTCACCGCCATATATTGTGTGACGCAGCGATCCCACATACTTTACGCGGGAATCGGAGGGACCGAAGACGTCCCTCGCCCACATAATGACGCAGAACTGATAGCTCTCCAATGGCTGACCTCTTCCAGAACGCTCCCGGCAAGCGCGGCGAATACACCGCCAAGGACATCGAAGTCCTGGAGGGCCTGGAGCCCGTGCGCCGACGCCCCGGCATGTACATCGGCGGCAGCGACGAATCCGCCATGCATCACCTCATCTCCGAGGTGCTGGACAATTCGATGGACGAAGCCGTCGCCGGTCACGCGACGACGATCGAGGTCCATCTCGGCGAAGACAATCTGGTCACCGTCCGCGACAACGGCCGCGGCATGCCGATCGATCCGCATCCGAAGTTTCCGAAGAAGTCGGCGCTGGAAGTCATCATGACGACACTGCACGCGGGCGGAAAATTCTCCGGCAAGGTTTATCAAACGTCGGGCGGCTTGCACGGCGTCGGCGCCAGCGTCGTCAACGCACTGTCGAGCGAACTGACGGTGGAAGTGGCGCGCGATAAAACTCTGTGGACACAAAAATTCAGCCGCGGCCTTCCCACGACCAAGCTGATCAAAGGCGGCGCCGTCAACCGCCGCGGCACGACGGTGATTTTCACACCCGATACCCAGATCTTCGGCGACAAAGCACAGTTCCGCCCCGCGCAGGTCTACCGCATGGTGCGCTCGAAGGCTTATCTGTTCGAGGGCGTGAAGGTGCGCTGGTCGTGCGACAAATGCCTTCTGAAAGCCGACGACAAAACGCCGGCGGAAGAAGAACTGCATTTCGAGAACGGCCTGACGGATTACCTCAATCACGTCCTCACCGGCCGCAAGCGTCTGGTAGAATCGTTGTTCGGCGGTAAAGCCGAGTTGAATGAAAAAGACAACGACATCGGCGGAAAGGTCGAGTGGGCGGCAGCATGGCCCGACGACGAGAGCGGCTTTCTGAATTCGTACTGCAATACCATTCCCACGCCGGAAGGCGGCACGCACGAACAGGGTATGAAAACCGCGCTGCTGCGGGCGCTGAAGAACTACGCCGAGATGACCGGCGCGAAAGGTATGGCGAACGTCACGGGCGAAGACGTCTGGGGCGGCGCCTGCATTATGCTGTCGGTGTTCATCCGCGATCCGCAGTTCCAAGGTCAGACCAAGGACAAGCTGGTATCGGTGGCGGCGGCGAAGCTGGTCGAAACGGTGATCAAGGATCACTTCGATCACTGGTTGTCGGGTGACGTCAACGCCGCCAATACGCTTGTGGAAACGGTTGTCGCGCGCGCCAACGAGCGTGTGAAGAAGCGCCAGGATCAGGATTTCAGCCGCAAGTCGGCGACCAAGAAGCTGCGCCTGCCCGGCAAGCTGACGGACTGCACGCGCTCCTCGCCGCAAGGTACTGAACTGTTCATCGTCGAAGGCGACTCAGCAGGCGGCTCGGCCAAACAGGCGCGCAGACGTGAGACGCAAGCCGTGCTGCCGTTGCGCGGCAAGATCCTGAACGTAGCCTCGGCCACCGACGACAAGATGCGCGCCAATCAGGAAATCCAGGATCTCATCGAGGCGCTGGGGTGCGGTATTCGCGAGCGGTATGACGAAAGCAAGTTGCGCTACGAGAAGATCATCATCATGACGGACGCCGACGTCGACGGCGCGCATATCGCGAGTTTGCTGATGACGTTTTTCTATCGCGAGATGCCGGAGATGATCGACAACGGCCACCTCTATCTCGCGCTGCCGCCGCTGTATCGCCTGAGCCAGCGCGGCAAAACGATTTACGCGATGGACGATGCGGATAAAGACCGGCTGATGAAGTCGGATTTCGATACGCGCGGCAAGGTCGAGGTCAGCCGTTTCAAAGGTCTGGGTGAAATGCCCCCGAGCCAATTGAAAGAAACCACCATGGACCCAGACCGGCGCACGCTGCTGAAAGTTCTGATGGCAGGGCCTGAGGAAAAGAGTTCACAGCGGGCGACAGCGAAATTGGTCGAGCAACTCATGGGCCGTAAACCGGAAGAACGGTTCAAGTTCATCCAGGAAAACGCCCATTTCGCCGTCGCGGCCTTAGATATTTAAGTCGGGATATTTAAGTCGTACCAGGTACGGACTTGTGGCACGCTCCCCCATAGAGGGTATTTCGGGGAGTTTCACTTATGCATTGGCAGCGCATCATCGTGGCCTTGCTTGTCGCCACCGCGTTTTTACCCAGCGCCGCATGGGCGCAGGAAAAAAAAGCCGAGATTAACATCGTCAATAACCGCAACGAAGCGATTGTGATGAAATTTGAGCACGCCTTCCGCGACTACACGTGGAAGCTTATCGAGCACACCATCGCGACGCAGGACGAAATTACCTACCGTTATCCCAGCAATATTCCCGGCTGTGAGAAATTGCGGGAGTGGCGCATCACCGACGGCATTCTGACGATTTCAAACGCACGCGGGCCACTGTGCCAAAAGCGCGTGAGTTTGTGCGACAAACACGTCACGACGATGGATGTTGGCACGGCCTTGTGTAACTAGACGGTAAAGAAATAATCCGTACCAGGTACGGATTTAGAGCAGCGCAGATTTAGAGCAAAGCTGTCGGGCGATACGTGAAGTAGACGCGCTCGACGTCGCTGGGCGCGCGGCGGAGCAGAAACTGGTGCGCTTCCTCAACTCCGTCGGCACCCGTGACAAGCTTTGCCCAGATTTCCTGTGCTTGTGGAAAAAGGCCCGGCAGCGCCATGGCGTAACAGGTCGCGATCCACGTTGAGAGTCCCTTTCCCGTCGCAACCATCATAGGCGTATCGCGACCGAACATTTGGGCTTGAAACTTTTCAAGCGCCGCCGCGTATGCAGCAAGTTGGGCACGCGCTGCGTCATCGAGCGGTGTTTCGCCGGAAAGATACGCGTCTGGAAAGGGCGCATCGACCTGGCGTGTAGTGTCTAGCGTCTTTTTGGCAAACAGGGCCGCAGCTAAAAGTCCTGCTGTTTCTACGCGGAAGGCATTGCGCACCGTAACGACGTGCGCAGCAACTTGCTCGGCCGGCGTCTTTCGATCAAGCCGCGCGAAGAACTTGTCCACCAACCTGAAAAGAAGCGGTTTCGTCAGTTTTGACATGTCAGGTTTCCGCGACGATGTCGGACAAGTCCAACTCGTCGCCGGGCATTGGTGCAAAATATGCGTTCACTTCGGCGTCGGTCACTTCCGCGAGCGTCGTGTGGGCCCATTGCGGTTTGTTGTCTTTGTCGATCAGCAGCGCCCGCACGCCTTCGTAGAAATCCTGGGCGAGCGAAAAACGATTGGCCATGCGCCACTCCATTTTCATGCAGTCTTCCATCGACAAGGTTCCGCCGATTTTGACTTGCTGGAAGGTGACTTTCAGGGAAAGCGGTGATTTGATTTTCAGCGTCTCGCGTTTTGCTGTTGCCCACTCGCCGCCGTCGGCGGCCAGTGAGTCAATAATGGCTTCGACGGAGTCTTTGCCGAAATGTTTGTCGATGTTCGCGCGCTCGGATTCGATCGGCGCGTCGGTAACCGGCTGCGCGAAGCCTTTCACGATACGATCAATATCTTCGAGCGTGCCGTGGGTTTGCGTGAGCCCGGTTTCCAGGTCGGCCAAGCGATCGCGCGGGACAAAAGCCTGCGCGAGCCCGAGCGCCACACAATCCGCGCCCTTCAGGCGCTTTCCCGTCAGAGCAATGTACATGCCGGTCGCGCCGGGCATGCGCGGCAGGAAGTAGCTGCCGCCAACGTCGGGGAATAAACCAATGCCGGTTTCAGGCATGGCGAAGGTCGTACAATCGGTCGCCACGCGGTAGCTGCCGTGAACCGACAAGCCCACACCACCGCCCATGGCGATACCATCGACCAGCGCGACATAGGGTTTCGGAAAACGTTTGATCAACACGTTACAACGATATTCGATGCGCCAGAAATCGCGCGGATACGGTTTGCGCGCGCGACCGTCTTCATACAGCCGCACAATGTCACCGCCGGCGCAGAAGGCTTTCTCGCCGCCGCCGCGCACGACAATCGCTTTGACGGCAGGATAGCTTTTCCAGGCGCGGAGCTGCGGCAGCAGCAGCTCGCACATGCCCAGCGTCAGTGCATTCAGCGCTTTGGGCCGCGTGAGCAGGATATAGCCGATAGCGCCTTTTTGGCTGAATTCGATTTCGGCGGGAACGGTAGAGTCGTCCATCAGCGTCCGCCTCCCAGCGGAATAGCTCTCGAAATTGGGATAACCGGCCCCTTAAATAGCCGTATCCGCCTTGAAGCAGAAGGAGTTAATGCGCGCCGGCGGCGTTTAGTGTGCGCCCGCGGCGCTGTTTCCCACGCCCTTTTTCAGGAACATCACTGAAACCGCGCCCAGCAACAGCATCACACCGAGCAGGAGGAACGTATCGGAGAAGCCCATCAGTTCGGCTTGGCCGCGAATGGTCTTGCCAATCGCGAGCATGGCTTTATGCCCGGCCTCGACCGGATCGGCAACGCCGTTGCTCATGAAGTATTGCTTCAGCTCGGCAAGACGGTCACGCGTCACCGGATCCATGACCGAGACGTGCGTATTGATGACACTCGAGTGGAACTGTTCGCGCTTGGTGAAGAAGGTGAAAAGCGTCGCGGTGCCGACAGCGCCGCCGAGATTGCGCATCATATTAAACAGCCCTGAGGCCGAGCCCGTATCAACCGCCGACACGCCGATCATCGCCAATGCCGATAACGGCGTCATGACAAGTGACATGCCGAGAGCGCGAACGATATTGGGCACGAGCAACTGATCGGCGGCATAGTCGCGCGACATCCAGAGGTTCATGAAACAACTAGCGGCGAAGGTCAGAAGTCCCACGCCCACCATCACGCGGTTATCGAACCTGCCCATAAGTTTGGGAATGAAGGGAATAATCACGAGCTGCGGCAGGCCGGTCCACATCAGCACGGCACCGATCTGCTCGGCGCTATAGCCATGCGAGGTGGTAAGATACACGGACAGTAAATAGCCCGAGCCATAAAGGCCGAAGCCCAGGAAGAAATTACTGAACGTACCGATGCCGAAATTGCGTTGCGTTAAAAGGCGCAGGTTAACAACCGGGTTGGACTTGGTCAGCTCGATCCAGACAAAAAGGCTAAGCGCGACCACCGCGGTGATGGTCAACTGGAGAATAAATGCGGAATTGAACCAGTCGTTCTGATTGCCCTCTTCCAACACAGTCTGCAAGGCCGCCAGTCCAATCGCCATGAACGCGATGCCGTTCCAATCGCCGGACTTGAGCAAGCCCAGCTTCATGGGCTCGCGCTTTAACGTCCATGCCAGCGCAAACAGCATGACAATGCAGGGGACAATGTTGAGGTAGAAAATGTACTGCCAGCCGAAGTTCTCGGTAACATAGCGGCCGATACTCGGGCCGATGGCGGGCGCGAATGTCGCGCTCAGGGCAAAGCCCGCCATGCCGATGGGCTTCTTAGACGGCGGCAACATGGTGGAGACAATCGTAAACGCGAGCGGAATCATGATGCCGCCCGCAACCCCTTGCAGACCCCGGAATACAACCATTTCGCTCAGCGACGTCGCGAACGCACACGCCACCGAGAAAATCATGAAGAGAACAATGTTGGTCAGAAAATAGTGGCGCAGCGAAAACACCTGACTGAGATACGCGGCCAAGGGAATGATGATGATTTCGCCGATTAGGTAAGACGTGGAAATCCATGCGCCGTTGGCACCGCCGGTACCGATGCCGCCTTCGATATGGCGCAAGGCCGCATTGGTCACCTGGATGTTGAGCACAGCGACGAAGGCACCGAGGGTCGCGGCGAACACGCCCACCCAGGTTTTGAAGGACACGGCATCGTCCCTCCGCGCCGGGATGGACGATGAAGCTGTTGTCGCGGACATAGGAGGACGTCCTGTGAGAGAATTAGTGCACGCGCGTGCTGGCGGCCTTCGTATTAACAACCGACTCTACCGACATGCCTGGGCGCAGTTTTCCGGCGAGCGCATTGGTCGGATCGAGCGCGATCTTCACCGGAATGCGTTGCACGATCTTGGTGAAGTTGCCGGTCGCGTTATCGGGCGGCAGCAGCGCGAACTGCTGACCGCTGGCCGGCGACAAACTGTCGATATGTCCGGCGATTTTCACGCCGGGGAAGGTATCGACTTCGATCTCGACAGGTTGGCCCGGTTGCACGTCGGTAAGCTGGGTTTCTTTATAGTTGGCGGTTACGTACACGGCTTGCAGCGGGACAATCTGCATCAAGGGCGTTCCTGCTTGCACGTAGGCAGCGACCGCGCGCCCACCGTGCCATCCACGGCCGCAACGACCGTGGCATAGCTGAGGTTCAATTGCGCCTGATCCAGCAAGGCTTGATCGCGCTGCAGTTCCGCTTCGGCGCGGGTCAGCTGTGCGCGTAAAACATCGCTTTGTTTCTGCGCACCCGCCAACATCGCCTGATCGCGCTGTACGGCGGCGTTAGCTTGGGCAATAGCCGATTGAGACAACTGCACTTTCTGCACCGTGCCGTAACCGGTTTTCACCAGATCGGCATAACGGTCGTGATCCTGCTGCGCAAAAAGTTGCGCGGCTTGATCGGCGGTGATGTTTGAGCGCGCCGCAGTGACGGCCTGCAGTTGCTGCTCGATTTGCGCTTTAAGATTGCCGACGTCGGCAGACGCTGCAGCGACGTTGGCCTGTGCTTGTGCGAGCGCGGTCTTGAAATCGCTGTCATCGATGCGCGCCAGAACTTGACCGGCCTTCACAGGCTGATTGTCGGCGACCAGCACATCTTTGATATGCCCTGACACCTTTGGCGCGACGGCGGTCGAATCCGCGGCGACGTAAGCGTCGTCCGTCGAAACCTCGAACCGACCGGTGTTCCAATAATTCCAAGCAAATCCGGTGACGGCGATTGTGATCATCGCAGCGCCCGCAACGATCGCGGCGGTGCGCAGCAACAGTTTGCGCGGCTTGGCAGCGCTCACGGCGCCAAGTTCGATATCGCCGACCGTCTGGCTCTGAAGTTCATTCGCGGGGATTTTCGAAAACCGCGAGAATTTACCTATTGCGCCCATATCATCCACCTCTACGTTTGGTTCGCGGCGACTGCAGCGGCCCTTGACCAGCCCCATTCTTCCCGCCATATAGGCACTGTATAGTTCCTTTTATTAAACGGAACCATATGGTTTCTTTCTATAGCTGCTATGAAGAAAACGCATGGATACGCCCGATCCCGAATGCACGGCCCGTAAGCGCGGCAGGCCACCGCGCGGTACTGAAGATTTGCGCCGCCGGGAAATGCTCAAGGCGGCCGAAACTATCTTTATGGAACAAGGGTTTGGCAACGCCAGCATGGAGGCCGTCGCCAAGCTGGCCGGCATTTCCAAGAAGACGATCTATACCTTCGTGGAAACGAAGGAGGAGCTGTTCGAAGAGGTCATGAAGGACCACATTGCCTCCACCGACCGCCCAAACCTGCACGACGACATCCGCGACCTCGCGGACTTGGAATCCACCCTGGCGGACTACTTATTCCGGCTGCCGCGCTTCATCCTCGGCCCCTTCGCCGTACGGGTCTTTCGCCTGGCTGTAGCCGAAGCTATGCGGTTTCCCAATATTGCCCAGAGTTTTTACCGCCAAGGCGCTTTGCGCAGCGTCCACCAACTGGAGGATTGGCTGCGTATTCAGATCAAAAGCGGCTGGATAGCGCTCGACGACCCCATGGAGGGCGCGGTGATGCTCACAAGCCTGGTGGTGCTTGATCCGCTGCGCGCGGCGGCGTTAGGCGTGGCCGCGTTGCCGTCCGAGGACGCTATGAAAGCACGCGCCGAACACGCTGCTAAAATCTTCCTGCATGGCTGCTTAAGTCCTGTGCCCGCCCCCCGTTAGCGAACCCTTGCCAATCCGGGGCCAAGTGGATAAACAACCGTCCCTACGGTGGCTTCGGTCGCCGTGCGATGGATCGGTCACTTAGTTCAGCGGTAGAATGTTCCCTTGACATGGGAAAGGTCGCAGGTTCGATCCCTGCAGTGACCACCATCCTCCTGGTTTAAATCCAGAATTGTCGCACCCAGCTAAGGTCTTGGCTGGCAGCGAGGCTTTTGCGCCAGCTTCCGTAAGCTCGCTTTGCTCGCTAACGGAAACTAGGCGTGCAGTGACCACCATCCACTCTCTTAAAGCTCAAATGTAACCACGCCCTAGCCTGTTGCGGCTGAGCGCGCAGGCTTTACAATCCCCTGATGGCCAGCGGTACAGACCAGCATGGAGCTTCGACGCCTCCTGCCTCGCCCATCGAGGTGCGGGAACCGGCGGCGCATACGCTGCCGATGGTTTTCGCCTCGCCGCATTCGGGTTCGTACTATCCGCCGGAATTTGTCGCCTCAGCCGTATTGGAGCTGGGCGCGCTGCGGAAATCCGAGGATTGTTATGTCGACGATCTTTTTGCCGATGTACCGGAAATGGGGGCACCGCTGCTGAAGGCGTTGCTGCCGCGCGCTTATTTGGACGTCAATCGCGAGCCTTACGAACTCGACCCGGAGATGTTCACGCAACCGCTGCCGGCGTTTGTCAACAGCACCTCGGCGCGCGTCGCGGCCGGACTTGGCACGATTGCCCGCATTGTCGCCAGCCGGCGTGAAATCTATCGCGGCAAGCTCTCGTTCGCCGACGCCGAACAGCGCATCAACAGCGTCTATAAGCCCTATCACAAATCGCTGCGCGATCTGATCAACCGCACGTGGAACCGCTTCGGCTTTTGCATTCTGATCGATTGCCATTCCATGCCTTCGACGGGGTTGCCCGTGGAAAGCGACAGTGACGGACGCGGCCTGGATATTGTGCTGGGTGACCGCAGCGGCATGTCGTGCGCGCCCATCATCACCGAAACAGTCGAGCAAATTCTGACCGGGATGGGCTACCGCGTGACGCGCAACAACCCCTATGCCGGTGGCTTCACGACCCAGCATTACGGCGATCCGGCGACCGGCATTCATGCCATTCAAATTGAGATCAACCGCGCCATTTATATGGACGAAGTCACGCTGCAACGCCGGGGCAGCTTCGGGGAGCTCAAACGCGATCTCAGCGCCATGATTAAACAGATCGGCTTACTTGCGGCGCAGCATCGCCAGCATCTGCAATATCAAAGGCTCAGCGCGGAATAACGCGGGAATTTTGAGTTTGTAGTTTCGACCCTCTGAAATATAGTTAAAACATACCTTATTCAATCTGCAGTACCGGAACGCTCTGCTGGTAGCGGTCCGGCGGGACGTCGAAGGAAGATATGTCTGAAATCGGAACCATTACGCTTTTCCGCGAAAAATCCGTCGTTCACCGGGTTGAAGAACTCAACGACGACGACAGCGGCGGAGCTGCGCCGCCGGCGCTGATTTTGCGCTCGAACCGCATTACCATTCCGGTCAAAGCTGTCAATTCGCTTCCAACCGCGACCCCTCTGTAGTGAACGATTGGGCTTGTCCACGTAGTGCATAGGAGGGTCCCGCGGCCGACGCCGCGCGGCTCACCGCGCGCAAGCGGTGGCGGCCGTGGGAGGTACCTGTGCACCCACGTGGGTAAGCCCGGGTGGGGGTCTGGGG
>CANJRA010000004.1 GCA_947476625.1 Fidelibacterota bacterium
CATCCGATACTGCCAAGCCACCTTCAACCTGGCGCAAAACACCCAAAATCTGTGAATCCGTAAATCTGCTCTTCCTCATCAGAATCTCCTCGATGCTATTGCCGAGAAAATTCTACCTTCAAATACCGCTAGTCCAGGGGAGGATTACCATATCATATTACGCATCGCGCGCAAATCATCAGCAGAGGCCACCCTTGCGTTGATGGGGCAAAACCCCCTATACGCCCTAAGACATCGGCAGCACACTTGGGTGGAGACTGGCAAACGTATGGAAGCTTTTTTCATCTCGCTCGGCGTCGTGGCGGTTTCTGAGATCGGCGATAAAACCCAACTGCTCGCTCTGTTACTTGCGGCGCGATTTCAGAAGCCCTGGCCGATCATCGCCGGGATTTTCGCGGCGACCGTTTTCAATCATGCCATTGCGGGTGCGTTGGGCGGCTGGATCGCCACGACGATTGACCCTGTGTATCTGAAATGGGGATTGGGCGTACTGTTTATCGGCATGGGCCTTTGGGCGCTTGTGCCAGACAAACTCGACGACGAAGACGCGCGCATTGCCCACAGCACGTCGAACGCGGGCATTTTCTGGATCACGACTGTGAGCTTCTTTATCGCCGAGATCGGCGATAAAACGCAGATCGCTACTGCCGCGTTGGCCGCGCGTCTCGATTCCGTGGTGCTGGTGGTCGCGGGCACGACGGCCGGCATGCTGCTCGCAGACGTGCCGGCGGTTTACATCGGACGCTTTGCCACCGAAAAACTCCAGAGCCCTTGGGTGCGCTATGTTGCGGCGGCGATTTTCGTGGGCATGGGGCTGTTCACCATTCTGGCGATGTGAAAATCTAACGTATGGATTTATGGACACTTGCCTGTCTCGCCGTGCTCGCCAGCGTTTTGATCTGGCTGTCGGTGGTTGATCTGCGCACGGGCTATTTGCCTGATGTCGGACAGATCATCCTCGCGGTCGCTGGGCTGGCGGTGGCGATTATCGGCTCGCCGGTTGGCATCACGTGGCAGGCGGCGCTGATTGGTGCGCTCGTGAACGGCGGTGTCTTCTGGGGTTTGCGCTGGGCGGTCAGCCGCGTCAAAGGTCGCGAGGCCATGGGCTTCGGCGATGTGAAGTTGGTCGCCGCAGGCGGCTTGTGGCTGGGGCCTTGGGCTTTGGCCTACATTATGGCGGCGGGTGGCATTCTGACGCTAGTGGGCGCGTTCATCGCGGGCGCGGCGTTGCGCAAGCCGGTGTGGCAAGGCGAGATGCCGTTGGGGCCGGGCTTAGGCGCGGGCATCCTAGGTGTCTTCATTGCCGGATTGATGCATGCATCGTGGCTGATGCTGGCGCCTATCCCCTAAACGGGTACGCCGTAGAGTTCGTGCTGCCAGGCGATGTTGCGCGCGATGCCGTCTTCAAATGATACGAAATTAGTCTTTTTGAATTCCGCGCCATAGCACGTGAGGTCGAGTGAGACATCGCTGGGCGCGCCCGCGAGCTCATTCGCTTCCGTAGGTACTTTGACCGGCAAGCCGATGATGCGGCCGATAAGCGAGGCTAATTCCAGGATCGTGACCTGCGAGCGGCCGCCGACGTTATAAACCGCGTCCTTGCCGGTCAGCATGATCGACAGTAGCATTTCAACGGCATCGGTGATGTAGCCGTAGGTGCGTCGGGCGGCGCCTTGATCCATCAAGGTAATATGGCGTTCGAGCAGTACGCGGCGCATCAGGCTGTTGAGCACGCGTTGATCGTCGGTGCGGGTGCCGGGACCGTAAGCAAGCGCGAGACGCGCAGACGTTGCCGCGCGGCCTTGATGGCGGAAGGCATGGACGATGGCGTCGCGGAAGCCAAAGACGCCGATGTCGCCAAAGAGCACAACGACCCGTTCATCGCTTGCGAGCAGCGCTGAAATCGTCTGAACCAGTTGGCGGCGCATGCTCATGTGAGCGCCCCAAAAGCTCGGCCAGTTCGGCGGGCAGCCCTTGCCCTTGATGGTATGCGCAACGATGCAGGTAATATTTTCGAGTTTGTGATGTGCGCCGAGGAGCGCTGCCTCCCACACGCTGCCTTCGTTGGCCTCGCCGTCGCCGATGAGGCAGAACGTGCGGGCCGACATCTTGCGGATGCGCTGGCCCATGGCCACGCCGACCGCTATGGGAAAGCCATGACCGAGCGAGCCGGTCGAAGCTTCGACACCGGGGACTATGGTTGAGTCGGGATGACTGCCGAGGATGCCGCCGTACTTGCCGAAGGTAACGAACGCTTCAGCGCCGAAAACGCCTTTGTGCGCGAGGACGGCATAAAGACCGAGCGAGGCGTGGCCTTTGCTGAGGATAAAACGGTCGCGGGTTTCGGCGGTAGGGTTCGCGGGATCAATGTTCATCAGACGATCGTAGAGCACCCACAGAATATCGAGGATCGAGAAGGCGCTGGGCACATGACCCTCGCCCGCCTTAGCCGAGGCTTCAATGATATGGCGGCGCAGATCGCGGAGTTCGGCTGGCGGCATGACTAATCAACCGGCGACCAGACGACCACGGAATAGCCGTCAATCAAGAAGCTGCCGATGCTGGTGCGGCGGGCTTCGAGAATTCTGATTCTGCCTTTCTGAGCCAGCGCACCCAGATAATCGACAAAGCCGGTGAGATAATTGCGCTGTTTGAAATACTGAAGCGACAAATAGTCGAGCAGATTGCTCTCATCGAGAAACTCGCCCATCGGCTCGATATGCACGCAAATCTTCGGCTTTTGTGCGAGCAGGTATTCGATGAAGGGCTCAAAGCGGTTGCCGATCTGCTCGAGCGACGCGGCGGTATAGATGCAGGCGCCGTGCTTGAGGTCAAAGCTTGCGTCAGGCTCTACCAGATTGAAGCGGCGGCCAAAAATATTGTCGTCGCCGCCCAGTTCCTTGACCCGCGCAATCACCTGCTGCGAGGCTTCGGTCCAATCCAGGCCCCACAGTTCGGCGGTAGGATTAACGTCGCGGGCGCAGAACAGGTTGTGACCGGTGCCGCAGCCGAATTCATAAACGGCCGGCGCATCGCGGAAAAATTTATCGAACAGCCAGTCTTGAATAACCGAGAAGCTTTTATATTCGAAGTCGCGCGCGACCGGGGCGATGTATTCCTGCTGCCAGCGCACGATTGGATATTTACCGAAGTAGCCGGGGGTGATGGCCGAGATATCAAAGCCCTGTTCGAGATTCTTTAAATGCGCACCCCAACCGCTTTCCCATTGGCCAAGGCGGGCATCGCCGGCCTTTACAAGGTCTTGCGTGGTCAGCACTTCAACGACCTTGCGGATGCAGGAGTCACGTTCGTCGCTGCTGAGCATACGAAAATCGAATTCGTATTTTTCGATACGGTCGGCCAGATAGTCGCTGGGATCCGAGCCGAAGGCCGCGACGAAATCCTGAGGGGTCAGGCGATGGGTGTCTTGGCTAGGCACAATCAGGATACCGCGTAAGCATCGGAGGTCGAGGGGCGATAGAAGCGATAGAGCTTCACCAGCTCTTGGATCGTCGTATCGAGATCAAGGGTATATTGGAAGCCAAGCGCTTTGATCTTCGCGAACGAGACATTGAAATTGCGCGCGTCATGGTCGGCGAGCTTGCTGGAGATGATGTCGCATTCAACGTATTTGCGAATGTTATTGGCAACATCTTCCTTGCTGAAATTCAGATCGCCGCTGCCGACGTTGTAGATCCCGCCGGACATTTCGGATTGCTTGTCGATCGCCAGCATGTAGCCGGTAACCGTGTCGTTGATATGCAAGAAGGTGCGCTTGGCGCGGCCGTCATAGAGAACCAGACTGCGGTCGACGATGGCGCGGTAGACGAAGTCGTTGACCAGCAAGTTGCTGCGCATACGCGGTGCTACACCCATGACGGTGGCAAGGCGCAGCGCGATGGTGTTGGGGTGATCGTTGAGACAGATCAGCTCGCCTTCGCGCTTCGATTTTGTGTAGATGCCTTTCGGCGCGACCTTGGTGTTCTCGTCGACATCGCCGTCGGGCGCCACTTCGTAGAGCGCCGTGGTCGAGGCGAAAATCAGCAGCTGATCCTTGGACATCGCCTTGGCCAGTGTCGCCGTAGCTTCAACATTGACTGTCAGGGCAATGCTGGGATTAGCGGCGCAAGCCGGAAAGCCGCTGAGGCCCGCGAGGTGAATGACGGCGTCGTGTGTTGCCAGCAGCGGTTTCATGTCGTCGCGCACGTCCTGACGGACAATCGACAAATTAGGATTGGGCACGAGGTGCAGGATCGGCGCGTAGCCGAAATAGAACGTGTCGAGCACCGTGACTTTGTGGCCGCGCGCAAGCAGCGCTTCAGCGATTTTGATGCCTTTGTAGCCTGCACCACCGGTTACCAGCACGCGCGTAGACATAGCCCCTCCTGACGGGAAAAAGCCGCACGGCATTCATACGCCGCCGGCACCACCGACCCCTGCCCAATTGTAGGCCGCAAACGGGTAAAGGTCTGATTAATAAGCGCGATAAAGGCTTAGGCTTTCATCCAGAATTTAATGTGAGTACCTTGGCGGCATGGTGAGTGAAGATAGGCAAATCCGCCCGGCGGTCTTTCTCGACCGCGACGGGGTCGTGAACCGGGATGTGGGCTATGCCCACCACCCGGACCAAATCGTTTGGGTCGACGGCGCCATGGAGGCCGTCAAGATCCTGAACGACGCGGGGTACTACGTCTTTGTGGTGACCAACCAATCGGGCGTGGCGCGGGGCTATTACACCGAAGACCATGTTCGGGATCTGCATACCTGGATGGGCGCCCAAATGGCCCTGCACGGCGCCCGTATCGATGCCTTCGCCTATTGTCCCGACCATCCCGAGGGCACGGTTCCGGCCTATACCAAGGCCTCGGACCGCCGCAAACCGGGCCCCGGCATGATCCTGGAGCTGTTGGCGGCCTGGCCCGTGGAAAAGGACCGCAGCTTCATGATCGGCGACAGAGATATCGATGTAGAAGCCGCCACGGCGGCGGGGATTGCCGGTTATTTGTTCGCCGAGGCCAATCTTGCTGATTTCGTGCGCGCCCGCCTCGGATTGCCGGGCTAATCGCGAGCAAATCTGCGGTTTTCGCGCAATCTTAAGACTTTTTAACAAGCCAATGCCGGCGCCCTCCCCCATGGTGATAATGGAAAAGGCATCATCTAAATCAGTGTGTTAGATTGCCTGTGGCCCTCTAGGGGCACGAGGCAAATAAAACTGATGAATGCGCCAGCAAAGACCACCGAAACTATCGTGCACCCGACGATCGGCCAGCTTCTGTTGAAGCGCGGCCTGATCAACGACGTCGACCTGTCGAAAGCTCTGACGTTCCAGGAAACCCTGGGCGGACGTTTAGGCGCGATTTTGATTCGCATTGGGTCGGTCTCCGAGGACAACGTTCTGGAGGCCCTGTCGCTGCAGCTTGGCCTCGAGATCGTCACCAGCGAGCATATGCCGCAGGATCCCGTCATCTTCATCGAAGCCATGAAGCTATCGGGTATCGAGGCTGAGTGGTGGGTCGATCAGGGCGCGATCATCTGGATGCCGGACGACGGCTCGGTGTGCTGTGTCAGCCGCGATCCGCTGTTGCCAAGTCTGCAGGAAGTCGTCTCAGACGCCTTCCAGGAGAAGCACATCATCTGGGGATTGGCGCGCAACCGCGACATCGACCTGATGCTGGATTTAGTGCGCCGCGCATTGGCCGACGATGGCCGCGACATCACAGGCGACGTCGCCCTGCTGCGCGAGCTGGCGGAAGAAGCGCCGGTGGTGGAACTGGTGTCCAACGCCCTCGCGCAAGCCGTCAACGAAGGCGCTTCGGATATTCACGTCGAACCGCGCGAGCATGAATTCGATATTCGCTACCGCATCGACGGCGTGCTGCAAAACCGCGTCACGCTGCCGCGGTCCAGGTTCGACGCCGTGGCGTCGCGCATTAAACTGATTTCCGGTCTGGACATCGCCGAGCGCCGTCTGCCGCAAGACGGTCGTATCGGTCTGCGTATCTCGGGCAAAGACCTCGACGTGCGCGTGTCGTGCTTGCCGGGGGTGTGGGGCGAGTCCATCGTCATGCGCCTTTTGCTCAAGGAACATAAGCAATTCTCGCTGGCCAAGATCGGCATGGCGGCGGATCAGCTGGCGCATTTTGAAGTTCTGGCCAACGAGCCTTACGGCATTATCCTTGTCACCGGCCCGACCGGTTCGGGTAAATCGACGACGCTGAAGGCGACGCTTGAGGCCATCAAGGACGGTAAGCGCAAGATCATCACCGTTGAAGATCCGGTCGAATACAACATTCCCGGTGTGACGCAGGTTCAGACCAAAGCCGAAATCGGCTACACTTTCGCCCGCGCCTTGCGTTCGATTTTGCGCCAGGACCCGGACACCATCATGATCGGGGAAATTCGCGACGCCGAGACCGCACAAATCGCCGTGCAGGCGTCGCTCACCGGTCACATGGTGTTCTCGACCCTGCACACCAACGATGCCCTCACCGCGTTTACACGATTGATCGACATGGGCGTCGAGCCGTTCCTCGTGGCCTCTTCGGTCCGCGCCGTCATGGCCCAACGCCTCGTACGCCAGTTATGCCCGCACTGCCGCGCGCCGCACGAACCGTCCGCGAATGTCGTGCAGAAGTGCATGGACCTCCAGAAGCTATTCCCGACGCTTTTGACCGGATCGCCGCAATGGTTCAGCGCTAAGGGCTGCAAACAATGTCAGCACACAGGTTACCGCGGCCGCCTCGGCATCTACGAAATGGCGATCGTGACCAACGAACTGGCCGACATGGTGCTGCACCAGAGGACGATCCCCGATATGGTGCTGGTGGCCCGTAAATCCGGCTACCGCGATCTCCTGGAAGACGGCCTGATCAAGGCTTGGCAAGGCGCTACCAGCGTGGAAGAAGTATTGCGCGTTGCCGGTCAGACGGGCGTCGAAAGCGACTGATGCCGCGCCCACGCCCGTCAGCAATATGATCCACCGCTTCCATGTCTCATGAAACACATTCGCCCGAAGCTATCGCCGCCTTGCTGAAAGCCGCGGTCGCGAACCATCGGGCGGGGGAAACCAAAGAAGCGGCCGCCCAATACAACGACCTCTTGGCCCGCGCGCCGGATCATCCCGAAGCTTTATATCTCTCAGGGTACCTTGCCTATCAGGGCGGTGCGCTGGACGAAGCGTTGGTCAAGCTCGAGCGTTCGCTGGCGTTGCGGCCCGGTCACATGCCCACGCTTGAAGCCCTCGGCGCTACGGCGTCTAAAGCCGGTAAATTTGAGCGGGCAGCCGAATGCTTCGCGGTCGTCGTTCAACATCAGCAAGATGCAACAACTTACTACCGGTTCGGATACGCGCTATTCCGGCTCGGCCGGTATGACGAGGCGCTAGACGCGTTCCGCAAAACCCTCGCACTGAGTCCGCAGCATGGCGACGCCCTTTACATGCTGGCCACAATCTCACGCATCCAAGGGAAGTTGGCGCAAGCGGAGCCGTTATATGAACGGGCCATCGCAATTCAACCCAACAATACTTACGCCCTTGATGAATACGGCGGCGTTCTCTACGAACTCGACAAAATCGCCGCCGCGGACCCGATTATTCGCCGGGCCATTGCCGCCGCACCCCAACGCGCCAATCCCTATACCAACCTAGGGCGGCTTTATCAGACCGATCGCGCGCGCGCGGAAGAAGCCCTTGCGTTGCATGACAAAGCGATTTCGCTCGCGCCCGACTATGGCGAGGCTCACAACAATCGCGGCGTAACGCTTTACACACTCGACCGATTAGATGAATCAATCGCGAGTTTCCGCCGGGCCATCGCGTTGAAGCCGGAGATGCCGGAATCCCATACCAACCTCGGCCATATTCTAATGATGAACGGGAACCTGGCCGAGGGCTGGACGGAATACGGATGGCGGTCGCTGTGCAAAGACGCGCCGTCGAAGCCGCGCCCGTTCACGCAGCCACGCTGGCAAGGCGAAGATCTGGGCGACGGAAAGTTATTGGTCTGGGGTGAGCAAGGCATCGGCGACGAAGTGCTTTACGGCTCTATGGCGGCCGATCTCGCGGAGCGTGGCGTGAATCTCGTTTGGGAATGCGACCCGCGTTTGGCGGAGATGGTACAACGATCCTATCCTGCGGTGACGGTCGTGGGACGAACAACACCGCCGCATCCATTGACCGCCGATGAAAATATTCTGGCACAGATTTCGACCACCGACTTGGGACAGTATCTGCGCGCTTCTCTGGCGGCCTTTTCCAAGCGGCATGGTTATTTACGGGCCGATGCCGCACGCACGGCGGGTTATCGCGCGCGGCTGCTGCAAGGCGGCGGTAAACGGCGTGTGATTGGCATCTCTTGGAATAGTAAAAACCCCGATTTTAGCGCGTTGAAATCCAGCCAGCTTAAAGACTGGGCGTCGCTCTGGCAGGCGGCTGGACCCTCGACGCAATTCGTCGATCTGCAGTACGGCGACACCGCCGCCGAACGCGCTGCCGCCTTGGTCGATCTCGCACATCTGGACGACCTTGATCTCTATAACGATATCGACGGCGTCGCAGCGTTGATTGGCGCATGCGACTTGGTAATTACGGTTTCCAACTCAACCGCGCACCTCGCGGGCGCCACAGACATTCCGATGTATGTCATGGTGCCGGGCGGAACTGCACGGCTATGGTATTGGGGCGCGGGCGAAAGCGGTTCCCCGTGGTATCCGAAAGCGAAAGTATTCAAACAGCAGTCCGTGCACGATTGGAGCGCAATGATAGCCCGGATAGCCCGTCAACTGGCGGGGCCGTCGTGAGTACCTCTGCCGTTCAACAAAAGCTCGCGCAGGCCTTCGCTTTTCATAAAGCCGGCGAGGTTGCCAAGGCTGAACCGCTGTACCGCGAAATACTACAGGCGGAACCGAAGCACTTCGATGCCATGCATATGCTGGGCGTTGTCCACCTCCAAACCGGGCGCAATGATGAAGCCGTGCGGCTCATCACAAAGGCCGTGCGGCTCAATCCGTCGGCTGTAGTGCTGAACAATCAGGGCAACGCCCTGCAATCCTTAAATCGTTACGAAGATGCGCTCGCCAGCTACGATCAGGCGCTGGCGGCAAAACCAGATTACGACGAGGCCCGTAAGAACCGCGGCGCAGCACTTCAAGCGCTGCAACGCCATGAAGACGCATTGGCTGTCTTCAGCGAAATACTCTCGACGCATGCCAACAATCCCGAGGTGCTCAACAATACCGGCGTCTCGCTTTTCGCTTTGGGGCGGTATGCCGATGCGCTGTCGAGCTGGGATAAAGCCCTGCGTTTGGCACCTGGTGTCGCGGCACTTTTTAATAATCGCGGCGATGCGTTGCGTCTGCTGGAACGTCCCGAAGAGGCCCTGGCCAGTTACGCGCAGGCTTTGGCAATTGATCCCGCCATGACTGAGGCCTTGCTCGGCAGCGGCGGGACACAACGTATTCTGCGGCGCTTCGACGACGCCTTGAAGACTTACGACCATATTTTGCGCGGCGACCCGAAGAACCTAGGGGCGCTGAGCAACAAGAGTGTCGTTCTGCGCGATCTGCTGCACTATGACGAAGCCCTTGTCTGTGTCGTGGCTGCGCTTGCGCTAAAACCCCATTATGTCGAAGCGCTCATTAATCGCGGCACGGTACTGCATGAAATGGGCCGCGATGATGCGGCGTTGGCAAGCTTCGACGCAGCCCTGAAATACGAGCCCGGCAACGCCGAGGCCCATTGGAATAAAGCGCTTTCATTGTTGAGCCTCGGCGATCTGGCGCGCGGCTGGACGGAATATGAATGGCGCTGGCAGCGGCCCGGATTTAAATCCGCCGCGCGCGGTTTTACGCAGCCTCTTTGGCAGGGCGAAGAGCTCGACGGCGCGCTGCTGTTGTGGGGCGAACAGGGCGTGGGCGACGAACTGTTGTATGCCAGTATGGTCGGTGACCTTGTACAACGTGGCCTGCCGATTATCTGGGAAGCCGACAAACGGTTAGTGCCTTTATTTCAGCGATCATTGCCCCACACAAAGGTGATCGCGCGCATGACGCCGCCGGACCCGGTGACGGCCGACAAAATCATTCATGCACAGATTTCCAGCGCCAGCCTGGGACAGCACTTGCGCCGGACGGCAGCGGATTTTCCGGCGCGGTTGGGATATTTACGCGCCGACGAGACACGCGCGAAAGACTATCGCCAGCGGCTTCTGGGCGATAAAAAACGCCTCGTCGGCGTTTCCTGGGTCAGCAAGAACCCCGATTTCGGCGTTCATAAAAGCAGCCGCCTGAGCGATTGGGCACCTCTATGGCAGGCGGCCGGAGAACACACGCAGTTTGTCGATTTGCAATACGGCGATACCATTGCCGAACGTAACGCCGCTCCGGTCAGTCCGCATCACCTGGACGACCTTGATCTGTTCAACGACATCGACGGGCTGGCCGCGCTGATTGCCGCGTGCGATCTGGTGATCACGGTATCCAACACCACCGCGCATCTGGCGGGCGCGTTGGGTGTGCCGGTCTGGGTGCTGGTTCCGCCCGGCAACGGTAAACTCTGGTACTGGAACGATGCCGTCGACGCGCGGTGGTACAGCGCGGCGCGCGTGTTCAAGCAAGAGGCGGGTCGTGGCTGGCCGGGCGTTATAGGGCGTGTTGCGAGAGAGATGACCTCGTGAATAATCCCAAGGTCACACGTCAATTAAGCGAGGCGGTCGCTTTTCATCAGAAGGGCGATGTTGAGAATGCCGAGAAATTGTATCGCACTATTCTAAAGCAAGCACCCCGGCATCCCGATGCCTTGCACCTGTTAGGTCTTGCGCTGGAGGCGCGCGGCGCATTGGCGCAAGGCATCGCGACGGTACGCCAAGCATTGGCTGTGCAAAGCGCCTCTCCGGACGCGCACTTTAATCTCGCGCGCATGTTGGCGACGACGGGCGATCTTGACGGTGCGAAAGCCCACTATGAACGCACCTTGGCGCAACAGCCCGGCCATGCCCCCGCACACAATGGCTTAGGTACATGGTACCGCGCGAAGCATGATTATCCTGAAGCGCGCGCGTCATTTGAGCGCGCGATCCGCTTTCAGCCGCGCCTGATGGATGCCTATGTCAATCTTTGCAATACCTGCCGGGATATGTGTGATGACGCAGGTCTTTTGCAGGCGGCAAACCGGGGATTAGCGATCGAGCCCAACAATGCGCAACTGCACATTCTGCGTGCGGAGGCTTCGTTTGCGCGCGGCGCGCTGGCGGATGGATGGCGCGACTATGAATGGCGGTTTGCCTCAACCGACCGTCCCGTAGAAATTCACCGCTATCCCTTGCCGGTCTGGAAGGGCGAGGACATCAAGGACAAAAGCCTGCTGGTGTGGTGCGAGCAAGGCGTCGGCGACGAGATTCTCTACGCCAATATGCTGAGCGGTGCGGTTCATCGCGCCAAGCGCGTTGTCTTGCATACGACGCCGCGCTTGGCGCCGCTGTTCGCGCGTTCTTTTCAGGACATAGACGTTCACGGCGGGACGGTGCCGGCCGATGTCATGAAAACGCTCCACGTACAATCGCCAATCGGCAGTCTCGGACAATGGATACGGCCGGACTTCGCGTCGTTTCCCACGCGCAGCGCCTATCTGAAAGCCGATCCGGCGCGGACGGAACGTTTGCGCGCGAAGCATGCCGCTGGGCGCGAGCGTTCGCTGATCGTGGGGCTATCGTGGCGCAGCGCCGGTGTGGTGAACAATCAAGCGGTGCATCACGCCGCCGAGAAGACCGTCGGCCTCAATCAATGGGGCGGAATCTTGGCCGTGCCCGGCGTGACATTCGTGAACTTGCAATACGGCGACACGGCCGCCGAGGTCGCGGCGGCGCGCCAGAATTTCGGAATCGATATCGTAACCGACACCGAGGTTAATTCGCTCTCCGATCTAGAAAGCTTTGCCGCGCAAGTAGCCGCCATGGACTTGGTGATTTCATCCAGCAATACCGCGGCGCATATGGCCGGTGCGTTGGGCGTGCCGACGTGGTGCATGGTGCCGCGCGCGCTGGGAAGTGGACGTCGGTGGTACTGGTTTGGCGACGGCGGTTATGCACCGTGGTACGCCGCCGTGCGTTTGTTCAGGCAAGCGCAGACCAACGTGTGGGCGCCGGTTCTGGCGGATATGGGGTTGGCGCTGGCGCAAGCGGCGGCGGCCGCTGGGGTGCTGATCCAACCGGCGGATTTTCTGATGAAGCTCGGCAAAGGTTATGCCGGCGCGTACCTCGTCGCAGCAGCCGAGACAGCATTCGAGCTGGCGGCAGCGTATGCGCCCTCGGGCGCATTGCTGGCGGAAGCCGCGCGACTGAAGGTTCAGCGCGGCGCAATTGAAGACGCGCTGCCGCTTTATAGACGCGCCCTACAACTGACGCCGGATCAGGCGGCGGTGCATCATAATTTCGGTACGGCTTTGCGGCGGCTGGGACAGAACACCGAAGCCTCGGAACACTATGCCGTCGCGCACACGCTACAGCCTGACCATCCCGCTATCTTGCTCAACCATGCGACGGCGCTGTTTGAAATAGACAAACTCGAGGAATCGCTCGCGGCCTTTGATCAGTTGATTGCGATGCAGCCGGATTTTGTTGATGCCCATTATAATCGTGCATCGGTGTTGATGGCGCTGGGCCGGTTCGACGAAGGCTGGCGCGCCTTCACCTGGCGATTGAAGCGCCAGCACGTCCACGTCCGCCACGAGGATTTTCCGCAGCCGGTATGGTCGGGTGAAGACTTGACCGATAAGCACGTTTTAGTTTGGACAGACCTAGGCTTAGGCGAGGAAATTCTGTTGGGCAGCATCGTGCCTGACGTCGCGGCGAAAGCGCGGCATGTAACGCTGCTGTGTTCGGAGCGACTTGTCGCTTTGTTCCGCGCATCGTTTCCCGGCGTGACGGTCGAGACGCGCAAATTCCCGCTGCCGGCGGTGGCTACATCGAAAGACATAGATCTTCAAATGTCCCTGGTCGAACTTGGCATGTTGTTCCGGCGCAGCTTTGACGACTTTCCTGCGCGCCAACATTATCTCTCGGTGGATGCCAAGCAACGCGACGCCTTGCGCCGTAAGTATCTCACGGGTCGAGAAGGCGATCTGCTGGTCGGGTTATCCTGGCGCAGCGTCAACCCGGAGATCGGCGGTCAAAAAAGCGTACCGCTAGAGCAGTGGCTGCCGATCTTGAAAACGCCAGGCGTTACTTTCGTGAACCTGCAGTACGGCGATTGCCGGGAAGAGCTGGAGGCGTTGCAGCGGGCACACGGCATCGACATCGTTAACGACACCAGTATCAATATGTTGGGCGACATGGCGCCGGTGGCGACACAAGTAGCCGCCATGGACAAGGTTATTTCGGTCAGCAATACGACTGTTCATCTGACCGGCGCGACAGGCGTTCAGGTGCAGGCATTGTTGCCCAAGGGTCATGCCCGGCTGTGGTACTGGTTCCGGGGCCGGACACGGGCGCCATGGTACCCAAGCGCCCAATTGCTGACATCGGTTCAGGAGGGCGACTGGGGCCAATTAATCGCGCTGTGCGCGGCTGATTTAAAGGCAGTGGTTGAGAAACGGCCCTGAGGTCGGCTATAGAGGAACGATGATTAAAGTCTTCATTGGCTACGATTCTCACGAAACCGTCGCGTTCCATGTGCTGGCGCACAGCATTCATGTGCGCGCATCCGCGCCGATAACGGTTGCGCCGCTGATGTTATCGCAGCTGACAAAGCTATTTACCCGCGTGCGCAATAACATTCAGTCGACGGATTTCTCGTTCTCGCGGTTTCTGGTGCCGTATCTATCGGGCTATGAAGGCTGGAGCATGTTCTGCGATTGCGACATGCTGATGCTGGACGATATCGCCAAGCTTTGGGCGTTGCGTGACGATAGATTTGCGGTGCAGGTCGTCAAACACAATCATGTGCCGTGCGAGGACATTAAGTTCCTTAACCAGCCGCAAAGCAAATACGAGAAAAAGAACTGGTCGAGCGTGATTTTGTTCAACAACGCCAAATGTACCGCGCTGACACCTGATTACGTTAATTCCGCGACGGGCCTGCAGCTCCATCAATTCAAATGGCTAGGCGATGACGGACTGATCGGGGAAATTCCGCACCGTTGGAATCATCTGGTGGATTTTGACCCGGCCAAACCATTGTCGGAGCTGTCGCTGATTCATTTCACCGAGGGCGGGCCGTATTTAGAGAATTACGAGAATTGTGGCTATGCGGATTTATGGTTCCGCGAGCGTGATGTAATGCTGTCGGCGGGTTAGACCGCCGCCGCTTCCTTCAAACGTGCTGCGATATTTCCGAGCACGTCACACCATTCCCCTTGCCGCGCCTGGCGGAAAATCGAAACAATGGGATACCAAGGCGTTTGGGTGCCTTCGCGCATCCAATACCAGAGCGTTCCCGTAAAGGCGGGTACAAGCACCCAGGTCGGCGTACCAACTGCCGCGGCAAGATGCGCGGTTGTATTGCTGACCGAAATGACAATATCACAGGCCGCCGCCAGCGCGGCGACACCATCGATATCCTCGCGCAGATTTAAATCGGGGATGTGTTGAATATGCACGCCGAGGGCGGCTTCAATCGCCTCACGTTCAGCGCTTGTGTTGCCGTATTGCAGGTCGACAAAACGCACGCCGGGAATTTGCAGGATCGGCGCCCATTGCTCCAGCGCCAGCGTTTTGTGGCGGCCGATATTGGGATTACTGCTGATCCATGAGATGCCGATCATCGGACCCGCACCTGCGGCTTCGAGATGGCGGCGGTACGCGCGTTTGCGGCCATCGTCGACCACGAGTGTTGCGCGATCCGCGGGAAAGCTGTTGCGATCCGGCCGCAGCCAGCGGCCGAGACTGCCAAGCGGGCTCTGCCACTTTATATCCGCGCGCTGGGTCATGGGATGGGGTGGATTTTGACGTGCGACCGCCATCACACCCGGAAAAGACCGTTCGAGCAGAGTGACAAGCCGGGCATCGGTTTCCATCACTACGCCATGGCCGCGTGCGAGGAGATCGGGGATCATGCTGGCGTAAAGTAGGCGCTCGCCCAGGCCCTGCTCGCCCCAGACCAGCACAGAGCCGCCCGGCTCACCCTGCCATTGCGGCGTGGGAAAATCGCGCCAGCCGCTGCCGGCGGCATCGGTGCGCCACCGCCATTCGTAGGCATCCCAACCTTCTCTAAAAGCGCCGTTCGCGAGCAGCGTGAGGCCGGCATTGTGATGAGCTTCCGCGAAATTCGAATCGATGACTATAGCGCGGCGGAAAGATGCCAGAGCCTCCTCATCTCGCCCCAAGGTGTGCAGAACAACGCCTTTGCCGCTTTCGGCCGCCGCCGACGCATGAACCTTTGCGGCGTCCTCATATACATGCAACGCGCGCGCGAAATCGCCCAGCTTTTGCAGCACGACGCCCAGATTGATACGCGATGCGACAAAGTCTTTGTTAAGGCCGATCGCGGCGTCATAGGCCTCCGCCGCTTCGGCCAGCTTGTTTTGCACCTTCAATGCATTGCCGAGGTTATGGAACGCTTCCGCCGCATCGGGCTTCAAAGCTGTCGCATGACGAAGATAGCGTTCTGCTTCCGCCGGTTGTCCGGCTTCTACAAGCGCACCGCCCAGATTGGTACAAAGTGCCGTATCATCAGGCTTCAATGCTGCCGCCGCGCGTAAGTGTTCGACGGCTTGCGGCAGTTGGCCTTCCTGCTTGTACAGGGAGCCGAGAGCGATATGCGCTTCGACAAGCTGAGGCGCCAGTTCCAACGCCCTGCACAGGCTGGTGATAGCATCGGTGGGCTGACGGTCGTCTTTGAGGACAATGCCGAGATTGTAGTGTGCGCGGGCATGTGTGGGTTGATATTCCGTCGCGCGCCGATAGCTGGCGGCAGCTTCGGCCAATCGCCCGATAGTTTGATAGGCGTTTCCGATGTTGTTGTGCGCCGACGCGTTGTTAGGCTGCAAAGCCAACGCGTGCTGGTAGTGCGTGAGCGCATCTTCTTGCCGTCCCAAGCTGCGCAATGCGTTGCCGAGCGCAAAGTAGGCCGCGAATGTCGGTTCGCGCGCGGCGGCATCCTCTAACGTCGCAACGGCATCGGCGCTGCGACCCATCGAAGCAAGCGCAATTCCGAGATTAACCAAATAGGCGGCGTTGGGTCCGCCGAGCGCAAGGGCCTTCTGGATATGCGCGACCGCTTCGGCCGCACGGCCTTGCTGCTGCGCGACCACGCCCAGGAGGTGCCAGGCATCGGTATGCGAGGGCTGCGTCTGCAGAACCGCCCGATAGCCCTGCTCGGCTTCAGCCAAACGTCCAGCGGTGTGTGCTTTGTAAGCCGCATCGAAGCCGGTCACGACGGTTTTATCCTTATCGTTCAGCCCAAGCCGACGGACACCTTGGCGATGGCCATGACAGTTGGAAATTCCGAACGCGCAATCTCGAGGCTTTTCATGGAGCCGATATCGCGGTGATAAACTGTGTTCTCAAATGTATTTATGCGCCAGAGATAACGCGGCAGCACCTCGGTACTGAAGTCGACCTCGGTCTTGCCCAGACTTTCGATGAAAGTCATGACCGCGGGCGCTAAAATGTATACGGCGGCATTAGCGAGATTGCCTGGGGGATTCTTGACCTTCTCGTGGAAAGCCTGAACCACGCCGTTCCGATCGAGCTCGACAATTCCGCACGTCTCGGGTGCATCGGTGCGGAAGGTCATCATTGTGATATCGACTTGCGGCGGGCGGTTTTCAAAGGCCGCGACAAACGCGCGCGGATCGAAGAGTGACAGGTTGTCGGCATGAACGACCATGATGGGGCCGCCCTGAAAAAACGCCTTATTGTTGAGAATGGTGCCGCCGGTTCCCAGCAACTTGTCTTCGTAAACCGTGGTGATGTTGGCATCATAAGGCGACTGAGCGACATACTCCTTCACGCACTGCGGCAGGTAGTGAAGATTGACCAGGATATCCTTGAAACCGTTCTTGCCGAGAAGCTCAAGCCAGTAGCCAAGCAGCGGTCTGCCGTCGATTTCGACCAGGCATTTTGGAACCGTATTCGTGATCGGCGCCAGGCGCGTTCCCAGACCGGCGGCTAAAAGCAAAATCCGCACGGCTACGCTTTCCGCGCTATATTGCTTTTGCTCATTTCCACGCGCAATTCATCGGCGCTGAGCGGCGTGTTGCCGATACGCCCAACCTGACAAGCCGCCGCGAGCGAACCCAGATAGAGGCTTTCCCAGATCGTACGCCCCAGAGCCATGCTCATGGCGGCACAGACGAGCAAGCAGTCGCCGGCGCCTGCGGGGTCTTTCGGCGCGCTGTTGAGTGCATCGAGCCTATCGGTGTGCCATTGATCTGCTTGCGTGGCTTTGGCGTAGATGAGAATGCCCTCGGCCCCGAGCGTAATAATGATATTTTCGGCGTTGGCCTTATCGCGCAGCTTTCTGGCTACAATCACAAGCCCGTCTTCGTAATTTCCCAGAGCAATGCGCGCTTCGCGTTCCGTCGGCGTCAAAAGGGCCGCACCATTGAAACGCGAGACATCTCCCACCTGGGATGAGGACTGACTATCGGCGACCATCATAATGCCGCGCCTTTGACACTCGGCGGAAATTTGATCGACCAGCGGCTGCGTCAAAACACCATAATTAAAATCCGAGAACACGACCAAATCAACGTGAGCGAGAATCTTTTGGGCGCACTCGATGGCTTTCTGTTGCAAGGTTTCGCTGATTTTATGCTGACGCAGGTGGCTAACGCGCAGCAGCGTTTTATTTCCGGCGCGGTAGCGCTGCTTCAGCGTCGTAGGCCGGCTATCGTCGATGAGAAAGTGGGTTTTCAGACCGTAGGATGCCAATTTTCCAGCGGCGTATTCACCGGTGACGTCGTCACCGATCACAGAAATAAAATCGACCGACTTCGCACCCAGACCGCTGGCGTGTGCGGCTACGATACCGGCACCACCGACAAATTTGTCGGTCATGATGGGCGTCACGACAATGGTGGGGTCTTCTTGAGACATGCCAAGCGGGTCGCATTGCACATACTCATCGACGATCGTATCGCCGATAACCAGCACCCTGAGGCCGGCCATCTGATCTAACACCGTCTGCATTGCATCGTCGCTGAAGCCGTGGCGCTGCATAAATTCGGTCGGCCTCTTAATGGCCGAATGGTTGACTATGTTTCTTTCATTTTGAATGAGTTCGAGCGAGGAAAAACTGGTATCGCCAGATCCAAACAGAAGTTGCCCGCCGTAGGACTCAATGGATTTAAATTCGGGATTTACGCTGGTTTTATATTCACTGCCTTTGACGACCACATCGGGACGCAATGCGGCGATGAAGCCCTCGGGGGCTTCCTCCATGATGAAGGCGTAATTGACCCAGCTGATGGCGTCCACGCCGGCCAGGCGCTCATTTTGCTTGAGGATCGCGCTCTCGGTGTTTTGGTCACCCAGAACACCGACGGCGAGATAGTCGCCGCATTCTGAGGCGAAGCGCAGAAGGCGCAGATGGCCCGGATGGACGATGTTAAAATTGCCGTAGACAAACACCAGCTTGCCGCCGCTAGGTGCGGCTGCCCGGATGGCTTTAATCACGGCGGCGCGGTCGTATTTTGAACTCATGAATGTCGTCGAATTGATTGTCACACAGCGCAAAATTGCTTTCGAAACAGTATGGGCGGGCTCCGCCTATTGCAAGCCCAACCGACTCCAAATTCGATTAGCCGCGAGGGCCAGCATGGCTGCACAGTTCTTCTAGATCCCCCGCAAGGCGGTCCATGAGTTCCTGGTTTTTTTCCTGTGTACGCCGGTAAATGCGCATCGAAGGGTACCAAGCGCTATTCTCGCTGTCCGAGAACCAATGCCACATGCCCGAGGCGCGGTGACCTGGCACGAGATTCCAGACGGGCACGTTGAGAGCCCCTGCCATATGGACTACGGTGCTGCTGACAGAAATAATAAGGTCCATCGCCGCCGCTTGAGCGGCAACGTCATCCATATCGCCCGATGGATCGACTGTTTGATCGGTCTGAATGTCGATACCCATTGCGGCTGCAACCGCTACCGCCTCATCCCGTGCGGCACCGTATTGGAGATTGACAAAGGTAACACCAGGCTGGCGAAGCAGCGGCGCGAATTCTGATAACGCCAAGGTCTTATCCATCCCCAGGTCGGCGTTATGGCTGGCCCAGGATAAACCTACAATCATATTCCCCGGCATATGTTCAGCGGAGGCGCGGGCGTACCTTTGACGCAGCGTGGAGACCTTCTCCGGGTCGGGCGTGAGGTAGCCTGTATGAAGCGGGAATTTAGCGCGGCGATCCCTGAATATGGCGCCAAGGTCGCCGGCGGCGATTTGGTAGTCTGCGACAACTGGTACCGGACATGCGCGGGTGGGATTGGTGCGGGGAATAATCGTTGCCACGGGGAAAGAGCGCGCAAAAAGCCTTACAAGCCGCGGTGAACACTCGACGGTAAGACACAACGCCGACGCCAGAACCTCCAGTAACATGCCAGCCTGCAAGATCTCTTCACCCAATCCCAAGTCCGTCCAAACGAGCAGCGCCTTGCCGGCGAAAGGCTCGCCGTTCCAAACAGGAACTTGGAAACGCCCATGCGGCATCCTTTTGTATCCCGCGACCGCGTATCGGTCGCGATAGAGCCTCCAGGCTTCAGGTAAACGTTCCAATAAGAACAGGGTGGTCGTCTTGTGCGCCTTCGCTCGCTGCAAACCCGGCTTGGCTAATAAGGCCTCGTCGAATTTATCCAGCGCATCTTCAAGCCGCCCTTTGAAGAAATATATAACGCCGAGACTGTCTAAAGCTTCGGCAAAATCAGGGCGCAAGGCCGTAGCGGTCGAGAAAGCGCGCTCTGCGGCATCAAGATCGCGCTCCTTTAAGGCATCGCCAAGATTATTATGCAATTCGGGAACGGACGGATTGATAGCAATACCTGCGTGGTAGGCCGCGATAGCTTCATCGCAGCGGCCCTGGTGCATGCGAACAAGCCCAAGATGGCATAACGCAATCTCGGAGCGCGGTTCGATGTTCAGTGCGCGGCTTATATGACGGTCGGCGCCGGCGCCATCCTTGAGCGCTAGAAAAATAAGCCCTAGATCGTGATGGATGTGGAATGATTCAGGCAAATGCGTCAGCGCCATGCACAGGCATTCGCGCGCCTTTTCCAGCTCGCCAAGGGATTTCAGCAATTTTGCCCAATGACGCCAGCTGTCGGCCGCGTGAGGAGAAAGCTTTACCGCTGCGCGAAACGCGGACTGCGCATCGATCGGCCGGTTGGCGTTCTGCAGGACTTTTCCGAGAAGTATGTGGCCGGATGCGTCATTTGGGGAGGCCGCTAGAATAACGCGGCACAGGCTTTCCGCGACTTCCAAATCACCGCGATCAAAACAGGCGGTGGCTTTCTCGAGCGCGCTGGTCGAACTAGTTTCCAATGCGCCCCGCACTGCCGAACGGCGAATCTTCAAGCCGGGGGATGCGTGTGTGCGGTCCGGCCACCGATGCAATCAGCGGCGCAAGTGTAGGGCCTACATCAATCCATATGAGCCATGGCGTTTGCGATGCGCTTGAAGGCGGCGGCCAGGTCGATTGCCACGCGCCGTCGATGTCGCGATATTTGAACGTGGGTGCATTGCCGAACCACTGCGCGATTTCGACCTTCGGCCGGCCGGGTTCCTCATAGATAAGCACTGTCACGTCAAGGGCAGCATCGTAGTCAAGCGTCATTTTGAACGGCGTCGGCGCACCGGCCACAGATAGCAACGGCCGTAATGTTTGTCCATTAAGGTTGCGTGGCTGACCCTGAAATACATTGGGATTCTTTTCGTAGTCTGGCAGGACACCGCGCAGCGGATCTACGACGATATTCTGACTAAGAATAATTTCCTGCAAATTACCGATGGCATTGCTGACAGTAAGGCGCGTCGCCAATATCGCGCTAAAACCTTGCATAAGCACAGCACCCATGAGGCTCGTAATGACGATGACGACGAGTATCTCAAAAAGTGTAAATCCGGCCGTGTGGATCGGTTTTTCTGACATTACCTGTTGAGCCCCGGAGGCCCCGTCTGCGGCGACGCTGTGCCTGGCAACGAGTCGAGATTGATGCGGCGATACCCTACCTTGCGCATGACGAAGGAAAACCATTGACCTTGATTGCTGCGATCAACCGAGACTGTTACGTTGTAGAAGCCGATTGCGAAGGACGCCAATCCGGTAGCCGAGCGTCGCGCAGAGTTGGGCTCAATCAAGGCTGCAGTCTGCCAGCGAATCAACAAATCTCCGATCTGTTCTTCACCTACAGGATTCTCGAGCGGATTGAGCGGCTCAAGAAGTTCGATGATAGATTGCTGCGCCAGATTTCGGGCATTTGAATCTCCGGCACGACCAAGTCCGGTCACCATTTGTGAAATGAATGTAATAATCGGCACCAATGCTACGCCGACAATCGCGACCGCAACGATAGCTTCCAGCAGTGTGAAGCCCTTGCTAGCGGCACAATACCGACAAGATGCGTGTCTCCCAGTGATATGGCGAGCTATTTGAGTTGCGCCTGACATGTCGGCGCTTTCAGGCCGTAAATATAGAGTTGGCCGCCGATGGCGAGGTTAACTGTACCACCCGTGCAGAAGCCGGACGGCTGATAAACAATCGGTTCATCTACCGACAAAACCCACGTTTCCGGCAGATTCAATGCCGCATCGAGATAGGCGACGGGTTTGACAGTTCGCAGCTGACCAGGTTCGGAAAAGTCCGGCGCTGCAATTGAAACGTTTTCTTCAGCTGTAGTTGTATTTTCAGCAGGCCGGCGCGGATACTCGCCCGAGAGAACCACCGCACTGCCCTCCTTAAAGGCGACATAGCTCAGACCATCCAATTCGCGTTCAAAGGACTCGCGATTCAGGTTGAAGGTCAGCCGGTCGCGAAGAATTGAGAACTGCGGCAGTGAAAACGCCGTCAACATTCCGACGAGCACCAACACAACCAAAACTTCCAGAAGCGTGAAGCCACGCGAGATGCTGGAGACCTTATGGCTGGGTTTGGGTTTTTGGTAAGAAGCCGACATCCGCATTGTTGCCTTCGCCGCCGGCTTTGCCGTCGGCGCCAAAACTGTAGAGGGTAATCGTTGAATCTGTGGCGGGTGCGTAAACATAGGAGTTTCCCCAAGGGTCGAGCGGCACGTCTTCGGAAAGATAGGGGCCGTGCCAGCGCCGCGCCAAGCGCTCATCCCCCGGCGCGGTATTCAGAAGTTCCGGACCCTCTTCCTTCGTGGGAAAGCGGCCGATATCGAGGCGCATAGTTTCCAACGACGTTTTCAGCATGCGTACCTGCGTGGAAGCGGCGGAGACTTTGGACGTGTCAACGCGGCCTAAAAGCTGAGGCCCGACCAAACCGGCGAGCAAACCCATGATCACGAGAACAACTAGCATTTCGAGCAGGGTGAAGCCAGTTTCATTCTTTTTCCGCTCAGTGTGCAAAGAAGCAAACACAGATAATTTGCGGTTAGCCACAAAAAGCGTAAGTCGATTTTGGTGTTTCATCTGAGACATAGCCCTACAATGCAACCTGATTGATGCTGGTAATCGCGAGCATGATGGCCGCGACAATGCCTCCAACGACTATGCCGATGAAGAGTATCGCCGCCGGCTCCAGGAGGATCAGGAAGCGTTTCATGCGCTGACGACCTGAGTCGTCATATAGCTTGGCCAAAGACCGCAACATTTCATCGATATGACCGGATTCCTCGCCCACTTGAACGAGGCTGATAGCGGTATCATTAAAGGCCCGCTGTTCGGCCATAGCGGCTGAAAGGGATTTACCTGCCCGCACCATTTTGCTGACCTGATCAAGGCGTGTGCGCAAGCTGGGCAAGGAGATCGTATCGCGCGACAGATCGAGGGCTTTTGTCATTTCGACGCCATTGGCGAACATGGTTCCCAACATGAACGCCCAGCGTGCCAAGTCGGATTCAAGCAGCCACGCGCCGAGTATCGGCATTTTCGCGGCGCGTTCGCGCAGCGCGGACATGAACTTCTTGTTACCCAATGCCCAAACGATGAGGGCGACGATGGCAGCGGCGCCGATAAACACCAGCATGCGGTTCGCATTGAGGAACATTCCGGTATTGAGAACAACGGTCGATATCCAGGGCAAAGGCGACTTAGCCTGGGCGAGCATCGCTGAAAACCGCGGGACCACGACGATAAAAATGAAAATCACAGCAGTGAAGCCGGCACCGATCAGTACAGCCGGATAGGTCAGGGCATTGCGGATATCTTGGCGAATTTGGTGTTCGTAGGACATCTGCGTGACGGCATCCGCTAAGGCCTCACCCAGGCGACCGATGGCTTCGCCGGCGGCGGCCAACTGGGTCACATAGGACGGCAACATGGGCAGGGAAATGGGCAGCGAGTTGGTAAAGCCCTGTCCGCTGCGTAGGCGGCGCTCTAGATCGGCAAAACCGCTGGAGATGACCGGATGCAGCTTTTGCTGCTTCAAGGTCTCGATGGCACGAATCATCGGTACGCCTGAGGTCAGAAGGAGCGACAGCTGCTTGAGGGACAGGAGGATTTCCTGAGTCTGCGGCGGCCGTTGAAAGAATTGCCGCGAGCGCACGGCGGGCTTGGATGGAAACACCAGCAGCGGCGCCAGCCCTTGCGCCTCAATAGCGCGTAACGCATGGCGTTCGCTCACAGCCACAACGCTGCCCTTGACGACGTGGCCGCCGATATCGAGAGCCTGATAGTCGAAGCTGTTAACCATCGCCGCAGCGTCACATGGAAAGAGGTGAAATCGCTTGTAATTATTATCAGATCGACGCCAACACGACTTAAGAATGTGTCATGGGGCCGGTCTGGTAGTAAACCGGTGCCCCTTGCAACTTTGAAAAGTACTGAAAACAAAAAAAGGGGGATGGAAAACCATCCCCCTTCTCAGTCGACTTAGACTAGGTAGATAAGCTTATGGCGCGACCGTGCCTGAGCCATTGCGGAAGCCGGATTGATCGGTGAGCACACCGCTAATTGAGTTCCACACAACAGACTGGCCGTAGCCAGTGAACATAGTCGTCACATCGACACGGTACCCCGTATTGACGCTACCGCCGATAGCAGCTTCGAGTTCAGGAACGCTGATCATGAAGGTTGAGCCGGCCGGTACAACACCACCAGCCCCGAGGCGACCAGAAGCTATGGCAGCTGTCAAAGCGGAACTTACAACAGTAGAGCCGACCTTAACGCCAGTCACGTCGTTGTAGACATTGAATGTCGCAGTGCCTGCGATGCCGGAAGAGTTAGTAACCCGGATGAACGCTAGGTATTGGCTGCCCATAGCGCTCGGCAGAACCGAGTTGAAAGAAGTACTTAAACCACCAGTCGAGATATGAGCCAAGTTGCCGGAAATCGAGACGGCACTGAAGGTCGGCGCTTCTGCAGTATTGGTGACAACAGCAGTGGCCGTTCCACTGGTGGTGTCGACAACCTTCGTACCATTGAACCTCACACTCACAACCGCATTATTTAAGCTTGAAGCCTCGATACTGAAAGTGACCGATCCGCTGACAACTACAGAACTGAGGAAGGAGGTACCGGCGACATTGAGGGACGCGAACGCGTCGTCAGATAAGACACCGTGAGTGATTTTAACTTCAGTTGTAGAAACCAATGAGCCAGCGAACAACACATGCGAAAGATCGGCAGCCATGGCGTTTGAAGTTGAATAGTTGATCGTGCCCAAGTCGACGGCGGACGAGGTGCTGTTTCCGGTGTAGGCCGGAGTAACGGTGGCGCTGATTGTCAGGCCAGTCGTCGCCGCGACGATGCTCGCCGTTTTCACCGCGCTCCGGCTGGTGATAAAAGCCGCCGGAGTGATGGTATCGATAATAGAACCCGCGGAGTCCTTCAACGAACCGCCGAGCTCGATCGAAGTGCCCGCAACAGCCAGACCAGCTGCGCCGCTGAACGACAGACCGATGATGCCAATAGCATCAACAGACGATGCGCTGCCGGTTGTAGCGCAGCCACTAATAATAATCTTGGTGGAGGTCGGCTGAACCGTGCAACCGGACAGTGTCGCGCCACCAGCCACTGTATTGCTAGTATCAAGGTCATAGCCAACAACAATGGGGTTCGCCCCAGCAAACGTGGCGTTGCCGCTCGTGATGTCGAGGTCGACGCGGAATGGGTTAATTACAACTGGGAAGGTAAAAGCTACCAATAAACTATTATTTGCCGTGCTTGGGGTCCCGGTGCCGTTAGCAGCGACCGCACTACTTCCGATGACGAGCGCGGCGTCGGCAGCAGCGGTACTACCGAATACTTCGGTAGCTAAAGGGCGAGCAGCCAGTGCTGTTGTTGCGGCGGCACCGGAGTAAGATTTCAACGTTGCGCCTTGGCTGATGCTCGTCAGCGCTGTCGAAGCAAGCAACGCGCCGCTCATCAAGTAAAGTGATTGTTTATTCATAGCTTAGGTTCCCCTTAAAAATTACAGATATCTGTTACTAAACTGTGCAGCATCAGGACAAGCACAGCTGCGCCCGTCAGCGCATTGGTATAAAGCAGCGGCCCGCAGCTAAAGTCAAGCTCATCTTTTCGGGAAGGGGTACTCAAGCCATTGATGAAAAGCCATCTTAAGCAAGCTGTTAACCTTTTCCGCATGGACAATTGAGCTATGCGGAAAGGCTTCCCTTACGCAAACTCTAGGCGTCTTCCCCGCTTGAGCGCTGTCAAGGCTTGGCTTGGTGACGGCAATTATGCGCAACATCTGAAATAACCTCTTTCCACCAAGGTCTTGGCGCATTTCCAGGCGCCCGCGCTGCGCGGAATATGCGCACAGATGGATACCAGGGGCTGTCGGTCCGGTTTTGCATCCAGTACCATAAGCCGGTTGGTTCGCCCGAAAGCATGAGCCAGGTCGGGACATTTAGGCTACCAGCCACGTGTACCGCTGTGTTCGACGTACTTATGACAAGGTCCATCGCCGCTACCTGGGCGCAAAAGTCGTCCATGTTACGCAGGGCATCGACCTCGGGATCCTGGAATATCTCGATACCTGTTTCGCGTTTGACGGCGGCGAGTTCTTCAGAACAGTCGCCGTATTGAAGATTGACGAACGTGATGCCCGGAACATTTAAAATCTCAGTCCACAGAGCAATATCTGCGCTTTTATTCGCGCCGTTTTCCGCACGTGTGCTGCGCCACGCCACACCGACAATGAGGTTGCCAGGCGCGCGCGCTGTATAGCACGCGCGCAGGAGCGCCGTTCGCGCGGGATCGGCCTCTAGATATCCGTGATGACGCGGGAAACTGCCAATCGTTGGCCGCAGGAACTGACCGAGGCTTGCGGCTGAGATTTGGTAATCCACACCCGCCGCCGGGGTCGCTGGTTGGCCCGGCACCATGAAAGGCACAACCCCCGCACGCGGAAACGAACGCGCAAAGATGGGTGCCATACGGACTGAGCATTCCACTGTGCAATGTCCGGCCAGCGCAACGATGTCGGGGATTATGCTCGCGTACATAATCTCGTCGCCAACCCCCTGCTCAGTCCACACGACAATGTTTTTCGCCGTCAGGTCTTCGCCGCGCCAATATGCCGGCGGGGTCGCGCGGCGGCACGCATCATCCATTTTGTGCAAGCGATGGTCATAGTTCCTCCAGCCGTCCTTTAAATTTCCACTGCCCAACTGGACTATGGAGAGTTTAAAGAGCAAATTCGACGATTGCGGTTCAAGTACGAGCGCCTGAAGAAGAGTTGCGATAGCGTCGTCAAAAAGCGCTTGATGTTCGTAGACTTTGGCGAGAGCTTCGTACGCCTCAATGAGTTGCGGATTGCTAGCGATGGCGCGCTGAAAGATGTCGCGGGCTTTGTTCAGACGTCCAGCTGCATGCAGCGCCGCACCATAGTTGTGCAGTATGCCGGCGTCATGAGGCATGATTGCCAAGGCCGCACGGTGCGCGGCGAGTGCGGCATCCAAGTCCCCCGCGCGACGATACAATTCGCCAAGATTGCTGTGATATTTCGGGTCCGGCCTTAGACCAATGGCTTCGCGCGTATGATGAATGGCTTCGGCGACATGATTACCGCGGGTATATAACGCCGCCAGAGACACATGTGCATCGAGATAGCCCGGGTTCAAATCTAGCGCTCGCTTGAAACTCGCTTCGGCTTCGCTGTTCTGTGCAAGCCGCGCGAGACTTTGACCGAGATTGTAGGGCACACGGGCGTCTTTTGGTGTGAGGACTATCAGCCTTCGAAAGCAATCAACGGCTTTATCGGTCCGACCCACCCTGTCCAGCGTTACGCCCATATTCAGCAGCGTTGCGGCGTGATGAGGCGCCAGCTTTAATGCATGCGCATACGCTGCTAAAGCGGCATCAGTTTGGTTTGCAGATAACAGCAGATTCCCGAGGTTAAACCGATAGTCAGGCTCTGCGGGATCACCTTTGATCGCGCGTTCATAAAACGATTTGGCATGCGCAACCTCGCCGCGACTTTGCGCGATCACGCCCATAAGATTTAACGCATTAGCGTTGCGCGCATCAACTTTCAAAACTTTGGTATATAAATTTTCGGCTTTATCCAGACGCCCATTTTGATGATGTGCGACGGCCTCCTGCAGTATTTTGACAATGTTTGAAGGCGTGCTCACACTGCCTGCTTCACATCACGCGAAAATGCCTGGCCGATTTGAGATATGCCTTTACGCCACCAAGCGCCTCCTTCAGCCCTGCTGCGAAAAATGCGTATCGACGGATACCATGGACTGTCGGTGCGATCGACAAACCAATACCAGAGCAAACCAGGAGAGCCCACGTTAAGCAAAAGATACGTCCGCACATTGAGGCTGCCGGCAACGTGGGCCGTTGTGTTGGAGGTGGTAATAACCATATCCATGGCTGCAACCTGAGCGAAAAAGTCATCCATGTTTCTTAGAGGATCAATTTCCGGATCATGAATGACATCCACACCCAAGGCTTGACGCACCGCCTTTAAGTCGGCCGCGCAGTCGCCGTATTGAAGATTGACGAAGGTTGCCCCCGGCACAGTCAACACTTCTGGCCAATCAAGAAGTCGCGCCGTTTTATCTTCGCCCGGAAGACCAACCTTTTTACTTCTCCACGATAAGCCGACAAGAAGATTGCCCGGGGCCACAGATTGGTAGCGCGCGCGCAACGCCGAGGCGCGAGCCGGATCTGCTTTAAGTAGGGCACCCTTACTGGGAAACCTATCAAACGTGGGCCGGAGATATTGGCCCAGGCTTGCAATCGATATTTGGGTATCGATCACTTCGGGGGAAGTGATTCTCTGGTCAATCTTCTTGCGCCCGACGACTTTGATTTGAGGGAATGAGCGTGCGAAAATCGGCACCATACGCGGTGAGCACTCGAGAATGCAGCGACCAGCTCGTGCAGCTATTTCTGGCACCATACTTCCGTATAGAATTTCATCGCCGAGACCCTGTTCCGTCCATAACAAGATTGTCTTGCCGGCCAGATCTTCACCACTCCAGTAAGCTGGCGGCGCCGGATAGCGCGGCACGCGCTCTTCGTCGGCAAGGAAACGACTTTCATAGTCTGACCAGCCGACATCAAGCTTTCCTAAACGTAAAGCTATCAGCGAACGCTTGAACCTCAATTCACCCGGCTGCGGCTCAAGCGCGATCGCCTTATCCATCAGCGCAAGCGCATCGGCGTGGCGTGCGCGATCAACATAGACCGCAGCAAGGTTGCCGTAAGCGCGCGCCATCTGCGGCGCGAGCCGTATGGCCTCTTCGTAGGCCGCCGCCGCTTTATCACCCTCAAGCGCATGTTTGTGAGCATTTCCTATACCGAGATAGGCCGCGGCGTCGGACGGCATCAACGCGAGACTGGCTTCGAAGCAAGCGATTGCCTGCGGGTACTCTTTCATGTCGGTGAGCAGCTTTCCGAGATTGAAGTGTGCTATCGCTAGGTTAGGTTTGAGTTTGAGTGCGGCTTTGTAGGCATCGCGCGCATCGTCTTGTCGTCTGGCTTCCTGATAAGCCGAGCCGAGATTCACCAGTATCGTGGAATCACGCGGATCTTTACGAGCCGCACGCTTGAGCAGGCGAATGCTTTCGTCAAAAGCGCCTGACTGGAGTGCAACCACTCCCAGCATATGCAGCGCGTCGACGTTGTTGATGTCTAAGGTCAATACATGCCGGTAGCAGTTCTCGGCCAGCGCAAGTTGCCCGCGATTATGATATGACCTGCCCATCTGCAAGGCTTGCGCAATAGATGCGGCCTTTTGCGATGATGCCTGGGTGGGGAGGTGAACCTTGCGAAACATTGATCTGCTCTCATTCTCAACCGGAACCGCAGACGGGCTTTTGCTCTCGCGGCACGACCGAAGCCTATCTATTCTATATATCTCTGTTTCTTTTTCCCACGCTATACGTTTGAGAACGGATCAATGAACAGCTGCGACCATTGGCGGAAGTTGTATGGCTAAGACTTCGACTATTTTTATGGCAGCGTTCGCGGCCCACGGCGCGGGCCGCTTCGCGGAGGCCGAGCAGGGCTATCGCGCGGTTTTAAAGGCCGAGCCGAAACATGCGGACGCGTGGCATCTTTTGGGCGTTAGTGCCCACCAGCAAGGTCGCCCGGCCGAAGCCGCGGATTATATTCGCAAAGCTTTGAAATTTGCTGGTCCGAAGGGCGCCTATCTCACCAATTTAGGCGCATCGCTTCAGGCCTTGGGGCGCAGTCCGGAGGCACTCACCGCCCTGGAACAAGCCGTTACATTAGACCCCTCTTTTCCCGCGCACTTCGCGCTGGGAAATATATTGCGAATTCTAGGTCGCCTTGACGAAGCCCTGGCCCGCTATGAGAGGGCCCTGGCGCTGAAACCTACCGAGCCGTCACTCCACAATAATATCGGGAATACTTATCAGGCGTTGGGACGCCTCAATGAGGCGGCCGCGAGTTATCGCAAGACAATTACTTATCAGCCGGGTCACGCCCGCGCGCACTACAATCTCGGGGTGGTTTCGAGGGACGGCGGCCAGCCCCTGGAGGCTATAGCGAGCCTACGTAAAGCGTTGGCGATCGTGCCCGAT
This sequence comes from Fidelibacterota bacterium, assembly GCA_947476625.1. Lineage (GTDB taxonomy): Bacteria > Pseudomonadota > Alphaproteobacteria > Rhodospirillales > Rhodospirillaceae > SHVO01. Next base: position 30,108 of record CANJRA010000004.1, read on the forward strand.
TTCGCCGAAGCCCACGTTAATTTGGGAGTTGTGCTGCACGATCAAGGACAAACAGAGGAAGCGCTTAGGCACATACGCCGCGCCATTGCGCTCAAGCCTGATGACGCCGCGGCCCATAACAATCTTGGCGCGATTTTGCGCGATCTGGGTCAATTCGATGAGGCTATGCAGAGTTACGATAGGGCGTTGGTTTTGCGGCCCAGTATGGCGGAAGTCCAACACAATCAAGGCGTCGCGCTTCAAGCCGTGGGACGGGATGACGAAGCTTTAGCGCGCTATCAACAGGCTCAAGGCGCCAAGCCGGAATTCGCAGATGCCAAACTCAACATCGCGCTTTTGACCTTGATGACGGGTAATTTCGAAACCGGCTGGGAAGCCTATGAATGCCGGTGGCGCCGCGACGTGCCAGGCTTAGGCTTGCGTCATTTTCCTTACCCGCAGTGGCAGGGTGAGGACGGCGGTGCTGTGCTGGTCTGGGGAGAGCAGGGCGTAGGAGATAGGGTGCTTTATGCCAGCATGATTCCAGACCTGCTAGCACGCGGACACAGCGTCGTGATGGAGACAAACCCCAGATTGATAAAGCTTTTTGAGCGTTCCTTTCCCGGCATTCAGGCCGTCGCGAAACAAGAGCCCCCTCACGATGCGACACAACGGCCCGACATTCGATGGCAAAGCGCCTTTGCCAGCTTGGGCCGGTGGCTACGACCCGACCTCGCAAGTTTCCCCGCACGCGACGCTTATTTGGTGGCTGACGACGCGCGGCAGCAGCATTACCGCGCGCAACTTGAAACCAATCACGTTGGCCCGATCATCGGCATTTCCTGGATCAGTCGGGCCGTGAAGATCGGCCCACACAAGACCGCCCACTTAAAACAATGGGCACACGTCCTGCAAATACCGGGCGTGCGCTTCGTTGATTTACAATACGGCGAGACCGCTGATGAACGCGCCGACATTGAAGCCGAATTGGGTGTGAGAATCGAACACGTGCCTGACCTCGATTTGCACGAGGATATCGACGGCGTTGCCGCCCTAGCAGCAGCTTGCGATTTTATCATCTCGGTGAGCAATACGACCGCGCACCTTTCAGCTGCTCTGGGACGGCCGACATACGTGCTGGTTCCCGCCTCCGCTGGCAATTTGTGGTACTGGATGCGGGGTCATCAAACGCCCTGGTACCCCACTGCAACGATATTACGGCAATCGAAGCTCGGGCATTGGGATGATGTCATGGAGCAACTTCGCGCCGCACTAGCCATGAACGTGTCTGGGCCGTTACAGAGAATTAACTAATTAAATGAAAGTGATACACTTACGGTCCGCTCGAAATCAAGCGGCCGATAGCGGGGGGTCCAGGACGTGCCGTCCGGATGTCTTGCAAACGTGTAAAATCCCGCGACGATTTCTGGCATTATAAGCAGTCTTTAAATCGAGAGCTTTGGATGTGCTATCGCCACGGTTGCGAAAGGCTGCAGCTTACCATCACGGCAACCACGAGCGGCCGCGGTTTTATATTGCCTCTGACGTTATGGATGATCGCCATCATCGGACTGCTGGCCTCTACTATTAATGTATGGGTGGCACAGGCGGTCGCGAATTCACTGGCGCTTAATCAACGCACCCAACTTGAGCTGTCGCAAGTAAACCTACGCAACGAACTGGTGTATTTCATGGCTGCGCGCGGGACGAGCTATCGCGGTCTGGAAATAGGTTCGCGTATCGGGAGCGCTAGCACCGGAGACTTCAATGCCGTTTTGGCGGGGCCATCCGATTCCGGCCGTGCACTCAAACTGGATGGCCGCACTTACACCTCAGAAAACGACCCGGATCTCATTCTTACAATTCAGGATGGCTCGGGCCTGTTCAATTTGAACACTTCTACAGCAAAGAATTTACGTCGCGCATTGACGGTGCAGAATGTCCGCGAAGCTGATATCAGCCGCATGATCGATACGCTTTTGGATTATATTGATGATGACGATCTGACGCGGCTCGCGGGCGCGGAAAAAGCCGAATACACCCGTTTAAATTACCCATTACCCGCGAACGGACCACTACTGACACCCTTCGAGGCGCAGAAGGTCCTGGGGTGGGACAAACTCACCAATTTGTGGGAGATCGACACACGGAGTCCGTTTTTGACCACCTGCAGTGCACCGGCCGGCTTCAATGTAAATACCGCGCCTGCCGCAGTTCTCAGCGCCAACATTACGGGACTCACACCCGACAAAGCCGAGCGGACCGTGGAAAAACGGGCAGAGAGGCCCTTTCGAAATATACGCGAGTTCGGAGCCGCGGCGGAGCTTCTGATCGCCGACGAGCCGTTCTTTTATACATTCACCCCCGGAAGGTGTGTCATCGTAGACGTGATCGACAAACATTCCGAGCAACATGTGCGGTTTTCCCTGACACTCGAACCGACATCACAGACCCGACCATGGCGAGTTGATTATGCAATTAAAATCCCCTCTCAGTACCGCGCGGCACTGGATAATCTCGACCCAGAAGCGGTTTTCCCAACCCCCGAAAGTGTTGATCTATCGACAAGATCAGCCGAACAGCGAAACGACGGAAATCTCGAGAGCCAATAGCCGTTTTTTTTGGGTACTGAACCGACGCGCTACGCGACACAGCGTCTTTACGCTTCCGTCCGACATTCCTGAAAATAGGAAGAACGCGATCCTGCATATTCAAATTCGCCGCTGGGCCCCGTTTGCGCAGGCGGAGTACGCCGTGCAGTGGACCGGAAACCGCGCGAGCGTCTACGCCTGGAATGGCGAGGACGTAAAAAAATCGATCACCGAGGCTGGCTATTCCGATAAGCGCTGCATTGTGGCACCCGAAGGGTTTATCCGCGAACCCTTTCAAACTGGCGTCAGACTGGTCGCGGCGATTGAAGGCTTTGAGGCCCAGGCTTGGCAGGACGGCTTTTTGGCGTTCAGCCGCTGGTGGCCGCAAAAACCGGGCAAAGTCGAATGGGATCTGTTCCTGCGGTCGGCGGGCGTGGCTCTGACCGAGAGCGGCGGTCAAGTGCCCGACCCGGTCACACCGCCATTTTCAGATATGCCTTGGAACCGCCAGGCCGGGTATTTTGGTGCCACATGGCTGCTTAATGACCCGCGGTATGTCGCCGCAATCGCCGCGCTGATCGCCGCGCCGTTTATATACCTGAGTGTGGAATACGCATGGCTCGCAGCATCCCATGCCCGCGTCAGCAGCCGCCTCGAGCGTTTGACGACAGAAACCCAAGACTTACGTAAAATTCGTAGCGCGGCCATCGCCAATCTGGATGAAATCGAAGACTATCTGGGACTTGAAATTTACCCCAGTCAGTTCGAGATTTTGGCTTCCGCATTAAATTTGCTGCAGAATACAAATGTTAAACTGGTGGAATGGACTTACGATGTCGGCACGCTTTCGTTCACGTTGCACTCCGACAAAGACATCGACGCCACAGCGCTGATTACGGCCTTTGAAAAAAGCGGCGCGTTTAGAAATGTCACAGCGGCGCGGGTGGGGCAGGAAGGTCAGGTGCGCGCGCGTATGGAAGTACTTCCAAAAAAGGCAAGGGCCGTGACGCAGGCGGCTAACCCATGAAAATCCCCAGCGCCCTCACGCCGGTTGTGGATTATGTCCGGCGCCATATCAGCCACGAAATGGTCAGCAACGAGCGGTTTATCCTATTGCTTGTCGGCGCCGGCGTCGTGGTGCTGTTTTCAATTCTATTTGCGCTTTGGAATCTCACCGGCGACATGAGCCAACGCCTCATGACCGCGAAGAACAACTTAGCCCGCATGCAGGTGGAAGCCACAGGCGATGCTTGGCCGAAACGTCTTGAAACGACGCAAGCGCTCAAAGCCCAACTCGGTGTTCGTTTCTGGGATGCGCCGACCGCGGGCCTGGCGGAAGCTAGCTTTGAGAGCTGGATTCGCGGCCACTTTACCCGCAACGGCGGAGAGCCGCAGCAAATCCAAATTACACGCAGCTCCGCCGGAGCACGGGATGGAAAGACCCCAGCAACGCTGACGAGCGTGCAACGGATGACGGCAAAAGTTTTAGCGCCCTTCGATCAGGCCGTGGCCATGAAGGTTTTGGGCGATGCCGCCGAATCCGGCAAAATCGTCGTTATCGACCGGCTCATTGTCAGGGCCGGGGTTAATAGCAGGATGGAGATGGATATTTCGACATTCATCCGCACTGCCGAACCACAGGCCGGGGGGCGACCCAGGCCATGATGCATGAGATATTATCCAGCGCACGCCCTTACATGCCGCGGTTAAAGCCCTATAAGCCGCACGCCGTGGCACTTTTATTCTTTGCCTTATTGGGCGGGCTGAGCGGCTTGCTTCAAGCGGTACGCCAACCTACCAATCCCAATGTGAAAGAAACGTGGGCCGTGCCAGACTGGTCGGTTTATCATGTCGGCGATCAACGTCAGCAGCTAGCCGAACTTGAAATCTGGGACGGCAAAAAAGTCGCGCTGAAGGTACCTGTTCAAGTCAAATCGACTTGGCAATTCGTCGGCACCGTGCGCAAAGGCAAGGTGTTCACGGCGGTGATAGAACTGGGTGGAGAGACCAAACGTATTCAACGCGCGGTCGCAGGCGACGTCTTGCCGAACGGTGAAAAAATATTAGCCGTTGAGAATGGTATGCTGCAGATCGACGCCAACGGCATCCAGCAAGATATTCGATTATTCCAACAGGAAAAGAAGTAGATCCATGTCTAAGTCCGAAGCGAAAATTGCCCGCCTGAACCGACTGGGACGGGTATGCACCTTGGTGATGGCCTGCACTGTTGCGAGTTGCGCGCATGAACCGGGCGGACCACGACTTCCCGAACCGTTGAAGCTGGAAAAGGCGGCGTCACCAGATCGACTGACGTTGATGCCCGCGAATACGTCCAACAAGCGTTCCGAAATGACCATAACCCCGGGGCCTGCTGTGCCGGAAGAACTCTATCTGGCAGATCCTATTTCCAATTCTGCACCGCCGAAGCTGACGGGTGAGAATCTCGGCGTAAACTTTGAGGGCATCAAACTGCCCACCTTCGTCAATACGGTTTTCGGCGAACTGCTGAAGGTCACGTTCGAAATAGACAACTCGGTTCTTAAACAAGAACGTCTAGTTACATTGCGCACCTCCGAACCAATCCCGCCGAACCAATTTTATGAGCTCGTGGTTCAGACGCTTGCGAATTACAACCTGGCGGTCGCGTACCAAAACAATGTATACCGAATCATCGACGCGTCGACAGCGCGAAAGGATATCCCGCAGATTATCCGCAGCCGCACACTTCCGAATGTTCCCGGAGACCAACGGCCGGTTTTCTTTTTCACTGTGCTCAAAAACGTTCAATCTTCCAGTATGCAGGTTTGGCTGGAAATGGCCTTGAAGGATCGCGTCACGGTCAGCGGAATAGCAAATACCAATGGCATATTGCTGATCGGCAAGCGAGATGACATTAACGCCGCACTCGACACCATCGAGATTCTCGACCAGCCGGCAATGGCCGGCAGCCGCAGCCTAAAGTTGTCGCCTGCCTTTTGGGGCGCCATGAAACTGAGCGAACAATTGGTCAATATACTCAGCGCGGAAGGATATAGTGCCGGCATCGGAGCGAGCACGCTAGCCGCCATCAAATTCATTCCGATTGAGGCTCTCAACACGATTGTTGTTTTCTCGGTAAATGATACAACTTTGCAGCACGTGCTCCGTTGGGCTGGCGATCTGGATCAGCCATCGCAAGCGCTGACCGTCAACACACAAGGCATATATTATTATCAGGTTCAAAATGCCTCGGCCAAAAAACTCGCCGATCTTATCGGCCAAATTCTAGGTGCAGACAGCGGAAACGGCGGCTCGCCCGTTAGTCAGCAGACAGCCTCGGGCATCGCCACCGCGTCACAAACGTCGCAAACCAATCAGGCAACACAGCCAAAGCTCGTGACGGGTAGGCAACGGGTTCTGGTGGACGAAACTCGCAACGCTCTCATTTTCCAAGGCAGCGCCGAGGAATATGCGCAGTTCCGCACGCTCGTAGAGAAAATGGACCTTGCGCCGCTTGAAGTGCTGATCGAAGCTACCGTCGCCGAGGTCACGCTAGATCAAAACGAAAACTTGGGCGTTATATTGGGTTACGACGACAGGGCGGCAACGGCAGCAAACAAAATGACGGTGCGCTCCGACACCGGACTGATAGCAACCCTGCTGCGTAGCAACGGTAAAATCTCCGCAAGCCTAAACTCTTTGGCCAGCAATTCGCGTATCACCGTACTTTCCACACCGCGATTGGCAACCACCAGCGGCAACTCCGCGAGCATCCAAGTCGGCTCGCAGGTGCCTATCATCACAACGCAGCAAACCGCCGCCAATGGAGCCATAGGCGGCACCAGTAATATTTTGCAGGACGTTCAATACCGCAATACCGGTATCCTTCTGAACATCAAACCGACGATCAATTCCAGCCGACGCGTCGAGTTGACCATTTCACAGGAAGTGAGTACGGCGGTGGCTAACAACATCTCAAAGGTCGATAGCCCCGTCATCCAACAGCGCAGCATTCAGACCACGCTTTCTTTGAGCGATGGCGAGACGGTTCTGTTGGGCGGGCTTATTACTGACAGCTTTAACTCCGGCGATTCTGGCATCCCTTACTTAAAGGACATTCCGCTGATCGGAAATCTCTTCAAGAACCAGTCGAAGAGCCACACGCGTCAGGAATTGATCGTTCTGCTGACGCCTTACATTGTCGATGGACCCGAGGCATCGCGCGCCGTGCGTGATGCTTTCAAAATGCGGCTCGGCGAGTGGGCGCATACCGGCATTGGCGCAACCGCCAATGACAATGCCCGCGATGCTCCTATGCCGAATGCGGTCGCACCCACACCCCAAAGCCCTTGACCGGCCCGCGATAGCGCGCCACCTACCATGCGATGCGATGGAAAATCATGAAAATAACATTGTTAGCTTCCTTACTGACCACAGCGGGGCTCATGGCTGCACTGTCAACCGGTGCGTTAGGCGCTACGCAGCAGAAAATCAGGAAGCCGGAAATTAGTGGCAGCGCCGGCAATATGTGCCCGTCCGGCGTGCAGTCTTATAAGCCGCACATTGGCACCGCTTCCGATGCATTGAGCATCGAGGAGTTGGAGAAGCAAAGCGCGCGCGGCGAAGCAGACGCCATGATCGCTTTGGGACTGCGCTATATGCTGGCCAATGAAGGCCAAAACACCGACGTGCGGCCGTCACCCGATCCGACGAAAGCCTTAGAGCTCTTTAAAGCTGCCGCCGAGAAGGGCGACGGCTACGCGGAGTTTCTTGTTGGTGTCGCCTATATTAAAGGCGACGGCGTAGAAAGGAGCGATGCAGAGGCACTCGCATGGTTCATTCGGGCTGCAAAACATAAAATCGTTCCGGCACAGTTCTGGGTTGGAGAAATGACAGCCAAGGGCCGCAGCGTGGCGGCGGACTGGAAGGCGGCCTTGCCTTACTTCAAGCACGCTGCTGAGGGCGGCTGGGAGTTAGCTTATGTCGAATTAGGTTACGCCTATGAAAACGGATACGGCGTTAAGCAGGATTATCAGAAAGCTGCTTTTTGCTTTCGCCAACAGCGGACCTTGCAAGTGGCGCAATACAATTTGCGCCAACTTATCAAACAAGGCTATGTGAAGTGGCAAGACAACGACCCCATGCAGTGGCGCGGAATAGGTCCCGGCAGCGCGCTCGACCCGTCTAAAAAACAACTACCTGAATGAATGGGGCCGTATTCTATGAGCTTATATGTTACCATCGGCGTGCTCTTACTTGAATTTCTAGTACTCGGCATTTGCATATGGCAAGACCGCAAACCTATCGATCCAAATAGACCGCGGCTTTTCCCCTATCGCTTGTTGATGATCACGATGGCGGTCTTCATCCTCGGAACGCTGGCGCACGTCATCTCGTTGCTGACGGGACAAACCGTGATGCCGCGCAACAAGATTTACAAATAGGCGGGTGTAAAGCCTTAACCGACTTTGCGCGTTGGTTGAACCGCGCCGCTGTCCTTGGTCCATCCCATGGCTGAGTCGAGGATGACGTGCAGGATCGCTTGATGCGCGATCTCAACAAATCCGTAGGCTTCGGCTTCGACATAGAAATTGATGTCGCCCAGGGTTCGCAGAATATTATCCGGCTTGAAGCCGCTGAGCGTGATGACAGCGCAGCCTTTGTCTCGCGCGGTTTTTACGGCGTTCAAAATGTTGGGCGATTGGCCCGATGATGAAATGGCGATGAGGATGTCGCCCTTCAGGCCCTGCATGTCCACCTGCTTCGCGAATACCTGATCGTAGCCAAGGTCATTGCCAAGGCACGTCAGAGACGATGCGTCGTTGAAGGTAATAGAACGCACTCCGCCGTTCTTAGCAAAATCGATGGCGGAATGACCAGCAATACCCGCCGATCCGCCGTTGCCGATAAACATCAGTTTGTTATGGCCACGCGTGATCTCCACCAGCGTCTGGTGGATTTTCGCGAGCGTTTTGTCCATCTCCAGCGCACTTCCGTCAGGCGCGCTAACGCGCGTCGATTTGAAAGAGCGGTTGAGCTCGTCGGCATAGGCATCGAATACGTCAGACATTGCGCGTTAAGTCCTAAACGCGAGAGGTGGGGTTTATTTAGTAATACTAGTCGGTTTCACCGAGAAGCGCCACGCGCTGCTGCCACGGCTATATTGCGGGAAAGTAATCCCTCCATCCCGAGACAGGCGTGTCCGCCCAAAAGCCCGGCCCGCGTAGCAACAAACCTTGCAAAACAGGACGTTTCCTCTTAGACGAAGGGGTGCCTCGGCAGCCTTTTTTGGTGTGAATCCTTAGGGTTTTCTGCGGAGATTAAGACGGCATCCGTACCGGACTCCGAGCGTGTGGAAGTGATTATGAAAATACTCGTCACCGGCGCCTGCGGTTATAAAGGCAACGTTCTAGTCCCCAAACTACTGACCGTGGGACACCACGTCACGGCCGTCGACATCATGTGGTTTGGCAACGACCTGAAGCCGCATCCGAACCTCGAGGTCCGCAAGTTTGACGTGCGAGAACCCGAAAAACTCGACCTGGCCGGTTTTGAAGCCATCGTCCACCTCTCTTCCATCGCCAATGACCCCTGCGGCGATCTCGACCCAAAACTAACTTGGGAAACCTCCTGCTTGGCCACCATGCGCTTGGCCGACAAGGCCGTGCGCCAAGGCGTGAAGCGCTTTGTTTATGCCTCGTCGGGCAGCGTTTACGGCCTCAAGGACGAAGAGAAGGTTAGCGAAGACCTTGAACTCGTGCCGCTGACGGAATACAACAAGACCAAAATGGTCGCCGAGCGTGTGCTGCTGAGCTATGCCGATCGAATGGTCGTGCAGATTGTGCGTCCCGCGACAGTGTGCGGGCTTTCGCCGCGTATGCGCCTGGACGTTGCGGTCAATATGCTGACGATGCAGGCGCTGACAAAAGGCAACATCACCGTTCTGGGCGGCGATCAGACGCGCCCGAATATCCACATCGACGACATCACTGACCTGTATCTTTTCCTGCTGGACCGGCCCGATGTCACCGGCATCTACAATGCCGGCTTTGAGAACCTCTCGATCCGCGAGATCGCCGAAATGATTGCCCAGCATGTGAAGACGGCCGTCGAGATCAAGCCCTCGAATGATCCACGTTCTTATCGCGTCAATTCCGACAAACTGCTGGCGAAGGGTTTCAAACCCCGCAAAACCGTCAACGATGCCATTCTGGAAATCGCCGACGCTTACCGCAGCGGTGCGTTGAAGGATGAAGACCGTTTCTACTGTCTGAAGTGGATGACGCAACAGAAGATCGTGCAATGAGTGACATGCCCACAACCGCTAAAGCGGCCATCCTTGTCGAGCAGAACAAGGATCTGGTCATCGGCGAAATCACCCTGCCCAAAACTTTGGACATTGGCCAAGTCTTGGTCAAAATTCGCTACAGCGGCATCTGCGGATCGCAACTAGGCGAGATCGATGGCGTCAAAGGCCCCGATCCCTGGCTGCCGCATTTGCTGGGTCATGAAGGCTCGGGCCACGCGGTTGCCGTCGGCCCCGGCGTGAAGCATGTGAAGCCGGGCGATGCGGTTGTGCTGCATTGGCGGCCATCCAAGGGAATCGAAGCCACCCCGGCGAAATACAGCTGGAACGGCAAGGTCGTAAACGCCGGCTGGGTGACGACCTTCAACGACCATGCAGTGATCGCAGAAAACCGCCTGACGGCTATTCCCGCCGGTACCGATCTGAAAGCCGCGGCGCTGTATGGCTGCGCAGTGACCACAGGCTTCGGCGTCATCGACAACCGCGCCAAAATCAAACTCGGTGAGTCCGTTGTCGTGTTCGGCGCGGGCGGCATTGGCTTGAATATCGTGCAGGGTGCGGCGCTGGCCGGAGCGCGCACGATTGTCGCCGTCGACCGCTATGCCAACCGCCTGGAACTGGCCCGCCATTGCGGCGCGACGGAAACCATCGACGGATCAAAGACCGACCCGTGGGAGCGCTTAAAGGAGCTTTTGCCTAACAACAGCCTTGATGTCTTCATCGATAACACCGGCAGCCCGGGCGTAATCGGGCGCGGCTATGAATTCATTTCCGGCAAAGGCCGCGTGATTTTGGTGGGCGTGCCCAAGAAGGGCGACAAAACCGAGCTTTACACACTGCCGATGCACTTCGGAAAGTCCATGACCGGCACCACCGGCGGTGAGGCCATCCCCCATGAAGATATCCCGCGTTACATGGCGCTGACGGCCTCGCGCGGCATCGACCTGAACGACCTTATCACCGAGATCGCGCCCCTCACGGGCATCAACGATCTCATCCAGAAAATGCGCAACGGCACCTCCGCTGGCCGTTGCCTTGTCGATTTGGCTTCATAACGCATGAGTAAAGTTCTGGTTCTCGGCAGCAACTCGTTTTCGGGTTCGAGCTACGTCGCCTATTTAATGAAGAACGGCGTCGATGTGTTCGCCGCGAGCCGCTCGGAAGAACCACGCCCGGTCATGCTGCCCTACCGCTGGAACATTCCAACCGGCAGCGTGAAGTTTCAGAAAATCGACATCAATCACGATCTCGACGCGCTCGAAAAGCTAGTGCGCGCGGAGCGCTTTAGCGTTATCGCCAACTTCGGCGCGCAAAGCATGGTCGGGGAAAGCTGGAACAAGCCCGAAGACTGGATAACCACCAACGTCGTCTCAGCATCAAAGCTGGCCGAGCGCCTGCGTCATATCGATTTCCTCGAAAAATACGTGCACATCACCACGCCGGAAGCCTATGGCTCGACCGACGGCTGGATCACGGAAGACACACCCTTCAATCCCAGCACGCCCTATGCTGTCTCGCGCGCCGCTGGGGATATGATTTTTAAGATCTACCACGAGTCATTCAAACTGCCCGTGGTCTCTACCCGCGCGGCCAATGTGTATGGGCCGGGCCAGCAGATTTACCGCATTATTCCGCGCACGATTTTCTTTGTACTGACGGGCAAGAAACTGCAGCTGCAGGGCGGTGGTCTTTCGACGCGCTCGTTCATACACATGGACGACGTCTCACATGCCACCGCGATGATTTCAAAGGACGGCGTCGTCGGTGAGACCTATCACATCTCTACCGACCGCGTGGTCTCGATCCGGGAACTGGTCGAGATGATCTGCAAAATGCTCGGCAAGCCGTTTGAAGACAGCGTCGAGATCGCGCCCGACCGCGTCGGCAAAGACAGCGCCTACTGGCTGAACAGCCAGAAGTTACGCAAAACGCTTGGCTGGCAGGACAAGATCAGTCTTGAAGAGGGTATTCAGCAGTGCGTCGGCTGGGTAAAAGACAATCTGGAAACCCTGAAGCAGCAGCCTCAGAACTATATCCATAAGCCTTAAGCGTTCGTCTTGCTCCAGGCTTTCACGGCGTCCGCGACTTGCGCGATGGCCGAGGCCGGCATTTGCGGCCAGAACGGCAGGCTGAGGACTTCCTCCGCCAAGGCCTCAGCCACCGGGAACGTGCCGGCGACTTGGCCGAGATCTTTGTATGCCGGCTGAAGGTGCGGCGGACAGGGATAGTGGATCAAGGCATGGATGCCCCGTTCGCCGAGGAATTTGACGAGCGCGTCGCGTCCCTCGCGGACTCTGATCACATACAAATGCCAGACATGCTCGGCGGCGTTGGAAGGCGATGGCAACTCAATCCCGGTGAGGCCTTGCAACAGTTTGTTGTAGGTCGCGGCACAGTCCTGGCGTTGCTTGTTCCAGCCGTCGAGCTTGCGCAGTTTGACCCGCAAGAGCGCTGCCTGTAGCTCATCGAGGCGCGAATTCGTTCCTGCCAGTTCGTGTTTATATTTCTGTTCCGAGCCGTAATTGCGGAGCTTGCGGATGTGCGCCGCCAGGGCGTCATCATTCGTCACAACCGCACCGCCGTCGCCCAAAGCGCCGAGGTTCTTGGTTGGGTAGAAGCTGAAAGCCGCGAGCGTGCCCAGATTGCCGGTACGTTTGCCGTGCAAAGACGCGCCGTGCGCTTGGGCGGCATCTTCGAGCACAGCCAAGCCGTGCTTAGCGGCGATATCCATGATGGCGTCCATCGCCGCCGGATGACCGTAGAGGTGCACCGGCACAATCGCGCGCGTGCGCGGCGTAATGGCTTTTTCAATCGCCTGCGGATCGATGGTGTAGTCCCGCGTGCTGCATTCCACACCCACGGGCGTCGCGCCAACGGCGGTTACGGCCAGCCACGTTGCGATGAACGTGTGAGAAGGAACAATAACCTCGTCGCCCGCGCCGATACCCAGCGCCCGCAAAGACAACTGAAGGGCGGCCAGCCCATCGGACACACCGATGCAGTGGCGCGCACCACAGAAGGCGGCGAATTCTTGTTCAAAGAGTTCCAGCTCGGGGCCGAGGATGTAGTAGTGGCTCTTCAGCACCCGCTGCCAAGCGGCGTCTAGCTCGCCCGAGATCTCTGCTGTTGTGTCAGCGAGAGTGTAAAAGGGAATCTCACTTGTTTTTTCCACTGCTCACCAGGCGCTTGAACTCATCGAAATCGCGGATGTAATCGGCCTCTAGATAGTGCTGCGAGGCGAGCACCAGGCAGCAAGCCCCTGAAGAGAAGTTTCCCAGACCGCGCCAGACCATGTTCTTCATGTAGAGGCCGTAGTAGGAGCGGTTGAGAGTCACAGTCTGCTGACGATGCCCGTCATCGAGTTCCAGGTCGAAGCTGCCGCTGGCGGCGATAACGACCTGCTCAAGATCCTTGTGAGCATGGCCCCCGCGATGGGCGCCGCCCGGCACGTCGTACAGGTAATAGACGCGTTTGATGTCGAAAGGCACGGTCTGTGCGCCTTCGATGAATGTCAGATTGCCCCGATCGTCCTTTACAACGGGGAACTGAATTAGTGACCAAGAATCGTTTCTCATGCGGAAATCCTTAAGAAACTGAGCCGGTTGCAGGACATCATATCCACCTTCCGCGCGCGAGAAGAAACGTAAAGTTGCACGTCCGCGCCAAACGCTTTATTTCATGGTATCAAGCTATTACCGTCAAGTAATGCGCGGATCCTTTCTTACGGGATAAATTGCGCCCAATTCAATGACGAAGCTTTAACCGAGAAGCTAATGCACTCTGATCCCAAAGCAGTCGATCTTAAAACCCTTGAACAGCTTGCCCGGACGCTGCGTTACCGGGTTATCAAAACGTCGCACCTTTCGGGCACACCACACCTGGGTTCGTGCCTATCGTGCCTGGACCTGCTGGTTTACTTCTATTGGCAGATCCTGAAGATTGACCCCAAGGATGCCCGTGCCGCTGACCGCGACCGCTTTATTCTCAGCAAGGGACACGCCGCCCCTGCCCTGTTCCAGGTTCTGGCCGAGCGCGGCTTCTTTCCGGTCTCGGACCTTGAGAATTACGGCGACGACGGGTCGCTGTTCGGCGAGCACCCACCAACGCCGGGTTATCTGCCGGGCATCGAAGCCGCCACCGGCTCGCTTGGTCATGGCCTGCCCATGGGCTTAGGCATGGCCCTGGCATCGCGCATCAGCGGCAAGCCCTATTCGGTCTACGCCGTGTTGAGCGACGGCGAATGCAACGAGGGCTCGGTCTGGGAAGCCGCGATGCTGGCCAGCGCCCAGAAGGTGTCTAACCTGACCATCGCCATCGACTACAACAAATGGCAGGCCACCGGCCGCAGCAACGAAGTGCTGAACCTGGCGCCCTTGGGCGACAAATGGCGCGCCTTTGGCTGGTGCGTAAGCGAAATCAACGGCCACAGCTTCGAGGAAATGCAAAAAGCCATTTCCGACAACAAGGACGACCCGCGCCCCAAGGCGATTATCGCCAATACCATTAAGGGCCGCGGCGTGTCGTTCATGGAAGACGACAACAACTGGCATTACCGCACGCCCAATGCCGAAGAACTGGAAAAAGCCGCCAAAGAACTCGGCATCGCCGCGTAAGGTTGTGACATGAGAAATGCATTCGCCGACGAGATCACGAAAATGGCCGCGACCGACCCGCGGCTCGTGCTGCTATCGGGTGATATCGGCAACCGCCTCTTCGACAAGCTGCGCGCGCAGTCGCCCGAGCGGTTCATGAACTGCGGCGTGGCCGAAGCCAACATGATGGGCGTGGCCGCCGGTATGGCCTCCGCTGGTCTGAGACCGGTCGTCTATACCATCACGCCATTCACGACCACGCGTTGCCTTGAACAAATTCGTGTCGATGTGGCTTATCACAACCTTCCGGTCGTCATCGTCGGGACGGGTTCGGGCCTGTCCTACGCCAGCCTGGGCCCCACGCACCATTCGCTGGAAGATTTCGCCATCTTCCGCGCTATTCCGCACATGCAAATCGTGGCGCCTTATGATGCGCCGTCCTTGCGCGCCGTGCTGCGCGATGCACTAGCAGGCAAAAAGCCGACCTATATCCGCATCGGCAAAAAGGGCGAGAAAGACATTCTGCCGCCGGAGACGGCCGTAGGCATCGGCAAATCCGTGGTCGCGCGCGAAGGCCGCGACATTTGCATTCTAGCTGTGGGCACGATTGCCAGCGAAGCGGTGAAAGCCGCCGACACGCTGAAGAAAAACCATGGCATTTCGCCGGAAGTTGTGTTGATCAACACCGTGAAACCGCTCGATACCGGGCTCTTGGACCGCTTGGCGGCCAAGTTCAAGACCGTTTTGACCGTGGAGGAGCATTCCAAGATCGGCGGCTTCGGCGAGCATGTTGCTTCGACTTTCGCGCAGAAGGGTATCCGCAATCAAATTATATGTATGGGCACGCGCGACGAATTCATGCACGTCGTTGGCTCGCAGGAATACGCGCGCACGGTCTATGAAATCGATGCTCCCAGCATCGTCAAAGCCGTGCAGCAGGCTATGACCACCGCCTCCGCCGCCGAATGATCATCGGCCTGGACTTCGACAATACGATCGCTTGCTACGATCAAGTAATTGCGCGGCTGTCGAAGGAAAAATTCGATCTGCCAGCCGATGTGGCTCCGACCAAGCTGGGCGTACGCGATTACTTACGCGCCGCCGGACGCGAGCCGGAATGGACCGAATTTCAGGGGCATCTTTACGGCCCCGGCATGGACTACGCGGAGCCGTTTTCTGCCGCCATCGAGACGATTGCCGCCCTGCAGGATCAGGGGCACACGACTTTTATTATTAGCCACCGCACCAAGCATCCCTACGCCGGGCCGAAGTTCGATTTGCATGCCTCGGCCAAGGCGTGGGTGACAAGCAAGCTGGTGCTGGGATCCCGACACCTATTTGCCGCAGATCAGGTTTTCTTTAACGAAAGCCGCGACGAGAAGATCGCGCTTATCAAGACTCTCGCCTGCGACATTTTCCTCGACGACCTGTCGGATGTCCTGGGCGACCCCAAGTTTCCAGCTTCGACTAAAAAGCTTTGGTTCTCGGAGCAAGCTCCACAGGCAAGCAGCGATATGGTCCAGATTAAACACTGGAACGAGGTCATGGCTCATTGCGCACGCTAGACGCCTTACCGCCGCAGATTCATGCCTGGGCGACGGCCTCCTTGGGCAAGGACGCCGCCACGGCGCAGTTCACGCAATTCCCCGGCGGCGCCAATAATCTGGTCTTCGGCTGTGACGCTCCGGGCCGCAAGGTCGTGGTGAAGGCCTATCCTCAGGCAGCCAATTTGTCCGCCGACCGCTTTCAGGCGGAAACTGATTTTCTGACCTATGCCAATCAAGTAGCCGCCGCGTATGTACCCCGGCTTTATGAAACCGATGCCTCTCAACGCGTATTGGTGATGGAATTTCTGGAAGGCACACGCTTCGAGACCGATGGCGACATTCAACGCGCGGATGTCGCGCAAGCAGCGGCCTTCCTTGGCGCGCTCAATGCCGATCCGGCCCGTGCGGCAACGCAGATCAAACTACCCGCAGCCGATGGCTTCCTGACGCTGTCGGCGCACATAAGCAATGTCGACAGCCGTGTGGGCGAGCTGGCCTACACCCATCTGCCGCAAACCTTTCAGTACGCTGCCCAAGCGTTGATTACCGAGACCCGCAACCGGTGGGACAGCGTAAAACAGACAGTCGAAACCCACCTCGCCGCGCATGCAGATTCCGACGAACTGTCGGCGGGAGAACGTTGCGTATCGCCTTCGGATTTCGGCTTTCACAACGCCATGCGCTGCAAAGACGGTGTGAAATTCTACGATTTCGAGTTTGCCGGCTGGGACGACCCCGCCAAAACGGTTGCTGATTTTTTCCTGCAGCCGCGCATTTCAGCACCGCGTGCATTTCAACAGCTTTTCGAGCAAGCGCTTGTGCATAATATCTCAGAAGAGGAACTGACGCGGCGCATGGCCTTGCTCCGCCCGCTGCTTCAACTGAAATGGGTCACGATCGTCCTTGCGGTCCTAAGGCCAGCCCGGCTGCAAGCGATGCTTGCGGTAGCGGTCGATAAGAATGTATCCACGCTCATCGAAGAACGTTTCGGCCGCGCACAGCGGCTTTTATCTCAAGGAACCGCTTAATGGCTTACGTTGATTTTATGTCGCCCCTGCACAAGGCCACGACCCGCGACTATCTGGCGCGCGTCAATGATCCCGAATTCCCCAAGGCTGAGGCCGCGAAGCGCGCCAAGAGCTGGGACTTCGACTATTGGGATGGCGACCGGCGCATCAATTACGGCGGCTATAAGTACATGGAAGGCCGCTGGGCAAAAGTGGCCAAGCTGATGGTCGAGCATTACGGTTTGAAGCCCGGCGACAAAGTGTTGGACGTCGGTTGCGGCAAGGGCTTTTTGATGTTCGATTTCACGCAAGTGCTGCCGGGCATCGAGGTGCACGGATTAGATGTTTCGAGTTACGCCATTGAAAATGCCAAGCCTGAGGTCAAGTCCCTGATCGATCAAGGCAGCGCGACGAAGCTGCACTATAAAGATAAAGAGTTCGATCTCGCGATCTCGCTCAACGCCTTTCACAACTTGTACAATTACGAGTTGGAACCCGCACTTACGGAGTTCGAGCGCGTGGCAAAGAGGAAATATATCTGCGTCGAGTCATACCGCTCGGAAGAAGAAAAAGTAAATCTGCTGTACTGGCAGGTCACCTGCGAGCAGTTCAACACGCCCAAGGAATGGGAATGGTGGTTCGACAAAACCGGCTATACCGGCGACCATTCGTTCATTTATTTCGAGTAAGATTTAATTGAAGACGCTGGGAGCTACGAACTGCCCCACGCCCAAACGTCCGGTAACGGCGCGCGCGACGGCCGGAGCCAAGGGAACATAAACCTTTGCTCCAGGGGCGATGTTCGCGGCTCCCAACACCGGCAGACCCATGTGCTGGCGGCCGACACGGGTTTGATCTTCATCGACGAAGAAATCGACCTTCGCACCGGTCTGGAGCAGCTGTGCCGCAAGCCACGTACCGGCAATCGACGTGCCAAAAATCCCGAACGTCTGTTGGGCTGCTATGTCGCGCGCTTCCGCAATCATGCGGGTTAAGCGTGCTATGCCTTCAACCGCGGCGGCGCGGTCGTTGCCGTCATCATATATGCCTGAAACAGCTTCACCCGGCGTCGCAATGGCGGACAGTTCCTTGGCGATCCAGTTGTTGCTCAGACGTTCGACGGCGTATCCGGCAGCGCTGAGTGTCCGATGCAGAATCGTGCGTGAAAAGTGCGTCACGTGGTCGGCGATAAGGAGATCGAATGGATTTTGGTGAAGGTCGGGAACTTCGATCAGGAGCCGCCCTCCCTGCGCGAGGCGAGCTTTCAGCTTCGCGAGAAAGGCCACCGGCTCGGTAATGTGCTCGAGCGAGTGCAGCATGGTGATCAGATTGAAGGTACCCGGTATGTCATCGATGTCGCCAACATAAAGCGCCTCGACGCCCGGAATGGATTCAATGGCTTTCTTGTGGGTGTCGGACATTTCCGAGCCAGCAAGACACCATTCAGGCAGTCGCGCCGCAAATGACTTCAGCAATCCGCCATTCCCGCAACCAACATCCAACATCCGCCCTCGGGCCGCTGGCTGCAATGTCTCGAATGCACGCTTGAGAAGCGTCATCGAACGAGCTTCGCCGAGGCCGGCGGAAAATACCGGCTGCTCTAACCCCGACGAAAGCTGATAGATTTCATAACCGCTATAGATCTTGCCGATCTCATCCAGAAACAGCGGATCGCAGGGCTTTTGTACGACACCGCACGCATGGCAGGCGGCAATGCCCCCCCCTGCGGGCCACGGCCGGCAATCGGAGGTAACGCGGTGAAGCGCGGCATAACCGGACAGAGACTCAGGCTCACCCTCGCAGAACAGACATCGACTCATGCGCGCATACTCTCCATCAATGCCGACGCGGAAGTGATCGGGCGCCAGTTCAACTCGGCGCAGGCTCGCGCGGTATCAAGTGACGTAAAGGGTGGACGTTCGGCGGATATAATATCATCGGACGGCGGTCTGGGTTGCACGAGCGTGCGCGATGCGACTACCGCATCAGCCATGATATTGGCGGTATCAACGTAACTCACCTCATCGGTCGCTGATAGCTGGAAGATGCCAGGAGAACGCAGGTTTAACAAACGCGCCAGCGCAGCAATAACGCGGTCGAGCGGAATGGGCGACATGACAATGCCTAAAAACGGCATCACCACTTCGCCGCGCTGCAAGCTGTCGCGCCAGTTCCGCAGCAAGGTAGTTTGCGGCGATACGATCTTGGTTAAACGCACGACCGCGCTGTGCGCGCCTAGCGCAATGATACCGTCTTCGAGATCCCTTTTCTGACGGCCGTATTCCGACTGGGGTTGCGGCGGATCGGTTGCCGCGCGCAGGGGCCGCTGTCCGTCAAACACTAGATTGGTTGACAAAGCGACGACAAACGTACCTTCCGCCGCCAACCTGCCGGCAAGCGCCAAAGACCCTTCGACGTTGATGGCCCGCGTTGCGTCCGGCGCAGAACGGCAGGCCGCCAGGGATGTCGCGCCCGCGCAGATCACAGCCGCAGAAGCAGGTGACAGAGTGGCTCTCTCCACAGTGGCAAGGTTCAAATGGATCAGATCACCGGACGCGCTTGGCGGACGGCGCGTCGAACCGATGACATCAATATTCGCCTGCTTAAGATGGGCGTAGAGAGCCCTGCCGATCACGCCATCCGCGCCAACGACAAGAACGGTCATTCGCTAAGAAGACTTCTTGCTGGTGCACAGGGCTAACAGATAGTGGGCCATTTTTGTGAATCCTGTGTGCACGACTTCATCGTTCATGGTGAAAAGGAAGACGTTTTCAAAGTGGCGCTCCATGGTTGCCTTGAAATCCGGACCGGTCTTGCAATTGATATGCCCAGCGCGGCTTGGCGGCGAAGCATAAGCCTGGGATTCCAGCGATGGCATGCCGACGATCAAGGCCGCCGATGCCGTCAAAGACCGCTTTATATTTTCAATGAAGCGGTTTTCATCTTCTTTTGGAATGTGCTCGAGAACATCGAGCGAATAGGCCGCGTCAAAGTCGCCGTCCAGCGGTCCAACTAGCATGTCGTGACACTTTGCGGTGATTTTCCAGGCGGGATCCTGGCGCGATTCCATGTCCTTGATGAACAGCGGATCGTAGTCTGTGCATGTCAGGGCCGCGACTTCCTGGCGAACAATGCGCGCACAGAAACCGTCGCCGCAGCCCAGCTCAAGCACGTTTTTGCGGCCGCTCAGCATTTTCGAGACGAATTTATAGCGCGCCATGGTGAACACTAAGCGGCGCGGGTCTTCGTGCCAGACCTGATTGTTCATGATGCCCAAACGGGTCACGCCAAATTTTTCCGCGATCTCCACCGTGACTTGATTTACCGGGTCGCGCGTTTTGTCGGCCATATACTCGCTCGTTATGTCAGGAAGCCGCGATTAGCGGAACATGATGGTTGTTTCGAATGAAACGCGGCTTTCGGCGCCGAAATTCATAGAACCGACGTGCAACGTTTTATGATTAAAGAGAATAGGCTCGCCTATCTGGCCGACATACTGGCGCAAGCCGATGGTGCGCCAATCGACATCGGACTCGAATATAACTTTGTTACCCTGCTTCTCGCTGCGGAAAGTAGCGTTCAGAAAATGAGAGCCCGGCGCAAGTCTTAGTCCCGCCGTCGCGGCATCACCATGCACAAGAGTCCAAAGTTTGACGCGATGCGTACCGGCCGGCCGGTTCAGGTTATAGAATTTCCAAAACCAGTCGTCTGCATGCAAACGCCCGACATCTTCACGTTTGCCCGGGCGCACAAGCCGGAAACTAATTTCCTCTTGTCCAAATTCGTCTTCGTCGTAGAGATAAAAATCGCCGAAGGTTTCGCGGAGATGGTCGAAGGCCGACATCTTCATGATTTCTCGGGTTGCATCTAAGGATAGGACACGATTGCGCTTCGACAGCAACGCCCCATGATCGTAAGGCAATTTGATTTCATGCCAGCGTTCGAGTGGCAGCGCCGTGCAGACGTCGACGAGTTCCCGCGATTGTTCGCGCGCCGCCACCAATAGACGTTCTTTGATCAAGGTGGCGATACGGGCAATCTCAATAGCAGAAAATGGTTTCACGCGACGCAGGCCGGTCTCGCCGCCGAATTTTGTTTCGTCGCGTGCGCCGCCGAAAAGATTAGCCGCCGATGCCACATCGACGCCCGCCAAAGCGGGCACATTGGCGGTGGCATAATCGTCTTGAGCGGAAATGGGAAGCTTTATGCTCGCGCCTTGCAAATGCCTGTCTCCTACTGCCACCCAGACCTCGGTCTCAGGTTGGTAAAGCCGTGCTTTCAAAGTAGTCGAAGACCCCAAACCTGTCCAGGTATGTCATTGATTTAATGGGTCATCAGATGTTTATGCCGCCGACGTTAGTCCCACATCTGAGGACCGACTCACAAAGACAACGGATAGATATCATGAACCACTGCCCGAGCTCCAAACCCCTCTTTCTGCTGGTGTAATCCCTCGTTCAGCACCTTACCCTTTTGCTCAGTAGAGACCCCAAAATTAAAAAATGAACGAGCCGAGAAAGTTTCTCCCAGCAAATGATCAATGAGTAGGTCAAGAGCGAATAGTTCGCGGCACGCCTGAGAAGTTGCCAGGTACTGCGTATGCACAGTATGGCCGCAATCGAAGATGACGGCTCCCGCGAGCAATAAACCCGAACTCCGCGCCTCGAACAGGCGAATATTTAGTGGAAATCGCGCGAAAAGTAGCTGCAATTCGCTTAAGGAATGAACGGGCGTAACGCCATGTCTTTCAAGCACGCTACTCAAAAGAACATGAAAGTCCTGATAGTCACTACTCTCAACTAACTGGATATCGCTACCTCGAGCTTTTTTTATCGACCACTTTCGACCCTTACTGTAGGGAATGCGCGAGTCGAGTTTGACCGCCGCTGACACGTCGCGTTGTATAAGCGAGCCGCCGAGGCGAATGATCGCGTAGAGATCCTCCTCCACTGGCGAGCGATGAAACACGTGCGGCACAGGCTTGTACATGCGGCCTACCGCCACCAGCGCCAGAGGCGAGATCACCCCCGACGTTTTGCCGCGCGCTTTGCGCCGGGCGTTCTCGGCCGCCGTTCGAAAAGGCGTGGTTATGGAACTGAACCTTCATCACATTGGCGGCCGCTGGGGCACCATTCCTCCGATAGACACCTGGGGGAAATTCTTCGGAATGCTCAATATTACCCTCTACGAGCCGGACGACCGCTCTTATCAACAGATCCAGAGGTTGGATATGAAAAAGACGCGGGGCTACAAATCCGTGGGGCTCGTACCCCTGTGCATAGGTAGTGAGGACAGCGAAAGCAATCTTCACCTATGCTTTGACCGAAATGCTTCAAGTATTCACCTTGCTAGTTCGAAGGAAGAGTACTTCAAATATGCCAAGGCACTTTATGCAGAGGGGCCTCGCCGCAAAGCTCAACGCGAGAAACTGCGCGCAATCACCACGGGCTCAATCTTATGCGACAATAAACTCTAGACGAATTTTATCCGAAAGGCGGTTAGAGTCACCGCGAATCCACCGCCCGAGCAGATAAAGCGCCTAACACTGGATTGACGCCTCTCTTTGAAAACAGCATGACCGATTTACCGAGCACCATACCTCAGTTCATCAAGCCCCAAGAGGTTGTCGGGAACAACCTTGTGTTCCGGGATGCGAATGTCGGGGACGCCGCTTTTATTTTGGAACTGAGGACCGACGCGGACAAAGCGAAGTACATTTCTGAAACCTCCGCCGACATTCAAAAGCAGGTTGCGTGGCTGGAGAAATACGTCAGCGATCCTTCACAGATTTATTTCATCATTCAGGATAAGGACCGGACGCCGGTCGGCACCGTGCGGCTTTACGACCAGCAAGGCGATTCGTTCTGCTGGGGCTCCTGGATCATGAAGGCGGGCGCGCCCAGCAGCTATTCGATTGAATCGGCGCTTATGATCTATCATTACGCGCGGGCATTGGGATTTACGAAGTCTCATTTCGATGTGCGCAAGGAGAACACCTCGGTGTGGAAGTTCCACGAGCGGTTTGGCGCCAGGCGTATCAGCGAGACCGACATCGATTACTTCTTCGCGATCGACGCCGACGCTATCGCCGCATCCCTGGACCGCTACGCGAAATTCTTGCCCAATGGCATCCGTATCGTCCCGTAACGGGCCGGAAAAACGCGCTAATGCTGGATTTTCCACGCCGGCGGGGGACGTGACACCCCATCAACCCATTGATATATAGGTTTGAGACAAGCGGGCGGCGGCAAAGCTGGCCGTCACATTATGTCGCCAGTCGAACCTGCATCTTCCTACCGCGATTTCCTTGCCCAGCCTAACGACGGCAGCTACTACCCGGGGCATGCGACCGTCATCGTGCGGGTCGCAGGTAAAGTCTACATCGTCGATCCGGTTCTGATGCGGCCGCTGTTGCGGGACTCATGGGTGTTCTATCCTGAGAATATCGTCGATCCGCTGCACTTTGAGGTCGACGGGGTTTTCATCAGTCACTTCCATGAAGACCACTACGACCCGAACGCGCTGAAATTGATGCGGCCCGGCACACCGATCTATGTGACCAAGGGCCGCGCGGTGCTGGAAGAGCAATTGCGCGCAGGCGGCTTCAACGTTCAGCCTATCGAGCCGATGCAGCCCATGGAAATCGCGCCGGGCGTCACGGCTTTGGCAATGCCGTCCGAATACAATCAAATCGACTCATCGTTCATCATCAAAGGCAATGGTTTCAGTGTCTATCAGGGTAATGATAACTTCCTGACCGAAGCAACACTGAGCCGCGCGCGCGAACTGATGGGCCGCATCAACCACGCGTATATCCCTTACGCCTATATCTGGTGGTACCCAATTTGTCTGGCGAGCATTTCCGCCGAAGAACGTCACCGGGAGCTGCACCGCTTGATGGACAAGCACCTAGAGATCGGCATCAGTCACGGCGAGATTCTCGGCGCGGATATGATTGTCCCGTGCGGCGGCAACCTCGTGTTCCACGACAATGTCGATTCCGAGGTCAACAAGGCGGTCTACTCACCGTTGCAGTTCAAGGAATACGCCGAACGTACACATCCGGACATCGCCAAGAAAATTTTCCCGCTTTTTGCCGGTGACTACGCACACAACGTGGACGACCGGCCGAAAATCGTAACGGCCGGCTTGACCTCAGAGCAGCACCGCAAGGGCATGGCTGCGCGGCTTAAGGAGCATGCCGCGCAGGTAGGATACGTCGCCCCGCCCCCGCAAAAGGTCGGCGAGAAGGATTTGGACTTTTTGAAGCCGCGCCTGGCGGCTCTCGCCGCCGCCGACCTATCATACGATCTGCTATTCCAACGAGACGGCGATATGAGCCAGGGCATTCTGGTTCAGCTGCCGGAGAAAAAAGTCTCCGTCAGCAATCGCGTTACGGATACGCGCCCGTGGATCCGGTTCGAGGTCGACCCCCTGGTGTATGATGCCTGGACGGACGGCACGGAAAAGTTCGAGGTCATGTTGGAAACCTCGCGCTTCCGCGTCCACCGCCAGCCCGAGAAGCACGATCCGCGCATTTGGGAAGTTCTGCGCCTGGATTTGTGATCGGCTACGCGCGCAGGAAACTTTGATATTCGGCCGCCAACCCCTGCTCCATGGTAGTTTGCGGCTTGAAGCCGATCTCCGCGCCTATTTTAGCGATGTCCAAGGCCAAGTCGTATTTCGGCTTTGTGCGGTCGCCATATTCGAGCGGTAAAGATTTTCCCGAGATCCGAATGACCATCTCGGCCATGGATTTTATGGAGAGCGGCTCGCCGCCACCGAGATTGAAAACACCAGGCCGCTTTTCTTCCAGTGATTTCAGGACGGCATCCGCCGCATCCTCTACATAGATATAGTCCCGCAAGTCGCTACCGTCGCCAGCGATGCGCAGCGATTTGCCTTCGATGGCGTTACGCAGAAAGACTGTGGATGCGCGGCGAATGGTTTCGCCGGGACCGTAAATGCTTGAACACCGTAAATGCGTTACAACCGCCTTACGCTCCAGGGCGAAAACTTGCAGGAACTTCTCGCTCGCCAGCTTGCTGGCACCGTAATAGCTATCGGGTGCGGTTGGATGCGCTTCACTGATAGGATAGGTGCGTGGGGCACCATAGACTTCCATAGAACTGACATTGACGATCTGTTCTAGGTTCTCGCGCAAGGCTCCCACCAGCGCGATCATCGTCAAGAGGTTGCCAGACAATTGGGCTTCAAGCGACGCCCCGTCGATTTGCGCTGCAAGATGTATCAGCTGGCGAAAGGGACCGAACTTCGAGATAGCCGCATTGATAGTCTCCGGCTGCGTTAAATCGACGACCGCCGTAACTAAATGCGGCGACGCGACTTGCTCCATCAACCTCGCGAGCGCATCGGGTCGCCGGCCCAAAGCGCACGTCGGAATACCCCGTGCGGCGAGCTGGCGGATGACCGCCTGGCCTAAATGCCCGGTCGCGCCTGAAACCAAGACACGGTTCACGTCACGCGCTCCTTGAACCATTGCACTTCAGACTCAAGGCCTTCTTCAAAAGAGACTTTCGGAACATATCCGAGTTCACGTCGCGCATTTGATACATCAAAAGCATATTGAATCTGCTGCTTATTAGAACTGGTATTTGAAGGCGAAAGATCGGTCCCGCAGATTTCTTGAATAAGTCGCAGGGTTTCCCCGATCGAAACCGACCGCCCACCTGTGATGTTAAACACGCCCTCTGATTTTCTTTCCATAGCCAAGAAAACGGCGTAGCCCGCGTCATCGACGTGCACAAACTCTCGCAGATCCGCGCCGTCGTTGACGAGAGACGACGGCTTTCGTTGCAAGCTGTTCTGAATAAAGGTGGGAATGGCTTTGGCATATGTATCGCCGGGGCCATAAATTTGCGGTAACCGAAGAACTGCAAGCGGCACTGCGTTTTGTCTGCAGTGAATATCCAGAAAATATTCGAGCGTAAGCTTGGCGGCACCATAAACGTTAAAAGGATCGGTTGGGTGAGCCTCGTTGATTGGTAATTTTACGGGTAGTCCATAGGTTTCGATGGTGCTTGCAAGCACAACGCCGCCAATGGCGAGGCCTATATGCTTCATAAGCCTAAAGAGGCCGCCCACTTGCGTTTCTATTTCTGCAGCAACATCTGATGTGATGGCATTGGATGTGTGCACTTTACTGGCTAGGTGCACCAAATACAGCGAACCCGGGGCGACAGCCGCTAGGTTTAAGGAGTCCGGTGCGGAAAAATCACACTGGTGAAAACGCCAGTCGCCGCGCCGCACCAACGCCACCATATCCGGATCGGTTGGCGCCTTCAGATCCAGCAGAATACCGCGCAGACCGCGCGCGGATAAGAACTTGGCGACATTCTGGCCTAGAAAGCCGCTTGCGCCGGTTAAAATAACAGTGGGATTGGAAGGGTTCACGCACGCCTCATCATGGTTAGCAGTCTCATGAGACTCAATAAAATGCAAGGCGCGAGGCCGGGGATTTCAATGATCCACCCGTTTCATACTGAAGATTGAATCCGCCCGGCAGAATCACCTCATATGGCTTTTGATAACAAGCGAGGGTTCGATAACTGCTAAAATGCGCTTTCTCCATAAGCAATAATTGTGCCATCAATGTCAGCTTGGGCGTCTCGGAAGCCTTGTCTAGGAAGGCCCGGCAATCTGAAAATTTCAGTCGAAAGGGTAAATTCGTATGCAGCCTGGGTTCCGGAAAGTTGAAGGAGAAATCACCGCTCGACCTGCCGGCGCGGAAGATCGGCACACCGAATTAATGAAGACCGCTCACGAACTGATGCCCCGATTTGGGACCAACTGGCATAGGCACGGACTGGTCACACTGAAAGTCGAAGCATTGGCGCGGGTTATTTACTATCACAATCTCTACAAGGAAATCATCAACGTACCCGGCGTCATCTGCGAATTCGGCTTACAGTGGGGCGCAACACTGGCCGAACTCATCAATCTTCGCACCATCTACGAACCTTTTAATCAGAGCCGCACTATATATGGCTTCGATACGTTTGAGGGCTTCCCCACGGTCAGCGCCGAAGATGGCGGCTTTTCGAAGAAGGGCGATTATTCTTCTCAAGACAATTATGAGACCACACTTGATCGCATTCTTGAGCTTCACGAATCGTTCGCGCCGAACGGACATATAAAAAAGTTCGGATTAATTAAGGGAGCCGCTTCCAAAACGATAGACGACTGGCTGAAGCAGAATCCCCACGCCATTATTTCCATGGCGATATTCGACATGGATCTTTACGAACCCACCAAAGTCGTCCTGCAAAAAATCCTGCCGCGTTTGACCAAAGGCTCTTTACTCGTCTTTGACGAACTCAACTGCGCTATGTTTCCCGGAGAAACGTCTACACTGAGCGAAGTGCTCGGGTTTAATAAACTTCGCCTTCGCAGAACGCCGCTTCAACCGTATTGCGCTTGGGCGGTTTACGAAGGTTGATGGCAAAGCCTCTTGATAACAATCAAAAAAAAGTCTGGGCCTAAATAAAATAATGCAACCACTTTCTTATTATAACGAGTTGTTCACCGAATTCAGTGCATTTCAGAAAGGTGGAAATGTCGACTTAAATAAAGTTACGGCAATCGGGAAACGCTTAAAACTCGAAGGATTCAAGGCCGAGAGCGACTTCTGCTTTGAGATTTGCATTAAGGCCATCGAAAATTTCGCAGCCGCCGGCGCCGTCAACAATTGCCTGGCGATGGAAGGCATGATTTATGCCAGCTTCGTCAAGACGACGGAATCCGAAGAGCATTATTTCAGCGCCTTCAATCGATGGAGCGGCCTGCTGCAGAATCTGGGGCGGAAACAGGCACGCCCATTCACCACAAAACGCAATCCCAAAAGTGTCTGTTTTATTCTAACGAACGGCGTAGTGCTGGGACACACTGAAGTGATGTTGGAAACCATCGACGGATGGAGGGCGCTCGGCTTTGATCATACGGTTTACGTTGCCGCGCTTAGTGCTCAGTGCGAACCCAAACTAAAGGCAATGCTAGATGCCCGCGGCGTGAAGCTGGTGATCTCGGGACAACTGGGCGGCACGCAGAGCCAAGCGCTGCTGCGGCTTCGCGATCAGCTTGAAGAGTTGTCCGTTCAAACCGTTGTGTGGATGTCGGTTGCGACGATGGCTAGCTTCGCGCTGTCCATGAGACTTGCTCCCCGCCAAATTTTCTGGTCGCTGAAGCTGCACCCGGTTTTTATTCCAGAAGTGGATGTGCACATTTGTGCGGGCCACGAGACGGAAGATGTCAGGGTTTTTAATGGTCACACATGGGTGGTATCGCCATTTCCACTGACAATCGCTTGTCGGCCGAACGACGCGCAGAGCATTGCCGCGTTCAAAAAAAGATTTCCCAGCGACGCCATTCTCGTGGGCTCGTTAGCCCGTGAAGAAAAATTGTGCTCAACGCCGTTTTTATCTGCTGTCTGCAATATCCTTATTTCCAATCCTCGCGCGCATTACCTCTGGACCGGCCGCGGACAGCCACCGGAAGTACTGAGCGCCTTCGCCAATTCTGGGGTGGCAGAGAGGTGCCACTTTATTGGTTGGGTGGATACGAACCTGATTGCTGAAGCACTTGATGTCTTCCTGGAGACTTTTCCGTTTGGCTGCGGAATCACGGGATACCAAGCGATGGGGCACGGCACCCCCGTCCTCTCGATACGCGCGCCCGATACTTTATATGGATCTTTACTGCGCAGCGCCGTTGAAAAGTCGGGCCATGCCCCATGCCGGCAGGAATTGGAGAAAATTGATATATTGACCGCAGAAAATATGCCTCACTATGTCGAGTTGGGACAAAAATTGATCGCTGATCTGTCGTTTAGAAGTGAGATTTCAGAGAGAGAAAAAGAATATTTTTCCCGGGAAAAGTTGGCGCTACCGCGCTATGCCGCACGCCTATGGCGGAACATGACGGGCCGAGTTATATCAGACCCTTGACTGATCTGCCCCCTTCCGAGTGGTCCATCGACTATTTTAGTCTGGACCCTGAAGGGGGCCGATCACGATCACTGATACCTCTCTGTCACACCGTGACAGCGAACGTGCCTATCCAAATCAATATTCTTCGTCATATGAAATCCAAACGTATGATTTGCGACACGGGATCACAGAATCTTAATATTCCTGGACACTCGATTTCGCTACAAACCCTAACTCCGCTTAGAGCAATGCGCCAGTCTCTCACATAATTCGTGGCTCGAAACACCTGGGGCCGGTCACTCACCCCTAGGCCGGACGAGCCAAACGCTCAAAGAACCGCATCCATTCACCCGCGGTTCGAGCAGCGCCGCCAAGCGGCGACTCTAATAGGCGTCTGCGAATCTTCCGCCTCGTTTCGAGGTCGGACAATTTGCTTGAGTCGGCCAAAAGTCTATCAATCATCTCATGGTAGCCCTGAAGGGACGGGGCCACCCATTCCGTCAACCCCAATTCCTCTAAGGCGAGAGTGGCAATAAAGGTATTAGATAACTCGTTACAGACAACATATGGACAGCCCATGAGTAGGGAGTCCATGCACGATATCCCGCCCTGTTCCGGCATCGCGCCCAAGTTGATGGTCACCTCGTTCAGCACCGAGAGGTAATTCTCCGTAGGCATTCTGGGAATAAAACGCACCCTGTCCGGGCAAACGCCGAATCCAGCAAATACCCTCTGAACTATGGCCTCGGATTTGGGATTGGATTGAATGAATGCGAACCACAACTGGGAGTTCGCGTGGCGTTGCAGAATCGCCGCCCATTCGCACACTACCGGCATACTTAGCTTCGCTGTGCGGCAAAACGCGCCGAAAATTACTGGTCCGCCGTGGGTGGCGACACGCCTTATTTCCGGATACTGCCGAACTTCGCTGGACTCCGGTATGAACATCAGCGGACCACCAACTGAGTCAATTGGCCTAACCAGAAAACGCCTGAATTTGGAGAACGCCTTGGTAGCAAGCTGCGAATAGAAATAATTCACCCCTAACCGCGGCGCTCCGTTTGGATCTACCGAAAAATATGGTGGCGCTAGACTCTTCGTTAGTTGGACGTAATTTCCATTTAAATCGACAATGAGTGATGGGCCGACTTTACCTAGAATTTGATTAAAATCCTCCGGCGAACTGAAGTTTTCGCATCGAAAATATTTCGTGTACTTTTCTGAGAACCCGTTATCGGACAGCAAGAAAAAATCAAGGGAACTGGATAATTCTTTTAGTACCCCAAAAAAGAACTCTTGTGATGAAACGTAGTTCCCGAACTTAGAACTTAAAAATAAAACCTTTAAGGGACTTAAGTTAAGGACATCATCATTTTTAAAGCCATTCTCTTCGCTGAAAATTCCGCGGCGATCCAACAAAGAAAAAAGTGCCGAAGTGTCATGCAGGGTAAATAAGAAGCGTTCCAGTAATCGACCATTGACAATGGCAGCCCTGTCTCTCAACTCAGCAAACACAGCGGCCTCAAGCGGCTTGTTTACCCACGACAACTCCTGCGGCAAAGCTATCAATTCAGAGGCAAGCGCCTCTAAAGCGGCGACATCGAGCTTCGAAACGTCTCGCGAAGCCGCTGC
This sequence comes from Fidelibacterota bacterium, assembly GCA_947476625.1. Classification (GTDB taxonomy): domain Bacteria; phylum Pseudomonadota; class Alphaproteobacteria; order Rhodospirillales; family Rhodospirillaceae; genus SHVO01. The sequence goes on from CANJRA010000004.1 coordinate 60,686, forward strand.
AAGTTGCTCCGCTTCAGAGATTGAAAGTTCGGAGATATTTTGCGTTCCGGCTCTAATCATAAATCCATTGACCTGCGCTGTTCCTTCAGGCCGTCTTTAACAGACACGGCCTGTTTCATCGGACCAATTCTAACGTGAGAATTTAGCCCTATGTTCCTAATGTTGCTCCATCAGGAAAGGTTATGCAACGGGCTGGAGCGTTTAGTTGCCTAGTCTAACCTGGCCTATTTATCGTCCCATGTTTGCCGCCAAGATGCGCAAACAAGACCCGATCTCTGGGAGTGCGAAGAAGCCGATCCACGACTTCGGCGCGCTACGCGACGCCAACGTGACCGAAGAGAAATCCGCATTGTGCTGTCAGGCTGCGCGGCGAGCACTCAATCTCTGGGAACCCAGCTGCGCTTCTTGCGCGTCCCCAAACTGGTCGCTCCGCGCCATCGCCACACCACCGTTTTGACGGCGTTATCCTTGCCCCGCTCTTGACGGCATGACGCTCACGGAGTACCAAAGACTTCGTGGCGATTTGAGACCGGATTGCGGCCACGTTAAAAACCGCTAAAAAGGTCGAGGGCGCTAGCCCCCGTGCCGTATCCGGTCGGGGGCTTTTTTATTGCCCGAACAGGACCGAGGACGATCCCATGACGACCGATTATGCAGACCAACGCCGCTGGAGCCTTGAGACGCAAATGGTGCGCGGCGCTACCGAGCGCAGCCAATTCGACGAAACCAGCGAAGCGATTTTTCTCAGCTCCGGCTACGTTTACAAAACCGCCGAAGAAGCCGAGAAAGCGTTTAAGAACGAAATCGAACGCTACGTTTATACGCGCTTTCGCAATCCTACCGTTTCCATGTTCGAGAAGCGCCTGGCACTCATCGAAGGCGCGGAGGAATGCCGTGCGATGTCGAGCGGCATGGCGGCCGTATTCGCGGCGCTGGCCTGTCAGCTGAATGCCGGCGACCGGCTTGTGGCAGGGCGCGCGCTTTTTGGCTCGTGCCAATACATCTGCGCCGAACTTCTGCCGCGTTTCGGAATTAAGACGGATTTTGTCGATGGCTCCGATTTGAAGCAGTGGGAGGCTGCATTGTCGAAACCGGCAAAGGCCGTATTTCTAGAATCGCCTTCTAACCCCGGCCTCGAGATGATCGACCTGAAAGCGGTTTGCGACCTTGCGCACAAGGCCGGCGCGACCGTGGTCGTCGACAACGTCTTCGCAACACCGATCCTGCAAAAACCGTTCAAGTTCGGTGCCGACGTCGTGGCGTATTCAGCGACCAAGCATATCGATGGCCAGGGCCGCTGCCTGGGCGGTGCGGTGCTGGCCTCGAAGGAATTCGTGATGGATAAGTTGACGCCGTTTATGCGCCACACAGGGCCCAGCCTTTCGCCATTCAATGCGTGGGTTCTATTGAAGGGTTTGGAGACGCTGGAACTGCGCGTGAATCGTCATTGCGACAACGCGTTGACGATCGCACAAGTCATGGAAAAACAGAAGGGCATCACGCGTCTACTTTATCCGTGGTTACCGAGTCATCCGCAGCATGCGCTCGCAAAGTCGCAGATGACGGCGGGCGGTTCAGTGATTTCCTTTGAATTAGCCGGCGGCAAGGAAGCCGCTTTCCGTTTCTTGAATGCGCTGAAGATCGTCGATATTTCCAACAACCTCGGCGATGCCAAAAGCTTGGCGTGCCATCCGGCCACCACCACGCACCAGCGGCTTTCGCCCGAGGACCGCGTGCACGTGGGTATTACCGATGGCTTTATACGCCTATCAATCGGTCTGGAAAATATCGACGATTTAATTGCAGATATTACGCAGGCCCTTCACGCTTAGGTGGCGATTTGACCGCGCGTCATACGCGCACTAAGTAATAGGCGCTGACCGACTGGATGCCGTAACCAAGGGACTGCGAGAAGCACATGACTCCATCCGAAAAATCCGTAGCAAAGCCATTTCTGGATTTTTACACCACGCATAATATCATCCCGACTCATCAGGACATTTCTGACATTGAGAGCCATGTCTTCCGCAGGAACTATCTGTACAGAACGCTGGGCTTACCCCCCTCCTTGCTCAAGAACAAACGGGCATTAGAATTTGGTCCGGGTACGGGCGACAATGCCATTGCAACCAGCATGTACGGTCTGGATACGTATGATTTTGTCGACGGCAACCCCTCTAGCGTCCGCGAACTTCGCAGAAAACTAGACCTCGGATTAATCAAAGCGAATACAACCAAGGTCGCGGAAACGAACGTCTATGATTACCGCGACCAGGTAAAGTACGACCTCGTTATTGCCGAGGGAATCATTCCTGGTCAGGACCGTCCCAAGGAGTTCCTTAATCACATAGCTTCCTTTTGCACATTAGGCGGCATCGCGGTTTTCACAACAACGTCCTACACATCGCTACTTGCCGAGATTTGTCGGAATGTTTTCCGACCTGCCATTGTCTCCGAGAAGAAATCGTTTGAACAACAGGTACAGATCGCATCCAATATCTTCAGAGATCATCTCTCGACGTTCAGCGTCTCAACGCGGTCGATTGAAGACTGGGTGACGGACAATATCCTCCACAATTGGCTGGTTTCTCATAGCCAAGTATTTTCCCTTGTGGACGCTCTCGATACGTTCGGGGATCGATTTCAGTTTTACTCATCGTCCCCGCGCTTCTTGGTGGACTACAGGTGGTACAAATCCGTGCGGCGCGCGTCGCCGGATTTTAATGGTATCGTGCGAGAGCAATACCACAATTTTTCGGCGCTGCTCCTAGACTACCGAGTCAAACAGGAAACCATCCAACGCAGTCAAATTGATAGGGAGTGGGCACTCAGGTTGGAAGAATTGTGCAAACAGGCCTTCGATATACATCTGATCATATGCCATGATCAAAATTTCAACAGCCTCATGAATTTTATCGACACGCTGCACAGTATCTCGCACATACTGCCAGCCGAGATGGGCGAAACGAAGTCTGCCATTACCGATTACACGCATGGCATTCGTAAAATCGCCAGAGGCGAAATCGATCATCAATTTGGCGCGTTCCGGAGTTGGTGGGGCCGCGGACAACAATATGCAAGCTTTGTGCGTGAGGTGTGATCTCGGCGCGAGTTGCACTGAAGGCCTTTTCAAAGTTTAGGTCTCGCTTATACGCTAGACAGCGGCAATGCTTTTACGCAAAAATCGCCGCTTCCCCGAAACCGATTTGAGCGTATTTGGTTTATGTACGAGAAAGTTACCCGTAATATCAGTGTCTCGGTGCGCCCGTTCTTTCTTGAGGAACAGTCGGAACCCGATGAGGACCACTTTGTCTGGGCTTACCGCGTGAATATCGAGAATCGCGGCGGCGAAACCGTGCAGCTTCTGCATCGGTATTGGCGGATTACCGATAAGCTCGGCCGCCTGCAGGAGGTGAAGGGGCCCGGCGTCGTCGGCGAGCAGCCGGTCCTAAAACCGGGCGAGTCTTATGAGTATACGAGTGGCTGCCCGTTAGGCACGCCCTCGGGCATTATGGCCGGGAGCTACCAAATGACCACGACCGGCGGCGAGCACTTCGACATCGAAACTCCGATCTTTTCCCTCGATAGCCCGCACGATAGGGCGAACTAAACCGGTGGCCAGAATTAAGGACGCACTATGACCTTCGTTCCTGAAAAACCCGCGACAGCCTTACCTGCCGACCGTCCTTCGCGTACCGAGGCCGAAAACGCCGTCCGCGTGCTGATCCGCTGGGCCGGCGACAATCCGGGCCGTGAAGGCCTGGAAGGCACACCCGACCGCGTTGTGCGCTCCTACGAGGAGTTCTATGCCGGGTATCTGCAAGATCCTGTGGAAATTCTCCGCACTACCTTCGAAGAAACCGAGGGCTATGACGAGATGGTGTTACTGAAAGACATCAGTTTCGAAAGCCACTGCGAGCACCACATGGCGCCGGTGATCGGCAAGGCATTTGTCGCTTATCTGCCGGACAGGCGCGTGGTCGGCATCTCAAAGCTGGTGCGCGTGGTTGAGGCCTATGCCAAACGGCTTCAGATTCAGGAAAAAATGACGGCGCAAATCGCCAACGCCATCAACGACACATTGCATCCCAAAGGCGTAGCGGTGGTCATTGAAGGCGAACATCAGTGCATGACCACGCGCGGCGTTCACAAGCCCGGCGTTGCCATGGTGACATCGACCATGCTGGGCGCCTTCCGCGACGACGCATCAACCCGCCGCGAATTCCTCGCGATTATCGGTAAATAGCCAGCTGTTACTTAACGTATTGCGCCATCGCTTGGCGCAATTGCGGCTGCAGTTCGGCATCCAGCGCATCGAATGAGGCGACAATCAGCCCCGCCCATGTCTGCTGCTTGTCGGCTTCGGTCGCGCCTTCCGTCACGGTACGGCTGGTGCCGGCTTTGCCGCTGGCCGAGGTCAGCACGCGCCCGTTGGGATCAATAAGCGCCACTTCTACTTCTAATGTCGCGACGTACTCGGCCGACTGGTCTTTGGTGAACCAGCCCTTGATGCCCTTTTTCACAGGCAGCAGGTTCTCGACGATATCGCCTTTGCGGATGGTGATACGCAGTTTGTTAACGCTGTTGCCGGTGAGCGTATAGCGCGCCGCGGCCCATTCACGCGCGGCATCTTCAAAGCGCACTTGCGAGCGATAATTAACGTGCGGATATTCGCGCGGCGGAATGTCGGTGACTTGCAAGTCAAGCGACGTCGCGTCGACATTCATGACGCCTTTGCTGGCAAACACCAAAGTGTTGGGCGCTACGGCGGCGGTGTCTTGCGCAAACGCAGCGGGCGCAAACGCAGCGGGTACGCTCACCGCCGTCAACAACAGCGCCGCAACGCAAACTGAACGTTGTGCAATATGGGACAGCTTCATGGTGTTTCACCTTTCTCGGGTTCATTCTCAGCGAGCGCTCTCGTTCTTTGAACGATCGCATCAAGCTCATCCACGTCAAAGACATAATCGGCGCGGCAGAATTCGCAGCTCATATGGATTTTGCCGTTTTCAGCATAGGAGCGCACTTCTTCCACTGGAAATGAGGCAAGAATGCGTTCGCTGCGTTCCTGCGAGCACCGGCATTTGGAACGGATCGGCCGACGTGCCGAGGGTACAACGCCGATTGTAATGAAAAGTCGCGTCAGCAGCTTCTCGGGCGACAGCGTTAAATCGAGCAATTCCGTATTCTTAACGCTTCCCAACAGGATAACCGCCGTGCGCCAGGCGTCCTCCATGTCTTCATTGCTGGCCAGCCTGAGGCCGCCTTCCTCGGGCATCCGCTGCAGCAATAAGGCCGTCGCTGTCCAACCTTCGCCCGGCGCCTTAGGAGCCCCCACGGCGACTTTTAACGCCGACACCAATTGCTCGGATTGGCGAAAGTAGTGGTGAACCGCATCGGCGATGCTTTCGCCCGAAAGCTCGACGATGCCCTGATAGCGCTCGGTATCCGGTCCTTGATCGACCGTGAAGGACATATAGCCGCCAGGCCCAATAAGATGCGGCAGAAAATTGCCGCGGGCACGCGCTAACTCCGCGGCCACGGCATCGGCATCGCATTTGGTGCAGCCGCGCAAATCGCCGTCGCTGGTGACGTCGGTCACCAGCATATGGACCGGGCCCTTGCCTTGAATCTGGAGCGAAAAAACGCCGGTGTATTTCAAGCCGCCCGCTAGCGCGACCGCCGACGCCATGGCTTCGGCCAACAAGGCCGCAACAGGCTCGGGGTCGTTATGACGGGCAATAATGTCGGTGGCCGCCGCGGTCAGGCGGACAATGCGTCCGCGAAAAGCACCGCCGTTGACGAGAAACGGCAGGCATACATCGGCGGCCGGATTGATACCAAAAGTATCAGGGACCATTAGCTCAAGCACCAGAGCAACACGGCTTTTTGCGCGTGCAGGCGATTTTCGGCCTCGTCCCAGACCGCCGAATGCGGACCATCGATAATCTCATCCGTTACCTCCTCGCCGCGATGGGCAGGAAGACAATGCATGAACAAGGCATCTGGTTTCGCGAGCGCCATCAAATCGGCATTCACCTGAAAGGGCGCAAGCAGGTTGTGACGGCTGCCGGCTTCATCGCCCATGGACACCCAGGTATCGGTGATGATGCAATCCGCACCCTTGGCCGCAGCGCGCGGGTCATTGCCGACGACAATCTTGGCGCCCTTGGATTGCGCCCAAGCGACCGCCTTTTGTGACGGCTCCAGGCCTTTCGGGCACGCCAGGCGCAATTCAAAGCCAAACTGCGCAGCGGCGTGGATGAAACTGGTCGCGACATTGTTGCCGTCGCCGGACCACGTCAGGACCGCGCCCTTGATCGGCCCCTTGCGCTCTTCATAGGCCATGATGTCGGCCATGATCTGGCACGGATGGGATTCGTCGGTCAGGCCATTGATGACCGGCACGGTGGCGTACTTCGCCAGCTCATGCAGTTTTTCCGGCGCCGAGGTGCGCAGCATGATGGCATCGACGTAACGCGACAACACGCGCGCGGTATCGGAAACGGTTTCACCGCGACCCAGTTGCGAGTCTTGCGGCGACAGCGAGATGACATCGCCACCCAGTTCGCTCATGCCAACATGAAATGAAACGCGCGTCCGCGTCGAGGGCTTCTCGAACAGCATCGCCAGTGTGCGGCCGGCCAGCGGCTTTTCAGCAGCGCTGGTTTTACGCTTGGCCTTCAAAGACACGGCCGAGGTCAAGATAGACCGCAAGGTTTCAGCGGACAGCAGATCCAGATCGAGGAAATGTTTCGGGGGCATGACGTTTGCCTAAGTAGCTAAGGAAGCCGCGGCGCGGTCGATGATCGCGGCAGCGGCATCCACCTCGGCGTCGGTGATGACAAGCGGCGGCAACAGCCGCACGACATTGTCGCCGGCGCCAACCGCAAGGAGGCCGTGGTCGATCAGCCGCGCAATAACATCAGTATTGGGCACTTTGCATTTAAGGCCGATCATCAAGCCTTTGCCGCGCACGGATTCGAAAACCGCGCCGTGTTTAGCGACAATCGCGGTCAGTTTCGCCCACAGCTTATCGGCTACGGCGTTAACGTGCGGCAGGAAGCCTGGCTCCAGCATCACATCGAGCACGGCATTCGCCGTAGCCATCGCTAACGGATTGCCGCCGAAGGTCGAACCATGCGTACCGGCCACCATGAACTTCGCAGCGCGTTCGCTGGCAAGGCATGCCCCCACCGGGAAACCACCGCCCAAACCTTTCGCCAATGCCATGATATCGGGCGTCACGCCGGACCATTCGTGGGCAAAGAGTTTGCCCGTGCGGCCCATGCCGGTTTGTACTTCGTCGAAAATCAACAACAGGCCGAACTCGTCGGCCATGGCGCGCAGACCTTTGAGATATTCCGGATCTGCCACCACAATGCCGCCCTCGCCCTGCACCGGCTCGACCACGACAGCGGCGGTCTGCGGCGTCACGGTCTGGCGCGCTTCATTCAAATTGCCGAACGCAACTTGGTCGAAGCCATCAACCTGAGGCGCGAAACCGTCGAGGTGTTTTGCCTGGCCGCCGGCCGCGATCGTGGCCAGCGTGCGGCCGTGAAACGCGCCGCGCGCAGTGATGACGCGGTATTTATCCTTCGCGCCATCGGCTTGATGATAACGCCGCGCGGTCTTCAGCGCGCACTCCATGGCCTCGGCCCCGGAATTGCAGAAGAACATGGTATCAGCGAAGGAGTTGGCCACCAGCCGCGCCGCCAGTTTCTCCTGACCCGCCACGCGGTAGAGATTGGAGGTGTGCCAGAGCTTTTCCGCCTGGAGCTTTAAGGCTTCGACCAGATGAGGATGCGCGTGGCCGAGCGCGTTCACGGCAATGCCCGCACCGAAGTCCAGGAAACTGCGTCCGTCATCGGTGTACAGCATGGCGCCTTGGCCGCGCTCGAACACGAGGTCGGTGCGCGCGTAGGTCGGCATCACGGCGGAAATACTCATATCATCGCCCCCCTTGAAGATCGGCGATCACAAACATCAGGAAACGGAAAAAATGAGGGCGGCCCTTAAAGACCGCCCGAAGCTTCAGAATTCATACGCCAAACCTGGGTTTTGTCAACGCTTTCGGGCGCCAACCAGATTATGGAACCATGACAATTGGGGACGGATACGCCCTAAGACTTGAGCTTGTAGCCGCTTTTAATCAGCCCGTACGTCAGGGCGAACATCACCACATTCAGCCCGGTCAGCACGCCAACGCCGATCATCGGACTGACGGTTTCATGGCCGAGGAAACCGTAGCGGAAGCCATCTATATTGTAGAAGAACGGATTGTAGTGGGCCAGGAATTGGGCCCAAGCGGGCAGCCGGTCGACGGTATAAAAAGTACCCGACAGAAAAGTAAGCGGCATTACGATGAAATTGTTCACGAGCGCCATGTGGTCGAACTTTTCGGCCCAGACGGCGGCGATCACCCCCATCATCGACATAAACAAGCACCCGGCGATGCCATGGAAGATGACCATCCCAAGGCTATGAAGATGGATGTGGGCAAATATATACATCACCGCAGCGGAGACCAGGCCCACGGCCACTCCACGCGTCAGTCCGCCCAGCGTCCAACTGATAGTCAACTCAAGCGCACTGAGCGGCGGCATCAGCACATCGACGATATTGCCCTGCACCTTGGACACCAGGATCGAGGACGACGTATTGGCAAAGGCGTTTTGAATCATCGTCATGATGATAAGGCCAGGGACCAGGAAGTCCTCGAAAGGATAGCCCGCCACCTCGGTACTGCCGCGGCCAAAAGCGAACACCATCATCAGCAGAAACATCAGGCTGGTGATGACCGGCGACGCCACGGTTTGGAAGAATACTTTCCAGAAACGCCGCACCTCTTTGAGATACAGCTCCCACATGCCGCGCCAATTGACCGCACCCATGTGGCGCGGCGGCGGAAGGCCGCTATCGCGCGCGCTTACCGCGCGCGGCGGACTGGATGTTTGAGGGGAAGATGGAACGGCTTGGTCGTGCATGGATGTCAGCCCTCCAGCACTTTAGCAGTCGAGACCTCGGTTATGATCTCGACAGGCGCGGAGAGATAGGCCACCGGAATTTGCGACTTGCGCAGGTGATGCAGCAGCATGACGTGCGGATTGAACAGGACTTTGTCGTTGTGGAAATAATCATCCATCCGATCATACAGTCCGGCCATGACGTCCATGTTCTCCGACGAGGAAAAGGCGAATATATCGTTTAACCCGCCGCTGAAATAAGGAACATCTGGAACAAACATGTAATCGTTCAACAGCGGCTGATATTTCGTCAGATCCATAGGCGTTAAACATGACGCATCCACACGCGCGCGGATCGCGCAGTCATAGCGCATTCCGTGCGTTTTTTCGTAATCGATCTTCAGCTGGTTAGCCATCTTCATGGAATAGTACATGCTTTGAATATTGAAGATGTTCGAACCCGCATGCATACGCTTAGCGTAATCCTTCTCTGGAAAATCGATTTGTTCCAGGATGGACCAACCGCGGACTGGAATATGCCGCCCGATATGGCTTTCAGCCAAAGCGCGGGCTTCGTCTTCCGATTGCCCCTTCAGGCGCCACAAGAACACAAAGGCGTCGCAATCCAGCGACTGCAACATGTTCTTTACCAAACCCTGAAAGGCAAAGCTGCCGAAGCGTGGTTGGCCAGAAATGCATACAGCTGTTTTCATATTCGCACCTAACAGCCTGTGTAAGCGACGGGCACACAGAGCGTTTTAAGGCGCGTGTGGTGAAAGTGGTTCACCAAGCCCTGCCCGACATCCATCGCTTTGAAACGAAGCAGGTATTGGCGGCGATGCAGGGAGTGAAGTGCGCTGTAGGTTCCCATATTGCGCGACGACATCAGTGCAATGCGGAAGTCGTATGTCGGCCACCACGGCATGACGTCGAGCTGTCCGATAACCACATGGTCGTCCAAAACCGTGGCGAACTTAGACAGCCGTGGCGCGTGCTGAAGGTGTATGTGGCATTCCAATCGCACGACAGCGTCATAATCAGTGCCGTCAAGGCGCTCCTGGTCGGCTTTGAGCTGACCCACCATCTGCAGCATATGCTCGAGGCGTTCCAACTGTTGCGTATAGTTCTTGGTTTCTACTGAACTATTCGCAACGAACTTATCCCAATTCGTCATCTGACGACGGGGCTCGAACGCCCAACGCTTCAAGGTCATGCGAGCGTTCATCTGGCCACGGATCCAAGTACGCAGCTGATTTTCGCTCGTCTCAGGTGGCGTCCAGAGCGCGGCAAAAATGTCGACCTGCTCTTCCGGCAAGATCATGGCGCCGGCCGCGGCAATAATATTGCTCGCGGGCCTGAAATCCCCCGAAACACACAAGGCTACGCGCATTGCGAATGCTCGATCATCTGCTTAAAGGCCTCCCGCTGCCTTGATGGTCCGCTGTATAGCATTGTGCGATTGCCGCGACGACCGTCAAATTCGGCGGCCTGGATATCCTCATCAACAATGTCGGCGGCATCGCCAAATTTGGCCCGTTTACCGAACTCAACGAGCAGGATTGGTATCAGGTGTTCGATATCAACGTCATGTCGGTTGTGCACGCGGTACGGCACGCGTTATCGTGGCTTAAGAAATCTAAAAGCCCATGCATCGTCGACATTTCCTCGATTGCGGCTGCAGAACCAGGTCAGATCAACCCCCACCACAACTCCGCCAAAACCGCCGTGATCAATCTGACAAAGCATCTGTCGGATGCTTTTGCGCCGGACAAAATCCTGGTGAATGTCATATGCCCCGGCCAAGTCGCGAATGAATCGCGAGATCAGCTTGCCGAGGACATGGCGCAGGCCGAGGGCCTGTCGGTTGCTGCCGCAATTGAAAAAATCGATTCGCAGGGGGCAGCGCAAATTTCATTGAAGAGACTGGGCACACCAGCCGATATCGGCGAGTTCGTGGCGTTCCTAGCGTTAGACCGCGCGTCGTGGATTACAGGATCATGTTTTCATCTCAACGGCGGCAAGGTTCGCTCGCCATTCTGAGAAACCGTGCGCTAACTTAATTCCGCCAAACGCTTGTCATATTTTCTCCACGTCTCGGCGTACAAAATAAGCGGCGAGTCCGGCGCGCCGCCGCCCGCGGGCACAAAAGCCTTGGGCATTTTCTTTAAAGGACCTGTGCCCCACACAATGCCTTCATCGCTGCATTCGCCGTCGATGATCAGCGCCGTGAGCATGATGACAGATGGACCGCGCCCTTGGTCTCTCAAGAATTCGAGAACCGCGTACATGGCGAGCTGATCGATGCCCCAATAGAGCTCGTTACGCCGGTGAAAGTGCCTGATATAGCCCGCGACCAATCTCAGGTAGGCGACAGCCTTTTCGGTCGGCCGTATGCCGACCATGCTGGCATTGTATTGCATCCACGGCTCCCAGCGTGCCGGATGACCGTACAACGCTATGTCGGCGGTGCCGATACCATCGAAGACCACCCGCGGATCGCGGTGCATCAAGCCGTCGACGTCCATCATCCATAACGGCTTTTGATATTCGACTGCGATTTGATACATGCGCACGAAGCGTATGGCGTGAAAATAGGCGCGCGCCGACACTTCACCCTTCGCACGGGCGCTGGGATGTTCTGCCGTAATCGCAACACTGGTATTGAGAAGTTTGGCGCAGAACGCCAATGCCTCAGCGATCTCTTCACGCGACGCATCCATAATATGGACATGGACCTGGAGCTTTTGCGGACGGCTTTTGTCGACGACATCGTCGATCGACAAAAGCATTGTCCGCACGAACTTCAGGTAATAGCGAGAATCGCACGAGAAGAAAATGATGGGCGCGTCTGCAAAAGCAGGGCTTAAAACCTTCTCCAGCGGCGGCAGGCCGTCCGTGAGTTCGCTATCGCCCTCCGCCTCGAGGCGTTGATAAAGCGCGTCATCGAAAACGACATTGGCGTAGATGGATTGCGGCTGAGCGGCCTTTCGTATGTCGTAGTATTTCTGAGCGTCTTTGCGTTTCCCGCGCGCAATCAGGCATGATGCCTTGAGAACCGCGAGGAAGTTGTTGGTGGAATCGCCCACGAGCATCTCGTCGATCTCCGCCTCGTAGGCGTCAAATTCCTTTTGCGCGAACGTGAAAAACATTTCGTCGGGTGTTTGCGCATTAGCCGGCAAGCCGCGTTTGGCGCGCTCGACGCATTCCTTCCACGTCACTAGCGGCCCTTCAATTTCTATGCGCGCCATGCCCGGCGACGACTGAGGGAGGCGCGCCTTAAGATACGCATTGTAAGTGCGGTCGACGTGCTTGTAAGGAACAAGCTTGCTGATTCTTCGAAGGAAATGTTTATCTCTCGGCGCCAGCGCCAAAGCCTTTTCATAGCATTCGAGGGCCAAGGAACTGTAGCCCGTCTGATCGTAAATATCCGCAAGGCCCGCAAGCGCGGAAGCATGGTTTGGCACTTGCGCAAGTATGGCGGTGTAATAGCGAGAGGCAGCATCAAACTGCTCGGTCGTCTTGAGCATGTCGGCAAAGGCGGAGAAGTAAGGAAGCTGCGTATTCTCTCGCACGACCCGATGAAGGATATTTAGCCCCTCCTCGCGCCTTCCAAGATTGAAGGCAACGATCGCGGCATTGTAGCGCACGGGGACATTGCTCGGCTCAAGGGCAAGAGCGCGCTGGAGGAGAGGATCGGCGGCCTGCAGGTTGCCTGCAATGACGAGGCTTTCCGCCGCCTTGAGTAAAGAAGCGGCCGTGTCGACCGGCCCAGATGACGCCGTATTCATGCGCTCTGATAGCTTAACCAGTTAGGACGGTCAATTGGATGAAATTTGCCAAAACAAGGGAAAGAAACAATTTTTCGCGCGCCGATTTTGGCTGCCGTCGCGCCGGAGGCGCGTTATATCCAACACATGGTTAAGCCGCCGCTTAATACCGCCGCCAGCAAGGCTGCCCGCAAACTGGGCGTGCCACGGCCCATGACTAAACGGCGGTTGGAAAATATCGCCAAATTCCATATCGAGCGTTTTGCCACAACCGCTGCCAACCTGCGGCGCGTGCTGCAGCGGCGCGCGGAACGGGCCCGCCGGGCGCATGGCGGCGATGCGGCAGAAATAAGGGAATGGGTGGAGGATGTCGTCGCGCGCCTGGTCAAAAGCGGCGCGGTCAACGATGGGCTGTATGCCGCGGGGCGCACGGCGTCCCTGCGACGGCTGGGAAAGGGCCCCGGTAAAATCCGTGCGCTCCTGATGGCCAAGGGTGTGGACCGCGCGCTGGTGGAAGCCGTGCTGACGGAGACCGCCATCAGCGAGACCGGCGGCGATGCCGCGCTGGAAGCCGCATTTGCCTATGCCAAACGCAGACGTATAGGCCCCTTCGGCAAACAGCTGGACGACAAGAAAGCGCAGCGAACGCAGACGCAGAAAGATTTGGCGGCACTCGGCCGCGCTGGATTTTCCTACGATATCGCCAAGCAAGTCATAATCGGCGATCGCGAAAAGGAACCAGCATGATGGGCGGCTGGCGCGCGTGGGCGGGTTTCACCGCCATGACCGCCGGCATGTTCTTAGCCATTCTCGATATTCAAGTCGTGGCGAGCTCGCTGATCGACATTCAGCTCGATCTCAAAATTCCGGGATCGCGCCTCAGCTACCTGCAAACCACCTACTTGATCGCCGAGGTTATCGCCATTGCCCTGACCGGCTGGCTCACGCGCGTGATGTCGACACGCTGGCTATTCGCCGCAGCCATGACCGGCTTTGTCGCCGCGAGCATCTGCTGCGCGGCATCGACATCCTATCCGATGCTGTTTGCTTTCCGGTTCGTGCAGGGCTTTTTCGGCGGCGCGGTGATTCCGATCATTTTCTCGGCGGCGTTCCTCATGTTTCCGCCCGCGCGGCAACCTTTGGCTACGGTCATCGGCGGTGGCTTCGCCATGCTGGCGCCGACCGTGGGGCCTTACATCGGCGGCTGGATCTCAGAGCATCTGTCTTGGCATTGGCTTTTCTTGATCAATGTAGCGCCCGGATTGCTGGTAGCGGTTATCGCCGCCGTATTCGTCCGATACGACAAACCCGACTGGAAGCACGCCGCGCGGCTGGATGTCGTCGCCCTGGGTCTGATCGTGTTTTTTCTGACAAGCCTTGAACTGGTGCTCAAAGAAGCCCCCCACCGCGGTTTGAGAGATGCGCTGACGTTAGGGCTGGGAGCGGCCTGCCTGATGAGCGGCGTTGGCGTCGTGGCGCGCTGCCTGCGCACAACCGAACCGCTGGTGGACTTCACCGTATTTCGCGACCGGACGTTTGCGATCGGTGCCTGGTTTAGTTTCATGCTGGGCATGGCCTTGTTCGGCGCGATGTATCTGCTGCCGTTGTTTTTGGGATACGTGCGCGAGCTTGGTCCCTTGGATATAGGTACCGTGATGATCGTCACAGGTTTTGCCCAGCTTCTGACCGCGCCGTTCGCCACGATTGCCGAGCAGCGCCTGCCGGTGCGCAGCCTGACGGCTTTCGGCTATGCGCTGCTTGCCATCGGCATTCTGTGGAACGCCTTTGCGACCCACGCGTGGGAATACAATGAACTGTTCGGGCCACAGATTTTGCGCGGCGTCGCTTTCATGTTGTGTTTGCTGCCGGTCACGCGCCTCGCCTTGGGGCAGCTTCCGGCGGCGCGGATGGCAAACGCCTCGGGTTTGTTCAATCTGATACGCAATCTCGGCGGCGCGGTCGGCTTGGCGTTGATCGACACCGTTATCGAGGTCCGCTCGCCGCACCATGTGGAACGCATCGCTACCCAGCTTCAAGCGGGCAGCCGCAACATGGCAGCGTTCGTCGGACTGCCGCTGGAGCGCTTTACCGGCGCCCCCTTAAATGTCGACGACGCAACGAAAGAAATTTTGCGCCCGCTCATAGAACGCGCTGCCGCCGTGGCGAGCTTCAACGATGCCTGGATGCTGTTGGGAATATTGGTCGCGGCCTCGTTGCTGGCCTTGCCGCTGACCAAGCAGCCTAACGCCGCGGCTTAAGTGCTGCGTTTTCCGCACGAATACGGACCCAGAGCATCGCGGCATTCAGCACAGAGAATACCGCCGCGATATGCCATGCACCGTAGACCAAAGGCAGAAGTGCGATTTCCAGCACGACCACGACATAGTTCGGATGACGCAGATATTTGTAGGGTCCGGCCATCACCAGCGGCGCGCGTGGAAGGGTGATGATGCGTGTGGTCCAGTAGGGGCCCAGCGACATCATCGTCCACATCCGTAAGCCTTGGACCAGCACGAAGAGCAGGAAAAAGATTGACTGCACGGGCGGGCTTGTCCAGAGAACCCAACCGACGATGGCCACAATCCAACTGACATGCATCGCGATCATGACTGGATAGTGGCTTGCGCCAGCTTCGTGGGCGCCGCGCGCCAACAATTGCTTGGTGTTGCGATGAGAGACAAAGAGCTCCATCAACCGCTGCAGCACTACGTAAATCAAAATCGCGTACGTCATATAAGATCCAACACACACATACCGACAGAAAAGCCCGGACCAAGCGCCGTCATGAGATGCCGACCCTTAGCACCGCGCGCGAATGTGCGCTCCAGCACCGCCAGCACCGTGACAGCCGACATATTGCCGTGCGCGGCGAGCACTTCGCGCGCATCCGTCAGTCCACCTTCCGGCAAGCCATAACACGCCTCCATCGCTTCGAGCACCTTCTCGCCGCCGGGGTGAACAATCAGTCCCGTGATATCCGCATGCGTCATGCCCTGGGTTGCGAGGAAATCGTCGGTGACCTGGCGCATCCGTTCACGCACGAGAATGGGGATGCTGCGCGAGAACACAACGCCCAAGCCGTTATCCTCAATCCGCCACCCCATGATGTCGCGGGTGTCCGGCCATGTGTGTTCGCCCCACGCGGCGATTGTAGCGATCGCACCGGCTGTCGTGTGGTCCGCGCGTAAAAGTACTGCCGCCGCGCCATCGCCGAAAATCGTTGTGCCGATAATGTTGGATTTGCTGTCATCGCCGTGGCGGAAGGTGAGCCCACACAATTCGGTGCACATAAAGAGTACCCATCGCCCAGGCAACGCTCGCGCCATGGCGGCGGCGCGCGATAGTCCGATGACGCCACCTGCACATCCCAGGCCGAAAACCGGCAAGCGTTGCACCGTCGGCGCAAGGCCGAGAGGCCCTTGCAGCAATGAGTCCAGGCTGGGCGTGACGATACCGGTGGAAGAGACCGTTACCGTGACCGCGATGTCCTTCGCATCGATGCCGGCTTTGGCAATCGCATCGGCGCCGGCTTCGGTCAGAAGTTGCACAGCATTGCGCTCAAAAAGCTCCATGCGTTCGGGCCAACCATGAGGCTGGGCATACCATTCTAACGGCACACAGGAATTGCGCTGCTTAACGCCGGCGTTGCCGTAGCTTTTCGCCATGCGTTGCATCAGCTCGGCGCGGTGGCCGAAGACCTCCGTGGCCTTGGCGAGGACGTCTTCTTGGCGCAGACAATACCGCGGATAGGCCGTGGCGACGGCGTAAACCGCGACCGGCGCTACGGTCATGACTGCGTGCCGGGCGGCAACGGACACGCAACAGGCGCGACCGCAAGATCGTGTGCCCGCTCCGCCGCTGCCGGCTCCCCTTGGAATGCAGGCTTGAGCGTCTCGCTTAAAAACCGCGCCATTCCATCTCCTCGCTCGGGTGTAACCGGAGCCCATGCGGCAAAAACGCCGCGATTGTTTTCGTGCGCCGAGACCCAGGAAGCCTGGCTCAAAGCCGTGAGCGTCGCGCCCAGATCGTCGCTCATCCCCACACGCAGCCACTGCGGCCGCACGCCGAGATGCCACAAGGCATAAAGCCCCTGCTTGCCGAAAAGATCCTCGGCGGCGGGATCGAACGTGGCCAACAAGGGATAGGCGCGCTGCGCGGGCTGCCACAACGCCGTGGGAGCGGTGTTTTTTCCCGTAAGAAGTCCGACGAGTTTCGAAAGTAGGGGCGTCTTCATGCGACGACTGCCGGCCGTAGAATGATACGCGCAAGCAGCGCGTTGACTGCCAGCACAACGAAACCGGCGCCAACAACGTCGCTGAAAAAATGGCCGCCTTGCGCCATGCGTACCATGCCAACCGCGAAACCGATAACCACACCGCCGACCAAAACACGCAAGCGCCAAGGCGGCGGGGCAATAAACGCAAAAGCCGTCAGCCAGAAGGCAATCGCGGCATGGCCGGAAACAAAGGAGCAATTGTTGTCGCACTCATGCGCGATCACCCACGGCGGCGTGTAGGCAGCGGCGCCGCCGAAAAGAGTCGTGTCGTCCGGCCGCGCGCGACCCCAGTTCGGCTTCAGGAGAGTCTCGACGATCAATCCCGGCCCGATCAGGATGGTCAAAAGAAGATAGATGATGCGCGGCGTCGTCATGCGCCACGCCCATTGCGTTTTGACCAGGCCCACAAGCCACAAGACGACACACAGAACAAACCCGCCGACGATAATGTCAGGCACAGTGACGCGCACAAATTCCAAAACGGCCTTCGCGCGGCCCGGAAATCCGACGCCCGGTTGGTAGACGAGATTGCTAAAAACAATGTCGAGCCGCGGAAACGCCAGCAGCACCAAAAACAGCACCAGCAGCCAGCGGGTGGGATGCGCACGCAAATCTCCGGCGAACCACGAGGTCATGTTGCGTATGTCCTAGCCGTCTTCACGGTGGAATAAATACGCCACGCCCAACATGCTCGCGAGCGCCGCCGGTGCCCACGCTGCAAGAAATAGCGGCAACGTCGCCGACAGCCCAAGGGCATAAAGAAACCGGCTGAAGAAGTAGAGCAGAAAACCCATGCCCATGCCGGCGATGCCGCGCGCCATCCATCCGGTCAACTGCGGGCTGGCCGTGAGATTGAACGACGCCGCCACCAATACCATCGCGCACAGCAGCCACGGCGACGCGAGTAGCGAGTACCAATACAGCCGGTGCGGCAAGGCCGAGAACCCCGACTTTTCGGAGAAGTAGATGAACTGCGGCAGCTCCCAGAACGACATCGTTTCGGGCGCGGCGAAACTGACCTGCACCTTGTTCATGGTGATCGATGTCGGCAGCGAATACGTGTCGCGGAATATCGACGTTTTTCCCGGAACGATGTCCCAGACTTTATCGAGCAAGAAAGCGCCTTCAACCAGCTTGCCGCTTTCGGCCTCAAGGCGCCGCGCCAAAGACTCTTTTTTATCGGTCTGAAAAATCGAAACCTGAGAGAGTTGCAGCACGCCTTTGTCTTGATGCACCGTTGCTGCATAGACCACGTTGGCCACAGGTCCTTGGGACTCGCGCAGCCACAAACCATTTTCGCCGATGTTAAGGGTGGTGCTTTGGCCGCGTATCAGGTTGCCGTCCATGCGCTGATAAGAATCGTACATGCCGGCCGCGAGGGGATCGATGATCGCGAGGTTTATGAGTCCGAGCATGGCGGTAATCGCCAGCGGCGGTGTCAGAAACTGCCAAACCGAAAGACCCGCCGAGCGGATCACCACCAACTCGTGACTGCGTGTTAGCCGGAACAGCACAAACATCATGGCCATCATCACCACGAAGGGCAGCGTGGCCTGGGCCGTGTGCGGAAGTTTGAGCAACGCCATCCCGAAGATCTGACTGAAATCCATGGTCGCGGAACTGACCGCGCGCCGCATCAGCTCCACCGTATCGAATAACAAAACCAAACCGGCGATCACACCGAGCAGCCCAAAAAAGGCCGCCACGAATTGTTTGCCGAGATAGATCGATAATGTCGGGTGGACGGATTTCACGCGAGGGCAACCTTGATGCGCGGGCAGACCGGAATTGGCATCATAATCCAAGGGTAGCGTGTGACAGTAACGGCGCGTAAGATATGCGCATAGTGGAGAAAACCCGATGGTAAAACTGACTAAGATCTATACGCGCGGCGGCGACAAGGGCGAAACATCGCTCGGCGACGGATCGCGCGTGAAAAAGTACTCGTTGCGCGTTGCGGCGTACGGCACCGTCGATGAAGCCAACTCGGCAATCGGCATCGTGCGCCTACATACCTCGACCTTGCCGGATGCTGCCGATCGCGATGCCATGCTGGAGCGAATCCAAAACGATTTATTCGACCTCGGCGCCGACCTTTGCACCCCACCGGAAGACGGCGAAAACCCCGCCAAGGTTTTGCGCATCGTCCAGTCGCAGGTTGACCGGCTCGAGCGCGAAATCGACGTTATGAATGCCACGCTGCAGCCCCT
Source organism: Fidelibacterota bacterium (assembly GCA_947476625.1). Classification (GTDB taxonomy): domain Bacteria; phylum Pseudomonadota; class Alphaproteobacteria; order Rhodospirillales; family Rhodospirillaceae; genus SHVO01. Next base: position 79,905 of record CANJRA010000004.1, read on the forward strand.
TAATTCGTTCGTCCTGCCGGGCGGTCACCCGGCGGCTTCATATCTGCACCTGGCCCGCACGATCATCCGGCGCGGCGAGCGCGAGATCACGGAACTGGTCGGCCTCGAGGGTGTGAACCCGCTCGCATTGACCTACGCCAATCGCCTGTCGGACCATTTTTTCGTGATGTCGCGCCATATCAACGCGACAACAACGGGCGACGTTCTGTGGAAACCGGGCAGCAGCCGTTAATTTTGGCGCAACGCAATATAAAACGTATTTATAATAGAATTACGTAATATTATTTCGTTTGACAGCTATGTGACCACAGACTAGTTGTTTTGCCGCTTTCGGGTAAACCGAAAAAGAGGCGGAGGCGCGAAGCGTGGGACTAGCGCTTTGACGGGGATTTCCTAAAAAAAGGAGGTTAATGGCATGAAGGTACTCGTCACCGTAAAGCGGGTGGTCGACTACAACGTCAAAATTCGCGTCAAAGCGGACAAGACCGGCGTTGAATTGGCCAACGTTAAAATGTCCATGAATCCATTCGACGAAATTGCAGTCGAAGAAGCCGTCCGCCTTAAGGAAGCCGGCAAAGTCACCGAAATCGTAGCCGTCAGTATTGGCCCCACCGCCGCCCAGGAAACACTTCGTACGGCGATGGCCATGGGTGCCGACCGCGGCATCCTCGTGCAGACCGATGCCGAAGTGCAGCCGCTGGCTGTAGCGAAATTGCTGAAAGCACTCGTCGAAAAAGAAAGCCCCAACCTCGTCATCTTGGGCAAGCAAGCCATCGACGACGATTCTAACCAAACCGGCCAAATGCTCGCCGCGCTGCTGGGCTGGCCGCAAGGCACCTTCGCCTCGAAGGTCGAACTCAGCGACAAGCTGGTGGTGACGCGCGAAGTCGACGGCGGCCTTGAAACCATCGGCCTCACGCTTCCGGTGATTGTCACAACCGATTTGCGCTTAAACGAACCGCGTTATGCATCGCTGCCCAACATCATGAAGGCCAAGAAGAAGCCGATCGACATTTTGGCACCGGACGCGCTGGGCGTGGATATCACGCCGCGCTTGGTGACTTTGAAGGTCGAGGAGCCCGCCAAACGTCAGGGCGGTACGAAAGTAGCGGATGTCGCGACTTTGATCGAAAAGCTGCGTAACGAAGCAAAGGTAATCGCATGACCTCGCTGGTCCTCGCAGAGCACGACAACGCGTCGATTAAAGCCGCCACGCTCAGCGCCGTTACGGCCGCGCAGCAAATCGGCGGTGATATTCATGTGCTGATTGTCGGCAAGGGTTGCGCCGCTGCCGCGGAAGCCGCCGCCAAGATCGCCGGCGTGACAAAGGTGCGCGTCGCCGATGCCGACCTTTACACCAATCTGCTGGCTGAACCCGTTGCGGCGCTGATCGTCGGCCTTGCCGGCGACTACTCGCACTTGATCGCCCCGGCCACGACCGGCGGCAAAAACATTATGCCGCGCGTCGCAGCCCTTTTAGATGTCGCGCAGATTTCCGACATCTCAGCTGTTGTTTCGGCAGATACGTTTGTCCGCCCGATTTACGCCGGTAACGCCCTGGCCACCGTGCAGTCGAAAGACGCAACAAAGGTGATCACGGTGCGCGGCTCGACGTTTGATAAAGCCAAAGCCGACGGCGGCAGCGCCGCGATTGAAAGCGTCAACGCCGCGGCCGATCCCGGTGTGTCGCGCTTCGTCAGCCAAGCATTGTCCAAGTCCGAACGCCCCGAACTGACCGCCGCGCGCATTGTCGTGTCCGGCGGCCGCGGCATGGGTTCGGGCGAGAATTTCAAAATCATCGAAGCGCTTGCCGACAAGCTCGGCGCGGGCGTCGGTGCATCGCGCGCTGCGGTCGATGCCGGTTACGTGCCCAACGATTATCAGGTTGGGCAGACCGGCAAGATTGTCGCGCCGGAATTATACATCGCCGTCGGCATTTCCGGCGCGATCCAGCATTTGGCGGGCATGAAAGACTCGAAGGTCATTGTCGCCATCAATAAAGACCCTGAAGCACCGATCTTCACCGTCGCCGATTACGGCCTCGTGGGCGATCTGTTCACGGTCGTACCCGAGCTCACGAAATCTTTGTAATCATTGATTGAGGGGCCGGACTTACCTGTCCTCTCGTAACTATTTTAGGTGGATAAAATTATGACTGCTGCAAGCGCATCCAAGGCTCCCATCACCATCCATAAAATCGGCATCATCGGCGCCGGTCAAATGGGTTCCGGCATTGCTCATGTCTGCGCCCTGTCGGGATTTGATGTCATGATCTCCGACATCAGTGAAGAGCAACTGGCCAAGTGCGTCGTCAACATCGACAAAAACATCGGCCGTCAGGTGAATAAGGGTTTCGTCAGCGAAGCCGATAAAAAGGCGGCGATGGACCGCATTAAGACCGGCGCCGGCATGGCCCCGCTGAGCGACCGCGATGTCGTCATCGAAGCCGCCACCGAGAACGAAGAACTCAAGAAAAAGATTTTCCGCGATCTTTGCCCGCACATAGGCCCCGACACGCTGTTGTGTTCCAACACCTCCTCGATCTCGATCACGCGCCTTGCCGCTGTGACCGACCGTCCGGAGCGTTTCATGGGCCTGCACTTCATGAATCCGGTGCCGGTGATGAAGCTGGTGGAATTGATCCGCGGCATCGCCACGGACGAAAACACCTTTGCCTCCGTGAAAACCTTCACCGAGAAGCTCGGCAAGAACACGGTGTCGTCGGAAGATTTCCCGGCCTTTATCGTCAATCGCATCCTGATCACGATGATCAACGAAGCGATTTACACGCTGTATGAAGGCGTCGGTAATGTCCGCGCTATCGACGTCGCCATGAAGCTGGGCGCCAATCACCCGATGGGACCGCTGGAACTGGCCGACTTCATTGGCCTGGATACCTGCCACGCGATCATGTCGACGCTGCATGACGGTCTAGCCGACACCAAATACCGCCCCTGCCCGCTGCTCGCGAGGTACGTTGAAGCCGGTTGGCTTGGTCGCAAGACCGGGCGCGGCTTCTACGATTACAGCGGCGCCGAGCCGGTCCCGACGCGCTAATCTGAGCTGTGACGGTAGGGACGATGCCTTCGCGCGTTCGTCCCTACCTGTTGCTCACGCTGCTGTGTGCCCTGCTGTTTCTGCCGGGCATTGCGTCCATCCCGCCGATCGACCGCGACGAGGCACGCTTCATGCAGGCCACCAAGCAGATGCTGGAAACCGGCGACTGGATTCAGATTCGTTTCCAGGACGAACCCCGCAATAAAAAACCCATCGGCATTTACTGGCTGCAAGCGACAGCGGTGAAAGCTTTGGGGCAGGATCTGACGGCAACATGGCCGTACCGCCTGCCGTCGGTTTTGGCAGCGTGGCTCGCAGTCATGATGACCTGCTATGCCGGACGGCGGCTGTTTAATCCCCGCGCCGGACTGATCGCAGGCGCGGCACTGGCCACAAGCTTCATCGTCGTCTTCGAAGCCCATATCGCCAAGACCGATGCCACATTGCTTGCCGCGACCACCGCCGCGATGGCGATGCTGGCGGTGATGTACACTTCGCGCGAGACGTCCCTGCGTCACGCATTGTGGTTCTGGCTGGCGCTCGGCGTCGGCATTCTGATCAAAGGGCCGGTCATTCTGCTCGTGGCGGGGGCTACCATCGTCGCCCTCGGCATCGCCGACCGCGATATGCGTTTGCTCAAATCGTTGCGCGTAGAGCTTGGCATTCCGATTGTACTGATTGTCGTTCTGCCCTGGCTGATCGCGATTTCAAGCACGGGCCAAAGCAGTTTTGTCGGCGACGCGCTGCGTCAGGATTTATTGCCCAAACTCATCGGCGGCGCCGAGAGCCACGGCGCGCTGCCCGGCACGTATCTGTTGTCGTCCTTGCTGACGGCATGGCCATGGTCGGTGCTGGCGCCATTTGTGCTGATCGCCGGTTGGAAGCACCGCACGCAACCCGCGGTGCGATTCTGTCTAGCTTGGTTGATTCCAGCGTGGATCGTTTTCGAAATCGTCCCCACCAAACTGCCGCACTACACGATGCCGCTTTACCCGGCCTTGATGCTGCTGACCGGCTGGGCGCTGAGTGAGACTGCGGAAAGTCAGACCCTTCTGAGGAACATGCTGAGTCGTTTCGGATCGGCCTATCGCATTTTATGGGCGCTGGTAGCAGCAGCTATGGGCGCGGCTATTGTCTACGCGACTATGACATACGGCCAAGTAGCGTGGCTTGGTGCGAGTGCCGCGGCGCTCGCGGCTATATTTGCCGGAGTCTGGGCGGTATTTTTCATCCGCCGTTCGCAAGCGTGGATCGGCCTGGCAGCGGCAAGTCTGTTGTTCGGCTTTTTTGTCTTCGGTGGCACGATGCCATACTTGGAACGCTTGGCAGTCAGTGTGCGTTTAAGCGCGGCACTGGCGCCATTTTCCGAACCGGCCGCGCTGGCGGAATTCCACGAACCATCGGCGGTTTTCTTGCTGGGAACGCATACACGGCTCACGACTGTCGAAGGCGCTGTCGCCTATGCCATGAGCGCGCCGGACAGGCCCGCCGTTATTCCCAAGGCCGCCATGGAAACTGCCCGCGCGCGCGCCGAAGGCCGCGAGATCGTCTCGCGCGGAGACGTCAGCGGTTATAATTATTCGCGCAGCAAACCGGTAGATCTTGTAGTGATCGTCATTGGAGGTCCGCGATGACATCAAGACATGTACTTGTGCAGCGCTTGCTATGGGCCGGTCTCGCGACAGCCATTGTCGCCGCTGTTTTGATTATCTGGGTGGATATTCCGCTCGCGCATTTTTTCGAAGGCTACAAACAAACCTGGTGGTCGCGCTTTTTCGCCGCGATTACCGATTTCGCCAGCGGCTACATTTGGTACACACTATGCGCCCTTGGCATCGGCGCAGCTTATGTGCGTCACAAACGGCGCAACGCTAATCCGTCAGCGTTTATACGAGAAAGCCGTGCTTGGCTGTTCATGATCGCCGCCATGGCCAGTTCGGGAGCCGCCATCAATATTTTGAAGGTCGCCATTGGACGCGAGCGTCCGCGGTTTTTATTTCGCGATGGTACCGCGGACTTTCATCCCTTCAGCGTCAGACTATCCGATTGCGGCTTTCCATCGGGACACACGCAATCCATCTGCGCGGCGATGTTATGCCTATGGTTTATCTATCCGCCGCTGCGATGGCTGTATGTGGCGGCGGCGGTGCTGATCAGCGCCAGCCGCGTGGTTATCACGGCGCACTATGCCGGTGATGTGGTCGCGGGAATGTATGTCGCGATTGTCGCCGTGGTGTTGTGGCGCTGGTGGTTCGAGCGCGGCGGCGTGCCGCTCGCACTCGAACGCACATCAGGCTAATCAGCTTTTATCCAATAAATCGCGTATCAGTTTTTCGATCTCGGGCGAATTCCAATCAACCTCGCCTTCGACGCGCGCGACTTCCAGGCCGGCCTTATTGACGATCAGCGACGTCGGCAAGCCGCGCAGCTGGGCGTCACGGGAGAATTTGCCCAGTGGTTCGACGTAGAGGGCTAAATTCTTCCAGCCGTTTTTCTCGGAAAAGGGTTTGGCGACCTTCGCGCCTTCGCGGTCTTGGGAGATTGTGACGACCTGGAAGCTGTCGCCACCCAACTTGGCCTCGAGACTGTCGAGCATCGGCATTTCCTTGACGCACGGGGCGCACCACGTTGCCCAGAAATTCACCACCAGCACTTTACCCTTAAAGGCCGCCAGCGTTTGGTCCGCATCGGCCCCATCCTTGAAGACCGTCGCTGCGACCGGTTGCGGCGTCTCATGCCAGACAAAATCGGCGGCCGAGGACTTATTGAGGTCCGCTGCGGACTTTTCCGCTTCGGGTGCCTTTTGGGCCTCCTGCGGGGCGTCGGCCTGCTTGCCGCCGCTTGCCACCACCGCCACGGCAATGATAATCACCGCGACAATAACCGAGGGCACCAGTATCCGGGGTTTTTGAAACCAACGGGATGTATCATTCGGCATATTTTATCTCCCCTTCACGCCAACAGCCGGTAGGCGTGATATATAGTGGCTGATCCTAGGCCAAGGCTAGCATATGACGAGTAAAATTTGGGGCGGTCGGTTCTCCGCCGGTCCCTCCGCCATCATGGAGGAGATTAACGTCTCCGTCGGGTTTGACCAGCGCCTTGCCAAGCAGGATCTGCACGGCAGCCGCGCTCACTGTTCCATGTTGGTGGCCCAGGGCATTATCAGCCCGGAAGACGGCGACGCCATCCAAGAAGGCCTGCTGCGCATCGAGAAGGAAATCTCCGGCGGCAATTTCCTCTTCAAGCGCTCGCTCGAAGATGTGCACATGAACATCGAAAGCCGCCTGACCGACCTGATCGGCGCGCCGGCAGGACGTTTGCATACCGCACGCTCGCGCAATGATCAGGTAGCGACCGACTTCAGAATGTGGGTACGCGCGGCGTTCAGCACCATCGACGAAGAAATCATGAAACTGCAATCGGTGCTGATCGACAAAGCCGAGCAGCATGCGGGCGCCATCATGCCGGGTTTCACCCACCTACAGGCGGCGCAGCCGGTAACTTTCGGCCACCATCTTTTAGCTTACGTCGAAATGTTCGGCCGCGACCGCAGCCGGATGATCGATGCGCGCAAACGGTTGAACGAATGTCCACTTGGCGCCGGCGCACTGGCCGGCACGTCGTTCCCGATCGACCGCGCGCTGTCGGCGCAGAAACTCGACTTCGACCGCCCCATGGCCAATTCCATGGATGCTGTCTCCGACCGCGATTTCGCTTTGGATTTCCTGTCGGCGGCGGCGATCCTGGCGATGCATATGTCGCGCCTTGCCGAAGAAATGGTGAACTGGTCGAGCGCGCAGTTCGGCTTCATCCGCTTCTCGGACGCGTTCTCCACCGGCAGTTCGATGATGCCGCAAAAGCGCAACCCCGACGCCGCCGAACTCGTGCGCGGCAAAACTGGCCGCATCTTCGGCGGATTGATGTCGCTGCTGACGGTGATGAAAGGTCTGCCGCTGACCTATTCGAAGGACATGCAAGAAGACAAGGAAACCGTGTTTGCGGCCTTCGACACGATGGAGCTTTGCCTGGCCGCGACCACTGGCATGATTGTCGATATGCAACCGAACGCCGAGCGTATGCGCGAAAGTGCCGCGGCGGGTTTCACAACTGCGACGGACTTGGCCGATTGGCTGACGCAGGCGCTGAATATTCCCTTCCGCGAGTCACATCACATTACGGGTAAGGTCGTAAAACTGGCCGAAGGCAAAAACTGTCTGCTGTCCGATCTTAGCCTCACCGAAATGCAAAGCGCTGAGCCGCGCATTACGCAGGATGTCTTCAAGGTGCTGACGCCGGAAGCGTCCGCCGCCAGCCGCAATAGTTTCGGCGGCACCGCGCCCGACAATGTGCGCGCGCAGGTCAAAGCCGCACGCGAACGCTTTCTGAACAAAGGCAGATTTTCATGACGACCTTCGCCCGCCATTTCGGCCTTGCCGTGATGATCCTGTGCCTGACGTTAAGTCTCGCGGGATGCGGCAAGAAGGCGCCGCCTACCCCGCCGGAAGGCTCGACCTATCCGCGCCAATATCCAAAGCCGCAGTAAAATACGATGCATCACTTTATTTACGGAAACGGCGTCCTGCACGCCGAAGACGTCGCTCTACCGCGTATCGCTGACGAGGTCGGAACGCCGTTTTATTGCTATTCCACCGCCACCCTGACGCGGCATTACCGTGTCTTCGCGTCCGCGCTGGCCGGTTTGGACGCAACAGTGTGCTTCGCGATCAAAGCTAACAGCAATATCGCCGTCATCCGCACACTCGTGGAGTTGGGTGCGGGATGCGACGTGGTGTCGGGCGGTGAGCTGCAGATTGCGCTCAAGGCCGGCGCCTCGCCGGAAAAAATTGTTTTTTCCGGTGTCGGCAAAACCGAAGCGGAAATACGCCTCGCCTTGGCGTGCGGCGTCGGCCAAATCAACGTTGAGTCCGAAGCCGAATTGGAAACCCTCAGCCGCATTGCGACCGGCATGGGCAAAACCGCGCGCATCGCACTACGCGTCAATCCGGATGTCGAGGCCGGAACTCACGACAAAATTTCCACCGGCCGCAAGGAAGACAAATTCGGCGTCGACTGGACGCTGGCTCCGGCGCTCTATCGCAAAGCGCGCGCGCTCCCGGGCATCGATCCGTCCGGCGTGGCCGTGCACATTGGCTCGCAGATCACATCACTCGCGCCATTCGAAGCGGCGTTCACACGCGTGCGCGATTTAGTCGTGATGCTGCGCGCCGACGGTTTCGATATTCGCCACCTCGATCTCGGCGGCGGCCTCGGCGTCCCTTACGATCATTCCAGCAACGTTGTGCCGCCCAGCCCGGAAGAGTACGGCGCCATGGTCAAGCGCACGGTCGGGGACATCGGTTGTAAGTTCACTTTTGAGCCGGGACGCGTGATTGTCGGCAACGCCGGCATCATGGTGTCGCGGGTCATTTCCATCAAAGAAACCCCCAGCCGTCGGTTTGTGATCGTCGACGCCGCCATGAACGATCTCGTCCGCCCCGCCATGTACGGCGCGCGTCATGAGATCCTTGCGGTTCAGGAAGCGCCCACCAGCGCGGTCTTCGAACCCGCAGACGTGGTTGGACCGGTGTGCGAGACGACCGACTGCTTTGCCAAGGCTTACCCCCTGCCGTCCTTGAAGGAAGGGGATTTGGTGGCTTTTCTCACCACCGGCGCATACGGCGCGGTCATGGCATCCGGTTACAATGCGCGACCGTTGGTGCCGGAAGCCATGGTGTCCGGCAGCAAGTTCGCCGTTGTCCGTCGCCGCCCGAGTTTTGCCGAAATGATGGCCCTTGAGCAGATGCCCCCCTGGATTGCGTAAATAGGCGCGGGCGGGGGACCCCCTGCGCCCATTATTGAACCGGCGCATATAAGGCCGTAGTCTTGCGGCCATGTCGCTCGATTCCTCTCCTAATCCCTCCGTCGTTGGCGTCCAAGTCCGGCTTGCTTTGGCATGGCTGGCGGTGGCCTGGGAACGCCTGTGGTCGCGCCTCTGGATCGTCGCCGTCGGCCTCGAGGTTTTGCTCATCGTCGTGCTGGTCGATGTGCTGCCGTCATTTCACTGGATCGTTCACACGCTTCTCCTGCTCGCCGCTGCGGCTGGGATCGGAACGCTGATCGCGCGGCGTCTGCGCGGCTTCACGTGGCCCACACGCGACGACGCGCGCGTGCGTTTAGAGGCGTCATCGGCGGTCACGCACCGCCCCCTCACGGCAGTAGAGGATTCATTGCCGCCGGGCGCGAGTGCCGTGCAAAAGGCGATGTGGCACCTTCATCAGGTGCGCGCGCTGGCGGATCTGAAGCGCTTGCGCGTCACCGGACCTGCACCCGGCATTGCACGACGCGACCGTTTCGCCTTCCGCGCCGCTATCGTGCTTGTTCTGATGATCGCCGTCATCGGCGGTTGGCACGATCTCGGCCCGCGCCTCGCGCGCGGCCTTTGGCCTTTGCCGAAAAGCGGCGCCACAATGGTCGCTGTGAAAGTATGGGTAACGCCGCCGCCCTACACCAACCGTTCGCCCATCTATTTGGAAACGCCGTTACCGGCGGGCGCTCATGCGCCTGCGATCTTGGATATCCCCGCAAACAGCACCGTGCTCGCGGTGGTGACCGGCACCGAGCGCGAGATCGCGCTTCAGTTTGACGACGTCAAACAACCGCTGGAAAAACTTGCCACCGCCACGCAACGGGCTACCGTTACCCTAAAGCCGCTGAAGCGGCTGGAAGTGCGCCAAGGCACGCGGATGCTGGCCGGCTGGGACGTCAATTGGATTCCCGACGCGCCGCCGCAAATCTCTTACGCCGGACCACCCGCCGAAGCGCCGCGCTGGCGTCTGCGGATTCCGTATAAGGTCAGCGACGACTATGGCATCCCCTCGGTAAAAGCACGCTTCACGAAAGCCAGCAACGCCGCCGCCGCGCCGATCGAAGTTCCGCTGAGTACGCCCGCCGACGCTGGTAAGGCGTTCGCATACGCGTCATTCCATGATCTGACGTCGCATCCCTGGGCCGGACAGAAAGCCATTCTCGTACTAACGGCAACCGATCACGCCGGCCAGACGGCAACGACACGCGAGGTCGAGATTGTGCTGCCGGAACGCGATTTCACGCATCCCGTCGCCAAGGAACTCGCCGGCCTGCGCAAGAATTTGCTGTCTGAAACGGACGATGCTCCGGCGCGCGCTTTGGAAGGCGTCACGCGTATTCTCGATCATCCCCAGAGCTTCAACGGCGATTCCCTGGTGCATTTAACTTTATCAACCGCCAAGTATCGGCTTGCGTACAGCGCATCCGACGAGACGACGGAGAGCGTACCGGATCTTTTGTGGCACGCAGCCATACGCATTGAGGACGGCAATCTTGTCGGCGCCGAGCAGCGGCTGGCAGCGGCGGAGAAAGAACTACGCGATGCTATTGAACGCGGCGCGCCGCCCGAAGAGGTCGCGCAGTTGCTCGAGCAACTGAAGGAAGCCGTGGCCGACTATGCGAAAGCCATGGCCGAGAAAAATCCCGGCCAAAAGAACGATCCCGGCAAAAAGGCCGACTCGACAGCAAAAGACATGCAGTCGTCGATGGAAGACATCAAGCGCATGTCGGAGATGGGCGCACAGGACGCCGCCAAAAAAGCGCTGGCCAAGCTGCAAAAGCAGCTACAGGCCATGCGTAACGGCATGCAGAACAAATCTGCCGAGTCCGCGGAGGCCGAGAAACTGCAAGAGGCCATGCGCGATCTGACTGAAAAACAGTCTGAACTGATGGACGAAAGCTTCGAGCAGGCGCGCAAAGAGGAAAAGGAGCGCGCCAAAAAATACGGCGACGACAAAGACAAACAAGACGCTGATCGCCAGAATCAAAAACAAGCCAGCCAAAAGAATCAAAAAGACAATCAAAAAAGCGATCACAGCGGCGCGCAACAAAACGGTAAATCGTCCTCCTCTGGCCAGGCCGCCGCGCAAAAACAAAACTCTCTTCGCGAACAACTGCAAGCCGTCCAGGAAAGACTGGAGCATTTGACCGGCAAGCAGTCGGAGACGATGCAGCAGGCCGACAACGCCATGTCCGCAGCGAGCGGCTCGCTCAGCGCGGCCGATTGGGAACAAGGCGCTTCGCAACAAAGCAAGGCGCTCGCCCAGTTACAGCAAGGCATGCAACAACTCGGCGAACAGATGAAGTCGCTGGAAGAAAAGATGAGCATGGAGGGCGAACAGCCCGGCGGTCAGCAGATGGATCAATCGGATTCAGCGCCCAGCCGCGGCAGCAACGGCGCCGAACATGTCGATGTGCCTACGGGGCCCGACACCGCCGGCGCCGCGCAACGCGTACGTACTATTCTGGAAGAGATTCGCAAACGCTCCAGCGACCGCACGCGTCCCGAATCTGAACAAGAGTATCTGCGGCGCTTGCAAAAGCAGTTTTAAAACATCGCCGCGCCAGCCTGGGCTATTCGTCCCAGACCACGCCGTAACCGCCTTTGGCGAGATTGAGCTGCGGCAGTTCCATGCGGATTTCGAATTCAGAAGAACCGTTCGGATCGAGGATGCCAACCGGTGCGTTGGCGGTCGAATCCTGAATGACTTCTTTTTTCTCGTTGTAGAGTTGCAAGCGCAAGTTCGGCACGGCCTTGGGAAGCTCCGAAATGTTCGAGATAAAGCCGCGCACAACCAGGGTTTCGACGCCGCCGATACGCTGCAGGCGTTTTGACGATTCCGCGATTTTCAGCCCTACGCCAGGTTTGGCGGGCTCGGCGCCGACACTTTTGTAAAAGCCCGAGATGCCGGGCCACATTTCCACGAGAACGCCACGCCCGAGCCATATCATTCCCGCCAGCGTCAAAACGGCGAGACCCATGATGCCAACGGTGACGTAAGCCGGGTCGATCGGCTTGGTTTCTCTCTTTTTCTTCGCGGCCTTGCCTTTGGCACGTGCAGCAACACTGGCGAAACCGTCTTCTTCTTCATCCGCGTCTTCGTCGCCGTCTTCGGCCTGATCGCCAGGTCCGCCGCTTGTACCAAAGTTGGGGCGGTCGGCATCTGGATCAACGAGTTAGTCGTCATCGGCCTTCTTGCCACCCGGCCCACCGGATGCGCCGGCCTCGGCCTTGTCGGCCTCACCGGGGCCACTCGATGCGCCGGGCCCGCCGGATGCACCAGGCCCGCCAGAGGTACCGGCTTCGGGATCGTCCTTGCGGTTTGGCTCACCACTGACGAGCTGCGGATCTTCTTTTTTATGACCAGGCTCTCCGGCTTTAAGTGCGGCGGCTTCTTTTTTCGCTTTCGCCGCCTCGGGGCCACCGCTGGCACCTGCACCGGCGTCCGTCATCGGTTGTCCCGGCTGACCAGGGCCGCCGGCTTGACCCTTCATGGATTCACCCGGCGCACCTGAAGCACCAGCTTCGGACTTCAGCGATTCGCCCGGCGCACCCGCGGCACCGCTTTCGGACGCCATCGACTGACCTGGCGCACCGCCTTGGGTTTTACCATCGAGCATCGACTGTGCGCCTTGGCCCGGCGCGGCAATCGCGCCGCCCATTTGCGAAACCCCGGGGGCGCCGGGAGCGCCCTGCGCCCCACCTTGCGGCTGCATCCAAGATTCTGAGGCGCCGCCAACCGCGCCCGCACCGGCTTGGCCCATCATCGAATTGCCCGCCATAGCAGCCGCTTGAGGACCACCTTGCGCGCCGGCCTGCATCGGCTGCCCCGCCGCGCCCGGCGCGCTCGCGCCAGCCTGGCCGCGCATTGACTGTCCGGCCATAGCCGCCGCTTGCGGACCGCCTTGAGCGCCGGCTTGCATAGGTTGGCCAGGAGCGCCGGGCTGACCTGGAGCACCCGGTTGCTGTGTCCACGACACGGCACCTTGTCCCACGGCGCCCGCGCCTGCTTGCCCGCGCAGTGATTGACCAGACATAGCCGCCGCTTGCGGACCGCCTTGAGCACCAGCCTGCATAGGTTGGCCAGGAGCGCCGGGTGCGCCGGGTGCTCCGGGAGCCCCAGGCGCGCCCTGCGCGCCGCCTTGCGGTTGCATCCACGACACCGCGCCTTGCCCCACGGCACCGGCACCGGCTTGTCCGCGCATTGATTGACCGCCCATGGCCGCGGCCTGCGGACCACCCTTAGCGGCGGGCGCTCCGGCAATGGATTGGCCCGGCGGACCGGCCTGAGCGGGCGGTGATTGACTCTTTTGCATCCATGATTGTTGCGGAGGCGGGCCTTGCGGCCCGCGCGCCGGCTGTTGGCCGCGGTTCATCATCGAGATCGCGCCCTGCGGAAGCGCCGCCGCGACGGGTTGCGGACCCGGCGCCCGCGGCGCGCCCAAAGCAGCCGTTTGCACGCGTGGAGCGGGATTAATTGTGCCTAGCGGCGCAGCCTGAACACGCCCTTGCGTGCCCGCGGCGGCTTGCTGCTTTTGCGCAGCGGCATTGGCCGCGTTTTGCGCGTACTCTTCGCCCATGATGGATGCAAGATCCATCGATTCGACTTGCGCGCTTTGATACCAAGAGTGGCCACAGCTCGCGCATTTCAAAGCGCGGCCCTTCTTGCCCAACAGCTCTGTCGGGATTTCAAAGTGCTACGTGCAATTAGGGCAGGTGATCCGCATTCATTTACCCACACGCGCTGAGATTATCTTTCGCGTACGCTATTGCCGCGATGATAACCTTCAGCTTTCGCCGGTTCACACCTAGGCGAATTTTTATAATACCTACAAGCGTGTTAATAGGAACTAAACGTCGGGGCGACGAATAAATCACGGTAAATTTTGAGATAAAATCCGGCGCTTCATTTATCCTGTTTAAAGTCGAAAGCGATGTTAACGCGGCGCTAAGATTCACCTAGAAATGAGTTTCGTGTCAAAACTATAACGCATATCGCGGATAGGCTGGACGGTACGTTTACATGGCGCTGTTACGTAAAAAGGACGAAGGCTTCTCCGGCGATACCGTCACGCTCGAACGGGTCGGCCTGCGCTATGACACAGGGCCCGACATCCTTTCCGATGTCTCCCTGAGCATCCCGCAAAAATCCTTTCATTTTTTGACCGGCCCGTCGGGCGCGGGCAAGACCTCGCTTCTCAGCCTGATGTATCTCGCGCAGCGCCCGAGCCGCGGCGAGGTCAAGCTGCTCGGCGAGGATGTCACCCGGGCCAAGCGCGCACGCTTGGCGATCATCCGCCGCAGGCTGGGTGTGGTGTTCCAGGATTTCCGGCTGCTCAATCATATGACGACGTTCGATAACGTAGCCTTGCCGCTGCGCATTGCCGGCGTCGGAGAACCCGTCGTACAGCGCAACGTCACCGAACTTCTCAATTGGGTAGGCCTCGAGGACTATATGCAGGCCCGCCCGGCGGTATTATCAGGCGGACAGAAACAACGCGTCGCTATTGCCCGCGCGGTGGTCAATCGACCCAGACTGATTCTCGCCGACGAACCTACAGGTAACGTCGACGATGCAATTGCCGTAAGGCTGATGCAATTGTTCATCGAACTTCACAAACTCGGTGCCAGCGTCATCATCGCCACGCACAATGAATCTTTGGTGGAGCGATTCCCTTTTCCAAGATTGCATTTGGACGCCGGTTCGGTTTCGGTGTTGCCGCCGCTAACAACGGCATCCGATCAACGCGCCGTAGGGATGTAGCTCACGCATGTTTGGAATGCGCTCCGATCTACCGCTTCGTCGCGACAGCGTGGGAAGCTTTGTCTTATGGCTGGTGATGGTATTGGTGTTCATGGCGTCGCTGGCCGTGACGGTCAATTCCTACATTGGCGTCTTGCTGGACAATTGGAACCGCGGCGTCTCCGGCACACTGACAGTGCAGATTCCCGTCGGCGGCGGTGGCGATAAAGCCGCCGCACTCACAGTAAACAAAGTGGTCGATGTGCTGAAACGTCACCCCGCCGTCGCGAAGGCGGAAGCTGTGTCGCACGCCAAGGTGCGCGATCTTCTGAAGCCATGGCTCGGCGACGGCGAATTGATCGACGATCTGCCTTTACCCGCGTTGATCGACGTGGAGATGCGTGACGAGGCGCCCGATGCCATTGCCGCCGTCACGGCTTCGATTAAAACCGCCGCGCCCGAAGCGGTCATCGACGATCATCGTGTCTGGCTGGGGCGTGTTATGAGTCTTGCACAGGGTTTCAGTGTCGTGGCGTTGACGATTATGGCACTGGTCACAGGGGCGTTAGGTTTGACGATTATGTTTGCGACGCGCGCGAGCTTGGCGGAGTTTTCACAAGTCATCGAAATCTTGCATGTGGTCGGCGCCAAGGACGGCTATGTCGCCCGGCAATTTGCCCAACGCGCGCTGGTGCAAGGTATTCTCGGCGGCGCGGCCGGGTTGGCACTATATGCGCCGGCGCTGGTTTTGGTGGGCTATTTGGCAAGCCGCGTCGATCCGGAGGTGCTGCCGGATGCCGCGTTGCCACCGCAGCATTGGCTGATCGTAGCCGCCCTTCCTTTCGCCGCCGGCCTATTGGCGATGATCACGGCTCACGTCACCGTTCGCCGCACATTGGCGGCAAAAGTCTGATAGCTGGTATAGACTTCGCGCATGGTGAAATTCGTTTCCAACCCGATCGTCGGATGTATCGGCCTCGTGGCGCTCGCTTGGGCCGGCGGGCTGCTATGGTTCGGCGCGACGATTCCGACAACGGTCGAAGACAAAGCCACACACACCGATGCGATCGTTGTGC
This sequence comes from Fidelibacterota bacterium, assembly GCA_947476625.1. Taxonomy (GTDB): domain Bacteria; phylum Pseudomonadota; class Alphaproteobacteria; order Rhodospirillales; family Rhodospirillaceae; genus SHVO01. Next base: position 95,650 of record CANJRA010000004.1, read on the forward strand.
TGACGGGCGGCAGCGAGCGCATCGAAACCGGGCTCACGTTGCTTGATGAGGGCCTGGCCGAACACCTGTTCGTGTCGGGCGTTGGCGAGCAGGTAAAGACCGGCGATCTTTTGCCGCGGACCCGCGTTTTGCGACCCGAGCTGCGCGACAGTATCACTGTCGGCACCGCCGCCAACAACACGCCGGGCAACGCCATCGAGACTGCGGTTTGGGCGCGGGCTTCCAATGTACATTCCATTCGGCTGGTAACGGCGGCTTATCATATGCGCCGCAGCTTGCTGGAGTTTCATGCCGCCATGCCCGGCGTTGCCATCGTTCCACACGCGGTGTTTCCGGCGACGGTCAAAAGCGATTGGTGGCGGTATCCCGGCACGGCCAGTCTGATCGCGCGCGAATACACAAAATTTCTCGCGACCTGGGTTCTCCAACATCTTAGTGGCGAGCGTGCCGGCCGCGCGACAAAGGACGCACCATGACGAGCGCGGCGATTTGGCTGCGATCATGGCTGTATCTGATCGCTTTCGTGACATGGACCTTCTGCATAGCGATTGTCGGCCTGCCGACGCTTTCGACCCAGCGTTGGACACGGGCGCTGACGCGTCTATGGATTCGCGGCATCATGCTATTGGCGCGCAAGATCGTTGGCATCACATGCCGCGTAGTGGGACGCGAGCATGTACCGCCGGGTGCGTGCATTATCGCCGCGCAGCATCAGTCGTCCTTCGAGACCTATCGCCTCTTCCTGGAGTTGGAACATCCGATCTTCGTTTTGAAGCGCGAGTTAACGTGGATTCCGATTGTCGGCTGGTACATGCGGCGCGGCGGGCTTGTTCCCATCGACCGCGGCGCAGGCGCAGGCGCCATGCGCAAAATGTTACGCGCGGCGAAATCCGCCTTGAACACCGGTGGGCAAATGGTCGTATTTCCCGAAGGTACGCGCGTGCCGCCGGGTGAAAGCCGTCCCTACCGCCCCGGAATCGTCGCGCTGTACACACAGTGTGAGGTGCCGGTGATTCCCATGGCGCTTAATTCCGGTGTTCTGTGGGGCAAGACCCGTATCCTGAAACTTCCCGGCGAGATCGTTTTTGAGTTCCTGCCGGCTTTGCCGCCGGGTCTCGACAAAGACGCCATGCTGAGCGAGCTGCGCGCCCGTCTCGACGCCTTCCAGCCGGATTCGGCGGCTTAGCCAATATTTTCCCATTGAAAAATAATGATAATTTTCTTATCTGCTAGGATAAGAGAACAAAACCGGAATGTTGGAATTAACGTAACGTGACCGAACCTTCGCCCATCGCCCAGCAAATCTGGGACATGAAATACCGCTTCAAAACGCCCGACGGCGCGCCCGGTGATGGTGCGGTGGCCGATACATGGACGCGCGTTGCGAAAGCGTTGGCTGCACCCGAACGCGACCCCGCGCTGTGGACGCCGCGTTTTGAACACGCGCTCGTCGATTTCCGTTTTCTTCCTGCCGGCCGCATTCTCGCTGGTGCCGGTACCGGCCGCACCGTGACGCTGCACAACTGTTTCGTCATGGGCACGATCGGTGATGACATGGGTTCGATTTTCGCGCATCTGCGCGAAGCCGCACTGACCATGCAACAGGGCGGCGGGATCGGCTATGACTTCTCGACCTTGCGCCCAAAGGGCGCGCCGGTGAAAGGTGTCGGCGCCGACGCGTCGGGCCCGCTGTCATTCATGGAAGTCTGGGATTCCATGTGCCGCACGATCATGAGCGCGGGTTCGCGCCGCGGCGCCATGATGGCGACCTTGCGTTGCGACCATCCCGATATCGAGGATTTCATTGCCGCCAAACAGACACCAGGCCGGCTAACCAACTTCAATGTGTCGGTTCTCGCGACCGATGCTTTCATGGCGGCGTTCAAGGCCGATCAGGACTGGCCGCTTCAGTTCGGCGGCAAAGTTTATAAAACTGTTCGTGCCCGCGCGCTGTGGGACAAGATGATGCGCGCGACATACGACTATGCCGAGCCCGGCGTAATCTTTATCGACCGCATCAACGCGCGTAACAATTTGTACTATTGCGAAAATATCGCCGCGACCAATCCGTGCGGTGAACAGCCGCTGCCGCCCTACGGCACATGCTTGCTGGGCTCGATCAATTTTGCGCGTTTAATCAAGGCGCCCTTCTCGCCGCAGGCGCAGCTTGATGAAACAGAACTCGCCGCGTTGATTTCGACTGCTGTACGCATGATGGACAACGTCATCGAAGCCTCGAAATATCCGGTCGAGGAACAACGCCGCGAAGCCGAGCAGAAACGCCGCATCGGGCTTGGCGTTACGGGCTTAGCTGATGCGCTGATCATGTGTGGATTGCGTTACGGCAGTCCCGAAGCTGTCGCCCAGACGCGCCGCTGGATGGCCGCCTTCCGCGATGCCGCCTATGGCGCATCGGTCGACTTAGCCGCTGAAAAAGGCCCATTCCCGCTGTTTGACCGCGACAAATATCTCGCCGGTGAGACTATTCGTGCCTTGCCCGAGACCTTGCATAAACGCATTGCCGCGCACGGCATCCGCAATGCACTGATTACGTCCATCGCACCTACCGGTACGATCTCGCTGTTCGCCGATAATATCTCTTCAGGCCTGGAGCCGGTTTTCAGCTTTGCCTACACGCGTCACGTGACAATGCGCGACGGCAGCAAACGCGCGGAAGAGGTTTCCGATTATGCCTATCGCATGTTCCGCGACATAAAAGGCGATGCGCCCCTGCCGGATTACTTCGTCGACGCACAAAGCCTCATGCCTGGAGATCACTTGGTAATGCAGGCCGCCGTGCAGGACTATGTCGACAGCTCGATTTCCAAGACCATCAATGTGCCGGAAAGCTTTCCCTTCGCGGCCTTCAACGACGTTTATATGCAGGCCTACGATATGGGCTGCAAAGGCTGCACAACCTACCGCCCCAGCGCCGTACGCGGTGCTGTGCTGGAAATCAAAAAGGAAAAACAGGCGCCATTGCCATCGGACGCGGGCGAAGAACCGCTGGCGCGTCCCGAGACCTTGCCCGGCTTGACCTACAAACTGCGCTGGCCGGAAAGCGATCACGCGATTTACATCACCGTTAACGACGTGATCGTCGAAGAGAGTCATGGGCGCACACACCGACGGCCGTTCGAGGTTTTCATCAATTCGAAGAACATGGAGCACTACGCCTGGACAGTGGCGCTGACGCGCATGATCTCGGCGGTGTTCCGGCGCGGCGGCGATGTCAGCTTTGTTGTCGAGGAACTGAAAGCCGTGTTCGATCCGCGCGGCGGCCAATGGATGAACGGACGTTATGTACCGTCGTTGCTGGCGGCCATCGGCGACATCATCGAGCAACACATGATCGAAATCGGTTTCATGCCGCGCGTTGCTGATACGCGTATGAAAAATGATGACGGAAAAGTTGTCGTTCTGAAGGACGCCGCGCAAAAGGACAGCGCGCGCGACAAGCGCTTCCGCGCGTGTCCAAAATGCGGCACCCATAGCCTGTTACGTCAGGAAGGGTGCGACAGCTGCACGAGTTGCGGTTATTCGAAGTGCAGCTGAGATATTTATAGTTGCCGGCGGTAGGTGCGAGTCCGCCCAATCTCGACAAAGAGTAACGGTGGCAGGATCACGCCCTAGCCTGGAGTGTCATAAATCCTTCATATATATAGTCAAATTTTGTTGCCAGAATATGGCTGCGCCGCTGGCTGATATTTGCTAGAGTCGCCTACGCAGGGTTAATCGTCCAACGCATGCGGCGCCATGACTCGTTCCCTTTCCACAACCGTGAAAGCTGATTTAGGTCGTCCGCTGGTAAAAACCGGCAACGCCGGTACGCGTTTGCGAACAAATCCGCCGCGCGCGGGCGCGCAAACCAAAAGCGTGCGGATCAGCGTGCCGGTCAAATCCGCCCGGATCATTCTAAAACCGAATTCGACCGTAGATGATGCCATCGCCGTCGTTGTCGCCGCTTGCCGCGATCATTGGCAGGCCAATCTGTCGTCTGCTATTGCGGGTCATCCCGAAGGCACGCATCAAGTTCGCGTCGCTTTACGGCGCATGCGCTCGGCGCTATCGGCTTTCAAAAAGCATATCCCCGCCGTGCAACGCGAAGCGTTGAATGTGGAGGCCAAATGGCTTTTGACGCAACTGGGGCCCGCCCGCGACCTCGATGTGTTTATCGACAGCCTCGCCGCACCGATCGCCGAACGCGCATCGGAAAATGCCGATGTCGCGCAAGTGAAGCGCGCCGCACGCGCGGCGCAATCCGGCGCTCATGACGCGGCCGGCAAGGCGTTGCAAAGTCCGCGCACCCGCCGCTTCGCGGCACGCATTGATGCTTGGGTCTCCGGACGCGGCTGGCGCGCGGCGCAGCCCGGCCATCCGGCGAAAGACTGCCGCACGATCTCCGCTGCCGATTTCGCGCAGTGCTTTCTAAACCGGCGTCTGCGCAACATCCGCTCCGACTATAGCGACATCGAGCAGCTGACGGTCAACGCGCGCCACGATCTGCGCATCGCGGTCAAGAAAACCCGCTATGGGCTGGAATTCTTTCATGCGCTGCTGCCGGCCAAGCGCGCGGCTCGCCTCAATGAACTCCTGAAGCATCTCCAGGACAGCTTGGGTCACCTGAACGACATCGAAGTGGCCGAGCGCACAATCGGCACACTGGTCAATGGCGCCGCATCCGGCCGCCAGCGATGCCGAGCCGGAAACCGCCAATTTCTGGCGCAAATTGAAGAAAGTCCGCGCCTTTTAAAGGCGGACCGCTTTCAATACGAATGACATCGACAGGCTTGGGCTGACGAGGGCGTTCGACTATAAATCTGCCCATGTCGTCAGATACGATTCTCGCCCAATTGCAGCAAGCCGTGGCGCTCCACCAACAGGGACGCCTCGGAGACGCACAAAATCTATATCGCCAGATTCTGGGGGTTCAGCCCGCACATTTTGATGCTCTGCACTATCTGGGCATACTAACTTTCCAAGCTGGGAATCCCACCGAAGCCGCTGCGCTCATCGGCCGCGCTAACGAAGTAAACCCGGGCGACGCTCAAGCCCGCTTTCATCATGGCGTGGTACTGAACGCATTGAATCAATACGACGCAGCCGTCGCGGAATATGACCACGCTATTCGCCTCGCCCCTACGTATGACGAAGCCTACGTCAATCGCGGCAACGCGCTAGATGCCCGCAAGCTTTTTGAAGAAGCGATCGACAGCTACACGCAAGCGTTACGATTTCTGCCAAGCCACGCGGAAACCTACAACAACCGCGGCAATACTCAAAAAATGCTTGGGCGGATCGATGATGCTGCTGCCGATTTTGACAAGGCGATTAGTCTCAAACCAAACTATGCGGATGCATACGTCGGACGCGCGGACATTGCCTGGCGCAAAGGCGAGATCGAAGTCGCCATCGCACACTTCGACAAAGCGATCCAATACAGCCCGAAGAACGCACGCCTCCACATTGACAGGGGTAACGCGCTGGGCGATTTAAAACGCCTGGAATCAGCACTCGCTAGTTACGATACGGCCATTCAGATCAATCCGAACTTAGCCGAGGCACACAATAATCGCGGCAAAATTCTCAATGACATGAGACGCCGAGGCGCTGTTAGGCTATCTCAAAGCGGCCCAGATTCAGCCGAATCTGCCTTTTGTCTACGGCACGCAGCTGCATACGCAGATGATGATTGCAGATTGGCGAGACTTCGATGCCCGCTATGACGCGCTACTGGTTAGACTACGGCGCGGCGAGCGCGCCGCCTCGCCGTTTTCGTTCCTGACGCTATCTGACTCGCCGGCGGACCAACATACGGCGGCCAAGACATGGGCCGACTTCATCCGCATTAAGCCGACATTGCCAAACATAACTCCGTCGCGTGGCGAGCCGAAAATCAAGATTGGTTATTACTCGGCTGACTTTCACAATCACGCCATGATGGTGCTCATGGCGGGATTATTCGAACAACATGACAAAAACCGTTTTGAACTATTCGGATTCTGGCATGGTCGCGATCTCATCAATGACACGCACCGGCGGGTAGCGATGGCATTCGACCGGTTCATAGACGTACGCAAAGAAACTGATACGGGTATCGCGGCATTGTCGCGCTCTTTGCAGATCGATATCGCCGTCGATCTTTCGGGTTTTACGCAGCTAAACCGCCCCAATATTTTCGCGCAACGGGCCGCACCTCTGCAAGTCAACTATCTAGGGTATCCGGGAACAATGGGCGCGGCGTACATGGACTATATGATCGCGGATCATATCCTCATTCGAGAAAACGCCCGAGAGCACTACGCGGAAAACATCGTCTATATGCCGTACAGCTATCAGGTCAACGATCGTGCCCGGAGGATCGCAGAGAACAAATTTAATCGCGCGGACCTTGGGCTTCCGGAGCAGGCCTTCGTTTTTTGTTGCCTTAACAACAACTATAAAATTCACCCAGCGATTTTCGACAATTGGATGCGTATCCTCAAACGAACACCCAGCAGCGTATTGTGGCTGCTGGAAGACAATGCCGCGGCGGCGGAGAATCTGCGGCGTGAGGCGACTCAGCGCGGCATCGACGATAAGCGACTGGTTTTTTGCGGCCGCATTTCACCGACGGCGCACCTCGCGCGCCATCGTGCGGCGGACCTATTCCTCGACACCCTGCCCTATAACGCACACACGACCGCGAGTGACGCACTTTGGGCCGGGCTCCCGGTGCTGACACGGATCGGCGAATCCATGGCTGGGCGCGTAGCGGCGAGTCTGCTAAATGCAATTCAAATGCCGGAACTCAACACAACCACGGCCGAAGAATACGAAAATCTCGCCGTGGCTCTGGCCACCGATGCCGACCGCATGCGCCGGATTAGGGATAAACTTGAGCGAAACCGGCTCACGACGCCACTCTTCGATACGACTTAATTCGCACGCCACATCGAGCGCGCATATGCGCTTATGATAGAGCGTCACAGTGCCGGCCTGCCGCCGACAGATATAAACGTTCCGCTTGAGTGCCCATGACGAAAGCCACACTTCGAGATGCCGTAACACTGCATCAGAAAGGACAGTTGGCCGAAGCCGTCGCTGTCTATCAAGACATACTGCGCCGGGAGCCCGATCACTCCGACGCTTTACATCTCCTCGGCATAGCGTCCTTACAAACGGGCGGTGCCGAAAAGGCGGCGGCGTTTCTGGAGAAGGCCATCGGGGTCAATCCCGGCCGCGCCGAAACGCACTTTTATCTCGGCGTGGCGCTGAACAGACTTCAGAAATCCGATGCCGCCATCGCCAGCTACGACCAGGCGCTGCGCTTAAACCCCGACTATGCTGAAGCCTATAACAGCCGCGCCAACATAGTCAGCGCTGCGGAACGGCCGCGAGAGGCGCTCGATGACTACGGCAAAGCTATTGGCCTCAATCCTACATACATCGATGCCTACTATAACCGCGGCATTGTCCTCCGTTATCTCAAAGAGCGTGAGCGTGCACTTGCAGATTTTGAGCAGATCGCCCGGCTGAAAGTGGATTTCGCGGAAGCTCACTATCATCGCGGCGCAATCTTCATGGAATTAAGTAATTTCAAGGCGGCATCTGCGGCCTTTGAACTCGCCATTACGTGCCGCCCGGATTACGCCGAGGCTTACGCCGATCGTGGAAATGCCTTGGGATTTCTTGCGCGCTACGATGCTGCTATTGCCAGCTATGACAAGGCTATCGCGATAAAACCGAACCTCGCGCCAGCGCACAGCAACCGCGCGCGCATCCTGGCGGACATAAATCAATATCCCGCGGCCGTTGCGAGTTATGACAAGGCCCTACACCTTCAACCCGATATGGCTTTTGCGCGCGGCGCGCGCCTTCATGCAAAACTGTTCATGTGCGACTGGTCAAATCTGGCCGATGAGATAAAGGATTTGGAAGATCACGTGGCGCGCGGTGAAATGGCGGCGTCGCCGTTCTCATTTCTGCTCGTCAACGATTCCCCGGCATTACAGCGCACATGCGCTGCCACGGCCACGCAGACCTTACATCCGGCCAATGACGAACTGGGATCGCTCGCGCCGCATCCGCGCGGCGCAAAAATCCGTATTGGATACTATTCCGCCGACTATCATAACCACGCCGTCATGGCGCTCATGACGGGCGTATTCGAGCGCCACGACAAAACCGCGTTCGAACTGACCGCTTTTAGTTACGATTCTTCCGCACCCGACGATATGCGTGCACGCGTCGCCGCGGCCTTCGATTCATTCATTGATGTACGCAACAATTCGGACAGAGAGGTCACGGCGTTATCGCGCGAATTGCAGATCGATATCGCGATAGATCTCAGCGGCTACACGCGCGACAACAGAACCGGCATATTCGCGCGGCGCGCGGCGCCGATTCAGGTCAATTATTTGGGTTATCCCGGCACGGTGGGCGCGGATTATATCGACTACCTGATCGCCGATGCGCGCATTATTCCGGAAACCGCGCGCGCTCACTACGCCGAGAAAATCGCGACGTTGCCCTTTTGTTATCAACCCAACGACAACACACGCGACGCGGGTCACCGCATACTGGCACGTGCGGAGCTTGGACTACCAGAATCCGGTTTTGTATTTTGCTGCTTCAACAATAATTTTAAAATCCTGCCGGCGGTTTTCGCTGGATGGATGCGGATCTTGCAGCAAGTGCCGGACAGCGTGCTGTGGCTGCTCGAGCATAGCCCGCTGTCCGCCGCCAATCTGCGCCGCGAAGCCGCGCGTCGCGGGATCGATGAAAAACGCTTGATCTTCGCGGCGCGCGTCCCCACGGCGGAACACCTCGCGCGCCATCACGCGGCCGACCTGTTTCTCGATACATTTCCTTATACCGCTCACACCACGGCCAGCGACGCATTGTGGATGGGATTGCCCGTCCTTACACGGATCGGTGAATCATTTCCTGCACGGGTCGCGGCCAGCTTGCTCACGGCGATGGATGTGGCGGAACTCATCACGACAACAACGGATACTTATGAGAACCTGGCCGTCGCACTCGCAAGCGACCGCGCGCACCTGGAGGCAATCCGGCAGAAGATCGTTCGTAGCAGATTGACCGCGCCGCTGTTCGACACAGCGTTATTCACGCGGCATTTGGAAGCGGCTTATACGCGGATGGTCGAGCGCCTGCGCGCCGGCTTGGCGCCGGATCACTTCGCCGTAGCGCCTTAAACCAAAAGCGCCCTAAGCCAAAAGCGCGGAAGGCTCCAGCGGCAGCGCCGTGGTGTACTTAATCTCTTCCATTACGAACGTCGAACTGACGTCGCTCAAGGACACGCGCTTGATCAACCGCTTATAGAAAGAGTCGTAAGCATCCATGTCCTTCACAACCACCCGCAGCAGATAATCGATGTCGCCCGCCATGCGCCATATCGCGGTGATCTCATTCATCTCTTTTACGGCGCGCGCGAACTTCTGCAGCCACACATCGTCGTGCTGGTTGGTGCGGATAATGACGAACACCGTCAGGCCCAAATTGAGCTTCTTGCCGTCGAGCAGCGCAACCCGCGCCTTGATCACGCCGGACTGCTCCATTTTCTGAATGCGTTTCCAGCACGGCGTCTGCGATAGCCCAACCTTGGTCGCGATTTCGGCAATCGATAACCCGGCATTGGATTGCAGCAGAGCGAGGATTTTGCGGTCGATAGGATCCATAAGGAGGCACTCCTTCAAAAGATGAACCGGCATAGGCCAGAGCCGCGCATCAAACCAGGGCTTGCCGCGCCGAAAACGGCGATTTTCGGCACCGAGTCGGAATGATGTTCCGTATATCCATGCGTCAGGTAGAATAATTCACTCTTTCGAGGCGATCTGTCCAGTCTTTAAAGATTTTTATTTCCTTTCTTTGCAAGCGCGGTGCTATAGGGCATGGGTCTCGAGATATGCCTACGTGCGCCTATATCCGGACACTTGTGAGAGGGCTGTCCGGCAACCTTCATAGCCTGCACGATTTTTTTGGGAGCGACGTCATGTCTGACGGCTTGCGTTCGATGCTTGAATCCATCAAAGCCCGCGACCCTGCGGCGCGCTCGCTGGTGGAAGTGGCGCTACTTTATCCGGGCGTGCGCGTCCTGGTGTTCCATCGTCTAGCTCATGCCTTGTGGACATCCGGCTTTTTGTTTCTCGGTCGCCTGGTGTCCGAACTCGGACGCTGGCTGTCCGGCATTGAAATTCATCCCGGTGCGGTTATCGGCAAACGCCTGTTCATCGATCACGGGATCGGCGTGGTGATCGGCGAAACCGCCATCATCGGTAATGACGTGACGCTGTATCACGGCGTCACACTCGGCGGCATCGCCCCGGGCAGCACACCGCAAGGCCGCCGCCACCCCATCATTGAAGACAACGTCATCATCGGCGCCGGCGCGCAAGTGCTCGGCGGCCTCATTGTCGGTGACGGCGCGCGCGTCGGGGCCAATGCCGTCGTGGTAAAAGATGTCCCGCCCGGCGTTACCGTCGTCGGTATCCCGGCTCAGGTTGTCGCGGCGCGTGCCGCTAACAAGCCGGACTTCGTTGCCTACGGCTCACCATGCGACGATCTTTCCGATCCAACCTCGCGCGCTCTATGCGGATTGTTGAATGAGGTGGATGCCCTGCGTCGCCGGGTCACCGAACTGGAAGCCACGCACGAGGGCCGCGAGGATGTGGGACGAGCGTTTCAGCCCGGCAAACCCCGCCGCGCCGCGCGCCCAGAAGGCTGAGCCGGAGGGCTGAGCGACAGCTTTTTCTGCGTTTGGCCCTTTTAAACACGCAAATTAAACCGGCGGCCCTTTGCAAGGCCGCCGCTCGCGTTCCATATTGACGCCTTGCTCAACGGGGACGGAGGAGCGGGCACAGCCCCTCGCCTTCCGCCAGGAGACCCTCCCTCATGGAAATGATCACGCAAGCGGCCATCTTTTTTACTGCCGCCGTCATTGTCGTTCCGATTTTCCGCAAGCTTGGTCTTGGCGCGGTGCTGGGTTAACTCGCCGCCGGCGCGCTGATCGGACCCTTTGGTCTTTCACTGATCAACGACGTTGAAGCCATCATGCACTTCGCCGAATTCAGCGTTGTCCTGCTGTTGTTCATTATCGGTTTGGAATTGCAGCCGGCGCGGCTATGGACGTTCCGCAGCGCCGTCTTTGGCCTCGGCGGCGCTCAAGTGGTTGTTGGCGGACACTTCCTTTTGCGACCGGTCTTGCATGCCGTCGCCACAACGCGCACGCCGGAGCTTTTTACAGCCACAGCACTGCTGATTGTCTGCGGGACCGCGCTTTTGATGAACTCCATCGGCATTTCCATGGCGCTCGGCGCGTTTCTGGCCGGCATGCTTGCTTTCAATCGCGGTTTTCAGCGTCTGATTTCTGCGCAGGAAATTCGGCTTGGACAGAACCGCTTTGGCGGTTTGATCTAATTGTGTTGCTTCCAACGAAAGCTCCAGCTGCTCGCCGGAGCCGAAGAAATTGCGGTGATTCCAGCTCGCCGTTCCGCCGAAACCTTTATCGCGCGCATAGCTGCCGCCCAGACTTATGGTGCGGGGCGCGCTTTCGGTGACGACGACGTTGACATCCAGCGGTCCGCCGCTCGCCATGTCTTTCGCACCAACGGGCACGACTTTCACCGAGGCGAACAATGTCAGGTCCACCAGCGATTTGCGGAGCTCCTCCAGCAAGCTCATGTCAAAGGTCGCACCCGCCTTCCAGGGCACGGACCTTGCCATAAAACGCTCTTTCACGCGCTCGAGCCCCAGAAAATGCGTCTCTCCGAAAACCGCGGCAGGCCCGAGTGTCACCGGCAGGGTGACGGAAATCGTATGTGCGGCGTGGTCGATTTCGACAAGACGGTCGCCGCGCGTTGTAAATGGAAACCCACGATTGCGAAAAATGGACAGCGCTTCGTCTTCTGCGGCAATGACATCCGGCGCACGCGCGACGCGCCCGGTGATTTTATTGAGCGGGCGGCGCGCTGCCGCTTCGGCGGCATTGTGCGATGTGCTGGAGGTTTCCAGTGCTTCTATTTCCAACGCAATCCCTGCGACGCGAAAACGCGCGCCGGGCTCAATGGTCATCCGTACCGTGACGTCACCGCTGCCGTCTCCGTCGACGGCCGCCATGACTTTCGCGTCGTAATACCCTTCAGATTCTAAAACCGCGCGGAAGCGCCCTTCGTCGCCCACAGCGCGGCGGCCCAAAGCGGCGAGTGACGGCGGAAGACGGTCCTTCAACAACAGAAGCTGAGAGGACTCTTTTAAAAGATCGTCCGCAGCTTTGGGCGCACCGATAATGTCCACGCGGTACTTCACGCCGCCCGCGAAAGGTTCATACTGGGCTCCAACGCTTGATTGGGCGGCAAACAACCAGAACACGAGACAAATGGCGCGCGCTGCAACCAAGCGCCCGCGCTTCAAGTAGCCGCGCAGAACAACTGGCGCTGTCAGATTAAAATTCATCATACCGGAAAGGCTTAGCGCACAGGCGGAGCGAACATCAACCCGCCATCGCGCCACAGCTTGTTTAAGCCGCGATCTAGTTTGATGGGACTGCTCTGCCCTAGATTGCGCTCAAACATCTCGCCGTAATTCCCGACCGCCGCAATCACAGCCTCGATCCACCGCGCATCGAGACCCAGAACGGCACCATGACTATCGCCAAATTCAGCGGCGTTACGCGACGTGACATTGCGTTCTTCGGCTTCAATCAAGGCAATCACTGTCCAACGCACGACTTCATAAAAGCGGTCGTCACCTTGCCGCACTAACGGTGCCAGCGGCTCCTTCGAAATTATGTCGGGCAGGATCGCAAAACGCGCGAAACCGTCCTTGAAACCTGCGCGTGCCGCCGCGAGCCAAGACACGTCCGCCGAAAAAGCCGTGCAACGCCCATCATGCAACGCTTTCTCCGCATCGGCATCGGTTGCAACGATGACTGTCCTGACCGCGCCCCTAAAATGATCGATCAACGTTTTGGCGTGCGGACCGGCATTCACGCATATTTTTTCGCCCATAAGCTGTGCCGCCGACATCGCGCCGTCGCGCGGCAAAAGGAACCCCTGCCCGTCGTAAAACGTGATTGGACCGAACATCATGCCATGCGTCGTCGCTCGGCTGAGCGACCACGTCAGGCGCCGCGTCACCATGTCGATGTCGTCATTGTCGCTAAGCTGACGGACATTCTCGGCGGCCTTGAAGACAACCTTGGCATCGGCCCCGAGAATGGCCACAGCCACAGCGCGGCACACGTCGGCATCGAAGCCGGCATTATTTTGGTCTTGCTTGACGGAGAATCCCGCAACGTCAGGCCCCAGCCCGCAGCCGAAATATCCGCGCGCACGGATATTTTCGATCCGCCCGGCGTTCGCTGGCACGGATACCCCAAGCAGGCCAAAGCATAGCAGCAAAATAAAAGTTTTAATAACCGCGTTTGACATCGACTACCGACAGCATCTTATCGCCCGCCACATAACGCCGCAGATTTTCCCGCATGACGCTCCACATACGTTCAGTCTTCAGGTCCGATTGATCAGCGGCATGCGGCGTAATCAGTACATTGTGCGCACTCCATAAGGGGTGGCTTTTGGGCAAAGGCTCGGGATCGACCACATCAAGCCCCGCACCCGCAATGGTACGCTTATTCAATGCGGCAACCAGGTCGTCTGTGACGACGCTTTTGCCCCGCCCGAGATTGAAGAAAAACGCCGTCGATTTCATACGGGCGAACATTGCAGCATTGAACAATCCCGTCGTTTCTGGCGTCAACGGCGTGACATTCACGACAAAATCCGCCTGGGCGATCAATTCCGGCAAATCCCCGGGTGCGCCAATGGGCGCGACAAAATCAGGCCCGCCGCGACCGCTGTTTCGCGTGGCGATAATGTTCATATCAAAAGCATGCGCGCGTTTGGCAATCTCCGTGCCGATGCCGCCAAGGCCGACAATCAGCACGGTCTTTCCCGCGAGATCGCCTGGCTTTGACGGCTTCCATTCCTGCTTATGCTGCGCATCGACCGCATCTGGAATGTTCCGGCTCAGCGCCAACATCATGGCCAGCGCATGCTCGGCGACGTTCGAGCCGTTCAGACGTTGCATATTGGTCAGGAGGACAGCACCACTCTGAACGCGCGGAATCGGAATGCAGTCCTCGACACCGGCTCCTTGCGTTTGAACCCACCGCAGCTTTGGGCCCGCCGCGACCACGTCAGCCCGGCATGTGCCGATCAACGCATCGGCATCGGCGAGCGCGGCTTTAAATTCGGCGGGATTTCGCGCACCAACAACCGTGGTGCCTTTTGCTGCTTCTTGAAACCACGCGAGCCGCGCGGCGCTATCGACCAGAACAACAATCTTTTGCGGCTTTTTCCAGTTGGGCATGTCGCGTACCGGCACCGCGCTTTCGCGCAGCCCGAGCGCAGCGGTCACCGCGGCGTCGCTTTCGGCCATAGCGTGACCGGCGCTTAACAGAACTGCGCTCAAAACCAGACAGCGGGCAAACATCGTCACGTAAAAACCGTGCGCATGACGTCGGCGTAACGTTTCATATCTTCCATACGCCCCATACTGACACGCGCCCACTGCGCATAAGGCTCTGTCACGGGACTGATCAGTACGTTGCGCGTGCGCATCAGTTCGACAAATCCAGCGCCGCTACGGCCGGTATCGAACATCAAGAAACTGGCTTGCGTCGGCGCGGTAGGCACACGCAAGTCTTTGAACATGCGCTGTGTGAAGTCTAAACAGTCGCGCGTCGCTTGACGGCTTTGCGCGAGAAAAGCTTCGTCGTCATAACTCACGCGCGCCGCCGCAAGCCCGGCGCGGTTGGGAAAAGACATCCGCATGGACTCAAACGAACGAATAATGTCAGCACGTGCCATGCCGTAACCGATGCGCAAGCCCGCTAGCCCGTGAATTTTCGAGAACGAACGCGTGATGATGAGATTTTGCCCTGCCTTCACCTGATCAATAACCGTCACGCGCGCGGGGTCGTCGGCATAGTCGATATAAGCCTCGTCTACCACCGTCAACGCCCGCTTCGACACCGCTGCGATAAATCGCCGCAGGTCATCGGTGTTCACGAGTGAGCCGGTCGGATTATCGGGATTGCAGACGTACACCAAGCCAGTCTGCGTATTCACACGCGCCTGCATGGCCGCGAGGTCGTGGCGAAAGTCCTTGTCCAAATCGACCCACACAATGTTCGCGCCGCGACGGCTGGCGTACTGCGCCAGCATCGGGAACGTTGGGCGCGCCACAACGACGTCGCGTTCTTTATCGCTGTGAATAAGCGCGGCTAGTTTCAGCAATTCGCCCGAGCCCTCGGTGACGATGACGTTTTCGGGCTTCAACCCTTCGTGCGCAGCAATCATTTTGCGCAGCGCCGCTAAATCTTCGTAAGGATATTGCCAGCCTTTTTCGAGCGCCGCGGCGGCGGCTTGCTTGGCGCGTTCCGAAGGGCCAAAAGGATTTTCATTGTATAGCAGACGTAACGGCGCCGCCTCGGCCGCGCTTGCGCTGGCCACGAGAAAGGCACCCGAGACTTGCAAAACACCGCGACGCGTGAAGTCCGTCATCTGCGCCCTCAGACTAAAATCGAATCACGGAACGGATCGATTGTAACACTTATGCATGCACGTCCCGCTCCGCAGCGACATCCATAGCCTAAGAATACGTCGGCATAATGGGTAGGGCAATCTTGCGGGAAATGGCGGTTTTACTGATCATCCGCAGTTCGTTATTCGTCACGCGCAGCCGCGCCGCGATCTCGCGGGCTATATTAGCGACCAATTTGGCCGCTAACGTTGGATTTACACCCAGAACATTATCGAAATTCGCTTTGGTTACTTCGTAGATAACAATCTCCGTATCGGCGATGGCGTCGGCTGAGCGGCGCTCGCCCTCCAACATCGCCATTTCGCCGAAGATCACCCCGGGAATGAGATTGGCGAGTTGTATAGGCGCACGACGACCGCTGACCAAACGAATGGTAACCGTGCCCTTGGCCAGCATAAAGAACGAATCACCCTGGTCGCCTTCGCGGAACAGCACGGTACCCGCGGGCAGCTCTTCGCCCCGCGTCAGAGTAGCGAGTTGCGCCTGCTCTTCCGCCGCCAGGCCCGCCGCAAGGCTGAAGTTATGAAGCGCCACTTCCGTATTGATGGTCGAAACGATACCGGCCGCTTCCAGCAGCCTGTCTTCTGCCTATTCCAGCGCAGCATCGGTATCGGCGAATAACCGGCAGACATCGAAAATTCTCTCGCCGGCGATAACCCCGAGAAATTCTCCGTTCATGTCTTCGCGAGTCATGTGGGCGATGGCCGCGATCTTGCCTCCCGCAATCATGCGCTGAAATAGCTGCAGCAAAATCCGCACGCCAGTCGCATCCATATCCGCAAGGCGACCGCAGTCGAGAATCACGACCCGCGCCCGCACCGACAGACGCTCGACCTCGCTAAACAGCGCGTCGGCTGTACCGAAGAATAGCGGGCCATCGAGTTCAACGACGACGACTTCATATCCGCGCGCCGCAAGGTATTCGGCCTCGCTGCGTTCACGCACTTTCAGCGACCGGCGCGGCGCGCCGCGCCGTCATAAGACCGGCGCACGATAGGCTTGCTCATGTCGCGCACGAACATCACCATCGCAATCATAATGCCCGCGATCACCGCAGTGATCAGGTTCACGATCACCGTGACCGCGCCCACGGCGATAACAATGACGAGATTGGCGGCAATCGCACGGCGGAATGGTCCTGCCAGACGCAGACGCGACAGCAATTCGCGGCTCCAACTATCCATGATGCCGAGCGCTACGACCGTTAGCACAGCGGCAAGTACAGAACGCGGCAAATAACCCAGCCACGGCCCGGCAACGATTGTACCGACAAGAACAAAGAGCGCGCTGATGACCGCGCTGCGGCGTGTTTGCGCGCCGGCCTTCAACGCGGCGGCACTGCGGCCGACCGCGCCGGAACTGGCAAGCCCGCCCACCGCCGCCGAAGCCATGTTGGACAATCCCTGCGCCAGCAGCTCACGATCAATATTGTGCCGGCCAGCCGTGAGACTATCGACGACCGCCGCACCCATCAGCGAGTCAATCGCCGCGATAACCGCCAAGATAGCAACGTGGGGCATCAGCGCCGCAATGCGATCGATAATCCAGGTATCACTCGCGACGTCCCAGATTTCGAACAAAGCAAAGGACGGTATCGCCGATGGAACCGCGCCGATGGTCGGGCCCAGCAGTGCCGCGCCGACATAAGGCCGCAACGCATAATGCAACGCCAATCCCGCCAGCAGACCGATCAGCAACGACGGCGCACGGCGCGTGATTTTAGGTGCGATCGTGATAACCAACATCGTCACGCCGGCGACGATAATGCCCCACGGACTGGCCTCGGCACGAATGTCGCTCCAGTCGGCCCAGGCGAAATGCTCTGGCAGTCCCAAGAGCCCGCGCATCTGACTCAGCAGCAGCAAAATCGCGACGCCGTTCATGAACCCTTCGATAACGGGATAAGGAATGAATTTAATCACGCGTCCCAAGCGTGCGATGCCGAAGATGCCTTGCAGCAAGCCGGCAAGAAACACACCGAATAATGCCAGCGCTACTGCCGTCGCAGGACCGCCGTGCTGATCCAAGTCAGGTGCTTGCGCGGCCGTTGCCACCATCGAAGCCATGATCACCGCCACGGATGCACGCGGACCGGAAATCATGCGCGGTGTACCGCCGAGCAGCGCCGCGACTAAACCTGCGGCAACCGCGCCGTACAGGCCCGCGATCACGCCCATACCGGCGAAGGCCGTGCCGAGGGCGGCAAAGGTCATCAATCCTAAAGGAACGGATTCCGAAATCGTGATAACCGCGGCTACCAGCGCGCCCATGAGGTCGCCGCGCAGAATCGCCGCGTCACCGCTCCGCGCCATAGCGGGCATGTCCGTAGGCAATGCCTCGGGTAAGTCAGATTCGACTGTAGCCCCTCGCCGGAAAATTCCGGCTCCCGGCGAGAGACTATCACTGGGCCAGTAGAAGAACCAATATGTTGCGCTTCAGAACCGGAGGTTTTGCCGCGCTACTTTTTCCGAAGCAACACAATGACGGCGAGGATACCGACAATCGCCAGCGCGGCACCGTTATAGGCCCACGTCGGGTCGGCGATCATGAAGCTGGAAGCGGGATACGGGAAATATCCGGTCCCTTGCCCAATCCAGATGATGCCGATCAATGTCGCAAACGCGGCGACGACGAGCAGAATAGGTTTTAGCTTTGTCATAGCGGCTCCTCCCTTGATGGCTTCACTATAAGAGTTCATCGCCGGTCGCGCACACACAGCACCGTGAGCAAACCGCGCGGCCTATTGAATTTTCAGCCGGACAAAGACCATCGCGCCATTCGGGTTACCGCCGTAAGACGGCTGCAAATGCGCCGACGTCCAGTTGAAACTGTAAAGCCCGCCAAGGCCGATCATCGCATGTTCCGCCACCTTGAAGTCCCGTACTACGCCAACTGCCAGTTTCCCCACCGGCTCGGCATCGCCATGCGCAGGGCCTGATAAATCCAACTCCGCGGCTTCTATACGCTCAGCACGCGTGAAGATCGTCCAGACGTCGGTAGGTTTCAGTGCCGCTTCCAAAAGAACGGCATCAAGACTGGCGCCGTCATCGAGATTTTTTCTGCCCCACGCCGCCGTGACAGACCATTGCCCGGTCTGCCCAAAAGGCGCGGTGTAAATCGCGCTCGCCGACCAACGCTCCTCGTTGTCGTCGGGATGCAACTGTTCGGGACTGCGCAGATGCGCCCAAGATGTTTGCAAAGAAATGTTTTCAGTCGGATTCCAGCTTAGGCGTGTAGAGGTGCTGTCGAAGCGCGGGTGATCAATGTCGGTGCGGCGGCGGTTAGGCTCGCGACCTGTGAACTGCGAGACCTCGGCCTTGATGTTTTTGTAAACTACACCGGCCGTGGTGACACCGAACGTGATATGCGTGGAATCCAGCCAATGATGACTAATAGGCGCCTCGGGGCTATCCACGCTCGCCGCGCGATGCATGAAAGCCGGCGGACCAAACGCCGGTTCGCCCGGCAGCCCGACATAAATGAAAGCGCTGACATCCTCTGCCAGTGGACGGCTGTAAAACGCCGAGAGTTCCATGAACAAATCATGCGGATGCTGGCGGTCCACAAGCGTTGTCGTGCCATCGGCGGTTTCGCCTGCCGCCAGCAACAAAGGGTAGCCGCGCTTTCCCATGAGCGGATCGGGGCTTAACATCGCGCGCACATTCACGACATCGTCATCGGCGAATGTGCGCTGCGCGGACGCCATCGCCATACCCGACATGAACAACAGATTGTCGCCGCGCGGACCGCCTTGCCAATCGTAGACGCCGTTCAACGTGGCATGAACCATAGTGCTCCAGTCGCCCACCGCACCATGAATCCCGTCATGCGTGGTCACGTCGGGCTGCCAACTGGTGCCCGACGCCTCGCGTGTCATGGGATAAGAGCCCAGGACACCGGTGGTAGACATCGCATAGACCGGAGTTACGGCACACACAGTCAGTGCCGCGCCTAAAACAATTTTCATTTTCATAATTTCACCACACGTAAACGCAAGGCATTGGCAATCACGCTGACCGACGACACGGACATAGCCGCGGCGGCAACCGCGGGCGTCAACAACCAGCCCAGTAGCGGGTACAGCGCCCCCGCCGCCAAGGGGATACCCGCGACATTATAGGCAAACGCGAAAAACAGGTTTTGCCGGATATTGGAAAGAGTCGCGCGCGATAGCTTATGCGCGCGCACCAATCCGGCAATGTCGCCCTTCAACAAGGTGATGCCCGCGCTTTCCATGGCGATATCGGTGCCGGTTCCCATGGCCACGCCGACATCTGCCACCGTCAGGGCCGGGGCGTCGTTGATGCCATCGCCGGCCATGGCGACAACACGCCCTTGCGCTTTAAGTGCGGCAATGACGTCGGCTTTGTCCTGCGGCGTGACTTCGGCGCGGAAATCTTCCAGGCCCAATCGCTTGGCTATCGCCGCCGCTGTCGCGGCGTGATCGCCGGTCAGCATCAGCACACGCAAGCCCCGGCCCTTGAAATAGGCAAGCGACGCTGGCGCTGTTTGTTTGATCGGATCAGCAATGCCGATGATGCCGCCGAACTGATAGTCCAAAGCAATATAGATCACTGTGGCGCCAGCGCTGCGCGCGTCGTTGGCTTCGTTATCCAGCTCTGCCGTATCGATGTTATTCTCGCGCAAGAAACCAGCGCTCCCCAACAGCACGCGTTTTCCGCCCACGATGCCGCTGACGCCCTTACCGACGATGGATTGAAATTCGAGCGCAGGCGTAGGCGTTAATGATCGCGCTTTTGCGCCGCGCAGAATGGCGCTGGCCAGCGGATGCTCGCTGCCGCGTTCGAGGCCAGCGGCCGCTTTCAGCATCGTGTTTTCATCGAAGCCCGCCGCAGCGCGCACGAGGGTGACGTCCGGGCGGCCTTCGGTCAGCGTGCCGGTCTTGTCGAGTACCAGCGTATCGACGCGCGCGAAGCGTTCTAATGCTGCTGCGTTCTTGATCAACAAGCCCGCCTGCGCCGCGCGCCCCACCGCCACCATGATCGACATCGGCGTTGCGAGACCCAGCGTGCAGGGGCAGGCAATGATCAACACCGAGACTGCCGCCACGAGGGCCATAGACAGTGACGGCGCGGGACCGAACGCGGCCCAGATGCCAAAAGTCAGAACCGCCACGATAATCACCGCCGGAGCGAAACATGCCGACACCTGATCGGCCACGCGCTGGATCGGCGCCTGACTGCGCTGCGCCTGTGACACCAAATGCACGATCTGCGATAGCAGCGTGTCGGCACCAACTTTCTTGGCGCGCATCACGAACGAGCCGCTGGTATTAAACGTCCCCGCCAGAACAGCATCCTTGATCTCGCGCGTTACCGGCAGCGCCTCACCCGTTACCATGGATTGATCGACCGCACCCCGGCCTTCAACGACAACACCGTCTACCGGAATTTTTTCGCCGGGCTTGATGCGCAGGAGGTCGCCCACAACGATCATCGCGACTTCGATTTCGATATCGGTGCCGTCTTGCACCTTCAGCGCGGTCTTCGGCGCCAGATTTATCAGGCCGCGAATAGCGCCCGAGGTCCGTTCGCGTGCGCGCAATTCCAGCACTTGTCCCAGCAACACCAACGTCACGATCACCGCCGCCGCTTCGTAATAAACCGGCACCATGCCGCTGGTCGCAAACGTGGCTGGAATTATCTGCGGCGCAACCGTCGCAACAACGCTGAACAGCAAGGCAATGCCGGTGCCCATGGCAATCAACGTGAACATATTGAGATGGCGATGCATGACCGAAGCCCAGCCACGCACAAAAAACGGCTGCCCTGCCCACAGCACCACCGGCGTGGCGAGCGCAAACTGAACCCAGTTCATATTGTGCAGATGAAAGCCAAAAAGATGGCTCCCCATCTCCAGCACAAACAACGGCGCGGTCAGGATCACCGCCACCCATAGCCGCCGCATGAAGTCGATCAGCTCGTGATTGACCTCCGTCCCCGTCGCGACGTCCGGTTCCAGCGCCATGCCGCACTTCGGACAACTGCCTGGTCCTTGTTGGCGCACCTCGGGATGCATGGGGCAGTTATACGCAGCACCGGGGACAACCTTCTCCGCGACCGGCTTACCGCCAAGATACCGCACGGGCGCGGCCACGAACTTAGTCCGGCACCCGGCAGAGCAGAAGAAATAGGGTTTATTCGCGTGTTCCGCGCGGTGCGGCGTCGTCTCGGGATCGACCGTCATGCCGCAGACCGGATCAATCGCGGTATGGGTGTGGTGATGATGAGCGTGCGTATGCTCTGACATAGGCGGCTCCTGAACCATCGCCAGTATAGACCCCCAGTAGGTATTTTGTCAAATACCCCACTGGGGTATATAGTGCCCGTTGCATCAGGAGACCGACATGGCCGCACAGCATAAACACGGCGCGCATCCACCCAAGGCGGGAACCGTCAGCCGTCTCACTCGCATCGAAGGTCAGGTGCGCGGTGTCACGCGCATGGTGGAAGAGGGCCGCTACTGCATAGACATCTTGACGCAGCTTAAGGCCGTGCGTGCCGCTTTGACGAAAGTGGAAAGCGCGATTCTCAAGGATCATCTCGGCCATTGCATCGAAGGCGCCATCGTCGCCGGCAACGTCAATGAACAGCGCAAAAAAGCAGCGGAGCTGGTGGCGCTATTGGAACGTGCGCGCTGATCAGTCGGGCTTGATCATTCGGTCTTAAGGCATTTGTAGAGTTGGAATGGTGCAGGTGCAACGGCGACAAAGCCAGAGCTAGTACCCACTATCCGAAGTGAGTGAGTCATAATTGCACTATCGCGGTGTTTTGCGCCGTGATTCAAGATGGCATGATATTGGATGCCATGAAAGTGCGGCTGCGGCCGGGAGATCGCGGGATTCTGGAGGCGCGGCTGCGTGCGGCGACCACGGAACAGCGACAACTGCTGCGGATGCGGATCGTGTTGGAAGCGGCGGAAGGGCACGCACGCGAGCTTTACGACCTAACGCCGCGGCTCAGCCGCATTGGCGATAGGGAGATTTGGAAACCACGCCCGCTTTGCGGCTGGGCGCCGAGGCACATGCCCATCCACGGCTGCGGGTCAAAAGCCGCGACCTCCACTAAACGCCGATCAAGCATAGCGGCGGCACCCTGGGCGCCGCCGCTTTACGAAATATGCGCTTAGTCTTTAGCGCTCCAAGAATCGCAGTGACCGCCGGCGTTGGCCGGACCGGTGAAGATCATGCAGGTGCCGCATCCATCGCCTGCGGCTTGGAAGAAAGCGCAGTTGCCACAGGTTTTGGCCGCCTCTGGCGATTTCTCCACATAATTGAGCGACTCACGTATACCGAGCTGCCCGCCGTCCATCGCTTTCGGATCGGCACAAAGCTTGTCGGCCGCCGACGCCGTTTGTACGGTTGCCATTGCCGCCAGCGCAAAGCCGCCTAACCGCATACCTTGCTCGATCAATGTGCGCCGTGAAATCTGTCTGCCAGTCATAGTGCCGTCCTTTCCTTGAACCTGCGCCGACCTTTTAATCGGAGCTGTTTCAGCCTACGCGTTAGTGTCGCCTTCAATTGCGCCTCAAATACGTCTGGCCGGAGGTTCTTTTGTGATGTCCCTGCGCCCCAACGCACCCATCTCAAACATAGCACTCATTTTTACCGGCTTGGGAAATCGCGCAACAATGAAGAATTGTCCACGTACCGGAATGACGGCCAATCGCATTTGCGGATCATTCCAAACAGCTAACTTCCCACTAGGGGCGCGAGCATGTTATCCATGCCGATAATGGCCACTTCCAACGACATCCCGGCCCTTTCGCCACCGCCCACGGACCAAGTTTCCGTCGCGATCCTTCTCTGCACCTTTCGCGGGGAGCATTTTCTGGCACGGCAATTGAACTCCTTTGCCGCCCAAACCCATGACAACTGGAAAGTCTGGGCCTCCGACGACGGCTCCGACGACAAAACCCTCGCGCTTTTGGCGGCGTACAAAGAAAAATGGGGCGACAGCAGAATTAACATCAGCCAAGGACCCCGCCGCGGCTTTGTCGCCAACTTCCTGTCGCTGACATGCAACCCCACCATCCAGGCCGACCACTATGCTTATGCCGACCAGGACGATCTGTGGGAGCCGGATAAGCTGGCGCGCGCCGCCGCCTGGTTGGGCGGCGTTCCGCGTGAAACGTCTGCACTATATATGTCGCGCACCCGGCTGATCGACGAGGACGACCGTGAGCTGGGTTTTGCGCCGTTGTTCACGGCCAAACCCCCGACCTTCGCCAACGCCATGGTCCAGAATATCGGCGGCGGCAACACCATGGTGTTCAACGATACGGCGCGCAAACTCATCATGGCCGCCACCAGCGACGATACCATCGTCAGCCACGATTGGTGGACCTACCTGTTGATCACCGGAACGGGCGGGGTCGCTTTCTATGACCCCTATCCCAGCATCCGCTACCGTCAGCATCGTTCGCAGTTGGTAGGCACGAATGCAGGTTTGGCGGCACGGTTGTGGCGGGCCATGCGGGTATTTGGAGGTCGCTTCAAACGCTGGAGCGCTATCAATGTCCGGACCTTGGCGCCCTTCCGCGAGCGCCTGACGCCCGAAAATCGCCATATCTTCGATCAATTCTGCGCCGCCCGCTCCGGCTGGCTGCCGATGCGCCTCCTGGCCCTCAAACGCTCCGGGGTGCACAGGCAGAACTTTCTCGATAATATCGGCCTCTATGTCGCGGCCATCTTCAACAGGCTCTAAGAATAATGACAATTTTGGTAACCGGAGGCGCCGGGTTCATCGGCGCCAATTTCGTAATTGATTGGATTGCTGCGGGCGGCGAGCCCGTCGTCAACTTCGACAAGCTGACCTATGCTGGCAATCTCGAAAACCTCGCCAGCCTTAAAGGCAACAACCGTCATATCTTTGTGCAGGGCGACATCGGCGACTTCGATGTGGTTGCGAAAGTGGTGGCCGAACACCGCCCGCGCGCCGTACTCAACTTCGCCGCCGAATCTCACGTCGACCGCTCGATCCACAGCCCGGAAGATTTCATTCAGACCAACATCGTCGGCACCTATCGCCTGCTCGAAGCGATGCGCGGCTATTTCGGCAGCATGAGTCCGGCCGAGAAAACTGCTTTCCGTTTCCTACACGTCTCGACCGACGAAGTGTATGGCTCGTTGAAATCCGACGCGGCGGCGTTCACCGAAGATCACACCTATCAGCCCAACAGTCCCTACTCGGCCTCGAAGGCTGCGTCCGACCACTTGGTACGCGCCTATCACCACACTTATGGTCTGCCGGTTCTAACCACCAATTGCTCCAACAACTACGGACCCTATCAATTCCCCGAGAAGCTGATCCCGCTGATGATCCACAATGCGTTGATCGGCAAACCGCTGCCGGTATACGGCGATGGGCTCAATGTGCGCGATTGGCTCTATGTCGGCGATCATTGCACGGCGATCCGCGCGGTGCTGGAACGCGGCAAGATCGATGAGACTTATAATATCGGCGGCTGGAACGAAATGTCGAACATCGACGTTGTCCACACGTTGTGCGACATCCTGGATGTGGAAAAGCCGCGCGGCGATGGGGTTTCCTACCGCAAGCAGATCACCTTCGTTCCCGACCGTCCGGGTCACGACCGCCGCTACGCCATCGACGCCAGCAAGATCGACCGCGAATTGAAATGGAAGCCCGTGGAAACATTCGAGACCGGCATCAGGCGCACTGTGCGCTGGTATCTCGACAATCAGTCATGGGTCAAGAACGTTACCAGCGGCGCCTATCGCGAGTGGGTAGCGACGCAATATCAATGAAGAACGCGCGATGAGAATTCTGCTGCTAGGCGCAGGCGGCCAAGTCGGCTGGGAGTTGCAGCGCGCGCTCACACCGCTCGGCGACGTCACGGCGTTGACGCGGGCCGAGGCGGATTTCACCGACCTTCACCGTTTGCGCGAAACTGTGCGCGCCGCGAAAGCCGACATTGTCGTCAATGCCGCTGCTTATACCGCCGTCGATAAAGCCGAGTCCGAGGCCGCGCAAGCTGCGCTCGTCAATGCCAAGGCCGTCGGCGTGCTCGCCGAAGAAGCGCACCGCAATCGCGCCCTGCTGGTTCACTATTCCACTGACTATATCTTCGACGGCACCAAGCCCGATGCATACGTCGAGACCGATGCACCCAACCCCATCAGCGTCTACGGCGCGACTAAGCTGCAGGGCGAAGAGGCCGTACGCATCACCGGTGTCGATCACCTGATCTTCCGCACCAGTTGGGTTTACGCCACGCGTGGCAAGAACTTCCCGCGTACGATCTTGGCCGCGGCCCAGACCCGCGACGAACTCAAAGTCGTTGCCGACCAGATCGGGGCTCCGACCAGTGCGGAGTTAATCGCCGATGTGACGGCCCTGGCGCTGCATCGCATAAGCGCCGACCGGCGTGGTTTGACCGGCACTTACCATTTGACCGCCGCCGGGGAGACCAGCTGGCATGCCTATGCCCAGCATCTGCTGCGTCTCGCGGCCCGGCGAGGATATAGCCTGAAAGCCAACGCCGAGCGGGTCATGCCCGTGACAACGGCGGAATATTCGACCCTCGCCAAGCGCATTGCCAATTCACGGCTGGCGACGGATAAGTTAAGAACCGCCTTCGGCTTGACCCTGCCTTTTTGGGGTGCTCAGCTTGAACGCTTTCTCGACGAACTCCCGCACGAAGGTTCCCCCGCACGATGACCCAAAGCCGCGCACGTAAAGGCATTATCCTGGCCGGCGGTGCGGGCACGCGCCTGCATCCCGCCACCTTGGTTGTCTCCAAACAACTGCTCCCGGTGTTCGATAAGCCGATGATCTATTATTCGCTGTCCGCTTTGATGCTGGCCGGCATCCGCGACATTCTCATCATCTCCACGCCGCTCGATACGCCGCGCTTTGAACAATTGCTCGGCTCGGGCGAGCAATGGGGAATGAACTTCACGTACACCGTGCAACCCTCGCCCGACGGTTTGGCGCAGGCTTTCTTGATCGGCGAGAGCTTCCTCGCCGGCGCGCCGGCTGCATTGGTACTCGGCGATAACATATTCTACGGCCAAGGCCTGCCGGCGCTGCTGTACTCCGCCGACAAAAAACCTTCGGGCGCGACGGTGTTCGCCTATCACGTTAACGATCCAGAGCGTTACGGCGTGGTCGAATTCGACAAAACCGGCACCGCCGTCAGCCTGGAAGAAAAACCCAAGCAGCCTAAATCCAATTACGCGGTTACGGGTTTGTATTTCTACGACAATAACGTCGTGGCCTATGCCAAATCGCTGAAGCCCTCGCCGCGCGGCGAACTTGAAATCACCGACCTCAACCGCCTCTATCTCGATAAAGGCACGCTGTCGGTCGAGATCATGCGCCGCGGCTACGCCTGGCTCGATACCGGCACCCACGACTCAATGCTCGAAGCCAGCCAGTTCATCGCCGTGCTGGAAAAGCGCCAAGGCATGAAAGTCTCCTGCCCCGAGGAAATCGCCTTCCGCCAGAAATGGATCGACGCGGCTCAACTCGAGAAACTCGCCGCGCCTTTAGCAAAGAACGATTATGGCCGCTACCTGAGAAGCCTTCTGAGCGAGCAGCTGCTTTAATGAAAGCCACCCGCCTTTCCGTCCCGGACGTTATTTTGCTGGAGCCGAAAGTTTTCGGCGACGACCGTGGATTTTTTTTCGAGAGCTTCAACGCGGGCACGTTTCAAGATGCCACCGGACTGAAGCCTGATTTCGTCCAGGATAACCATTCCCGCTCGGCCAAAGGCGTTCTGCGCGGTCTGCATTACCAAGTCAAACAGACCCAAGGAAAACTTCTGCGTGTCGTTGTCGGCGAAGCATTCGATGTCGCGGTCGACATCCGCGAGTCATCACCGACGTTCGGCCAATGGGTCGGCGAGTTATTGTCGGCAGAAAATAAAAAGCTGCTGTGGATTCCCGCGGGCTTCGCGCACGGCTTTCTGGCGACCACCGATTACGCCGAAGTCGTCTACAAAACGACCGACTATTGGTCTGCCGAGCATGAGCGGTGTATTGCGTGGAACGATCCGGCCCTCGCGATCGAGTGGCCGCTCGAAGGCCCGCCGGTCTTGTCCGGCAAAGATCAGCAGGGCGCGACCTTGTCCGCGGCCGATGTTTTCCCATGATACGCCAGCTTCTGGTATCGCCCCGCGAGATTGCTACCCGTCTATGGCGCAACCGCGCCCTGATTCTCATGCTCGCCAAGCGTGATGCGGTCGGTCGTTATCGCGGGTCGGTCCTGGGCATTCTGTGGTCTTTCGTTCATCCGCTGTTGATGCTGACCGTTTACACGTTTGTTTTCAGCGGTGTGTTTCGTGCGCGCTGGAACGGCGGCACCGGCTCGACCGCGGAATACGCGCTTATCCTGTTCACAGGCCTTCTGATCTTCACGCTGTTCGCCGAATGCCTCAACCGCGCACCGTCGCTGATTCTCAGTCACGTCAGCTACGTTAAGAAGGTCGCCTTTCCCTTGGAAATCTTACCGTGGGTGGCCTTCGGCTCGGCGCTGTTTCACATGGTCATCAGCTTGTCGGTATGGCTGATCTTTTACTTATTCGTTTTCGGTGTTCCGCCGGTGACGGCGCTGCTACTGCCGATCGTTCTGATCCCGCTGGTGTTAGTTACGATGGGTCTGTCATGGTTCCTGGCGGCGCTTGGTGTATACCTGCGCGACGTCACGCAGTTTGTCGGCATCGCTACGTCGGCCATGATCTTTCTATCGCCGATTTTCTATCCGCTCTCCGTCCTGCGCGAAGACCTTCGCCGCCTGCTGTACTTCAATCCGCTGACGCTGGCGGTGGAACACACGCGCGAGGTTTTGATCTGGGGACACCAGCCTAATTGGAATGACTTCAGCCTTTTCTTTGTGGTCGGCGTCGTGATTGCCTGTATCGGCTTTGCCTTCTTCCAAAAAGCACGCAATGGGTTCGCCGATGTCCTTTGATATCGCCCTCAGCGTCCAAAATCTGTCGAAGTGCTACCAGATTTATGCGCAGCCGCATCATCGGCTGCTGCAGGGTATTTTTCCGCGCCGCAAGTATTTCCGCGAATTTTGGGCGCTGCGCGACATTTCGCTCGATGTGAAGCGCGGTGAAGTTCTGGGCATCATCGGCCGCAACGGCGCGGGCAAGTCGACCTTGCTGCAGGCCATTTGCGGCACCGTGATGCCGACCTCCGGCACCATCTCCAAGGCGGGCCGCGTTGCGGCGCTGCTGGAACTGGGTGCGGGATTCAATCCCGAATTCACCGGCCGCGAAAACGCGTTCCTTAACGCCGCGATCCTCGGTATGACTCGCGCTGAAATCGACCCGCGCTTCGACGACATTTTGGCGTTCGCCGATATCGGCGATTTCATCGATCAGCCGGTCAAAACATATTCCAGCGGCATGTTCGTGCGCCTGGCCTTCGCCGTCGCCATCCACGTCAGCCCAGATGTTTTGATCATCGACGAAGCGCTTAGTGTCGGCGACTTTGCATTCCGCAATAAATGCATCGAGCGCATTCAGGTTCTCATGTCGCAAGGTGTGACAATCCTGTTTGTCACGCACGACATCAGCACGCTGCAACTGATTTGCTCACGCGTCATTTGGCTGGATCGCGGTGAAATCCGCGCTATGGGCGATCCGATCAGCGTGTCGCAGGACTATTACGCCCACGCCCTGGAAGACAAAGCCAAGCAAACCGCCGACCTGCCTGCGGCGCCGCGCGAAACGCGGCCTGTACAGCAAGAGACAGGCAAGGCGACGTTCACCAAGGTCGGCATCACCGGTGGCAAGGACGGCGTCTTCGCGCCGGGCGATGAACTCGAAATCACCTTCGAGATGATGGCCAAGGCCGATTTAGGGCCAATCGTCTTCAATATCAGCATCTACCGCTCCGACGGCGACTGGCTGGTGGGCCAGACCAGCCGCGAAACCGGCAAGCAATGGGCCGCGCCCAAGGCGGGCGAAACCCGCAAGGGCAGCGTTAAACTTAAGCCCCTGGTCTTCGCGCCGGGTGATTACCTCGTTGCCGTGGGGGCCTGTTCCGAGGACTATAGCCTGACCTACGCCCTTACCGATCTGACCATGCGATTTTCAGTGCGCTCGGCCTATCCGACCTGGGGTAAGTTCTTTCATCCAGCCGAATGGACCGGCAATGACGACTAATCAGGCGACAGTATTTTCTGAGGACGTGATCGGTGGCCTCCTCGCGCAGGCGGCTGGTGCCGCGCAGCAATCGATTCTTGAAATCGGCTGCGGCGACGGCGCCCACCTCGAAATCGCGGCCAAGCG
The DNA here is from genome assembly GCA_947476625.1 of Fidelibacterota bacterium. Classification (GTDB taxonomy): domain Bacteria; phylum Pseudomonadota; class Alphaproteobacteria; order Rhodospirillales; family Rhodospirillaceae; genus SHVO01. Next base: position 125,542 of record CANJRA010000004.1, read on the forward strand.
CGCCTGGAAATGTTTCGGCGTCGAGCCTTCCGCCGAAACCCGCGCCGCGGCGCGCGCGCGTCTCGGCAGTTCCGGTCACATCATTGAGAATCTGAGCGACCTGATCCCGCATGAATTCGGCGTTGTGTTCATGGCGCAGACCTCGGCGACACAGGCGCTGTTCTATAAACTGTTTTCCATCGGCGCGATCACGCCCAGCACCGTGGTCGGCATCGCTACCTCCGGCGACACTGCTGCTGTAACCGACCTTCTGCAGCGTCTGCATTTTTCCGCGCCGGAAACCAAGAGCATCGGCAACGGCGCACTCGTTGTGGCGCGCGGCAGCGATTTCACTGAATTCATGCGCGAGCGTTATGTGCCCGGCACATGGTCCAAGCTTGCCGAGTACGAGCATATTCCCCGCTACGCCCTGGCCAAGACCCTGGTTAAAGACAAAGTCGTAGTCGATTTTGGCTGCGGTACCGGTTACGGCGCGGCGATCCTCGCGGAAACCGCCGCCAGCGTCACCGCCCTCGACATCGACGCCGCTGCCCTCGCCTGGGCGCGCACCAGCCATCGCAACCCGCGTCTCGATTTTCAGCGCCACGCGGACCTCGGCGCAACTTTACCCGCCGCCTCTTTCGATCTCGTCACCTGTTTCGAGATGATCGAGCACGTCGATTTCGAAATCCAGAAAGCAACCATCGCCAGCATCGCGCGGCTTCTACGCCAAGACGGCGTACTGGTGATCTCTACGCCCAATCCCGATGTAACCGCTCTGTATGGCGCCAACCACTATCACTTGCGGGAAATGAACGAAGCCGAATTCCGCGACCTGCTCGGCGCGCATTTCCCGAATATCCGAATTTTGCGTCAATATGTGCGGGTCGGCATCGCCATCGACCACGACGAAAGCGATTCGCGCACTATACCCGGCTCCATGGCGGGTGGCGGCGCCAACACCAAGCCACTCGCGTTTATTGCGGTGTGTTCGCGGGGCGCATTGCCCGAGACGCCCAACCGCGTGCTGTTCGATCACGAGATCGACTACATCCTGCAATTCATGAACAAAGAACAGGCGCTCAATAAAACGCGCCTTGATGCTTACCTTCATGCCGAGCGCGCGCAAAGCCTCGAAACGCAGTTTGATGCCGTGCGGGCTGAAAATCACGCCACGATCGCGCGCTTGTCCGAAGCGCATGTTGAGATTCAGACTAAGAACCACGATCTCAATATCTTGGAAGCGGCCAAGGCCAATGAACTGGCCATCCTAGAACGTCGGCGCGCCGACGAGCTTAGCAGCCCGCGCTTCTTGAGCCGCCATTTGTGGCACGCGATACGCGCGCGTTTGCGCGCGAAATTTGGCGCTAAGGGTGATTAACATGACCGGCCCATATCGTTGCTCGCTGGCGATTCCAACCAAGGACGCCGGAGACCTCTTCAAGCGCGTTCTGGCCGGCCTGCAAAAACAGACCTGTTGGAATGAGGTCGAGTTCATCATTATCGATTCCGGATCGAAAGACGACACGGTTGCATTGGCGCGCGACGCCGGCGCGAAATGTTTGGCCATTCCTCCGGCCGAATTCAATCACGGCGCCACGCGTGATGTCGCCATTGCGCAGACCACCACCAACCGCGTCATTCTTCTAGTGCAAGACGCAACACCGAACGATCCCACGATGATCGAGAAGCTGATCGCGGCCTTGGATGAGCCGGGTGTCGCGGGGGTTTATGCCCGGCAGATCCCGCAACCAGACGCCGATGTCATTACGGCACGAAATCTCAACATGCATCTCACCGGCCGCATGGAACGCGACGTCTGCGTTATCACGGATATGGCGGCCTTCACCGCCCTAAAGCCCATGAACAGATACATCTTCTGCAATTTCGACAACGTCTGTTCCGCCGTGCGCAAAGATGTGTGGGAGCTGGAAAAATTCGGGCGCATCAATTTCGGCGAAGATATCGACTGGTCGGAGCGCGTGCTAAAGCGCGGCTATAAAATCATTTACGAACCGTCGGCGGCAGTCATTCATTCGCACGGCCGTCCCATGAGTTATGAATACAAACGCACCTATGTCTGCCACCGCAAACTCTATCAGCAGTTCGGATTGGCGCTCGCGCCGAACATTCGGCAATGTTTTCATGGCTGGGCTCACTGGACCCTGCGCGACTTGATCTATATCGCGCGCACTGAAAAGAACTGGGGCCGCAAACTTGACATGCTTTGGAAAACGCCGATTTTGAATTTCCTGCGCATCGCCGGACAGTTCCTAGCCGTAAGAGATGAAAAAGCAGGAACAGCCAACCCCGTACGGGGCGTTTGATGAAAATTCTGCTGACAGTCCATCAATTCTTCCCGAACTACTTCTCGGGTACGGAAGTTCTTACGTATAGCGTCGCTAAGGAATTGCTGCGGCGCGGGCATACCGTAGCCGTACTCACTGGTTGTCCCGCGGCTACGCAGATGGACGATGCCGACCGCTTCGACGAATACGATCTCGAAGGCATGCAAGTTTACCGCTTTCACCACGCCTACATCCCCATGGGCGACCAGGATGTGGTGACCGAGATCGAGTACGATAATCGATTGGCGGCACAGTATTTCGCGCTGATCCTCGACCAGTTCAAACCTGACGTCGTGCATTTCTTCCATATGAGCCGCCTCGGCGGCGGTATGATCGACGCGGCGGTTAAGGCGGGCATTCCAGCCTATTCCACGCCGACCGATTTCTGGTCTATCTGCCCGACGGCGCAGCTTCTGCTTCATGGCGGCAAAGTTTGCGGCGGGCCGTCGGCGCATGCCGGCAACTGCGTTAAACACGTCGCCGAACTCACGCGCGGGCCGCGCGCGCGCATGATTACGCGCCTGGTGCCCGATGCCATCGCCGACATCGCGGTCAAGCTGACCGCCGATGGCATCCTTCCGCCTTATCCGCTCCACCGCGAAGTCGCGGCTATGCATCCGCGCAAGAATTTTCTCGTGACGCGCCTCAATTGGCTGAACGGCATTGTCGCGCCCACCCAGCTCATGACCCGCGTGCTGGCAAGTAACGGCGTCGATCCCAATCTAATTATCAACGCCAACTACGGCATCGATGCCGGTGGTTATGATGCAACACTTGCCGAACGCAACGACGGTCGCCCACTCATTATCGGGTTCATCGGCACGCTCGCGCCCCACAAGGGCTGCCACATCCTGATCGAGGCCTTCAAACGTCTACCGACCGGTACGGTGCGGCTTAAGGTCTATGGCAACCCCGCCGACTTTCCGGCGTATTACGAAGGCCTTCAGCAGCGCGCTGCCGGAAGCGACGCCATCGCTTTTCTCGGCACGTTCCCGAACGGCGAGATCGGCAAAATCATCGCGGGCATCGACGTCCTTGTTGTGCCGTCGCTATGGTACGAGAACACGCCGCTTGTGGTGTATTCGTCGCTCGCGGCCAAGCGCCCCGTCATCGCCTCTGATTTCCCCGGCCTGTCGGAGACCATCAAGCACGATTGGAACGGGCTGATCTTTGCTGCAGGCGATTTCACGGCGCTGCACGACAGACTTAAGCGGCTGGTCGACACGCCGTCGCTGCTGGCCGACCTCAGCCGCAATTGTCACCCGCCAAAATCGTCCGTGCAGTATGTCGATGAATTGCTGGCGCTTTACGATAAGGGCCTGCCAAGCGCACCCACACAACGCGATCACAGCACATTGCGATCGATTGCTTTGCTGGACCGCACCGATAAACGCGGCTCAATCGCCGGCTGGGCCGTTGCCGGATTGGCGGCGCCGATCCGCCTCACGCTTCAAACAGGCGATACCATCCACGGTCAAACCACACGCTTTTTGCCCCGCCCGGATGTCCGCGATGGCCTTCGGCGCGGCGGCGCCAATATCAAAGCCAATACGTTCGGATTTGTTCTGAAACTCCCCGACGACATCGATCGCACAAGGGCCGCGCTGCATTGCGAGGCCGTTAATGGGCGTATCATTATAGTGCCGTTACGCGACATTGCCTGCCGCACCTCAGTCAACCCTAGCGACGGCGACTACGTGGCAATCGACAGCGAGCAGCTAATGTGGCAATCCGAAGACCGGAATTTACCGCAGTGAGGCCAGCCTAAGATGTCGGCAGGAACAAAACCGCGCTGCTTGATTTTAGGCGGCAAGGGCTTCATTGGCTCGCACCTGATCGACGCTCTGCTGCGCGTCAGTTATCCGGTGAAGGTTTTCGACCGCGCCAACCTGCTGCCGTTGAACGACACTGCTGCCGCCGGCCAAGTCCAATGGATCGATGGTGATTTTACCAGTGACGCCGATGTAGCCGCCGCCCTCAAAGACTGCGACGTTTGTTTCCATCTGGTTTCGACCACGTTGCCGTCGTCGTCTAACGCCGATCCACTGTTCGATGTGGAAACCAATGTCAGCGGCACTCTCAAGCTGTTGAATCACGCCGTGAAACAGGGCGTGAAGAAAGTCATATTCATTTCGTCGGGCGGCACAGTCTACGGCGTGCCGCGCAACACGCCCATGGCCGAAGATCATCCGACCAACCCGATCTGCTCTTACGGCATCACCAAACTCGCCATCGAAAAATATCTGCACCTTTACCGCACCCTGCATGGCCTCGATTTCACCGTACTGCGCCTGTCCAATCCCTTCGGCGAGCGCCAGCGCACGCACGCGAGCCAAGGCGCGGTGGCGGTATTTATGGGTAAGGTCTTGCGCGGAGAGAAAATCGAGATTTGGGGCGACAGCTCGGTCGTGCGCGACTACATCTATATCGGCGATGCCGTGCAGGCCATGGTCGCCGCCATCGCCCACACAGGCGATGAACGGATTTTCAACGTCGGCTCGGGCACTGGGATCAGCTTAAAAGAAATTCTCGCCGCCATTGAGCAAGTGACTGAACGCAAGGCGATGGTTAGCTACACACCGGCCCGCGCGTTCGATGTGCCCGTCAGTGTCTTGGATATCGCCCGCGCCCGTGCAGCACTGTCATGGTCGCCCGCGACGCCCTTCGCCGACGGCTTGCGTAAAATGATGGCCTGGATGCAAAGTCATCCGAGCGGCTAAAACGGCTTCACCTTGCCGATAAAAGCGATCACTGCCACCAGAATATAAACAGCCGCCATGGCGACCAGCGCATGGTTGGCCGCAGCGCTGATGGCTTCTTCGCGTTCCGGGGTCGAGCCTTCCTGGGCGATCTCGCTGAACGGCGCGTAAAACGGCCGGAAACCAATGTCCACGGCAATGGCCGCCCAGAACACCAACCCGAACAGGAATAACTTCGCTGCGAACCAGGGGTCGTCGATCGGCGCGCCGGTGGCCAGTGAATTAAGACCGTAAGCGACGAGCGCCAATCCGATGAAAGCTTCAAAAACGAACTCGATGATGCGCAGGTTTGCCGCCAGCGGCTTGCCCTGGCTGCGCACACTGGCAAGAATCAACACAACCCACATCACGCTGATGATCCAACTTCCGACATACAGATCGGGATTAAGCGGGTAAATGTTAATGGCGCACGTCAGCTCGACCCCGGTCGGGATAATCAACGCGAAGCAAATCCGCGGCAGCACATGGGCCATGTTGGCAACGCGGATCAGCGTCTTGCGGGTTTCGAAACTGCGCGCCGGATTCTTCACCAACGCCGTCGCGAAGAAAACCCCCAAGTCGGTGCCCAGCCAGAATACAAATAAAAGGATGTGGGCATACCCCCACAACAATGCGGCATCCATGCGGTCCAACCCCTCGCCCCGGCCCTGAGCATTATTCTAACGGCGGCGGTGCTTAAGGAAAACCGCCAAAACACCGGCAAGCAACAGGGCTGCCGTCAGATAGTTCCGCAAATCCACCAAAGCAAACTTAAGCCGGTGCACAAAGGCAACGCATTCTATTGTTGTAGCATACGATGCGCCGCTCAGCCCGCCTATCAATCGAAAGAACGCCACCTTAGCTACTATATCCAACACCACGACATAAAACGGCAACAACACGATGCCGCCGCGCATGAGGAAGGCGAAAAGCCGCGTCGGCACGGTGATAAACAACCACAGCCACAACAGCGCAAACGTCCAAGCTGCGGCGATAACGGCCGCCGCATCGACAAGCGCAAATAGAATATAGGCGGAAGACGCCCCGTCATTGACCGAAGCACCGAGTTCCACGGCAATCATAAAACGCGACAGCGACGGTTGCGCATCGAAGGGCATGAAACCCGCAATGCCGCGATAGATCGGCCCGGCGATATACTGCGACGCCAAAGTCAGGGCGACCGCAACGGCCATCACAACCATCAATCGCTGTCCGGTTGCCTGAGAGCGTAAAAACGCCGTCGCTTTGCCTGCCATCTGTACCGTCGCCCGCTCTGTCACGCGCCCAAAGCCGGAAAACTGGCGCGCAACCCCTCGACGATATTATTCACCGCAATAGCCGCAAGAATAATGCCCAGCACGCGGGTGAGCACATTCACACCGGTCAAACCCAGAAGCGACACGATCGGTGCGGCGAGAAAGAAGCTGATAGCCGATAGCATGAGGACGCCGATCATCACCGCCACAGTGACAGCCTGCGCCGCCATGTTGCCGGCGTTTTGGGCCTGCAGCAGGATCGTCGAGGCAATCGCGCCGGGTCCAGCTATCAGGGGAATCGCCAAGGGGAACACGGCGACGTCCGGGCGATGAGACGCATCCTCTTCCTCTTTAGGCGTCGGGGCCCGAATGCCGCCCTCCTTGGCCACCACCATATCCACCGCCAGCAGAAAAAGAAGTGCGCCACCGGCAATACGGAAGGCCGGCAGTGTCACACCCAAATAATGCAGCATCGGCTGGCCGATGAACGTGAACACCAGCAGAATCACCGCCGCGGTCAGCACACTCTTGATGGCGGCTCGCCGCCGCGCCGCCGGCGCAAGGCCTGCCGTGAGGGCAAGAAAGAACGGCACCACACCCACAGGATCAATGGTGATGAGAAAATTCGCGAACGCGGTTAAGGCGACTTCCGGCATGTCACCAGTGTAACGGATTGCAGTCATGAAGCGAAATCCCGCGCGAATGAACGGCATAACGCTCCAAACCCTATGCAACCGTTGCTTAAGGCTTACAATTGGCCCCGGTTTTGTCGCGATCGGCGCGGCTTGCGCCCTAAGTCGGCCACAGCCGACCCCTAAATTAGGCGGTGACAGAAAACAATTCTGCGAAAGGACGCGACGTGTACGATTCACGCCCCCTGCCGCGCCCCTGGCCACACCCACGGAATATCGCGCGGCCCGAAACGCGACCAGAAACGACGCTTATGTTGGCCGTGCTGTTTATGGCAGGCATCGCCATAGCCGCATTGTTGACGGTCGGTGGCGTTCACTGGCTGGCGCAACAGATCGACTTGGCCAGCAACTTCAAATCGAGTGTCGTCACTTTGATTTTGGGTTTGGGGCTGGTCTTGGTCGGTCCTGTTCTGTTGTGGGCTTTGGCCACGCTCTTGCCACGCTGGTGGTTCAAATCGATGAAGGATTTGTTCACGCGTGCAGTGCGGTAAAGCGACGCCGGCACATCGCGACCCAAAAATGTCTCACGTGTTTTCACACGCATTCATTTGATTTTTGCGGCGCGTCTACAACCACAACCGCGCATTTTGCGGCCTGCGATTGCCGTCAGCGCCGCGCTCGCGCAGACCTGCAAAAACCGGTCTTGCACCTCCTACAATCCCATGGCGTTGATACGCCGCAACGTGATCGGATCTTTCCCCATACCCCCGCTGATCCGATCTTTGGGAGCCCTGTGCGCAGAAACGCAGCACGGGGCTCTCGTCGTTTTAGGCGGTTTTCCTTGCCTGGCTCAGCCGCCACAGGCAGACTGATCCTCGAAGTTCATCCCACGGCACAAGGGATCGCGATGAAGCGCTCGCTCTTGACCGTCTTTCGCACCGTTGCTTTCGCCATCGGTTCTTTCATCCTGCTGGCCATTGGCGGCATCAAAGTTCGCTCGTCTGTCGACGTAGCCCTGTTTATCCTCGGGCTGGCGGCCTTTTGGGTCGTGTTCGAACGCGTTCTTCTGATGCTGAAAACCAAACAGAAAAAGCCGCCCGGCGGACCTCCGCACTAAGAGCATCCACGCGCCCGCGACATTTTAAGCAAAGCCGTCAGGTGCGTATCGTCGATGCCCATGTCGTGTAAATGGGCGACGACATTAGCGAGGTAATCCAAGCTGCGGCCTTCGCTGCCCGTGCCGCGGACAATCGCTGCGGCTTTTTCGTCGTCCGTCCAGCAACCCACGAATTGCGCGTGCGCGTCGTCGGCGACATAAATACGCGCGGTAACAGTCCGCCCGCCGGTAAGAACGATCGGCAAGTGGCGCGGAATATAGATGTCGGTAACAAGTTCGCGCACATCGAGATAGTCCATCGCAGTGCTTATGTCCGCGCGATCAACTCGATATGCGAGGCCCTTGCAAACGTCGGAGTCCGACTGCATCAACCCACACACCAACCCAGGCGCGTCGGATGTGCCGCGATAGTGGATGGACAAGAAACACATATCGCGCCGATAGCCGGTCAATGCTGCGGGTTGGGCCTCGGCAAACGTAAATCCCGGCCGCCACATCAATGATGCGTAGCCAAAAACCCAGAAATCATCGGGGTCGATCATCGGATCGCCAGGCGTGAGTTTCATGGCCGTGCTAATGTGCCTGCGAAAGTATGCGAATCATGTCCCATTCATTCCCTAAAGCTGCGTTTTGGTCCAGTGCCGCCGCGCTCCTCGCCGCCGCCTTATACAGCGGCGCATGGTTTTTCATGGCGACAACATTGCGAACACAAGCTGAATTATGGTTCGAAGCACGGCAGCAGGATGGCGTTACGATCACATCCGGCGCTGGTTCCCTGACCGGCTTTCCGGGACGCATCGGCGTGACATTTCCCGGCTTCACCATTTCCGCGCCGCCCGCCGCCGACAGCAGCGGGGCGTGGTCCTGGCGCAGCAAAACTTTGCGCCTGTTTATGCACCCCCTGTCCTTCCAGAACATTTTTGTGGATTTGCATGGCAGCCACACGCTTACAGGCTTACGCGATACAACGCTGGTCATGACCCTGGCCGAAGGAGAAGCGCGTTTTACCTTCACCGTTGATCGATTGACCCACGCAACGCTCGACATATCCGGCCTTGTGGGAACCTGGCAGAGCGAACCGGAGGCTTTCTTCAGCGTTGAGAAAGCCACGACGGCCATTGAAATACCCGTCCCAAAAGACGGCGCGTTGCCGGTCATACATACGAATATTGCAGTGACTAACGTCACCCTCCCCGATGTTCTGCCGCAGCCATTGTCGCGAACCTTGCAAAACGCGCGCGTCGATCTGGACATCAAAGGCCCGGTGACCAGCGGTTCGCTGCCCGAGGTGCTCGATGTCTGGCGACGTGCGGGCGGCGACATGGACATCCGTGGATTTGAAGCCGTATGGTCGCCGATTTCAGCCATGGGCGATGGTACAATCGCATTGGATCGCGATCTTCAGCCCATGGGCGCTTTTACCGCAAAGGTCCGCGGATTTTTACACGTCGTGGATATGTTGGTGGCAGACGGACGCATGAAGAACAGCGAAGCCTCGATCGCGCGCGGCGTTCTCAGCCTACTTGCTAAACGCCCAAGCGACGGCGCCGAGCCGGAGCTGAGCCTCGCCGTGACTGTTCAAGACCGCACAGTCTATGCAGGCCCGGTAACGCTCATGGAGCTACCGGCAATTAAATGGCACGCAAACGTCGTCGTGCCTTAGGTCGATTTAAATTCGTACTTCGGAATCACCCAGGTCTCGCCGGCGGCGGAAATATACCATTCGCGCAACGCCGGGTGCGTGAGCACGGCATCGGCATAAGCCTGGCTCACGGCATCGAGCGGCACGCCGTAGGTTTTGAAGCGCGTAACAACCGGCGCATACATGGCGTCCGCATTCGAGAATGCGCCGAACAAAAAGGCACCGCCGCTGCCGAAATTTTCCCGGCAGTAGCGCCAAATCGCCGTAATGCGCGCGACATCGGCGTCTACGGCTTCAGTGCGAGCGAAATCCGTGTAGGTCTTGCGCATATTCATCGGCATAGCCGTGCGCATGGCGGCAAAACCGGAATGCATTTCCGCCGAAACCGCCCGCGCCGCCGCGCGCGCCTTTTTATCGGCCGGCCACCAACGCTTCTCGGGAAACGTCTCGGCTAAATATTCAAGAATCGCGAGCGAATCCCAAATCGTAATATCGCCGTGCTGCAACGCCGGAACTTTGCCCGAAGCGGAAAATGCTTTGATCTTGGCGCCCGTATCAGGCTGATCGAGGCAGATCACGGTTTCTTTGAACGCAAGACCTTGCGCTTTCAAAGCGACCCAAGGGCGCATCGACCAGGATGAATACGCTTTATTGGCAAGGATGAGATGCAGATCAGACATGACCGTTCCTAAAACGCTTAAGCCTGCTTGGCTTCGATGATGCCGCGCCGAATGGCGCGTGTGCGTGTGAATGAGTCTTCCAAAGCTTGGCCGTCACCCTTGCGGATGACGCGCTGCATCGCCGTAAGATCCTCGGTGAAGCGCTGCAATATTTCCAGCACCGCCTCGCGGTTGTTCAGGAAAATATCGCGCCACATCACAGGGTCGGACGCAGCAATACGCGTGAAATCGCGGAAACCCGAGGCCGAATATTTGATGACTTCCTGCTTCAGATCGCCGCCCAAATCCGTCGCGGTCCCGACAATGGTATAGGCGATGAGATGCGGCAGGTGTGACGTGATCGCCAGCACCATGTCGTGGTGGGCGGGCTCCATGCGGGCAACTTTCGCGCCGATCTTCGTCCACATCTCTTCGATCTTCGCGGTCGCTTTCGCAGATGTACGCGGCGGGGGTGTCAGAATCGTCCAGCGATTATCGAACAATTCCGCGAACCCAGCCTCCGGGCCGGAATGTTCGGTGCCTGCAATCGGATGCCCCGGAACGAAATGTACATTTTTGGGAAGATGCGGCGCGATAGCATCCACGACCGCCTGTTTTACTGAGCCCACATCCGTCACAATCGCGCCCGGCTTTAAATGCGCGGCGATTGCCTTGGCGATGGCGCTGTTAGTGCCAACCGGGGTGGCAATGACGACCAGATCCGCGCCGACGACGGCCTTGGCATAATCCTTGGTCGCTTCGTCGACGATTTTAAGATCGAGCGCGGTCTTGCGTGTCTTCGGTCTTCGCGCGACCGCAACGATGGACCGCACCAGACCCGCGCGCCGCATCGCCAGCGCCATGGACGCGCCGATCAGCCCGATGCCGATAAACGCGACACGCTCGAACAACACAGTCTTGGATTCTTTCGCGGCCGGTTTCTTAGCAGATGCTTTCTTAGGCATGACGCCCTTCCATAAAGCTTGCGAGGGCATCGAGCACAGCCGTCATTTCCTCGTCATTGCCGATCGTAATGCGCAAATGATTGGGCAGGCCATAGACATCAACACGCCGCGCAATGATGCCGTTCTTTTCCAAGAACATATCAGCATCCGCCGCGGTCTTGCCCGCAATCGCCGGAAATTCCGGCAATACGAAATTGGCAACGGTATCGTGCGCCTTCAGCCTCAACCCACGCAGCCGCTGCAAGGCGATGGCCTTCCACTTGCTGTTATGTGCTTTGGCTTTGGCGATATGCGCTTGATCGCGTACGGCAGCCACGCCCGCGATCTGGGCAGACTTGGATACATTGAACGGCGCGCGCAAACGCTCCATGGCCGAGATAATCGCCGCCGGACCCGTCGCCCAGCCCAAACGCAACGCGGCAAGGCCATAGATCTTGGAAAACGTCCGCGTCGCCACGGTATTGGGTGTCGTCCGCGCGAGGTAGAAGCCGCTGTCGTAATCGGCGGCGTCGACAAACTCGGCATAGGCGCCGTCCAGTACCAGCACAATATCCTCGCGCAAACCGTCACGCAGCCATGCGATTGCGTCTTTCGAAAGATACGTGCCCGTCGGGTTGTTGGGATTGGCGAGGAATACGAGCTTGGTCTGTGGCGTCACCGCGCTCAAAATTGCCTCGACGTCGGCGGTGAGATTTTTTTCAGGCACCGCTACCGGCGTTGCCCCCACGCTTTTGGCGTAGATCGCGAAAATCGCAAAGGCGTGTTCGGTATGAATAACTTCGTCGCCGGGACCGGCGTAGGCGCGGCACAACAGCGCAAACATTTCATCCGAACCGCAGCCGCAAATGATGCGCGCCGCATCCAAGCCGTGGACCTCGGCGATAGCCGCGCGCAGCTCGCCCGAATCTCCGGCAGGATAACGTTCGAGCTGAGCGGCGACGGGCGCATAGGCCGCCATCGCCAGGGGGCTCGGCCCCAAAGCGGCTTCGTTGGACGATAGCTTCATGACCCGGCTGGTGCCCTTGATCTGGGACTTGCCGGCTTCATATAGCGGTATGCTCAATACCCCGGGCCGGGGTTGCGGCAGCGCCATGGTTCGCGCCCCATCCAGTGGGTTAAGCGGCCTAAGTGCCGCCCAAACGGGCCCGAGTCATAGTGTCCCGGCCCTCCAAAATCAAAGAAAACATTGACATAGCGCGGTCTCGGGGGTGTTTTGGGCCAGGAAGGAACGACAAACCGCCATGGTACCCGATATCGCCACCTCGCCGGCCCCCGCGACCCGGGGTTTGCCGGCCCAGGATCTCAAATTGACGCTGGAGAGCCCGTTGGTTCTGCAGTCGGGGATCGTTTTATCTCCGGTAACCCTGGCGTATCAGACCTACGGCACCCTCAATGAGGCCCGTTCCAACTGCGTTTTGGTCTGCCACGCCCTGACCGGCGATCAGTATGTTGTCGGCAACAATCCCACCACCGGCAAGCCGGGCTGGTGGGACGACCTCGTTGGACCCGGCAAAATCATCGACACCAACCGTTTTTTTGTGGTCTGCGCCAATGTGCTCGGCGGCTGCATGGGATCGACCGGTCCGAAGGAAATCAATCCAGCGACAGGTAAAGCTTGGGGTCTCGATTTCCCGGTTATCACGATCCGCGACATGGTCTACGCGCAGACCAAATTATTGGATTATCTCGGCATCAAAAAATTGTTCTGCGTCATGGGCGGGTCAATGGGCGCGATGCAGGTGATGGAATGGGCGGTGCGTTATCCCGAACGGGTCTTCGCGGCCGTGCCGATCGCCGGCTCCTATCGCCATTCCGCGCAAAACATCGCTTTTCACGAAGTCGGCCGCCAGGCAATCATGGCCGACCCCGATTGGGCGCACGGCAACTATCTTGCCGAAAACAAAATTCCCAAACGCGGCCTCGCGGTCGCGCGCATGGCAGCGCACATCACATACCTTTCCGAAGCTGCGCTACACCGCAAATTCGGCCGCCGCCTGCAAGACCGCGAAACGTTGACCTACGGCTTCGACGCCGACTTCCAAGTGGAAAGTTATTTGCGCCATCAGGGCTACACTTTCGTCGATCGCTTCGACGCTAATTCCTATCTCTATATCACCCGCGCCATGGATTATTTCGATCTGGCGCAGGAAAACGACGGCGTGCTCGCGAACGCCTTCAAAGGCACGCCGGTGCGCTATTGTTTGGTTTCCTTTACGTCCGACTGGCTGTTCCCGACCGAAGAAAGCCGCGCCATTGTGCGTGCGTTGAATGCCGTCGCCGCCAACGTCAGTTTCGTCGAGATCGAATCAGACAAGGGGCACGACGCTTTTCTGCTGGACGAGCCCGAGTTTCATCAGACACTCCAGGGCTTTATTGAAGGCGCGGCCGTCAGTCTCGGTTTGCCGACGCGGAGCACGCTGTGAACGTTTCATCGAACATCGCTGCCGCGGCGGCCATTCCAAGTATTCGCGTCGATCTCCAACAAGTCGCCGATCTCGTGCCTGCCGGCAGCCGCGTCTTGGATGTTGGCTGCGGCGACGGTACGTTGCTGGCTTATTTGACCCGCTTTAAGCAAGTCGATGGCCGCGGGCTCGAGCTATCCATGGCCAAAGTGCGCGCGGCTGTTAGCCAAGGATTGCCCGTGATTCAAGGTAATCTCGAAACCGACTTGAAGGACTATCCGACCGGCGCTTTCGACTATGTAATCTTAAGTCAGACGCTTCAAGCCACGCATAACCCGCGCGCCGTGATGGAAGAGTTGCTGCGTATCGGTCGCCGCGCCATCGTTTCTTTCCCGAATTTCGGACACTGGCGCGTACGGTTGTCGGTGATGTTCGGCGGGCGCATGCCGGTCACGCCGATGTTGACGGACGCATGGTTCGACACACCCAACATTCATCTTTGCACGGTTCACGACTTCATCGATCTCTGCCGCCTGATGAAAGTGCGTATCGAAATGGGCTTCGCGTTGGATGCCGCGGGTCAGCGGCTTGGCTTCGCAGCCACAGGCAAGCGCGCCAACCTGCTCAGCGAACAGGCGCTGTTCGTTCTCACGCGCGCTTAATACGCCGCATACAAATCACATCCGTGACGCGATACCGTTGCCGACCGTATTGACGACAGCTTTGACGCGCGCGGGCGCAGCTACGCCATCGAATGGCGCTGCATAAATCTGCTTTTCCGCTTCGACGATTAAGACGCCGGCAAAGGTCGGAAACCACCGCGCGCCCAGCGCTTCCAGCGTCCCTGCCCAAGGCCCAAAGAGGCGGGCCCAAAGCGGCGGCAAGAATAGCGCTGTGGTGCTTTGCAGGGGAATGAACAGGTTATCGCGCAATAACCGCGTGATTTGTCCCATGGAATAAGGCCGGCCTTGCGCGAACGGCACCTGCTCCGCCCGCGCCCAAAGCCCGCGCCGGTTCGGAACAACCACGATCAAACGTCCGCTGTCAGCTAATACCCGCCAGCCTTCCCGCATCAGTGGCCGCAACTCGGCACTGCCTTCGAGACAGTGGACCAAAAGCAACCGGTCGATAGAACGGTCTGGGAAGGGCAGCGCGCGTTCGTCCGTCAAAACCACCAAATTGGGGTTTCCCGCCGGCCAGTGCATACAGCCCTGACCCGCAGGCATGGCCGCGAGGACGCGTTCAGCTTCCTCGCGGAATAGCCCTAGAAACGGTGCGGCAAAGCCAATTCCCAAGACCCGGTATCCGGATAAATCTGGCCAAACCTGGCGCAGGCGCAGGCCAATCAGGCGCCGCGCCAAAAGGCCCAGCGAACTCGCGTAGAAGCTCCGCAAATCGACGACATCCGTCCACATGCCCGGTTCATATCACACGCAGGACTTCAAGGTGAGCGCCCGGGATGCAACGAGAGGGTGACCTGACGGCTTTTTTGTACCGGTCGATTTGAGAGAATTGACCCCAACAGGAGGAGCTGAACATGGCGAAACGTGGATTAGGCGCAGAGCAGATTGTTTCCAAGTTAAGGCAGATCGAGGTGCTGATGGCGCAGGGCAAGACTGCGG
>CANJRA010000005.1 GCA_947476625.1 Fidelibacterota bacterium
GCGACAGCTACAGGCTCAAACAGAGCAAGCGGCGCTCTCGCAACACCCCCGACGACGCCAGCCAAACCTGATCGCGAAACGCAGGAAGGCCCCCCGCGGGGGCCTTCCTGCTAGTCTCACTGATGTATATTTACTCCGGCGCACTGATGTATATTTACTCCGGCGCACTGATGCATTTTTAGTCCGGCGTTGACAGCGCGCGGCGATCAGGACTCGATCATCGAGGGTCTTGCCGCAGGCGCCGATGACTACATCGCCAAAACCAGTGAGTTTACCGTTCTGCGCGCCCGCGTACTCGCACAGATCCGCCGCAAGCAGTTCGAAGACGAGAACCGTCATGTCCGCGAGCAGATGCTCCACCGAGAATTAGAGGCGACGGAAGCGCGCGCCGTACGCGAGGTGGCAGAAGCCCGCGCAACATTAGTTGAACAAGAAAAGCTCCGGGCCGAAGCCGCAGATAAGGCGAAGGGTCAATTTCTTGCGGCCATGAGCCACGAGATTCGCACGCCGATGAACGGCGTCATCGGCGTTGTCGAACTTTTGCTCGCCACAAATCTCAATTCCGAGCAACGCCAAATGGTGGAAACAATTCGCCGCTCGGGTGTCACGCTTCTCGATGTCATTAACGACATATTGGATTATTCAAAAATCGAAGCGGGACGCATGACCGTCGAGAGAACGGCGTTTTCTCTTGTCGATATCGTCGAGACGACGGCCCAATTGGTTTCGGTTCAAGCCCAGAGTAAACCCATCGAAATCGCCTGTTATATCGATCCGGCAATCGATGAAACCTTGCAGGGCGACCTTGTAAGAGTTCGCCAAGTGTTACTCAATATTATGGGGAACGCTGTTAAATTCACGGAAAGCGGCTCTGTGCGCGTCGAGGCAATCGCCGAGACTTTTTCGCCCGAATATGTTGCGGTCTTGTTCGAGATTACCGACACGGGAATCGGCATATCGCCGGACGCACAGACAAAACTCTTTCAGCCTTTCACACAAGCAAGCACGTCAACCGTACACGAGTTCGGTGGAACCGGCCTCGGCCTTTCGATCTGTAAGAATCTCGTTGAGTTGATGGGCGGTCAAATCGGCAGCCGCAGCGTTGTCGGTAAAGGATCGACTTTCTGGATTCGCATTCGCTTTGGGCGTGTGGGACCCGTTGCAGGCGCGCCCAACTATGGCCAACTCTTGTCCGGCTTGCGTGCCTTGGTCTACTGCCCAAAAGGTCAAGCCGTAGCGACCCTCTATCTCCGTGCCAAGGACGTAGAGGTTATTGAAAGCAATGAGCCCGACCAAGCCATCGCAATGCTGGAGACTGAAACCCGCCTGCGACAGCCCCTGGATCTTTTGATTGTTCACGCACCGCCCGGCAGCGATGGAGCCAAAGCGCTTCTTAATGGCCTTTCCGAGCGAGCGGACATCAAGAACACCGCAACAATTCTTGTCGTGCCGCAATTGACGGCTATGCCAGACGACATCGGTTCCGATTGCCACATCCTCCCGTCGCCCATCCGTCGCGCGGCGCTCTATGATTCGGCGGCTTTTGCGACTCAAAGGACGTCCGTGCGGACTGCTGAAGCCGATGCAACGCAAAACTATGCCTACACGCCACCCACGAGCGAAGAGGCGCAGAAAGCCGGGGCCTTGGTGTTGGTCGCGGAAGACAGCAAGACGAACCAGTTTGTCGTCACGAATCAGTTGCATCGCCTTGGAATTGCATTCGAGATTGTGGATGACGGTCGCGCGGCCTGGGAGGCCATTATGCGCGATGATCGGAAGTATGGACTGCTGCTGACCGATTGCCACATGCCGCACATCGACGGCTACAAGTTGACGGCGCTGATCCGCGATAGAGAACTGACTACCAAGCAGCGGTTGCCGATTGTGGCCCTTACTGCAAATGCGCTTGCCGGCGAGGACGAGATTTGCCGCGCAAGCGGTATGGATGATTATCTTTCCAAGCCCACAAATCTTGAGGCCTTGAATAGCGTTCTTCGGAAGTGGCTGCCGGCGGCAATGGCTTTGCGTCGCGGCAAGGCTAACCACAGTTCGCGGTCAAAACAAAACCAAGCTCTAAAAATCGACGCCGGGCCACCGATCGACGTCGCCGCATTGGCCGGCTTGGGCGGCGGAATGGACGAAACCTTTGTGCGTGAGATGCTGGCTATGTTCAGAAACAGTGAACGCAATACAGCGGAAGCGCTGGCGCAGCTTATTGCTTCTCGAAAATCTACGGAACTGTACGCCGCTGCGCACGCGGCTAAAGGCGCGGCGAGATCGGTGTGCGCCAAACGTCTCGGCGATCTTTTGGAAGATCTCGAGCAGGCATCACGCCTTCAGGATTTGAAAGAAATAAAACTTCTGGGGCCTCAGCTCGACAAAGAAGCCCGGCGCGTGATGGAATTTATCGATAAATTCCTGGGTGACGCTTCGCGCGCACCGTAATTCCGCGGAAACTGTTCTGTGCAATCGACCCTAGCGCGCTCTCAAACGCATCGTAGTGTGTGGGCGCGCTAGGGTCTTTATTGCTCTTAGACGAAGGGTGTCCTCGTCCGCCTGCTCTTACTTCGCGTCAGCGGTTGTTATCTTCTTGCTGGTATCGATCTTCAGCGCATCCTTGCTGGGAGGCAATTCGTTCGATTGCAGCAGGTAGGCGATGACATCGAGATAGGCGTTAGGCTCCAGGCTGCCGGGCATGGTCAACGGCATGGTGGCGCTGACACGTTCGATCAGCTCCTTTACGTTTTGACCAATCCAGTGCTGCGCGAAGATACCTCCCACCAATGCTGGAGCCTGATCGCGGCCCATCATGTCGGTGCCGTGGCAGCTTGAGCAGGATTGTGCAAAGACGGTCTTTCCGCGTGCCGCCTGTTCACCGGTGTATAGCCCATTCGCCGAAATCTGCAGAGGCGCCTGCACGATCACTTGCCCGTATGAGAACGGGTTTAACTTATCGCGGTACAAGTACGTGCCGGGCTTGGCGAACGTCACGTAGGCTTCCTGACCGGGATTAATGGGTCCGGTCGTCCACGATCCATCTACCGCGGTCGCATCGCGAACGATCAGCGGCGAGTTGTTGACGAATGTCACACGCGCACCGACCGGCACACGCGCACGCAAAGGATTGAAGCCATACGCGTCGAGTGAGTAGCGTCGGCCTGCCGTCAGAACGAACACCTGTTCCAAGGATGCAGTTTCGATCATCGTGGTGTTCTCGATGCGGCCGCCGCCGCCCGCGCCGCCGGCCATGGAGGCCGGAGCGGGTTGCGGAGCAATGGTGCCGCCGATTTTAAACGTCAGGACCGATGACCCCTGAGCGATGGCTACGTACTGCTGCCCGTCCAACTCGTAAGTTGAGGCCGGGCCGCGGCTGCCTCGCACGCCGGTTTGGTATTGCCAGAGCGTTTCGCCGGTCTTGGCATCAAACGCGTTGAAATTACCATCCGCCGTGACGTGAAAGACGAGTCCGCCGGCTGTTGACAGAGGTCCGGCGCCGTTAGGGCCGTTCGGAATCTCTTTCTTCCAGGCGACCTTGCTGGTTTTGGTATCTAACGCAGCAAGAATGGTGGTCGGCGCTATGCCTAAAAGCGAAAACCCGCTGGATGCGCCGCCCATATACCACGGGTCGGTGCTGATACGTTTACGCGGGCCTATTGTGGACATGCCCTGCACGTAAATGTAGCCGGTTTGCGGACTGTAAGACATCGGTCCAACACGCACTCCAAAGCTCGTCGCGACGACATTTTGTTTGTCCATCGACGGCGGAGCAAACTGGTTGTCGATAACGAACCCAGCGGGAATTTTATCCTTATAAAATTCCGGACCGGGAAGCACTGATTCCCCATAGACCGGGAAAGGTTGCGTCGGAGAGGTGACGTTTAGCTTGTCCTGCGTAACCTTACGTTCTTCAACGGCGTGAATTGGCTTTCCGGTAGCGCGGTCCAGCAGGAATGCGTAACCGTCAGACCGCATTGAAGCGATCGCCTTGACGGGCTTTCCATCGACCGTGGTTTCGTAAAGAACTGGCGGGACTGCCGAGTCCGCTTCCCACAAGTCATGATGCACGACTTGATAGTGCCACTTGAGCTTTCCGGTCTTCATGTCCAGCGCGATAACCGAGCACGTATAGAGGTTGTCGCCCGGACGAACTTCTCCGGCATACTGCGGCACAGCGTTGCCCGTATTGAAATAGACGAGACCAAGTTCGGGATCCGCCGCGCCGTTTTGCCACACGCCGCCGCCGCCCCGTTTCCACACGTCGCTATCCTTGGCCCACGTTTCCGACCCGGCATCGCCTGGGGCGGGGATGGTGTAGAAAGTCCAAAGCTTCTTGCCGGTCTTTGCATCCAGCGCTACGACGCGACCGCGCAATGCCCAGTCACCGTTAGCCAGGCCCATGAAAATTGTGCCGTTTGCGTAAACTGCTGCGCCCGAAACCGACTGGCCGCGTTTAACCGGCGTATCGCCGATGTTGGTGCTCCACAAAGGCCATCCGGTCTTGGCGTTGAAAGCGCGCATATGGCCGTCCATCGTGCCCATATAGACATTGCCGTCCACCACGGCGACGCCTGTGGGCGAGGGGAACGCGAGGCTGCCTTGATTCAGCGCCTGGATCAGGCCGTTTGTCGTTTGCACATTGAGGGAACTTTCCACTTCGGCCTTGTGGGTCCAGACCGTTTTGCCGGTTTTGGCATCAAAAGCGTACAAGGCAGCGCCGGCTGTGACGTACATCAAGCCATCCTTCACCACCGGCGCGGAACGCGATGATGAGCCTTCTGCGAATTTATCCGACGACCACGCGCCACTCAGGCCCTTCACGTTCTGCGTGTTGATTTGGTTCAAGCCGGAAAAACGCATATTTCCGAGGTTGCCGCCGACGTAGTCCCACGTCTGAGCGGCGGGCTGCAAAGCTCCGGCCGACGCCGCGAACGCTGTCGTTGCTAAAGCCGACGTGGCGCACAGCGCAAACGTCAGCCCATAGAAATAGTTCTTCATGTCGACTCCCCTAAGTAGTGAGAAAATGACCCGGACGGGTACATGGCTCCCTGTGGCAATCATAGCCCCGCACAATTGGTATTGCCACGGCGGAAATGGCCTTGCCATTGAAATGTAGGGCGGAATCGCGCCGCACCCGCGCCGCCGCGAGGTGGCGTAATTACAGTTTGTTACTCTCCTTAAAATTTAGGCATCGCCTGCAGTTCGTCGGTTTGCAGCGCTGACGGGCATAGACCCGTTCGGTAAGCGCTATTGCAATGCAGCGACGCGCCCGGTTTTGATGCAACAGCGGCCACTTCGTCGCCTTGCGGGTGGCCGCAGGCGAATGCCCCCGTGTGGGGTTACCGAAAAAGACACTGCCGGCAGAATTCGGCATGATAAGATTGTATATCAAACGCTTGAAGCTCTGTCGGATGTGGAAACACACCAGAAATACATCCGGCCGGAGCGGACGTCAGTCATAAGGTGAGGTACGGGTATGTCGCTATCGACTAAAGCGCTATTTGCGGGATTTTGTTTCGGCGCCCTCCTGGTCGGGCCCTTAGCGTTTGCATCTGACGTTGCCTACGTCTCCAATGAGAATGGCGGCGTGTCGGTCGTGGATATCGCCACCCTCAAGGTGATCAAAGAGATCGATGTGGGCGGTAAGACGCCGCGCGGCATCGGCCTTACGAAGGACGGCCGCTATCTAGTGACGGCAAACAAGACTTCAGGCGACATGTCTGTGATCGATACGCAGACAGGCGAAGTCGTAAAGCGTATAGCGCTGGGGCCTGGTGCTGAATTCCTGCGTGTTCACGGCGACAAAGCCTTCGTGACTTACGAGCCCGAGGGTATGCGTGACGACGACGAAAAAAAAGGCGACAAGGAAAACGAGAAGGAACTCCCCGCACAGATCGCTATCGTTGATATCGCTGCGGGCAAAGTGCTCGTGACGTTCGCCAGCGGCGTCGAGACTGAGGGCATGGAGTTCTCAGCCGACGGCAAGCGCGTTCTGACAACAAACGAAGGCGACGAAACGGTCTCGATCTACAATATAGCCGACGGTAAACACTTGCGTACCGTCAGCACGAAGGCTGTCGGTAAACGCCCGCGTGGCCTCGCCGCTCTCCCGGGAGGAAAAGGCTATGTGGTGACATTCGAGAATTCCTCGAACCTCGTGGTGTTCGATGAGGACTTCAATGTTATCAAGAATGTGCCGACAAAGGCCGGCCCGAACGGCGTTGCGTTCGACCCCACAGGAAAGCTCATGGTGGTTTCGGCGGCGCGCGCAAGTGCGCTGCAAGTCTTCGACGCAAGCACGTACGCGCTTATCAAAGAAGCCCCCATCGGAAAACGGTGCTGGCATTTCACATATACGCCGGATGCAACGAAGATTCTTGTCGCCTGCGGACGCACAAATGACTTGCAAGTGGTTGATGCGAAGACTTTTGCACCTGCTGCTCCTATCGTCGGCTTCAATTTGCCGTGGGGTGTCGTGACCTTCCCCAAGGCGAATGGCAGCCTTGACGTCCCTTGACGTGCGACAGGAGCAAGGCGTGATCAAACAACGATATAATACTGCGGCTATTTTGCTGCACTGGCTCACCGCACTCATTGTGTTGGCGATGATCGGCATGGGCTTATGGATGGTGACGATACCGCCCAAGACGCCGCCGCGTGAACTTTTGTTCAATTTGCACAAATCGCTCGGTATCGTCGTGATCATGATCACGCTCGTGCGCCTCGGATGGCGCTGGTCGCATCCGCCGCCGCCATGGCCGCCGGAAATGGAGCCATGGAATAAACGGGCGGCGCAGATCGTGCACGGCTTGCTCTATGCCGCCCTCCTTGTGCAGGCATCGAGCGGTTACCTCGCTTCCGAATTCGGCGCGTATGGCATTGCATTCTTCGGTATGGATCTGCCGCGCTGGGGCTCGAACAGCCCTGATATCCGTAAGTTTTTCCTAACGATGCATGGCATTGGCGCGTTCAGCGCGATTGTGCTCATCGTGCTTCATTCTATGGCCGCCATATATCACGCCGTGCGGCCGGGCCGACTCAGTCCGCGCAGAATGTGGTGAGAGTCGGTCGTCTCTGTAGCCGCAACGCTGCCTCGGCTCTTCGGATTTCGATGCACAAGAACAAACACCGGGCATCGGGCGTTGTACTCCGCAATTAAAGGAGTCTCAGCATGCTTAAGTGGGCATTCATTTTCCTCGTGTTCGGTCTTCTCGCGGGTTTACTTGGCTTTACAGGTGTCGCCGGAGCGGCGATTGGCATCGCCAAATTCCTGTTCTTCCTCTTCGTCGCCATATTCCTGGTGATGCTCGTGTTGGGCCTGACAATCTACCGCACAGCAACCGGGCCAAATTAGCCGGAGCGTTTTCCACGTTTCGTTAGCCGCTTGCGTTTTTGGGTCGCCCGAGTCGGATTTGTCAGCCGGTATAGGGCCAAATATGGCCCGAGCGAACGTGTCCCCAGGGCCGGCTGAAGCCGCCAATAATCCCCCGCAGTCTTGACGTTTTCCCCGTCGAGTACCAAGCTATCGCACGGCCTGCGAGATGTCTGCTCGGGAGGGGGCATGGGCGAAACGACGGTTCAGTTTACACCGACTTCAGCGCGACCGACGCCTTCGATATCAAAGGCGGGAAGGCGCGTGCCTGCTTCAACGAGGCAAATATTTTCGATCATTGAATGCCGCTCATGTTGCTGGGCGGTGTCAGACGAACCGTCGACATAAAGTTCAGATATTAAGTGTGATGAAAGCCCGAATGAGAATCCACGGGTGGGCTTAAAGCATCAGCAAACTATTCAAAACGAGGGAGACGTCATGTCAAAGAAAAATGGTTCTCGGCGCACATGGGAAGTCGGATGTGTCACGGTCGGCATTATGGGCGCTTTGGGTATTGGACTCGCATCCATGCTCTTAGCTTCCGGCCCCGCAGAAGCAGCCGGCGCGACAGGCGTTATCTCGGGAAAGGTAACGGCCGATAAGGGCAAGGTACAGGCGCTGCGTGTGCAGGCGCGGGACACCGTCAATCGCGTCACCTATACGGTCTTTACGGTTGGCGGCGAGTATCATATTTACAACTTACCGCCAGCTGAATACGAGGTCAGCGTGTTGGAAGAGGAATTCAAGTCGCCGCGGCCGCTCGTTAAAGTGGCGGCAGGTAAATCCGAGAATGCGAATCTTGAACTCGAGGCGCTGAAGCCATTGCCGGCCGGCAAAGGTGTGGGTCTGTACGAGCAGCAAGGAAAAACAGTCGATCTGGTCGACTTCGATACTTTGTATCCGGCGGGGCCGGGCCGGGACATTCTCGTACAGAAATGCTTTGGATGTCATAGCACGGCTTATGACAACCATTGGCACCGCATGCCAGGACGGACAAAGGCTGAGTGGGGCGAAGCGTTTAAGCGCATGTACGATCCGGAGACTTATAACAAGAAGAAGATCGCGGAAATCGGTGCTCCACCCATGCTCGAATATCCGCTGTTGGAGGAAGATAAAGACACGCTGCTAACCTATCTCGCGACGAATTTTGGGCCGGGGCATCCCGAGCGCGACTACAAGCTGGATACTGTTGTCCGAAATGAAGACGCGCTCTCCAAGGTTCAGTACGTCACGTATTATTATCCGGCACAACGCGGATCCCACGATGTGTTTCCAAGCGCGCAGCTGCCGGGCACTCTTTGGGGTGCCAGCATCGGCAGCGGCTACATTACTGCCGTCAATACGGGGGCCAGCGATCCTGCCGCACGCTACAGGGAATGGGAGATTCCAAACCCCGAGAACCACGTGCGCGGCGTTCACCCGCACGGAGTCATAGAGTGCAAGGATAAGATTTATTGGACGGGGATGGCCGACGATACGATTGGCGAGATGGATATCAAAACCGGTGCGATTATCCGTCATGTCATGCCGACGCGCGGCGGCGGATCGCATACGGCACGCGCCGACTCTAAGTGCAATGTGTGGGCGACGCAGGTCTATGGTCAAAGCCGCGTGGTTCGCATGGATGCCAAGACAAAGGAAATGAAGGATTGGGTCGTGCTGGCCGGCGCGAATTGGTATGGAATCACCGTCGATCAGAAGGATCGTCCTTGGGCCGCTTCATATGGCGCGCCCGCCGCGGCAATGTTCGATCTCAAAACAGAGCAGTGGAAGGTTTATGAACTGAGCCACGGAATCCGCCGCATTACTGTGGATCCGGACGGCAAAGTTTGGGGAAATCAGTATTTCGGGAACAACCTTGTGAAGATTGATCCTGATACTGGAGCGATAAAGTACTATGAGCTGCCGGTGAAACTTGCCGCAGTCTACGAGTCCATCTCGGATGCGCAGGGAAACCAGTGGGCCGAAAGCCAGCCTTATAACGGCCTTTTCAAGCTCAATCCCAAAACAACGCAGTGGACCTACTATCCGAACCCTGTGTTGCGCGGTCATACGCCTAAGATGGAAGTCGATGAGCACGGCGACATTTGGTACAGCATGCAAGGAGCGCTTATGACGCTTAAGCCTAACGGTAATGTGCCGGCAGTGGGTACGATGAAGGCAGCATCGAATCAGTAACGGGAATAAACCGGGGGCCGAATTCTGGAATATTTCCCATAGTTCGGCCCCCATTTCCCGGCAGTTTCGCTCGTCCCGTTTTTATAGCTTGAGAGTCATTCACCTTACGGTTCGCCGATGAGAAATTTTTCAAGGCGCAAGGCCCTTGTCGGCGGGGCAAGTCTTTGGGTGGCCGTGGGGTTTGCGCGCAGCGCTTTGGCCAACGGCGATGAGTTTTTCGGCGGCGTGGAAATTGTTGGCCAGACTGAATTGGTCTACTTCGGCTCCGTCAAAGATAGAGATGGTAACTATCTGGAGGGCGTCGAGGTAACGCTTACGTGCTCTGACCCATCTCTTACTTACGTCACCTACACGGATGTTATTGGCCGTTATCGTACGGCGGATGTCGGCCGTGGCATGATCGAACTTGGCTATCGGGTGGACCCAACCAAGCTCGATATCCGCGTTGCGCGCGAAGGATATACGCAAGTGCGCCGCTTGAACCGCAGTCCGTATCTCGCGGATAGGGGCGCCTTCGAAATCACCTTCACGATGGAAAAAACCACGGGAGATGGCCCGTCCGCGGAAGCGCAACGCCGCCCGAATTCTCCCGGCTGAAACCTCATCTGACCGGCCCCAAAAAATGGGACCGGTCTTTTGAAGTGCGTAAGAACGTCTTTCTATGAATTGTTACTTTTTCGGCGGCGCTGGCGGCGGCGGCTGCACGCTGGCAGGGAATGCCGCGACAACCGTTTTTACCGATGCATCGAACGTCGCGTGGGTACTCGCGAGTTTTGCGTCATCATGGGCTTTGGCAGCATCAGCCACGGCTTGCGAATCTGCTTCGGCTTGCTTTAACAGGGGATCGATTTTCGTTTTGAAATCGGCCGGCTCGCCGGCGACGCTTTTTTCTAAGGCTTCGGCGCCTTCCTTAAACTCTTCGTTTTCATGGGGAATGCGGTCGTAGTTTTTGGCGTCGATAAGACGCTGCGTGTGTGCAACGACGCGCGTAAGTGTACCAAGCGACTTCTTTACGGTGTCAGGCGACTTCATATCAGCGGCATAGGCAGAAGGGGCAGCGGCCCACACGAAGGCCAAAGCGCCCATACTTGTCAGTATATTTCTCATCATCGCCATTGTGATCTCTCCCTTGTTATACGGTTACTGTAAGAACGCCTTGCATGGTTTCGCCATGACCAGGAACTGAGCAAACAAAAGTGTACTGCCCAGGGGCTGGCGCAACGAAATCAACCATTGTTATTTCTCCCTTGCCGCAGATCGGCGTCGCCGTCAGAACCATGGCCGCGTCGCCGTCGGGTATAGCCTTCACGTCGCTCTGCTTATCGGCATCGGCGAAAAATGCGGCTTCCGTTCCGGGTTTCAATAATACCCAATTGTGCGGATCACTAATAATCTCGCCGGCATGATGGAAAATGAGCCTAACAGAAGCACCGGTTGGACAGGTTAAATGATCAGGCTCGAAAGCCAACTCATCACCGACGCTCGCAATACGTAGCTCAATCGGTGCGCCTGCATTTGCATGGAGGGTCATGCAACTCAGCGCAAAAGCCGTTCCTAAGAAACCGCGCCGAGAATACATATCTACGAAACGCGCGCTATGTGAAGTATTTGGCATTTGCTGGCCCAAATCTGACAGCAGAGATATATCATGAGTAAATCCGCATGTTCGAGAACATAGCCGCTTTGTAATGTCGGGCAGAATTATCTTTGGATTAACACGTCTTTATCCCGCCATAATGATCATCATGTTGGCTTCACTATGGGAATCTTTGGAACTGGTATGACCGCACTAACCGAGTCTACGGAGATTTTTGCATTCGAGCCGGGCTACGCGCGGTTGCCGGAACGGTCTTTCGCGCGGATTCAGCCGACACCGGTGGCCGCGCCGCAGCTTATTCGGGTCAACAAAAACCTGGCCGAGCACCTTGGATTGGATCCAGAAAAACTGGCGTCGACCGAAGGCGTGGAGATGCTCGCAGGCAATCGTACCGCCGCGAGCGGCGACGCGCTGGCTATGGCTTATGCCGGCCACCAATTTGGACAATTTGTGCCGCAACTCGGTGACGGCCGCGCCATTTTGTTGGGCGAGGTGACCGATCGTGCCGGCATGAAGCGCGAGATCCAGCTTAAAGGTGCCGGACCAACGCCTTTCTCGCGGCGAGGCGATGGCCGCGCAGCGCTGGGGCCGGTATTGCGCGAGTATGTCGTCAGCGAAACCATGGCTGCCCTTGGCATTCCGACGACGCGCGCACTCGCGGCTGTAACAACAGGCGAATACGTTATGCGTGACAGACCTTTGCCCGGGGCGGTGCTGACACGCGTCGCGGCAAGTCATATTCGTGTTGGCACGTTCCAATTCTTTGCGGCGCGCGGTGATGGCGAGGGCATTAAGCTGCTGGCCGATTACGTTATCGCGCGGCACTACCCGGACGCAGTAGGTGCCGCGAATCCTTACGCCGCGCTGTTCGATATGATAGTCGCGCGGCAAGCCGACCTCATTGCCCAATGGATGCTGGTTGGCTTTATTCACGGTGTCATGAACACGGATAACATGACGGTATCGGGTGAGACCATCGATTACGGCCCGTGCGCTTTTATGGATGCCTACCATGCCGGCACCGTCTACAGCTCCATCGACGCGCGGGGGCGTTATGCTTTTTCCAATCAACCGGCGATGGCCCATTGGAATCTGACGCGGTTGGCGGAATCACTTTTGCCGCTGTTTTCCGCGGACGAAGATGCTGCGGTGAAAACGGCGCAAAGCGTATTGGATAGGTTTCCGGCACGCTTCGAGGCGTCGTATTCCGCCGGTCTTTGCCGCAAACTGGGCTTGCTGACACCGCGGCCCGACGACACGGCGTTAGCGCTCGACCTTCTGGAACGCATGGACCGCAACAACGCGGACTTTACGCTCACGTTTCGCGGTCTGGGTGATCTGGCCCTCGCGCCTGATGAGAGTGCGGTCGGCGATCTATTCGCTGATCGGAAGGATTTTGATGCGTGGGCAGTGCGTTGGCGGCAACGACTCGCGGAAGGGGGTGGAGATCCGCAAGCGCGCCGTGCGGCTATGCACGCCGTCAATCCGGCTTTCATTCCCCGCAATCATTTGGTGGAAGAAATGATCGTCGCGGCTGTTGATAACGGGAGCTTTCAACCCTTCGAACAGCTCTTAGCCGTGCTGTCCCGACCTTATGAAGATCAGCCCGCTTTCAGTCGGTATGCCAATCCGCCGCAACCCCACGAAATTGTGCATCAAACATTCTGCGGCACTTAGCCGATTATTTTGCGAGAAATGCGCGAGACTTTCAAATCCGTCCGGCCAAATTGGATGTAGTCCATATATCTTCTCTCCAAATAAAAAGCCCGGCGCTTTATGAGCGCCGGGCTTTTAGTCGCAAGCGACGTCTGGCGGCTTAGCCGACCTTCAAGTTCGCGGCGGCATCCTTGCCGCGCTCATTGACGACGTCATAATTGATGCTCTGGCCTTCGTTGAGTGTGCTGAGGCCAGCGCGTTCAACTGCGCTGATGTGTACGAATACATCTTTGCCGCCGTTGCTGGGTTGAATGAAGCCGTAACCTTTCTGCGCGTTAAACCACTTAACAGTACCTTGTGCCAAATTGGCCTCCTGGAGAATGCATCGTCATATACGCTGCGCGACCATCGCACAGCTTATCCGAATCCAGCGTTGTCTTGGGGAAGGCCTTATAAGGCGTGCAGCAAGGCAGGCGTAGAACTCGAGTCTTTTAAATATATTGGAAATTCGGCTTGTTTTCAATTAGTTCGCGGCGCGAGCGGCCTGTCGGCTGGGGATGTGGCGGGTGTAATGCGTGTCCAGACCCCATCATTTGGTGGAGAATTGGTCGCGCGCCGCGATTTTTATCGCAGCGCAAAATGCGATTCCTACCCGTTGTCGCATAAATTTTCTCAATAACTATTTGAAGATTATATATTTATTTGGCCCGCGAAAGGGCGGCGCGCATACTGCGTTGCGATAGCTGCGCATCAATAGATAGTGCCCACGCATTTTCTGAGTGGGGGCGGCTGCACGCGCACTCTCCCGTGCCAAAACAATAGGAGCTGTGTGGTGAAAGCGAACAAGATGACGGACTCTCTGACGAACCGTCGGATCGCGCTCGCTGAATCGCGCGAACTCGATTTGCTGGCCAGCATGCTGGAACGCGAAGGTGCTGTGGTCCTGCGGTGTCCACTGGTTTCCATTCGCGATGTGCCCGATGCGGCTCCCGTGGAAGCGTGGCTCAAGCGTCTCGCTGCCGGCACCATGCAGGACGTGATTTTTTATACGGGCGAAGGATTGCGCCGGTTGCTGGGCTTTGCCGAACGCGTCGGTATGAAAGCCGAGTTCATCAGCGCTCTTACCCGTGTTCGCAAAATCACGCGTGGTCCTAAACCCGTTCGCGCTCTGCGCGAGGTCGGTTTGGAACCCGATCTTGTCACTGATGTTCCCACCACCGCCGGGCTTATCGCAATTATAGAGCCATTGAAGATCGAGGGGCGGCACATAGGTCTGCAGATTTACGGCCAAGAGCCGAATCGCCAGCTGGTTGATTTCCTCGTCAGCCAAGGCGCCGTAGTCGATATTGTTGCGCCCTATATCTATTCCTCCGAAGCCGACGATCTCCTGGTTATCGATTGCATCCATCAGCTGGCTGATGGGCGCATCGACGCCATTGCTTTTACAAGCTCGCCGCAAATCCAGCGCCTAGAAGATGTCGCGCGCGAGAACGAACTGTCCCATGCGCTGCGGTTAGGCTTGAGTCGTACCAAGATTGCTGCGGTCGGGCCGATCATGGCGGCGGAATTGGAACGCCGCGGTTTTCACGCCGATGTCATGCCGGAGAGTTCATTCACCATGAAGCCGCTGGTAAAATCTATCGCGCGGATGCTTGGCACCTGAAGCAGGCGCGACAAGACTCACTTGCGCGGGATCGGCACGCCTTTGGTCAGGAAACGCTGTGTCCTGTGTTTCTGGCCCATGCGCCGGCCTTCGCCGCCGTTGTCGCCGGTACCTTTTGGCTGCCAGCTCGGCACTAACTGGTGTTTGCCTGGACCAATCAAATCGGCGCGGCCCATCTTCTTCAGGGCTTCGCGCAAAAGCGGCCAATTCTCGGCGTCGTGATAACGCAAGAACGCTTTATGCAAACGGCGTTGGCGCAGGCCCGTGATCGCATTGACAGGATCCGACGCGCCGCGGCGTATCGGTCGCAACGGGTTACTGCCCGAATGATACATCGCCGTCGCTAGAGCCATGGGTGAGGGCAGGAAGGTCTGCACTTGGTCGGCTCTGTACTTATGTCGCTTCAGCCATATCGCCAAGTTCATCATGTCTTCATCCGATGTGCCCGGATGCGCTGCGATGAAATAGGGGATCAGGAAATATTCTTTGCCGGCCTGCTTGGCGGCCGCGTCGAACAACTGCTTAAAGCGGTCGTACGCGCCGATGCCTGGCTTCATCATCTTCGACAACGGTCCGGCTTCGGTATGTTCCGGTGCGATCTTCAGATAGCCGCCGACGTGATGCGTCACCAGCTCTTTAATATAAGCCGGGCTTTTCACGGCGAGGTCATAGCGTACGCCTGATGCTACCATGACTTTTTTGATGCCGGGCAGCTCGCGTGCTTTGCGATACAGTTGGATCAGTGAATCATGACTGGTGTTCAGGTTCGGGCAAATATCCGGATACACGCATGATGGCTTACGGCACAAAGCCTCTGTCTCTTTATCCTTGCAGGCGATGCGATACATATTCGCAGTCGGCCCGCCGATATCCGAGATGATCCCCGTAAAGCCTGGGGTCTTGTCGCGGATTTTGCCGATCTCCTGCAGGACCGAGTCTTCCGAGCGGTTCTGTATAATACGGCCTTCGTGTTCGGTAATTGAGCAGAACGAGCAGCCGCCAAAGCATCCGCGCATGATCGTGACCGAGAAACGGATCATGTCCCACGCCGGTATTTTAGCGTCGCCATAAGCAGGATGCGGCCCGCGCGCGTAGGGCAGCTCGTATACGCTGTCCATTTCCGGCGTCGTCAGCGGAATTGGCGGCGGCGTCACCCACAATTCACGGTCGCCGTGCTTTTGCACCAATGGGCGCGCGTTGCCGGGGTTGCTCTCCCGGTGCAGCACACGGCTCGCGCGCGCATAAGCTTCCTTATCTTGTTCGACTTGCTCGAATGATGGCAGGCGTATCACGCTCATAGGACCGCTGGCGCGCGCGCCTTCGTCGCTCGACTCAATGTCGTCGGCGGGAAGTTCAGTCCAACCCTCGGGAACCGCCGGTTTCAACAGCGCTATGCCGCGCATGTCGTCGAGATCGGATGGCTTCTCACCTTTGGCCAGGCGATGCGTTAC
Source organism: Fidelibacterota bacterium (assembly GCA_947476625.1). Classification (GTDB taxonomy): domain Bacteria; phylum Pseudomonadota; class Alphaproteobacteria; order Rhodospirillales; family Rhodospirillaceae; genus SHVO01. The sequence goes on from CANJRA010000005.1 coordinate 15,915, forward strand.
TTCCACAATCGCGCGCTCGGCGTTGCCGTATAAAAGAATGTCGCCCTTGGCGTCAGCGAGAATTGAACGCCGCACCTTATCGGACCAGTAGTCGTAGTGAGCGATGCGTCGCAGCGAGCTTTCGATGCCGCCCAGCACAATCGGCACATCCTTGAAGGCCTCGCGGCAACGCTGCGCGTATACGATCACAGCGCGGTCGGGACGCTTGCCGCCTTCACCGCCCGGCGTGTAGCTGTCGTTGTGACGCAACCGCTTATCGGACGTGTAGCGGTTGACCATGGAATCCATGTTGCCGCCGGTGATGCCGAAATAGAGTGTGGGTTTCCCGAGCGCTGCGAAAGGTTCGGCGCTTTGCCAGTCCGGCTGGGCAATGATGCCGACGCGAAAACCTTGCGCTTCCAACAGCCGGCCAACGATCGCCATCCCGAAACTCGGGTGATCGACATAAGCATCGCCGGTTACCAGGATGACGTCGCAGGCATCCCAGCCCAATGAATCCATTTCCGCGCGCGACATCGGCAAAAAGGGCGCCGTCCCGAAGCGCTGCGCCCAGTGCTTTCGGTAGGAAAAGAGCGGTTTTGATGTCGTCGTAACAGCGTTCATGCGCGACCTTGTGAGCCACAGGGACGGGCCCGTCAATGGCGCCACGCCTCACATATAGGTTAATCCCTATATATCAAGCCTTTACGCCTTGTTACAACGTGAAGGCTTCCGCCAGGAAATATTGCATGGCCGTCCATGCGCGGCGGTCGGTCGGCTCATGGTATTTGAAATTGGGCCCCATTGAGCCGTCTGCTGCCGGGTTCGTAAAGCTATGCCCGGCCCCGCCGTAGCTGATCACCTGCCAGTCGGCGCCGGCTTTGCGCATTTCTTTCTGGAAGGCATTAACCTGTTCTGGCGGCACAAGCGGGTCGTCCGCGCCCGTACAAACCAGGACCTTGGCTTTCACTTCATCAGGCTTTGCAGGCGTCGATGTTTCGAGCCCGCCGTGAAAGCTAACGACACCACGCATATCTGCACCGTCGCGCCGCCGAAACAAAAGCCTATCCCTGCCAATCTGTTCGCATCTACTTGTGGCAAGCTTGCAAGTGCTGTGAGGGCTGCGCGAGCGCGCACCCGCAGCTTTTGGCGATTTGTATACAAATCGCCCACCAACTTTTGCATCTCTTCCATTTTTTTGGCGAGCTGGCGTCCGCCGTACAGATCCGCCGCCAACGCGACATAGCCTAATGCCGCAAGTTTCTTCGCCCGGTCCATGGCGTGTTCACCAAGGCCCCAGGCCTCGTGCACGACCAGCACGCCGGGGCGTTTGCCGGACGTGGTGTCGTCGTAGGCGATGAAGCCATTTAAATCGAGCGTACCGTCACGATAAACGAGGTCTTCAGTTTTCATAGCGGCACCCTTTTTAAAATCAGGGAGAGCAACAATATTTTCTAAGCGAAGTATCGTGCGCAAGAAGCGCTTTATTGGCTAGGCCGCGTGCGGACATTTACTGAAGGAAGCGGGGCAAATCCGCTTTCCGGTCGCCGAACACGGCGTTTTTTTGTCGCGGAGAAAATTGGCAAGATCCGCTAACGCCCCGATAAATCGTTGATCAGCCCGCACCGCCGCCAGGCGCGCGAAATGCGGTACGCCGCATTCCGCCGCCAAATCGCGCATAGTCACGTCCAGTTCGATAAGCGTCTCGACATGTTCGGAAACGAACGCAATCGGCACGATAATGATTGGCACGCCGTCGGCACCGGCACGCCGGATTTCATTTTCAATAGATGGGCCCAGCCACTTCACCGGCGTTACGCGGCTCTGATAGCAAATGACCCAATCCAAATCCGCAACATTCAGGTGTGCGATCACGGCCTTGGTTGATTGGGCTACTTGCCATTCATAGGGATCGCCATCAGCGATAATTTTCTCCGGCAGGCCGTGTGCCGAGAATAATATGCGCGGCTTGCCGTGCGCGCGTGCGCTCTCGTAAGCATTGCGCAAGTGTTCAGTTATCGGTTCGATAAAACCATCGGATGTTGGATAGCAACACAGTTTCTCCATTGGCACCGTTAGGCATTGCTTGCGTGCTTCGGCTTCTAAGGCGGTGTATGAGGTGCCGGTCGTCGTCGTGGAGAATTGTGGATAGAGCGGCAGTACTACAATGCGCGTTGGGTTGTACGCCTTGACCTCCGCCACGACCTCGCGTGCCATCGGATGCCAATAGCGCATGTACACAAAGACTTTCCCGTCTTGTCCTGTGCGCGTCAGGGTATCTTGCAAGCTCTGCGCCTGCGCCTCTGTTTCCGGCAGCAATACGGATTTCCCGCCCAACTGGGCGTAATAGCCGCGCGATTTTTTTGCTCGCAGAGTCGAGATCAAGGTCGCAAACAGCCAGCGCGCCGGGGCGGGCAGGGGAATGATCGACGGATCGTTGAACAGATTGAACAGAAACGGCCGCACGGCGGCGGGACTGTCGGGGCCGCCGAGGTTGAAGACGATAATGGCTAAGCGTTCGGTCATGATCAAAGGATATGCCACAGACCGTTGCAGTGCTAAAAGCGCCAAATTTCTATGGTCGCGTGACGGCTTTGACATTGCCGTGACAATTCTTAACGGCGGCTATGTTATCGACCCAGCATGAATCGATTCGCACTCATAGGCGCTTCCTACAAAACCGCCGGTGTTGAACGGCTGGGCCAGTTAGCCCTGCCGAAAAACCAAATTGCGCGGCGCCTGCCCGAACTGGCGGCGGAAATCGGTGCGCAGGAACTCGCTTATATCGGCACCTGCAATCGTATTGAGTTCGTCCTGGCCGGTGACAGTCCTCTGGCCGTGCAATCCTGCCGCGATAAGCTTGGGCGCTTGCTGACGTCTACGCCGCTGGCGGAAACCGAGACGCGGCGTATTTTTCGCGCCTGGACCGACGAAGGCGCGGTCGAGCACCTGTTCCTGGTCGCCTCGGGACTGGACTCGGCCCAAGCCGGAGAGCGTGAGATTTACGCCCAGGTGCGCGGCGCCTGGACTACGGCGCGTGCCGCCGGCACCTGCGGTCCGCAGCTCGATTACATTTTCGGCGAAGCCTTACGCGCCGCGCAGGATGTCCATCAACAGGCCGCGCGGCCAAGCAACGCCGACTCTCTCGCCAATTTCGCCGTCAAGCGCGCGCTCGAACATCTCGGCACCCGCGCCGGTCGCATAGCACTGATCGGCGTTTCGGCCATGACGCGCCATTGCGCGCGCGCCTTCATGGCGCGTCACATTCCCATGGTCATCGTTAATCGTACGCTCGAGACGGCGCAGGAATTTGCCGCTGAAGTCAAAGCCGCGGCCCAATCGCTCGACGACTTCAAGCAAAACGCCGCCGATTTTGATGTCATTATCACTGCTGTCGGCGGTGCTGAACCTGTATTGGATAAAGCGGTTCTGGCTAAGCTTGCCGATAAAAAGCCGCTGCTCATCGATCTGGGCGTTCCACCGAACATCGATGCCGATGCCGCCGAGCAAGCAGGTCTGCACAGGGTCGGCATGGATGAGGTGATCGCCGATGCAGCGTCCGGACGCACCGCCAAGCTCGGCGAGTTGGCTTCGGCCCGCGTCGTGATCGACGAACATTTGGAGCGTCTGCGCAGCGAATATGCGGTGCGCGAAGCATCAGCCTTGTTGCAGCGTTTGAGTACGCAGTATCAGCAAGCCGCCGTAGAAAGTCTGCGCCGTGTTCAGAAAACCGCCGACTTGGATAAATGGGCGGAAGCCTTTGCGCGTCGCATGGCCCATGCTCCCATTAAAGGTCTGCGCGCACTTGCGGCGGCGTCCGGTCCCGCCGCTGTGCAGGCATTTTTAGACGGCATGCAGGAATCCCTCGGCGACGAAGATGAGAAGTAAGGAGAGTTTGTTGTGACGAAAGAGACCAATGCTGAGCTTTACGACCGTGCGCGCCGCGTCACGCCTGGCGGCGTCAATTCGCCGGTACGCGCTTTTCGCGCGGTAGAAGGCGCGCCGCGTTTCATCTCGCGCGGCGAAGGCGCCTATATCATTGACGAGGAAGGCACACGCTATCTCGATTTTGTTGGCTCTTGGGGGCCGCTGATTCTCGGCCATAGTCACCCCGAGGTCATTGAAACCATCCAGAACAAAGCCGCACTGGGTACGACCTTTGGTGCGCCCTGCCGCGCCGAAATCGAATTGGCTGAAGCCGTTACTGCAGCTTATCCGGGCCTTGAACAAGTGCGGTTCGTATCATCCGGCACCGAAGCGACCATGAGCGCGATCCGTCTCGCGCGCGGCGCTACGGGACGCGATCTCATCGTCAAGTTCTCAGGCTGTTATCACGGCCACGCCGATCATCTGTTGGTGGCAGCAGGTTCGGGTCTTGTCACCGCCGGTCAGCCGTCTTCCGCCGGCGTGCCGAAAGACTTCGCCGCGTTGACGCTGGTTCTACCTTTGGATGACGAAGAAAAACTCAGCGCGTTATTTGCGGCTGAGGGCGAGCGGATCGCCGCCGTCATTATTGAGCCGATACCCGCGAACAACGGCCTGCTCTTGCAGCGCAAAGAGTACTTGCTGACTTTGCGCCGTCTGACGCGCGAGTCCGGTACCCTACTGATATTCGATGAAGTCATCTCCGGCTTCCGTATCGCCAAAGGCGGCGCTGCCGAGTATTACGGCATCACGCCCGACCTTGCGACTTTTGGTAAAGTTATTGGCGGCGGTCTGCCCGTCGGCGCTTACGGTGGTAGCGCGCAGCTGATGTCGCATATCGCCCCGGAAGGTCCGGTGTATCAAGCCGGAACGCTCTCGGGAAACCCCGTTGCGATGGCGGCTGGGCTTGCCACACTTCGCATCCTTGAACGTGAGAAAGCCTGGGCAAAGCTTGAAGATCTCGGCGCGCAGTTTGAAAGCGCCGTTGCGCCCGTGCTGGAAAATTCACCCTGGGCCCTCACACGTATTGGCTCGCTCGTTTGGCTGCGCTCGAAAGGCGAAAGTCCGCGCGCCGCCGAGGCGGTCGACTCTGGCGCAGGTGCGCGCTTCCGTCCGCTGTTTCATGCGCTGTTAGAACGCGGCATCTATATTCCACCCTCGGCTTACGAGGTGCTCTTCCTGTCTCTCGCGCATACGCCCGAAGATATCGCGAAGTTTGCCGCCGGTCTCAAAGATGCATTGGCATCTGTCCCATGAAGTCCACATTCCGCATCGACAGCACCCGTCTCTTGCATATGGCGATCATATTCCTGCAGGTGTTTTCGGTTGCCCAGGTGGTGTGGTGGTTTGTCGATCAGCGGTCCTATGCCGCAAACAACGCCAATCAAGTGCGCACACTTTATACTCACGAAATGGTCGCCGCGCAAAAGCTGTACGATCTCGGGGTTTCACCGCAGCAGGTAAGCGATATTTTCCCCCATGCGCATGTTGAAAACGGCGTGGCTGCGCTTACCGAAGCGGCGCTGGCTGACGTCGACAAGGCGCAAGCCAGTCACGTTAACCAGTATGCGTGGGAAAGCGGTTTCTTCCTGGTCGTCCAGGCGTTGGCGATTTTGGTGTTGTGGCGCGGCCTCACCACCGAGGCCAAAATCCGCGCGCAGCAGGACAACTTCCTCGCCACCGTATCGCATCAATTCAAGACGCCAATTGCCAGTCTGCAGCTTTCCCTTGAAACGATGATGCTGCGTCAGGTGTCGCCCGTGCGGTTCCAGCAGCTTTCGCAACGTATGCTGGATGACCTTCGCCGTATGCAGAATATGGTGGCCAAAATCCTCGATAGCGCCCGGCTCGACCGTGGCCGCGTGCACCTGAACAAAGAACGCCTGTCCTTAGGCGAAGCGGTGCGTCACGTCCTCGGCACACTCGAAGACATTGCGCGCCGTGAAAATGTGAACTTCGACGTTGATATCGCACCCGGCCTGGAAGTGCGGGCCGATCCTATGGCTGTGGACGGCGTACTGCGTAACCTTATTGAAAATGCCATGTCCGCTATGAAGCCCACCGGCGGCGGCACGGTGACGATTCGCGGCTATCACGGCGGTAGCGGCGACGCCGTTTTTGACATCAAGGATACCGGCGTGGGTTTCGAGCCGGGCCAGGGCGCCAAACTCTTCGATAAATTCTTCCGTATCGACAATCACGGCGGCCGCGACGCTGCAGGTACCGGTTTAGGGCTTTTCATTGTCCGGCGTTTCATGCATTTCGAGAACGGTCGGGTCCATGCCCAAAGCGAAGGGCCGGGCAAAGGTGCCACCTTCACGGTGATCTGGCCGGTCGCGCAGGAGTCTTGAGGAAATATGACTGAACAAAGTCCCAGCCGTATTCTGGTTGTAGAAGATGACCTTCATCTGGCCGAAGGCATGGCCGAGAATATGCGCGCCGAAGGTTATGTGGCCGATACCGCCCATGACGGCCGTTTGGGCTTAGAGAAGGCGCTTACAGGCGACTACGACCTTCTCGTGCTTGATGTGATGCTGCCGCAGATGGATGGCTTCGCGGTCTGCCGCGCGCTGCGCAGCGAGGGCAAAAGTACGCCGGTATTGTTCCTTACCGCGCGCGGTAATCCGCAAGACCGCGTGCGCGGGCTCGAGGCCGGCGGTGACGATTACCTAACCAAGCCCTTCCATCTCGAGGAGTTTTTGCTGCGCATCCGCGCCATTTTGCGGCGCTGGGAATGGTTCAAGAGCTCGCTGTCGCGTCCCGCTGGCGAAACCAGCCTGAAGTTTGCCGGCTCGGAAGCCAACTTCCGCACTTTCCAGGCGCATGCTTGGGACGGTACGACTCACGACCTCACCGAAAAAGAAGCCATGATCTTGAAGGTCCTTGCCGAGAAACCAGGCGAAGTTGTCACGCGCGACGACCTGTTGGAAAAGGTCTGGGGCTGCGAGGTGTATCCCTCTACGCGCACAGTCGATAACTTCATTCTGCGGCTGCGCAAGATTTTCGAGCGTGACCCGCATAACCCACGTCACTTCCTGACGGTGCGCGGCGTCGGCTATCGCTTCTTGCCGGAAGGCGAATCATGAGCCGGAAATTAAAAATCGGCACGCGCGGTTCGGCGCTCGCACTCTGGCAGGCGGAAGAAGTCGCGCGCCTCATCCGCACGCTGCCCGGCGCGCCGCCGGTGGAACTCGTCATCATCAAAACCCAAGGCGATCTGCAGCAGAACATTCCGCTTTGGCAAACGCCGGGCAAGGGCTTCTTTACCGCCGAGCTCGACCGCGCGCAGTTAGATAAAGAGGTCGATGTCGTTGTTCATAGCCTTAAGGATCTTGCGACGGTCATGACCGAGGGCCTTGCGCTGACGGCAGTGCTCGAACGCGAGGACCCGCGTGATGCACTTGTGACCAGCAGCGGCGGCGATCTCGCGTCCCTACCCAAAGGCGCGCGCATCGGCACCAGCAGCTTGCGCCGCCGCGCTTTCCTCGCCTACGCGCGTCCCGATCTGCAGCATATGGAATTACGCGGTAACGTGCCGACACGTATTCGCAAGCTCGATGACGGTGAATATGACGCCATCATTCTCGCCACTGCTGGATTGAAGCGCCTCGGCCTCGGTGATCGCATTTCAGCGCGCCTGCCGACACCAGAGTTTCCTTCAGCGGTCGCTCAAGGAATCGTCGGCATCTGTACGCGCGCGGGCGATGTTGACACCGATAAATGGATTCTGCCGCTCAACCACGTCGCCTCTCGCATCGCCGCCGAGGCCGAGCGCGGTTTGCTGCGCAAGCTAGAAGGCGGCTGCCAGGTGCCTGTGGGGGCGTTGGCGACGATCAATGCAGATACGGTCACGCTCTATTCCGCAGCCTGTAATCTCGACGGCTCTGATTTTGTCTCGGCGCAAGCCGCTGCGCCGGTGTCGGACGCAGCAGCGCTCGGCGTGAGAGTCGCTACCGAACTTCTTGAAAAGGGCGCCTGGCGCGTCCTTGAACAAGCCAACGCGCGCCGCCAAGCGGCCACGAAATAAGGAAACCCTTTTCTCATGTCCTCGCCCGCGCTCAAAACCGAAACTGCTCTTCCGACATTCCTCGCTGCCTGCCGCCGCCAACCTGTCGCGCATACGCCCATCTGGATCATGCGCCAAGCGGGCCGCTATCTGCCGGAATATCGGGCCATACGTTCAAAGGTCGGCTTCACTGAACTTACGCGCTCGCCCGAGTTGGCCGCCGAAGTCACACTGCAGCCAATCCGGCGCTTTGCTTTGGATGCGTCGATCATCTTCAGCGACATCATGGTGCCTATTGAAGGCATGGGTGTGGATCTGGAATATGCGCCGGGCCCGGTTATCGGCACGCCGATCCGCACACTAAAGCAGGTGGAAGAGCTGCGTCCGCTGGTTCCCGAGCAGGATGTGCCCTTCATGCTTGAAGCTGTCAAACTGACGCGCGCCGGGCTGCCCGCACATGTGCCGCTCATTGGCTTCGCCGGTTCGCCGTTTACGCTGTTCTCGTATTTGGTGGCCGGAAAGCCTTCCAAAGAATTCTCTGTGCCGCGCGCCTTTGCTCAGGCTGAGCCGGAAATCTCCGCACGCCTGCTGGATAAGCTCGCCGACGCCATGATCGTGTATCTCCGTGCCCAAGTAAATGCCGGCGCCCAGGCGCTTATGCTGTTCGAATCCTGGGGCGGCCTACTGGGTCCCAGCGACTACAAGCGCATTGCTCTGCCGCCCGTGAAAAAAATTATCGAAGGCCTCAAGGATTTGGGCGTGCCGCTGATTTATTTCGCTAATCAGTGCGGTGGCAGTCTTGAATATATCGCGACGCTCGATGTCGATGTCGTCGGACTCGACTGGCGCACGTCGCTTGGCGGCGCACGCGAAATTCTCGGTCCTCAACGCGCCATCCAGGGCAATCTCGATCCGGCCCACCTGTTCTCGCCGCCGGCTGAACTCAAGAAGCGTGTTGATGAAGTTTTCACCGACATCGGTCCGGGACCGGGCCATATCTTCAATCTCGGCCATGGCATCTGGCCCGAGACCGATCCCGATACCGTCGCGCGTTTGGTCGATTACGTCCACGAGCGTTCCGCGAAAGCCTAGCCATGAATACGATTACCCCCACCGCTGACCCGGAAACCGGCTTTACCGTTGAAGCGGTGAAATTCTACCGCGATCTTCAGGAGCGCATTATCGTTGCGTTCGAGGAGTTGGACGGCGGCGGCAAGTTCGAGCGTAATGATTGGACGCGCGAACCCGGCCACCGGCTTAAGGGCGGCGGATACATGCGTGTCATGCGCGGCAAGGTTTTCGAAAAAGTCGGCGTCAACGTCAGTCACGTATGGGGAACGGCCAGCGAGCAGGGCATCGCTCAGATGCCGGGCGCCAAAGAATCCGGCGGTAAGTTCGCGGCCTGCGGTATTTCGCTTGTGGCGCATATGGCAAACCCGTTTGTACCCACCGTGCATATGAACATTCGCTCTATGGCCACCAGCAAGACGTGGCTTGGCGGTGGCGCGGACCTCACGCCCACGTTTCCGTTCGACGAAGACACTGCCGACTTCCATGCCAGCCTGAAGCAGGCTTGCGACGGCTATCGCGCCGACGCCTACAAGGAATACAAAGAGTGGTGCGATAAATACTTTTATCTACCCCACCGCAAGGAACCGCGCGGCGTCGGCGGTATTTTCTTTGACGATCTTGATAGCGGCAACCAAGCGGCAGACTTCGTATTTCAGCGCTCTGTCGGTGAAGCTTTCCTCGACATTTATCCGCGTATCGTCCGTCGCCGCAAGGATATGCCGTTCACCGAAGCCGACCGTGATGCGCAGCTCGTCAAACGCGGCCGCTATGTCGAATTCAATCTGGTCTATGATCGCGGTACAAAATTCGGCTTTGTCACCGACGCCAATCCTGAGGCGTATCTCATGAGCATGCCGCCGGTCGCGAAGTGGCCATAAAGCTATAAAAGGGGGAGAAGCCGCATGGCCGAAATGTATCCGTGGTTCAAGGCGTTGCACATTATTTCGGTCATCTCTTGGATGGCCGGCCTTTTGTATCTTCCGCGCCTCTTTATCAATCACACACAGGTTGCGGTTGGGTCAGAAGCGTCCGAAATGCTGAAGGGCATGGAACGCAGGCTCATGAAAATCATCATGCGCCCGGCCTCCGTCGCCACGTTCATTTTCGGCGGCGCGCTGTTGTCCATGCCTGGCGTCGTCGACTGGTCCATGGGCTGGATCTGGCTGAAGCTGGCTTTCGTTCTGGGCTTGGGGGCAACGCATGGCATGATGGAGAAATGGCAGAAGGATTTTGCCAACGACCGCAACGCGCGCCCGGCTAAATTCTTCCGCATCATGAACGAAGTGCCGACGCTGCTGATGATATTTATTGTGCTGCTTGTGGTAGCGAAACCTTTTTAAGGTTTCGCAGGGCCAGCACCAGCAGGGCCGCCGTAAACATCCACGTCGCAATCCACCAATGCTGCCAGACGCCGTAACTGGTCAGGATCATCACTGCCGTGCTGGCGATGGTCGCAAGCGTCACGGCCAATCGTGTCGGCTCAGCTGTCATCGGCCATAAGGCACGCGCTGCGGCGCCCAGCATGGCGATGACTATCGCGATTCCTACGCCGCCCAACTCCAGCCAAATCTGAATCACTGCATTATGCGTATGCAACGGCAACGCCAGCCACGGTGTGCCGGGCGTTACTTCACCTTGCGCGGCTTTCGCCAGTACACGTGTTGAATCGAAGCCGTAACCCACCACCGGTCGTTGCGCGATAAGCTGTGATGCCTTGTGCCAAATGCCGACGCGCGAGGCCGTGCCGACCATCGCTTTGCCGCTGTCGACGCCTATGGTTTCCGGCGTCAGAAGCGTCGTTGAAATGACCGGCGCCCATACGGCGTAAGCGATCAATCCGCCGAACAGGGCTACCAGGGCAAAGCGCGGCAAGCGCAACGTCACGCCAAAGCCGATCGCGCCCGCTAAAATCGCGACCCATGCGGCATCGATGGTCGAGGACGCGCACACCGCCAGCGCGGCTACCACGAACAGCGCTGCGAGCCCAAACCGACCGGCCTTCGCATAGACCAGTTGGGCATACACAAATGTCAGCGGTGCCAAAATCGCTGTACCGCGCGAAGCGATCTCATACAGCGGGTCGGTCTGGCCCGGCGGCAACGGTCCCCAATCGGGTGCGCCGATCCTCAAGAAGGCTCCGGCACTCCAGACTTCAAGTCCGAGGAAGGCAACCATTAAAAGGCTACCGATCATGGCCCATTTTACTGCGCGCGCCGCATCGGCCTCCGGCATCTTGCGCACGGCGCTGATCAACAGCAGGCCCATCACCAGTACCAGCAATACGCGCACAAAATCGAAGCCGGGGTGTGGTGTCCAGAAGAGCGACACAGCCGCCCATGCCGTAAACAGCATGCCAATCTGCACAATTAAATTTCGGCTGTAGTCCCGCAAGGCGTCCAGCGCCTCAAGCACGCCGGTCTGCGCAGCGATAGACAGGATCAGCAAAACCACCAAGCCCTGTTTGGCATAGACCGCCATGAGGCCCAGGGCAAAGAAGACGGCGCACAACGCCAGCCGCACGCGCGCGGCTTTGTAGGCAGCAATCATGGGCGGGGCGGAAGGTGCAGAGTCCATCCCCCGGTTTTGGCCGATCCACGACGGGGGTGCAATCCCTTACAAGGCGCTTTAATGTGCGCGCCCATGTCGCAAAATACCTTGCCCCCGACTCGTCACCCACGTTTGAAGCTCAAGCCTGGCGCCCATAAGCGCCTGCGCACGGGCTATCCTTGGGTCTATTCCAACGAAGTCGAAATGGACCCCGCGGCCAAAGCGCTACCGGCGGGCACGGTCGTCACCCTTGCCGATGCCGGGGGGCAGGCGCTTGCCACGGCGCAGTTCAATCCGCGCACCCTGATCTCAGCCCGCGTTCTTGCGCACCAACCCGACACCGCCATCGACGCGGATTTTCTCTCACAGCGCCTTCAGGCCGCTTTCAAACTCCGCGATCGCCTGTTCGACAAACCGTACTACCGCTTGATCCATGCCGAGGCTGATGGCTTGCCTGGTCTGATTATCGACCGTTTCGGCGATGCCTTCGTGATGCAGCCCAATACCGCAGGCATGAACCTGCTGGCCCATCAAATTTCTGCAGTTCTGCAAAGCATCGCAGGCGCACGTACCGTCATTCTGCGAGGCGACAATGCCGCCCGCACACTGGAAGGCTTGGACGAGGAAGTGCGCCTTCTCGCGGGCACGGTCGATGGCCCCGTAAAAGTCGAGGAGAATGGCGTCACCTTCTTCGCGGATCTCATGTCCGGCCAGAAGACCGGTTGGTTTTTTGACCAGCGCGACAACCACGCTTTTATGGCCGCGCTCAGCAAGGGCGCGACGTTTCTCGATCTTTATACGCATACCGGCGGCTTCGCGGTGCCGGCGGCCCGGGTGGGGGCTTCATCGGCTCTCGGTGTTGATCGCTCCGCGCCGTCACTGGAACTTGCCGCCAAAGCCGCGCATGAAAACGGCGTCGCCAAAACGTGCGCTTTCGAACGTGCCGAAGTGTTTCCATTCCTTGAAGCCGCGCTTGGCCGGAAAGCGAGCTGGGATGTCGTCATTGGCGATCCCCCGGCCTTCGTGAAATCAAAGAAAGATCTCAAGGCCGGCATGCAGGGCTACCGCAAGTTGGCGCGCCTCTGCGCAGGCGTCACCGCGCCCGGCGGAATTTTGTTCATGGCTTCGTGCAGCCACAACGCACCGCTCGAGGAATTCATAACCTCTGTCGCGCGCGGCCTTACCGACGCCGGACGGGAAGGGCGCATCATCCGCATTTCGGGTGCGTCGCCCGATCACCCCATTCACCCGCTGCTGCCGGAAAGCGCTTACTTAAAAGCGATTGTGCTGCAGCTAGATTAGCGTGCGCGGAATACCGCCGCGAGACCGGGCGCGTCGACGCCCTTTTCCTGGCGGCTGACGGCGTTCTCTAAATACGAAATCGAGAACTGCGCGGTTGCCGCGATATCTTCGATATAAGTGCGGCTATGGCTGAAACGGTGTTCCGCGCCCAGCACGAAACCGTCGCCCTCATGCCGCTGGACGGTGAAGGCAAACAGACCCTCCGACGTTAGTCGCGCGCGCACCGCATGCATAACGTCGGTCAAGTCGCCCACATACGTCAGTACATCCGCGGCTACCATCAGGTCGCACGGCTCACCTAAAGCCAAAACCGCCGCCACCATGTCGCCAACCAGCAACTGATCGTAGATGTTTTTGTCTTCTGCGCCGCGCACCATAGCGGGTGCCAGGTCCACACCGCCCAGCCAGCCTGCGCGATCCCGCAAAGCCATGCCCATCAGTCCCGTGCCGCAGCCCAAGTCGAATGCGCGCGCGAAGGTTCCGTCCGGTTGCACGGTATCTATTGCCGCCCGCAAAATTTCCGGCGCGCGATAGCGTAATTTTTCCAACAGGGCTTTCTCGAAACGCGGCGCGTATTCGTCGAAGAGCCTGCGCAAATAAGCTTCCGGCATTTGTTTAGGCGCGGCTTCCGTCAGCAAAGCCAACTTGATCGCAGCCCCCATGGAGTCGGCGGGATCAGCCGTAAGGTAATTCTCAAAAGCCGCGATGGCGTCGTATTTGCGCCCGGCTTCGGCCAGCGTCTCGGCCAGGGCGAAGCGTCCCTCGGCCCAGTCCGGCACCAGTTCCAATGTTTGTGCCAGCACGTCGGCGGCGGCTTCAGCATCGCCGTCGCGGCGCAGAAGCAGCGCATAGGCAAAGCGGCGATCAGCGGTCAGGTTTCCCGAGGACATGGCTCTTTATACACGCTTCGCCGGATTTTCATGATTCCGTCATTGCATGACGGGTCGCGAGACAGTAGATGACGTTTCATGACAAAACCCGATTTCATGCAGCCCGCAGAGTGGGAACCGCACAGCGCCGTCTGGTCCGCTTGGCCCAGCCATGCCGACTTATGGCTGGAGGATCTGGAGCCCGCGCGCGCCCAAGTCGGCGCATTGTTTAAAGCCATCGCCGATGTCGACGGCGGCAAGCCGCGTGGCGAAGCACTTAAAATCCTCGCTTGCGGCGACGAAGCGGTCGCCTCTGCCACCGCAGCTCTTGCCGGAACCGGTGCCGAGATCGTTCCCGCCACCTTCGGCGACATCTGGCTGCGCGATACCGCGCCAATTTTTGTGCGCGGCGCCGCCAAACTCGGCGCGGCCTGTTTTCAGTTCAACGGTTGGGGCGGTAAGTACCTCCTCGAAGGCGACGACTTGGTCGCGCCTTTTGTTGCCGCGCGTACCGGCGTTCCCGCGACCGCCAATGCCTGGGTTTTAGAAGGCGGCTCAATTGATGTGGACGGGCAGGGTAGCTGCCTTACCACGCGCCAATGCCTGCTCAATGCCAACCGCAACCCGCATTTATCTCAGCGTGAGATCGAAGAACGGTTGTACGCGTCTCTCGGCATTCAAAAGATGATTTGGCTCGGTGATGGCCTTGCTAACGATCACACTGACGGCCATGTCGACAATATCGCCCGCTTCATAGCCCCCGGCGTTGTCATGTGCATGGAGCCTGCCGGCACCGACGATCCGAACACCGACGCCCTGAAGGCCATCATCGCCGACTTGAAGGCCGCCACCGACATCAATGGCCGTAAGCTCGAGGTTGTGACTGTGCCTTCGCCTGGCCGCGTTGAAAATGAAGACGGCGATGTTATTCCCGCCAGTTCCATGAACTTTTATATCGGCAATACCACGGTGATTGTGCCGCTCTACGGCAGCGCCACCGATGACGCCGCAGTGAAAGCCATCGAAAAGGCTTTCCCTGGCCGCTGCACGATAGGTTTGCCCGCCGGACATGTTATAACCGGCGGCGGCTCTTTCCACTGCATTACCCAGCAGCAGCCGAAGGTTTGACGATGAGCAAGATTAAGGTCGCGTCCATCCAATGTGCCTTCTCCGACGATATGGCGGAGAACATCGACCGCATTTCAGGCTTTATCGAACAGGCCGCGAAGCAAGGCGCGCAGGTCATCCTGCCGCCCGAGCTGCTGCAGGGACACTATTTTTGCCGTGAGGAAAAAGAAAAGCATTTCGATAGCGCCTTTCCCGCCGCGATACACCCGGTCACGGTCAAACTCGCGGCGCTTGCCAAGAAACTCAATGTCGCCATCCCGGCTTCGATCTTCGAGCGCGATGGCCAGCACTTCTATAACAGCCTCGCCATGATCGATGCCGGCGGCGAGCTCATGGGCGTCTATCGCAAAAGCCACATTCCCGACGGTCCGGGCTACGAAGAAAAATTCTATTTCCGGCCCGGCAATACCGGGTTCAAAGCCTGGGAAACCAAGTTCGGTAAAATCGGTGTCGGTATCTGCTGGGATCAATGGTTCCCGGAAACCGCGCGCGCCATGATGCTTCTGGGCGCCGACATTCTGTTTTATCCCACCGCCATCGGTTCAGAACCCGACAACGCCGAGCTTGATACCAAAGACCTTTGGCAGCGCGCTATGGTTGGTCATGCTGTTTCCAATGTGGTGCCCGTCGTTGCGGCCAACCGCATCGGCAACGAACATGGTCAGGTATTTTACGGCGCATCGTTCATCGCCAACCATCGCGGCGATAAGGTCGCCGAACTGGGTCGCGCTGATACCGGTGTTATCACCGCCGAATTCGACATTGCTGAAATCCACCGCAACCGCGCTGCCTTTGGATTTTTCCGGGATCGACGCCCCGATCTGTACGGCCTGCTCGCGGCGGACAAATAGCCTTAGCTTTTGAGGCCGCCGAGGAACGCGAGAATATCCTGTCTGCTCAGGGCTTTCGGGCGGCTGTCGGTCAGATTGAAAAAGCCGTGGATGCCGCCGGCATAAACTTTAGAGGTCACTTTGTGACCCTCAGCACGTAAGTGCTTGGCGTAGCGTTCCTGCGAGACCAACAGCGGATCGGCGTCGCCGCAAATCAGCAAGCACGGCGGGTGTTTCTTAAATGTCAGGTCCATCGGCGTAATCGCGTGATGCTCGTCCACGGTTTCGCCCAGCGCTCCCGGCCCCGCATAGGATTCGATCATCGTATCGGCACCGAAGATTGACCCATCCAGGCACGTTTGCCGATCCATCACGCCATAAAGCGAGATCACGCTCAGCACCTTTGGCACATCGGCGACGTTTAGGTCGGGCAGGATCGTTTTTAGAAGCGCGGGGTTCGCAATCTTGAGCGCCGCCATGACGGCAAGATTTCCGCCCGCGGAATCTCCCATCAGATGTGCGGCTTTGATATCAGGAAAGGTCTGTTTGATAAATTTCAGCGCGCTAAACACCGACTGCAAAATGCCGGGATGCGGATGATCGGGCGCTTTCGGATATTCAACATTGAACACCGGATATCCGGCTTCACCCAAAAACAAAAGATCGTGCGAGTAGGCGTCGGTCGATCCCATCATCCAGCCGCCGCCGTGGATAAATACCACGGGCGCATGGTGGGGACCGTTCTCGTCTACAGCCAAATAATCTAGCGTCTCTTCGCGGTGCAGGCCGTAACGGAGCGTATCCCAGCCGGGCGGGTGAAAGCCGCGCGTTAAGCACATGGCGCTGGTCATAGCACCGAACAGCATGCGCGCGCTGGCGACAGTAAGGTGCTGACCAATCGTCAGCGGTGTGGGCGGTTTGCGGCGGCTCATTTATGGCGTTTTTTGTTTGATCGCGAGTTTCTGAACCTGCTCCATGACACGCAGCAGGTTTCCGCCCCAGATTTTCGCAATATCCCCTTCGCTATAACCGCGTTTCACCAATTCCAGCGTGACGTTGAAAGTTTCTCCGGCATTGCTCCAGCCGTCGATTCCGCCGCCGCCGTTGAAATCCGAGGAAATGCCGACATGATCGACCCCGATCTTCCTCACGGCATAATCGATATGGTCGACATAGTCTCGCACATTCGCCTTTGGCCACATCTTGTCGATTTCGGCCATCCGGGCATCATAGGCTTTGCTTTGGTCGGCCGTCATTTTGAGCATGTCGTCCCGAGTCTTCATTCCCATCTCCTGAGACAACGCCTTAATAGCCTCAGCTTTTTCCGGTGTTTGGGTGTGCAAGTAAGTGTCGAAAGCGATGATTTGCACCACGCCGCCAGAGCGTTTAATGCCCTCCAAGTTCTCGTCGCTTAAATTGCGCGGATGATCGTAAACGCCTTTTACGCCCGAATGGCTGGCGATCACGGGTGCCTTTGATGCCGCCAAAATGTCGTGTGTGGCCTTGTCCGAGGAATGCGACACGTCGACCATAATGCCCAGCTCGTTCAGGCGTTTTCCCACCTGCTTGCCGAGCGGCGATATTCCGTTCCACTCGCTCGCAGGTTCGTTACGCTTTTTGTCGGGCTGCGCGGAATCCGCGAGGTCGTTGTGGCCGTTATGCACTAAGCCGAAATAACGTGCGCCATAATCGTGGAATTGATCCAGTAGGCGCAAATCCTTGCCCATGGAAAAGCCGTTCTCCATGCCGATCAGCGCGACTTTTTTCCCGGCAGCGTGAATACGCCGCACGTCGGCGGCGCTCACAGCGAGTTCGATTTTATCGGGATAAAGTTGCTCCGTCAGTTTGTGGATCGCGGCAAACTTTACAAAAGCATCTGCCAGCGCTTTAGCGCAACCGGCCGTTGTGCGCTCGCCCTGCTCCACGAATACGATGAGAAACGGCGCATCGAGCCCGCCGCTGCTCAATGTCGGCAAATGCACCTGCTGGCCGCGCGGACCGGGTTTCATCATATCGTAGGCATCGGTCGAGAAGTCGGGCGGAATATCGACGTGCGTGTCGATCGTAATCACCCTGTCGTGAATTGCATGCGCGCGGGCGAGCAGCTCCGCATCGGTTTCGGCACGCGCGCCGGAGATGGTCAAAACCACACTCGCGCATAAAATCCAGCGTACCGCCGCGCATATCTTCATCGCCGTCTCCCCCGCGATTACATCCCGAAAGCTTTGAGTATCTTCTCTACCGCCAGCGCCGGCGTCAATTTGCCAGCGCCGATATCTTTTCCCAGATCTGGCACCAAAGACTTCACGTGTGATTCCGATTTCAAGCTGGTCATCACCCGGTCTTCAACCATCGCCCACATCCAGCGGATCATCTGCGCCTGGCGCTTGGCCTCACGTTCGCCGCTTGCCGCCAGCAACGTGCGATGACGGTGGATATTCTCCCAAAGAATATCGAGGCCTTTGTTTTCAACCGCGCTCACCGTCACGACCTCTGGAGTCCACGTTGGGCTGGCTGGCGTAATAATTCGCATCGCATGCTGATAGTCAGAAGCTGTAACTTTGGCGCGGGTGGCATTATCTCCGTCGGCCTTGGTAATGGCGATCATATCCGCGACCTCCAGCACACCCTTCTTGATGCCCTGCAATTCGTCGCCGCCGCCCGCGATCATCAGCACCAGGAAGAAATCGACCATTTCTGAAACGGTGATCTCGCTTTGCCCCACGCCGACGGTCTCCACCAGAATAATATCGAAGCCGGCAGCTTCGCAGATCAAAATCGCCTCCCGCGTCGCGCGCGCCACACCGCCCAATGTTCCGCCTGTGGGCGAGGGACGAATAAATGCATTGGCATCTTGCGACAGCCGCGCCATACGCGTTTTGTCGCCCAGGATGCTGCCGCCAGTGCGCGACGACGTCGGATCTACCGCCAGTACGGCGACCTTGTGTCCAGCCGCCGTCAGCATGCTGCCGAACGCATCGATGAAAGTGCTTTTGCCGGCACCCGGCAGTCCGCTCACACCGATACGCAAACTGTTGCCGGCCTTGGGCAGCAACGTCACCAGCATCTCTTGGGCTATCTGTTGATGATCGGCGTTGCGTGACTCAATAAGCGTTATTGCTTGCGCGAGGCGCGCTCTGTCGCCCGAAAGAACGCCCTCAGCGTATTCTGCAGCCGTTAGCTTTGTTTGCGTCGGCGACACGTCTAGTGGCCCAGCGCTGTGTTTAGCTTTTGCAGCAAGCCCACAGCGGCCTCGCTGATAATGGTGCCGGGCGGGAAGATCGCAGCGGCGCCGGCTTTATACAATGCATCGAAATCTTGCGGCGGTATCACGCCACCCACTACCACGAGGATGTCTGGGCGCCCCAGTTTCTTCAATGCGTCTTTCAACGCGGGCACCAAAGTCAGGTGACCCGCAGCCAGCGATGATGCGCCGATGATGTGTACGTCGTTCTCCACCGCTTGTTTCGCGGCCTCGGCGGGTGTTTGAAACAAAGGACCAATGTCGACATCGAACCCTAAGTCGGCAAAGGCGGAAGCGATAACTTTTTGGCCGCGGTCGTGACCGTCTTGGCCCATCTTCGCAATTAAAATGCGCGGGCGTCGGCCTTCCTTCTCGGCGAAGGTCTCGACCATTTTTAATACGTTCTCCACGTCTTTCCCCGCTCCCACTTCCTTACGATACACGCCGGAGATGGATTTGATCTCGGCTATATGCCGGCCATAGATCTTTTCCAGCGCGCTGGTGATTTCGCCCACAGTGGCTTTCGCACGCCCCGCATTCACAGCCAGCTCCAGCAGGTTCCCCTTGCCGGTTTTTGCGGCGCGCGTCAAAGCGTCGAGTGTTGCTTGGCAAGCAGCTTCATCGCGCTCCGCACGCAGCCGTTGCAGTTTCTCCAACTGCGCCGCGCGCACGGCGCTATTATCGACGCTGCGCACAGGAATGTCTTCCGTCGCATCCAGCTTATATTTGTTAACGCCGACCACGGTCTGCCGGCCAGAATCGATCCGCGCTTGTGCGCGCGCAGCCGCCTCTTCGATGCGCAATTTCGGAATGCCGGTTTCGATCGCCTTGGCCATGCCGCCTAGCGTTTCGACTTCCTGAATATGCATCCAGGCCTTTTGCGCTAGCTCGTAGGTTAAGCGTTCAACGTAATAACTGCCGCCCCAAGGATCGACGCCGCGGGTTGTCCCCGTCTCTTGTTGGATGAACAGCTGCGTATTGCGCGCGATCCGCGCCGAGAAGTCCGTAGGTAGGGCCAGAGCTTCGTCGAGCGCATTTGTGTGCAGCGATTGTGTATGCCCTTGCGTCGCCGCCATGGCTTCTACACAGGTCCGCACGACGTTGTTGTAGACGTCCTGTGCCGTAAGGCTCCAGCCCGATGTCTGGCAGTGCGTGCGCAGGTTCAGCGATTTGTCGCTCTTAGGATTGAACGGCTTGATCAGCTTTGCCCATAGCAGGCGCGCGGCGCGCATCTTGGCGACTTCCATGTAGAAGTTCATGCCGACCGCCCAAAAGAACGACAACCTCGGTGCAAATGCGTCAATATCGAGCCCGGCTTTTAGTCCGGTGCGCACATATTCCACGCCGTCGGCCAATGTATAGGCCAGTTCCAGGTCGGCAGTCGCTCCGGCTTCCTGCATGTGATAGCCGGAGATCGAAATGGAATTGAACTTCGGCATGTGCTGAGACGTGTAGGCGAAGATGTCCGAGATGATGCGCAGGCTCGGCATGGGCGGAAAGATGTAGGTGTTGCGCACCATGAATTCTTTTAAGATATCGTTCTGAATCGTTCCGGTAAGTTGCGCAGGCTTCACGCCCTGTTCTTCCGCCGCCACGATATACAAAGCCAGGATCGGCAGGACGGCGCCGTTCATGGTCATGGACACGCTCATCTGGTCGAGCGGAATGCCGTCAAACAACGTGCGCATATCAAGGATGGAATCTACTGCGACACCGGCCATGCCGACATCGCTCACCACACGCGGATGATCGCTGTCATAGCCGCGGTGCGTGGCCAGATCGAATGCGATCGACAGACCCTTTTGTCCGGCAGCAAGGTTGCGGCGATAAAATGCGTTAGAGTCTTCCGCCGTCGAAAACCCGGCATATTGGCGCACCGTCCACGGCTGCGTGACGTACATCGCAGGATAGGGCCCGCGCAGAAACGGCGCCATGCCGGGGCGGGTGTCGAGGAAATCGAGCCCCTCCAGATCGGCCGCCGTGAATACTGGTTTCACAGCGATGCCTTCCGGTGTCTGCCAGGCAATCTCGGATTCCTGGTTGCTCGGGGCTTTCCATTCTCTCTCCGTCAGTCCGCCCGCATTGGTCTTTAGGCTGACATTGGCGAAGTTGGGAATCTTGGATGTAATTTTATTCATGCGGCTTACCGACCGACCTTGAGACGCTGATGCGCGCCTTCCAAAATGGTCTTCGCATCACAACCGACAAAGATGAAATCGTCGACACCGGCAGACTTCAGCGTCGCCTCCAAATCGCCGCCGCGGCCTGCGAGATAAACGGTTGCAGCGCCTGCATCTTTGAGTGCCTTGGCGACATGTGTCGCGTGCACGACGTAAAGCGCATCGGTGCTGCAGATGATCGCCAAGCCGGCGCCGCTTGATGTGAAGTCACGCACAATAGCGGCGATCTCAGTGCCGCCTGCGCTCGGCACGGCCGCGATGCCGCCGGCTTCGAAGAAGTTCTTGGCGAAGGCCGCGCGCGCCGTGAACTCGCCTGAGGTGCCGATAGCCGCGAGAAAAACCTTCGGCCGCTGACCGTATGCTGCTTTGAAGGTGTCGCTGGCATCGCGCAATTTTTCAAAGTCTTCCGCCAGACGAATGCACGGCAGCGGCGTCATTGTCAGTCGCATCTTGCCGCTACCAAGAGCCGCGACCATCGCCGCGATATTCGCTCCGCCACGCGCGGCCTTGACCAGGCTTTCCATGAAAGCACCTTGTCCCGGCGCTGTCAGCGGCACGATACCCTCTGCCTTGTCCCCGCTCGTGGGCGCGCGCCTAATCGATTCTACCGGCACTTCGTCGACATGCGGAAATTCGCTAACGCCCGTAATCGCGTCCTTGCGCTTGGCGATATTCGTGGCGCGAGCAGTCTGAACCGCCGCGATCTTGGCGGCAACAAAGCCCGATATCAGTGCATTGCCCATGCCGCCTTGCTTTTCGATATCTTGCAAGACGCTCCAGGCTTTTTCCGCCAGATCGTCCGTCAGCTTCTCGAACATCCAGGCGCCGCCAGCGGGATCGATGACTTTGGCTATGTGCGCCTCTTCCTGCAGAAGTACCTGCGTATTGCGCGCAACGCGGCGGCCAAGCTCGCTCGGCAAGCCCAGTGCGTTATCAAACGGCAGCACTGTTACGGCGTCGGCACCGCCCACGCCGGCGGCAAAGCAGGCCACGGTCGTGCGCAACATATTCACCCATGGGTCGCGCTGGCTCATCATCCGCGGTGCGGTACAGGCCGTAATGGGCGCGATACGGCTTTCGGCATTCGCACCGCAGGCTTCCGCCACACGGGCCCACAATTTCCGCAAGGCGCGCAGCTTGGCAATGCCGAGGAAAAAGTCCGCATCCACGGCTATTGTGAACGCGATCTGCCCGCAGGCCGCGTCAATGCTCATTCCGGCGTGCGTTAAGGCGCGCAAATACTCTGCAGCCGTTCCCAAGGCGCAGCCCAGCTCCTGCGCTTCGGCCGCGCCCGCGGAATGATAGGCGACGGTGTTCACGTTCAGCCCGCGCGCCTTGGGATGTGCCTTGGCGATATAAGCTGCCGCATCGGCAACGCGCGCATATGCGGTTTCGAGATCGGCAACTAACTGCCCGCTGGTTGCCAGCGCGTTCAAGGGGTCGAGACCAAAATTGCCGGTGAACGCGTCTGCCTTGATGCCGCGGTTTTCCAACAACGCCAGCAACAGCGCGGCATAGGGCAGGGGCGGTGAGGCCGCCTCCAGCACGACCGGGGCCATGTCGAGGAGAACATCTTTCAAAGCACGGTCGAGATCGACCAGCGCGCGGATGGTCGTGCCCTTCGCGCCACCAGCGTCGACTTTCAACGCGATGGAAGAGGCGCCGCGCTCTAAATCCTTCAGGATCCCGGCATTGGCAGTGGCGGGGTCTGGATGGCCTTGAGTCGGTCGGATATCCCAACCCTTCGCCGCTGTGCCGGGCATCTTGGGCAGACCAGATGTATCGTCCGGCGTCCAGTCTGCGCGGGTGTACAGCGGCTGTAGCGCAATGCCGTCGTATGTCCGCGAGACCAGCTTCTTGTCGAAGGGTGCACCGCCCAGAATTTTATCGACGAGTTTCAGCCACTGATCATGGGTCGCGGGCGGGAAGTCCCCGGCCAAGCTCAAAGTGCCATCAGACGTCTCTTGAGCAGACAACGTGCAAGGTCCCCGTCGTTTGTCTTATCTGTCGTTTGTCTTATCTGTCGTTTGTCTTATTTTATGGCGCTGAGAGGTTCTGTCTTAGTGGCTTAAAACCAGCCCGTCAAACGCCCCGAAGTGGCTTAAAACTGCCATATAATGCCCTTCCAAGGACAGCACATGAACGACCCCACTATACCCTTCCCAAGCCTCGGAAAGCCTAGTTTTGATCGACCGGCGGACCCGGCGATTTCGCCGTCTGTCTGGGTTCAGCGCTGGATGCATCTGATCCGCCCGGGCGGGCGGGTTCTGGACCTGGCCGCAGGTCATGGCCGGCATGCCCGGGTCATGGCGGCGGCGGGTTTTAAGGTCGTTGCGGTGGATCTGGACGTCTCGGGTCTTGCCGATCTTAAGGTTGATAGCGGAGTTGAAGTGCTGGCGGCCGATCTGGAAAACGGTACGTGGCCTTTTGAGGATGACGCCTTCGACGCCATTGTCGTCGCCAACTACCTGCACCGGCCCCATTTCCCGCATCTGGCGGCAAGCCTTGCGCCGGGCGGTGTATTGATCTTCGAGACTTTTGGGCGTGGTAATGAAGTCTATGGTCGTCCGCGCAATCCCGATTTTCTGCTGGCCCCCGGCGAATTGCTGACGGCTTTTTCACCGCAACTCGAAATCGTCGCTTACGAACACGGTCATGAACAAACACCGCGTCCCGCCGTCCGTCAGCGGATATGCGCGGTCAAGGGATCCGGTCCCTTCGCGCTTACTTAATTTCAACAGCCGCAAGCTTGCGTACAGCGCGTCCGCCGTGTTTGTCGCCGCCGACAATCAGACGCATGCCGCCGTCGGATATCGCGACGTTATCGCGCGTCAGCGCGACGATAACCTGGGCGTTTCCGTAGTCTGGATCAAGCTCCGCGAGCGACATCGTAATCACATAGTCATCGCTTGATCTCACCAGTAAACTATGATGCAGCGCGGCGTTCTTTTGTTTGTCTGTCAGCGCGACGCGCTGTAACACGGCCCATAATAGAGGGCCCTTATAGACCGCCTCTTCCTTACCTTTGCCGTTAATGAACGACACCGCCATCTCGGTTTGCGGCATCGCCGCTAGTTCTGCCACCGTCAGCTTCAAAGGCTTGGCGATTGTTCCGGAAATGGAAAGTGTCTCGTCCGCATATGCCGGCGCCGCAAGAAGTAGCAGGAGTGCAAACCGTAAAACTTTCGTCATCATGGTCTATTTCCCAATCATCACGTCTGATGCCTTAATGATCGCGGTCACTTTATCGCCCTTTTTGAGGCGCAATTCCTCGACCGCCTCATTGGTAACAGACGATGTCAAAATCACGCCGCGTCCAACGTCAATTTGCACATGCGCCGTGGTTTGCCCTTTTTTGACCGTTACGATCTTGCCCTTAACCTGATTGCGCGCGCTGAGTTTCATAATGTTTCCCGCATGTGTGACTTCGATATATCCATAATAATATTTCATCGTTATATTTTCACGCATATATCGTTAGCGTAACTAAAGGATGGCTATGTCTCGCTTAACAAACGTGGTGATAGGCTTTGCCGCTGTGGCCCTATGGCTGGCACCCGCTGCCAAAGCTGCCGATGCCGCGCTCGTGGTTTACGCCGCCGCCAGTTTAACCGACGCACTGAACGAAGTTGCCGAGGCGTATGGCAAAACCGGAAAGCCGAAACCGGTCTTTTCCTACGCCGCCAGTTCAGCCCTCGCGCGCCAGATCGAGAACGGCGCACCGGCCGGAATTTTCATTTCCGCCGACGAGCAATGGATGGATTACATCGCCGACCGCAAACTGGTTGCGCCCGGTACGCGCGCATCTTTTCTTAGTAACACCCTGGTCCTGATTGCGCCCGCCGACCGTCCGCTGAAGATCGATATCGTGCCCGGTTTCCCTCTGGCGAAGGCGCTCGGCACCGGCAAACTCTCCATGGCCGATCCCGAAAGCGTGCCCGCCGGCAAATACGGTAAATCCGCTCTCGAAAATATGGGCGTCTGGCGCGCGGTCGAAGGCAACGCCATACGCAGCGAAAATGTCCGTGCCGCATTAGCGTTTGTTGAACGCGGTGAGGCCGCTGCCGGCATCGTCTATGCCACGGATGCCGCCGCCACGAAGAAAGTCGCGATCGTCGGCACGTTTCCTGCCGCCAGTCACGAACCGATCTCCTATCCGATCGGCATCATCGCTGCCCATGACACGCCCGCCGCGCGCGACTTTCAAAGCTTTGTGCTGGGCGATGCGGCCAAAGCCGTTTTTGTCAAATACGGCTTCTCGCTGAAATAAGGTGCTGTTCCCACTTACAGGCGATCTATATCCACGCCAATATGTGCACCGCGTGCGCGCATCGATAAATCCAGGAACGTGAATGTTCGAACTAACACCGGCGGAATGGCAGGCCGTCCAACTCAGTCTGAAAGTCGGACTGTGGGCAACTGTGCTTAGCTTGCCGCCGGGATTCCTGCTGGCTTATGTGCTGGCGCGTTTCCAGTTTCCGTTGAAGAGCCTGCTCAACGGCTTGGTCTACATGCCGCTGGTGCTGCCGCCCGTGGTGACCGGCATGATTCTCCTTTTGTTGTTCGGCACGCGCGGGCCCATCGGGCAGTTCCTCGAGAATGTCTTCGGCATCACGATTGCTTTTAAATGGACTGGCGCAGCGCTTGCCGCCGCTATCATGGGCTTGCCCTTGATGGTGCGCGCCATGCGCCTGTCTATTGAAGCCGTCGATCGCCGTCTTGAGTTGGCCGCGCGCACCTTAGGCGCAAGTTGGTGGCGGGCTTTCTTCACCATCACGCTGCCGCTGTCGCTGCCTGGCATCATTGCCGGCGCTATCCTTTCTTTCGCCAAAAGCTTCGGCGAATTTGGTGCGACGATTACCTTCGTCTCCAACATTCCCGGCGAAACGCAAACGCTGCCTATCGCCATTTACAGTTTTTTGCAGTCTCCCACCGGCGACGGTCCCGCCATCCGCTTGGCGATCTTGTCCGTTGTTGTTTCGATGCTTGCGATTGTCGGCTCCGAATGGCTTGAGCGCCGCGTGACCGACCGCGTGCGGACGGTGTAACGATGAGTTTCGATATCGACGTTGAAGCCCGTCGTGGGGCTTTCCATATCGCCGCCGCATTTCAGGCCGCCCCTGGGATCACCGCGCTGTTTGGTCCTTCCGGCGCAGGCAAAACCTCGATCTTGAATATGATAGCGGGCGTGATGAAACCCGCGCGCGGGCGCATTGCGGTTGATGGCCAGGTTTTGTTTGATTCCGCCGCGCGCATCGATGTCAAACCCGAACGCCGCCGTGTTGGCTATATCTTCCAGGATGCGCGGTTGTTCCCGCATATGTCGGTGGAAAACAATTTGCTCTACGGCTTCAAGCTCGCGCCGCCAGAGGGTCGCTATGCGTCGCCCGAGCACGTCACCGCGCTCCTCGGTATCTCACATCTGCTCGCGCGTCGCCCCGCTTCGCTCTCGGGCGGCGAGCAGCAGCGTGTTGCTATCGGGCGGGTCATTCTTGCAAGTCCGCGCCTGCTGTTGATGGACGAGCCGCTCGCCTCATTGGACGATGCCCGTAAACAGGAAGTCCTGCCCTATATCGAGCGGCTTCGAGACGATTTGAAAATCCCGATCCTTTACGTCACGCACGCGCGCGCCGAGGTCGACCGCCTCGCGGCGATCGTCATTACGCTTGAGAATGGAAAGATAAAGGCGGCTTAGACGCTGGTTGGCTCTGCCAACGGCGGTGGGGCGCCCGCGGTGCCGTCGTAGGCTGGTGTCACTGTCTGCGCAACGGGGCTCTCTTGCACGACGGCGTTTTTTGCCTTCCGTCGTACCACGCGGTTAACGGCAAGGGAGCGGGACCGGGCCCGGGCGGCGTCCAGTGACGAGGTGAAGGATCTGCGCCGTTCGAAAACACCTCCGACAAGCCGTCCATCGCCTGGCGCTTCCAGGTGCTCACCTGATTCGGATGCACCTAATGACGGGCCGCGATCTCCTGGACCGTCTTGTCGCCCCGTAGAGCCTCAAGCGCCTTGAACTCGCCCGTAAACCGTCGCCGTGTCGTCATAGCCAATCCCTCCGTTACCGAGGGAATACACCTTAACACCCTGTCCGATTTCCTGGGACCAGCTCAGTGACCCGCATTATGCCGCTGGCCTTTCTGGCACCGGACATTGTTCAGGCTATCTACGAGGGACGTCAGCCTGCCGATCTGAAGGTAAAGGCGTTATCGGCGAACCTCCCACTCGAATGGACCGAGCAACGTCGTGCTCTCGGGTTCTCCGCGCGCTGAGGCCGAGGTTTCATCATTCTCCGACCGGTGTTGCGTAGCAACATAAGCGAGCGTTTGTTGCGCTGCGGATATGCGATTTTGACTCCAAATTCTCAAATTCACAGAGCTGAAAGGGATCTCTGGGGCAAAAAGTTGATCTGGAAATGGGGCTTCGGAGAAAAACCGGGAGGTCTAAGGCTAAATGCCGCCATCGAGCGGAAAAATAGGCATGGAGAGTGCATCGTGTTGGCTGTAACTATCTGAAATATAAACATTAATCCGACTAAGCGCTGAGAGCGCTTCGGACAGCTAGCCTGGTTGGCTGGGGCGCCAGGGATCGAACCTGGGATGCCGGTACCAAAAACCGGTGCCTTACCGCTTGGCGACGCCCCAACAAGCCTGGGAAACGGCGCGGACATTAAGGGACATCAGGTACTTCCCGCAACGGTGAAAGTTCGTTCCGGTGCAGGAACTTACTTCCCCGGAGCTACCGGCCCCAGAACTACCGGCCTGAGATGGTATCGATCACAATTGAGGGTGTCAGGACCTGCGGCAGGATCGCCGGCGCTGCCGCTTTGGGCGGGTAATAGAGATAAAGCGGCACGCCGTCGCGCCCGACGGCCTGCAAGGCACTGCTGATCTCGGGGTTGCGATTGGTCCAGTCGCCCTTCAGGTAGGCGACATTCTGGCTTTTGAAGTGGGCCTCGACCTCGGGCTTCAACAGCGCGACGCGCTCATTCACTTTACAGGTGATGCACCAAGCGGCGGTGAAGTTCACGAATACGGGCCGGCCCTCGGCGCGCAAAGCTTCCAAGCGTGCGGCGGAATAGGGCTCGCTGGGTCCGCTCGCGGTCTGTGTACCCGAAACGGCCGGCTCGCTGCTCAAGGTGGTGATCAAGGCGACGGCTGCGATCAGGGCCACGGCGGCGCTGCCTAAGGCCCAACCGCGTCCACCGCCCGAGGATTGTTGCGACAACCCATAAAGCCAAGCGACAAAGCCGATCAGCACAAGCGCTGCGAACGCGGCCGCGAGGCCGGTCGAATTGAGTTGCTGCGCGACCACCCACATCAGCCAGGCGGCAGCGCCATACAGCGGGAACGCGAGCACTTGTTTGACGCGGTCCATCCACATGCCGGGACGCGGCAGTTTTTTAGCGGCCGCCGGCACGAAGCTCAGCAGCAGGTAAGGCGACGCTAACCCCAACGCCAGCGCCTCGAAAATCAGCACGGCTTCGAGCGGCGATTGCGTCACCGCAAAACCGATCGCCGTTCCCATGAATGGGGCTGTGCAAGGTGTCGCGACAACCACGGCCAGCATGCCGGTGAAGAACGATCCGGTCACACCGCCGCGCGCGGCGAGTTCCTGGCCGACGCCGAAGGTGCCGCCGATATTGAACACGCCCGAAAGATTAAGGCCCAGCGTCAACATCACATAAGACAGCGCCGCGACAAAAATCGGCGACTGTAACTGGAAGCCCCAGCCCACTGCGTCGCCGGCTGCGCGTAAGACAAGCAGCAAGCCGATCAATGCACCAAAGGTCACCATAACGCCGGCGGTATAAGCGAGACCGTCACGGCGCAACGCGCCGGGATCTTGTGTGCCGCGTTGCATGAAGCTGAGGGCTTTCATGACCAGCACCGGCAGCACGCAGGGCATGACGTTGAGAACGAGGCCGCCGAGGAACGCTAAGCCCAGCGCAATCAATACCGGCAGCAGGCCACCCGCCGATGCAGGCGGCGCAGCGCTGACGACGGCGTTGATGGTGTATCCAACGCGCTCGTCGCCGTCTTCGATCACAAGCACGCCATCGACTTTGCCGGTCGCGGCTTCGGCGGCGGTCATATCGAGGCGCAGCGTATTTTTTTCGATCTCGGAGGTTTGCGGCGCGGCGTTGACGATGACTTTTTCCGCGAACGGAAAGAACGCGGCTTCGGTTGCCTTATCAAAGTTGGCATCAGGCCCGGCGGTGAGCTGCAGTGTCTTGCCGTTGCGGGTCAAGCTCACCGGCCATGGTGCGGGCTTGGGCAACTGCGCGCGCGCGGCTTCAATGGCGGCCGAGACGGGTGTGTTTACGCGGGGAGGCTTTGTGTCGATCGTGACCGGCAACGTAAAGCTGCCGTTTTCGGGGATGCAGACTTCGGCGCAGACCAGCCAGGTCGCATTGGCCTGCAGCGGCAACGTCCCAGGCGCAACGTTCGACGCGATCTTGAGTTCGGTCAGCATGGTTACCTGACCGCCGTAGCCGTAGTTCATCAGATCGCCTTCGTAGGCGATGCGTTCCGGCGGCGGGAACTGGAGATCGCCCGCGGTAAAGCCTTCGGGCAGAACCCAATCGATATGGGCCGGTTGGCCGGAATCGCCGGGGGTGCGCCAATAGGTATGCCAGCCCGGCTTGATGGTGAACGTCAGCGCGACCCACAGACTATCGCCGGGCGCGACGCTTCCGTGCTCGGCTGTCAGTTCCGCCTTGATCTGCGGCGTCTCGACAGTGGTTTCGGCGCGTGCGGCGGCGGCTGTTAGCAGCAGCGCTGCGGCACATACAAGGCGGAGGAAGGATGCATTTTTCATGGCGGGACCATAGAATCTAAGTGGTCGGAATTAAACTCACATTTTCGCGTGCGGCGGCGATGTGAGGATTTGGCCCAGGATCGAAGCCGGGGCGACCCACCAGCTTTTATACCGGCCGGCGATGTCCCCGGCCGCTTTTTGGGCCGAGGCCGCGTCGGGGAAAACCCCAAAACATGTGGGGCCGCTGCCCGAAAGGCGGGCTAACAGGCAGCCCGGGCTTTGCGCCAGGGTATCCAGCACCGTGCCGACCGACGGCAGCAGCTCTCTCGCCGGGGCCATCAGGTCGTTGCCGTAGGTCCGTAAAACCTCCGCCAGGTCCGCCGCATGCCCAAGACCCTCGAAAGGCGCCCGGTTCATCGGCGCTGAAAACCGGCCGTTGAGCGCACCGAAGACGGCTTTGGTGGCGAGCGGTTCACCGGGGTTGGCCAGCACCAGCCAGGCATTGGGGAGGCCGCGCGCGGGTTCGACGATGTCGCCGATCCCGCTCATGAACGCCGGCACGCCGCGCAGGCAGACCGGTACATCCGCGCCAAGTTGTGCGGCGATCTCGCTGTCGGACAGCGCCAGCGGGTCGACATTCCACAGGCGGCCGCAGGCGATCAGGGTCGCGGCGGCATCGGCCGAGCCGCCGCCGATGCCCGATGCGACCGGCAAATTCTTTTCGAGATAGATCTCGGCGCCGTGTTTGATGTCGTGCTTGGCGGCCAACAGCCGTGCGGCGCGCAGCACTAAATTATGGGGCTCGCTGGCGAGCGCCGCACCGAACGGACCGCCGATTGTGAGACTCAGCGTATCACTTGCGCTAACCGTGATGCGGTCGCCGACACCGGCAAACACGACGAGAGAATCGAGCAGGTGATAGTTATCGGCGCGCCGCCCGCAGACGTGCAGCGTCAAATTGATCTTTGCCGGGGCCTCGACCGTTATCACGCGGAGAATATCCTGATTACGCGCGGCGCCTACTGTTGAGCGCGCGGCGCTACTGTTGAGCTAGGCCGCGCTCCAGTTTGCCGCGGATGGCAGCCCGCTGCGGGTCTTCGATTTCCAAGCTCAGGCTGCGCTGCCATTGAAAACGGGCTTCGTTACGCCGCCCGACCTTCCAATAAACGTCGCCTAGATGCTCGTTGATGGTGCCGTCGGAAGGCGTGGATTCGACGGCCTTCTCTAAATTGATCAAGGCTTTTTCGTACTCGCCGTTCATGTAGAGCGCCCAGCCATAGCTATCGATAATGTAGCCGTCGTTGGGCCGCTGCTGGTAGGCGCTTTCGATCAGCTTGCGGGCTTCAGGCAGTTTCACGCCGCGGTCGAGGTATGAGTAGCCGAGATAGTTGAGCACGCTGGGTTCGTTGGGCTGCAATTCGAGCGCCTTGCGGAGATCGCGCTCGGCTTGGTCCCAGTTTTTGTTGCGCTCGGCGGCGATGCCGCGGGTGTAGTAGATCGCCCAGTTTTCAGTCTTGCCGGTCGGCGCGAATTTGATGGCGTTGTCATACGCGCTGACGGCTTCGCCGTATTTCTTTTCCTGGCGCAGAATATCACCCATGGCGACATGCGCTTCGGACCAGGACGGCTTTTCCTTCAAGACAGTTTGCAAGATGCCGATGGCGGCGTCGGCGCGGTTAAGGCGCACGTTGTTTTCCACCATCTGCATTTGCACGTCGAGATACCCCGGCGCGGACTTCTTTAAGCTGGCGAGCATCGCGTTTGATTCCGCGAAACGTCCGCGCGCTGCCAACGTGCTGCCGATGAACCGGCGCGCAATATCCATATCGGGGTTCAGATAAATCGCGGACTGCGCATACACCGTCGCCATCCGTGCGCGGAATTCGTCCGGCTCGCTCATGACGAGCAGTTCCGCCGCGCCGTACAGGGCTTCGGACATGCCCTGCTGCGCGGTGATCTTCTGCGGCTGTGCCGCGATAACACTCGCGGCGTAGGCGTCGAGCGTCGTCGCGGCGTCGTGCATCTTGATGTAGCGCGCGAAGATGTCTTTCAGCTGATCGATTTTGCCGAGGCGGCGATACCCTTCGGCGACTTGGCGCAAGGTCGAGAAGCGGCTGGTTTCGATGCGCGATGCCAACAGGTCGTATTGTTTCAGGGCTTCGTCCGGGCGGCCGTAAAACTCATTAAGCATCGCCGACATAACGACGATCAGATCATCGATTTCGCGGAAAGCCTTCAGCGCCGTGAGTTCTTCTAAAGCGGCCTCGACCGGCTGCGTGGGCGCGACCGCCCAGCTGCGCAACAAGGGCAGCGAGAATGTGTTGATGCTTTGCTGGCCATTTTTCTCGAGATACCGAAGTGCCTGCGCATATTCCTGGCGTTTGAAGTGGTCGACTGCGAGCACGATGCTGGCCATGCCTTTGCGGGGCAGCGAGTCATAGGCGCGGCTTGCGGCGCGGACGGCGGCCGGATAGTCGCCGGTTTGCGCGGCCAGGAAGTAGGCGTTCTGCAGCAAAGCGGTGTTTTGCGGATCCAGCTCCATGGCGCGGCTGTAGAAATCGACCGCGATGCGGCCGTCGGCGGCCGCTTCGGCATGACGCCCGACCAGGTAAGAGGCCGCCAAGCCGGCCGTCTTGGCCGAGGGTGGCAGCGACGTCGCGGCCGCAGATTTGGGCGTGTCGCCGACGATGGCGAAGGCCGATGTCGCGACACCCGCCGCCACGCCAATCCCCGCGCCGATGAGGACGCCAATAAACAGGGTCCAGGGCAAACCGATCCGGTTGATGGTGGCCTTAATGCTGAATTGCTCTCGCGTCATCATAGACCCTCATACGCCTCCACACGCGGTGCAAGCACCGGGGTTCATCGGCTTCAAGTCTACCTGGATGGGGGGCGCACGGGAAACCCCTCACATGACCCGGTAACACCAGAATACCATTACATATTTGGATAGTTGGGGCCCCCGCCGCCTTGGGGAACCGTCCAATTGATGTTCCGGCTGGGGTCCTTGATGTCGCAGGTTTTGCAGTGGACGCAGTTCTGGGCGTTGATCTGAAAGCGTTTTCCGCCGCTGGTGCCCTCAATGTCGACCACTTCGTAAACCCCTGCCGGGCAGTAGCGCTGCGCCGGTTCGGCCCATAACGGCAGATTGACCGCGATCGGCATGCTGGGGTCGAGAAGCTTGAGATGGACCGGCTGATTCTCCTCGTGATTGGTGTTCGAGATGAACACCGACGAGAGTTTGTCGAAGGAGATTTTGCCGTCGGGCTTAGGGTACGCGATAGGCTTGGCCTGCGCCGCCGGCAGCAGCGTGTCTGAGTCAGGCTTGCCGTGTTTCAGCGTGAACGGCAGGCCGATGCCCAACTGGTTCATCCACATGTCGATGCCGCCCAACATCAATCCAATATAGAGGCCGAACTTGCTCCAGAGCGGCTTCACGTTGCGCACGCGCTTCAGGTCTTTGTAGACCCAGCTGTTGCGGTACGCGGCGGGATAGTCGGTGAGTTCGTCGTGCGTGCGGCCGGCGACGATGGCGGCGAAAGCGGCTTCGGCCGCCATCATGCCGGTCTTCATGGCGTTGTGGCTGCCCTTGATACGCGGCACGTTCACAAAACCCGCTGAACAGCCGATCAGCGCGCCGCCCGGGAATGTCAGCTTCGGGACGGATTGTAATCCGCCTTCGGTGATGGCGCGCGCACCGTACGAAATACGGCGTCCGCCCTCGAGTGTGGGCTGTATCGCTGCGTGGTGCTTGAAGCGCTGAAACTCATCGAAGGGCGAGAGATACGGATTTTTATAATTGAGATGCAGCACGAAACCGACCGCTACCTGATTATTTTCCAGGTGATACATGAAAGAACCACCGCCCGTGGACGCATCCAAGGGCCAGCCCATGGTGTGCACAACCAAACCCGGTTTGTGCTTCGAGGGCTCGACTTCCCATAGTTCTTTAATGCCGATGCCGAATTTCGGCGCGTCGCTCTCGGCGGCGAGGCCGTATTTCGCGATCAGCATTTTAGCCAGAGAGCCGCGCACACCTTCGGCGATCAGCGTGTATTTGGCGTGAAGCTCGATGCCGGGTTCGTAGTGGTCGGTCTTCTCGCCGTCGCGGCCGATGCCCATGTCGCCGGTGGCCACGCCGCGCACCGCGCCGTTTTCGTCGTAAAGCACTTCAGCCGCGGCGAAGCCGGGATAAATCTCGATGCCCATGCTCTCGGCCTGGGTCGCGAGCCAGCGGCAGACGTTGCCGAGGCTGACGATGTAATTGCCGTGATTGCCCATCAAGGGCGGCATCATGAAATTGGGAACGCGCAGCGACCCCTTTTCCGTCAGATACAAGAAGCGGTCATCGGTGACCGGCGTGTGAAGGGGCGCGCCCTTTTCTTTCCAATCGGGGATCAGTTCGTTGAGCGCGATGGGGTCTATGACGGCGCCGGAGAGGATATGGGCACCGACTTCCGAGCCCTTTTCGATGACGCATACGGTAATGTCGCGGTCTTGAGCCGACGCCAGCTGTTTCAGACGGATAGCCGCGGATAGGCCGGCCGGACCGGCCCCTACCACCACGACGTCGAATTCCATTGCTTCCCGTTCGCTCATTCCACCCTCGTGCAGCCCCCAGGACGACGCCAATCCCCACGCTGTGGCAATGGGTTAGGTATACGCCTCCGTTTGTGGTTCTCCAAGGGCCCTTGCCTCGGCTTGCCGTCTGGGGCAAAAACGCTGGCCATAATATTGAGGACCACAGCTCTTGAGCAAAAACCCCGTCTTTATCGCCGTTCTGACCACCGTGCTGTTTGCCGGGACACTCGGTGTTCTGATGGCGGTCGGCGGCTTCGGAATCATTCGCCTCGGCGAAGAAATGCTCGAGGGTCTGGGTGTGCTGCCGGCGCGGTGGGGCGAAAATAACGTTGGGCTGTTGCTGCAGCTTGCCGGTGTGTTCAGCGTTCCCGTGGTGCTGTGGTTCAGCGTCTGGTTTTATCGCAAGGCGCTCGCGGCGGAAAAGCTTCTGACCGCCCAGGAAGCCAGCGCGCGCAGCACCGCGCCGTAAACCCATCTCCCATCAAACCCGCCTCCCATCAAAAATGTGCCTGTGTAACAAGCACGATTTCTACGCGCGCTTGACTTCATCCAGTGCCGACGCTTGAGTGACGGTTATGTGGACTGAAGACGAATCCAAACCACCGCAGATATCGCAGCCCGTGATCATCGATCAGGCGCGGCTTGAAACCATTACGTTGGTTCTCGCCGGGATCGCGCTGTTCGGCATCATCGACTTGGGCCTGTTGTCGGCGTTGTTGCCGGGCCTGTTGGTGTACCTGGTGGTGCGCTCGGCGGTGCCGATGTTCCGGCGCTTAGGCCTGACGCGGCGGGTTGGCGCGGCGATCGTGTTGCTGCTGCTTGCCGGTGTGATTGGTGTCGCTTTGGCCTTCGGTGCGATTGAAGCGATTAAACTGCTGACGACCGGATCCGACAGTGTCGTGGCGCTGTTGCAGCAGATGGCCGATGTCGTCAGCACGGCGCGCGAGCGCACGCCGGCCTGGGCGCACGATTATTTACCGTCGAGCATGCAGGAGCTGGAAAGCGCGGCCGCGAAATGGCTGCGTGAACATGCCGGGCAGATCGGCACCATCGGCCAGGGCTTCGGCAAATTTCTGTTTCATGTGCTGATCGGCATCATTATCGGCGGCCTGCTTGCTTTCTATCGCGGTCAGGGCGACGGCGAGATGCGCCCCATGGCCCGCGCCATGGCGGCGCGCGTGTCGATGCTGAGCATCGCTTTCCGCAATGTAGTGTTCTCGCAAATCCGCATTTCGGCGCTGAACACAACGCTCACCGCGATCTATCTCGTCGGCGTTTTGCCGATGCTGGACATTCATTTGCCGCTGCTGAAAACCATGATCCTGGTCACGTTCATCGTCGGGTTGATTCCGATTTTGGGGAACCTGATTTCCAATACCGTGATCGTTATCGTCAGCCTCAGTGTATCGCCGTGGGTGGCGATTGCTTCGCTGGTGTTTTTGATTTTGATCCACAAACTCGAGTACTTCGTGAATGCGCGCATCATTGGTTCGCGCATCAATGCGCGCGCCTGGGAGCTGCTGACCGCCATGCTGGTGATGGAAGCCGCCTTTGGTATTCCCGGCCTTATCGCCGCACCGATCTACTATGCTTATCTCAAGGACGAGTTGTCCGTACGCCGCCTGATTTAGCGTTGTTTGATTTAGCGTCGTTTGATTTAACCGCGTTTCGGGTTTTGCCGCATGGACACCCCCGCCGATAGCCTGGCTTCCGACCCCGCCGCGCTCTTGCGTTGGTATGTCGACGCGGGCGTGGACGAGGCGGTTGGCGAACACACCGTTGATCGTTTCAATCTTTCCAAGACTACTGCGCCTTCGCCTATCGTAGCACCGCGCGTTGCGGCGGCGTCGCCCATAGGCGCGCCCGCACCGACAACGCCCGCACCCATGGCTCCTGTCCAGGACGGCGGCGCAACGCATATCGCGCAAGCGGCGCGCAGTGTCCCGGAATTGCGGGCAGCAGTGGAAAGCTATACCGGCTGCGGCCTCAAGCAGTTCGCGAGCCGCACCGTATTTGCCGATGGAAACCCTGCCGCGCGCGTGATGTTTGTCGGCGAAGCGCCCGGTGCCGATGAAGACCGCCAGGGATTACCGTTCGTGGGTGTGTCGGGAAAGCTACTTGACCGCATGCTTGGTTCGATTGGGCTCGATCGCGCGACCAACGCCTATATCACCAACGTCGTCTTCTGGCGTCCGCCGGGAAACCGCGCGCCGACCGATGAAGAAATCGCCGCCTGTTTACCGTTTGTCGTGCGTCACATTGAGTTGGTCGATCCCGCCGTGCTGGTGTTTGTCGGCGGCCTTGCCGCCAAGACACTGCTGGCGAAGCCTTTAGGCATCACCAAGCTGCGCGGACACTGGTATGACTACGAGACACCCGGCCTCGCGCGCCCGGTGCCGTCAACGCCGCTGTTCCATCCGGCCTATCTGTTGCGCTCGCCGCAGCAGAAACGCCTGGCCTGGCGGGATTTGTTGGCGATCAAGCAAAAGCTCGACAGCAGCGCACCACTATAATTCAGGCTTTTATAACTCGGAATTCGGATGGCGTTATGGGCATCGACGACAGCAAGACTTTCAAATCCATCAACATCGCGGTCATGACGGTGTCGGACACGCGCACGCTGGAAAACGACACCTCGGGACAAGCGCTGATCGACAGGTTTACAGCCGCCGGTCACAGGCTGGCCGAACGCACCATTATAAAAGACGACGTCGCGACAATTGCCGCCAAGTTGAAACAATGGATTGCCGATCCCAACGTCGATTGTGTCATCACCTCGGGCGGAACCGGCGTGACCGGGCGCGATGTGACGCCGGAAGCCTTCAAGCAGGTCTGCGAGAAAGAGATCCCCGGCTTTGGCGAGTTGTTCCGCTGGATCAGTCTCAAGAGTATCGGCACCTCGACTGTGCAATCGCGCGCCACGGCGGGCGTGGCCAGCGGCACCTATCTTTTCGCGCTGCCGGGTTCGACCAGCGCGGTGAAGGAAGGCTGGGACGAAATTCTGAAGTACCAGCTCGACTCAAGGCATATGCCCTGCAACTTCGTCGAGCTTATGCCGCGGCTTAAGGAAAAATAACCGTGCCCGGACCCAGCTTTCGTTTCGAGCGCGCTGTGCTGAAACGTCTGCCGGATGCGATTATCGCGGGCGTCGACGAAGTGGGGCGCGGACCTCTCGCCGGGCCGGTGACGGCGGCCGCAGTCATTCTCGATCTAGAAAAAACGCCCGCGGCGCTGCTCAAAGGTCTCGACGACTCAAAAAAACTCTCGGCGGCACAGCGCGAGGAATTGTACGCGGCGCTGTATGCTTGCGGCACGGCAGTGATTGGCCTCGGTCAGGCCGGCGTGCTTGAAATAGACAGCATCAACATTCTGAATGCGTCGCACCGCGCCATGGAACGCGCCGTCGCTTCACTGGGGCGCGTCGTGACGGTGGCGCTGGTGGACGGTAACCGTGCGCCGAAACTCGATTGCGAGGTCGAGACAATCGTTCAAGGCGACGGCAAAAGCTTTTCGATTGCCGCGGCTTCCATTGTTGCCAAGGTTACCCGCGACCGTCTGATGACCGCGCTTGCCGCGGCGCATCCGGGGTATGGCTGGGACACCAACATGGGCTACGGCACGCGCGAACACATCGACGGCATCGCGCGGCTCGGCGTCACGCCGCATCATCGGCGTTCTTTTGCGCCGGTGCGTGACTACATCGCAGGCCAATAGTCGGTGCAGGTCGCTTTAATTTAAGCAGCCGCCGATTTTTTTTATCAGTGGCCACACCTCGCGCTAGGGGTTGAGTCCGCGATTCGGCGGGACTCAACATCTTGTGTCTCTCTTCCTCTTCACTGCGAGCTTTATTAAACAATGATAAGGATTTGATTCTTATGATGCTTCCTAACGGGCCCCCGCTGTCCTGAGAGACGGCGCGACGCTAAAAAAGGGAGCCTTGTTGGGAAGTCCTGCCCCAACTTCGGCCGTATGCCCGCTTTCGGCATAGGCGCGGAGTTGCGGGGTGGGGAGGGTAATCGCCCCGAGTTTTCCGGGACGCACAAAGCTTGAAGACGCGTGTGGTTCATTTTGAACCACACGCGCTTTCTTCGACGGGGATGTCGCATGGTCGCTAAAGTTTCTTCCAAAGACGCGAGCTTTAAAACAAACGTCATCATGAGTGGTGACTGCATTGCCGCCATGGACCGCCTGCCGGAAAACAGTGTCGATCTGGTGTTTGCCGATCCGCCCTATAATCTTCAGCTCGGCGGTGAACTTCACCGCCCCGATAATTCGCGCGTCGATGGTGTCGATGATGCCTGGGACCGCTTCGACAATTTCGCGGCTTATGATGACTTTACGCGCCGCTGGCTTGCCGCCGCGCGCCGCATTCTGAAGCCGACCGGATCGCTGTGGGTCATCGGCTCCTATCACAACATTTTCCGCGTCGGTTCGATTCTTCAGGACATCGGCTTCTGGATGCTGAATGACATCGTCTGGCGCAAATCAAATCCAATGCCGAATTTCCGCGGCACGCGCTTTACCAATGCGCACGAAACCATGATCTGGTGCGCGAAGGACAAGGACGCGAAGTACACGTTCAACTACGACGCCATGAAGAACCTGAACGAAGGTCTGCAGATGCGCAGCGATTGGACCCTGCCGCTGTGCACGGGCGATGAGCGCATCAAAGGCCCGGACGGCAACAAGCTGCACCCGACGCAAAAGCCGGAATCGCTGCTGTACCGCGTGTTGTTGGCGGCCACGAAGCCGGGCGACATCGTGCTTGATCCCTTCTTCGGCACCGGCACCACCGGCGCCGTCGCCAAACTTCTAGGTCGCAAATACATCGGCATTGAACGCGATGCCGATTACATCGCCGGTGCGCGTGAACGTATCGCGGCCGTCAAACCCATTACGGATGAAACCATGCTCACCACATTCAGCAAGCGCAGCGAACCCCGTATTCCTTTCGGCACCGTGGTCGAGCGCGGCCTATTGCCGGTGGGAACTGTGTTGTCCGATCCGTCGGGCCGTTTCACCGCCAAAGTGCGCGCCGACGGCTCGTTGATCTCGGCCACGCACCGCGGCTCCATCCATCAGGTTGGCGCAGCGGTACAAGGTGCCCCGGCCTGCAACGGCTGGACGTTCTGGCATGTGAAGATGGGCAATGACCTGGTCTCGATCGACGCTTTCCGTCAGAAAGTGCGCGCCGAGATGGATACGTCAACAACGCTGCAATAAGCGGCTATTTCCGGACGAGACGTTCCGCGACCGCCGACGCCACGCGCGCGAGATCGGTCAGCATTGCCTTTTCTAAATCCGTGAATGTCGTTGTGTACTGTCGCCACAATTGCAGGTGACCGATCGGCTTGGTCTTATCAAGACCGATCAGAAATCCCATCCACGAACCCTTCTCAGCGGCACCCTGGTTTTGCGTCACGTCCTTAGCGGTCGCTGCGGTGAATAACCCGCGCGCCTGCCAGGGAATCTCGGCGGGCGCCGGACTCTTTTTGCCGTCGCGCGTGGCGACAAAATCACCGCCTTTTGAAAAATGTACACAGGTCGCATCCGCTACGGCCAAGGCGCGGGCGGAATCAGCCAGCATCCGTCCGACGTCAGCCAAGGTAGATGCCTGCGAGAGTGCGACGATATTTTCGGCTAGCTGCGTCATCATACGCGCTTGGTGCTGCGCCCGCATCGCCAGGCGCCGACTTTCCATGGCATTCACCACCATACGCGCCAGCAGCGTTAAGATGGTCTCGGCGTCGGCGCTCAATCCATCGTGGGGCTGTGTGTCGATGACGCACAGCGTTCCAAGGCGGAAGTTATCGGGTGTGATCAGCGGCGCACCGGCATAGAAACGGATGTCGGGTGCGCCGGTCACAAGCGGATTTTCGCTGAACAGCGGGTTCTTGGTCGCGTCATCAACAACATAAACGTTATCGCTTTTGATCGCGTGCGCGCAGAAGGCATATTCGCGCGGCGTTTCGATAGCATTGAGCCCATAACGCGCCTTGAACCAATGCCGGTCGCGGTCGACTAACGAAACAAGCGAAATCGGTGCGCCAATGAGTTTGGCGGCGATTTGCGTAATCTCGTCGAATTCTTTTTCCGGCGGTGTATCGAGGATTTGATACTCGGCCAGCTTGCCGAGGCGGGCAGTTTCAGAAGAAGGCGAGGCTAACGCGACAACCGTCATGGTGTTTCCTCTCCTGCGCCGATCACAACGCGCGCGGCAATGACCTTACGTTACCTGCCTTCGCGCCACCATGCCAGCATCGCACCGCCCATGATCGCCAGCAGAATAAGGGCGATGGGCGAGAGCGGTGTTTGGGTGACGCCGGTGACCGTGTTTTGCTTGTTGGCGCGCAGGCCGAGCCAGCCGGCGCCATGGGCGACGCGGTCCTGCGCCACACGCCGGATGGATGGCGCCACAGTGTCCTCGAGCCAGAACACGCCGCCGTCGGTGAGCTGCGCAAGCGGCCCGACTTTTTTGTCGGTGGCGAGCATGTCGTAGCTCTCCAGCGGATTGGGCGTGCCGACGGCGACGATGGTGCTCTTGTCGCCGTCCGTCAGGGTGTAAAGCCCCGGCTGCGTGGCGTTGAGGAAGGTGGTGAAGACGCCGGGCGCAGTGCTTTTTGGCGTCACGGATAAACCCGCACCGTCGGGATAGGTCACGTTTACGACGCGCTCGTCGGCGGACAAACTGCGGCGCGTGATTTGCAGGCCCGCGCCGCGCGCTTCCGCGGTCAAAGCTTCTTCGTCCAGTTCGGGTTCTTTCATCAGCCAATGCGAAACGCGGCGCAGAAGTTCCGTCTGCGGTCCGCCACCGTCGAATCCTTTGCCCCACAGCCAGACCGTATCACTGAGCAGAAGTGCTACGCGGCCTTCGCCGACGCGGTTCAGAATCAGCAGGGGTTCGTCGCCGCGGCCCGTCAGGACCTTCTCGCCGGTGGATGCCGTCACGCCGACCTGGCGCAGCCAGCGGCCCCACGAAGGTTCCGCATCAACGCCGGAAGCGCCTTCAAGCGACGCCGTCACCGGATGACGCCGTCCGGCTTCACTCAGATGTGGACGCACGCCGCCGTTGAAAACTGTGCCGTTCGGCTCGGCCGGCAGAACGCCCTGCAGCGGTCCGCCGAACAGAGTGGTGTGGTTGTCGCCATATTCCGCGCCCACGGCCAGCATGACCGCGCCGCCGCGACGGACGTACGCCGCGATGGCGGCCATGTACGGCGGCTTGATGAGGCCTTGCTGAGTGTAACGGTCGAAAATGATCAGATCGAAATCCTTGAGCTGATCTTCGAACAACTCGCGGATCGGAAACGGGATCAAGGCCAGTTCGTCGGTCGGGGTTGCATCGTCGGCATCGGGCGGACGTAAGATCGTGAAATGGATCAGATCGATATTTGGGTCCGATTTCAAAAGATTGCGCCAGGCGCGCTCGCCGACATGCGGCTGGCCCGAGATCAGCAACACGCGCATGCGGTCGCGGATGCCGTTGATCGACACCAGAGTGCGGTTATTGAGCGTCGAGATTTCGCCGGGTGCTGCTTCGGCTTCGACTTCGAACACATTGGCGCCTGTGTTTTCGATGAGAACCGGCACTTCCGTGGTTGTGCCGGCGGGCAGGGCGACCTGCAGCGGTGCGCCGTTGTTGCGTTTGATAATCACCGGAATCATCGTGCCGTCGGGTGCGGCGGTATCTTCTACCCTGAGGCGCACGCGCGCCGTGTGACCGACGAGATCGAAGTCGGGCGCATTCTCTACACGAACACGCCGGTCGTATTCCTTGCGCGCGCCGGTGATCAGCAGATGCAGCGGCGCTTTCAAATAGCTTGCATGTGTTTGCGCCGCACGATCGGCCGGTAAGGCGTCGTGCACCTGGCCGTCGGTAATCAAGATTGACCCGGCCAACCGCGCGGCCGGCACATCGCTGAGCGCCGACGACAGCGCCTCGAACAGGTGTGTGCCGTCCTGCTTGCCGGTGCTGCCGGCGCCGCCGGCGCGAACGGTGCGGACTTCGATGTCGTCCAGGGTGCCAAGTTCGGCGGTGAGTTTTTCCAATGCCTTTGTCGTGCGCTGCGTGCGCTCGCCCAGTTTCTGGCTATCGCTGTCGTCGATGACCACGGCGACCACGTCCTTAAGCGGCGTGCGGTTTTCGCGCACGAGCTGCGGGTCGGCGATGGCGATGACCAGCGCGGCGACGGGCAGCGCGCGCAACAACGCGCCCTTGGCGCGGTGGATCAGGCCGTAAACGATCAACGCAAACGCAATGACGCCGAGCGCAACAATCAGCGGAATTGGAACCAGCGGCGAGAAGGCAATACTCGTCATTGGGTCAGCCGCTTCATGATCGCAGGCACATGCACCTGATCAGATTTGTAGCTGCCCGTCAGGGCATACATCACCAGATTGACTCCAGCGCGGTAGGCCATTTCGCGCTGCTGTTCGCCGCCCGGGATGGTGGCATACAAGGGCAAGCCGCTGGCATCTTTCGCCCACGCTGCGGCCCAATCGTTGCCGCCGATGACAACCGATGACACAGCGTCGTTGGCGGCGGAATCGCGCACCACCAAGACGCGGCCATCGGCGTAGCGGCCGGGCAGGCCGTGCAAAAGATAGAAGCTGCGGTTCAGAACGTGATCTTGTGCCAGCGCCGTGACCGGTGGAATGTCGAGACCCGCAAGAATGGCGTCGAGTTTTTCGCGGATGGCGCCGGGTGCGCCGCCGCCCAGCGCACCCACCTGCTCGGGCGCGTCGAACATGACGACGCCGCCGTGCTGCAGGTAGTTGGTGAGCGCCAAAAACGCATGACGCGATGGCTGCGTTTGCGCAGCGGTAATGCGCCAGTAAATCATCGGATAAGGTACCAGCGTATCGGAACTGAGAGACGCCGCGCCTAAATCAACGCGCGCGGGCTGTGCCAACGCCGCCGCCGTGCGCGTGGCGAGAACTTTAGTAAGACTTGTGAGACCCAGCTCCGCGGTGCGATCGATTTCAGGCGTGCCCGTGACGACATACGCCAGCCGCGTTTCCAGCACGGCGGCCAGTATCGCCGGGCTGAAGTCCGACGCCACCGGCTCTTTATCGGCGGCGCGCAGGTCAGACGCAAAGCCGCCGGCCAGAACCAATATGACGGCAACACCGGCTTTGGCGAAGGCCGGGAAGCGCGGCGTCAGGCGGCGCATGAAGAAGCTGACAATGATATCGGCGATCAGCAGGACGAGGGCTGCCGTCAAAAGCCAGGGCTTGAAGACGCGTTCGCGCGCCACGGCATCGAGTGTCAGGTGCGCGGCACCGGCAGATCCGGCGATGGCTTCCGGCTGCGGCAGATGCGCGGCGAGATTTAAGGCGTGTGTTGCGCCCGGCGGTCCATAAAGACCGGGTGGTGTTTCTGGCGCGGCTTTTGCTTCGGCGAAAGCAGGCCCTTGAATCGGCGTAGCGGTCGGACCCGGCGGGCTGAGATGTCCGAAGCCGTCGAGCAGCGCATAGGGTGCGAGGGTGGCCGCGGATTCGTTGCCGTCATCACCCGGCACGCCGCGGCTGACATCGACCAATCGCCGCAACATGTCGACAAAAATGCCCGACAAGGGAAGCTTCGACCATTCCGGCGTCGCCGAAACGTGAAACAGCACCACCCACCCTTGGCCGCGCCGCTCGGCCGTGACCAGCGGTGTGCCGTCGGCGAGGCGTGCCCAGGTCTTGGCGGCAAGATCGGACGACGGCTCGGCCAGAACTTGCGTCGAAACCGTCACGTCCTCGGGCGTCGGCATGCCGTTGAACGGTGATGTTTCAGGGAAGGGCGCCAGCGTTGCCGGTGTGCCCCATGACATCGCGCCGCCGAAGGTGCGTCCGCCGCCGCTGCGCAAACGCACCGGCAGCAACGCGTCGACATTGCCGTCGAGCCGCGGGCCGGCAAAGCGCACCAGCAAGCCGCCGTTTTCTATCCAGGCACTGATGCGTTCGGCTTCGGCGTCCAGGATGCGGCCGCCGCCGGCCATCATCAACGCGGCCAAAGGCTGCTTGAGAAGTTCATCAAGCGAGCCGCTGCGTACATCGGCGAAGGGTGCGAGTGCTTCGCGCAGATAATAGGCGTCTTGCAGCAACGGCGCGGCGATGCCTGTGTCGGTCGCGCTGGCGATGCCGACCGGACGGCG
Source organism: Fidelibacterota bacterium (assembly GCA_947476625.1). Taxonomy (GTDB): domain Bacteria; phylum Pseudomonadota; class Alphaproteobacteria; order Rhodospirillales; family Rhodospirillaceae; genus SHVO01. The sequence continues at coordinate 60,475 of CANJRA010000005.1, forward strand.
CTGCCAGCGGTCGTCGGCGAGCGCCGTCGCTGCGGCTGTCGCACTGCCGTCCACGTCAAAGCGTGTGATGCGATTGGCGAGTTCTGCCGGCAACGCCATCACGGCATTACCGCGTGCTTCACCCGCGGCGATATCCACGGACGCGCGTGCAACCACCTGACTGTCCTTGTCCACGGCACGCACGTTGTAGGATGCGGCGGGACTGGCGGATGTCGCCGGACGGCTCACGGCAATTTTAACGCTGTCGGTGGCCCCGCGTGGCGCATCTTTGTTGTCGCCGGGACCGAACGCGCGTTCGGGCGGCGACAGCACCACAGGCGCATTTGCGGCATCGGCTTCGACCGTCGTGACAGGCTTGAAGCGTTGCAGGGTCGCGCGCAGTTCTTCAGTGCCGATGCTTTCGACGCCGTCGCTGATCCATGTCGCCGCTGCGCCGTCGGCGCCTTGCAAGGCGCTGAGCTGCTTCGCGGCGGCAGCGCGGTCCGTCGGCCAGGGACGCGGCGCAATGCGCGACAATTGCGTGAGAATCTCACGAGCCGGCAGCATTTGCGGCGGCGTTGCCGCGTCGGCGGACGCAGGCGCTGTTGTGATCAACGTCGCCGGCTGATTGCGCCGGTCGGCGCTTTCCAGAATGTCGCGGGCGATGGCGATGCGCTTTTCCCATTGCGTGGCGGCGGCCCAGCCGTTGTCGATCACCACGATCACCGGGCCGTTATTGTCGGTCTTGCGCAGATTGAGGATCGGATCGGCCAGTCCTAGCAACGCCAGCAACAGAATCGCCACGCGCAGGATGATGAGCCACGGCGGCGTATGCGCGGTCGTGCGCTGCGTCGGATCAAGACCGAACAGCAACCGCACCGCCGGAAATTCCACATGCCGGATGCTGGGCGGCGTCAGGCGCAACACCAGCCATACCAGCGGCAATGCGAGTGCTCCCGCCAATGCCCAGGGAGCCGCAAAAGAAAGTGCGCCGAGACTTAACATGAAACGCTCATCGGAAATGACTGGTGACGGCGTTATGCAGCGCAGCCATGGTGGCTTGCGGTGTGCGGTCGGTATGATGCAATCCGAAACTCCAGCCAGCACTTGCCACGATGGCTTTCAAACCGTCGCGGTGGGCGGCGAGTTTGCGCATGTAGGCCGCGCGCGCTTCCTCGGCGCGATCGATGACCGTAGCACCTTCTTTTTCCAGGCCGATGAAACGAATGCGTCCCGAAAACGGCAACGTCTCTTCGGCGGGATCAAGTACCTGCACCATGTGCCCTACGACGCCTTGGCGCGTCAGACCGCTCAAAGCGGCAGCGATATCTTCCAGCGGCGCGAGAAAATCGCTGATCAGAATAACGGTGGCATGGCGCGGCAAGGCCGATGCGAAAGACGGCATGCTTGATTCGGGGGCATCGGCGAGGAGTTCACCTGCGACGGCATCGGCCATTTGCGCGACGGCGAGGCGGCCCGCGGCGGCGGCGCGTTGCGCACGTCCATCGGCGGTGAGGCGAATGATGCGCTCGCCGCCGTCGATCAGCAATTCGGCCATGGCGAGCATCATCACCGCGGCACGTTCGGCCTTGGTCGGCAGCTTGGGCGACGAGCGATAGCGCATGGAAGGTGACGTATCGCACCACACGGCAGCGGTCTGTGCCGCGACCCACTCACGTTCGCGCACGAAGACTGTGCCGAACTTTGCGGTCTGGCGCCAATCGATAGCTTGCGGTGTGTCGTCTTTGGAATAGGGACGGAACTGCCAGAAACTATCGCCGACACCGGCGCGCCGTCTGCCGTGACTGCCCATGGTCACCGACGCCGCGATACGGCGCGCTGACACAAGCAACGGCGGCAGCGTGGCGGAAACGGCATCCGCCGCCACGCGCAGACGATGACTCTCTTTGCGTTTCACAGCGAGGGTCATGTGGTTCTATCAGCCGGCGTCGACGTGACGGCAAAGCAGATCGATCAGCCCCGCCACCGTATGACCATCGGCGCGCGCGCCGAAGTTCAGCGCCATGCGGTGCTGAAGGACCGGACGGGCCAAAGCCAGCACGTCGTCGATGGACGGCGCGAGACGGCCTTGCAGCAAGGCGCGTGCGCGTGTCGCTTGCATCAAGGCTTGGCTGGCGCGCGGGCCTGGTCCCCAGGCGACGCGGTCTTTGACTTCCTGCAAGGTTGTAGTTTCGGGGCGTCCGGCACGCACGAGTTTCAGGATCGCGTTCACGACGCTTTCGCCGACCGGTACCTGGCGCACAAGTCTCTGCGCGGCGACCAAATCGTCGGGGCTCAGAACTTGTTTGGGCTCGGGCGCATCGAGACCGGTCGTGCGCAGCATGATCTGCCGCTCGGCGTCGAGATCGGGATAATGAATGTCGACCTGCATCAAGAAGCGATCGAGCTGAGCTTCGGGCAGGGGATACGTGCCTTCCTGCTCGATGGGGTTCTGTGTTGCGAGCACATGAAACGGATGCGGCAGCGGATGATACTGACCGGCGACGGACACGCGGCCTTCCTGCATGGCCTGCAAGAGCGCCGACTGTGTACGCGGGCTGGCGCGGTTGATTTCGTCGGCCATCAACAACTGACAGAACACCGGACCTTCGATGAAACGGAAGAAGCGTTTTCCCGCGCTATCTTCTTCCAGCACTTCCGAACCGATAATATCAGCCGGCATAAGGTCGGGCGTGAACTGCACGCGTTTTTCGGCAAGGCCCAGCACGACGCCCAGCGCCTGCACCATTTTTGTTTTGGCGAGACCGGGAACGCCGATCAACAAAACGTGGCCGCCTGCCAAAATCGTGATCAGGCTTTCTTCGACCACCAGGCCCTGACCGTAAATGACTTGCTCTACAGCGGTTTTTGCTTTTTGAATCAGACCGGCAACACGCTCCATGTCTGCCACGGTGCCGTCGTCGGGCGCGTGGCTCGCAGCGCCGAGAGATTGTGTTATCGTTGAATTCAAAGTCTTCGCTCCCAAGTTCAAATTTCAGCGTAAAATTTCAGCGGCAGATATAACAGGGCGCAGATAGGCAGGCCCTCGGCGGCGGTGAGTATGGAACCCCGGACACTTCCTGGAGAAGCAGAATCTAAGCCCGGCGCACCTCCCAGTCTGGTGCCGGACCTCTGCGGCGATTTTAACATGCGGATCGACCGCAATGGCACATGGTATTATCGGGGCTCGCCGATTGGCCGGTTGGCCTTGGTGAAACTGTTTTCGACCGTGCTGCGCCGCGATGACCAGGGCCTGCATTGGCTGACGACACCGGTCGAAAATGGCCGAATCGAGGTTGAGGACGCAGCCTTTATCGCCGTGGAACTGATGACTGAAGGCCAAGGTCAGACGCAAATCGTTACATTTCGGACCAATGTCGACGATCTCGTGACGCTCGATGACGCACATGCATTGCGCGTGGTGTCTGATGCCGGCAGCGGTGAGCCCCGCCCCTACATCCACGTGCGCAAAGGTCTGGAGGCCCGGCTTGCACGCGCCGTGTATTACCACCTCGTCGAGATCGGCGAGGAAAATGGGCAAGGCATCTTTGGCGTGTGGAGCAGCGGGACGTTTTTTCCGCTCGGATCGCTGACGGAGTCATGATGCGTCCGGAGAACAGACAAGATACAGCGCAACAGACTGGCATTGACCGCGCCTTCCTGCGCGCGCGCTTGGCCGCGCCGCGGTCGCGCGATCTGCGCAGCGATGTCACGAATGGATTGCGCCTGATAAAAAGCCCCGCGCTGAAACCTGCGCCGTTAGCTGTCCTTCAGGTCGATACCGCGACGGCCGTGCCTTACGATCAAGTGCCGGAGATGACGCCCATTCCAGCGGCCGTGCTTGTGCCTCTGATAGAGCGCTGCGAGGGTTACACGGTTTTGCTTACGCAGCGTACCGCGGAGCTGAAAGCCCATGCGGGGCAGATTTCCTTTCCGGGCGGGCGCATCGAGCCGACGGACGCCGATGCAGTTGCCGGCGCGTTGCGCGAGACCGAGGAAGAGGTGGGTCTTGCCGCCGCGCATATCGAAATCGTCGGCCAACTCGATCCCTATCTCACCATTACCGGCTTTAATGTGACGCCGGTGGTGGGTGTCGTGACGCCGCCGTTTGATTTGCGGCCTGATTCGGTGGAAGTCGCCGATATATTTGAAGTCCCGCTGGCGTTTTTCATGGATCCCGCCAACCACCAGCGCCACAGCAAGGTCTTGGACAATGGCGTTACGCGCGCCTACTACGCCATTCCTTACGGCGAGCGCTATGTCTGGGGGGCAACCGCCGCTATGCTGATGAACCTCTATGAGGTGCTGACAGCGGGTACCTGACAGCGGTCGTCTGACAACAGGGTGGAACGACGATGCTCAGGATTATGTACACATATATCGTGCCGTTCCTGCTGCCGGCGGCGATATATATCGCCTGGGTGTCGTATCGCACACGCTATGTCGCCAAGCACGGCGGTGAAGCGCCGCAACTGGAGCAAGGGCCTTGGCCTTTGCTTTTGGTGTTGGGCGCGATCCTGACCTTCGCCGCGCTCGTGGTGACGGCCTTTAGCCAAGGCGGCTCGCCCGATTCGACCTATGTTCCGCCGCATCTTGAAGGCGGTCAGGTCGTGCCCGGCCATCTTGAGCCTAAAGATCATCTTGAACCGAAGAAACCCTGAGGCCCGTTTGACGATCCAGCCTTTGACGATTCAAACATGGATGACCGCCGCGCCCGTGATGCGTGTGCTGGCAGCCCTTGGTGCGCCGCAGGTGGACGTGCGGTTTGTCGGCGGCGCGGTGCGCAACGCGGTGATGGGATTGCCGGTCACCGAAATTGATATCGCGACGCCCGAGTTGCCCGATGTCGTGACGCAGCGTTTAAAAAACGCCGGTATTAAAGTAGTGCCGACGGGCATTGATCACGGCACGGTCATGGCCGTGGCCGACGGCGCGACGTTCGAAATCACAACCTTGCGCCGCGATACCGCCTGCGACGGCCGTCACGCGGCGGTGGAATTCACAACCGATTGGCATGAAGACGCGCGCCGCCGTGATTTCACGATGAACGCGATGTCGTTGAAACCCGACGGCGCTTTGTTCGATGACCATAACGGCGCTGAAGATGCCAAGGCCGGGCGCGTGCGCTTTGTCGGCATTCCGGCGGACCGCATTCAAGAAGACTATCTGCGTATTCTGCGCTTGTTTCGGTTCTTCGCCTGGTACGGCGGTACAGCTATCGATGAAACAACCTTGGCCGCGTGCCGCATACATGCGCCGGGTCTTGCGCGTCTCTCGGCGGAACGCATTCAGCAGGAACTTGCCAAGTTGCTCTCAGTACCCGCACCGCAGGACGCTGTAAAGCTGATGGCAGCGACGGAGGTTCTTGCCCACATTCTTCCCGCACCTCATGCGCCGGATGTGCTCGCACGGCTGGTGGCGCTCGAAGCCAGTCACACGCTCGCGCCGGGCGACTGGTTGCGTCGTCTCGCAGCACTCGCGCCGTCCGACGCCGTGGCGGACCGGCTCAAATTATCCAATGCCGACCGCGAACGATTAGCCGCGCCGCGCCGCGCCGCGCTGCGCGTTGATGATCGCACCAGTCCGCTTGCCTTGCGTCACGCGCTTTATCATTTAGGCGGTCCGCTGGTGCGCGATCGTGTGCTGCTTGCGTGGGCCCACGAAGCGGACGCGCAGACAGCGCCCCAATCTGCACCGTGGCGGGCGCTTTTGGACGCCGCCGAGACGTGGACGCCTAAGCCGCTGCCGGTCACGGGCGGCGATGTCTTGGATTTAGGAGTCGCGCCCGGACCCGAAGTCGGGCGTTTGCTGACGGCCATGGAAGACTGGTGGATTGGCGCCGGTTTCGCACCTTCGCGGACCGAAGCGCACGCGCAACTTTCACATATAGCGTCGGCCACAAAAAAAGACGGCTCCGGAGGGGTGCCGGAGCCGTCTGCTTTCTGAGGATCCCGAGGGGGCAAGATCCTTCAGTGAAGTGTGACGATCGCAGGGGGGAGCTGCTTTCTGATCGTCACCATGATCACAATGTAGGGTGGTCAACCTTACATAAACATGATCTGGCGATGAATTTATTGTCACAGTATTTAATGAACGAAGCGCCCGGAAAACGGGCGCGGATTATCGGCTAGAGCGTTGTTTTCTCATGGAAAGTACCCTGCTGCCGCAAGGCCTCGGCGAGCACGATTCCGGCCGCCATCACAACATTAAGCGAGCGCACCTCAGCGGCGATAGGAATACGCACGCGGGCATCGGCGGCAGCATGAACATCGGGCGGCACACCGTGGCTCTCGCGCCCCAGCAAAAGGGTATCGCCCGGCGCAAAGGCGAAATCGGCATAGGGAACGGATGCGGCTGTGGATAACAAGATCAGGCGCTGCGCCGGGTCGGCCCGCAAGGCTTTCATAAAAGCCTCCCACGACGTATGCCGGGCGATATCGCAGTTCCCGCCGTAATCCATGGCGCTGCGGCGTAAGCGCTTGTCATCTAACGGAAATCCGCACGGTTCGATGATATCCAAAGGCACCCTGAAGCACGCCGCCAGGCGCAGGGCGGCCCCGGTGTTTTGAGGGATATCGGGCTGATACAGGGCGAGGCGCATGTTCTGACTTTTAAGCAGGGCAGGAATGCCCGGTATGCCTTTTCAAGGCAGGCTTTTTATTCTATACCCGCGACGCTGAAAACCCTTATGCTTCCGCCGGTTGGGGCCGGTCTTGGGGGTCATAGGGGCTGCGGTTCGCCCGCTGCAAACCGCCTCCGTTACGCGCGTTTCCTTCACGAATCGCACGTAAACGGCGGGTCTTAGGATTGCAGTGCGGCAAGAACCTTTGGGGTCATAGAGAAGGGATTACATCATGGCGAATACCGCACATGGTCATGCTGCCGAACCGGCGGGCGATACCCGCCGCGACTTTTTGTTACACTCCACGGTCGCCGTGGGTGCTGTCGGGGCGGCCATGATGGTCTGGCCCTTGATTCACAGCATGAACCCGGCCGCCGACACCCTGTCGCTGTCGACCACTGAATTCAATCTTTCCGGCCTGGCCGAAGGTCAGCGCATCACGATCGTCTGGCGCGGTAAGCCGGTGTTCGTCGCGCACCGCACCGCCAAGGAAATCGAAGAAGCCCGCGCGGTAAGGGTCGCCGAGTTGCGCGATCCCCAGACCGACGACGTGCGCGTCAAAAAGGGCAAAGAACAATTCCTCGTCATCGAAGGCACCTGCACCCACCTGGGCTGCATCCCGATGGGCGTAAAGACCACCGAGCCGCACGGCGACTTCGGCGGTTGGTTCTGCCCCTGCCATGGTTCGCACTACGACACCTCGGGTCGCATCCGTAAGGGACCAGCACCGCTCAATCTGCATGTGCCGCCCTATCAGTTCATTAGCGATTCCACCGTGCGCATCGGTTAAGGAGCAACACCATGAACACGGAAAAAAGCACTATCCGCAAAATCTACGAGTGGCATGAAGCGCGTTTGCCGATCGTTAGCTGGCTGGATCACTCTCTCGGCACCAAGTACCCGGTGCCGCGCAATCTGAACTACTGGTGGAACTTCGGTTCGCTGGCGATGTTCATGCTGGCGGTGATGATCTTCAGCGGCATCTTCCTGGCCATGAATTACACGCCGCACGTCACGATGGCGTTCGACAGCGTCGAGCGCATCATGCGTGATGTGAATTACGGCTGGCTGATTCGTTATATGCACGCCAATGGCGCGAGCTTCTTCTTTATCGTCGTCTACATCCACATTCTGCGCGGCATGTACTACGGCTCTTATAAAGCGCCGCGCGAAGTGTTGTGGTGGATCGGCCTTTTGATCTACCTCGCCATGATGGCCACGGGCTTCCTGGGCTACGTTCTGCCCTGGGGTCAGATGAGCTTCTGGGGTGCGACCGTCATCACCAACCTGTTCTCGGCGATCCCGCTGGTCGGCGATTCCATCGTCACCCTGCTGTGGGGCGGCTTCTCGGTCGACAACCCGACGCTGAACCGCTTCTTCTCGCTGCACTACCTGCTGCCGTTTGTGATCGTCGGCTTGGTGTTCTTGCACATCTGGGCGCTGCACGTGCCCGGCGCCAACAACCCGCTCGGCATCGATGCTGCTCCCGCCGACAAAATCCCGTTCTTCCCCTACTACGTGGCGAAAGACGTGTTCGGTCTCGCGGTGTTCGTGGTGATCTACTTCGCGGTGGTGTTCTGGGCGCCCAACTTGCTGGGCGATCCGGTCAACTATGTGAAAGCCAACCCGCTGGTGACGCCCGCACACATCGTGCCGGAATGGTATTACCTGCCGTTCTATACAATCCTGAAGGCAATCCCGAATAAGCTCTTGGGCGTCATCGCCATGTTCGGCTCGATCCTCATCATGTTCGCGCTGCCGTGGCTCGATACCAGCCGCGTGCGTTCGGCCAGCTTCCGTCCAGTATTCCGCGTCTTCTTCTGGATCTTCGTCGCCAATGCCTTGATGCTCGGCTGGTGTGGCGCGCAGCTCCCAGAAGGCCTGCCGGTAATTCTGGGCCGCATCGGTGCGTTCTGGTATTTCTTCCACTTGGTCATCCTGCTGCCGATGCTGGGCTGGCTTGAGACGCCCAAGCCGCTGCCCACGAGCATCAGTCAGTCCGTCTTGAAAGCCGCGGAGTAACGCCATGAAAAAGCTTCTTCTGGCCGCCGCGGCGGTCGCTGCCCTCAACGTCTCGTCCACGTCGCTTCGCGCCGCCGAGCACGAAGCCCATCCTCCGAAAGAGGATTGGAGCTTCAACGGCGTATTAGGCGAATTCGATCGTGAACAGGTCCAGCGCGGTTTCCAGGTCTATAAGGAAATCTGCTCGGCCTGCCATTCGCTGAACTACGTCGCGTTCCGCAACCTCGAAACGCTCGGCTACAGCGAAGCGCAGATCAAAACCTTGGCCGCGACCTACGACATCGACGACGGTCCGAACGACCAAGGCGAAATGTTCAAGCGCAAGGGCAAAGCCTCCGACCGCTTCCCGCATCCGTTCCCGAACGAACAGGCGGCGCGTCTGGCCAACAACGGCGCTCTGCCGCCGGATTTGTCGCTCATGACCAAAGCCCGCGAAGGCGGACCTGATTACGTCTACCACCTGATGCTGGGTTACGAAGACGCCCCGGCCGGTTTCCATCTGCTGGAAGGCTTGAGCTACAACAAGTACTTCCCCGGCAACCAGATCGGCATGCCGAAGCAGATCTCGGACGGCGTTGTGACCTTCGCCGATGGCTCGCCGAACGACGCCGCGCATATCGCCAAGGACGTGACCGCGTTCCTGCATTGGGCCGCCGAGCCCAAGCTCGAAGCCCGTCACTCCACCGGCCTCCGCGTCACCTTGTACGCGTTGCTCTTTGCGGTTTTGGCGTTCTTCTACAAGCGCCGCCTGTGGAAGAACATTCCACACTAATCGCGACGCATCACTGAAATGCAAAACGCCGCCCCGGTTTTCCAGGGCGGCGTTTTTCTTTAGGGCGCGCGGCTAGACGTTAAAGAGGAAGTGCATAATGTCGCCGTCCTGGACGACATATTCCTTGCCTTCCGAGCGCATCTTGCCGGCATCCTTGGCGCCCTGTTCGCCGTTCAAGGCGACGAAGTCGGCGTAGGTGATGGTTTCGGCGCGGATGAAACCCTTCTCGAAGTCGTTGTGAATAACCGCGGCCGCCTGGGGCGCTTTGGTGTTGCGCCGGATGGTCCAGGCGCGGGTTTCTTTTGGGCCGACGGTGAAATAGGTGGCGAGGTCGAGCAGCGTATAGCCTGCGCGAATCACCTGCGTCAGGCCGGTTTCCTTGAGGCCGAGGCTTTCGAGAAATTCTTTTTGCTCCGCCGCGTCCGACAACTGCGCGACTTCGGCTTCGATGGCGGCCGAGATCACGACCACGCCGGCGCCTTCGGCCTTGGCGCGCGCGGCGACCTTGGCCGACAGCGCATTGCCCGTCGCGGCGCTGCTTTCTTCGACGTTGCAGGCGTAAAGCACGGGCTTGCCGGTCAAGAGTTGCAGGCCGTTGAAGATTTTGCGAGCTGCCGGGTCTTCGGGGCGCGCCGTGCGGGCGGGTTTGCCCGCTTTCAAAGCTTCGAGCACCGGCTCCATGACCGCCAGCAGTTCTTTGGTTTCCTTGTCGCCGCCTTTGGCTTTCTTTTGCGCCTGATCGGCGCGGCGCTCGAGGCTTTCCAGATCCGAGAGCATCAGTTCTGTTTCAACTGTTTCGGCGTCGCGGATCGGATCGATCGAGTTCTCGACGTGCGTGATGTTGCCGTCTTCAAAACACCGCAGCACATGCACGATCGCATCGACTTCGCGGATGTTGGCCAGGAACTTGTTGCCAAGACCCTCACCTTTGCTGGCGCCGCGCACCAGCCCGGCGATGTCGACGAACTCGAGCTGTGTCGGAATGATCTTGGCCGACTTGGCGATCGCGGCCAATTTATCGAGCCGTTCGTCGGGCAGGGCGACGCGGCCGACGTTGGGTTCGATGGTGCAGAACGGAAAGTTCGCCGCTTGCGCCGCCGCGGTTGCGGTCAGCGCGTTAAACAGTGTGGATTTGCCGACATTGGGCAAACCGACGATACCGCAATTAAAACCCATCGCTACTTAGTCTCCGTTGGTTCGCCCGACGTGGGGTCGGCGCTTTTCTTTTCAGGTGTTTTCTTCTCAGGATTCTCTTCGGGAGTCTTTTTCTCGGGGTTCTTCTCGCGCGGGGGCTGCGTCAACAGCGCCACCTGGCTTGTGAACTTCCCATCTTTGCCGGCGAGCATCCACGGCAGCGCTTCGCCGACGGCATCAAGCAGCTTGCCCAGCCACAGCACATCGCCTTTGGCGAAATTCTGCAGCACATGGTCGCTCACGCCGTCTTTGCTGTCGGGCCGGCCCACGCCCAGGCGCACCCGCCAATACTCAGAGCCGATATGCGCGTCGATGCTTTTGATACCGTTATGTCCGGCGCTGCCGCCGCCTTTTTTAGCTTTGACTTTGCCCGGCAGGATTTCGATTTCATCGTAGACCACGATGACGTCTTCGGGCTGAATTTTGAAAAACCGCATGGCCTCGCCGACGGCTTGGCCGGAGAGGTTCATATAAGTTCCGGGCTTCAGCGCCAGCACTTTCATGCCGTTGACGAAGCCTTCCGCCACCACGCCTTGAAAGCGTGCACGCCACGGCGAAAAGCGATAGCGCTCGGCAATCGCATCGACGGCTAAAAAGCCGATGTTGTGACGGTTGAAGGCGTATTCCGCGCCGGGATTTCCCAGGCCAACGAGTAGCCGCATAACTGGGCTCCTCCTTGCGGAGCGAGATGAAACGTTCGGCGCCGCTCACCTGTATGAAACAGGTGAGCGGGCCGACGTATCTTACTTCTTCTTGGCGGGAGCCGCAGGAGCGGCAGCGCCTTTGGCACCGGCTGCGGGAGCAGCAGCTTTGGCACCAGCAGCAGGAGCGGCGGCTGCGCCAGCGGCGGGAGCAGCGGCTGCGCCAGCGGCGGGAGTAGCGGCTGCGCCAGCGGTGGGCGTTTCTTCTTCGGCGGTCATCACGGTCGGCGCAGCGATCGTGCAGATCGTGAAGTCACGCGCGATGGTGGGTTTCACGCCATCGGGCAGTTTCACGGCGCTGATGTGCACCGAGTCACCGATCTTCATGCCGGTCAGATCCACGTCGATGTGGTCCGGAAGGTCATCGGGACGGGCGCGCACTTCGACGTCGTGACGCACGATGTTCAGCACGCCGCCGACTTTAATGCCGGGCGAAGCGCCTTCGTTGTGGAAGCGCACGGGAATCGGCACGCGTACGAGGGTGTCTTTTTCGATCCGGCGGAAGTCGGCATGGATCGGTTGGTCGCTGACGGGGTGAAGCTGCACGTCCATAGCCATGGTGCGCTGCTTTTTGCCGCCGACTTCGACTTCAAAGATGTTGGTCTTAAAGGCGGGGTCGTGCATCAGGGCGACAAGGGTCTTGGGTTCGAGGGCGATCAGCGTGGCATCTTGGTTGCCGCCATAAATCACGGCCGGAACGAGTCCGTCGCGACGTGTGGCACGAGCTGCCCCCTTACCTGCCCGATCGCGCCCGGTTACCTGCAAACTGCTGGTTTTAGGCATCGGTATTCTCCATTAGAGTCAATGGCATATCCCGCTAAATCAGTTCCGGAAAATGCCGGCGCGGCCTCCAGGGGTGCCGTCGCCAACCCCGCCCAATGGCAAGGTGGCGGTCATGTACAACGGTTCTCCCCCTAAAGCAAGTTGGCAGCCGCCGGGCGCAGGGCCTATACGGGGGCTTCCCGGGCCGACATTTGGAGCGTCATGCCGCCTGTTTCCCCCGCTTTGGTTATTGCCGTATTCGACCTGGACCGCACGATCACCCGGGCGGGCACGTATACGCCGTTTCTGCTGGGGTGCATGCCGGGTGGGCTAACCAAGATTCTGCGCGTGGCGGCGGCTTTGGCGCATGGCGTGGCCTATAAAACCAAGCGCATAGACCGGGCCGAAATGAAGGCGCGCATGCTGGCTCTTTCCATTGCCGGGGCGTCGCGCGCGCAGGTCGGGGCGTGGGCGGGCGACTTCGTGGACCGCTGGCTTATCTCTCATACGCGCCCGGGGGCGCTTGCGGCGATTGCCCGTCACCGGGCGGCCGGCGATCACCTCGTGCTGGCCACTGCCAGTTACGATTTCTATGCCGCGGTCTTTGCCGCACGCTTGGGGTTCGATCACGTCATCGCCACAAAATCGGTCTGGGATGCGGAAAAACTTCGCGCGGCGGTCGACGGCGAAAACTGTTATGGCCTGGCGAAGTTGGCCGCGGTGCAGGCCTATCTTAAAAGCCATTCACCAGCCAAGACGCTGGCCTATTCCGATCACCATTCCGATTTTGCATTGCTGCGCGCGGTGGACGAGGGCGTCGCCGTCAATCCCAACGGCAAGCTCCGCCGTCTGGCGGAGGCGCATAAGATGGCCGTCGTCGACTGGAATAGCGTTTAAGGCATCACCGCCAGCCGCGTGAACTCATCGATGCTGTCATCGAGCGAGCGGTGACCTTTGCTCAAGGTGCGGCTCACCACGAAGTAAGCCAGATGCGGCACGCTTTGTTTACGCAAAGCGCCGCAGGTCGGCGGCGGCGCTTCCATCGGTTGATTGACCGCGATAATCCCGACGCAATCGGCGCATTTATCCGACGAAAACAGCGTCGAGAATTGATACTTCGCTGTCGGATCGGTTGGCGCAATCGGATGATTGATGCGGGGGCGATCGCCGCCGCGCGCCTCAAGAATATCGCGCGGGCGCGCACCCGCCGCGATTTGTGCACAAAACTCGTCGATGAACATATTCATGACGCTGACTTCCATCTCGAAGTGCGCCGTCGTGTCGGACACGCGGTCGCGGTAGTAGGCGGCTGCGCTCTTAAGGTCGGTGAAGCGGCGGTTGCCGTCTTGCGCAATCACATAATAAGCGGCGCGGCCTTTTTGCGCGTATCTCAGAATACAAGGATGCAGAACGAAGCGGGTTGATTCGCCGCAATGCAGCCGGGCGTATTCTTCAACGGGGAGTCCGTCAGGCACTTTGTCGTTTTCCAAAGACACGATGGTCTCGTCGGAATAGCCCTGCGGATACACAAAGTTGCGCAGCCGTGCGAGATCGGCCTGTCTGTCTTTCGCTGAAAAAGTTTGCGTGTCGTCGCCGCGGGGATGCAGGCTGTCCGCGTCGCGCGCGGATAAGCACAGAAAACCAAAAACGAAACCACACGCAATAATGAGCCGCATGATGTTCATCCCTCGGCGCGCAACCAGAGCAAGACGCGCCGCCTAAAATAGATCAGACTAGAATATAACATCGCCGCAGCCCGTGCGGCTAGCGTCAGGCGTGCGGCGATGGTTGTTCTGCCGGCCGCGCAAAAATGGTACGATTCCGTACAATAACCGCCTCGGGAGGGTGCCAATGACGTTCTTAACCAGCGTCGTTATTAACGGCGACGCCGTTTTGAGTGCACTTGAAGGCGTATGCTATATCGCCGATCCCGATGGAAAAGTCGTCGGCATTGGCGACTCCAACTGGACACGTTTTGCGGAAAGCGCCGAATGTAGCGCAGAATTGGATGTGCGGCGTGTGGTTGGCCGCAGCCTTTTTGATTACATCGCCGGCGACGACGTGCGCGCGCTATACCAATCCCATATGGCCAGTATTTTGGCGGTGCCGGCAGAAAGCGTTTCGTTTCACTTCCGCTGTGACGGGCCGTTCGTGCGACGCGAGATGCGCATGAACATGTCCGCGATCCAAAATGGCGAAGACGTTGTCGGTGTGCTTTTCCAATCCTTGACGCTGGACGAGCGAGACCGGCCGCCGATCAGCTTGTTCGACTATGAAGCGAAGCTGCGTGAGTACTTCGATTCTCCGGCGCCGATCGTCACGCTGTGCAGTTACTGCCACGCCGTTAAATCCGACACTGCAGAAAACCGCTGGGTTCCCGCGGAATCATATTATGCGGCCGGCGGCAGCGAAAAAGTCAGAATCAGCCACGGCATATGCCCGGCCTGCTATAAGAAAAACGCCCGCTAAAACGTGCGCCGCGCCGCGATTACTCGAACAGGCTGGAAACCGAGGCTTCCTGGCTGATGCGCTTGATAGCTTCGGCGATCAAAGGCGCGATGGAGAGCTGGCGGATATTATCGGCCAGACGTACGGCTTCCGTGGCTTGGATGCTGTCGGTAATGACAAGCTCCTTGAGCGGCGACGATGTCACGCGGCCCACGGCGCCGCCCGACAGAACACCATGCGTCACGTAAGCCGAGACCGACTTGGCGCCTTCGTTCATCAGCGCCACGGCGGCGTTGCACAGTGTGCCGGCAGAATCGACGATGTCGTCCACCAGGATGCATTTGCGGTCTTTAACTTCGCCGATGATATTCATGACTTCCGACACACCGGCTTTTTCGCGGCGTTTGTCGATGATGGCGAGGTCGGCGTGTATGCGTTTGGCGATTGCGCGGGCGCGGACTACGCCGCCGACGTCGGGCGATACGATCACCAGATTCTCGCCTTTGTATTTTTCCTGAATGTCGTCGGTAAAGACCGGCGCCGAATACAGGTTATCGAGCGGAATATCGAAGAAGCCCTGAATCTGCCCGGAGTGCAGATCCATGCTCAGCACACGTCCGGCCCCAGCTTGCGTGATCAGGTTGGCGACCAGTTTGGCGGTGATCGGCGTGCGGCCGCCGGTTTTGCGGTCCTGGCGGGCATATCCGTAATAAGGGATCACGGCGGTGACGCGGCGCGCTGATGCGCGGCGCAAAGCGTCCAGGGTGATCAGTAATTCCATCAGGTTGTCGTTAGCGGGGTAAGAGGTCGACTGGATGACGAACACATCCTCGCCGCGCACGTTCTCGTGGATCTCCACGAAGATCTCCATATCGGAGAAGCGTTTGACGCTGGCATTGGTAAGCTGCAGATGCAGACAGGCGACAATGGCCTCGGCGAGCGGCTTGTTGCTGTTGCCAGCCAAAATTTTCATGGGTTTCCCACTGCCGCTGAACGTTCCCCGCCGGCTTTTTAGGCCGGTGCCCGGCAGCGACACCGTCGCGTTCAGGCGCGCGGAAAGTATCAACCTGTCATCAGACTGTAAACCGGCCTTACGGCTTATTTTTCCATGATTTTTCCCAGAAGCGGCTGCAAATAATTATCCACAGCCAATTCGGGCATTAAGGCGCGCGGGGCTGACTGGCCAGAAGGGTCAAAAGATCGTTCAGGGCTGCGCCGGCGATGGCAAAAGCGGTCGGTCCCCAGGGGCCCTCCAGGGCGCCGTTGGGAATCGTGTTGTCGAGGCTGACCTTGCCCAGTTCCTTGCCGTCTCGCCCGACCGCGCGCCACGCGATCTCGACTTTCTGCAAGTTGGCGTCGTAGGCGGTGCTGGTGATCTGGCAGGTAAGGGTCACGTCGGGATTGACGTCGTCGCGGCGTACGCCGTTGTTGGCCAGGGACTGGATGACGGCAAGGCGTAAGGATTCGCGTCCGTCGCCCGGCGCGCCTTCCACGGGTTTAACAGAAACCGTCGGAAAGGCCGGGCGCGGGGGTGATGCGGCCGTCGCGGGCCCATCGGCAGCCGGGGCGATGCCGTTAATCATGTCGGCGACAGCTGCGCCGGCTTCGCTGCCGAGGCGGGATGCAGTTGCAGGGTCACCTGCCTGCCATAGATTGCTCGGCACCGCGACGACCTGTCGGTAGGTCCGCACCGCCGCGCCGCGCCGCGCGCGCAAGATCCAGGTGATGACAAGCAAGGTTTCGGTGGCGGTGGTTTCAATGGTGCGGGCTTCGCCTTGCAGGGTGAAACCGAGACCGCCGTTGGAGGGCACCGCTTCCGCGGGAATCTCGAACGACTGCAACCGCATCGCCACGGCTGTACTGATTTGGGTATTCACCGGCGCCGGCGCGCCTTGCACCGGCAAGACGGCGATGCCGACGGCTGTGGGCATGTCGAGCAGCGGATTATCGGTGGTGACCTTGGGCGTTTCCCTGAACGGTTGCGGCAAATTGCCGCAGGCCGATAACAGCACCAAAAAGACGAGAGGGATGGCGCGATTAAATTTCATGGCACGAGACCAATGGCGGAAAGCTGGCGTCCATAATCCGGTTCACTGCGCAGAACAGAGCGGCGGTAGCTGAAAAATATTTGATCTAGCCCGCAGGTGTCGCTGCCTTCGACGATCACAGTGCCGACGTTCGCCTGCTTTAAACGGTCGGCGGCGAAGGCAGGTAAATTGAAATGCGTATGACCGTTGGCTTTGGGCGCGGTGAAATAACGCGCATAGGCCGGATCTTTTGCGATGAAGCGCGCGACAAATTCCGGGCCTACTTCGTAAGACTCCTGCCCAATGCATGGGCCGACAGCAGCGACGATATTGTCGGACGTTGCGCCCAGCTTTGTCATGGCGTCGACCGTGTTGGCGAGAATGCCTTCGAAAGCCCCGCGCCAACCGGCATGGGCTGCCGCAACGACGCCGGCCTTTTCGTCGGCCAGCAGAACGGGCGTGCAGTCGGCGGTCAGAATGCCGATGGCGATGCCGCGTGTGCGCGTCACAAGGGCGTCGGCGACCGGCGCTTCGTGCCATGTCCACGGTGTATCGACGGTCACGACATCAACCGTGTGTTTTTGCTTCACGGTGACCAGCGCAGTGCTTCCCAAACGCTTGGCGCAGGCTTCGCGATTGGCGGCAACAGCGTCGCGGCTGTCGTCGGAGCCGAAAGCGCAATTGTTAGAGCCGTACAGTCCTGCCGACGCGCCGCCGTTGCGTGTGAAGAATCCGTGTCGCACGCCTTTAAGCGCGGCGAGGGCGTCGATCTGGACAATGTCGTCGATCTGGACAATGTCGTTGGCAATGATCGCATTCATGACGGCGCATCCTGCTGGAAACCGTCGGGCGTGGCCAGAGCCGGATGCGTGAAAGCGATGACTTTAAAAAGCGCGCCCATGGCCTCGGGTGCGGTCAGCCGGTGGATACCCGATTGAATACCCTTGGCGACGTCGACACTTTTGTTTTTGGACAGTTGCAGGCCGCGCAGCTTGATTCCCAACTGGCTAAGCCATGTGCCCTGTTCAACCAAGCCGAAGACTGTTGTTCCAGCGGCGCGCGCGGCATTCGCCACGGCGGCGAAATCAACATGGGCGGTGAGGTCGGCCTCGCCGGGCGTTTCGAAGATGCCGCAAGGCTTATGCTTCTTCACGGCTTGCAGTGTATCGCCGGCAGCCGAGGCTTTGTGACCATAGTCGATCAAAAGCGCGGCGCCGCCTTGGGCGGCGATGCGAGCCGATATGGCGGCGATGAAATCAACAACGGCGGGCGATGTCTCAAAGATCGCGCCGGTCTTTGCGTCAATCGCCTGCGACGGGATGCCCGGTTGAAGGGCAAAGTTGAATTGACCGTTTGCATCGACAGCAACGTAGCGTTCCATCCAACCGTGCGCGGTTTTCTCGAACTGACGAATAGGCAGCGCATCCAGGAATTCGTTAGCGACCAGGATTGTCGGACCGTTAGTCACAGTATTCACAGCGTCATGCCACGTCACGCGGTGGTCCTTCAGCGCCGATTGCTGTAGGCTCATTAATGTTCTGCTGCGCTCAATGAGATGGATGTGCACAGCAGAAATAAAGCCGGGCACGCGCGCGGCGGCACGCAGCAGATCCTTCATCAAGGTTCCGCGTCCGGGGCCGCATTCCACCAAATGAAATGTCGCGGGCGCGCCCATGTTTTGCCAGACCACGGCGCACCACAGTCCGATTAATTCACCGAAAACCTGACTGATCTCGGGCGATGTCGTGAAGTCGCCCGCCGCGCCGAAGACGTCGCCGCGTGCGTAATAGGCCTCGGTCACGGCATCCATGTACTCGCCGACCGAAATCGGTCCGTCGCGTTTGATGCGTTCTGCGAGTTGATCGGCGATCATGCGCGCGCAGGGACTTTCCGGGCGCGCCAGATGCAGAAGATGCCGAACAAGGCCATGGGTATCGACAGCAATTGTCCCATGGTTGCACCGCCGACCAGGAAGCCGAGGAATTGGTCGGGCTCGCGGAATAGCTCGCCGACAATTCGGAAGATCGCGTAACCGAGCCAGAATACGCCGGTCAGAATGCCGGGCCGGCTGCGGATTCTGTCATTGCGCCACAACACATGAAGGATCACGAGCAGCGCGACGCCTTCCAGTGCGAATTGATAAATCTGGCTGGGATGACGCGGCACGTCGCCCGCGCCGGGAAAAACCATCGCCCAAGGCACATCGGGCGCAACGCGGCCCCACAGCTCGCCGTTGACGAAATTCGCCAAGCGGCCAAGTGCGAGGCCGATGGGCGCGGCGCAGGCCACAAGGTCGGCGACGTACCATTTATCGATCTTGATATGGCGGGCATAGAGGATGATGGCGAGTGTCACGCCGAGCAGTCCGCCGTGAAAGGACATGCCGCCTTCCCAGGTTTTGAAGATCTCCAAAGGATGCGTGAGGTACTCGCCGGGTTTGTAAAACAGCACGTAGCCCAGCCGCCCGCCCAGAATGACGCCGCCCAAAACCCAAAGCAGGAAGTCATCGACCTGCATTGGCGTCATCAATGCCGGCGGACGCTTCACCATCCAGCGCCCGTAAGCAATGCCCGCAAAAAGACCCGCGACATAGGCCAGCGCATACCAGCGGATGGCAACCGGGCCGATCGCGAAAATCACTGGATCGATGGCGGGAAAAGCAATGGCGTACATCAGCGGTAAGGGTCCGGTTGCGAAAGATACTTTTGAACGGTCGCGGTGACGCCGTCTTCGAGCGTCGTGAACGGCCGGGCGTATCCCGCCGTGCGCAGGCGGTCCATACGCGCTTGCGTAAAGTACTGGTATTGGCCGCGGATGTCTGCGGGCGTGTCGCGGAAGGTGATCAGGGGCTCACGCCCCGTGGCGCGGTAGACCGCTGAAGCGAGGTCTAAGAAGCTGCGCGCTTTACCGGTGCCGAGGTTGAACAAGCCGCTGACGGTGCGCTGAACCAAAAGCCACAGCATCACGTCGCAACAGTCATCGACAAAAACGAAGTCGCGCAATTGCCCACCGTCGGGATAGGTGGGGTTATGGGATTTGAACAATGGATACGCTTCACCCGCCGCCGCTTTGCCATAGACCTGCGGCACGAGGCTGGCCTGGCTGCCTTTGTGGAATTCGTTGGGGCCGTAGATATTAAAGAACTTCAAGCCCGCCCACAGCGGCGGCACCGGCGCCAGCGCTGCGACGTCCTGTGCCACCACAAGATCGAAGCTGTGTTTGCTTTGGCCGTAAGGATTAAGTGGTTTCAGACGCGCGAGGTGAGGGACGGAAGCGTCGTCGTCAAAACCTTCACTTCCGTCGCCGTACGTCGCCGCCGAGGAGGCATAGATGAAAGGGACATGATGACGCGTACACCACATCCAGAGCGCGCGGCTGAGGCGCACATTGACCTCGTCGAGTTTGACGAGGTCGCGTTCGGTAGTCGAGGTGATGGCGCCCAGATGAAAGATGGCGGTGATTTCGCGGGCATGGGCGTCCAGAAACGCAAACGTCTCCTCGGGCGGCACGACGTGCGCCAGTTTGCGCTTGGCGAGGTTGCGGCTTTTGTGCGCGTCGTCGCAGCGGTCGATGGCGACCAACGGCCCGCGTCCGCGCGCTTCAAGCGTCGCGAGCAGGTTGGACCCAATAAAACCGGCGCCGCCGGTGACGACGTACATTGCGAACTCTCAGATTGTGGAGGGTGATTTATGCCCAACTCTATCGTCACATGCCATTGCATCGTGCGCCGACAATGCCGATATTATGGCTTCCATCAGCGCGCGGGAGACTGACATGCAGAGCCAGAACCGGATTTTCGACGATCTCGCCAAGGTCGCAGGCGGCGCGCTCAGTGCCTTAGGCGGCCTTAAGCAGGAAATCGAAGCCATGGTCCGTGACCGCTTCGAGCGTTTCATGGCGGAAGGCAACTTCGTGCGCCGCGAAGAGTTCGATGTCGTGCAAGCCATGGCCGCGACGGCGCGCGCCGAACAAGAGAAGCTAGCCGCACGCGTCGCCGAACTCGAACGCCTGCTCGCCGCGCGTAAATAGACTCACACAAAACTTTATCCACAGGACAAAACTGCGCTTTTTCGCCGATTTCACGCGACCCCATGCGACTCGGCGGTTTCACTGGGATTTAGTGTTGCGAGGGTGCGATACCTACTATATCTTGAATCGTGGATGTGGCATTCGTTAGCCGCATCCGCGTCGGCCCAAGGGGTTTTCGGGGGTCACTACATGCAGTCAAGTACGCTTCGCCGCACGTCTACTACGACGGTTAGCAATCCCATCGATCTCATCGAAGAAGTCATCGCAGGCAAAGAGTGGGTCTATGACCGCCGCTGCGATACGGAACTGGCCGTCGAAGCGCCGGGCAGCTGGTGCGATTACGGCATGTTCTTTGCCTTCTCGGAAGATCTGAGCGCTCTGCACTATTCCTGCGCCCTTGATATGCGGGTGCAGAATAAGCTGATGGGCCAGATTTACGAACTGCTCGCCAAACTCAATGAACGCCTCTGGATGGGCCACTTCGCCATTTGGGTCGAAGAGGGCATTCCGATGTTCCGTCACACCGTTCGTCTGAATGACCGCGTCGACACCGATGCCATTGGCGAGCTGATGAAATTGGCCATGGCGGAATGCGAGCGCTATTACCCGGCATTCCAGTTCGTTATTTGGGGCGGCCGCACGGCGGAAGACGCCATCGCCAGCTCGCTGCTGGACACCGTCGGCGAAGCTTAAGCGTCGCGATAATCCCTTAGCAGGCCTCGGACGCGGTGCTATCGTTGCCTCATGATTGAAGGCACCATTCTTCTTGTCGGCTGCGGCAAAATGGGCGGCGCGCTTTTGGACGGCTGGTTCAAGCGCGGCTTGAATCCGGTCGATGCCATTGTCGTT
The DNA here is from genome assembly GCA_947476625.1 of Fidelibacterota bacterium. Lineage (GTDB taxonomy): Bacteria > Pseudomonadota > Alphaproteobacteria > Rhodospirillales > Rhodospirillaceae > SHVO01. Next base: position 81,880 of record CANJRA010000005.1, read on the forward strand.
GAGCCGGGCGGTCGCGGTGCCGTCTCGCCTTGCACGTCGCACCGCGCGCTGACCTGCCTGCCGACGGTAAAAGACGTGCCGCGCGATTTCCGGCCCGATGTCGTGCTGTACGCCGTGAAACCGCAGATCGCCGATGATGTTGTTCCCGCTTACGCGTCCTTCGCCGCGCAGCGCCCGGTCTTTCTGTCGGTGATCGCGGGCAAGACAACGGGTTATTTTCAGAAACATCTCGGGGCGAACGCGGCCGTGGTGCGTGCCATGCCCAATACCCCTGCTTCCATCGGCAAAGGTGCGAGCGTGCTTTACGCGGCGGCGACGGTGAGTGAAGTGCAGCGCCGGGTCTGCGAAGTGCTGATGTCGGCGGTGGGAACCGTCGAGTGGATTGCCGATGAAAGCTGGATGGACGCGGTGACGGCGGTGTCGGGCAGCGGCCCGGCTTACGTGTTTTTGCTGGCCGAATGCCTGCGCGACGCCGGGATCGAAGCGGGACTTCCGGCAGACTTGGCGGCACGTCTGGCGACCGCAACCGTCGCGGGCGCCGGTGCTTTGCTCGAGCAAGGTGATTTGCCTGCGGAAAAGCTGCGGCAAAATGTGACAAGTCCCAATGGCACCACTGCTGCGGCGCTCGATGTGTTGATGGCGGCCGACGGCTTTAAGCCTTTGTTGGCCCGCGCCGTGGCGGCTGCGACCAAACGCTCCAAGGAATTGGCGGGCTAAAACTAACGCCGCGTCACTTGATTCCGCCGCGCGGCAATGAAACCATTGTCCCTTCAAGCCGCTCGCGTGGATACGGGAGATTGTCATGGCTGCCAAGAAGTCCGCTGGAAAAAAAGCCGCGTCTAAATCTGTTCCGAGTGGAACGGTGTTGGGGCGCATTCTTGATGCCGCGCTGGCGGATGCCGCAGCTGTCGGTTGGCGCGACGTGTCGCTCGAAACTGTGGCCGAAGTCGCCGGGTTGAGTCTCGGTGAAGTTGTGCTGCTGGTTCCGAACAAAGTTTGCCTCCTGCGCGGACTACTCGACCGCATCGACGCGCGCACGCTGTTGCCTATCAAAACGCTTGATCCCGAAGAAACGCCGCGCGATCGCCTTTTTGAAATCCTTATGCGCCGTTTCGACGCGATGAACGAAAGCCGTGATGCCTATAAAGCCGTGATCACCGGCGTCGCGCGTGATCCGGTTGCAGCTGTTGCCAGCGCCGGACGTTTGGAACGTTCTTTCATCGCCATGCTCGCGGGCGCGGGCATTTCGACCAGCGGCCTTAATGGCGTACTCTATGTCCAGGGCCTGAAAGCTACAGCCGCCTATACATTGCGTGCGTGGATGAGCGACGACACCAGCGATCTCGCTAAAACGATGGCGGCGCTGGATCGTGCCCTGAACCGCGCCGAGAAGGCCGCAGGCATGATGACGTTCCGCAGGCGCGAAAAGGCCGAAGAAGCGACGGATCAATAACTGGTCACGTCCGCTGGGTCGGGTATGGTCAGACCACAGTGAGCAACATCAACGACTTGTTGTGACCACTGGTCAGGCTGTCGTCGTCCAGACGCACATATGCAGTAGATCATTCCGGTGTATATTTTTGACGTCTCAAGTCAAGCAAATGCGCGCGACCTGATTTTGCCTAAAGCGGAATTCTAAAGCTCGCGCGCAAGCCGCCCAGCGGGCTGTCGTCCAATATCAATTCACCGCCCATGCCGCGCACGATGTCGCGCGCGATGGTAAGCCCGAGACCTATGCCGCCGGTTTTGGGATTGCGCGATGGTTCCAGACGGTGAAACGCACGGAAGGCTTCTTCGCGCTGTTCCTGCGGGATGCCGGGGCCGTCGTCGTCGACATGGACATGCAGCAAGCCGCCGGCTTGTGCTGCGGTCACCGCGACATTCTTTCCGTAACGGACGGCATTGCCGATGAGATTGCCGAGGCAGCGCTCGAAGGCGATGGGTTTGATGGCTGCCGGATGCGGCGGCAGTTCGGCAGCGTTGAATGTGATCTTCGCGCCGTCCCGGCGAAAGCGTCCAATGAGGCTTTCCAATAATCCCGCAACGTCGGTGGGCGTGGCTTCCTCGGTACCATCGCCGCGCGCAAACGAGAGGTAGGCTTCCAGCATGCGTTCCATCTCGCCCAAATCTTCGCGCAGGGCGAGGATGTCGTCGGGTGTGGCGGTGGACATCATGGCGAGTTGAAGTTTCATGCGCGTCAACGGCGTGCGCAGATCATGCGAAACGCCCGCCAGCATGTCGGTGCGCTGGCCGATTTGGCGCTGAATGCGCTCGCGCATCAGGTTAAAGGCGCGTGCAGCCTGACGCACTTCGAAGGCACCTTCGGCGGGGAAATCCGGCACTTCGCGGCCTTTGCCGAAAGAGTCGGCAGCCTGGGCCAGCCGTCGCACGGTGCGCACCTGAGCGCGCAAGTATGCCGTGGCTACGCCGAACAGCAGCATCGACGAGCCCACCATCCAGATAACGAAAACGTAAGTGCTATTGCTCCATATCCGGCTGCGAGGGACCAAGACTTGCAGCACGCCTTCTTGCATCTGTATGCGCAAAGCCACGAGACGGTCGGTGCGGTAGCGCAGGGTGTCGATGTTGAAGGGGCGATGCAACGCCGCCCACAAGGCTCTTTCAAGCACGTCCGAGGTGTCGGTGGCTTCGTCGATCAGACGATTGTCGGGATTAAGTTTGGCGCCCTCTTCGAAGGTTGCTTCCAGGTCCATGGTTTGCTTCACGGTCTGGTTCAGCCACGCGCGTTGTTCCGGCGCTTCGAAATCCTGGAGAAACGCCTGCACGGCTGCGACGTCGCCCGCCAGATCGTTAGCCATGCGTTCCGACATGGCGCTCCAGTGGTTGTCGTAAAAGACATACGTGGAGATAATCTGCATGAGGATGAGTGGTACGACGATGGTCAGGCTGGCGCGCGCCATCAGCGTGCGCGGCATCACACGGTCGAGAATATCCGGTTCCAGCCAGCGCAGCAGACCCGCTGGTGGTGGGATCATCAAATCGGGCGTGAGCTTGTTGGCGGATTTATCTACTGGCTGGTCCATGGCGCTTACGGGTCCGCGCGCAACATATAGCCGGTGCCGCGCACGGTTTGCAGGTAGCGCGGCTGGCGTGAGTCGGGTTCGAGTTTTCTGCGCAAGCGCGTGATTTGCACGTCGATGGTGCGAGGGTTGGTATCGGTGTCGCCTGTCACGGTCAACTCGGAGCGGTCGACGGGTTTACCAACACGCACGGCGAGGATGCGCAACAGTTCGGCTTCAGCCGCGGTCAGATGAACCAGAATGCCGCTGCGGGTGAGTTTCTGCCGCGCGAGATCGTAACGACATTCACCAAGACGCAATTCCATTTTCGCGGGCGCATCCATCGGCGGCGCGCGGCGCAGGATCGAGCCGATGCGCAGCACGAGTTCCTTTGGCTCGAAGGGTTTGGCCATGTAGTCGTCGACACCCATCTCCAAGCCGTGAATGCGGTCGGCGGATTCCCCCATGGCCGTGAGCATGAGGATCGGCACATTGCTGTCCTGACGAATCCCGCGCGTCAGCGACAAGCCATCTTCGCCGGGCATCATGACGTCGACGACCAAAAGATCGAACTGCAGCGAGCCGATTTGACGGCGCGCTTCGGCGGCATCGGCGGCGGTCGTGACCATGTAGCCGTTCTCGGTGAGGAATTTCTTCAGGAGCGCGCGCAGGCGCGTATCATCGTCCACAACCAGGATGTGGGGCGGATAGGCGGGCGTCTGGTCCTGTGGGGCGGCTTGCATCACGGGCATTGTAGCCTAACGGCGCGATTTATCGGAGGACTGGAAATGCCTGCGCGAAGCGGGGTCCATGGTGCCTAACATGACTTTGCAGAAGCCCTCGACGGCGGCTGGACCTGCCTCCTTAAAGGCCGCGGTCAGGCGGACCTGCTGCTCGGACGTCAATTCCTGTTCGAGGGCGCGGCCGCGGTCGGTCAGATAGAGAAGGCGCTGGCGACGATCGGCGGTGCCGGTTTTTTGCATGACATATTCTTCGCGCACCAGCTGACCCAAGACGCGCGCGATGCTTTGTTTGGTAATGCCGAGGATATCCAGCAGTTCGCTGACGGTGATGCCGGGATGGCGTCCTACGAAGTAGATCACGCGGTGATGCGCGCGGCCGAAATTCTGTGCGGCCAGGATAGCATCGCCGCGAGCCGTGAAATCCCGGTAGGCAAAAAACAGAAGCGCGATGCCCTGGTGCAGGTCTTCGTCACCCGGATTGAGTCCGAGGTCGACGCCAATATTGACGGTGGTTTTTGGCTCAGCCATGGTGCGCGGCGCTCGACCTAAAAAGATGCTCTAGAGTCAGTGACTTATATAATATGTCAGCATCCTTGACATAAATACCGTTAGAATGTTACGGATTATGTACACCACGAGTAATTATATATCAAAACTGCTTAGCCAGCGCCCCTAGGGAGATTGCTATGACGACCCCTCAGACCTTTGACAACCGTGACGGCTTTATCTGGTTCAACGGTGCGCTTTCGCCGTGGCGCGACACCAAGGTCCATGTGCTGACCCACGCGTTGCATTATGCGTCGAGCGTGTTCGAGGGCGAGCGCTCGTACGGTGGCAAGGTTTTCAAGCTCGAGGAACATACCGACCGTCTGTTTGAGTCCGCGCAGCTGATGGACATGAAAATTCCCTTCACGCCGGCGCAGATCAATGAGGCGACTTACGAAACCTTGCGTGCGAACAACATCACCGACGGCTATGTGCGCCCGATTGCCTGGCGCGGCAGCGAGATGATGGGCGTGACGGCCCAGAACGCAAAGATCAACGTCGCCATCGCCTGCTGGGTGTGGCCGTCCTACTTCACATTGGAAGCGCGCCTTAAAGGCATCCGCCTGCAGATTTCAAATTGGCAGCGCCCAGATCCGAAATGCGCGCCGGTGCGGGCCAAGGCTGCCGGGCTTTATATGATATGCACCCTCAGCAAGCACGCCGCCGAGCGTGCCGGTTACGAAGACGCGCTGATGCTGGACTACCGCGGCCAAGTGGCCGAAGCCACAGGCGCTAACGTGTTCTTTGTCATGAACGGCGAAATCCACACGCCGCTGCCGGATTGCTTCCTCGACGGCATCACGCGCCGGTCGGTGATCGATCTGGCGAAGAAGCGCGGTTACAAGGTTATCGAACGCGCGATCCTGCCGGAAGAAATGAGCAAAGCGCAGGAATGCTTCCTGACAGGCACAGCCGCCGAAGTCACACCGGTCAGAGAAATCGGCCCTTACCAATTCACACCGGCTGATATCTGCCGCAATCTGATGACGGATTTCGATGCGATGGTTGGTCGTGTCGCACCGGCGGCATCTAGCGCAGCCTAAGTCGTTATTTCTTCCACTTGGCGGCGCGGGCATCGTCGGATGCTTGCGCTTCCACCCATGTCGCGCCATCGGACGTTGCTTCTTTCTTCCAGAAGGGTGCTTGCGTCTTCAGCCAGTCCATCAGGAATTCGCACGCGGCAAAAGCTTCGCTGCGATGCGCGGTGGCGGCGGCTACCAGCACAATCGCGTCGCCCGGAACGAGCGGGCCGTGGCGGTGGACGATCAGCACGTCGTCCAGCGGCCAGCGTTCGCGTGCTTGTTTCACGAGGTCGTCAAGCTGACGCTCTGCCATGCCGGGGTAATACTCCAGCGTCATGGCGGCGACAGTCTCGCCCTCCGCGCGGGTGGGCCCGCGAAAATCGCGCATCTGACCGATAAAGGTCGCAACGCCGCCCGACGTCGGGTTGCGCGCGCAAAAGCTGTTGATCTCGGCGCCGGGATCGAAGGCGTGTTGTTGCACACGGATCGTGGTCATTTAATCAAACCTAGCCACCCGTGACCGGCGGGAAGAAAGCGACTTCCTTCGCGCCGTCCAGCGTCGATGCGTGCGGCATGTGTGTCTGGTCGACGGCAGCCTTGATGAGTTGACGATCGCTAAAGGCAGCAGCGTGACGGGTGCTGCGGGAGGAGAGCCAATCCATCAAGTCGCTGATCGTGGAGACCTCGGCGGGCGGGCTGACAGTTTCCTCGCTGAGGCCGACCTTCTCCTTCACCCAGGCGAAATAAAGCACGGTCATGGCGTGGTCGGCGGATTGCCGGCCATGTAGCGAATGCCGGCCTTGAGATAATCGTAACCCGTGATGAACGTGATGATGGCGGCGATCCAGATGCCGATCTCGCCAATCAGTTCCGCTGGAATCCACCAAGGGGCGTCGTTGCCGACGATGAGAAACCCGAGCGCGATCATTTGCACAGTGGTTTTGGCCTTGGCCAATTTTGTCACCGGAACACTGACGCGCAATTCGGCGAGAAATTCGCGTAAGCCGGAGATGGCGATTTCGCGCAAAAGAATCACGAGCGCCGGCAGGTAGGACCAAGGCCCCACGCGATCGAAGGCAACCGTCAGCAAGAGGACCGATGCGACGAGAAGTTTATCAGCGATGGGGTCGAGAAACCGGCCCAGGTTTGAGACCTGATTTTCGCGCCGCGCCAAGTAGCCGTCGAAAAAGTCAGTGATGCCTGCGATTGTGAACAATGTCACACCGACCCAACGCATCGTCGGGCTGTCAAAGAAGAACGTCGCCACCACAACCGGAATGATGACGATGCGTGACATCGTGAGAAGGTTAGGCAGGTTCAGCACGCGAGGTTCTCTCCCAAGGAGCGGGGATGTTATCCTTCCGGATGGAAGTGGTCATAGATTTTTTTTGCCGTCGCGGCGCTGATTCCGGCCACAGACTGTAAATCCTTGAGCCCCGCTGCAGCCACATCCTTGGCCGAGCCAAAATGTCGCAAAAGCGCCTTTTTGCGTGCGGCGCCAATGCCTGTCACTTCATCCAGAAGTGATTGCCCGATGGCTTTCGAGCGTTTGGCACGGTGCGCGGTGATGGCAAAACGGTGGGCCTCGTCGCGCAGGCGCTGCAGGAAGTACAGCACGGGGTGATTGGGCGGCAGCATGAACGGCGCGCGGCCCGGCATGAAAAACTGCTCGCGCCCGGCATTGCGGTCCGGACCCTTGGCGATGCCGGCTATGCAGAGATCGCTGATGCCGAGGTCGGCCATCACCTTGAGGCCGGCATTTAATTGGCCCTGACCGCCGTCGAGCAGGACCAGATCCGGCCATTGGCCGAGTTTGCGTTCGGGGTCTTCCTTCTGGGCGCGGGCGAAGCGCCGGGTCAACACTTCGCGCATGGCGCCGTAATCGTCGCCGGGCGCGAGGTCGGCGGTTTTGATGTTGAATTTGCGGTAGGCGTTTTTCATGGGGCCGTTGGGTCCGGCGACGATCATGGCGCCGACCATGTGCGTGCCTGAAATGTGCGAGTTGTCGTAGACCTCGATGCGCTCGGGCGTAGCGGCGAGAGAAAATACTTCGGCCGTGCCTTCCAATAGATTCCGCTGGGCGGTGTTTTCCGCCATGCGCCGTAACAGGGCCTCGCGCGCGTTGGTGGTTGCATGATCAATCAATGTGCGCCGGTCGCCGCGTTGCGGCACGGCAATGGTCACGGTGCGCCCGGCTTTGATTGTCAGCGCCTCGGCCAGCACAGCTTGATTAGGCGTCTCATTGTTCAAAAACACGTCCTTCGGCGGCGTGAACGAATCGTAAAACTGCCCGACGAAAGCTTCGAGGATATCGCCGTCGCTGTCGTCGTCGGCATGGACCGGGAAATAGGCGCGGTTGCCGAAGTTCTGTCCGCCGCGGAAAAAGAATACCTGCACACAGGAATGGCCGCCGGCGCGATGCAGCGCAATGACGTCGGCTTCGCCGACACTCTGAAAGTTGATGTCCTGATGCGCCTGCACGCTGGTCATGGCGCGAATACGGTCGCGGTAGGCGGCCGCTTCTTCGTAGTTCAAAGCGCCGCTGGCTTCGTCCATGCGTCGCGCCAGTTCGGTTTGGATGGCGCGGCTGTCGCCGGTCAGGAATTCCCGCGCTTCACGGACCAACTCGCTGTAATTCTCGCGGCTGATATGGTCGACGCACGGCGCGGCGCAGCGTTTGATTTGAAACAATAAGCACGGGCGCGTGCGGTTGGAGAAAACCGCGTCGTTGCAACTGCGCAGTAGAAAGACCTTTTGTAACGTTGCGAGCGTGTGGTTCACCGCTCCGGCCGAGGCGAAGGGGCCGAAATATTCGTTGCCCTTAGCGCGTGCGCCGCGATGTTTGACGATGCGCGGATAATCATGACCGCCTAGAATCATGATGTAAGGAAACGATTTGTCGTCACGCAGCAGGATATTATAGCCCGGCTTCAACTGCTTGATGAGGTTGCTTTCGAGCAGCAACGCTTCGGCTTCGGTATGGGTGATGACGATTTCACAGGTATGCGTGTCGAAGACCATGCGCTGCAGCCTGAGCGGCATGCGATCCATCAGCAGATAAGAGCTGACGCGCTTTTTGAGATTCTTCGCCTTGCCGACGTAGAGGATGTCGCCGGCGGCATTGATCATCCGATAGACGCCGGGTTTTTGCGGAAATGTTTTCGCAAATGCGGTGAGCTTCGCGAGGCCGCTCTTCGGCGCCGCGTCCTCAACTGTTACTGGTGCTGCCTCGGGTGTTGGGGTGGAGGACATGCCCCTATGTGGAGGCTTTGCCGAGAATCGTCAACGCGTCACGGTGTGGGTTAAAAACGACGCAAATCGAGGACTTTGGCGGCGTCGCGGCGCCGTCACGGAAGCGAAATCAAAGCGTCGCGCTAGGCCGAAGTGTGGAGCCGCAGGGATATCCACGAATCCTGTGGATAAGTCTGTTGAAAAGCGGCGGCGAATTATTCTCAAGTGGCGGGGAATCTGGCCTCCACACCCTATGCCTAAAATAAGGGCGAAAATTATATATCATTGAAATATATGATTTTTATTGCTGTCTTGGGATTCTATCTCTGCCTGCCATTCCATGAGGCCGGATATTAGCTCCAATTGTGGGCGGAGGGGCGTCCATGTGAACAACTTTGCTTGACAGCTGTTTGTGGGACATGACTGGACTGCGATTCGATGGCGGAATCTGTGACGTTTTTGCACCGCACCCGCAATCTTACCCCGGTCCGGCCGACCTAAATTTAGGCGCGCGGGCGGGGGCGAACCGGCGCCAAACGCTCGATTTCCACCCCAACGCTGCCGGCGTCGTCGAAGACATCGAGCTTTTCCACCCGGACGCGGACCGAGCGGCATTGCGGATCTTGAAGGCAAATGGCGGCAATGCGTTCGGCCAAGGTTTCGGCCAGATTGACATGGCCATCAGCCGTAATGCCGCGCACCTTTTTGACGATGTCTTCGTAGCAAACCACGTTCTCGAGCCGGTCTTGATGGGCGGCGTCGCCTTCCCATACGCCGAGGTCGAGATTGATGCGCACGCGTTGTACGCGGCCTTTTTCGTGCTGGTGGACGCCGATGTTGCACTCCAACACCAAGTCACGCACGAAGACGTGGCGAAGACCGGCAGCGGCGTCGGCAATTTTAAGCGTTTCGATCACGGCTTTGGTCATGGCTGATTTCCCTTACTCACCCGTTCCCGTGCTCGGCTTGACCCCAGGCCAAGTGCTGGCCGCCATCAAGCGCGATCATTTGCCCGGTCATGGCCGGGGCTGAAAGAATGAAGCGCACGGCGGCGCATATTTCCGCAGGCGACGTGCCGACGCCCAGCGGCATCATCTCGCACTGGCGGTCGAATTGCGCCTGGTTTTGATAAGGACTGGGCAGTGTCGGGCCGGGGCCTATGGCATTCACACGAATGCGCGGCGCGAGGGCCATGGCGAGGGTTTGCGTCAATGTCCAAAGGCCGGCTTTGCTGACGGTATAGGACGCAAAATGCGGCGTCAGGTTCCAGACACGCTCGTCGATGATATTGATAATAGCGCCGCGTTGATCGGCGGCGATCTGTGCGGCGAAGCCTTGCGATAAAAAGAACGGTGCGCGCAGGTTGACCGCGAGGTGCGTCTCCCAGGATTCGAGGGTCGCGCTGGCAATATCGTCGCGCTCGAAAATCGATGCGTTGTTGATCAGGCATCCGAGCGGTCCCAACGCCTTCACCGTCGCTGGGATCAGTTGCGCGACCGAAGCGGCGTCGGCGAGATCGGCTTGGACCGCGTGGGCGGTGCCGCCTTTGGCGGTGATGGCTGTTACAACCGCGTCGGCCTCGGCGGCGGAATGGTGATAGTGAACGCCGACCCGCCAGCCCGCCGCGCCCAGATCCTCGGCCAAGGCCCGGCCGATGCGCCGGCCCGCGCCGGTGATCAGCACGGTTTTGGGGCCGATTTGAAGATCCTTTTGGGTCACGCGCTTAGGCTCCAGTCACCATGATGGACTTAGGTAACGGCAGCGGCATGTCCATACAAGGGCGGCGGTGCCGTTGTGGGGCAAGTTGGGCCTTTTTCGTGTTCTGGTCGTTTCACCATTGCGACCCAGGCTCAAAACCGGGAAAAGGGCGCCCATGAATGATAACCTATCCCCAGATACCACCACTCCGCCGCGCCCCATGTCGCGGCGCATACGGAGTCGGGTGCTGGGCGGTGTGCTGAGCCTGATTCTTGTGACCGGCTGGGCCATGTTCCTCGCGGTTGCGCCGACACCCGAGAGCTTGCCGCCCCCGGCACCGGCCATAACGCCGTCAGCCAGTTTGACTCCGCCGCCGTCCAATCAGGTGCGGCTGCTGGCGTGGCGTAACGCGATCGATGCCGACGTGCTGGCCGGATTCGCGGCCGATACCGGCATTAAAATTGTCGTCGACGGCTATGACACCAACGAAGAACTCATGGCTTTGTCGCCCGAGAGCATTACCCAAGACGTCGTGCTTTTGTCCGGCGTTGGCTTGAAGGCGCTGGCTGCACGCGGTGATTTGCGGCCGCTCGATAAAAGCGAATTTGCCAATGCGCGCAATATCGATCCGGCGTTTCTGACACGCACGGCGACCTACGATGCCGGCAACGCGCACGCGATCCCGCTGTTGTGGGGAACGATTGGTCTAGGGTTCAACGCCGCCAAAATCAGCGAACGCCTGGGCGCGGATGCAGCGCTCGACAGTTGGGCGGCGCTGTTCGATCCCGCCAAAGCCGCAAAGCTCGCCGATTGCGGCATTCAAGTCATCGACAGTCCGACCAGCGTTTTTCCCATTGCGCTGACATATCTCGGACTGCCGGCGAACTCGGACAAAGTTGAAGACACGGACGCTGCGACGCGCGCGTGGGAAAGTATCCGCCCGTCTATCGCCAAGTTCTCGAGTTTGGATATCATCGATAACCTTGCCGCCGGGCATATCTGCCTGACGCTGGCAACGTCGGGCGACGTCTATCAAGCGCGCGCCAAAGCGCGGATGGCAGGATTGGTCGCAGACATTCGTTACGTGTTGCCGAAGGAAGGCACGGTGCTGTGGTACGATTTTGTGAGTGTGCCGAAAGCGTCGGTCAATACGGCGAATGCGTTTCGCCTGATCGACTATCTCTTGCGACCGGAGGTGGCGGCGCGGCTGACCAACTCCAAAGGTTTCGCGAATGCGGTGCTGGGCTCGGCGCTTTACGTGAAGCCTGAAATCAAATCGGACACGGCCTTGAGCCCGGACATTACGACGCTGCGTATGACCGAAGAGATGGCGCCCGCGCCCGCCGCCATGGCGCTGCGTAATCGCTTTTGGCAATTGATCAACGCGCCTGCAGGTAAGCCCGCCGCGGCGCCTTAACGACGCCGCTCAGCGGTCGGCGTTGGCCATATCGATATATTTTTGCAAAACGGCTTCGGCATCGGGCTCGGGCTGCGACCATGCCGAACGCGGCAGCACAGTCGCGCGGTCGCGTTCCAACAAGCGTGCCGGATGCGGCAAAGCTAAACTGGTGAGCGACACCCCCATCTCGGCCAAGGCAGCGGCGGGAACGCGCACCACGACGCGGCCCGGAAAAACACCGGCGAGAATATCGGCGGCGCGCAGGTCGGTCGCGGCATCGAAGGACGGCACCAGCAGTCCGCCGTTTATCGGCAGGAAAGTCGTGTAGGACCACGGCCGTGTGCCGCCGTGCGGCGGTGCCGGGAGTTCGATGAGTTCGAGATTGCGGCCCTTGCGCGTCGTGGACGCGGCGGAGGTGTTCGCAAGCGCTGCTGCCGGCCGTGACGGCCACAACGCCAGCGGCAATAAAAGATGCGACAAGACGCACATCGGTGTTGAGCGCGTCGCCCGGGTGCGCATCCGCCAGCCACACCACACGATCCGCGCCCAGCCATTGTTGGAAAATACCGAAGGCCTCGAGAGGGGCCAGCGCGGCGTTGCGGGCCGGGTCGAACACAGCGGACGCCAACGCCAGCAATGTCCCTCGGCCATCGGCGACGATACTACTGCCTTCCAAGGTTAGCGGCGCGCGGAAGCGGCGCACTTTCGCCGTCCCTAGCAGCGCGTGCGCGAGTTCGGTGTCGGGTATGTCGCGGCGGCTTCCCCAGCCGTTGAAGCGCCAATCGACGGCGGCCGAGCCGCCTTTACCGTCGACGAGGAATGTCGGGCCCGTATCGCGCAGACGCGCGGACGTATGCGGCAGGACGATGATGTCGGTGACGAAGGCGCCGCACTTTGCGTGGGCTGTGTACTCAGCACCGGGATTGACGAGTAGTGTCACAGGTTCAAAAGCCGCGACCTCGCGCGCGATCGCGGCGATGGCGTCTTGAAGGTCGGGATTGCCGTCGGGCCACGGCAGCCAAAGTCGCGCCTGGCGGCAATAATCCGCCGGCATATAGAACGCGTCGGCTCTGGGCGTTCCGGGATCGGCTTTGGCTTTAGGAGGATCGATCATGACGACACTGTGCCATATCCGCCGCCGCCCGGTGTAAGGATCGTGATGAGATCGCCGGACTTTACCGCGACCTCTTCCGCCGCGCCGAGTGTTTGGTGTGTGCCGTCGGCGCGCGTGACGATGGTTTCGCCTGGTGAGGCATCGCCGCCGCCGGCGAGGCCAAACGGCTTGGTTTCCCGGCGGCCGGACAATATCGCGGCGGTCATGGATTCAAGGAAGCGTATGCGGCGTGTGACGCCGGCACCGCCGGTATATTTTCCGGCACCGCCTGAATGTGCACGGATGGCGAATTCTTCAACACGGACCGGATAGCGCCACTCCAGAATTTCGGGATCGGTGAGGCGCGAATTGGTCATGTGCGTTTGCACGGCGGAGGCGCCGTTAAATCCGTCGCCCGCGAGGCTCACGCCCGCGCCCGAACCACCGGCGATAGTTTCGTAATACTGGTGGCGCGCGTTGCCGAAAGTGAAGTTGTTCATCGTGCCCTGACTTGCGGCCAGTACACCAAGCGCACCGTAGAGTGCGTCGCAGATGATCTGTGAGGTCTCAACATTGCCCGCGACAACGGCGGCGGGAAAGACAGGGTTCAGCATCGATGCGCGGGGAAGAATCAATGTCAGCGGACGCAACACGCCTTCATTGAGCGGAATGTCGTCGGCGATCAGCGTACGGAAAACATACAGCACGGCGGCACGACAGATCGACGCGGGTGCATTGAAGTTGTTCGGCCGTTGCGGCGAGGTGCCGGTGAAATCAATCGTCGCTGCGCGGTGTGCAGGGTCGACCGTGATCGCAACCTTGATGACGCCGCCGTCGTCCATAGGGCAGGTGAAGTCGCCTGAAGAAAGTTTACCGATGATGCGGCGTGCAGCCGCTTCGGCGTGGTCCTGCACGTGGCACATGTAGGCAACGACGGTGCTGCGGCCTAACTCTGCGACCATCCGTCGTAGTTCGCTGGCGCCTTTGGCGTTGGCGGCGGCTTGAGCGCGCAGGTCGGCGAGGTTCATGTCGGGATTGCGCACGGGGTGCGACCCCGCGGTCAGCGCGGCGCGAATTTCGGTTTCTTGGAAAACGCTCGCGCGCACCAATACAAGATTATCTAAGAGCACGCCTTCTTCGATGAGTGTGCGGCTTTGCGGCGGCATCGAGCCGGGGCTTGCGCCGCCGATGTCGGCGTGATGGCCGCGCGCAGCGACGTAAAACGCAGGCGCTTTTTCGTCCGGGATATACACCGGTGTGACAACGGTAATATCGGGCAGATGTGTGCCGCCGTCGTAAGGGTTGTTGAGCACGAAGACATCACCATCGGCCATATCGCGGTGTTTCCTGATGACCGCGCGCACGCTGTCGCCCATGGAGCCGAGATGCACCGGGATGTGCGGTGCATTGGCGATGAGATTGGCTTCGCCGTCGAACAGTGCGCAGGAGAAATCCAGACGCTCTTTGATATTCACTGACTGGGCGGTGTTCTGCAGCACCGCGCCCATCTGCTCGGCGATGGACATGAAGCGGTTGTTAAAGAGCTCGATGCGCAAGGGATCAGCGGCGCTATCGTTCTTGATGCCGTGCGACGTTGCGATGTGCGATATAATAAATCCACCGTCCGCAGCGCCTTGAGCTTGCCAGCCCGGTTCGACGACCAGCGCGGCGAGCGGTCCGGGAATCACGGTTGGCCCTTCAAACATCGCAGAGGGTTGTTGTGAAGATTTTGACGCGGCAGCCCTTGCCAAGACCTCGCTGACGTCGACGGTTGCTTTTTCGCAGACCAACGCGCGGCCTTCCATCAGGAAGCCAAATTGTGAACGATGCGCGGTGGTGAAAGCACTGGTCATCGCGGCGGATGTATCGTGTGCGACGACAAGTGCTGTGTCGGTTCCGGCATAACGCAAATGCAGGAAACGACGTGTGGCAATGTCGCCGGTTACGCCCTGTGCGCGAAGTGATTCGGTCGCGGTTGTTTCCAGATCGCGAAGGGCGACGGTGATCTCCGGGCTATCGAGCGGCGCTTCGACCGTGCGTTCTTGGATGACCTGCAAACCGGCGAGGCCGATGCCGTAAGCCGATAGCACGCCCGCCAACGGGTGGATGTGGATTTTCGACATGCCGAGCGCTTCAGCTACGAGACAGGCATGCTGTCCGCCCGCGCCGCCGAAGCAGGCGAGGGTATAGTCTGTGATATCGAAGCCGCGCTCGACGGAGATTTTGCGGATCGCGCGCGCCATGTTGTCGACGGCCAGCGCAATAAAACCCTCGGCGAGCTGCGTGGCGCTGAAGTCTTTACCGAGTGCGGCGTTGACGTGCTGTGTCAACGCCGCAAACTTAGCGTGGACGATATCGGCATCGAGCGGTTGATCGCCGCTCGGTCCAAAGACGCGCGGAAAATGCGCGGGATCGATCTTGCCGAGAAGCAGATTGGCATCGGTGACGGTGAGGGGGCCATTCTTGCCGTAGCAGGCGGGGCCGGGGTTGGCGCCGGCACTTTCAGGTCCGACACGGAAGCGATGACCATCGAAGATCAGCAATGAGCCGCCGCCAGCGGCGACCGTGTGCACTTGCATCATCGGTGCGCGCAGCCGGACGCCCGCGACAACGGTTTCGGATGTGCGTTCATAGGTGTCGCCCGCGACATGGCAGACATCGGTGGATGTGCCGCCCATATCGAAGCCGATGATGCGCGAGAAACCGGCGGCGCGTGCGGTTTCGGCGGCACCCACGACACCGCCCGCCGGGCCTGAAAGCACGGCATCCTTGCCATGGAAATGCGTGGCCGCCGTCAGGCCGCCGCTCGACTGCATGAACATCAGGCGTGTGCCGCCAACCTGTTGGGCGACCTGGTTTACATAACGCCGCAAGACTGGAGCTAAGTAAGCGTCGACCACGGTGGTGTCGCCGCGCGGCACCAGTTTAATGACCGGGTTTACCGCATGGGATACGGAGACATGCGTAAAGCCCACGTCGCGGGCGAGATCCGCGACGCGCGCTTCATGGGTGTTGAAGCGATAGCCATGCATCAGTGCGATGGCGACGCTGCGTAAGCCCGCATCGAAAGCGGCCTGCAATCCGCGCCGTGTTTCAACTTCATCTAGTGGACGGATAACATCGCCGTGCGCGGATATGCGCTCGGGAATCTCGAGCGTCTGCGCATACAGCATCTCGGGCTTTTTTATATGCAAGTCGAACAGGCGTGGACGCGCTTGCGCCCCGATCTTCAGAACATCGGCGTGGCCTTGTGTGACGGCGAACAACGTGGGCGCGCCGCTGCGCGTCAGCAGCGCGTTCGTAGCGACGGTGGTTCCCATTTTGATGGACGCGATCATGTGCGCGGGGAAGGGCGCATCGGCCGCAATGCCTGCATGATCTGTAAGAATAACCCGCATGCCGGCGACGGCGGAATCGGCGTAGAGCGCGGTGTTTTCCGACAGCAGCTTTTTTGTGATCAGCGCGCCGTCAGGTGCGCGCGCCACGATGTCGGTGAATGTACCGCCGCGGTCGATGAAGAAGTGCCAGCGCGTGTCGGTTTTTGTCATGAGCGCGTATGTTTATTCCAATACTTCGTCATGGCGATATACGTAAAGGATGTAGACCAGCCGATCAGCAGCAAACCAACCAGGGATTCGATGCTTGCGATCAGGCGAAGATCGCCCACGGGATATGCGTCGCCGATCCCGAGGGATGTGTAGGTTTCCGCCGAAAAATACAGATAGTCCTTAGGCTGGATAATGAACTGGCCGCGTATGCCCTCGAAGGTACCGATTTGAAGGATGTCGTGCCCAACCCAATACCCGACGCCGAAATACAGAATTTCCAGCAGGTGAATGCAGATGACGCTGAAGATGACCACCAGCATAAGCCGGCGTGGACGTTCGTGATGCTTTTCCGGCTCAATCGCCGCCGAAAGAAGGCGCAAGCCCTCATAGTGAGAAATGACGGACACAATGATGAGGACGACGGCGCATCCAAGAGCGAGCATGGGAAGCCTTTGTTGTTGCGTGGAGACGTCAGTTGTTCGGTTAGCCCACTTACTCGGTTAGCCCAACTTACTCGGTTAGCCAATGGCGACTGCTGACGGTTTCAGGGTGGCAAACGTAAGATGTCGTGGGCATGGCTTCGCTGACATGACAACGGAACTTCGGCTTCGTGACGCGATTGAGTACTTGATCGGCATACTGCAAGGCATCGTTGTTTGCACGCAAATCGCTGAGGAGTTCGATAGCAAAGGCCCGGTTGAACGACATGGATGAACTCATGCCGCCGGGATCGTGAGGGGTGAAATTCGTATCACTGTGGAATTCATAGGGCTGTTTCAACAGCAGAAGGCCAGCCCGACGATTGATTGAAAAATCGAACTGACCTGTCTTGAGCAACTCCACACCGGCGGCGATATGATTGCTCGTGTAAATATCGTCATGATCGCACCAGAAGAACATCGTGCAGCCTTGATCGATCAGGCGCGCCAGTGGGATCGCATACCATTCTTCCTGCGCGATCTGTATCGGCGTGTGAATCCAGTGAACATCGAAAGGTCGGCGGATGTCCGTGATCGTCCACTGATAGCTTTGCGGTGTTCCGTTTTGGTGAACGCAAACGACGTGAGGCGGCAGGGTCTGATTCGCCATCTGCAAAACCAGCAGGCGCGCGAAGTCCGGGCGGTTAAAGGTCGGGGCGATCACGCCGATTTTCGGCGGTAACGTCTGTGCCTCGCCCGGCGGTACGTCATTCATGGTGCTGACCCTCGACAATGCCGGGGAATGTGGCCAGTCTGCCAAAAGCCCTTTATCATGGTAGGGATAAGATCCCTCATTTGTGAAGCTTACTCCGCGAAAACCAACCAAAACACCATTCGCCATATTGTTGGCGTTTTTCTCGGCATAATGGGCGCGTGTTAACAGGAGGACCAATCATGAGATCGCAAACCAAAATCGGCCTTTTCCTTGCCGTTGCGGCGATAAGCTGCGCGACAAGCTTTGCTGCGCGCGCTGAAGGCGAAAAAGTCGGTGACACGCAGATGTGCATCGAGTCTAATCGCATCAAGAATACGCAGGTGCTGGACAACAAGACGGTCCTGATCAGTATGGATACGGCCAGAGATAACTTTAAGCGTATCGATCTGGCGAGGACTTGCGGCCTTACCGGCGGGCGCACTTTTTCCTACAGCACCAGCCTTCCTAAGCTTTGCAAGCAAGACGTTTTGACAGTGATTGAAACCGGTGAGGCCTGCGTTATCGATCAGATCGTCACAATCGATAGTGCGGAAGCCAAGTCTTTGCAGGCGGCCAAAAAGAGATAGTTGCTCTATTGCGGTGTCCAGCTTGGACACCTGAACTTCAAACCGCGCGGCAGATAGCCGCACGGTTTTGTATTTGGGCCATGGGGGGGGGGGGGCGTGAAAAGGTTGTCATGGTTGTATTCATGACCCTTTTAACTTGAGACCTATTCTTAATTGCAATAGATAGGAGAGATTGCCCACCCCGCCTGCCGAGGATCCAATGTCCGCCACTGTCGAACTGAGCTTTATCGCTGCCGCGCGCGCGATTTGCGGTTTCGTGTCTTTGCTTGGTTTTGCGGTGATGCTGTCTTGCGCAACTCCGGTCATGGCGGCCGAAACGCCGACGCTGCCCGCAGCGAATGAGGCGGCGTCCACGGCCGATCCTATCGAGCATGTGCGGAAAGTATGGAAGCTGCTGGATTATCTCGCGGTGGATTATTCCGGTGCGGTTTCGGGCGGTGCGGTCGTCAGCGAAGCCGAGTTCGGCGAGATGAAAGAATTTTCGGCGACAGTGCTTGCGGGTCTGACGGCTCTGCCACCACGCGAGGGTCAGGCAGATTTGATCACACAAGGGACGGCACTTCAGGC
The DNA here is from genome assembly GCA_947476625.1 of Fidelibacterota bacterium. GTDB lineage: Bacteria > Pseudomonadota > Alphaproteobacteria > Rhodospirillales > Rhodospirillaceae > SHVO01. Next base: position 100,507 of record CANJRA010000005.1, read on the forward strand.
GGCGATCGGTGCCATGCATGATTCCGCAGAGGTCAACCGCATGGCGCGCGCCACTGCGCGCAATCTGTTGGCTGTATATCCTGTTCCCTCGGCACCGGCAGGAACGCCGGACCTAGCCCGTGCGGCAGCGCTCTACAGCGAGTATTGCGCCGCATGCCACGGTGTCGGCGGTGCCGGCGACGGCAATTCAGCGGCCAGCCTTGATCCGCCGCCGATTGCCTTTACCGATCACGCGCGCGCGCGCGAACGCAGCCTGTTCTCGTTGTTCGAAGTTATCAGCCAGGGTCTGGCCGATACGTCTATGGCGAGTTTCAAAGATAATATCAGCGAAGAAGATCGTTGGGCTTTGGCGTTTTATATTAGTTCGTTTGCCGCAACGCCCGACGTTCAGGCCAAAGCCGAAGCGTTGTGGCGCGACGATGCCGCGTTACATGCGCGTATTCCTAATCTGGATGTTTTGACGCGCACGGTTGAAGCGGAACTTGGCGCTGAGATCGGCGACGAGAAGGCGCGCGCACTGTTGGTTCATCTGCGCAGCCATCCCGAAGCGTTGAACCGTAGCAGCACCGGTGGACGGATGTTCGCGCGCGCACAGCTCGGCGAAAGCGTGAAGGCTTATCAGGCCGGCGACGCCAAGAAAGCCGCGACGCTTGCGTTGTCGGCGTACCTCGAAGGGTTCGAGCCGGTTGAGGCTATTCTCAGAACAAAAGATTCTGAGCTGTTGGCCGATGTTGAAGCCGCCATGGTGAATTATCGCGCCCGTATCGCGGCGGCCGCGCCGCCGGGCGATGTCACAGCGCAAGCCGCGGTGGTGAATGGCTTGTTCGATAAGACCGAGACCGTGTTGTCGTCTGCCGAAGACGCGACGACGGCGTTTTTGGGCGCCTTTACCATTCTCGTGCGTGAAGGCATTGAAGCGCTGCTGGTTGTTGTTGCTATGATCAGTTTCCTCGCCAAGGTCGAGCGCCGTGACGTGCTGCGCTATGTGCATGCGGGCTGGATCAGTGCGCTGGCGGCCGGTTTGGTAACGTGGGGCATTGCCGCCTATGCCTTCGACATCAGCGGCGCCAACCGTGAGCTGACAGAAGGGTTCTCGGCGTTGTTTGCGGCCGTGATTCTGCTGGGGGTCGGTATCTGGATGCACCAGAAGAGCCTCGCGGGCCGCTGGCAGATTTATCTGAAGGACAAACTCTCGGCCGCGCTCGACAAGAAATCGGCGTTCTTCTTTCTGTTCATGCTGTCGTTCGTGGCGGTGTACCGCGAAGTCTTCGAGACTATTCTGTTCTACATCGCGCTGTGGACGCGTGGAAACGGCGGGGGCATCCTCGGTGGCTTCGTCGCGGGTTCGGCGGTGCTGGCGACCATCACTGTTATTCTGCTGCGCACCAGCCGGCGTTTGCCGATCAGCCAGTTCTTCTCTTGGAGTTCTCTGCTGATCGCGGTTCTGTCCGTGGTGCTGGCGGGTAAGGGCGTGGCGGCACTGCAGGAAGTCGGCATGCTGCCTGCCATTGCGGTGAATGGCCCGCGCCTGGAATTGCTGGGCGTTTATCCCTTCGCTTTGACGCTGATCGCCCAGGCAATCGTGCTGGTGATCGCCGTTGCCGGTTACCTGTGGAACATGCGCAGCCCGGCGCCGACGAAAGCCTAACCTAACGTAGCGCAAATTCCTCGGAGGTCGCGATCAGGCTGATCAGGCGCCCGTGCGCATTCTCGATGCGCGCGGTGTTCTTGGACCGCACCGCGAAGGGCACACCGTTACTGCCGCCCTGATCGACATTCAGCGCGTCCATTGCCGGTTGGCTGAGGCTGTAACCCACCATGCGTTCGACCCAGTAGTCGACGATAAAAAAAGCGCCGTTCAGGGATTCAAGCGGCGATTGGTCGGCGAGCGATGTGGCCGCGAATTCCTTGAGATTAGGAAGCTGGAAAAGCAGGTTCCAGGTGCTCAGCATCGCGCCCGTCGCTAGCCAAAAGCTGTTCACGTCCGGACGTCCGTTTGGCGCTTGCCACGCGAATAGGCCGTCGTTCAATGGATCGAGCAGGCTGGTCATATACGTCGCGACGTTGACAACCATGCCGGTGGTGCGGATCATGGCCATCAACCGTTCATAGGGGCGCCGCACTTTTGCCGACGCTTCATTGACGATCTCCGGGCCGTCAAGAATCATCGCGCGCAGAACGCGCTTGATTTGATCGTCCGCCGTGAGATTAGCTTTCCAGGTCGCGACGCCGCGATCGATCACGGCCTGCGGCGGCGTGTCGCCGAACATGCGTTTGGCGAGTTTGGTCACGATATGCGTCGCGGTGGCGGGATGGGACGCCAGGAGGTCGAGAACTTTCTGGCCCTGCGCGACGCCTTCATAGGTCGATACATTTATGCCGAGAACGGTCGCGGCGGTTTTGCTGTGTTGGCGTGGATTGAAGACAAAGAGCCCGGAGTCTGGATACGTCAACGAGCCTTCGCCGCGTTGACCGTATTGAATGGTCCAGCCCGAGAGCGCGCGCGATACGTGAAGCACATCCTGATCGGTAAAGCCCAGCGGCATGCCGGCGGCATCGTTGGAGACGGCTAACGGGTTGGTGCCGTAATAAGCTGCGCCGCCCAGTGTATGAAGTTCCATGATTTCGCGGGCGTAGTTCTCGTTCGGTGTGGCCGCCTGACTGACCCAGTTGTCGAGATAGACCAACATGCTGGGGGAGGTAGCGGTGGCTTCCAGCAACCGGCGGAAATTTCCCAGCGCATTCGGTCTGATCGCCTCGGCATCGAAGACCGGCAGCATGGCCGTGGCGAGTTCGTTCTCGACTTTGCCGATATTGAAATGATTGTGCCAGAAATCCACCATGAACTCGCGGACCTGGTATTTGCTGTGGGCGTTGCGAATCCATGTGGCCGCGGCCAGCTCTTGGCGCGCGCGCGTGCGCTCGGCGCTGTTGAACAGTGTGCCGATATTGCGTGTCATGTACCACAGCGCCATGGTGTTGGCGGTGACGTACTTCAGCGGACGATCTTCATCGACTGCGGTCCACTTGCCGCGCGTGTCGTTCTCGGCCGGCGCGGCATACTTGATATACATTGTCTGCGCCGCGAGGTGCCCCGCGACCGCCGGATCATCGGCAGGCGGCGTTGTCAGCTGGTCGTCAACCCACGCGGCCCAGCCGTTGGTTTGGGCGAGCTGGACGTCGGTGACGCGCGCGCCGAACGTGATGCGGTTGATCGCGTTGCGAAGAGCGATGGGTGTGGATTGAAGCATTCTTGCCTCTGTGTTCACTGCCGCAGGCGCGGCCGTTGTTAGCCGTTCATGAGGCCGAGCGGGTTATAAGCGATCGTTGGGAAGATGGCGTTGAACTTCTTCTCGCCATGCCGCTTCACGAGGATCTCGCCTAAAACCTGTCGGTAGTCGGTGGTAACGGCAAGGTCGCCGCTTACAAGTTGTTTGGGCGCAAGACCCGGCCAGGTGCCGTAAATCTTGCCGCCTTTAACGTTGCCGCTCAGAACCAACATGCCGGAGGCCGAGCCGTGATCGGTGCCCTGGCTGGCATTTTCAGTGAAGCGGCGTCCGAACTCGGTCATGGTGACCAGCGTGATGCGGTTCTGATAGGCGGCCATGTCTTTCCAGAATGCCGCAAGCGCGCGGGAGAATTCAGTGGTGCGCGTGGCGAACTCGCCGACGAGGCCGTTGTGCATATCCCAGCTGCCGAAATCGACCGTGGCGACGTTCAGCCCGACATTCATTTTGATCAGCTTGCCGAGCGAGCGCAGGGAATTAGACAGCGCGCCGCCCGTGTAACCGGCGTCGGCGGAATTGTCGGTGATGGTTTTTAAGCCCGCTTGGACGCTGGCAATCGTATCGAGCGTCTCGCCCGCGACCTTGCGATACTTGCTTGCGCCGTTGTTAATGGCGCGGATGATGTTAGCGTTGGTGGTGCCGCCGCTGACATTGAAGTTCGATGCATCGCTGATGGCTAATGCGCTGGGATCGCCCAGCAGCGACGCCGGGTTGTTGGCGCCGGAAGACACTGTCGGCAATCCTGGTATGGCGGTGGCGGCCGAGGCGATATGACGCGTGAGCCAGCCGGATGTTTGTTTAACGCCCGCGTCGGCGTTGCCCTTCTCCATCATATCCTGACAGACGAAGTGACTGCGGTCGGTGGTCGGAATGCCGACGGCGTGGACGAAAGCGAGGCTGCCGGCATCGTAAAGCGTCTTCAGCTCAGGTGCGCTGGCGCTGAGATATAAATCGGTGCCGCCCAATGTTCCGACGCCGAGGCCGGCGTTGCCGCCGGTGGTGGGAACGCGAATGGTGGGACGCGCGGCGCGGTAATATGTGTCGCCGGCGGGCGCTAACATTTGCAGCCAGTCGCAGGCGCCGCGCTGAAACAACACGATGAGAATATCGCCTGGTGCTGATGCGTCGGCCGCGAGTGAAATTTTGAGGCCCGGCCCGACGGCGGCGAGCGTGGCACCGGCTAAAAGGCTGCGGCGGGTAAGCGTCATATTAATGCGTTCTGCCCCTTAACGCCTTCTGGCGTCATGCGAGTTCGTACAGCTAAACCGCGTCGTAGGAAGCTTCATCCCCACCGTTCCGCGCAACGTCAGGTAACGTGAACCTGTTTCCCTTAAGAAAGGGTTTGCGGTGGAATGTGATGTGTCCCCACGAAGCGGCCCCAAACCACAAACGCATACCCTTGCGAAGCCGTTGCAAGCGTTTGTGCAGAATCATCAGAAGGCCAAAGGCCGTGCGTAAACCATACACGCGTACCTTGTACTTATTTTGAAAAACGATTTTGAGACGCTGAATTAAGGCAATGAGACGCGGCGTTTACCACGCTTGTGCAATGCGGTCTCCAATGCCGCGATAACAATATCCATGATCGTATTGTGGGCATGCCGCTTGTCGTTGGCGGCAATGAGATGCCAGGGTGCCGCGCGTGTCGACGTGCGCGCGATCATATCGCTGACGGCGGCTTCATAGGCGCCGCGTTTCGCGCGGTTGCGCCAGTCGTCTTCTGTGATTTTCCAATTTTTGTAAGGCGTGTCTTCGCGTTCCTTGAAACGCCGCAGATGTTCGTCGGCATCGACGTGCAACCAGAATTTCAAGACGATGGTGTCGTTTTCGATCAACTGGGATTCGAACTCGTTGATTTCGTCGTAAGCGCGCGTCCAGGCCTCTTCGGTGATGAGATGCTCGACGCGTTCCACCAGAACGCGCCCGTACCAGGTACGGTCAAATAGGGTGATGTGTCCGGCGCGGCTGATTTGGCGCCAGAAGCGCCACAGATAATGATGGGCGCGCTCGTCGTCGTTGGGTGCTGCGATCGGGACGACGACGTAATTGCGCGCACTCATGGCATAGGTGAGACGCCGGATCGCGCCGCCCTTGCCGGCGGCTTTCTGCAAGTCATAGAGCTTGCTTTGGCGCGTGCGGAAGGCGCGGGCATAGGCGGCGGGCGTCAGGGTTTGCGAAAGATCGACTTTTGCCAGGGCGCTGCGGATTTTTGTTTTCTTGGGTTTGTGCTTCTTCTCGGCCTTGACGGCGCGCTTGATGTCCTTCGCCGCTGTCTTGGCTTTTTTGCGCCAAAGCTTGCTGTGCGACTTCATGGCGTCGCGCAAAATACCCAGTACTTGTGCGCGCCGGTAATTGTCGTCGGCGCCCGCGACGATATGCCACGGCGCGGCCTCGGTTGAGGTTGCGCGCAGCGCTTGGCCAGCGGCCACGGTATAGGCATCGTATGATGCGGGTTGAGGCGAGCCGTCGTCGCTGGCGCGAAACCCAAAGACTGCATCCGCGCGATGTTGGTCGGCGCGGTGCGCATGCTGCGCCTTACTGAGGTGCAGCCATATTTTCACAATCAGCGCGCCGTCGGCAGCGAGGGTCTGCTTGAAGGCTTTGATATGATCGAGACGGGCAGCATAGCCCACCGCCGTATCGTGCTTACCGCAGCGCGCGGCGACGGCATCGCCGTACCAGCCATAAAGGTAAAGACCGATATTGCCGTCGGCGGGCAGACGCCGCCAATAGCGCCACAGCGGCGGACGCTCGCGTTCCTCGTCGGTGGGGGTGTCGGGCGCGTGGGTATGAATCCAGCGCGGGTCCATCCAGGTATTCAGCAAATTGAGGGTATCGACCCCGCCCGCGCCCTGAATCCCCGAGACGATAATGATGATCGGAAAGGCGGCCGCCGTCCGGCAGCGCTGCTGGAGGTCGACCAGGTCGAATCTGAGCCGGTCTTTGACCTCGCGAAAGGCGCCGTCCGGCAGCGTCGCGTCGGTCTCTGCGGCCTGAAACACCCCGTTTTTTGCCTGCTTTTGCCTCAATTGCGCCACTCCCTGCCGGTTATAACCGGATCGCTATGCCGCCGCTTGGATTCTGCCGGAGACTATTGTATCTCCCCTGCATTCTTGCGCAGGGCCTTTCTAAGCCCGCACAATATATAAAGAAGGGAAACCCCGTCCTCATGACCGTTCGTGTCGCCCTCAACGGATTTGGCCGCATCGGCCGCATGGTCTTCCGCGCCATGGTGGAAGCCAAACGCTCCGACGTGGAATTCGTCGCCATCAACGACCTCGGCGATGCCGCCTCCAATGCCCATCTGCTGAAATGGGATTCGGTCCACGGTCCGCTGCCGGCCGATGTGGCGGTCGACGGCGACGTCATGACCGTCAACGGCAAGGGCGTGAAGGTTTTCAAGGAACGCGATCCGGCCAAGCTGCCCTGGAAGGACCTCGGCATCGACATCGTCGCCGAATGTACGGGCATTTTTACCGATAAGGAAAAAGCTCAGGTTCACTTGGCTGCCGGCGCCAAAAAGGTGCTGGTCTCGGCCCCGTCGGGCGGCGCTGACCTCACGGTCGTCTACGGCGTCAACCACGACAAACTGAAGAAAGAACACACGGTCGTCAGCAACGCGTCCTGCACCACCAACTGCCTGGCGCCGGTCGCCTTCATCCTGCAGAGCCTGTACGGCATCCAGCAGGGTTACATGACCACGATCCACGCCTACACCGGCGACCAATCGACCGTGGACACGCTGCACAAGGATTTGCGCCGCGCCCGCGCTGCGGCCCTCAGCATCATTCCGACCTCCACCGGCGCAGCGAAAGCCGTGGGTGAAGTGCTGCCGGAACTGAAGGGCAAGCTGGACGGTACCTCGCTCCGCGTGCCGACGCCCAATGTGTCCGTCGTCGACTTCAAGTGCGTGCTTGGTAAGGCCGTGACCGAAGCCGAAATCAATCAGGCGATGATTGATGCGGCTGCGGGTAAGACCTTCAACGGTTCGCTCAAGAACGTGCTGGCGGTCAATGACCTGCCGCTGGTCTCGATCGACTTCAATCACAACCCGGCGTCGAGCGTATTCGATCTGACGCAGACGAAAGTGATGCCGAACAACTTCGTGCGCGTGCTGTCGTGGTACGACAACGAGTGGGGCTTCTCCAATCGTATGCTCGACACGTTGGTTGCCATGGGCAAGCTGCTGTAAGCCACCGACCCATGACCGCATTCAAGACGATCGATCAGGCCGACGTGAACGGCAAACGCGTGCTCGTGCGCGCCGATCTGAACGTGCCCGTGAAAGACGGACGTGTCACCGACGCCACGCGCATCGAGCGCCTGGCCCCGACCATCAAAGACCTCGCTGCGCGCAACGCGAAGGTTGTTGTGCTGTCGCACTTCGACCGCCCCAAAGGCAAGCGCGTGCCGGAGATGTCGCTGAAGGCGATTCAGCCGGCTTTGGCTAAGGCAATCGGTACGGATGTGGTGTTCGCGGATGACTGCATCGGTCCGGAAGCTGCCAAGGTCGTGAATGCGTTGCAGCCCGGCCAAGTGGCCTTGCTCGAAAACCTGCGCTACCACAACGGCGAGGAAGCCAACGATGCCGGCTTCGTGAAGTCGCTGGCGGTGTTGGGCGACATTTATGTCAATGATGCTTTCTCGGCGGCGCACCGCGCGCATGCTTCTACTGAAGGCCTCGCCCATGTGCTGCCGGCTTACGCCGGACGTCAGATGCAGGCCGAATTGGAAGCGCTGACGGCAGCACTGGAGCACCCGAAGAAGCCGGTGATGGCGATTGTCGGCGGCTCGAAGATCTCGACCAAACTCGATGTGCTGAACAATCTGGTCGCCAAGGTGCAAGTGCTGGTGATCGGCGGCGGCATGGCCAATACGTTCCTTAACGCGCAGGGCGTCAATATCGGCAAATCCCTGTGCGAACGCGACCTCGCCGATACGGCCCGCGCCATTCTCGAAACCGCCAAGAAGCACGGCTGCGAGATTTTTCTGCCTACTGACGCTGTCGTCGCGGACGGACTCAAAGAGGGTGTTGCGACGGAGACGTGTGCTATCAGCGCCGTGCCCGCCGACAAGATGATTCTCGATGTCGGCCCGGCGACAATCGCAGCGCTGAAGAAGAAGCTTGATAGCTGCAAGACGCTGTTGTGGAACGGCCCGCTTGGCGCTTTCGAGATTAAGCCCTTCGAAGTGGCAACGTTTGCTATTGCGCATCATGTGGCGGCGTTGACGCAGGCCGGTGGTTTGATTTCGGTGGCGGGCGGCGGCGATACCGTCGCATCGCTTAACGCTGCGGGCGTTGCGGACACGCTGACCTATGTGTCGACCGCCGGTGGTGCTTTCCTTGAGTGGATGGAAGGCAAAGAACTGCCCGGTGTAGCCGCACTGAGTGCGACCTAGGACCGGCGTTCGTCTAGATCGCTTTTAGATCGACAGACCGTTGCGGCCCATCTGCAGGAACTTGTCGCGGCGGCGGGCGCGAAGCTGGCCGCTTTCGATGCGGATCAGCTGATTCAGGTGCATGTCGATGGTATCGCGCACGGCCGTGAAGGTGGCTTCGAAGGCGCGGTGCGCACCACCGATGGGCTCCGGAATGATGCCGTCGATAACGCCAAGGCGTTCCAAATCCTGCGCGGTGATCTTGAGCGCTTCGGCGGCGGTCTTCGCCTGATCGCCGTCGCGCCAGAGGATCGAGGCGCAGCCTTCCGGCGAGATCACGGAATAGATCGCATGTTCCAGCATCAAGACGACGTTGCCGGCTGCCAGCGCCATGGCGCCGCCGGAGCCGCCTTCGCCGATAATCAACGAGATTAACGGCACACGAATATTGAGGCAGGTTTCGATGCAGCGGGCGATGGCTTCCGCCTGGCCGCGTTCTTCGGCGTCGACGCCGGGATAAGCGCCGGAGGTATCGACCAGCGTGACGACCGGAATACCGAAACGGTCGGCCAGTTCCATCAGGCGGCGGGCTTTGCGATAGCCTTCAGGGCGCGCCATGCCGAAGCTGTGTTTGATGCGGGTTTCGGTGTCGCGGCCTTTTTCGATGCCGATCACCATGACCGAGCGGCCCTTGAAACGGCCGAGGCCGCCGATGATGGCTTCGTCTTCGCCGAAGGTACGGTCGCCGGCCAGCGGCATGAAATCTTCGATCAGCGCTTTGATGTAATCGACGGTGTGGGGGCGGTCGGGATGGCGCGCGACCTGCGCCTTCTGCCACGGCGTAAGTTTGGCGTATGTCGAACGCAGGTCGCGATCGACACGCGTCTGCAGGCGGCTGACTTCCTCGGCGATATTCAGGCCGTCGCTGTCGGACAGATGCCGCAATTCGGCAATCTTTCCTTCCAGTTCGGCAATCGGCTTTTCGAAATCGAGAAAGTGCATGCGGTCCTGTTAATCCGGTCCTGAGCGCGCAAAGGCAATCTAACCCGCGCGCCCTGAACATCGATATGGGCGGCAAAACGGCGGCATCAATGCCGAGTGCGGGTCAAAAAGTCAACTGCAGCCGGTTCGCAATTACCATATTTAGAGCAAAAATCCCCAATTTAGACAAGGGGTTGCGGGCGTTCATGGAGGCCTGCGACGATCTGCTCGAAGTGGGGCTCATTTTCCGGGGTAATAACCCCGTGGCGGATGGCGAAGTCCAGGATCACCAGGGTGACGTTGAATTTAAAGCTCTGGGTGGTGCGCACCAGCTTTAAGGCCTTGGCGAGGGGCATCAACTCATAGCGGGCGATCTCATCGCTGGGCTTGGGCTTCACGGCGGGCGGCATGGCCAGATCGTAGCAGAACAGCGTATCGACCTTCAGACCCTGCGGGGATTCAAAGCTATAGCTCAAAACGCCGGTCGGGCGCGCGGTGCGGGCCAACTTCGGCGCGAGATGTGCCTCCTCGCCGCATTCCTTGATGAGATTTTCCATCAGCGACAGTCCCGCCGGTTGACCGCCCGCGACCATGTTGTCGCGTTTGCCGGGCTCGACCAGCAAGCTGCGCGCACGCGTGCCGATCCAGAGATGAAGCCCGTCGCGTTTTTGGATAAAGCCGTTCACGTGGACGCCATAAGCGCGCAGCCCGAAGCCTGGAACCAAAGCGCGGTCGATGCGAAACGCCGGGTGGTCATTCCAGTGATTGCGCACGCTGTAGAGTTCGCCGCGCGATGCGGGGAATAAACCGGTCGCGACGAAGTGAGCCGTCAGGTCTGCGATAGCCTTGGAACGCGCGGCGGCTGTGGTGAGTTTCGGATTCAGCGCAACGCCGGTGCCGAGCGGTTGAAAGACGTCGGAAAATGCCAACACCGCAGCGGCGCGTTCGTGCGTTAACCACCCGACCTGCGTGCCTGATACGGTGAAGGGCACAAAGCGGCGTAGGTCGCGGCGGTTGCAATCTTCAACTCTATTAAGATAGCTCAATGTGGTCTTCCTTCTCGACGCTGGCCTAGACGCTATGACTCGGCTCACTTAGAATCGCCGCATGAGAGTGTCGGCAAAGGGAGCGGTGTTGTGAACGACTTTCTGACCCAGTTGCGCGAACGCATCCCGTTTATTTTCGCCATCGCCGCCACGACCTTATGGATCGTGCTGGTCGCGGCCTATGTGACGTCGGCCGGCGGTCTTGCGGCGTTCAAGGAATTGCTTCCGGCCCAACTCGCGATACTGGTGGCCGCAGGCGTGGGGCCGCTCGCGGCGTTGTGGTTGTTTATGGTGGCTTTGGAACAGCGCCGCGCCCTGGTGCAGTTCGGACGGCGCGTGACCGAGATGATCGCGCAGAACCGTCAAAGCCTTCAGCAGACCGAAAGCCAGACTCGCACGCTCATTCAGTTGCAGGCGCAGACAGCGCGCGTGCAGACGATGGAGACGCGGCGCATGGCGCTGCAGGATATGGCGGCGAATGTATGCGTGCTCGCCGAGCGTTTGGGTGTGATGAAGCGCGAAGCTACGGGTGCAGCTTGGGCGCGGTACGGCGCCGGAGACATCAATGTTTTCGTACAGGCGTTTTTGAGTTTCGCGGTCTCGCATCCAGACATTGCCGAACGCATGGCCGAAGCGGTTGTGCGGGACCGCGTAGCAGGGACCGCGCTGGCGGCCTTTGTGCGGCGCTATGAACGTCTGGTGGATTTGTCCAAGGAGGACAAATTCGCGACGGAAATTTTCGACGATGGTGCGCTGGGGCGGGCTTACCGCTTATTCAAGATCGCCGACGAACGTGCGACCAGGCTGTTATCGCCTGCGCCTAAACCGGCTGCGCCTGAAATACCCGAGATGCAAATGGCCGAAGACACATCGGTCCCCAACGACGATCTCTTCGCGCGCCGTCGCTTGGAAGGTTTGTCAGAGCGGCTCGAAGCTGCCGCACCGCCGGTGTGATCTCATGAGTTGGTTCAAAGCGCTTCTCGGCGGTAAGCCCAAGTCAGCGGCTAAAAAAGCGCTTCCGAAAAAAGCCCTGGCTAAAAAAGCCGGGTCTGCGGACCGCGCGGCGATCATGGCCGAAGCTCTGCGTATTCATACCCAGGCGCGGGCCCATACCCAGGCGGTGTTGGAGGAGACTTTTAACGCGCTCCGCGCCAATCCGCCGAAGCCGAGCGATCTCGCGGGCATGACCCGACTCTTGTCCTTGCGGGAGGCCCTGCTCAGGGTGAAAGGCAAGCTGGACGAGCCTTCCGGTCCGCAGATGCCCCGCCCCAAGAGTACAAAGCGTTGAAAAGGCTTGGTATTCTGGCTCGCGGAGAGAAGATTTCGGCGGGGTTTAGCCCTTGACCGTGGCCGGAGCAGCGGGTAAAACCCCGGACTTCTTGGGCTCTGCGCATGCGCGGAGCCTCTTCGATTAGAAAGGATTTACCCATGGCGCGCCGTTGTGCAGCCACCGGTCGCGGTGTTCAGTCCGGTAATAACGTTAGCCACGCCAATAACAAGACTCGGCGTCGCTTCCTGCCCAGCCTGCATCAGGTGACTTTGCTCTCCGATGTGCTGCGTCAGCGCGTGCGTTTGCGCGTCACCAGCAACGGCCTGCGCACCATCGAAAAGCGCGGCGGCCTCGACTCGTTCCTGCTGAACACGCCGAGCGCCAAGCTGCAGCCGGACGCCGTTGTGTTGAAGCGCCGCCTCAAGAAGGCGCAAGCCAAGCAAGCTGCTTAAGCAGTTCGCCAGAGATCAAAAAAAGCCCGCCGGTTTGGCGGGCTTTTTGCTTTTCGGGCGGACAGTTTTTAAATTGATACTGTTCCGAGGGTTTGTCCCGCCGCGTGCGCGGGGGATGGACGGCTCACCGCCGACACGCGGCCTTCGCTTGCCAGCCGCTGCTCGCCTTCGGCCCATGTGGGCATGCTGATGTCCTGTTGTTCCCAGTGCGCGAGGGAAGCCTCGTCGCACCATTTAGCCAGTTTTGGCATGGCTTTCTTGTGTGCGCCCGACAGCATGAACGTGCGGAGCGCGGCGCTGTCGCGCCAGAGTGTCATCGTCCAGTAAGCGCCGGATATACGGCGCAGGTGCACCCCGAGGCAACCATCGGCGCGTTTGGCTTGTGTGCTGCTGCGCAGCGCATAGTAGATGAACGGAATTTCGTACCAGCGTGTGCGCAAGCGCAATCGGGTGATAGATACGCGTGTCATGCGTTACTCCGCAACGTGGCCTTATTTCCAAGCAGCAACCGTATTCACCATGCTGTCGCCGTAGGCACGCGCGATGTTGGCTTTAACGACGGTTGCGAGCGTCGGTGCCTCATCATGCGGCGCATCCTGTACGACGATCAAGGCGCCGCGTATGCGCAGGACGGGAAACGATGCGGGGGTGCGCAGGGCTGCGCGGCAATGCGGTTCGGCGGCGGCGCTGTCGCGCGTCATGATCAAGGCGAGACAAAGATTGTGGCGCGCGATCAGGCGATCAGCGGCACGTGCGGCGCGTTTCGGGTGATGATTCGCCAGCGCTTCGGTCGAGCGGTTCACCGCCGGCGATGTTTGCGACCATAACCATTGTTTGAAGTCGGATTCGGCTTTGGCCGGGGAAGCGACCAACGTCGCGAGTAGCGCGGCCGTCAGAAAGCCATAAAATATGTTGTTTTTCATAGCGCTAACCTCGAAGGGGGATTCTGGAAAAGCGCACTCTTTTCACGAGAACCAAGATAGCGTATAAAAATTTGAATGGCGCCTTCGAAATTTAAATAAATGAGTCGAAGTTTATGAATACCATGGACTGGAGCATCCTGAGGGATTTCATCGCGGTTGCTGAAACCGGCGGCCTTTCGCAGGCGGCGCGGCGCTTGCGTGTCAGTCAGCCTACTTTAAGCCGGCGCATCGCGGCGCTGGAAGCGCAATTAAAGGCGCAGCTGTTTCAGCGCACGCCGCGTGGGTTGTCGCTCACCGATGCGGGCGAGCAGGTTCTGGCGGGTGCGCGGCGCGTGGAAGAAGAAGCGCTCGCGATCGAACGGCAAGCCGATGCCGCGCAGCAGACGCTGACCGGCACCGTGCGGATTACGGTGACGGAAGCGCTGGGCTCTCTGTGGTTGCCGAAACATCTCGCGGCGTTCCATGCCAAGTATCCCGGCGTTTGCGTCGAGGTGCTGGTGGATAACCGCACCGTCAATCTGGTGCGGCGCGAGGCCGACATCGCGATCCGCCTGTTCCGGCCTGATCAGCCCGACCTAATCGCGCGTCATGCGGGCGAGCTTGTCATGGGGCTTTACGGCACGAAGGATTATCTCGCGCGGCACGGCGAACCGAAGTCGCTGATCGAGCTGAAAAATCATTTGCTCGTCGGCTTCGATGAAACTACGGGCGCGCGCAACAAGGCGGTGAAACGGTTGGAGCGCTGCTTCATGCCCGATAAAATTATCCACCGGTCATCGAGTTTCATCGGCCAGCTGAGCGCGACGCGTGCGGGCATTGGCCTCGGCATACACGATTGTTTCCTCGCCGATCCCGATCCGTCGTTGCAACGCGTGTTGCCGGATATTCTAGATCACCGCCTGGAGATCTGGCTGGTGACACATGCCGATATGCGCCGCAGCGCGCGTATTCGGGCGGTCTATGATTTTCTGGGCACCGCGCTGGCGGCGGATCATGCGCAGCTGGTCGGTAAGAATCTTAAACCTAAAGCTCAGACCAAGGCTGCGTAAGCAGTCTACAGCGCCGACATTACCAACGGCGCGGCCATACGTGCGCGCGTGGTGCGCATATCTTCTTCAAACAGGTCGGTGAGCTGGCTCATGACCGCGCCGCCTAATTCGTCGGCGTCCATCAATGTCACGGCACGACGATAGTGCCGGGTCACGTCGTGTCCGATGCCGATGGCCAGCAGCTGGACGTCCGAATTGTTCTCGATAAACGCGATGACATCGCGCAAGTGCTGCTCGAGATAATTGCCGGGGTTGACCGACAGCGTTGAATCGTCGACCGGCGCGCCGTCGGAAATGACCATCAATATGCGGCGTTGTTCGCCGCGTGCGGCCAGCCGGTTGTGCGCCCAGGCCAAGGCTTCGCCGTCGATATTCTCTTTCAGGATGCCTTCGCGCAACATCAGGCCCAAATTCTTGCGCGCGCGCCGCCAGGGCATGTCGGCGGCCTTGTAGATGATATGACGCAGATCGTTGAGACGCCCGGGGCTGGGTGCTTTGCCGCTTTCGGTCCAAAGCTTACGTGACTGCCCGCCTTTCCACTGGCTGGTGGTGAAGCCGAGAATTTCGACTTTCACACCGCAGCGTTCCAGCGTGCGTGCAAGAAGGTCCGCGGTCATGGCGGCGATGGTGATGGGTCGCCCGCGCATGGAACCGGAGTTGTCGATCAGCAGGCTGACGACGGTATCGCGGAACTGCGTTTCCTTCTCGCGCTTGAAAGACAGCGAGTGAGTCGGGTTGGTGACGATGCGGGCGAGACGGCCGGCGTCGAGCAAGCCTTCCTCGAGATCGAAATCCCAACTGCGCTGCTGCTGCGCCATCAGTTTGCGTTGCAGACGGTTAGCAAGCCGCGAAACCACGCCCTGCAAATGCGCGAGCTGCCGGTCGAGCTGCAGGCGCAGCCGCGCGAGCTCTTCGGCATCACAGAGATTGGCGGCGTCTTCCACCTGATCGTAACGCGTCGTGAAAACGCGGTAGCGCAGAATGTTGTCCTGCTGATTATGGCCGGGACGCGCGCGCGCTTGTTTTGCGTCGGCGTCCTGATCGGTTTCCGACGCCATAACGGGCTGGCCTTCGCCTTCGCCCTCCAGCTCATCGGTGCCGTCGCTTTGTGCTTCTTGCGGTGCCGTTGGCGCGTCGCCGCTTTCCGCGCCTTGCTCGGGAAGATCATCATCGGTGTCGGTATCTTCGGACTGATCCTGCGACGAGGAATCGTCGTTGTCGTCGCCGGTATCCTCCTCGCGATCCATTTCCGCGGCGTTATCCGTTTCAAGCTCGAGCGTTTCGATGAGGCGGCGCAGGATGTCGGCGCTGGCTTTCTGATCGTTGATGCTTTCGGCCAGGTCGCTCAAACTTTTATCGAGCTTGGTTCCAAATTCGGTCTGGACGATATCGCGGATATGTTTGCCGGTATTGCCGAGCACAACGCCTTCGCAGCGGGCGTGCACCAACACCTTCAACGCTTCGCTCATGTCGATCTGCGCGAAGGTGCGGGCCATGTGATAGCCCTCGGCAGAAAGGCGCTGTTCCATGGCGTCGCCCAGATTCTGCCCTACCCCCGTGAAGCGCCGTGCACCAAGCACTTCGACCCGTGCCTGTTCCATGGCGTTGTAGGCATCGACAGCTTCTTTACCCAAGGGCATGCGCCGCGCGTGCACGCCGGCATCGTGATGGCGCAAGCGCATGGCGGCGGTATCGCCTGCGCCGCGCAGGCGCGCAACGCCGTCCTTGGTCAGTTTTTGAGGTGGAAGCGGCAGGCGCACTTCGCCCGCGACGCCACTGCCGGGCTTTTGATTAGCCACGGGCGTAAAGATCACAACGGTCTCGGGCTTCCCGGACAAGGCTTTCACGGTCGCCGCAGTGGCGGTCTTGAAAGTCTCGAGCCGCGAGGGCCCCTTATCGGACTGATTTGGATAAGGCGGTTTCATCATGCGGTCGCTTAGGCGACCGCCTCGATGGCGTCGCCGGAAATCTCTTCGCCGAAGCTGCGCTGATAGTACTCAGCGATCACCGGACGTTCGGTCTCGTCGCATTTGTTGAGGAATGTGACGCGGAACGAATAGCCGACATCGTTGAAGATCTGATTGTTCTCGGCCCAGCTGATGACCGTGCGCGGCGACATGACGGTGGAGATGTCACCGGCCACAAAGCCGGCGCGCGTCAGGTCTGCGACGTTGACCATGGCCGAGATCATCTTGCGCCCGGCGGCGGTGTCATAGCCCTTCACCTTGGCCAGTACGATATTGGTTTCAGCATCGTGGGCGAGGTAATTGAGCATGGCGACGATGTTCCAGCGGTCCATCTGACCCTGGTTGATCTGTTGCGTGCCGTGATAGAGGCCGGTGGTGTCGCCGAGGCCCACTGTGTTGGCGGTGGCAAACAATCTGAAGGCCGGGTGCGGTTTGATGACCTTGTTCTGGTCGAGCAATGTCAGGCGGCCTTCAACTTCGAGCACGCGCTGAATCACAAACATCACGTCGGGGCGGCCGGCGTCATATTCGTCGAACACCAAGGCCACGGGATGCTGAAGCGCCCAGGGCAGGAGGCCTTCGCGGAATTCGGTGATCTGTACGCCGTCTTTGATAACGATGGCGTCTTTGCCGATCAGATCGATACGGCTGATGTGGCTGTCGAGATTGATGCGCAGACACGGCCAGTTGAGCCGCGCGGCGACCTGTTCGATGTGCGTCGATTTGCCTGTGCCGTGATAGCCCTGGATAAGAACGCGGCGGTTATGGGCAAAGCCCGCGAGAATCGCCAGCGTCGTGTCGGGATCGAAGCGGTAGGCTTCGTCGATGTCCGGGACGTGTTCGCTGCGCTGAGAGAACGCGGGAACTTTCATGTCGATGGCGATGCCGAATAGCTCGCGCACCGATACCTGACGGTCGGGGAGCGTCACGCCCATGTCTGTCCGCATAGTCTCGATTTTTTTACTCATCACCACACTCCAGAGCCGCGACGTCGAAGACCTTATGACATGCCGTAAACCGGCAGTCTATTGGCCCCGAATCGTCATATTTTACAATGAGATTGCCCGAGTGCGCCTGAAGGATTCGTCATGATTCAGGGTGTTAGCCCGGCGCGGAGGGTTTGATATGCCTCGTTGATGATCTTCATGCGGGTTTCGGCTTCCACCGAACCACCGTTGGCGTCGGGGTGATGCAGCTTCACCAGGGCCTTATAGCGCTCACGCAAGATTTCCATGGTGATCGGCGCGGTCAGGTCGAAAACTTTGAGGGCTTTGCGGCGCGGGTCGAACTCGGTTCCCGCAGCAAAGCCGAAAGGATCTTGGACATTGACGCGCCCAGCCCGGAGATTAGCGCCGAGCGCACCCAGCTTCCACGTCGGCCGGTCCCAGGTGGCAGCGCTGCGGATTTCCTCTTCCATTTCCACCGGCGAGAGACCGGCATGGAAGTTCCAGTGGGCATTGTATTCGCGCACATGCTCAAGGCAGAGCATCTGGTAATCGGTCAGCGACCGATCTTTAGGCGCGCGGTATTCGCCCTTTTCGGCGCAACCGGCCCACGCACAGCACTGCGCCGCTGATTTGTGATTCATACCCATGGAAAGCTAAATATGTGATGCGCCCCGGCGGGCCGCAATCTTGTTTCTTGCGGCTAAGTATGCATGTCTGGGGGCACACAGAAGAGGCGCGCCATGGGCATTTATACCGACCGGATTCGGACCAAACTCAGCGAAGCGTTACAACCGCTGGCGTTGGACATCGAGGACGACTCCTCGCGTCATCACGGCCATGCCGGCGCGCATCCCGACGGCGGGCCGGAAACGCATTTTAATGTCACGATCGAGTCGCAAGCCTTTACAGGTAAAACACGGCTGCAGCGTCAGCGCCTGGTTTACGGCCTCCTCGCCGACGAGCTGAAAGAGCGCGTGCATGCGCTTTCGCTCAAACTCTCTGCGCCGGGCGAAGGCTAAGATTTATTTGCCGGTGTAGTAATCCGGGTATTCACGTTTCACGACCGCGCCATCGCTCGACCAGCTATGGCAACTGTTCAGCAGCATCGGCTTCACGCTGGCGCCGCTTTCGCGCAAAGCTTTGGTCTGAGTGCGGAATCTGATGGTCATGGTCTGAAGTACGGTCGTCGCGATGGGGCCCAATAAGTCCACCAAATGCGTGCAGCCTTCGATGCCGCCCATCAGTGCACGCGATTTGGCGGTGAAACCGTGCACGATTTTCAGGCCGATCAATTTTTTGAAATTGGGTGTAATCGACGGGCAGGCGCGGAACGGTGCGAAGTCGGTCACGGCCTCGATGTTACGAATGACGAAATCGTCGTCGACCGTCATGCGCAGGCCCATGCCGTGCAATTGCTCGCCCGCGGTTATGGTGCCGCGGTCGGCGTTCTCAAAGGAATAGGCTTTGACGTCGGTGATCCAGCCATCGACTTCCCAAAGGCCGTCGTCGCGCTGAAATCCTTCGCAGACGATTCTGCGGGTGTGAAGCGGTTTGCGGCCTACGTCCGGCGCTGGTAACGGCATGCGTGCCATCCATAAGCTGTGATGCGACAAAACACTGCACCGGCGTTGAGACGCCGATGTCGTGTTTTAGCTTAGCCGCGTTTGGCGTGGCAGCGCCGTTTTTGCATCCCGCCCCTGCAGGGGCGGGGGAGGCCCTTCAGTTCATGCCGCCGTAGCTCTCGCCATAAATGAAAGCGTTGCGATCCTTGAGGTCTTGCTCAAGCTCGGTGTTGTAGATCGCATACAGGTCGCGCACCGAGACCATGCCGACAACGCGCGCACCTTCGACCACGGGCAAGTGGCGATAGTTGCTCTTGCGCATCATGGTAATGGCGTCGACGGCGGTATCGGTGGGCGCGAGTGTGTCGGGGTTGGCGGTCATGATGTCGCCCACGGCTGCCGTGTCGGGATTGAGACCGGCCGCGATAACGCGGGCTGTCATATCGCGCTCGGTAACAATGCCTACCAATCGCTCGCCTTCCATCACGAGAAGCGCCGCGACTTTTTTGTCGCGCATAAGTCTGGCGGCATCGCGGACAATGTCGCGCGGTGAGACCTTGAGCAGCGTCTGGCCGCTTATAACATCGGGTACAATTTTCCGAACCATAGCGTACTCCCTTCAGGGGTCGTCATTCACGGAGCGGATCCCGGCGGAAGACTGGTAACAGCCTAAAAATCCAACCTCGGGCGGAGACCTTTGGCGGACCCCTCAGCGCAGAGTGCGAGCCTGTGCCGGGAACAGGTCAAGCGAACGCACGCAAAGCCGCAGTTAAGCCGCAGCGGGCGCGGCGGCTTTCGGCGGATTCACACGGAGAAGCGTCAATTGATTGCGTGTGCGGCGCACAATTTGGAAGCGGAAGCCGTGAAACAAGAACTGTTGGCCGGATTCCGGGATGGTCCGTGCCTCGTGCAGAACAAAGCCCGCGAGTGTCGAAGCCTTCTCGTCGGGCAAGCTCCAATCGAGTTCGCGATTGAGGTCGCGCAGTGTAACGGCGCCGTCGATGAGGTAGGAGCCGTCGGCTTGTGGACGTACGCCGGCGACAGCAACGTCATGTTCGTCGCGAATATCGCCGACGATTTCTTCCAGAATATCCTCGAGCGTGACGACGCCCTGCAATGTGCCGTATTCATCGACGACCATGGCGAAGTGTTCGCGGCGCGCGCGAAAGGCATTCAATTGGTCGAGCAGCGTGGTGCTGTCGGGGATGAACCACGGCTTGGCAGCAAGTGCCAGAATATCGGCCTTTTGCACCTTGCCGCCGGACTCGTTGATGGCGCGCAGCAGCGCCTTGGCGTGGAGCACGCCGACGATATTATCTGGCTCCTCGCGCCATAGCGGTACGCGTGAATAAGGACTCGCGGCAACCTGCTCGAAAATATCCGCCGTCGGCAGATCGGCATCAATGGTCGCGACCTTTTTGCGATGGATCATGATCTCGCCGACGCTGACGTCAGCCAAATCCAGAACGCTGCGCAACATCACGCGCTCGTGCCGCACCTCATCTTTAATGTGGTGCTCGGCCATTTGCACTTCGATGGTGCCGCGAAGTTCAGCGAGGATGTGGCTGGAGGTCTGTACCTGCGCCGCGGGCACGCGAAACAGACGCAGTGCGCCTTTAACGAAGAAATCCACCGCGGTATTAAACGGCGAGAAAATTTTCACCAGCGCGCTCATGATGCCGGCGCTAAACAACGATACGGTCGCCGGATGAAGCAAAGCATAGGTCTTAGGCAGAATTTCGCCGTAGATCACCACCAGGACCGTCATGATCGCCGTGGCGTAAACGATCCCTTCGTTGCCGAACAATTCGATCATCAAGCTGGTGGTAAGCGCAGAGGCGAGGATGTTGACGAGGTTGTTGCCGAGCAGCACCGTGGAGATCATGGTCTCGCGCCGTTTCAGCAACTTGGTCACGACGCCGGCGCGCCTATCGCCATCGGCGGCCATCTGCTGCATCACTGGCTTTGATACAGTGGTCAGCGCGGTTTCAGTGGCGGAAAAGAATGCCGCGACTGTCAACAACAGAAGAACAATAAGCGCGATGGCGGTCATGGGGCGTCCTTAGGCACTCAGCGCCGCTGTCAGAGTTTCCTGAACTTTTGCGGCGGGTACTTCATTGGTGAGGAAGGCGCTGCCAATGCCGCGCGCAAGCACGAAGGTCAGCGCGCCATCCTTCATTTTTTTATCTTGGGTCATGTGTTCCATAAGGCGTGCAGCCGTAATGGTTCCGTGCGGCCCTTGTCGCGGCGGATCGACCGGCAGGCCTATGGCTTTTAAATGCGCGCGAATGCGGTCTACGTCGGTGGGCGGGCACAATCCAAGGCGGGCGGAGATGTCGAAGGCCATAACCATACCCATAGCAACGGCCTCGCCGTGCAGAAGTTCGCCGCCGTAGCCCATTTCGGCTTCAAACGCGTGGCCGAATGTATGGCCGAGATTGAGAAGTGCGCGTTCGCTGCTTTCCTTTTCATCGGCCGCGACAATGCGCGCCTTGGCTTCGCAGCTTGTAACGATGGCTTGGCGCAAGGTGTCGTGAGCTTGGTCGTCGCCACCAAGTGCGATATTGGCATTCTTCTCAAGCCACGACCAAAACGCGGCATCGCCTAAGAGACCATATTTAGCGACTTCGGCGTAACCTGCCAGCAACTCACGACGCGGCAAGGTGGCGAGAACATCGGTATCGGCGAGTACGAGGCGCGGTTGATGAAAGCTGCCAACGAGGTTCTTGCCGGCGATAGTGTTGATGCCGGTTTTTCCGCCGACGGAACTATCGACTTGCGAAAGCAGGGTCGTCGGAATTTGGATGAAGTCGACGCCGCGCAGCAGGATGGACGCAGCAAACCCCGCGAGATCGCCGATAACGCCGCCGCCGAGGGCCACGATCATTGTATGGCGCTCGCATTTTGCCGCGAGCATGGCGTCGAGCGCTTTTTCCAAATGCGCGAAACTCTTGGTAGCTTCGCCCGCAGGAACAATCACATGATCGGTGCGAATGCCGCTTGCCTTCAAATTCGCCGTCAGGGGTTCGAGATAGAGTGCTGCAACCGTTGCGTCGGTAACGATGAAACCGCGGCGTTGTTTTAGAACCGGGGCGAACAGGTCGCCGGCGCGCGCCAGCAGGCCGCGCCCGACATGAATGTCGTAAGCACGGCTACCTAGCGCGACTTTGACAATCTGGGCAGACGTGGTCATGGCGCGCGCCGCGATGTTCATGAGCGTGCTCCGGCGTCGATATGAACCAACGCTTCGATCACACGCGTGCACGTGACGTTGGGATTGTCGGTGCCGGTATCGACGGTGATATCGGCTTCGGCATAGACCGGGTAACGCGTTTCCATCAATTTCGCCAAAGTTTCGCGTGGATCTTCTGTGTTCAAGAGAGGGCGGTGGCCACGGCCTTTTGTGCGCGCCGCCAGGGTATCCAGGTTGGCGCGCAACCAGACCGAGATTGCATGTTCCCGGATCAGATCGCGGGTTTCCGGGTCCATGAAGGCGCCGCCGCCGGCGGCTAAGATCGTGGGCGCGCCTAGTAACAGGCGCGACATGACACGGCGCTCACCATCACGGAACGCAGACACGCCATATTTCGTGAATATCTCGGCAATTGAGCAGCCGGCTGCGTGTTCGATTTCGGCGTCGGCGTCTACAAAAGGCATATTCAGCCGCTGCGCCAGACGCCGCCCAATGCAGCTTTTGCCCGCACCCATCAGGCCGACCAGGACAACCGTCTGTGTTAAGGCCGGTTGGGCCGTAGGCGTCTCGTTTAGGGTTTTCGCCGGATCGTTCATGGGCGGTTCTTAATCTTTTTTATCAGGCAGTCCAACGCTTTGGCCGTAATGGACTTTATCATAGGCCTTGCGTAGTGTCGCTGACGGATGCCGCGCTTGGCGGTTTGGCACAAAGCCGGACCTGCGCTATATAAAAGCAACCGCACACATATAAAAGCACACCCTTAAAAGCATGGCTAAATTCCTGATTTTGTTGGTTCTGATCGTCATCATCGGCGGCACCGCCTTTCTTGCTACCTGGGACATGCCGCCGCCCTCGGCCGTGACTGAAAAAGTCATTCCGAATGATCGCTTTAAGTAGCCGGCGGCGACATGTGACGCTGCGCCGCAGACTGCTGACGGCCGCCGCGCTTGGTGTGTTGGCTGCGGGTCTGGCCGGCGGACCGCAGGCTTTGGCGCAGGAAGCTGTTACAGCGCCGGGCACAGCGCCAGCGGGACCACTCTCCCTTCTTCCTGAAGCCGCTCCCGAAGCGCCGCCGCCGACGCCGGAGCCCGGCATCGCTGTCGGCGATTTGGCCGCGCCCGGCGTTGACCGCATCGGCGTCGTCGATACGGTTGCCGGCGGATTTTCCTCGCAGCTCTGGCGCGGGACCGATTTGGAACTGCTGCGCCGGGTTTTGCCGCAGCTGCCGCGACGTATCGCGTCTCCGGCGGCACGCAAACTCGCGTTCAATCTTTTATTGTCGCCAGGCGCGCCGCCGCCGTCATCGGATAATGCCGATACCGGCTCGGCGCTGACCGCCTCGCAGTGGCTGTTGGAAACCCGTGTTTCGGCTTTGGCGGCGTTGGGCGACTGGACAAACGTCGCGGCGCTGCTCGATTTCGTGCCGGCCGATCAAATGACAGAGACGTTGCGGCGACTAAAGGCCGAAGCCAATCTTGCGGTCAATCATGTTGGTCAGGCTTGCACGCAAACCCAAGCCGCTTTGAATGCAACGCCGGATGTCTATTGGCAAAAGATCCAGTTTTTTTGCCAGATGAACGCCGAAGAGAGCAGTGCTGCCGGATTGGGATTGTCGCTCTTGCGCGAGCAGCGCATCGATGATCCGGCTTTTTTCTGGGCCGCTGACGTCTTGGGCGGAGCGCAGCCGCCGGCACCGGTCACCATGACAAAGCTGGAGCCGCTGCATTTCGCCATGCTGCGAAAGGCGAATGCGACATTGCCTCCAAACCTCGCGGATATTCAGGCCAAGATTGTCGACCCCGCAACGCTGGGCTGGCTTGCCGCTTTGATCCCGGCGGAAGAAAACAAAACCGATAAAGCGCCGGCCGCCACCAAGCGTGAGCGCCGCCGTGCTTTGGAAGAAGCGCGTATTCTGATTGCGGAGCGCGCTTTGGCTTTCGGTACGGCGAACGCCGATCTGCTGCGCGATATTTATCGCAATGTGAATATCAAGGATCCGGCGCCGCCGACGCTGACGCAAATCACGGCCGCCGACGCGCGCGGACGGGCATTTTTATATCAATCTGCCTTGGCGCAAACGGTTCCCGTGGCGCGTGCGGAAGTTGTCGCGTTGGCGCTCGATCTTGTGCGCGCCGATCGCGGCGAGAAAGGCCCCGATTTTATCGTCATGGGGCGTGTCTATGCGCCGATGCTGAGCGAGATGCAGCCAACGCCCGACCTGATGTGGTTTGCGGGCACTGCCGCGCGCGCACTTCTCGCGGCCGATATGCCGGACAAGGCGAAACCATGGCTCGACCTTGTGCGCAATATGGCGCGTACATCGCGTGAAGCCGGACAAATCGCCGACGGTCTTTGGCCTCTGGAAAGATTGATGGCAGGTGGAAGCGATCCGCTTCCCGCTGAAAGCATACGGGCGTGGATAGCGTCTTTGCCGGCCTCGACACCCGCGGACGTAATGGCCGTTCGCGGCGAGACATTGTTGGCGCTGCTGACGGGTGCGGGGATACCAACGCGCGCGTCCGACTGGCTGCCGGTCATGGCCGCGTCGGCGAAGTCCGATGCCCGTGTGATTGCGCCGCATCTTTGGAACGGCCTTGACCTGGCTGCGCAAGATCGCCGCGCCGGTGAAGTTGCGGTTTTGTCTCTGGTAGCAATAGGCGAAGACAGCCCGGCGCGTGCGTCGGCTGTGTCGCTGCAACAAGTACTCAAGGCGCTGCATATCGCCGAACGCAGCGGCGATGCCCGTGCGATTGCACTTGAAACGGCATTGGCGCTTGGCCTCTGACCGGGCATGCGTGCGGCGTCACACAGCTCGGCACAGATAGAAACATTCCTGGAAATGATGGCGGCGGAGCGCGGGGCCTCACCGCGCACGCTTGAAGCCTATTGCCGCGATCTCGACGACCTGGCGGGTTTCCTGAAAGCAGATGTCGCCAAGGCGGGGTCAGACGATCTGCGGCGCTATCTTGCATCGCTGAAACATGCGGCGCTCGCGCCGCGAACAGCAGCGCGGCGGCTGTCGTGCTTGCGGCAGTTCTACAAGTTTCTCTACAGTGAAGGGGTGCGGACAGACGATCCAACCGACGCATTGGACAGCCCGCGTCTCGGGCGCAGTTTGCCGAAGTTTCTCAGTGAGGACGAAGTCGAAAGTCTGCTGGCGGCCGCGCGCGGCATTGAGGGTATCAAGGGATTGCGGGCGACAGCCTTGCTTGAGTTGTTATACGCGACCGGGTTGCGCGTCTCGGAACTGGTATCACTGCCGCTTGCCGCAGTGCGCGGTAACTCCGGCATCCCTAAGCCGACCATCATTGTGCGCGGCAAAGGCAATAAGGAAAGATTGGTCCCGGTCGGCGATGCTGCGCGCGAGGCTGTCGCAGCTTATCTGACAGTGCGGGAGGCATTTATTCCCGCCAAAGCCAAAGTTTCGCCGCGGCTATTTCCCGCGACTGGACGCGCCGGGCATGTCACCCGGGACGCTTTTTCAAATTTGCTGAAAGAGATCGCCGCGCGCGCGGGCATTGCGCCGACGCGCGTGTCGCCTCACGTCCTGCGGCACTCTTTTGCCACACACCTTCTGGCGCGGGGCGCCGACTTGCGCAGTCTGCAGCAAATGCTGGGCCATGCAGACATTTCCACGACCCAAATCTATACCCATGTCTTGGATGAACGCTTAAAGAGCCTCGTTCAGAACAGCCATCCGCTGGCGAAGCTCAAGCTTTAAAAATCCGCGCCTGGGCCAGGCCTTTGCCGGGACATCGGCCGCAGATGATTTTGACTCGCTCCTATAATTGTGGGAGTATTTCTAGACCTTTTCCCCTGCCGCGTGGCCCCGCAATTTTTGTGGAGAGCCTGTCCTATGCCTGGAAACCGGCTGCTATTCCCGGAAATGTTGTGGACGTTTTAGCCTCGCCTCGCGCAGGTTCGAGATGGCGTCGGATGGGCGTCTGGGCAGTCTCGTTTGGCTTTTGGGGTGCCGTGCTGGCGTCTTTTTCATTAAGGGCTGGCGAGACGTCCGAATACGCGGTGAAGGCTGCATATATCTATAAATTCGGCAGCTTCGTCGCCTGGTCGCCGACCACCTTTGAATCGTCCGAGAGCCACACCAATCTGTGCGTTGTCGGCGATGATCCCTTTGGCAATACACTTTAGAAGATTATCGAAGGGCAACGGATCAACGACCGGCCTATCGCCATAAAACGCCTTGCAACCGTTGATCAGAAATCCGGCTGTCACATTCTGTACGTTGCGGGCGCGGACGAACAAAAGAATTCCGAGAGGCTTGCGGCTGTGCGCGGCGATAGCGTGCTGACGGTTACGGATGGCGCGCGCAGGCCGGATACAACCGGCATCATCAATTTCGTCGTCATTGAAAATCGCGTGCGTTTCGAGATTGATGATCAAGCCGCGTCGAGAAACGGAATTGCAATTAGTTCGAAATTGCTGGACCTAGCCAAGTCCACAAAGCGCCGCAGCTGACGCCATGCGATACCTTATCAGCAACATGCCTCTACGCTGGAAGCTGACCGCGGTCACGGTGCTGGCGACGATGCTGACGTTGACGCTCTCCGGCATCGGGATAGTTATGTACAATGTGCAAACGTACGAAGCACAAAAGGCCAGCGCCATAGCAAGCGAGGCGGAGATTCTTGCATCCAGTGTTACCGCTGCTTTGGCATTCGACGACACCGAAGCCACGCTCGAATATCTAAGTGCCGTTGATGCGAATCCGGAAATCGTCGTGGCGGCTGCGTATAATTCTGCCGGCGAGCTTGTCGCAAGTAACGTCCGCCCCAGCAAAGAAGGCCGGGAAGCGCCGGCTCGCGGGTGACACGGCGCGGGCGGCGACCAGTGACGAGGTAAAGGATCTTCGCCGGGAGTCCACTGCTCTGAAGGAAGTCGTTGCCGAGCAAGCGCTTGAACTCCGTCTGCTTAAAAAAAGCATGATCGCGGATGGGGGAGACGGCGCATGAGGTATCCCGCATCCGAGAAGGTCGAGATCATCAAAATCGTCGAGCTATCGCCCCTGTCGGCTGGCAAAACGCTGGACCAGATCGGGGTGCAACGGGCGACGTTCTATCGCTGGTA
>CANJRA010000006.1 GCA_947476625.1 Fidelibacterota bacterium
CAGACTTGCCCTGCGCCATCAGCACCTCGATCTGCCTTAACTTGGAAACAATCTGCTCCGCGCCTAATCCACGTCTCGCCATGTTCAGCTCCTCCTGTTGGGGTCAATTCTCTCAAATCAACCGGTACAAAAAAAGCCGTCAGGTCAGCTACGCACAAAACTACTATCTCAGGGATCGCCGCAAAAAGACGCTGCACGAAACCGTCGCGGCGTGGCGCGAATACATGCCGGATTTTCTACCGTTACCGCACCCCAGCTGGCGCAATACCGGTTGGCTCAAGAAAAATCCCTGGTTCGAAGAAGAATTGGTGCCCGAATTACGCAGGCACGTGAAGCGCTTGGTAACTTAAGCGTCGCGCTCTTCCGCATCGGCGTCGGCTTCCAGCGCTTCCATGTCGTCGTCGGAAAATCCGAAGTGATGGCCGATCTCGTGAATCAGCACATGACGCACGATATAGTTCAAATCCTCGCCGGTTTCGCACCAGTAATCGAGGATCGGGCGACGGTAAAGAAACACCATGTCCGGCAGGTTGCCCGAGGCTTCCATCTGCTTTTCCATCAGGGAAATCCCTGAATACAAACCCATGATCTTGAAGGGCGATGCCAGGTCCATCTCCTCGCACACGTCATCCTCGGCGAAGTCCATCACCTGCAGCACCACGCCCTTGGTCATTTGCAGCATGGGCTCGGGTAGGGAGGCCAGCGCCGCCCGCGCCATCTCGTCGATATCGGCCAGGGACGGGGGTGATATATGCTGCGTCACGGTTCAAACCTTCGGAACGGGAGATGGGTCATGGTGCAAAAGCTGGATGCAGCCGCGCGCAACGCGGCGCTTACGCAGCTTCCAGAATGGAAGGATGTGCCGGGCCGCGATGCCATTCAACGTACCTTCACTTTCGCCGATTTCAATGCCGCATTCGGCTTCATGAGCCGCGTTGCGCCGATGGCCGAGAAAATGGACCATCATCCCGAATGGTTCAATGTCTACAAACGCGTCGACGTCACACTTACCACGCACGACTGCGGCGGCGTGTCCGAACGCGACATCAAACTTGCACGGTTTATGGACAAAGCCGCCGCCGTTATGGCCGTAATTTAGATGAAAACGTCAAACACGACGCTCATATATCTTCAAGCGCGGCCAATAAGTGCACTATGATTGGCGCCTAGAAGGGGAATTTGGCAAACCGAAATCCGAAAAGGAGATGGGGCGTGGCAATCAGTAAAATCTACCCGGACGCGACGGCGGCACTGGCCGGACTTTTGCGCGACGACATGACAATCATGGCCGGAGGCTTCGGCCTCTGCGGCATTCCCGATGCGTTGATCCAGGCGGTTCTGGCGTCCGGCGTCAAAGGGCTCACCATCATCTCGAACAACTGCGGCATCGATGATGCCGGCCTGGGGGTTTTGCTCAAGACCCGCCAGATCAAGAAAATGGTCAGCTCCTACGTCGGTGAGAACGCGATCTTCGCCAAACAATACCTCGCCGGTGAACTGGAAATCGAGTTCAACCCGCAAGGCACGCTCGCCGAACGAATCAGGGCAGGCGGGGCCGGTATCCCGGCCTTCTTCACCCCCACGGGCTACGGCACGCTGGTCGCCGAAGGCAAAGAAACCCGCGAATTCAATGGCCGCCATTACGTCATGGAAACCGGGCTTTTCGCCGATTTGGCGCTGGTGCATGCCTGGAAAGCCGATCCCGAAGGCAACCTCGTCTACCGCATGACCGCCCGCAACTTCAACCCGATGATGGCTAGCGCCGCGAAGGTCACTGTCGCTGAAGTCGAGGAGATCGTGAAGCAAGGCGATTTCGATCCCGATCACATCATCACGCCGGGCATTTTCGTCAAACGCCTGATCAAGCTCAGTACCATCAACAAGCGCATCGAACAGCGCACCACGCGCAAACGCGCGGCCGCGGAATAGGGGACACGCACATGGCTTGGGATAGAGACCAAATGGCCGCGCGCGCGGCGAAAGAATTAAAAGACGGCTTCTACGTCAACCTCGGCATTGGCATCCCGACGCTGGTGGCCAATCACGTACCGCCCGGCATGTCGATCCAGCTGCAAAGCGAGAACGGCATGCTCGGCATGGGACCGTTCCCCTATGAAGGCGAGGAAGACGCCGACCTCATCAATGCCGGCAAACAGACCATCACGACGCTGCCGACCTCGAGCTTTTTCGACAGTGCGTTTTCCTTCGGCATGATCCGCGGCGGCCACATCAACCTGTCTATTCTGGGCGGCATGCAGGTCGACGAAAACGGCAATCTCGCCAACTGGATGATTCCCGGAAAGATGGTCAAAGGCATGGGCGGCGCCATGGATCTGGTCGCCGGTGTGCCGCGTGTCGTGGTGCTGATGGAGCACGTCGCCAAGGGCGACGAAAAGAAAATCCTGAAGCACTGCTCCCTCCCGCTGACCGGCAAGGGTGTGGTTCATATGATCGTCACCGACCTCTGCGTCTTCGAGGTTGGCCGTCCCGGGCTCACGCTGGTCGATATCGCGCCGGGCGTCACGATCGATGAGATCAAGGCCAAGACCGAGCCGGATTTCAAAAACGCTCTGAAATAAGACGTTCACGTTTGAGCCAAGAAAGGCGCCGATATCCTCGGCGCCTTTCTTGTATCAAGACGACAATATTTCCCACACGCCGCCAACGTGGTAAGGCAGCGCTATATTTGGTTTGGCTCCCGAAAGGTGGGACATGCGCGGTTATTTTGGCGTTGGCGTCGAGGGCATCAATAAGCCCTTTAATGTGGGCAATCTATTCCGCTCGGCGCATGCGTTTGACGCGAGCTTCGTCTTCACGATCGCCGCCACCTACCGCCGCGCCGAGGGGGCTCAGACCGATACCTCGGATACACTAGCCAACCTCCCGTTCTACAGCTTCCCGACGGTCGCTGAGTTTATGCTGCCCAAAGGCTGTGCGTTGGTAGGTGTGGAGCTACATGACGATGCTGTCGAGCTGCCCAGCTTCACGCATCCCCGCTGCGCGGCTTACGTGATGGGTCCGGAAAAGAGTTCGCTGTCGCCGGGTTTGATGGCGCGTTGCGATCATTTGTTGAAAATTCCCACACGCTTTTGCCTC
The DNA here is from genome assembly GCA_947476625.1 of Fidelibacterota bacterium. Classification (GTDB taxonomy): domain Bacteria; phylum Pseudomonadota; class Alphaproteobacteria; order Rhodospirillales; family Rhodospirillaceae; genus SHVO01. Next base: position 3,097 of record CANJRA010000006.1, read on the forward strand.
AACGTAGGCATCGCCGGCGTCGTCGTGATGTACGACCGGCTGCTGACCGTGGGCCGCTTCCCGCCGCGCCCGGTCATGGCCGGCGGGCCCGGCGGGCTCTCCGCGCGCTTTCGCAGTCCGGCGCCGCTCGCCGAAGTCGCGCTGGCGGACCGCGACGGCGAACATACCGATTAACGCGCTTTCGCCTTGAGATCGCCCGCTTCAGCCCCCACTATATTAAAATCGCGTTCGGCCCCCAGGTGATGACCGCCATGCTCCTCCGTTCCCTTGCCGCTGTATTGATTGTCCTATGGGCGGGTTGCGCCGCCGCCCAGGAAGTCGAAGTTCTCAGCACGCACGGCAAATGGCTGGCGCAGACCTATAAAGAAAACGGCAAGCCCGTCTGCTTTATGTCGGCCAAACCCGAAAAATCCGACGGTAACTACAAAGCCCGCGGCGAGGTGCTGTTCATGATCACGCACCGTCCCGCCGAGCGCGCCTTTGAAGTAGTCAGCGTGGTCGCGGGTTATCAGTACTTGCCGGACTCCGATGCGGTTCTGACCATCGGCGGCAAAAAGTTCAATCTCTTCACCAACGGCGAACGCGCCTGGGCGCGCGATGGGCAGACCGATAAGGCCATCGCGCAGTTATTGATGAAGGGCAGCGCGATGACCGTCAAAGGCACATCGAGCCGCAACAACGTCACCACCGACACGTTCTCCCTGTCGGGGTTCACAGCGGCCCATAAAGCCATCAGCGATAAGTGCAAGGCACCTTAAAGCCGCGTTGCCAATAACTGCGTGATTAAACCAGGCTCGCCATCGCCGATTGGCGCGCCGTCGATATGCGTGACGGAGCGCACACCCAACGCATTGGTCAGAAAAACTTCACTCGCCCGCGGCAGCATCTCCACGGCAATCGAGCGTTCTTCCGCGCGCGCGAGTTTGATGGCTTCTCCGCGTATAATGCCCGGCAGCGCACCGTCTTCCACGGGCGGCGTCAACATATAGCCGTCCACCAGCACAAAAATATTCGCGACGGTACTTTCAGCAACCCGCCCAGCCGTGTTCAACAGAATGGCATCGTCGGCCCCAGCTTTTGTGGCTTCCTGGCGCGCGAGAATGTTGTCGAGGTAATTGAGATGCTTGATGCGCGACAAAGGCGAATGCTCGTTGCGCCGTGTCGATGTCGCGACAATTACTTTCGCCGGTTCCGCTTCCGGCGGCAGGGGCGCGATCGTAATCAGCAACGTCGGTTGCGGATTGGCGGGCGGCACAATGCCGCGCGCGCCCGGTCCGCGCGTCAGCGTCATGCGCACAACGCCTTCCGTCGCTTTGTTGCCGACGATGGTCGCGCCGATCATGTTGGCAATGGCGTTGTCGTCGCCCGGCAGCGGAATGCCCAGCAGATCGGCACCGCGCTTAAAACGCGCCAAATGCGCCGCCAAATGCCGCACGGCGTTACGGCGCACGACGATGGTCTCAAAGATGCCGTCGCCGAGCGTAAAGCCGCGATCCGCAGGATCGATGCGCGCATCTGCTGCTTCGCTCAAAACGCCGTTGATGCTGACAATCATGTCCCGACCAGATTCAAGAGCGCCTGCGCCTTTAACACGCTCTCATCATATTCTTGCGCCGGATTTGACTCCGCCACAATCCCCCCACCGGCTTGGACCGATAACGTATTTTGGTCCCAAACCAGCGTACGAATCACAATCGATGAGTCCATCGCACCGTCGAAACCCATCCAAGCGATGGTTCCGCAATAAGGTCCGCGCGGCGACAATTCCAGATCGCGGATGATCTCCATGGCCTTGATCTTGGGCGCGCCGGTGATCGACCCGCCGGGAAACGCCGCGCGCAAAAGATCCATGGCCGTTGCGTCGCTGCGCAATTGTCCGGTGACCACCGAGACCAAATGATGCACCACCGGAAAACTTTCCAGCCCGCACAACACCGGCACCTCCACCGATCCCTGCACGCAGACCCGCGCCAGATCGTTGCGCAAAAGATCGACGATCATCAGATTTTCGGCGCGGTCTTTGGCGCTGGCGGTCAACTCATCTGCCAATGCGCGGTCGCGCACGGCATCGCTGGCGCGCGGACGCGTCCCCTTGATAGGCCGGCTTTCGATCTGGCCCTCCGCCGTCACCTTCAAAAACCGTTCCGGCGACGCCGACAGAATGTGCAATCCGTCGTCGGCATTCATAAACGCGGCGAAGGGTGCCGGCGTCGCCGCGCGTAGGCGCAGGTAAAGATCGAACGGCGTCGTCGCCGGCGGGTCCGTCACAAACCGCTGGGTAATGTTGGCCTGATAAATATCGCCCGCGTGAATGGCTGCGACAGCGGCAGCAATGCGTTTTTCTTGTTCTGCCCGGCTGGATTCCGCACGCCAGACACCTTGCAGGATCGGTTCACGCGCGCCTACCGGCACTGATCCCAAGCCCGCCGCCAGTTGTGCGGCCCGCGCCGCCGCCGGTGCGCGCCCCGGAATATCATGTGCAATCACCCACGCCGCGCGCTGTTCCAGGTCGAACGCGGCAATGGTGTCATACAGCCCGATCACCATATCGGGCGTTTCCGGCCCGGCCTTCGGCGGCAGCATATGTTCAAGAACACCGCCCAATTCATATGCGAAGAATCCAACCGCGCCGCCCGTGAACGGTGTTGGCCCCATCGCGCTGAGCGCATATTTCGCTAATTCCTGCCGTACAGTCTCGAAGGCGTCTGTCGTGCGCCGAACGCCGTCAACCGTCACCGCCCAGGGATAACCCGCGCAACGAATCACGCTAAAAGGATCGATGGCGATATAAGAGAAGCGGCTCTGGTTGCCCGGCAGGGCGCTATCCAGAAGCACCGCCATGGGCTGGTCGGCAAACGGCGCGAAGGCCGCCGCGGCATCGCGGAAAGGGATCGGCTGAATGACCGGAGAGCGGCTCAAGAGGCCCCCGCTTCAGGTGGCGGGCGGCAGCACACGATCCGGCGGCGCATGGCCGTCGCAGAACGCCCTGATGTTGATGATAACCTTCTCGCCCATGTTGATGCGGCCTTCGATCGTGGCCGAACCCATATGCGGCAGGAGAATCACATTCTTCATGGCCAGCAGCTTCTGGTTTACCGCCGGCTCATGTTCGAACACGTCGAGCCCGGCACCCGCCAGGGTGCCTTCCTGCAGCATGCGCACCAGCGCGTTTTCGTCGAGGATTTCGCCGCGCGCGAGATTAATGATGTAGCTATTGGGCTTCAGCAGTTTCAGCCGGCGCTCCGAGAGCAGATGGAACGTCGCGGGCGTATGCGGGCAGTGGACCGTAATCACGTCCATGCGCGCCAGCATCTGATCCAGGCTTTCCCAATATGTCGCCTCGACCTCGGCTTCCAGTTCAGGACGCAGGCGGCGGCGATTGTGATAATGGATCGCCATGCCGAACCCGCGCGCGCGCCGCGCCACCGCGGTGCCGATGCGGCCCATGCCGATGATGCCCAGCCGCTTGCCGTACAAGCGGTGCCCCAGCATATGCGTCGGACTCCAGCCCTTGAACTGGCCGTTGCGAATCATCTCGGCGCCTTCCAGCAGCCGGCGCGGCACGGCCACCATCAAGGCCATGGCCATGTCGGCGGTGTCTTCGGTTAGCACGTCGGGTGTATTCGTGACGTTGATGCCTTTGGCGCGCGCCGCCGCCACGTCGATATGGTCGACGCCGTTGCCGAAATTGGCGATCAGCTTCAAGCGCGGCCCGGCCCGGTTAATGACGGCCTTATCGATATTGTCGGTCAGTGTCGGCACCAGCACGTCGCATTTCTGCATGGCGGCTGCCAGCTCATCGGCACTGAAGGGCTTATCGTCGACATTCAAATGAACGTCGAACAGCTCCATCATCCGCGTCTCGACGACGTCGGGCAATTTCCGGGTGACGACAACTGTCGGTTTGGTCCGGGTCATTGTGTTTAAACTTATACTCTCGTCATATACTATAACGCGCAGGCCGCACGGCCGCTGTTGGCCCAAAGGGGTAGCAGCAGCATGGATACTTGTCCAGGTAAGGCCAAATATCTTCTGTACTATCAAACCGGATATAGGCGCCGTTGCCAAATGGACAAATCCGGGGCAAAAAACCATGCGCGCCCGATGCGGTAATCGGTCACGGTGATCTGCGGGTATCAGGGTGAGTTTTTGACAGCGTTGCGAAAATCGCGCGGCATGTGGTTACTGGCGGCGGTGTGGGCGGTAACGGCAACCTTCTGCGGTGCCGGTCTTGTGCTGGGCGCAGAAAAAGCGCCCCAAAAGCCAGTCGAGAAACACGCCCCGGCTCAGCCATCAGCCAAGGCGCCACCTCCCAAGCCCGCACCTGAAAAAACGGCGTCCCCAGCCGTCGACGACATCCCAAAAAATACCGAAAGCGGCGATATCGACGAGAATGCCAAAGACGAGGCCAAAGGCACGTCGCTGCCGATCCCCCGTTTTGTGTCGCTGCGCACCAACCCCATTAATCTCAGAACCGGCCCGGGTGTGCGCTATCCCGTGGACTGGGTCTATCTGCGACGACATTTGCCGGTGGAAGTCATCGGCGAATTCGATACCTGGCGCCGCATCCGCGACCCGGCGGGTGCCGAGGGTTGGGTCCACCAAAGCATGCTGTCGGGAAAACGCACCGCCATTGTCACAGGCGGCGCGCGCGCGCTGAAGCGCACGGCCGATGAAACCGCCGAGACTCTGGCCACCCTGGAAGCCGGTGTTGTGCTGAATGTGCTCCGCTGCCCGGCCGATACGACTATCTGCCGCGTCGAAGTCAACGGCTTGCAGGGCTGGTTGCCGCGCGATCAGTTCTGGGGCGTCTATCCCAGCGAAGTCGTGCAGTAGCTAACGGCGCATTCTCAATTAAGCGAAGTCTTCCGATAACGCGGCGCGGCTCTCTTCCGGCAGCATCGCCAGATGTCCGTACTGTGGATGCATAATCCCAGCCGTGATCTGCGCGCCGGGAGCGCGGAACGCCGCTACCTGTTCCGGCGTGAAGCTGAGGTGCAAGAAATGCACCGACGACGTTTTGCCGTCCTCGGTGGTGCGGTCAAGATCCGCCTCGGGCACGCCTTTGATGGTGTGGCCCTCGAAACTTAGCTGCACCATGTTCTCGACATGCCCCAGCGTCGCCAGCGTGCGCCGCCGCAGGCCTTCGTCTTCAATCTCGATCATCATGGTAGCGACTAACTCGGCACCCTGCGGAATCAGTGGATTGTAGGCCGACAACTCGCCTTCAACCTGTTCGTCTCCGCCGCGCTCGATAAAAAGCATCTCGTGAACTTGCGCCCACATCGTGTCGTAGTTCTCGAAATACAGCGTGACGTGCGGCCCGATATGCGCGCGGCGCTTGCGTTTGACGTCCACAAGTTTGCGCCGGTATTCGCGGCGGATCTTGCCGTATTCCACCATCGGCATCAGGTCGGCGGCGGTGATTTGAGTGCGGGCCATATCTATGAATTCCAACTCTTAAACGCGTATCGCGCGCGGCTCAGGTCAAGCCATACGCCTTGGCGAGAATTTCAATCGGGTGATAGGCGCGCTGACCGTCCGATCCGCCTTCCGCATTTTCCATCCCCTGCGCGAGATGCTTGCCGGCCAGCGGACACTCAGACGCGAGATAACCTTTCTTCGCATCAACCGCGCGGCGCACCGTTTGCCGCGCGAACTTAGTGGCGATCTCGAAGTTGCCTTTTTTCACACCCCATGACCCGCCGTGACCCGAACAGCGTTCGATCACCGAGACATCTGTTTCAGGAATCAGCCGCAGCATCTCTGCGCCCATGTTTCCCATAGTTTGCGCGCGCGCGTGACATGCCATATGCAGCGCCACGCCGCCCGGCACGGCTTGCAAACCCTCGGCCATGCCTTCCTTGTCGGCGATTTCGACAACGTACTCGGTGATGTCGTAGGTCGCCTTCGCCAAGGCTTGGACGTTCTCGTCGTCGGGCACGATCAGCGGCCACTCGAATTTCATCATCAGCGCGCAACTCGGCACCAGCGCGATGATGTCTTTACCTGCGTCGATATAAGGTTTCAGCGCAGCGGCCGTGCTGCGGGCTTTCTCGGCCACGCGCTTCAAATCGCCTTGCTCGAGCTGTGGCATGCCGCAACAGCCGGGATAAACCACTTCAGCGTCGACGCCGTTCTTGGCCAGCACGTACAACGCGGCTTCGCCAATGTCGGGATTATTGTAGTTGGCAAAGCACGTCGCGAAGATCGCGGCCTTGCGACCAAACGCAGGGGCCTTTTGATTGATCTCCGGCGGGGCTTCCTTGGCGCGCGCCATGAAGGTTTTGCCGTGATACTTCGGCAGCTCCACATTGCGGTCGACGCCCGCCACTTTCTCCAGCACCGGACGAGTCAGCACATTGCCGCGCTTCGAGCCCCAGTTGGCCAGCGCCGGGATCACACCGGCGATCTTGCCGTTGCGGTCGGTCTCGGTGATTTGTTCATCAAAGAACGGCGTGCCGTGCTTTTCACGTTCGGCCACACGATAGCGCAACATCAAGTGCGGAAAGTCGATGTTGAAAGCGTGCGGCGGCACGTATGGACACTTCGTCAGGAAGCACATGTCGCACAACGTGCAGGCGTCGACGACTTTCTTGAAATCGGCGCTTTTTACGCCGTGTAATTCTTCGTCGCCGGCAGCGTCTACCAAATCAAACAGACGCGGAAAAGAATCGCACAAATTGAAGCAGCGGCGGCAGCCGTGACAGACGTCGAATTGGCGGCGCATTTCCGCGTCCAGTTTATCGGCGTCGATATAGTCCGGATTGTTCCAATCGATGACGTGCCGCGTCGGGGCTTCGGGGCTGCCTTCTCTCATGTCTGGTCCGCCAAGATGGTGTGGAGATATCCGTTGTTAAAAAAGTAAACCGGCCGATGGAGTTTGGTCATCGGCCGGTTTGAAAAGCGTCGCTTAAGACCTCGTTCTCTTAGCTAAGGGTATCAAGCGCTTTCTGGAAACGGCCGGCGTGAGACTTTTCAGCCTTCGCCAGTGTCTCAAACCAATCGGCGATCTCATCGAAGCCTTCTTCGCGGGCCGACTTGGCCATACCCGGATACATGTCGGTGTACTCATGGGTTTCGCCGGCGACCGAAGCCTTCAAGTTGTCTTTGGTTTCGCCGATGGGATAACCGGTGGCCGGGTCTCCCACGGCTTCCAGATATTCGAGGTGACCGAACGCATGGCCGGTTTCGCCTTCTGCGGTCGAGCGGAAGAGGGCGGACACTTCGTTCTGGCCTTCGACGTCGGCCTTCTGCGCGAAATAGAGATAGCGGCGGTTGGCCTGGCTTTCGCCGGCAAAGGCGGCTTTCAGATTGCCTTCGGTTTTGGAGCCTTTGAGGTTTGCCATATGTCCCTCTTCTAATGGAATGAGTTGATGGATTTCCGGAACGCACGGAAAGCGTGCTCAGCGTTCATCTGTCTGATGTACACTGGCGTGGCATCGGTGTCAAGAAGATTAGAATTATTCTAAGTTGTTGCGAGCCAGTCGCAAGCAGCCGCCCCAGATGAAGGAATCAGCCCTTCAGGCGAACAATCACATCAACGCGCGAAATTTTCGCGCCGCCCGGTGGGGCCGGCAAAGCCGCGATGCTGACCTGATGTGCGGCGATGTCTTCCAAGCGACCCGATTGCTCGAAGTAAAAGTGATGATGATCGCCGGTGTTGGTATCGAAATACGAGCTGCTGGAATCGATCGATATTTCGCGCAGCAAATCTTTCGACGTGAAATCATGCAGAGCATTATAAACCGTGGCCAGCGATACATCGACGCGCTGGGCTTTGGCTTCATTGAAAAGCTGCTCGGCGCTGACGTGCCGATGACCGCGCGCGAACAACAACTTGGCCAAGGCGAGACGCTGGCGCGTCGGCCTCAGGCCTGCATCGCGCAGACGCTCCAGAACAGTGACGTTACCGGCCGATGGGATCTTGGGGCGCATGATGAAAACCTAATGTTGTCAGTATACATAAGCCTCTTTCGGATCTTTTTGAAGCCCGGAGGGAGGGTGACAATAGATATTCACTCAACCCTGCCGGCGAAGGCCCCCGGAAGGAAGTGGTGGATCGACGAGCCGTTTGGGGGGATGAGGGGGAGGGGAAGCGGCCCGGTCGATCCACCGGCGGTTCCCGAAGGAACCGTAGTCAGAAGGGCGATGCGTCGTTGAAGGAAGGATCACCATGGCGTCCAATTGTGGTTCAACTAGGGCACGAAACTAACAATTCTGTCAGGTTTTGGGCGCTGAAACGCGCTCATAGACGCGCCAATAAAAAAGGCGGGAAGCTGACTTCCCTGCGTTTTTATTGGGTTATTTCGCGTTCCGGCCGGTTACGCCGGCACCGGGCTCAAGATTTCAACGCGGACCGCCATGGGGCCTTTTTTGCCCGGGCGTACATGCATGCGGATGCGCTTGCCCGATTCAAGCCGGTCAAGATTCGAGCGCTGCAGCGCGCCGATACCGATGAACACATCGGCGCCGCCATCGCTTGGCATGCCGAAACCGTAGCCCTTATCCACGGCGAAGAATTTGATTTCACCGTCAATGACGATGTCTTCTTCTTCACCGGGCGGCATGTCGTCCGACACGGTTGAATCGTCGACGTCTCCGATGGACGCGACCTGCGGTCCGCGCGGTCCACCAGTGAGATCGCATTTCAGCGTCGCGCCCTGTCGCAATGTGCGAAAGCCCGCTCGATGCACAACTGATATATGCAGGAATGCGTCCGCCGACCCATCCATCGGCTCCACAAACCCGCATCCCTTCGCCGGGTTAAACCACTTAACCTTAGCGGTCACGCCCGTCTTGGCGGAATCCGTCGAAGAAGACGACTGCATCGGATTATATTGACCTTTTATTTCCCCACCCCGAGAAACCAAACTTTACACCATATTTTTTGACGGTCTACACAAAGTCGGCTTGCTCGCAGAGACACGATGTTCTCGCGCACGACTCACCCTACTTTTTGCAGCGCACACGAAAACACACTGCAGTGCGCTCGTTTGGTGACGATGATTTTTGCTTAGCGCATGACGCAGTTAACCGCGTCGCGCCAACCTTTCAGCAAGGTCTCGCGGCGCGCGGTGGGCATGCAAGGTTCCGCGCGGAAGTCCATGCGCCATGCGTTTTTTATTTCATCCAACGATGAAAACAAACCGCAACCCAAGGCCGCCAAAAACGCAGCGCCCAATACTGTTGTCTCACTCACTACGGGTCGTTCCACGGGGATGCCGGTGATGTCTGCGAGGAATTGCAGTAACCAGTTATTGGCGGACATTCCGCCGTCAACACGTAGAGCGGGTGGTGGCGCGATGCCGTCTTGGCGCAACGCGGCGAGCAAGTCGTAGGTCTGATAACAAACAGACTCCAAGCCGGCGCGCACGATATGGGCAATGCCCGAGTCGCGCGTCAAACCAAGAATCGCGCCGCGCGCATCGGGATTCCAATGCGGCGCGCCCAGTCCGGTGAACGCCGGTACGAAGCAAACCCGCCCCGTTCCGTCAGCGGCATCCAACGCCATCGCAAGCTGTTCGGACTCGGCCGCGCTGCCAATCATTTTAGCGTTGTCGCGCAGCCATTGAATCACTGTGCCCGCGTTGAAAATGCTGCCTTCAAGCGCATAGGTCGTTTGGCCGTTGAGTTGGTAGGCGATCGTCGTCAACAGACGGTTGCGCGAAGGCAACGGACGCGCGCCGGTATTCACCAGAACAAAACAACCGGTGCCGTAAGTGCTCTTCACCATGCCCGGTTCAAAACACGCCTGACCGACCAGCGCACCCTGTTGATCGCCGACCAGCGCCGTAATCGGAATCGCTGCGCCGAATAAAGCCGGCGCGGTGGTGCCGAAGTCACCAGCCGTATCGCGCACCTCCGGCAGCACGCTTTTGGGTACATTGAACAATGCGAACAACGCATCATCCCAGCGTCCGGCATGAATGTCATACAGCATGGTCCGCGACGCATTGGTCGCATCGGTGGCGTGCACACGCCCGCCGGTCAAACGCCAAAGCAAAAATGTATCTATGGTTCCAAATGCCAACTCGCCTTTGTCTGCAGCCGCACGCGCGCCGGCGATGTTGTCGAGCATCCATTGCAGCTTGGTGGCGGAGAAATAAGAGTCGATCAAAAGCCCGGTTTTGTTTTGAATGGCGCCTGCGTGCCCGGCATCGCGCAAGGCCGCGCACAACGGCGCGCCGCGTCTGTCCTGCCAAACAATCGCATTCATCAGCGGCAGGCCGGTGCGGCGGTTCCACAAGGCGGTGGTTTCGCGCTGATTGGTAATCCCGAGCGCTGCGATACCGACGCTGCCGCCGGTCTTGTCGATGACCGCCCGACAAACGGTAAGCGTCGCCGCCCAGATTTCTTCGGGATCGTGTTCGACCCAGCCGTCGGCGGGATACACCTGACGCAACGCCAGCTGCGATATCGCCAAAGGACTGCCCTGCGCGTCGAACATGACGGCGCGGGTCGATGTTGTACCCTGGTCGATGGCAAGGATGCGCGGGGCTGTCATGCCCGCAGTTTAGCGTACCGGATGCGCTTAGGCGACTTCGCTGACGTGACTGCCGGTGTCGTTTGAACTGCCGCTCAGGAACGAACCCCAATCGAAGCTGTATGATTCGTCGGTGATGTTAAAGCTCTGCGCCCACACCGGATCCTGGGCGTGCTGTTCGCTGGAGCTGTTGATCTGGCGTTCGGCGCGCTGCAGGTTGCGCTCGGTGATGATCGCCATGCGTCCGGCATTGTGATCGCGGTAGACCAGCAAGGCCATGCGGAACGCTTCGCCGCTTTGGCGCATGTATTCCCATTCGCCGCTGTGTTTCGCGAGCAGGAAGAACGCCGATCCCAACGTGTTTTGGATCGATGCCCACTGCAGCGGCGCGGTATCGGGCGTGCGCACTTGCAGCGATTGCACGGAGCATTTCACGGCATATTCCAGCACCGGCAAGCTGCGGATGTTATCGCCGTAAACCTGAAGAATCTGCGCCAGGGTATTAGAGACTTCCGACCAGCGGATCGGATGTGTGTAACGGTTAAACGCCTGCCGCGAGGCTTGGCAGGCGTGGATGGCTTCGCGCAACGCGTTGTCGTCGCCAATCGCCATGTCGACTTTATACAGCACGCAGCCGAGGCGGTATTTGATCAAACCCCAATCCGCGGTCTGCTTGCGGCGCGAGATATGCATCAGCGCGCGGCGGTAGGCGTCGGCGGCTTGTTCGAGGCAGTCGATGTCGTTCGTGCGTTCGGCGATGATCTGCAGCACAAGGCCGAGCTGTTGATAAAGCTGCCCCGTCAGCGGCCGCGCGCCAGGCTTCAACAGCGGTATGGAACCAGCTGCGGTCGCCTTCCAATTGCGCGCAGGTAGCGCAGACGTAGCCATAACAGAAAAGGATAGCGGCCCGCTCCAACGGCTCCATGGCCGCGGACTGGTCCAGGCCCATGGCGCGGGCGGATTGTGCAATGGCGGGTAGCGCCGAGCGCAAGATGCGGCCTTGCGGAAAACTGCGCGGGTCGATCGCGGCCAACGTCACGGCGCGGATCAACGGCACCCAGTCGGTGTAGAAATCCACCGGCACCGTCAGCATTTTCAGCGCCGTGAAACGGCCGGGTCGTTCGCCGGGGCTCGAAGAGGTCGCGGTAAAGTGCAGCTCGATGTTGCAGCCCGTGGCATCGATGTTGCCCCAGATCAGCAGATCGGCATTTACTTGATTCATCCAGGTGCGGGCTTCGCGCGCGGCGCGCTTCATCAGATCATCGTTCAGCGTTGCGCCGACGTCCGTCAGTCCCGGCATCGTCTTGGTCAGATCGCGGTCGATGCTGGCTGCGCGCACGCCGGGGATACCGTCCAAGGCCCGGATGATGGATTTGTGCTGCAAGTCCTCGTAATCGTCGCGCAGTTTGCCGACCAGGATCAGAACATCGGCGGGCGCGGGATTTTTGGCTTTCTTGCCGGGGCGGCGCGTCGGGTCTTTCACCACCGCGTCGAAAATCTTTTCCATGAAGTTAGGCTTGCGCTCGCCGATCAGGTTGGCGGGCAACGGTCGGCCGACGCGCACCGGCAGCGGCGTGGCGATCAGGGATTCGCTGGCAACCGGAACCGGCAGATTCGCGACCACGGCTTTATAGGCCGCAGCGCGCACCGGATCGCCGCCCTCGGGCGAACGCATGCGCCGCGCCAGCTTGGTCATGACTTTTAGCGCGGTATTCGGATCGGCTTCGACTTGGGCCAGGAACTCGTCGCGCGGGATCGCCTTAACGGTCACGCTGCCGCGGGCGCGCGCCGAGGTCGAGCGCGGCGCGTTATCCAGAATGCCCATTTCGCCGAACAGTTCGCCGGCTTTCAGGCGGACGATCACGACGGGGCCGTCGGCGCCTTCTTTGATCAGCTCAACCGCGCCTTCCAATACCTCGAAGGCCCAGTGGCTATCTTCGCCCTGAAGGTAAATGAACGCGCCGTCTTTGAATGTCTTGGTGACCGTTTTCACGGGTGGCTACCCCTACGCTGACGCTTCTGCGTGACGTTGAGGCAGTAATCTCGGCTGAAACGATTTAATAAAGGTTAAACCCGCTCCACATGGTGAGAGACCAAAACGCGTACTTATTGTTGCATATACAACATTTAGGTAAGGATGCGGGCGACATTCTCTAAAGTCTGCAGCACAGCCCCGCTCAGACTGGTTCCCAGCAGTTGCGTGAGCTGGCCCTGGGCCTGCTGCCACAGCGGTGTGGCTTCACTCAAAATCGTCCGGCCGGCATAGGTCAGGACCAGCGTATCCGGTCGCCGGCCCGCGCCGCCGCCGCTACTGACATAACCGGCCTTGCGCAAAGGCTTGAGGTTGCGGCTGAGGGTGGTGCGATCTAACGCCAGAAGGCGCGAAATGTCTGCGGTTGAAGCACTATCGTGGGCGCCGATGGCGGCGAGAATGTTGAACTGGCTGACCTTCAGCGCGATGGGCGTAAGGGCTTCATCGAAGAGGCGCGAAATGGCCCGCGCTGCCCGCCGTGTATGGTGGCAAAGGCAGACCTCCATGATCGCTTGCGGTGAGGCATGAACCGGATCGGGGGCGTATAAGGTGACCATATGATGTACATACATCACAAATGGGGCATTGCCCAGCCAATCAGACGCAAAACCGCTTAATCACCGCTACGTTTGATGGCGTCTTGGTAAACCCGCGCGGTCTTGCCGCCAAAGGCCGCAACGACATAACGGTTGCCGTTGGCGTCTTTGGCAAAATCGAGGGTCATATGTCCGGATTCCAAGGCCTCCGTGGCTTCAGCGTCCTTGAGCGAGAAGGTTTTCGCCAGCGTGCCGACCAGGGCGGCAATCTCGGCATACATTTCCCGCGGATCTTTGGGCTTTTGCGGCGGCTCAGTGGGATGTGTCATGGCGGCATCTCAAAAAAGGCGGTCTTGGGGTGCGCCTGTTTTGCGCCAAGCGATTCGCGCGCACAAGAGGATCTACGATGAGATATTCGCTATTCGTTCCTTGCGCGCGCGCGAGCCTGCCGGGAGAATGAGGCCCGTTCATAGGCCCGACTATAAGCCCGGCAATAAGAAAGCCTCCCGCACATGATTCGTCCGCGCCGCGTTCGCTCCCTGCTCGCCGCCCTGCTCCCCGCTCTGGTGCTGTTGATGGGTCAGCCCCTTGTGGCGCACGCCAAGGACATCATCGGCACCGCCCAAGACGCGGGCACATTTACAATTTTGCTGCAGGCCATGAAGGCCGCGGGACTGAATGAAGTGCTGATGCAGCCGGGCCCCATTACGCTGTTCGCGCCCACCGACGACACCTTCGCCAAACTGCCGCGTGAGTCGCTGCAGAATCTGTTGCGGCCGGAGAATAAGGAAAAGCTCAAAGCCATCCTCACCTATCACCTGGTGGACGGCAAAGCGACCTCGCGCGATTTTCTCGGCAAGCGGCTCGAGGCGGCAACCATGCAGGGTGGTTCGCTGCTGATCGATGCCACCAAGGGTGTCACAGTCGATAACGCCAAGGTCATCAAAGCCGACATCGTTGCCGATAACGGCTTTATTCACGTCATCGATACGGTGATGATTCCGAAATAATCTGTGGATGCTTGCCCTGCGTCGCCACGGCTTTAAGGTGCGTTGCCTGTGAATATGAAATTTGTCAGTTACGAGTACACCCACGGGCCGCGTTTTGGTGCGGTGATCGACAACGCTATCATTGATCTGTCCGATGCCGGTCCCAGCTTGCGCGCGGTTCTTGCGACAGGCCCGCTAGACAATCTCCAGGCCATCGCCGCGCAGCGCAAGCCGACCGTATCGCTTGACCACGCTGTCATTTTGCAAGTTATTCCCGACGCCGCGCGCGTGATTTGCGTCGGTAAGAACTATCACGACCATGCCATCGAGATGGGCGGCCCGCCGCCGGAGAAACCCAATCTTTTTATGCGCACGGTGCAATCCCTTGTCGGTCACCGTCAGTCGATTGTTTGCCCCAGCGCGTCGCACGAATACGACTATGAAGGCGAACTCGCCGTGATCATCGGCAAGGGCGGGCGGCGCATCACGCCCGACCGCGCGCTATCGCACGTCGCGGGCTACGCCTGCTTTCTCGACGGCAGCGTGCGCGACTTTCAAAAACATTCCTTCACCGCCGGCAAGAATTTCGATTCCTCGGGTGCCTGCGGTCCCTGGTTGATTCCGGCGACAGAAGTGCCCGACCCGCAAAACCTCGCCATCGCCACCCGCATCAACGGCGAAGTTGTGCAGCAGGCTAATACGTCGCAAATGATCCATTCGGTGGCCGACATCATCACCTACATTTCGACGTTCACGCATCTTGAACCGGGCGATGTTATTGCCACCGGAACACCGGCCGGCGTTGGCGCCGCGTGTAAGCCGCCGAAATGGCTGAAAGCCGGCGATACCGTCGAAGTCGAAATCGAACGCATCGGCGTGCTCTCGAATACCGTTATTTCCGAACCCTCGGTCTAGGAAGTCGCCCGCTGTAATGTGGTCTTATTTCATCCGGCGCATAGTCATCGGTATTCCGACCCTTTGGGCGATTATAACTGTCTGCTTCTTTCTGATGCGCCTGACGCCCGGCGGGCCGTTTGATTCCGAAGCCCCTGTGCCGCCCGAAATCCTCACCAACTTGCGTGCCAGCTATCATCTCGACGATCCGCTATGGCAGCAGTACTTCTCTTATCTCGGCAATTTATTGCACGGTGATTTCGGGCCGTCCTTCAAGTACCGCGACTTCACCGTTACCGAACTCATCGCGCAAGGCTTTCCTGTCAGCCTGCAGAACGGTGCGGCGGCGCTGGTTCTGGCCGTCGTCATCGGCGTCTTTCTCGGCATCGTCGCGGCGCTTGCGCAAAACACGCGCCGCGACTACGCGGTCTCCGCCATAGCCATGACCGGCATCGTCATTCCCAATTTCATTATGGGCCATCTGCTGATTTTGATTTTCGGTCTCTGGCTTAAAGATAGTATTTTCCAACTGCCCGCCGGCGGCTGGGAGGACGGCGCTTTCGCCAATCGCATCCTGCCGGTTGTGTGCCTCGCGTTACCTTACGTCGCCTACATCGCGCGCATCGCGCGCGGCAGCATGATCGAGGCGCTCCACGCCAATTACATCCGCACCGCCCGCGCCAAGGGCTTGCCCTTCCGCACGGTCGTCCTGCGCCACGCGCTGACATCGGCGATGATGCCGGTGGTGACCTTCCTCGGCCCGGCCACGGCGTTTATTCTGACGGGCTCAATGGTCGTCGAAACAATTTTCCAAATTCCCGGCATCGGCCGCTATTTCGTTCAGGGCGCGCTCAACCGCGACTACACATTGGTCATGGGCGTGACGATTCTTTCCGCCGCCCTGGTCATCTTCATGAATATCGTCGTCGACATGATCTACAGCGTCCTCGATCCGCACGTGCGATACGACGAGGCTGCGTCATGACGCTCACGCCCATCCTTGCGCAAACCGACGCGCTTGAAGCGGCGCTCGCACCCACCGTCGCCGGACGCAGTCTCTGGCAAGACGCCTGGCGCAGATTGCGTGCCAACCGCGCCGCCGTAGCCAGCTTGATCATACTATGCGTCATCGCTTTCGCGTCGTTCATCGGCCCCTACCTTCTGCCCTGGACCTACGACCAGATAGATTGGGATCACATCGAAGCCCTGCCGCCGGATTTCGCCTTGGGCCATTATCTCGGCACCGATTCCTTGGGTCGCGATCTTTTGGCGCGCACCTTATACGGCGGACGCGTGTCTCTCAGTGTTGGCATTCTTGCCACCTTCGTCGCCTTGGCGATCGGCGTCTCGGTTGGCGCGATCGCGGGTTTCATCGGCGGCAAGACCGATCAACTTCTCATGCGCTTCGTCGATCTCCTGTACGCCGTGCCGCTGACGTTCTTTGTCATCATTCTGATGGTCGTGTTCGGGCGCAACTTCGTTTTGATCTTCCTTGCCATCGGCGCGGTCGAATGGCTGACCATGGCGCGTATCGTGCGCGGTCAGACACTCACCCTGCGCCGCAAGGAATTCATCGAAGCGGCGCGCGCCTCGGGGGGCTCCACCACCGCCATCATCTTGCGGCACATTCTCCCTAATGTCCTCGGTGTCGTGATCGTCTATGTCACGCTGACAATCCCCCAGGTCATTTTGCTGGAAAGCTTTCTCAGCTTCCTCGGCCTCGGTGTGCAGGATCCGCGCACCAGCTGGGGCATGCTGATCAACGACGGCGCCGCCGAGCTTGAGATCAATCCGCGCACGCTGATCGTGCCCGCGATCTTCATGACCGCGACGTTGTTCTGCTTCAATTTCCTCGGCGACGGCTTGCGCGACGCTCTTGACCCGAAAGACCGCTAGGCCGTGCAATCCGTCCTCGATATCAAGAATCTCACGGTGCGCTTTGCCACGGCCGATGGCGAAGTCGCCGCCGTCAGCGACGTTTCGCTCTCGGTAGGGAAAGGCGAATGTCTCGGCATCGTCGGTGAATCCGGCTCGGGCAAAAGTCAGACCTTTATGGCCGCCATGGGCTTGCTCGCGCGTAACGGCCGCGCGACGGGCGAGGTGATGTTCGGTTATATGAACCTGCTTACAGCGAAAGAGCAGACCCTCAATACAGTGCGCGGCAATAAGCTCGCCATGATCTTCCAAGATCCCATGACCTCGCTGACGCCGCACATGAAAGTCGGCCGTCAGTTGACCGAGGTTTTAGTCAGGCATTGTGGTCTCAATGCCGCCGCCGCGCGCACCGCCGCCATTGAAATGCTGGGCCGCGTTCGTATCCCCGAAGCCGCGCGACGCTTCGATATGTACCCGCACGAACTCTCCGGCGGCTTGCGTCAGCGCGTTATGATCGCCATGGCATTACTGTGCGGTCCCGAACTCATTATCGCCGACGAGCCGACGACCGCGCTGGATGTCACCGTCCAGGCGCAGATCCTTGCGCTTATTCGCAGCACCCGCGAGGAATTCAACACATCGATCATTCTCATCACCCATGATCTTGGCGTTGTCGCCGGGCTGGCCGACCGCGTGGCTGTCATGTACGCCGGCCGTATTGTTGAAATCGGCGACGTCGATCAAATTTTCAACGCGCCGCGCCATCCCTATACCAAGGGGCTGCTCGCTTGCACGCCGCGCCTCGACGATCCCGCGACGGCGACGCTGGCGACCATTCCAGGTCAGCCGCCCAACCTGCAGCATCTGCCGCGCGGCTGCGCCTATCATCCGCGCTGTCCTTACGTCATGGATCGTTGCCGTGTTGAATCGCCTAAACTCTTGCCCACGGGCGCGGGACAGAATGCCTGCTTTCTCGACGACCTTGATGTGAGGGCGGCATCATGAGTGCGTTACCATTGCTGCAGGTCCGTGATCTCAAGGTGCACTTTCCCGTCCGCGGCGGCGGGCTGTTTCCCACGACCATCCCGCTGAAAGCCGTCGACGGCGTCAGTTTCGATCTGGCACCCGGCGAAACGCTCGGCATCGTCGGCGAATCCGGCTGCGGTAAATCCACCTTGGGCCGCGCGGTGCTGCAGCTTCTGCCGGCGACAGCGGGCGCAGTGGCCTGGTTTGGCGAGGATCTCACCAAGCTGGATAAGCACGCCTTGAAAGCGCGCCGCAGGGATATGCAAATCGTTTTCCAGGATCCGCTCGCAAGCCTGGACCCGCGCATGACCGCAGGCGACATCATCGCCGAACCCTTGCGCAACTATCATCCCGAATTCTCATCCGCCGACCGCAAGGCGCGTGTCGCAAAGATGATGGAGCAGGTGGGCCTGCATCCGGCCATGATCAATCGCTATCCTCATGAATTCTCCGGCGGGCAGTGCCAGCGCATCGGCATCGCGCGTGCCATGATCCTGGGGCCGAAACTCGTGGTCTGCGACGAGCCGGTCAGCGCGCTCGACGTCTCGATCCGGGCTCAGGTCGTCAATCTTCTGATGGACCTGCAACGCGCCACGGGTGTCGCTATGTTATTCATCAGTCATGATCTTGCGGTTGTGCGCCATATCAGCCACCGCGTCATGGTGCTTTACCTCGGGCGGGTCATGGAACTTGCCGACCGCGATTCCCTCTACCGCGCGCCGCGCCATCCTTACACGCAGTCTCTCATGTCCGCCGTGCCGATTCCCGATCCCGCCAAGGAACGTGCGCGGACGCGCGCGCTGCTTACTGGTGATTTACCATCACCACTTTATCCGCCTTCAGGCTGTGTGTTCCGCACCCGCTGCCCCAAAGCCACCGAGATTTGCAGCGACGTAGTTCCTCCACGCGAATCGGCTGGCCCTCAGCATGAAGTCGCCTGTCATCATTGGCGCGATTAAACGCTATGTGTTATGTCGGTTGGATGAAACGTTTATCGCCGCAACGCTCAATATCCGCCGTGATTATCGTCGCCTTCGCGGCGACGCTCTGTCTCCCGAGCGCTGCCATCTCCACATCGCGCGAATACGATTGGTCCGAGGGTGCGACTGGCCGTACAGCAGCAAAAGGCGGCACGGCCAAATCCTATATGGTTGTTGCTGCCAATCCTTTGGCTGCGCAAGCCGGTATGATGATTCTCAAAGCCGGCGGCAATGCCGCCGATGCCGCCATCGCCGTGCAACTGGTACTCAACATCGTCGAGCCGCAATCCTCGGGCATCGGCGGCGGTGCCTTCGCATTGTATTGGGATGCCAAGACTCACGCGGCCAGCAGTTTCGATGGCCGCGAAACCGCTCCTGCCGCCGCCATGCAAAATCGTTTCCTCACGCAAGACGGCAAGCCCATGGCGCGCATGCAGGCCATGGTTGGCGGAAAATCCGTAGGTGTACCCGGCGTACTGCGGTTGCTGGAGCTCTTGCACCAGCGGCACGGACACTTGGCTTGGGCGAAACTCTTCGCTCCTGCCATCGACCTCGCTGAAAATGGTTTTGCCGTATCGCCGCGCCTCAACAGTTTGCTCGCAAGCGACACCGCATTCCAAAAAAACGAAGCCGCCCGCGCATTTTATTATGAAGCCGATGGCTCGGCCAAAGCCGTCGGTACTGTTCTTAAAAATCCGGAATTCGCGAAAGTCTTGCGCCTCGTCGCTACAAAAGGCGTGGATGCTTTTTACAATGGAGCGATTGCCGCCGATGTCGTGCGGGCGGTGAACGGCGCGACCAAAAATCCCGGCGATATGACGGTCGAAGATCTTGCGGCATATAAAGCCGTTGAGCGCGCGCCGGTCTGTGGGCCGTACCGCGGTTATAAAGTCTGCAGCATGGGCCCGCCGTCCTCCGGCGGCATCGGCATCGCTCAAATCTTAAGTGCGCTCGAGCCCCACGATCTGCGTACCCTCGGGCCGCAAACGGCAGCGTCGGAACATCTGCTGATCGAGGCAAGCCGTATCGCCTTCGCCGACCGTGCGGTTTATATCGCCGATCCCGACCGTATTCCGGTGCCGGTGGACGCTTTGATTGCGCCCGATTATCTCAAGGCGCGCGCGGCGCTCATAAACCCCGCGCGCCGCACGCCGACGATCGAAGCCGGTAAGGTGCCGCTCAAGGCCTCACTCAACCTTGCACCCGCCGACAGCCCCGAACTCCCAGCAACGACACATTTCTCGATTGTCGATAAAGACGGTAACGCCATTGGTCTGACGAGCTCCGTCGAGAATCAATTTGGTTCGCGGCTGATGGTCCATGGTTTTGTTCTCAATAATCAGCTTACGGATTTTTCCTACGAAGACGTGGCCGAGCATCGCACCGTCGCCAACCGCGTCGAAGGCGGCAAGCGTCCGCGCAGCTCCATGTCGCCGACGCTGGTCTTTAACGCCACCGGCAAACTCGAAATGGTTCTGGGCTCGCCCTTGGGTGCATCGATTGTGCCGCTCGTTGTGAAAACACTGGTCTGCATGATCGATTGGCAGATGACGCCGGCGGACGCCGCCGCGGCGCCCGGCTCGATGTCATTCGGTTCCGGCGTGGTCATCGAAAAACCCCTGGAGGCTATCCAGCCGCAGTTGGAATCCTTGGGTCATCAAGTGCGCGTCGGCGAATTCGCCAGCGGCATCCACGTCATACGCGTCACCAAAGACGGTCTTATCGGCGGCGCCGATCCGCGCCGCGAAGGTGTCGTGCTGGGAAAGTAGAGCATTTTCCGGAAAAGTGGTTCCCGGTTTTCCTCAGAAAATGCGACCAATAAAAAAGTTAGCGGCGATCGAGCTGAATCACTTCCACCATGTGTCCATCGGGATCGTAGGCCAGCATATGCTGACCACTTTGCGGCGCGCCGTCCGCGCCCGGTTCCGTAAAGCGCACGGGCGGACGTTGAAAGCGCGTGCCGATTTGACTCAAACGGCTATTCACAACCTGAATATCAGCGACTTCGATGCCTATAATGACGTCGCCAATGCCGATGCCCATCAAGTTGCCGCGCGCGCTCGGCAGTTGCGGACGGTCGTACCACAACAGCGCCAGAACGCCGGTGTCGTTGCCTTTCATCGTGACTACACGGCTCACCTTGGCATCGGCGGTCAGCGGCAAATCGGCGGCGCCGAACACGTCGGCGCCGGCACTGCTGCCCGCCACGTCCGAGGTTTTCACGAGTCCCATGCGCTGGTAAAAATCGATCGATTTTTCGATATCGCTGACCACCAGCGTGGTGCGTTGCAGTGTCGCTGCGCGCAGGCCTTGGGCGTACGCCGATGCGACGGGTATCAGCAACGCGACCGTTAGGATCGCTGCCCGAATCAACCTGTGCATCGCCATATATACGTTCCTGTGTACGAGTCCTGGCCGCGCGAGGACGGAGGCGTCTTGTTTAACCGTGCGCCGGCCGGGTTTCAACTCGGGTTTCAACCGCGACCCGTCCTTTCCGCCTGTCTTTCGAATCTGAGGTAGAAAACGGTAGCCATAGATGTGGGGGGCGGCTTATCGTCTGCTACTTTCCGTCGTCCGAAGGTCGCGGGCATCGTTCTTCCGCTGGGCAGGGTGCGCTGAGTTTGCTAAAAGCCCAGAGGATTTAGGGGACGCCAGATTTACCGATGAATACGCCGACCTCCGCACGCGACCGTTTTGTTGCCTTCGCCTTCTGTTGGGCCGACATCCTTGTCGAGCTGGACACCTCGCGTCAGGTTCTGTTCGCGGTGGGTGCGACCAAGGCGCTGCTTGGTCTTGGTCCCGAAGGCGTCATCGGCAAGAACTTCATGGATTTGGTTGCGCCGAAAGACCGCATTCTGGTCGATCAGCTTCTGTTTATGACGTCCAAAAAAGGCCGCATCGATAACGTGACAATTCGCCTGCAGGGCTAAAAGGGCCTTACGGCACCCATGGCCTTCGCCGGCTATATGCAGCCGGATTTGAAAGATCACTTCTTCCTGGCGCTGCGCACACAGGCGCACCTCGACGAGAAAGGAGGCACCGAAGAAGGTGTCACGCGCGACAAAGGCACAGGTCTTCTGTCGGGCGATTCCTTCTCCGAAATGGCCGTCCAGAAGCTGAAAGACAACGGCGCGGAATTGACCCTCGTCAATCTGCCCGGCTTCCAGACCTTCTACCAGACCTTGAGCGCCGACGAACAGGAAGTCTTGCTCAATACCGTCGGCACCACACTGCGCGCCAATTCACTGGGCGGCGATTCTGCCGGTGAAGTCGGCGACGGTAAATTCGGTATCGTCCACGAGGCCGGCCTCGACGTAGCGGCCCTCGAAGCGAAGTTGGCCGAAGCCACCAAGGCTTTCGATCCCGCCGGCAAGGGCGTTCAAGTCCAAGCCGCCACCGTCGAGATGGACATGTCCGGGGTCAACGAGGGCGACCTCGCCAAGGGCCTCGTCTACACGATCAATCATTTCAAGGAGCAGGTCGGCGATAAGTTCAACGTCAAGGACATCGCCGCCAACATGGATAACCTGGTCAAGGAAGCCGTGCAGTCCTTGAACAACTTCCGCAACCTGACCTCCGCCAACGATTTCCAGGTGGCGTTCCATCCGATTTTGGATGCGCGCACCGGCTCGGTCCACCACTACGAAGCGCTGGTGCGCTTCAACGGCAACTTCGAAGAATCGCCTTACAAGTACATCACCTTTGCCGAAGAGGCCGGGTTGATCCCCGAGTTCGACATCGCCATGGCGCGCAAATGCGTCGACTGGCCAGCGCAAGAACCGCTCCGACAAGGTCTCCATCGCCGTCAACATCACCGGCAACTCGGTCGGCAACGATCAGTACAACAACGCGCTGCATGCCATGCTTGATGCCGACACATGGCTGCGCAACTTCTTGGTCTTCGAAATCACCGAATCCGCGCGCGTCGCCGATCTCACGCAGGCCAACAATTTCGTCCAGGGCCTGCGCAAGAAAGGCTTTCACGTCTGCCTCGACGACTTCGGCGCCGGGGCTGCCAGCTTCCAATATCTCAGCGTGCTTGAAGTCGATGTCGTCAAGCTCGACGGCAGCGCCGTCAAAAACGCGCAGACCGCGCCGAAAAGCCGCGCCTTCCTGCGCGCTCTCACCACGCTCTGCAAAACCATGGAAGTCGAGACCATCGCCGAGATGGTCGACAGCAAAGAAGGCCTTGAATTCGTGCGCGATTGCGGTGTCGAATACGTTCAGGGCTTCTTGTTCGGCAAACCCAATGCCGACCCCTGGAGCTTCATCAAGACGCTCGACCGCAAATTGTTTGCTTAGAGCATTTTAGGGAAAAGTGGTTACCGGTTTTCCCGCTAAAAATGCGACCAAACTTAATATGCGGCCTTCGCGTAACTCTTGATCTTCTCGACCATCGACACCAAGCCGTTCCGGCGGCTGGGGCTGATATGTTGATCAAGGCCCAGCGTGCGGAACGCCTCATCGACGTCGATGTGCGCAATGGCCTCGGGCGTCTGCCCCGAAAAGAGAATACCAAGCACCGCGATCAGTCCTTTGACAATCACCGCATCGCTGTCGGCCGCGAAGGCAAAGGCTGCGGGCTGATCCGCCGGGTGACCGGGCACCATCCACACCTGGCTCATGCAGCCGGGGACTTTATAGTCCTCGGTTTGAAGTTCCTTGGGGAAAGGCGGCAGCTTCCGCCCCAGGTCGATCAAATAGCTGTAACGGTCGTCCCATTCGTCGAACATGGCGAAATTCTCCGCCAACTCGGCGTAGGTCAGCGCGGGAACAATCATCTGTGGGGAAACGCCTGTCATGTTGGTAAACTAGCCACGCCGCGTTATTGCGCAAGCTGTTTTGAGTTCCTGTCATGCCGCCGTTCATCCCCATCACGCCCGCGCTCAATCTCGACGAAGCCGAGATCGAGCTCAGCTTTATCCGCTCCTCCGGGCCGGGCGGGCAGAACGTCAACAAGGTCGCCACCGCCGTCCAGCTTCGTTTCGATGCGCGCCGTTCGCCGTCCTTGCCCAACGCCGTCGCCACACGCCTGATCAAGCTCGCCGGCAAACGCGCGACCCTGGAAGGCGAGATCGTCATGACCGCCAATCAGCACCGGACACAAGAAGCCAACCGCAAGGACGCCGTCGACCGTTTGATCGAACTCATCCGCCAAGCGACGGTTGTGCAGAAAAAACGCGTCAAAACCAAGCCCAGCAAGTCGGCCAAGCGCGAGCGCACCGACGCCAAAACCAAACGCGGCGCTGTTAAAAACAAACGCCGCGTTAGTTCGCGCGATTGGGATTAAAAGCGGCTTCTGCTTAGGTTACTGCGCGGCCTCGGCGTGTCCTGCATCAGCCGAGAACTGCAGCTTCGCCACGCGCGCGTAGAGCGGGTTGCTGATCAGCAGCTGATCGTGGCGTCCTGTATCCACCAGCTGGCCGTCGTCGATCACCGCAATCCGGTCCGCATTCACCACAGTCGCCAAGCGGTGCGCGATGACCATCGTCGTGCGCCCGACCATCAAACGCTCCAGCGCGGTTTGCACCAGACGTTCGTTCTCGGCATCCAACGCGCTGGTTGCCTCATCCAGCAGAAGCAGCGCCGGGTCGCGCAGAATCGCGCGCGCGATGGCAATGCGCTGTTTCTGGCCGCCGGATAATCTCACGCCGCGCTCGCCCAGAAAGCTCTTCATGCCCTCGGGCAATTTCGCGATGAACTCCATCGCCGCCGCCGCTTCGGCCGCGGCATACACTTCTGCATCGGTCGCGGTCGGCCGCCCGTAACGAATATTCTCCATCGCGTCGGCGGCGAAAATCAGCGGGTCTTGCGACACCAGACCAATCCGCGCGCGCGCATCGCGCGGGTCGACATCCTTCAAATCCATACCGTCGATGCGCACGGTGCCTGACGTCGGATCGTAAAACCGCAGCAGCAATTGAAACACCGTGGTTTTGCCCGCACCCGACGGCCCCACCAGCGCGACGTGTTCGCCTGGCGCGACTTTGAGCGTCAAACCTTTCAACGCGGCGGTATCGGGCCGCGAAGGATAATGGAACGTGACATCCTCAAAGCTCACCGCGCCCTGCGCCGGCACCGGCATGAGTTTCGGCTGTGCGGGCGCCATGATGTCGGGTTTGGTTTCCAGCAGCTCGATCAGGCGCTCCGTCGCACCCGCTGCGCGCTGCATGTCGCCCATGACTTCCGTCACCGCGCCCACCGACGCCGCCACCATAATGGCGTAGAAAATAAACGCCGAGAGTTCACCCGGCGTAATTTCGCCGCTGATCACGCCGCGTCCACCGGCCCAGACCACCACCGAGATCGCGGTGAACACCAAGAGGATCACCACCGCGCCCAGCATGGCGCGGGCGTAGATGCGCCGCATGGCGGTGCCGAAGGCACCTTCGACATTGCGCGTGAAGAAACTGCGGTCGATATCTTCGTGCACAAACGCCTGCACGGTGCGAATGGCGTTGAGGTTTTCCTCGGCATAGGAGCCGACATCGGCCACGCGGTCCTGGCTTTCGCGCGACAGCGTGCGCACTTTGCGGCCGTACCAAATAATCGGCACTAGCACCGCCGGCACCACCAGCGCCACCAGCGCGGTCAATTTACCATTGGTGACGATCAGCATGATCACCCCGCCGATCAGTGCGACGGTATTGCGAATAGCGATCGAGAACGACGACCCGATCACTTGCTGCAGCAACGCTGTGTCGGTGGTAATGCGCGACAGGATTTCGCCGGTCTTGGTGGTTTCAAAAAAGCCCGGGCTCAGCTTCAGGATATGGCTGAACACCGCTTTCCTGATATCGGCCACCACGCGCTCGCCG
This sequence comes from Fidelibacterota bacterium, assembly GCA_947476625.1. Lineage (GTDB taxonomy): Bacteria > Pseudomonadota > Alphaproteobacteria > Rhodospirillales > Rhodospirillaceae > SHVO01. The sequence continues at coordinate 28,733 of CANJRA010000006.1, forward strand.
ATCCACGAGATGTAATAGAAGCGCACAAAGCTGCCGACGGAAATCGCCAGCACAACGCCCACCAGCATGATCAGTCCCTGGTCCAGCATCTCCTTGCTGCCCGACGACAAGCCCCGGTCGATGACGAATTTCAACCCGGTTCCGACGCTCAACGTCGCCAGCGACGACACCAACAACGCGGCTGCGAAGATCATCAGCTGCTTGGTATAGGGGCGCATAAACGTAAACGTGCGCTTGAGGTAGCCGTAGTTCCGGCTCTTGGGCCGGTCCGGCATATTCCACCGTGAGGGGCCGCGCTGGGATTGATTGCTCACGCCGGATAACCCTTTTCGCCGTTTTTCACGTCATTATTCGCAAAGTTTCCGGTCCTGAATTGAACCTTTCCCGCGCCGAAGTCAACGCGCGGCGATAAACTCGCTCCCATGGTGCAGCCCCTCCATCCCTCAGACTCAGTCACAACCCTTTGCCGGGATTGCCTCAGCGAATTCACAACCGCTTTACCGCGCTGCACAAGCTGTGGTTCCGACCGCTTGCTGCACCATCCCGAGCTGGGGCGTCTCACTATTGCCCATATCGATTGCGATGCTTTCTACGCGTCCATTGAAAAACGCGACAACCCCGCCCTGGCCGATAAACCCGTGCTCGTCGGCGGCGGCGGACGCCGCGGCGTGGTGTCAACCGCCTGTTATATCGCCCGGCGTTACGGGCCACGCTCCGCCATGCCGATGTTCAAGGCCATGCAGATGTGTCCGCAGGCGGTGGTTATCAAGCCCGACATGGCGAAATATAAACGCGCGAGCCAGCAGGTGCGCGAGATCTTCGACGCCGCCACGCCGTTGACCGAGCCTTTATCCATCGACGAAGCCTTCCTGGATCTTACCGGCACGGTGCGCCTGTTCGGCCGGTCTCCCGCCGCCACGCTCGCGTCCATCGCGCGCGATATCGAACGCCGCGTCAACATCACGGTCTCGGTCGGCCTCAGCTATAATAAATTCCTCGCCAAAATGGCGTCGGATTTTGACAAGCCGCGCGGCTTCTTTGTTGTGGGCCGCACCGACGCCGTACAGGTTCTCCACGACCTTCCCATTACCCGGCTGCCCGGCGTCGGCTCGTCGCTCGCCGACCGCCTCAAGGTCGATGGCCTCTTCACCATCGGCGATCTGCAGCGAAAATCCGAAGACGAGCTCGCGGTGCGTTACGGCGATACCGGCCAGCACCTCTCGCGTCTGTCGCGCGGGCTCGATACCCGCCGCGTTACCATCGACCGCGAAGCCAAAAGCATTTCTTCCGAAACCACGTTTGAGCACGACATCGGCGACGCCGCCGAGCTGCGGCGGCGTTTGTGGTCCCTCAGCGAACGTGTCTCCGAACGCCTCAAGTCTCACAGCCTTGCCGGGCGCACCGTCACGCTCAAACTCAAGACCACGCGCTTCAAAACCCGCACGCGCAATCACAGCCTGCCCGCGCCGACCCAACTCGCCGAAGTCATCTTCCGCACAGCCGAACCCTTATTGCTCAGCGAAATGCCGCGCAGTCCTTTCCGGTTGATAGGTGTGGGTGTCGACGTTCTCTCCGACGCCGTCCCCGGCGAAGAAATCGTCGTCCAACCCGACCTTTTCGCCGTCACGCCCAGCCAATCTTCCAGTCCTCCGCGCGCCGCCAAAGTCGAACGCGCCATGGACCAGGTCCGCGCCAAATTCGGCCGCACCGCTATTCGTAAAGGCCGGGCTGATAGGTAAGACGACGCTGCCGACACTCCCCGTCATCCCCGGGACAAGCACGGGGATGACAACAGTGTATGTATTGCCGAATTGATTCCCCCACCCATTCCCCACATTCTCTTCTGATGCAGATGTCCGGCGAGTATCTCGTGCTGTTGCCGCGCGCCACTGTTTGGGCGGCGCTTAACAATGTCGCGGCTGCAGCAATCCATCATCCCCCGCTGCGAAAGTCTCACGCGCCTGTCCGACATCGAGATCGCCGCCGTTGTCACCGTCAGGATCGGCCTGATCACCTTGTCCGAGATGGACCCGCCCCACGGCTACTGCATGCGCGGCGAAGGGCAGGGCGGCGGCGTCGGTTCCGCACATGGCAGCGCGAAGGTCCGCCTCACTGAAATCGCGACCGGCACATTGCTCGCCTATGAAATTGAAGCGGGTGTCGGCGGAAAATTAGGGCTTATTGGCGGGAAGTTAATCTCCGCCACCGCACACCGTTGGGCCGACGCCTTCCTCGACCGCTTCACGCAACACGCCGCCGCCGCTGCCGGGTTACCACTCCCGTCGACTGCGCATTAAAAACCCAGTTTTGCGACTGCAAGTTTTTTCATGGCTGTTATACGCATTATGGTGTTCCGTAAGTTTCCCCGACGCGGGACAGTCTCGCGAAAGCAAAGGGCCCATCATGTCCGAACCCATTCGGTTCTATTTCGACTTCACGTCGACCTTTTCATACATCGCCGTTCACAAGATCGACGCGTTAGCCGCGCTCTATGGCCGCGATGTGATCTGGAGCGCGGTGTCGCTGGGCCATCTTTTTCAAGACCTCAGTATTACGCCGCCGCCCGCTATCCCGGCGAAATTCAATTATCTTAAGATCGATTTCCCGCGCAGTTGTGCCGCGGCGGGCCTGCCGTGTAATTTCCCTGCGGTGTTTCCGCCCGATGTTAAACGCGCGCGCTATGCTTTCTTTATGTTGAAAGCCAAGGACGAACAGCTCTCCCACGCTTTCGCGCGCGCACTTCCAAGCCGCGTGTTCGGGCAAGGACAAAGCATTGCTACCGTCGACGAAATTATGGCCGCCTGCACCGGCCTCTCAGGTATTAAGCGCGCCGACATAGAAGCCGCCGCCACGGATACCGGCGCAAAACGTTCCGTCATCAAAGCCGTGGCCGAGGCAAAGGACGTCGGCATGTGCGGCGCGCCCTTTATGATTGTCGACGGCGAACCCTTCTGGGGCGCGGACCGTTTAGGGGCGCTCGAAAGCAAACTCGCGCAAAAATAATTCCGCAGGCTGCGCGCTCATGCTATGAACCCGCTCCGTTTTACATGCAGGATATACCCTTGAAAATCGCGCTCATCGGCAACGGCGCCATCGCCAAACTCGTTACGCAATTCTGTGCGACGCATGCGAACCTGACAATCGTTGGCGCACTGGGGCTGGCTTCCGACACCGTCTCTGTCGGCCAACACAGCCTCGTGTACACCATCGCCGACCTGCTCGCTTTCAAGCCTGATATGGTGGTGGAATGCGCCGGGCACGCCGCGGTGAAAGAGTGCGCTGGTCCGGTTCTGGCCGCGGGCCTCGATTTTGTCATCGTCTCTACCGGCAGTCTCGCCGATGCCGCATTGTGGGACTCGGTCCAAGCCGCCGCCGCCAAATCAACCGGCCGCGTCAAACTCGTCGCCGGCGCGCTGCCGGGCGTTGACGCGCTTTCAGCCGGAAAACTCGCGGGGCTGACCAAAGTTACGCTGCGCTCGGCCAAACCGCCGAAAGCCTGGAAAGGCACCCCCGCCGAGAAAACCCACGACCTCGACGCCATCACCACACGCACCGTGATCTTCTCCGGCAACGCCCGCAAAGCCGCTTTGACGTTCCCCAAGAACGCCAACGTCGCCGCCACGGCAGCACTTGCGGGCCTGGGCTTTGAAGCGACTACGGTCGAACTGGTGGCTGATCCCGGCGTCACCCAAAACGTCCATCACCTCGAAGCCGAAGGCGCCTTCGGCAGCCTCAGCCTCAAAATCAACGCCAACCCATCGCCGGACAATCCCAAGACCTCGCATATGGCTGCGTTGTCGATCATGCGTCTGCTTGAGAACGAAGCGACGGCGATTGTTATTTAAAAGCAGCTCGCGAGTTCGCCGACCCGCGCCGCGCGCCCCTGCAACGTATCCGTACGCGTGCGCACGTAAGGTCCGGGGTTCGAGGCGTTCCATTTACGCGGATTGGGCAGCACCGCTGCTAATGCCGCCGCTTCACGTGCTGACAGTTCCGCCGCACTCTTATTAAAATGATGACGCGCGGCAGCTTCGGCGCCGTAAACGCCCGGCGCCCACTCCACCACGTTCAGATAAATCTCCATGATGCGCTGCTTGGGCCAGAGCGCTTCTATGACAATCGTCATCCACGTTTCCAAGCCCTTGCGCAGCCACGTGCGGCCCGGCCACAGGAAGACGTTCTTCGCGGTCTGCTGCGAGATCGTGCTGCCGCCGCGCAAAGTACGGTCTTCTTCATCGTCCAAATATTGATCGAGCGCTTTCTGAATGGCCTCGGCGTCAAAGCCGTGATGATTGCAGAAGTTCTCGTCCTCCGCCGTCAGCACAGAGCGCGCCAGCACCGGCGCGATCTTTTTGATCGGCACCCAGGTATAATGAATCTCCCCGCCGCGCAGCAGCATCAAGGGTGTGCCCGGCGACGGCACCACGCGCAATAAAAGCGCAAAGGCCGCGGGCACAATCAGCACCGCGGCCAAAGCTACGAGCAGATACTTAATGACGCGAACAGCCATGCGCTGCGGCTGCACCGGGGTTAGTGATGTCCCTCGACAGCCGTTCCATCGGCGGTGTGATAAATCTCGCTGCCCGATTTCTTGAACGTGTCCGACATCTCGGCCATGCCCTTCTGGGCATACTCGCGCACTTCCTGCGAAATTTTCATCGAGCAGAACTTCGGCCCGCACATCGAACAGAAGTGCGCCACCTTCGCGCCCTCTGCCGGCAAAGTCTGATCGTGGAAATCTTCAGCGGTTTCCGGATCGAGGCTGAGATTGAACTGATCGCGCCAACGGAAATCAAAGCGCGCCCGCGACAGCGCGTTGTCGCGAATCTGCGCACCCGGATGCCCCTTGGCCAAGTCGGCGGCATGCGCCGCGATCTTGTACGTCACCACGCCAACTTTTACGTCGTCGCGGTCGGGCAGGCCCAGATGTTCCTTCGGCGTCACGTAACACAGCATCGCCGTGCCGAACCAACCGATCATGGCCGCGCCGATCCCACTCGTGACGTGATCGTAACCCGGCGCGATGTCGGTGGTCAGCGGTCCCAGCGTGTAGAACGGCGCTTCGCCGCAGACTTCCAGCTGCTTATCCATGTTCACTTTAATCTTGTGCATGGGCACGTGACCTGGGCCTTCGATCATCACCTGCACGTCATGCTTCCAGGCGATCTTGGTCAGCTTGCCCAAGGTTTCCAGTTCGCCAAACTGCGCCGCGTCGTTGGCATCAGCGCCCGAACCCGGACGCAAACCATCGCCCAGCGAGAATGAGACGTCATACGCCTTCATGATCTCGCAAATGTCCTCGAAGTGCGTGTAGAGGAAATTTTCCTTGTGATGCGCCAGGCACCACTTCGCCATGATCGAGCCGCCACGCGAGACAATCCCCGTCACGCGCTTGGCGGTCAGCGGGATATAGCGCAGCAGCACACCGGCATGGATGGTGAAGTAATCCACGCCCTGTTCTGCTTGCTCAATCAGCGTGTCGCGGAAAATTTCCCAGGTCAAGTCTTCGGCCTTGCCGTTGACCTTTTCCAGCGCCTGATAAATCGGCACGGTGCCAATCGGCACCGGCGCGTTGCGCATGATCCATTCGCGGATGGTATGAATATTGCGGCCGGTCGACAGATCCATAACCGTGTCGCCGCCCCAACGGATCGCCCACACCAGCTTGTCGACTTCTTCACCGACCGACGACGTCACCGCCGAGTTGCCGATGTTGGCGTTGATCTTCACGAGGAAGTTGCGCCCGATAATCATCGGCTCGGCTTCGGGGTGATTGATGTTGGTGGGAATGATCGCCCGGCCGCGCGCGATTTCGTCGCGCACGAATTCCGGCGTCACGAACTCAGGGATCGCCGCGCCATAGCTCTCGCCGTCCGCAATCGTAGCACCCGCATCGTCCAGCACCTTTTTCCGTCCGATGTTCTCGCGGATCGCGACGTATTCCATTTCCGGCGTGATGATGCCCTTCTTGGCATAATGCATCTGCGACACGTTCTGCCCCGGCTTCGCACGCAGAGGCTTCCGGCCCGCGCGGTCAAAGACCGGCACCTTCGTCGTCTCCCCTTCTTTCAAGCCGTCGTCTTCCGGCTTCTGCACGCGACCGGCTATTTCTTCCACATCGCCGCGCGCTTTAATCCACGGTGTACGTAAGGGAGAAAGACCCACGCGAATGTCGATCTTCACCGCCGGATCGGTGTAAGGGCCCGAGGTGTCGTACACCACGACAGGCGGCTCATTCGCCGAGGCTTCCAGTTCAATCTCGCGCATGGCGACGCGCAGATCTTTGTGCACATCTCCGGCGACATAGATTTTGCGCGATGCGGGCAAGGGCCCGGACGTCACGGCCAAGTCTTGCATGTCGTGACTTTTTAAAACGGGCGGGCGGGGAATGACGTTCATCGGTCTCTCCTAATGGAGATCCGAATTCCGAACGTAGAGGGAAAGGTGGCGAAGCCCGCTATTTCCATCCCTACGCCGGTATCATCCGGATCAGGTTCTAAGGGTTTGCCAAAACGGCCTCTCAGCCCTCAAAACAGGGCACCCCTTGGACGAGGCCGCAGTATCGGACCTTGCCGCCTTGGGGTCAACGCCCGAGACCGGTTATGCTGGCGCTTTCCACAGATGTGAGGGCGCGCAATGACATCGCAAACCTTATGGCTGGCCTCCGGCGTCAGAACGCCCTTCGCCAAAGTCGACGGCGCTTTAGCCAAGCGTGACGCCATCTCGCTCTCGGTGCCGGTCGTCCAGGCCATCACCACCGAGAACGCGGGGATGTAAGGACTAAGACCTGCGTCGAGGGCGATTTCGCGGGCGATATTGCTCCAGTGCAAATTAGGCGCGGCCGTGCCCCAGACGATGAGATCGGGCTCGTCGTCTTTTTTGAGCGCGCCTGACATGGCCTGCGCCACCAGCATGGTCGGTGTTTTTGCTGCCGCTGAAACCATCGGCAAAACGCCGAACGGTTTGGCGCTCATTGGCGGTGTCGAAAGCATGAGCGGCATCCAAATCGGCCTCAACCAAAAGCTCTCGACGTGGCTGCGCAAATTCTTTCAGGGCAAGTCCCTCGCGCAACGCGCCGACATGCTGGCGGACTTGCCGCTGAAAGATGTGAAGCTGCACATTCCCAGCATCACCAACCGCACCACCGGCCTTTCCATGGGCGAGGGCACCGAGATCATGTCCAAGACCTGGTCGATCTCACGCGCATCGCAAGACGATCTCGCGTTGCTGACACACCAACGCGCCGTCGCCGCCTGGGACAAAGGCTTCTTTGCCGATCTGGTGATCCCCGTCGATGGTGTCGCGAAAGACACAATCCCCCGCGCCGACACCACGCGCGAAAAACTCGCCAAGCTGAAACCGGTCTTCGACACTAGCGCAGCGGGCACGCTCACCGCCGGCAACTCCTCACCGCTCACAGACGGTGCTGCCGGCATTTGGCTCGCCGATGAAGCCGGGCTGAAACGCCTGCCCGAACATACGCCGCGCGTGCGGCTGGTCGATTGGGAGATGAGCGGCGTCGATATTCTAAAAGACGGCCTGCTCATGGCGCCCGCCTTCGCCATCCCGCGTCTGCTCGCGCGCCACAACTTGCGCTACGACAGCATCGCCTTGTGGGAAATCCACGAAGCCTTCTCGGCGCAAGTGCTGTGTCACGTCGCGGCGCTCGAAAGCAAAACCTGGCTGACGGATCGCGTTGGTGTCTCCGCCGACCTGGGCGCGTTCCCGTGGGAGCGCTTCAATCCCAACGGCGGCAGCGTCGCCCTCGGTCATCCTTTTGGTGCTACAGGCGCGCGCATCCTCAGTCAGACCGTGAAAGAACTGGCCGGCTTCCCGCCGCAAAGCCTCGCCATCGTCAGCATCTGCACCGATGGCGGCTTGGGTGCGGTGGTGTTGCTGTCGTCGAGCTAGCTCGCTTCAGCCCTAGCTTGCTTCAGCCATGGTCTCAATTTGGCGATATTCCACCGCCGGGCCTTCTTTGGCGGGCATGCGCGACCAGCGCGCGGCGTGCAGCGGCGGCCATCTCGGTATCTATCCCAGCCCGCGGCGCCACACTCACGCCCGCATTTTCGCGCGCGAATAAATCCAGATGCTCCTGCCACGCTTCCACCGCGCGCACCGCCATGCCGGCGTCGGTGAACGCCGCGACAATGCCGTTGCCGAGGTTATGGATCTCGCGGCCCTGAAAGCGCTCCAGCACACCGCCGATGCAAAAATTATGCGCGCGCAAGACACGCAAGCGATCTTCCGGCGTTGTCGCTGTGCCGGGCGGAACCACGCCCACCGATGTCGCCATAAAGGTCATCGGTTCCGGCGCCTGACAAATACTCTCTTGGATTTTCCACTGCGCCAGCATGTCGATCAGATCGCCGATGTTCAGAAAACCGTCGTCCTGCAGATGCGCCATGGCCTGATACCCGGCATCGATCGGCCCACGGAAATTCGGCACTTGCGCGAAGGTGTTGGCATTAACCGCGAACGCCAACGCCGCGCGTTGCGACAATCCCATGTCGCCCAGCATCGCGACGAGCAATGCCTTGCCCTGCGCCCCCGGTAATGCGTTGCGCCGCGTCAACTCACCGCATCCGCCTATCACAAATAAATGCAAACAGAATTGCACAAAGAGGTTAGGGGCCTCATCAAAACCAATTGCGGCGGCATTTACGGTCTGTGTGAACAGCGCCGCGCTGGCATCGTTGTTCACCTGCGTGGCATTGGCGTAACCAACCGGCGCGGGCGGTGCGGCCGTGTCGAACAATCCAGCGGTAACATCTGCAGTGGTCGGCGGCGGTGGCGGCGCTTCCTCTGCGTCCTCTGTCAGATGTGACGACGCGGCGTCTGAAAAAATTGGATCAAAAGCCGGCTGTGTTTCATCCTTACGCCGTTGCGCGCGGCGGCGGTTGAGCGCGGCTGCGGCGCGGGCATCGCGTTCAGCGTCGCGGTGTTCGAAGAATTCCAGCACGACGTAGGTCGACAACGTAAAAATCAGGAAAATGATCAGCAGCAGTCCGCGAAACTGTTCGCGGTTCAGCTCCATCCCGCTGCGCTTTTCCAGCCACAGGATGACCAGCGCCATAAGCACGGTGGCCGCTAGGCCACAGGTCAGGGAATTGAGGATCAAGCGCACAAGGCGCGCGACCACGCGGCGGTGCGCGTCAGTCTCGGCGGCTTCGGATTCGTCCTTGATCACGGCACGCACCAACAAAACACTGCGACAGTGCTCTAGACCATCCGGCGCTCGCGTCGCGTCGGGCCAAGAAGCGCCTTACGCTAGTCTACATGTATTCTAAAAAGCAACGGCGCGAATGATGCCAAACATCAATCGCGCCGTGTGAATCAACTTAAAGTTATAAATTCCCTATAATGGGAATGCACAGATAGAATTTAGGCCGCGCGTGAGCGGTTTTCCCAGGGACGACCGCTGCCGCCGCCACCGCTGCCATTGCGACCACCACCACCACCACCGCGTCCGCTGCGGTTGCGCTGCGGCTGGCGTTGAGGTGTCTTCTGTCCGCCGTTGCGTTCGCTGCGTGTCGCGACGTGCGCGGCATGGAACGCATGTGTTGTATCGACCGCGATGCTCTGGCGTGTCGCGCGTTCAATGGCGCGCAGATCGCTGACTTCCTCGGCATCGCAGAACGAGATCGCCGCACCCGTCGTGCCGGCACGGGCCGTACGGCCGATGCGGTGCACGTAGCTTTCCGGGTCCGCCGGCAGTTCGTAATTGATGACGTGCGAGATGCCGTCGACATCGATGCCGCGGGCGGCGATATCGGTCGCCACCAGCACGCGCGCACGGCCCGACTTGAAAGCATCGAGGCTGCGCTGACGCGCGTTCTGCGATTTGTTGCCGTGAATGGCATCGGCGCTGATACCGCTTTTGGCCAGCACTTCCGCAACGCGATTGGCGCAATGCTTGGTGCGCGTGAAAACCAGCGTCCGCGACATAGATTTGTCTTTCAACAATTCCACCAGCAGTTTGCGCTTATCGTCGCGCGCCACGAACATGATGCGCTGATCGATACGTTCGACTGTGGTCGACTGCGGCGTCACTTCAACGCGCTCGTATTCTTTCAAGATGCCCTTCGCCAGGCTCATCACTGCTTCCGGCATGGTGGCCGAGAACAGCAGTGTTTGACGCTGCGCGACGATCTTCGAAACGATCACCTTCACATCGCGGATAAAGCCCATGTCCAGCATACGGTCGGCTTCGTCGAGCACGAGGAATTCCACGTGCTGCAGGTTGATGTGGCGCTGATTCATCAGATCCAGCAAACGCCCCGGTGTCGCCACCAGAATTTCGACGCCGGCATTCATGGCGCTGACCTGCGGGCCTTGACCGACGCCGCCGTAAATCACGGCGCGCTTGAAGCCGAGGTGTTTGCCGTAGGTGCCGAAGCCTTCACCAATCTGCACCGCCAGTTCGCGGGTCGGTGTCAGGATCAGCGCGCGCGGACAACGCGGCGCGGCTTTGGTGCGGTTCTCGGACATACGCTGCAGGATCGGCAGCGCAAAGGCCGCCGTCTTGCCGGTGCCGGTCTGGGCGATGCCCAGCATGTCGCGGCCAGCCAGCAGCATCGGAATCGCCTGAGTCTGAATCGGGGTCGGGGTGGTGTAACCTTCGGCGGTCAGGGCGCGCAAAAGCGGCTCGATGAGTCCGAGGTCGGTAAAAGTCGACATTATTATTGTTCTTTCAATAGCCGCATACGCACAGCAGGCCGCGCCAATGGGCGCGAATCTTCAGATGGGTCTGCGGAAACCCGGTAGGCACGCAACCGACGGGAGGGAGAATTAAACTTCTCGAGGAACGGTGCCTAACCCCTCCCCCAATTTTCTGGGGCAGGTGGCACCTGCGCGCGTATCGCGAGACGTTGCCGCATGATGCGGGTGGCGGGTTAGTAGGCTCTAAAGGTTAACAAGTCAAGTCTTTGCGGCGCTTTATCGCTTGAATGGCTGTTTCCAAAGCATCCAGGAAGCGCGAGCGGTCCTGTTTCTGGAAGGGGGCCGGGCCGCTGGTGATCTCGCCGGTTTCGCGCAAATGCGTGTGCAGGTTGCGCATGGCCAGCGCCATGCTGATGGAGTCCTGATCGAGCGGTTTACCGTTCGGCCGCAGAATCTTAGCACCCTTGGCGACGCAGCGTGCGGCCAGGGGAATATCCGAGGTGATCACAATATCCCGGTCGGTGACGCGTTCGGCGATCCAGTCGTCGGCGGCATCGGGGTTATTGTTGACGGTGAAACGCTGCACCAAGGGATGGTCGGGCCCGCGCATCCAGGCATTGCTCACCAGCAGCACCGGCGTCTGATGGCGCTCCGCCACGCGCACAACCGCGTCCTTCACGGGGCAAGCATCGGCATCGACATAAATTTGCATATCTCTCTTTAGAGCAAAAAAGCGCGTTGTGTGAATAGCGGGTTTAACTTTCGTTTCCGCTTGCATCGACCCAGCAAAAATATATGCCTTAAATATCTGCTGTGCCGTTCCTTAAAGTCTGGTGCCATGCAAGACGCCGCCAAAACCGCTTTCGATTTTCATCTGCAACACCTCGACGGCAGTCGGCTTTCGCTCAGTGACTTTGCCGGTCGGCCGATAGTGGTCGTCAACACCGCCTCGCTGTGCGGGTTTACGCCGCAGTACGGGGGCTTGCAAAAAATGTGGAGCGAGCTCGGCGACAGCGGGCTGGTGATATTAGGTGTTCCGTCAAACGACTTCGGCCGTCAGGAACCCGGCGCGGCCGGCGAGATCAATGACTTTTGCACCTTGAACTTCCGCGTCACTTTTCCGTTGTCTGCCAAAACGCATGTGCGCGGCGCCAACGCCGACCCCTTTTTTAAATGGCTTGCCGCGGAAGGCGGGTTCTTTGCCCGCCCGCGCTGGAATTTTTACAAATATCTTATTGGCCGCGACGGCAAGCTCGTCGATTGGTTTTCAAGTTTCACGGATCCGCAGTCGCACCGCTTTCAAGAAGCCGTGCGCAATTTGCTTAAGGCGCCGCGATTCTAATTTGCCCACACATTTAATGTAGCAAGTGCTTCGCGCAATCGGTCGCTGAAGTAGGGCTTGCTGAGAAACGTAATGGCACGGTAATCGCGGAATTTTTCACGTAACGCACTCTCACCCTGGCCGCTGGCAATGATGATCGGCATGTTGGGATATTTCGCTCTAATTTCACTCACCAACACATCGCCCGGCCGATGGGGAAGTCCCATGTCGATAACAGCGGCGCAGAAGTTTCAGTATTGGGAACAGCTTCGCGGCGGTGGTTCGGCGGGGTACCGCTGACGTATGGCGCGGGTGGCCGCGTTGAAGGACGCATGACGCTGTCGCCGCACTTTCTTTTAGACGGCTCGGTTGGGGCGCAGCATCTGCATTATAATGCGGCGCGCTATGGGTCTTATACCGGCCCGGTTATTTCTACTAACAGCACGCTGACATACGCGCCAGATTTCGAGAGCTCTGTGCGGGCAAATGTCGGATATGCGCGCGATTTAACGGCGGTCTCGGCTTTCCGCAATTCGCAAAACGCCGGGGGTTTGGGATATTACCGCGAAAATCTGCCGTTAAAGTTTGCGGTCTACGGCGGCGTTCAGGCGGCATTTATAAAGTACGACGCGCTGTTGGGAGCCTTCGGCGCCATCCGCTCCGACGTCGCGATGGATTATTGGGTCACCCTATCGAATACCCAATTCACGATCGGGGGCTTCACGCTGACGCTCAGCTAAGTGCATACCGACCGCTATTCCAACATTCCGATTTACCGCTATAGCCGCGACCACGTCGAAATCGGCGTCACGCGTACATATTAAGAAAATATCATCGTTACTTCGGCAGCGTCCATTTGCCGGTATTCACCTTGGCCAAGGTCCGCGGGAAGCAACAGCGCGCCAATGCGATCGCGGTGGAGGGTTTCAACGTGATTGCCCGTGGCGGCAAACATGCGGCGGACTTGATGATAGCGACCTTCAGTAACGATGACGCGCGCCGACAGCGGCGACAATGTTTCCATGACGGCCGTGGCGAGCGTTTTGTTCTCGCCTTCGAGCATCAACGTACCCGAAGCGAAGAGCGCGGCTTCGTTGCCCTGCAGCGGGCGCGCCAAAGTCGCTAGATAATGTTTAGTCACATGCTGTTTGGGCGAAATGATGCGATGGAGCAGCGCGCCGTCGTCTGTGAGCAACATAAGGCCCGATGTTTCTTTATCAAGGCGTCCGACTGTCGATAGCGCGGGCTTGCGCCGACGCCACCGCGACGGCAGAAAGTCATATACCAACGGTCCGAATTCTTTGTGTGAACACGTGGCACCGACCGGCTTGTGCAGCATCAAAACCATTCTAGGCAAGGGATCGAGTGATGTGCCGTCGATCTGCAAGCGCGCGGGCAAGTCGGCGGTGAGGGAGATGCGCACGCCTACATCTCTCACGGCAGTGCCGTCCAAGGTCACGGCGCCGATGCGCGCAAGATGCTGAACTTCGCTACGCGAACCGTACCCCAGATTGGCAAGGAGGCGATCGAGCCTGGCGGTGCCGCTCATTTTCGGGCCTCATAAACTTTGAATCCATCCCGCTCGGCGCGCAAAGTCATCTGAGAGAAGGCGGTCGAGAGCGCGGATTCATACGGTAGATGACGATTTGCGACCAGCCACGCTGTTCCGCTACCGCGCAACATTTGATGGGATTTGTGAACGAATGCTTGTCCCAACGCTCTGTCTTCCACGCCGCCGTCATGAAACGGTGGGTTCATTACAACAAAGTCGAGATCTTTAAGATCCGTTGGTTTGCGGATATCGGCCCAGTGAAATGTTGCGCGTGCGTCCGTGACATTGCGGCGCGCGGCGTTGATCGCGCGGCGATCAACATCGACTAAGTCCATTTGTGTAACGTGCGTACTCGCGAGAGCGGCCTGAGCAATCATACCTATGCCGCACCCCAAATCAGCGCCGTGCCCTGTGAATGAGGGAAGGACCGAAAGCAGCAACGCTGTTCCGGCATCAATTCTGTTCCAGCTGAAAATGCCCGGCTGACTCCAAAGTCCCATCTCATCAACGAGACACGGCCCGCCGGCTGCGATGGCTGCGTCGATCTCAGCTTCGGCGTCGCGGGTCGCGGGGCAGGTGGTTTGGCAGATGCGGTGATGACGATAACTCGACGATTCAACACGGCAGCCAAACATTTCGAGTTCATTGAATATGCGTCCACCGCCGCTTTCTTTCGGCGCCATAGCCGTAAACGGCGCGCCGGCCCGAAGAGCACGCAAACTTAAAGCCAGCGCATATCTCCGTTCCAAGGTGCCCGGCGGAGCCGCCATCGCCATGCTGTTGAGACTTCCCGGCGCGATATCCTCGAGCGCGTGCGAGCCGGGAGCCAGCGGCGATAGTTGCGTCGCCTGCGGTGGAATCTCTGCGAGTTCCGGAGGAGGCGCGCCAAACACGCCGGAGAGAGTACTGGAAGAGTCAGACATGAAGACGCGCTACAGACCTTGCGCCGTCGGTGAGCGGTCGAGGCTTTTCAAAACCGCGTCGACGCGACTCTTGAGGTCGTTAAGAGAAATGGGCTTTACGAGATAGCCGTTAATCTGAAACTCCTTGGCGAAAGCGACCGTGTCAGGGTTGGAATCGGCCGTCAGAAAAATAATCGGAATGTTTTTTACCCACTCGACTTTCACCGTGCGCACCATTTTTAGGAACTGGCGACCGTCAACCGGCTTCATGTGAACGTCGCACAGCATCAAAGTCGGACGGGTGTGCGCCAGTTCCGCCAACCCGGCCTTGCCGTCGGCGGCTTCGATGACAGTTTGAATGCCGATCTGGCGCAACTGGCTGCTAATGCCCGAGTGCGTGGTCGGCTCGTCCTCGACGACCAAAACCGTCACGCCTTTATAGAAGTCGCTGTCTGCACTCATGACTCAACCTGTACTGTCGCAATAAGGGGTTGAACGGCCTCGACTAACTCTTCCAGCGTGGCTTCGAGCCCGCCCACAAAGAGCGAGGCGGTGTCCGGATCATCGGCGTCGAGGCAGTCTTGGATATCAGACGACAGTTGCCCAAGCCGCACGGCGCCGACGGAACTTCCCGCACCCTTCAGGGCGTGAGCGTGGTGCCGCGCATCGCTCCAGCTTTCGCCCGCCATGGCAGCATTTAACCCAGCCACGATCTTACGCGCTTCGCCAATGAATTGCGCCAGGAATTGAAGGGCCTCGGTATTCACAGCGCCAAAGGTTTCCACCAGGCGGTTGGTGTCGAAAATCTGCGGATCGATTTTCGGCGCCGCGGCGCTCTTGGTTGTGCGCACCGCCGGTTGCCGCAAGGCCGCCGCCTGAAGCCATTTCTCCAAGGCGGTGGCCAGGAGTTTTGAATCGATGGGTTTGGTGAGGTAGGCGTCCATGCCCGCTTCAAGGCAGCGCTGCTCGGTGCCGGGCAAGGCATCGGCGGTCAGGGCGACGATTGGAAGATGCCGTCTGCTGCCGGCCTCGCGCTGGCGAATTTCCGCGGTGAGGGTGAATCTGTCCATCTCCGGCATATGAAAGTCTGTCAGCAGCAGGCCGTAAGACGGATCGGCCTCATACTTGCGCAAAGCTTCTAGGGCCCGTCCTCAATTAGGGGGTTCCCGATAAGTATCATAAGTGATTCATAGGCGGTCAGCTCATTTTTTTGGGAGGCTGACCGATGCGTCGTTAGGGGTTGCGGGATGACCAATGGGAGCGGATCAAGGACGTTTTGCCGGGGCGGGCTGGCCATGTTGGCGCGACCGCCAAAGACAATCGCCTATTTGTCGAGGCCGTGCTCTATCGATATCGTGCAGGAATGCCCTGGCGGGACTTGCCGGAACGCTTCGGAAACCCGATAAGTATCCACATGCGATTTTCCCGCTGGGCCAAGAGCGGCGTATGGAAAAGGCTGTTCGAGATGTTGGCGACGGACGCCGACAACGAATATGCAATGATCGACAGCACGATCGTGCGCGCGCATCAGCACAGCGCCGGCGCCCAAAAAGTCGGCGAAGACCAGGCGATCGGGCGCAGCAAAGGCGGGTTGAGCACCAAAATCCATGCCATGGTTGATGCCCTTGGCAATCCGGTTTCCTTTTTCCTGACCCCGGGCCAAGCCCACGATCTGGACGGCGCCGACGCACTTCTGCCTCAAATGAACGCTAACATTCTATTGGCGGACTTCAAGCGCGCCGCGGCGGTCAACACCAACTGGCCTCTGCACAAGCTCTCTGCGCTCGATGACCTGAAGGCCGAGTGCATCCGTCGCGATCATTGGCGCGAAGAGGGCAGTCACATCCGGCGCGGGCCCTTCCCGCCGGCGATGCCTGAAGTCGCTATACGCGAGCTCTCCGTTCAGGATGACGGCGATGGCATCACCTACCTGAAGATCGAGCCACTGCACGCGCCGACGGTCGTTTATGAGACTGGGAGCGCGGAACCGACCCGGGCGTCAACGCCCGTGCCGACACCAACTCGCTTTGAAGCGACCGGCCTGCGCTACCGGTTCTTGGCCGTCGATCCAAACGACCTCGCGCGCTGCAGCCCCATCAAAGATTGGACGGCGAAGCTTCGCCTGAAGTATCAGATCCACGATCGCGGCGATCACTATGAGATCGAGCTGCTGGCGCTGCCGAAGGCAAACGGCATCGTCATTCACTACACCACTGACGGATCGGCCCCGAAAGTCGCATGCCCGTTACGTTGAGGCCCGCCTTATTGCAGATGCCGGCCTGAACCCTCGTTGGCAGCTGCAGAACACCCAGAAGGCCGGCGAGGAGGGCAAGCTCCCGCTGCCTGACCGGGCGGCCATGGAGGAGTTCATCGATCAGACCAAGACCCTTGTCGGGGCGCTAGGCTGCGACTTGTTCAAGGTCGTTTCGGGGGACATTTCCAGCCAACCCAAGGGCACCAGCCCAGCACCGTCATGGGCGGAAAGCGTGCTGTTCGAGTTCAGGGGCCAAGGCTTTGCGGGGCAGATGTTGGTGACGCCCAGCGGCGAAATCGTCGTCAAGAAGGGGTCCAAGGCCAGGCTGAAGACGACCCCGACAATCCCCAAAGGCACGGTCGCGCTTCGAGCGGATCTGGTGACGAGCGGCATTCTACTCGAGCAGCAAGACGCACTGGTGTTCACCGCGGACTACATGTTCCCTTCGGTCTCATCGGCTGCCGCCGTTGTAACCGGGGCCAGCGCGAACGGGCGCGTATCTTGGCGTCTGCCGGATGGCCGAACCTATGCGGAGTGGGAGGAAGGACAAAACGCCTCCCCCATCCCCATTGAGGATGAGGAGCTGACAGGCGGAGCAATCTAGGCGGCCAGAAGGCCTAGATGCTGGTCTTGGTGAATGTGGTGCTCCCCGCCGAGACTGTCGCCGCCACCGATCCCGCCGTCAGTGTCCGCGTCGCGCTGGTCAGGGCGCGCGTGAGCCCTGTCAGCGTCCCCGCCGCCAGGGTCACCGACCCCGCAGCGCCTGTGAATTCGCCCCAGGCCCCGGTCTTCGATCCGTCCAGCGGCAGCTTGAATATGCTGCTGGCCATGACCATCGAGCCGTTCTTGATCGTGATCCATTCCTGAGCGTTGAACACCAGCCCGCCGCCGGCGACCTTGGCCCCGGCGATCTCGACCCAGAACCCGGCCAGGCCGCAAAGATGCTGCGTGGGCTCTGGCGCCAAACGCCGCAGGGTTCGCCGGTAGTCCGTCTGTTGAAGCCCGGCGGTTTCGAACATCTACCGGACGACCTATTTTTCCTGACCGCAATGAGCCGATGGGCGACGGTCCGTGCGCTTTTGGCAGTCGCCGGAGTTCCGAGATTGGAGCAACTGGAAAAGATCATTGCCGCAACGGCGGCGGAGGTTTTCCAGGCCACCGTCCTCATCGGCGTCCTCGATGCCGATGAGGAGGAGGACTTCGTGAGGAGGCTGGACGAAGCTCTTGGATTTTCGGCCGAGCAGACAGCCGACTTCCTGCGTGAGTCCCGCCGCTTTCTTTCAGGCGGTTGACGAGTTCGTTGGCTGGGTTCGTTTCGGGTTTGTCTCAGCTACCGCTTGTTCCGCGAACATCCCGGCCTGACGGGCCAAAATCACACTGAAATGGCTGATGTTTTCAGCTCCGCACCAAATCGCCACGGTGCGGAGGTCCAGAGACAATCAGCCCGTTCGGAGAGAAAATCGGCCGCTTTACTGAAAGCGCAGTCCGGAGCCAGCTTGGCGAAACCCCGCAATACAACGGGATTTTCTGACACCGCCCGGCCCACAGAGAGATTTGTGGCGAGGGGCGATGGCGGAGGGGGCGGGATTCGAACCCGCGATACGCTTTTGGCGTATACACACTTTCCAGGCGTGCGCCTTCAACCACTCGGCCACCCCTCCGGCACAGATCCCGAGTCGCGCGGCGCGAGCGGGAGATTAGCCTTTCTGGAAGGCGCAGAACCTAACTGAGTGGGGATACCCCTGCAACAAATCCAGCCGCTTTCTATGCCGCAAAGCGGCAAATTTTCCACGTTGTCCACAGGGTTGGACAAAATAAGGGGTAAATGTACCGGGGGATAAAAAGTAGCTGATCGAAACCAACCCCAAATCAACTGTAATTTACGTCCTTTATGGGGTATATCTCATCGAACGGGGTAAGAGTCAGCTACGTGGGGTTGCAGTGATTTTCGGGCGCACAGCAGGGTGGGCGCTAGTCGTTCTAGCCATCATTATGGCCTCAGCAGAGGCCGTTATGGCCTTGGGAACAGGCGCTTATAGCGGATTGGCCACAGTGGACGTATGGACGCTGCTGGTTGGACAGACGCCGTCTTTTGCAACGCAAAATGATTCACAGCAAACACTCGCCTCGGTTGGCGTCGGCCTGATGGCTATGCCCGCATGGGTAGCATTCGGTGCGATTGGTTTTGTGTTGCTGCATGCGTGCCGCAAGCGCCGTGTGCGCCGTCGCGCTTTCCACCGCGTTCTCTAATAAAATTTCCGAAAATATTTCGCGCAGCGCGTTTGCGACTTAGTCATCGCTCATGCGCAGCGCGTTGATGAAGGCCGATTGCGGAATTTCGACTTTGCCGAATTGCCGCATGCGCTTTTTGCCTTCTTTCTGCTTATCGAGCAGCTTCTTCTTACGCGAAATATCGCCGCCGTAGCACTTTGCCGTCACGTCTTTGCGCAAGGCCGCGATGGTTTCGCGCGCGATGACTTTGCCGCCAATCGCCGCCTGAATCGGAATCTTGAAGAGGTGGCGCGGAATCAAATCCTTCAAGCGTTCGCAAATTTGGCGTCCGCGATTTTCCGCCTGACTGCGGTGCGCCATGAACGACAGGGCGTCGACCAGATCGCCGTTGACGAGAATTGTCACCTTCACCAAGTCAGCTTCGAGATAGTCGGCGACTTCATAATCGAAGCTGGCGTAGCCGCGCGATAGCGACTTCAGGCGATCATAGAAATCGAAAACAATTTCATTGAGCGGCAAGCGGTAAACCACCATGGCGCGGTTGCCGACGTATGTGAGGTCGATCTGCTCGCCGCGACGATCGTTGCAAAGCTTCAGCACGGACCCGAGATATTCGTCGGGCACCAAAATGGTGGCTTTGACCCACGGCTCTTCAATGGTCTTTATGCGCGTGACATCGGGCATGTCGGCCGGATTGTGGAGTTCCTCCAGCGTGCCGTCTGTGGAGTGAATACGGTAGACGACGCTGGGCGCAGTGGTGATGAGGTCGAGATCAAACTCACGCTCCAGGCGTTCCTGAACGATCTCCATATGCAGAAGACCCAAAAATCCGCAGCGGAAACCAAATCCCAGCGCTGCACTGCTTTCCATCTGAAAGTGGAAGCTGGCATCGTTCAGGCGCAGTCTGGCGAGGCTTTCGCGCAAAACTTCGAACTGCGCGGCGTCAACCGGATACAGACCGCACCACACTACCGGAATGCTGGGCTTAAAGCCGGGCAGGGCTTCTGCGGCGGGGCGCGCTTCATCGGTGATCGTGTCGCCAACGGAGCAGTCAGCGACGGCCTTAATGCCGGCGGTGATAAATCCAAGCTCGCCCGGTTTCAGATCGGGCATTTCCAGGCGCTTCGGCGTAAACACGCCGACGTGTTCCACGGGGTATACGGTGCCCGAAGACATGAACTGGATTTTAGTGCCTTTTTTGATGCTGCCGTCTTTGATGCGCACCAGAATGACCACGCCGAGATAAGCGTCGTACCAGGAATCGACCAGCAAAGCTTTCAGCGGCGCTGTTGCGTCACCCTTGGGCGGCGGCAGGCGTGTGACGATAGCTTCCAATACTTCTTTAATGCCGATGCCGGTTTTGGCCGATGCCAGCAAGGCCTCCGACGCATCGATGCCAATGACGTCTTCAATTTGCTGGCGCACGCGGTCGGGCTCGGCGGCGGGCAGATCGACCTTGTTAAGGACAGGCACGATCTCGTGGTTGACGTTGATGGCTTGGTAAACGTTGGCCAACGTCTGTGCTTCCACGCCTTGTGAGGCATCGACCACCAACAACGAACCTTCACACGCTGCCAGCGAACGGCTGACTTCGTAGGCGAAGTCGACGTGGCCGGGTGTGTCGAGCAGGTTGAGCTGATAGGTTTTGCCGTCGTCGGCATTGTAATTCAGGCGCACGGTCTGCGCCTTGATGGTGATGCCGCGCTCTTTCTCGATATCCATGGAATCGAGAACCTGTTCGGTCATCTCGCGCGCCGCGAGACCGCCGCAGTATTGAATCAAGCGGTCGGCCAGCGTCGACTTGCCATGGTCGATGTGGGCGATGATCGCGAAATTACGGATATGGGACAGGTCGGTCATACGGCTCGATTCATTTATGCGCGCAAACGCCCGTTACAGGTTTTTTCGACGGCGGCGACGATTTTCTTGCTCACAGCATCGATTTGTTCGTCGGTCAAAGTCGCATCCTTGGGCTGCAAGGTAACAGCCACCGCCAGCGACTTTTTGCCTTCGCCGACATGTGGGCCTTGGTAAATGTCGAACAGGCCGACGTCTGAAATAAGTTCTTTATCCGCGCTCTTTACGGCCCGCAGAAGCGCCTCGGCCGCAACGGTGGTGTCGACGACGAAAGCGAAGTCGCGCTCGACCGGCTGCAAGCTCGAGGCTTTCAACAACGGACGGGCCGCGCCGGCTTTCTTCTTCGGCTGCGGAATACGGTCGAGGAAAACCTCGCAAGCGAAGATGGGGCCTTTGATGTCCAAGGCGCTCAAGGTGCCGGGGTGCAGTTCACCGAAGGCGGCCAGAACCTGATTGCCCAACTTCAAAACGCCCGACCGGCCGGGATGGTACCAGCCGGCACCGCCAGCGGTGGTCTGCAATCCCGCGATAGATGCGCCGGCAGCTTCCAGCGCCGCCAAGGCATCGGCTTTGGCGTCTAACGCGTCAACCGGGCGACGGCTGCCGCTCCAATGGCGTGCGGTGGTCTGGCCGGAGCGCAGGACAGCCGCGACTTGCACCTGTTGGCCGGGTTTCGAGCCTTCAAAGCGCGGGCCGACTTCGAACAGGGCGCAATCGGCCATGCCGCGCGCGGCATTGCGGCCGGCGGCAGCGGCAAGATTCGGGATCAGTGAAGGACGCATGGCGTCGAGATCGGAGCTGATGGGATTGGCAAGGGTCACGAGGGGCAGTTCGCCGCGGAAGAGTTCAGCCTGAGCGCTGGGCAGGAACGACCATGTGGTGGTTTCGTTCAAGCCGCGCGCGGCAAGGCTGCGGCGGGTGAAAGCGATTTGGCGCTGCTGTGCGGTGAGCGCGACCTTCGGCATCGGCGCGCGCGGCAGCGGGATCGGCGGGATGTTGTCGTAGCCGTGGATGCGCAGAACTTCTTCCACCAGATCTTGCCAGCCCTCGACGTCGGCGCGCCAGGACGGCGGCGTAACGGTTCGGGCATCGCCGGTACCGGCAACGGTGAAGCCGAGTCGTTCGAGAATGGCTTTGCTCTCAGACGCGGGCAGATCCAAACCGCCGAGCGACTTCACACGCGCGGGGTTGAAGGCGATGGTGCGCGTCGTGTCGGGCGCCGCGCCGCCGGTGACGAGTGTGGAAGCCTCGCCGCCGCAGATGTCGAGAATCATGCGGGTCGCGACTTCAGCGCCGGGGATGGCAGAGGCCGGATCGACACCGCGTTCGAAACAATAGCGCGCGTCGGAGTTGATCTGCAGCTTACGGCCCGTGCCGGCAATGTTCATCGGATCGAACAGTGCGGATTCAAGGAATACAGTGGTTGTGGTTTCGGTGACGCTGGATGGCGCGCCGCCCATGATGCCGGCGATGCCAAGTGCTGCGTTCGCATCGGCGATCACCACCATGTCAGCATCGAGCGTGTACGTCTTGGCGTTGAGCGCAGCGAGCGTCTCGCCGGAGGTTGCAAGGCGCGGACCAACATCGCCGTTCAGTTTCGCGTCGTCGAAGGCGTGCAAGGGGCGGCCGAGGTCGATGGTCAGGTATTGCGTAATATCTACAAGAGCTGAAACCGGACGCAGGCCGATGGCCGTCAGGCGGTCTTTCAGCCATTGCGGGCTCTCGGTGTTCTTCACGCCGCGGATGGTGCGGCCGACGAACTGCGGGCATTTCTTTTCTTCGCCCGCGGGCAAAGCCATTTTGACTTTGCGCGGGCTTTCGAATGTTCCGGGCACTGGCGCGTCGTTGATGGGCTTCAGTTTGCCGAGACCGGCGGCGGCGAGATCGCGCGCAATGCCGCGCACACCCAGCGCATCAACGCGGTTGGGCGTGAGGTTGATCTCGATGACGGGATCGATGGCGAGCACCTGCGTCACCGGTGCGCCGACCGGCGCATCGGCAGGCAGTTCGATAATGCCCTCGGATTCTCCGGCAAGCTTCAATTCGCCGAGCGAGCACAACATGCCCTGGCTTTCGACGCCGCGAATGGCGCCTTTCTTAAGTACGTCACCGGTTGCAGGAATGGTCACGCCGGGGCGCGCCAACACAACTTTGAGTCCGGCACGCGCGTTGGGTGCGCCGCAGACGACCTGCAGCGTTTCGCTGCCGGTTTCCACGGTGCATACGCGCAAGCGATCGGCGTTGGGATGCTGATTAGCTTCGGCGATGTGGGCGACGATGAAGGCGTCCAAACCCGCTGCTGGATTGATAAGGCTTTCAACTTCCAAGCCGGTCGATGTCAGCTTGGCGCTGATGTCATCGACGGAGGCGGTGGTGTCGAGATGATCCTTCAGCCAGGAGAGGGTGAATTTCACGGCGCCACTCTCCGATATTCAAGGCGCTCGATGACGCGGAAGTGTTCGCACACGATCGCCATGTCGGGCGCGAAATACCCTTCGCGCGTAAACGACGCCTGATGGCGTTTGCGCCAGGCGGCCAGCGAGGCTTCACCTTCATCGATGGCAAACTTGGCGTCGACCTCGTCAAAGGCGATGACATCGACTTCGATGCATTCGATGACACAACGCGGGCGGCCGTCGCCGTCCAGCAAGACGCTGCGATCACCAGGCTCGGGCACCGGATCGTCTTCATAATGATACAGCGCGGTGCAGGTGGCGGTCTTCTTGCCGTCCAGAACCAATGTGCACAAGGCGTCGGCTTCTTCCTTGGTGTGACCCATCGCCCACTGCTGCAAATGTGCGTAGACCTGCGGTACGGGTGCCTTAGGAGGTGCGTTGGTCATCGTGTCAGCCCTCCGGTAACGCTGGGGATATCGAGCGCGGCGAAGCCGTAATGGCGCAGCCAGCGCAGATCGGATTCAAAGAAAGTCCGCAGATCGGGAATGCCGTACTTCAGCATGGCAATGCGCTCGATGCCCATGCCGGCGGCGAAACCCTGATAGACGTCGGGGTCGAGACCGCAGGCGCGCAGCACGTTGGGATGCACCATGCCGCAGCCGAGGATTTCCAGCCAATCACCGTAATTGCCGATTTTTAGCTCGCCGCCTTTGCGCGAACAGCCGATGTCCATTTCCGCCGATGGCTCGGTGAAGGGGAAAAACGACGGGCGAAAGCGCGTGGTCAGATCGTCGACGCCGAAATAGGTGCGCACGAATTCCTGCAAGCAGCCGCGCAAGTGACTCATGTTGGTTTCCGTGTCGATCACCAGAAGCTCTACCTGATGAAACATGGGCGTGTGCGTCATGTCGTAGTCGCAGCGGTAGGTGCGTCCGGGAATGATCACACGGATCGGCGGCTTCTGACTCATCATGGTGCGGATCTGCACCGGCGATGTGTGCGTGCGCAGCAGGTAGCGCTCGGCCGCCGAGGGTTCGGTCGGCAGGAAAAAGGTGTCGTGCATTTCGCGCGCCGGATGTCCGGGCGGGAAATTCAGCGCGGTGAAATTGTGGAAGTCGTCTTCGATGTCGGGACCGTCGGCGATCTCGAACCCCATCTGGGCGAAAATCGCTGCGACTTCTTCCATGGTCTGGCTGATGGGATGCAGTGTGCCCCGCGCTTCGGGACGCGCCGATACCGTGACGTCCATGCTCTCGCTGGCAAGGCGCGCGTTGAGTGCGGCGCTGTCGAATCCCTGCTTGCGTACATCGAGCGCCGCAGCGACTTCATCCTTGAGGACATTCAGGCGCTGACCGAAGGTCTTGCGCTCTTCGGGGGCCATACCGCCCAGACCCTTCATCAGGTCGGTGATGCGGCCTTTTTTGCCGAGAGCCGAGACGCGCACGTCTTCCAAAGCGCCCGCATCCGCCGCGTCAGAAACGGCGGCCAGGAGTTCGGTACGAAGCTGGTCGATGTTGTCGGTCATTGGATTCTCACATCCATCGTCGTGCGTAAAACAAAGGGGCTGCCTGGTCAGGCGGCCCCTTCATTCGACAGCGGGTAGATTGGATAAGTTCGAGAACTTAACCGAGCGCCGCTTGGGCCTGCTTCACCAAGTTGGCGAAGGTCGCGGGCTCTTTCAGGGCGATGTCGGCAAGGACCTTACGATCGAGCTCGACGCCGGCCTTCTTGAGCCCGTTGATAAAGCGCGAATACGTCAGGCCGTGTTCACGAACACCGGCGTTGATACGCTGAATCCAAAGCGCACGATAATCGCGCTTCTTGAGGCGGCGGTCGTTGTAAGCATGCTGCAGGCCTTTTTCGAGGCGCGTGCGGGCGGGCTTGTAAGCGGTCGAATGTCGGCCGCGATAGCCTTTGGCCTGCTTAAGAACTTTTTTGTGGCGGGCGTGTTTCGTTACGCCGCGTTTGACACGTGACATGGTGGTGCTCCGTTACCTGGCTCAGCCGTAAGGCATGAAATTGCGTTTGATGATGATACCGTCGGCTTTGGAGAGCACGCTGGTACGGCGCGATTGGCGCTTCATCTTCGTGGGCTTAGACGTCAGCCGGTGGCGCTTATTCGCGGCCCCTGCCTTCACCTTTCCCGTGCCGGTAATCCGGAACCGCTTTTTAGCGGCGCTTTTGGTCTTCATCTTGGGCATTTTGGCGTCCTTTCGTAAGCATGACGGTTTTTGAACCCGGCGCGAGGCATGCCCTAAAATCCTGATATTATTGGATTTTTAGCCTTTTAGCCGGTGGACCCGGGTATAGCACCCGGCCCCTATGTCTGACGGAGGGACGAGTCCCTATCGCCAGGTAGGCGCGCTTATACCGGGGGAACCCAGGATTTGCAAGGCGGGCCGGGATTTATGGCTTTGCCGGCTGGAGGGAGGCTGTTACCGGTGAAGGCTGCAAACCTGCCCTGCGGGGACCGCACGGATGGGCTGAGCGATGAACCACAATCCCACCATAAATTGCCCTTAGGTTGGCGGGAACGGATGAGGACATGACATGAGGTCAAAAATGCGCGGGCTCAAATATCTTCTGGTCCTGGCCGCCGTTGCGGCTCCCCTGGCATTACCGGTCGCCGCCAAGGCTGGGCCGGTCGAGGTGGTTTTCGTCAATCCGAACAAATTTCACGACGCCAGCCCGAGCGGCTTTAGCGGCAAAGAGCGCGATTCGACGCTGAATGAGATTCGCGTGTTTCTGGAAAAGAAGGCTGCGGCTTACCTCCGGCCCGGCCAATCGCTGAAGATCGAAGTGCTCGATGTCGATCTGGCGGGCCGCACGGAGCCGTGGAATGTGAGATTGCCGGACGTACGCATCATGCGCGATATCGACTCGCCGTCGATGAAGGTGCGTTACGTGCTCGAGGAAAACGCCATGGTCAGTGACGGCGGCGAAGAGCGAATCTCCGACATGAGCTATTTGTGGGGTGTCAGGCCCGCGCGATATGAAGGTGACCGCCTGAAGTACGAAAAGGTCATGCTCGATAAGTGGCTTCGCAAACGTTTTGGAACTGCAGCGAAAAACTAGATGCGGCCAACTCAAAAAAATAAAGCGCAGTCCGTATAAAGCGGACTGCGCTTTTGTTTTGTGCGGCTAGCTTCTTAGGCGGCGGACTTTTTGCGCGCGATCACGGCATCGATGCTCCAGGGACCAGCGCCGGAACAGACAAAATAGAGATAGACAAAGCAGAACAGAATCGCGAGATCGCCGCGATTGTTGATCGGGAAAAACCCGTTGGGGGCGTGAACCATAAAGTACGCCACGGCCATCATGCCGGAGAGAATAAACGCCACCGGCCGTGTAAAAAGCCCCGCAACGAATAACGCCCCACCACCAGCTTCCAATATGCCGGACGCCAGAATTAACGGCGATAACGCACCACCACCTCCGCCGCCCGTGCGCTCGGGGAAGTCGAACAGTTTTTGCGTACCGTGCTGAACGTACAAAAGGCCGGTCATGATGCGCAGTACGGACAAGGCGCGCGGAGCCCATATGGTTTGCAGCTCTTCAATTTTCGACATGATCTACCCCCTGCATTGTAAGCGTTAAATCAGTGGTTATTGTGTTTCACAACAGCCGGGGCCCACAAATCACGAGAGCGCGATCTAAAATATAGATCGCGCTCTTAATGTCGTCGGAGACGCTCGAGTCTCCGAATTCCAATTCGTTATTTCGGCGCGACGACCATCACGATCTGACGGCCTTCGGAGCGCGGTTCTTGCTCCACTTTCGCACTTTCTTCGAAGTCGGCTTTAACGCGCGCGAGAAGGCGGTGACCGATTTCCATGTGGGCCATTTCGCGGCCTCGGAAGCGCAAAGTCACTTTCACTTTGTCGCCTTCTTCGAGGAAGCGCTTCATGGCGCGCATCTTCACATCGTAATCGTGGTCATCGATGCTGGGCCGCAGCTTGATTTCCTTGACCTCGATGACCTTCTGCTTTTTGCGCGCTTCGTTTTTGCGCTTCTGTTCCTCGTATTTGTACTTACCAATATCGAGGATCTTGCATACCGGTGGATCGGCATTGGGGGAGATTTCCACCAAGTCCAGTCCGGCTTCTTCTGCTTTGCGGAGGGCTATTTCGCGATCTACGACGCCGACGTTTTCGCCGTCGGCATCGATCAGGCGCACTGTACGATTGTCGATCTGATGATTCATGCGCGGTCCATCGTTTTTGGACGGCGGCGCCTGTTGGTCGAACCTAGCTATGTACCAATCTCCTGTTGTTGTTTTCTACCAATGTAAAACCGCGGCTCACGGGCCTTACGCACCCGGAACCGCAGCTTCTTTCGCAAGTCTATCGGTTGCTTCATCCAGCGCAAGGATTTCTTGGTTTGCGCCACCCAGGCGGCGCAGCGCAACCCCCCGGTTTTCTTGCTCTTTCTTGCCCACAACGACCAATACCGGCACCTTGGCCAGAGAGTGTTCGCGGACCTTGAAATTGATCTTTTCGTTGCGCAGATCGACTTCGACTCGGAGACCGTTGGCGCGCAGTGTCGCGGCGACTTCCTCGGCGTAATCGTTGGCATCGCTCGTGATGGTGCAGACCGTGGCCTGGACCGGCGCCAGCCACATCGGGAAGCGACCGGCGTGGTGTTCGATCAGAATCCCTAAGAAACGTTCGAAGGTGCCGAGAATGGCGCGGTGCAGCATGACAGGGCGGTGCTTGGCGCCGTCCTCGCCGATATAACTGGCGTCCAGGCGCTCGGGCAGCACGTAATCGAGCTGAATGGTGCCGCACTGCCATGTGCGCCCGATGGCGTCGGTGAGGTGGAACTCGAGCTTGGGCGAATAGAACGCCCCTTCGCCGGGGAGTTCCTGCCAGCCGTATTCGGGGCCTTGGCGTCCGGCGAGGCGTACGGCTTCGCGCAGATTGTTTTCAGCGCGGTCCCACATCTCATCGGTGCCGAAGCGTTTTTCGGGACGCAGCGCAAGCTTAATGGCGTATTTCTCGAAGCCGAGGTCTTTGTAAACCACGTCGAGCAGTTCGCAGAACCTGCGGACTTCATCGACGATCTGGTCTTCGGTACAGAAAATGTGCGCGTCATCCTGCGTGAACTGGCGCACCCGCATGATGCCGTGCAGTGCGCCGTGCGGTTCGTTGCGATGACAACAGCCGAACTCCGCCATGCGGATCGGCAGGTCGCGGTAGCTCTTGATGCCCTGACGGAAAATCAGGATGTGGGCCGGGCAGTTCATGGGCTTCAGCGCCATGAGATCGCCTTGGCCCGACAGCACCGGTCCTTCGTCTTCGGTGTTGGGCACTTCATCGGGCACCACGAACATATTCTCGCGGTATTTGCCCCAGTGACCGGAGGCTTCCCACTGCTTTGAATTCATGAGCTGCGGGGTTTTTACTTCGACGTAACCGGCGGCGTCGAGACGGCGGCGCATGTATTGTTCCAACTGGCGCCAGAGCATGTAGCCCTTCGGATGCCAGAAGACGCTGCCTTGCGCTTCGGACTGTAGATGGAACAAGTCCATCTCCTGGCCGATCTTGCGGTGATCGCGCTTCTCGGCCTCTTCAAGCATGGTGAGGTAATTAGCGAGTTGCTTTTCGTCAGCCCAAGCCGTGCCGTAAATCCGCTGCAGCATGGCGTTGTTGGAATCGCCGCGCCAATACGCGCCCGCGAGCTTGGTCAGTTTGAAAGCCTTGCCGAGCTTGCTGGTGGACGGAAGATGCGGGCCGCGGCAGAGATCGAGCCACTTCTCGCCCTGGCGGTAAATGCTGATGGGCTCGTCTTGCGGAAAGCCTTCGATCAATTCGGCTTTGTATTGCTCGCCGATGCTTTTGAAGTGCGCGATGGCTTTGTCGCGTGGCCAGACTTCACGCACGATAGGTTCGTCGCGGTCGACGATTTCGCGCATCTTGGCTTCGATTTTGGCGAAGTCGTCGGTGGAGAACGGCTCCTTGCGCGCGAAGTCGTAATAAAAGCCGTTCTCGATGGCTGGCCCGATGGTGACCTGCGTGCCGGGAAAAAGCTCCTGCACGGCCTCGGCTAAAACGTGCGCGGCGTCGTGGCGCAGCAGCTCGAGTGCGTCGGGGTCCTTGCGCGTGACGATGGCGAGATTGGTGTTCTCGGTCAGCGGCAGAAGGAGGTCCTTCATCTCGCCGTTAATGCGCACAGCCAAGGCCGCCTTGGCGAGGCCGGGGCCGATATCGGCGGCCACGTCGGCGCCGGTGACCGGCCGGTCGTACTGGCGCACGCTGCCGTCGGGAAGGGTAATCGCAACCATTATTTAAGGGCCTAAAAGGGCTAAAGTCGGCGGAATCTAGAGGTAGGACGCGGGTTGTCAAGCAAACGGATTGAGCTTCTTCAGCCAACGCGACCATTTGGCGGTCCGTGTCTTGTGGGCGACCTTGGAGGCATCGATCAGCCACGTTACCTGCAGCACCTTGCGCTCGCCGGCGAAAGGCAGGTGGCCGTGCCAGGAATTATCGGCCCGCCGGAATCCGAAAATTGTGCCGACCACGGGGCTGATTTCGGCGGTGTAGTCCTCGAAATTGTCGGCGCTACGCAATACCCGCAACCGCCCGGCGCCGCTGTCGCGCCAGCTTTCGTTCAGATAGATCAGGACGGTGGCAATCTTACTTAAGCTGTCGGTGTGGATGCGCCCATCCGACGCCGCCGACCAGTGTCTCAAGGTAATCAGCCGGGGTTTATCGGTCAGATCGAGCCCAAGTTTTTCACTGACGGCGGCGCTGAAAGCCGGGTGGTTGACGTCGTCGATCAATTCCTGAAATGCGCCGCTGATGTCGAGATCCGTTACCGGAAAAAAGCCGGTCTGTTTGATGGGCGGAAAATCCGCCAGCACCGCAGCCTCGCGGTCGGGTTTTAAGGCCGCGCTACCGATAAAGTGGCGATAGGGCTCGTTGAGCGGCAGGGCGGCGGTGAGGGCTTCAAGATTCAGAACGTGCATGGCGCGATTATAATGCAGAGAGCATGAAGAGTGTTCACTTCTGTGACATGACCGCTGCCAAAACTTCGCCGACGGGAATTTCGGCAAGCTGCGGCCGGCGCAGGATCGTCAATTTAGCACCGCGCTGGCCGACGAGGGCCGGATCGGACGCGTTATTATACATGACAAGGCTGCGGCACCCCGCGACAGCGGTCAGGTGCATAATGCCGTTATCGGGCCCTACCGCCGCGGTCGCCGCCCAACTCAGGAAAGCCAGCTCGTTGACGGTGGTGCTGCCGCTAAGATCGACGATGTTGTCGCAATGATCCTGGATGGCTTGGCGGAGTACGGAGGATACATCCAGTCCTACCAGCACCGGAATTTGTCCTTGCGCGGACAGGCCGCGCGCCAGTTCGCCGTATCGTTCCGCCGGCCACGGCGCGCCGGGACCAGGCACGGCGGCGATCATGACGAAAGGCGCGGTCATGCGGAAGGGCACGGCAAAGGACGTCACCTGGCGTGCGACCCAGGATAGTTCCGGGCGTAAGATCGCGCCAATGCCGGCGATCTTCAACTGTGCGGCCCAGCGATCAACCAGATGCATAGCGCCGCGCCGCGGATCTTCGTGAGACAGCGCCGTTCCGGCGATCGCGCCGGACCATGGAATGTCGCGGCGGTTGAGCGGCAGGGCGCGGCTACCATACATTAGCCAGAACAGGCGTTTGCTGTGGGGCGTACTATCTAAATCATAAACGCGCGTGAAATCCCGACCATTCATCAGGCCGTGCAAGCGTTTGCGCAATGCCCACAATTTCGACAAATGAAACATCCCATCGGTTTCATCGGTCCAGACGTCATCGAAATAAGGTACGGTCGCCGCGAAAGCGGATGTGACGCGTGCTGTCAGCAGAATGATTTTCGCATCGCGGTGATTGGCGCGGATGGCGCCCAGTGCTGGAATAAAACGCTCAAGACCGGCCGTCGAGATAACGAGTATGCGTGGTTTTTCGGCCGCCGAATCTGTGCCGCTCATACGTGCTTTGCCAGCACTTCGTCGTAAACTTTGAGCGTGTGTGCGCACATCTCGGCTTTGCTGAAGAGTTCGCGCGCGCGTGTAATCGCGGCATCGGCCATGCGGATGCGGTCATCTTGATTCAAACGCAACGCGCGCTCCAGCGCATCCGCCAACGAAACCGGATCGCTCGGGGTGAACAGCCAGCCGGTCACGCCGGGTATGATGATTTCTTTGGCGCCGCCGTGCGAGGGCGCCACAACCGGGCGGCCCATGGCTTGTGCTTCCGCGACAACCCGGCCAAAGGCTTCGGGGCGCGTCGAGGCTGACACAACAACATCCGTCGCCATATACGCTGCAGGCAAATCGTTGCAGTCGTCGATAATGTGCACGTCGGCACCGCGTGCGGCGGCATAACTCATGATGTGGTTGCGGTGATTGGGGCGACCGTGATCTTGACCGACCATGATGCAGCGCGCGGCGGTCTGTCCGCCATTGCGCCGTTTCAGCTCGGCCATGGCGTCGATCAGGACGTCATGGCCCTTCCAACTGGTCAATCGCCCCGGCAGCATGATGACTTGCGAGGATTCCTGCAGGCGCCATTTGGCGGTGACTTGAATCAAGCGTGTCGCGGAAACGCGGTTGGCATCGAAAAGATCGACATCGACGCCGCGGTGGATAACGCGAATGCGTTCTGCCGGAACGTGATATTCAGCGATCAGATGGTCGCGAATAAACTCGGACACGGCGATGACGATCTCGCCTGTGGCCATGACCCGGTTGTAGAGTTTTTTGAGACCAAAAGGCCCCAAGCCATAGACGCCGTGAAAGGTCGTGATGAACGGCACGTTCGCGATCTTTGCGGCTTCGCGGGCGCTCCAGGCCGGCGCGCGGCTGCGGCCGTGAACGATATTCACACCCTGATCGCGGATCAGCGCCGTCAATGTCTCGACGTTCCGGCGCATGGCCAAAGGATTCTTAGTATTGAGCGGCAGTATGATGTGCTCGGCGCCGGCGCGTTCCAGCTCGCGCACCATCGGGCCGCCGGCGGATACCACCAGCGCGCGCCATCCTGCCTGCACCAGGGCCGCGGCAACATCGATCGTGCCGCGCTCTACCCCGCCTGAAATCAGGTTGGGGAGCACCTGCAGGCTGGTCTTGCGCCTTGCGGCTATATCGCTATCTGCCATAGACATGGCCGTGTTGTAACACGCTCCGCGGTGAATTTACGATGACTTCCGATCCGTCATATTTGCGCCGTTCGGACGGCGCGACCATAGCTTACGACGTCGTCGCACCGGCATCCATGTCCCTGCCGGGTGTGGTCTTTTTACACGGACTGATGTCGGACAGAAATGGCACCAAGGCGTTAGCCCTGGCGGATCATTGCCGCCGGAAAGGCTACGGCTGCGTACGGTTCGATATGTTCGGCCACGGCGTATCCTCCGGCCGTTTCGAGGATGGGACGATTTCGCGCTGGACCGCGGATACAATCGCGGTGCTGGATGAGCTGACGCAGGGTCCGCAGATTCTGGTGGGCTCAAGCATGGGTGGCTGGGTCATGGTCCGCACAGCGCTCGCACGCGCCGCGCGTATCGCCGGTATGGTCGGAATCGCGGTGGCGCCGGACTTCACCGACGATATGATGGCGCGGGAGCTGACCGCCGCGCAGCGGTCCGAGCTTGCCAGCAAAGGTATCGTCCACGTGCAAAGCGACTACGAAACAGGGCCCTACCCGATCACACGCAATTTTGTCGACGACGGCCGTCGCAATTTTGTGCTGACCGGTCCAGTGGCGGTGTCGTGCCCGGTGCGGCTTCTGCACGGTCAGCGCGACACGGTTGTGCCCTATCAAAAGTCGCTGAGCCTGGCCGAGAAGATGAGCGGAGATAATGTGCATATTTTACTGATTAAGGACGGCGATCATCGTTTGTCGCGGCCTCAGGATCTTGCGCAGTTATGCGGCGCGCTCGATGATGTGATTTCACAGGTGCGGATATGAAATTTATTGCGTTGATGGTTTTGTTGATATGCGCGCCGGCGATATCTTTCGCGGCGGAGCCTGCGCCCAAACAGAATCTTGCGCCGGATCCGGATCTCAATAATCCCGCATTCACCTACAAATTCTGTCTCGCCCTGGCGCAAGAGCAGCCCGACAAAGCGATTGAGCTTGCCGGCAAGTGGGTGGGGCTTGCCGGCGGTGAGCCTGCTAAACATTGTCAGGCGCTTTCGCTGATAGGCATTAAGGAGTATGGCGAGGGGGCCACGCGGCTCGACGAATTAGCAACGGCATCGCGTCAGGAACCCGCCGTGCGCGCCAGCATGCTTGCACAAGCCGGTCAGGCTTGGTTGAAAGAGGGCGAGCTGTCTCATGCTTACGCTTCGCAAAGTGCTGCGCTGAAAATTGTGCCGGCGGGCAGTAAGCAGCAAATGGAAGTTCTGCTGGATCGCGCCTTGACCTTGGCGGATGCCGGAAAATATGACGAAGTGATCGCCGATTGCGATGCTGCGTTAATCATCGATCCCGACAATGCCGATGCCCTGGCCTACCGCGCCGCCGCCCATCGGCTGCAGGGTCATGAGGATGAAGCCTTCGCCGATGCCGACCGGGCCGTCAAAGCCGACACCACAAATGTTGCGGCGTTGCTGGAGCGCGGCAACTTATGGCGCATGAAGAAGCGTCTCGCCGCGGCGCGCCGCGACTGGCTGCGCATTCTGGAACTGGAACCGGATTCGCTTGCCGCCGATGCCGCCCGGGCCAACATCGAACATCTCGATGTTGATGTGCATGCCCACTAGAGCGGGGAAAATCTAAAAATCGAGATCGGCGTAAATTTTGGCCGGCTGTATGCCGGGCACCGTATCTTTCAAAAGAGCGCGGAAAGAGGGGCGTGATTTAACGCGGACGTACCATTCCTTCGTCAAAGGATGGTCGTTCCACGGCACGTCGCCGGAATAATCCACCAGCGACAAATGCGCGGCGGCGGCGAGATCGGCAACACTCAGGTGATCACCGGCCAGCCAGCTGCGCCGTTCGGTAAGCCAGGCGATATATTGTAGGTGCGTGTGAATGTTCTCGCGGCCGGCTTTGAGCGCGCGGGAGTCGGGCGGGGCATTGCTGCGCGCGCGACGTGTGAGTTTTTCACCCGCCAGGTGCTGCGTGACTTCGCGCTGAAATTTTTCATCGAACCATGCCGCGAGGCGGCGCGCTTCGGCGCGTATGGCCGGCGTGCCGCCGTACAAGGACGCTTCGGGATAAGCTTCGTCGAGGTATTCGCAAATCGCGTTGTGGCCACAGACGATTGTGTCGTCGTCGTCTACCAGCACGGGAAGTTCACCTGCTGGGTTGAACGTCAGCAGATCATCGTCTATGCGCCAAGGCTCGATGCTATGCTCGGCGAACTCTAGGAGCTTTTCATGAAGCGCTAGACGAACCTTGCGGCACTCGGGCAGAAGCGTGTGATGAAAAAGCCTGCGCATGAATGTCGCTAAAATTGTAACAGTGCGACGTGTTTTAGAAGATCGCGGCCTGATCTTCCAGAGGCAATATGGAGAAGGATAAGGATTATTCGCCCTGGTTGTAGATCGACTTGACCAATTCGGTCAGGGTCACGCCGATTTTGTCGCCCGAGGTGATGACGACTTCGCCGCGCGCAATCAGCACTTCGTTGGCGAAGATTTCCACAGGGTCGGAGGTCTTTTGCTCCAATTCCACCACGGCGCCGCGGCCGAGTTTGAGGAGCTGGTTGACCCGCAAGCTCGCCTGGCCCAGCACGACGGAAATATCGACGTCGACGCCGTAAAGCGCCTGTTTGCTCTTTTCCTCGTCGTCGTCTCTGGCCATCGTCGCTTCCGTGTCGCTTTTGTTCGGCGGGATTGGGTTACTATGAGCCACGCTTTATCGCGCGGCAAGGGCGGCTAAACCGCCTAATTTCCCAATTTTATCCTAGGAATGATTGTTTAAGAAGGCGTAACCGCCAAATGCAGCGCCGCCGCCATCAGGGCCTTGGTATACGGATCCTGCGGCGCGGTGAAAACCTGCTCGGCTGTGCCCGATTCCCGAACCGTGCCGTCCTTCATGACAATCAATGTATCGGCCAGCGCGCGGACAACGCGCAGATCATGGCTGATGAACATATAAGCCAGACTGTATTTGGC
Organism: Fidelibacterota bacterium; assembly: GCA_947476625.1. GTDB lineage: Bacteria > Pseudomonadota > Alphaproteobacteria > Rhodospirillales > Rhodospirillaceae > SHVO01. Next base: position 64,025 of record CANJRA010000006.1, read on the forward strand.
CTGCAGGTCGCGCAAGAGATCGACAATCTGGGCCTGGACCGAAACGTCCAGCGCGCTAGTGGGCTCGTCCAAGACCAGAAACTTCGGCCGCAATACAATGGCGCGGGCGATGGCGATGCGTTGGCGCTGCCCGCCGGAGAATTCGTGCGGATAGCGGTGGCGCACGGCCGGATCGAGCCCGACTTCGCGTAAGGCTTCGGCGACGCGGTCGTCGCGCTCGGACGCGGCGCCGAGTTTGTGGACAATCAGACCTTCTTCGACGATCTGACCTACCGACAGGCGCGGGCTTAAAGAGCCGAAAGGATCTTGGAAAACGATTTGCATGTGACGCCGCAGCGACCGGAGATTTTTCGACGGCACATTATCGATGCATTCACCTTGAAAGCGGATCACGCCTTCGCTGCCGATCAAGCGCAGCAAGCCCATGCCCAACGTTGTTTTGCCGGAGCCGCTTTCGCCGACAACCCCGAGTGTGCGACCGGCGGCGATGGAGAATGATACGCCGTCCACGGCCTTAATGTGGTCCACGGTGCGGCGGATGATGCCGCGGCGGATCGGAAACCAGACCTTCAAGTTCTCCGCGGCGATGATTTCGTCGCCGGCGGGCAGCGCCTCGGCCTTGGGTTTAGGCTGCGCCGCCAGCAGGCGCTTGGTGTAGTCGTGCTGGGGACTGGAAAATATATCTGCGACGCGTCCCTGTTCGACGATGGCGCCGTCTTTCATCACGCAGACCGTGTCCGCGATTTGACGGACAATGGTCAGGTCGTGGGTAATGAACAGCAGCGCCATGCCGAGGCGTTGTTTTAGATCCCGCAGCAGTTCCAAAATTTGCGCCTGGATGGTGACATCGAGCGCGGTGGTGGGTTCGTCGGCAATGAGGATGTCGGGGTTGAGCGCCAAGGCCATGGCGATCATGACGCGCTGGCGCTGCCCGCCGGAGAGTTCGTGTGGCAGAGCGCCTAAGCGCTTCTCGACGTCGGGCAGGCCGACCAGTGATAGCAATTCCAACACGCGCTTGCGCTTGGCATCGCCGGTGATGCCGGCATGAACCTCCAGCACTTCGCCGACTTGCTTTTCGATGTTGTGCAGCGGATTGAGCGAGGTCATGGGTTCCTGGAACACCATGCCGATGCGATTGCCGCGCACGCGGCGGAGTTTTTCTTCCGACGCGTTCAGCATCTCTTCGCCGCGGTAACGGATGCTGCCGGCGGGGTGATGGGCGAGGGGATACGGCAACAGGCCGAGGATCGACAATGCCGTTACGGTCTTGCCGCTGCCGCTCTCGCCGACAAGCGCGAGTGTCTCGCCTTTTCGCAGTGAGAAGGAGACGCCCTTGGCCGCTGTGGCCTGACTGGCGCCGCGCCCAAAGGCGACACCAAGATCGGAAATGACGAGCAATGAATCTTGCGGGTCGGTCATGAGAACGTCTTGCGTGGATCAAGGGCGTCGCGCACGGACTCGCCGACGAACACCAGCAATGTCAGCATGCTGGCGATGGTGAAAAAGCCGGTAAAGCCGAGCCATGGCGCCTGTAGGTTCTCTTTGCCCTGGCGCAGCAATTCGCCCAAAGACGCCGACCCCGGCGGCATGCCGAGGCCGAGGAAATCGAGCGATGTCAGCGAGACAACCGCGCCCGAGAGAACGAACGGAAGGAACGTGACTGTTGCAACCATGGCATTGGGCAGGATGTGTTTTGTCATGAGGCTGACGTCGCCCATGCCAAGGGCTTTCGCGGCACGTACATAATCTAAGTTACGCGCCCGCAAGAATTCAGCGCGCACGACTGAGACGAGCGACGTCCAGCTGAACAACAGCAACACGCCCAGCAGTGTCCAAAATCCCGGCGCTATGATGGAGGCGACGATGATGAGAATGAAAAGCTGCGGCAGGCCGCCCCAGATCTCGATAAATCGCTGGAAGAAAAGATCGGTCATGCCGCCGAAATAACCCTGCACCGCGCCGGCAGCAATGCCGACGATGCTCGAGACGATCGTCAATACCAGTGCGAACAACATTGAAATACGGAAGCCGTAGATCAGTCGCGACAGCACATCGCGCCCTTGGTTGTCGGTGCCGAGCCAATGTTTCGCCGACGGCGGCGCCGGGGCGGGGCGTCCGAGATTGAAGTCGATGGTGCGATGGCCGAAGGGAATCAGCGGCATCACCATCCAGCCATTGGTGGCAATGGCATTGCGTAGGAAAGCATCGTTGTAGTCGGCGGGGGTTTCGAAAGATCCGCCAAAGGTGGTTTCGGGATAATCAAACAGCACCGGGGCGTAGATTTGGCTCTTGTAACTCACAAGAAGCGGCCGGTCGTTGGCGATGAATTCGGCGAACAGCGACAGCAAAAAGAGCGCGCCGATGATCCACAGCGACCAATAACCGCGGCGATTGGCGGTGAAGTTGGACCAGCGCCGTTGGTTCAGGACAGACAGTTTTGATGTAAAGCCGCTCACGTTTGCCGCGCCTCAAAATCGATACGTGGATCGACCATGTGATAGGTGAGATCGCTGACCAAATTCAGCAGCAGGCCGATCAGGCTGAACACATATAAGGTGCCGAACACCACGGGGTAGTCGCGGTCGAGGATGGCTTGATAGCCCAGGAGACCTAGGCCATCGAGCGAGAAGATCACTTCGATCAACAGGGAGCCCGTAAACAGCATGCCGACCAGCGTCGCGGGGAAACCAGCCACCACCAGCAGCATAGCATTGCGGAAGATGTGTCCGTACAGCACGCGGTTCGGTGAAAGGCCCTTGGATTTGGCCGTCAGCACATATTGTTTGTTGATCTCGTCCAGGAAGCAATTTTTGGTGAGCATTGTCAGCGACGCAAAGCCGCCGATGGTCATGGCCGTCACCGGCAACACCATGTGCCACGCATAATCGAGGGTCTTCCCCCAGGCGCTTAAGTCCGCCCAATTGTCCGAGGTTAGACCGCGCAAGGGGAACCAGTTGAGATAACTGCCGCCCGCGAACACGACGATCAGAAGGATTGCGAACATGAATGACGGCACGGCATAGCCGATGACCACGATATAGGATGTGGCGATATCAAAGCGCGAACCGTCACGCACAGCTTTGGAAATGCCGAGCGGAATTGAAATGAGGTAGATAATCAGCGTCGACCACAAGCCGATGGAAATCGACACCGGCATTTTCTCGAGGATGAGATCGCCCACATCGATGGTGCGATAGAAACTTTGGCCGAGATCGAAGGCGATGTAGTTTTTGAGCATCAAAAAATAACGCTCGATCGGCGGCTTATCGAAGCCAAATTGCTTCTCGATGTCCTTGACGAAAGCCGGATCGAGACCCTGAGCGCCGCGATAAAGACTATTGTTGCCGCCGGGCGTGCGCATTCTGTCGCCGCCGCCCGAGATGCCGGGCGTGCCGTTTGTGTCCAGGCCCTTGATCTGGGCCAGGACGCGTTCGACCGGACCGCCGGGGGCCATCTGCACGATGACGAAATTAAGCGTAATGATCCCAAAGAGGGTGAGAGGGATCAGCGCCAGTCGGCGGATGATATAAGCGAACACTGGGTGACCGCCGTTTCCGGTTAAGTCCGCCGACGGCGAACGACGACGAACAGCACCACAAGCACCGCTAACGCCACAAGAGCAAATATCGTTGTTTGGCTGCCGCCACTCTTTTCGGAGACAGTCTTGCTCGTACGGATGCCTTCGGTTGCCGCGGCTTTTGCCGCGTCGTACCACCACAGCGCCGGGTTAGGCCCGCCCATCTCGGGCGTAATGGCGGGTCGATCCAGCATGTTCCAATAAGCCCACCAGATTTTAGACTCTGCATAGGCGGGCACAACAAGGTGTTTCCATAGAAGCACGCGATCCAACGCGTGCGTGTGGGCTAACAGACTTTCGCGCGATTTCACGCGGATCAGGTCTTCGATCAAGGCATCGACGGCCGGGTCTTTAAGTCCGGGCCAGTTCTCGCTGCCGGTGTGACCGGAAGCTTCCGAGCCCCATTGTTCACGTTTCTCATTGCCGGGTGAATTGCTGTTGCCGCCCCAGAGCGGTACCCCTCCGACGACGAGATCAAAATCGAAGTCGTTCATGCGGTTCAGATATTGCGTCGGGTCCACCATGCGGATGGTGCCTTTGATTCCCAGACGCTGAAGGTTTTGCAGGTAGGGGCCGACCCAACGTTCATACAGCGGTGTTTGCAGCAAGAATTCGAAGGTGAAGGTTTCGCCCGCGTCATTCTTTAAAACACCGTCTTGGATTTTCCAGCCCGCCGCCGTCAGCAAATGCTGCGCTTTGAGAAGGTTCTCGCGCAGTCCCCCTGCCGTGTTCGTGCGTGGGGGAAGATAGGGCATCGTGAAAACCTCTTCGGGAATTTTGCCGCGATAGCGTTCGAGGATTTGCAATTCCTCGCCGGTCGGCAGGTCATGCGACGCCAAATCCGAGCCCATGAAATAGCTCGTGAAAGGTACCATCAGATCGTAGCCGACAGTTTTGTTGCTGGCGTCGAAGTCGAAGCCAAGGCCGAGGGCTTGGCGAACGCGGGGGTCAGAGAACTTTGCGCGGCGCGTGTTGATCACGAACGGATGGACTGTGTCGGGCTGCCCGTCTTCAAACGCTTCTTTCACCAGCGCGCCGGCATCAACGAGACGCTGGTCGTAACCTGTGGCCCAACGCGTGGCGTCGGTTTCGCCGTAAATGTCCAAATCGCCGGCAAGGAATGCTTGAAACGCTACGTCGTCGTCGCGGTAGTAGTCGATGCGGATCTCGTCGAAATTGAAAGCGCCGCGCGTGACGGCAAGATTTTTGCCCCAATAGTTGGGGTCGCGCTTGAGGATGAAATAACGGCCGGGTTCGAAGCGATCGATGCGGTAAGGACCTGTGACGACCGGTATATCCAACGTACTCGCTTCAATGTCGCGGGTTTCCCAGAATTTCTTGCTCAGGACCGGGATCTCGCCCACCAGCATGGGCAACTCGTTGTTTTTGTCGGTCTTGAAAGTGAACTTCACTTTACGGTCGCCGGTTTTCTCGGCTTTGGCGATGTCTCCCCAATACGCTTTAAAGCGCGGATGCCCTTTGCTCATCAGCGCTTCGAAGGAGAAGATCACGTCCTCGACGGTTACGGGCGAGCCGTCTTGAAAGCGGGCTTCGGCCCGGAGGCTGTATTCAATCCAGGTGTTGTCTTCGGCAACTTCAACGGTCTCGCAGATGAGGCAATACTGCGAGGACGGCTCGTCGCTGCCGCGAACGGCGAGCGGCTCGCCAAAATAAAAGAACGATCCGTTTCCCGCATAGTGGATGATTCCAGGATGCGGCGGCTTACCCTTGAAAGAATAGGGATTGAAGCTATCAAATGTACCGATAGCCCTGCGTCGCAGCGTGCCGCCTTTTGGCGCATCCGGATTGACGAAATCGAAGTGCGTGAATTCCGGCCCGTACTTTGGCTCGCCATACAGCGCTAGACCGTGAACAGGCTTGCCGCGCACGAGTGCCTGAGCAGGTTCGATATGTGCGACCGCCAGAACCGCGAGCGCCGCCGTTGCGATTGCGCGTTTGAACATACCGGCTCCTAACGGCGGCGGCGCAGGAAGATAAACCCAGCGCCAAGCAGAACAATCACGATCCCGGCAATCAGCCAGCCGTTTGACGACGAAGTTTCACCCGTGGGAGCGGCGGCGGGTTGACCTGGGGTTTGTGCTGCGGCGGAATCCATCCACCAATTCGAAATGGCCAAGCCGGGAGTCTGCATGCCCTGCATGGGAAATTTATCGGGATGTTTCAGTTTGCTCCAGTAACCGAAGCGGTCCGACGTCGGGCCGTATTGCAGGCCGAGGTAGAAGTTCCATGTCAGGACGCGATCGAGCGCGTGGGCGGCGGTTGCCAGCGTGGCGCGGTCGGGCGCCTTGAGCATTACTTCAACCAACTTATCTATCGCAGGGTTTTTCACGCCGCTCATATTGCGGCTGCCTTTGCGGTCGGCGGAGGCGCTTCCCCAAAACTCAGCCTGTTCGTTGCCGGGACTTAAAGAGTTTTGAACGCCCGAAACCGTGACGTCGAAATCGAAATCGGTGAGGCGATTGACGATCTGGCTGGCATCTACGACGCGCAAGGTGCCTTTAATGCCGAGCTTTTCGAGATTTTGGAACCACGGTAGGATGATGCGCTCAAGGCTAGCCTGGGTTTCAATCAACTCGAAGGTAAACGGTTCTTTGGTCTCACGGTTGATCAACTGACCGCCCACAACATCCCAACCGGCTTCGGACAGCAATTCCTTGGCTTTCAGCAAATTGTCACGCGGATTGCCGTCGCCGGCGGTGGTCGGTTGTTTGAATTCCTGCGTGAAGACTTCCGGCGGAAGTTGCGCGCGCAAAGGCTCGAGCAGCGCCAACTCTTCCGGTGTGGGCAAGCCCTTGGCTTCCAGGTCTGAGTGCTGCCAGTAGCTGCGTATCCGCGTGTACTGATCGTAAAAGATGGTTTTGTTGAGCGATTCAAAGTCGAATGCGTAGTTCAGCGCTTGACGCACGCGCCGGTCGGCGAATTTCGCGCGACGTGTATTGTACATGAAGCCCTGCGCCACCATCGGGATGCCGGCTTCGACCGATAGTTTCTGCACGCGCCCGTCGGTGAAAGCCGGGAAATCGTAGCCGGTCGCCCAGCGCCGCGCCGAGTTCTCGAAATGGATGTCGAACGCGCCGGATTTGAAAGCCTCGAAAGCAACGGTATCGTCGCGGAAATATTCGAAGCGCACTTCGTCGAAGTTATAGGTGCCGCGCGTGATCACCAGATCCTTGCCCCAATAATTGGGATCGCGTTTGTAGCTGATAAAGCGGCCGGGCTCGAAGCTGTCGATGCGATAAGGGCCAGTGGAATTGGGAGTATCGAAGGTCGTCGCCGCGATGTCGTGGCTTTCCCAGAAAGCTTTGCTGATGATCGGCAGTTGGCCCATGATCATGGCGAGTTCGACGTTATTGCCGTCCTTGAAGTGGAAGCGGACTTTGCGGTCGCCGGTTTTTTCAACTTTTGCGACGTCGCCCCAGTAGACGCGGTAATTCGGTGCGCCTTTTTCCATCAGCATATTGAAGCTGGCGATGACATCCTCGGGCGTGACGGCGGTGCCGTCGTGGAAGCGCGCTTCGGAGCGCAGTGTGTATTCAATCCACGTGTTGTCCTCGGCTACTTCCATGGTCTCGCAGAGCAGGCAGTATTGTGCGAAGGGTTCGTCCTCGCCCGACGTCGTCAGGCCTTCGATAAACATGCCGTTAGTGCCGAGAGAGACGAGCCCCGCCGCCGGGACGCCCTTGATTGAAAAGGGATTGAGAGAATCAAAGGTTGGAGCGGCGGCGTTTACGCGCAGTGTGCCTCCCTTGGGCGCGGTCGGGTTGACGAAACCGAAGACATCGTTGGGTCCGTATTTGGCTTCGCCATAAAGCGCCAGCGCGTGCACCGGTTTTCCGCGCACCACGGCATGCGCGGATGGAACGGCTAGAAGAGATAAAGCCACGGTGATGCACCCGGTCGACCAGGCTTTTTTGCGCGTCATGGACGGCTCCCTTGTTTTAGGCGTTGCCGCTCAAAATCTTGACGGCTTGGCCATGCGTGCGTGTATCGCCGGCCGCGATGACGCAGCCGCCGACGGTCTGTTCTGAATCTAGGTCCAGGGCGGCGCCATTCCAATCGCTGATCTTTGCGCCCGCAGCCGTTAGCACCGGCACCAGGGCAGCGTAATCATGCAGCTTAAGTCCGGCTTCGCACACCATATCTGTCCAGCCCGATGCCACCATCCCGTAATGATAGCAATCCGTACCGCCATAACGCCTGCGTTGCACGGCCTGTTCCAACTGAACGAAACGCTTCAGTTCAGAGGCGCTAAAATAGTCGGGACCGGTGGTGTACAGGGCGGCTTCGGCCAGCGAGGCGCAGCTTCGCGCAGTCACGGGCTGCCCGTTTAATGTTGTTGGGGCGCCTGTGCCGCCGATCCAGCGTTCTTTGAGGGCGGGGTGGTTGATACAGCCAAGCCAGGGCCGCGCATTACCGGTCGCGTCACGTTGCCAAAGGCCAATGAGCGTGCCGAACAGCGGCGCGCCATTGATGAACGACTGTGTGCCGTCGATAGGATCGAGAATCCAAAGATAGGCCGCGTCGGCCTGCTCGCGCCCGTGTTCTTCGCCGATGATGCCGTGATCGGGAAAGGCCTTGCGGATCATTGTGCGCATGGCGGTTTCGGCGTCGCGGTCGGCGATGGTGACAGGCGACGCATCGGCCTTGGCGTCGATGGCCAAAGGTTTCCGAAAATGCTGAAGCGCGATCTCGCCGCTGATGTCCGCTAGGCGGTGAATCAGGGCAACGCAGGCTTCTTGAGAAACCGCGTTAGCCATGACCTAGGATGACGTCAGTGAGAGACCGGATTCGTCGATGCAGGCGCCGCAGCCGGAGCAGCGGCAGCAGGCGCCGCAGCGGCCGCGGCTTCAGCAGGTGTTTCGGCTGCTGCCGGGATGGCCGGGGGGTTCTGGGTGTTGGACATCAAGAACTTAATGACCGCCGCGCGATCTTGCGGCTTCTTCAAACCCGCGAAGGACATGGAGCCCTTGGGCGCCAGACGCTTCGGGTTTTCGAGGTAGTCATCGAGCTTTTCATAGGTCCAGGTGCCGCCGATGGCTATCAGAGAGTCGGTGGTCTTGAAGCTGTTGTGGTCGCCGATTTCGGCGCCGACTATATCGTGCAGGTTCGGGCCGACTTTGTTGGCGCCGCCGGCTTCCGCCGTGTGGCAGGAACCGCATTTCTTGAAGATGGCCGTGCCTTCGTCGAGGCTGGCCGCAGCGATCAAGGGCACGCTGCTGACGCGCGCGGCGGCTCCGCCGGCTTCGGTCGGAGCAGCTTCGACAACCTCAATCGGGAAGCCAAATTTTACAACGGGGTGGTGTTCGCTGTGCAGAGGGCTACCGAACATCACGGTGTTGCCGATCAAGTTCACGCCAATGATGGCCAGAAAGGCCAGCCAGAAGGCTGCGATAATCGCATACATCGTCATTTTGTTCGGCATTGCCCCAAATCCTAAGCTGTAGAGTGTCCCCACGCGTGGTAGCGGGTTTTGAATACTGAGTTTGGGCTTAAATCTCAATATGAATCAAGGGTGACGGCGGGTTTCCTCCCCAGCCGACCGTTATACTGCCCGATTGGGCAAAGTCCTTGGCGCCAAAGGGCCCTCGGGAAGCCTCTGACCCCTTGGAAGCCGCCCGCAAGTCCTGTATGTGTCGCGGCTCCTCCCGAGGTCGTTTCGGGGATCTGTAACAAGGCTTTCCGATGTCCGCTTTGATCGTGATTCCGGCCCGTTTGGCGGCTACCCGCCTGCCCAATAAGCCGCTGGCTATGATCGGCGACGCGCCGATGATCGTCCATGTTTGGCGCCGGGCGGTTCAAGCCGGTGCCGGGCCGGTGATTGTCGCCGCCGGAGACCAAGCCATCGCCGACGTTATTACCAAAGCCGGCGGTACGGCCATCATGACCGACCCGGAACTGCCGTCCGGCTCCGACCGTGTCCATGCCGCCGCTGAAACCTATGATCCCGCCGGCAAATTCGATGTGGTCGTCAATGTGCAAGGTGACCTGCCGACTCTGGAGCCGGTACTGGTCGCCGCGTCCATCACGCCGCTGGCCGATCCGGCTATCGATATCGCCACGGTCGTTGCGCGCATTGTCTCGGAAGAAGAGCTGAACGATCCGGCGGTCGTGAAGGTGGCGCTGTCGCTGCAACCCGGCGCCACGGTCGGTCCGGCGATTTATTTCAGCCGCAACCTGATTCCGTCAGGCCCCGGCGATCACTATCATCATATCGGTATTTACGCTTTCCGCCGCGCGGCCCTGCGTCGCTTTGTCACCTTGCAGCCGACGATCATAGAATTACGCGAACGTCTCGAACAATTGCGCGCGCTGGAAAACGGCATGCGCATGGCGGCGGCGTTGGTGGACACGATCCCCTTGGGTGTCGATACGCCCGCCGATCTCGATCGTGCGCGCCGCTTGTTGGGTGTGGCGTAGTCATGGCGAAACCGCCGGCCAAAAAATCCAAGCCGGAAAATACCATCGCCTTCCAGGGATTCCTTGGCGCTAACTCGCATATCGCCTGCAACGAATGCTTCCCGAAAATGACGCCGCTGCCGTGCGCGCAATTCGAGGATGCTTTTGCCGCTGTGCAAACCGGCAAAGCGCGGCTTGCTATGATTCCAGTGGACAATTCCATCGCCGGTCGTGTGGCCGATATTCATCACATCCTGCCGCACGCGGGCCTGCATATCATCGGCGAACATTTTCTGCGCGTGAACCATAACCTTATGGCGGTGCCCGGCGCGTCGTTGAAAACCTTGAAGCGTGTCGAGAGTCACGTGCATGCCCTTGGGCAATGCCGCGACTACATCCGCAAGAATAAACTGACGCCATTTATCTCCGCCGATACCGCGGGCGCTGCGAAAGATGTTGCCGAACGCGGCGACACCAGCGTTGCTGCCATCGCACCGAAACTTGCGGCCAAAATATATGGGCTCAAAGTGCTGGCATCCAACATTGAAGATGCCGATCACAATACGACGCGCTTTCTGATCATGTCGAAGACGCCGGTGAAGACTAATCCGAAGAAGGGTCCGTTCGTTACGTCTTTTGTTTTCCGCGTGCGCAGTGTGCCGGCCGCGCTTTACAAAGCCTTGGGCGGGTTTGCTACTAACGGCGTCAACATGACCAAGCTTGAAAGCTATATGGTCGGCGGGCATTTCTCTGCCGCGCAATTCTATGCCGATGTCGAAGGTCACCCCAACGATCATGGGCTGAAATTGGCGCTCGAAGACTTACGCTTCTATTCCAAGGAAGTGATTATCCTCGGCACGTATTCGGCGCATCCGTTTCGCAAAGCGTAGTTTGTTTGGTCGCATTTCGGACGGGAAAACCGGCGGTCACTTTTCCCTAAAATGCTCCGCTTACGTCGCCAACCAGCCTTCGATCAAAAAGCGCGCGATGGCGAAGCGGTTGGGAAGTTTGAGTCCGGGACCATTGCTGTCTCTTTCGCCGGCGTTGCGTAAGTCCGCTTTGCTAAACCAGCGGCAATCTTCCAATTCTTCGTCGTCGCGGTGAATCTCTGTTGTTAGAGCGTCAGCCCGAAAGCCGAGCATGAGTGAGGCGGGAAACGGCCACGGCTGTGATGCGACGTAGCGTACATCGCCAACAACAACACCGGTTTCTTCGGCAGCTTCACGCCGCACGGCCGCCTCGAGCGTTTCGCCGGCTTCGACAAATCCGGCGACGCAGGAATACATTCCGGGCGGAAATTTTGCCTGGCGGCCCAAGAGACATTTTTCTTCACCGCTTTTGTCGCGATGCGTAATTAAGGTAATCACCACCGGATCTGTACGCGGGAAGGTGCGGTTACCGCAGGCCGGGCTGGTGCATGTGCGGCTATGGCCGGCTTCAGTCATATCGGTCTGCGCGCCGCAGCGTCCGCAGTGTCGGTGGTTCTGATGCCAAAGAATCATGGCGCGCGCGTAAGCCATCAGCGACGCCTCTTCGCCGGGCAGCAACGCGACGACGTCTGCGGGAGTCTTGAATGTGCCGCGGATAGCGAAGTCGGGAGGTGCATCGGTGTTAGGAAGCCCGAGTGCGAACCAGGGCGTTTCATCGGCCAGTCCCAGGAACACCAGAGCGGCGTCACTAAGAATGCTTGCTGTCGCGGCTTCCTCATAAGTCAGGAATCGGAGGCGCGGTTCTTCGTCGACCAAGTGCTGCTGATTCCACATCGGTAGAATGCGCGCGTTGCCGCCGGTCAGCAGCGCCTGCACGCGCGCAAGATCGCCACGGATCATCACGGCGCGATCCAACGGACTCATCGTATAGGTCAGTGGTGGGTTCATGCCCTAGGCACGATGATAGGGATGGCCGGTGAGGATTGTATGCGCGCGGTAGAGCTGCTCGGCCAATAAAGCCCTTACCAGCATGTGCGGCCACGTGAGTGCGCCGAAACTTAAAATCACATCCGCGCGTTTGCGCACGCTCTCGTCCAAACCATCCGCGCCGCCGATCAGAAACGTAATGTCCCGTACGCCGTCGTCGCGCCAGCGCCCCAAACGTTTGGCAAAGGCATCGCTGGCTTCGGAGCGTCCGCGTTCGTCCAGGGCAACGATACGCGCGCCGTCGGGTGCGGCGGACAGCAATGCCTCGCCCTCGCGGGCGCGCCGTACGTCCACGGACATTTCTTTCTTAAGTTCGATCTCCTTGAGATCAACGCGCCAAGGCAGCCGTGCAATATACGAATCGAAAAGTGCGCGCTCGGGCCCGGCTTTCGCCTTGCCTACAGCTGCAACGACGATATGCACAGATGTTGCGTTAAGCGCCGCGCGCGGGTTTGCGCGCCGGAGCTTTTTTGGCGCCGCTCTTGATGCGACTTTTCAAGCCGGTTTTGAGCGGCGCTTTTTTCGCAGCCGCTTTGGTTTTGGCTTTCGGCTTCGCGGCTGCGCTCGTTGCTGTCGTTACGGGTGCCTGCCAGATGCGCTCGATGTTGTAGAAGGTGCGCACTTCCGGACGGAACAAATGGACGATGACATCGCCCGCGTCCACGACGACCCAGTCGCCATACTTTTCGCCCTCGCTCTGCACCTTGATGCCGGTCTCCTTCAACTTGCGTATCAGGTGGTCGGCCATGGCCGAGACCATGCGCGCCGAGGTGCCCGAGGCAAAAATCATGCGGTCTGCGATGCTGGTTTTACCGACGAGATCGATCGCAAGTACGTCTTGCGCCTTGTCGTCGTCGAGGGACGTCAGGATGTTGTTGACCAACTGATCCAATACATTCGACTTTGGCTTTGGATCGCTTGCTTTTGCGGCTTTAGGGATGGTCGTCTCCTGTGTGTTGTCCGATGTTACCTTGCGGTTTTACGCAAGGCGGTTGCCGAGGCTGGGTGGCGGCGGATGGCAACATAAGTCCAGACCGGGAGAAGACGATGCCAAATCGTTGAAGGCCTCCGTGTCCGAACCTTGCCAAACCGCTGCGCCGCCGCACTTGCCAACGCCGCGTAAGAATAAGGGCTGCGGTCGAAAACCGCAACGCGTGTGGCATGAAAGATGTGTTGCCACCGCCACCATTTGGCTGCCTGCGCGAGATTGTCGGCCCCCATCAGCCAGACGAACGTCATGCCGGGATAGTGTGTTTTCAGGCGCCGCAGGGTGAGGAGGGTTCGAGCCGAGCCCAAGCGCCGTTCGAGATCGGTCACGACGATACCGGTACCAGCCGCGATTTTGCGCGCTTGATCCAGGCGCTGGGCCAGCGGCGCCATACCATGCGTGGGTTTCAACGGGTTTTGCGGACTCACCAGCCACCACACCTGATGCAGGTTGAGGCGCTTCAGAGCTTCCTTGCTGACATGCAAATGGCCTTGATGGGCGGGATTGAAGGAGCCGCCCAAAAGGCCGATGCGCCGGTGCCGGCGGTCGCCGAAGGATGCGGGTTTAGGGCCGGATCTGGCCGTCACCGCGCACCTTGTATTTGAAGGTGGTGAGCTGTTCCACGCCCACGGGTCCGCGGGCATGCAGCTTGCCCGTGGCGATTCCGATTTCAGCGCCCATACCGAATTCGCCGCCGTCGGCAAATTGGGTCGAGGCATTGTGCATGACGATGGCGCTGTCCAGGTTGGCCATGAAACGCTCCGCCGCCACTTCATCCTCGGTGACGATGCATTCCGTATGTTCGGAGCCGTGAGCGACAATGTGCGCCATGGCTTCCTCGATGTCCTTCACTGTTTTCACCGCCAGGATGGCGTCGAGATACTCCGTATCCCAATCCGCATCGGTCGCGGCTTTGACGTGGGCGTTCAAGGCCTGCACCACCGCGTCGCCGCGAATTTCACAGCCAGCCTTGATCAGGTCGTTCAAAATGGGCGGCAAAATCTTGGCAGCGACGGCCTCGTCGATCAGCAGCGTTTCCGTCGCGCCACACACGCCAGTGCGCCGCATCTTGGCGTTCATCACGATCTTGCGCGCCTTGGCGGGATCGGCGTCGCTGTGAATATAGGTGTGACATAAGCCCGTCAGATGTTGGAAGGTCGGCACGCGTGAATCACGCATCACACGCTCCACCAGCGATTGACCACCGCGGGGGATGATGACATCGATATATTTTGTCATGGTCAGCATCTCGCCGACGGCGGCGCGGTCGGTCGTGGGCACCATTTGAATGCAGGCTTCCGGCAGGCGCGCGGCGCGCAAGCCTTCCTGCAGGCACGTGAAAATCGCGCGCGAGGAATGAAAGCTCTCGGAGCCGCCGCGCAGGATGCAGGCGTTGCCCGACTTCAAGGCTAATGCGCCGGCATCCGCTGTGACGTTAGGCCGCGACTCATAAATAATGCCGAGGACGCCGAGCGGCGTGCGAACGCGCTGGATCTCCAGACCGTTGGGGCGGCTCCATTCGTTCATGACTTCGCCGACGGGATCGGCGAGCGAGGCGATTTCGACGATGACTTTGGCCATGCCCGCGATGCGGTTGTCCGTCAGTTCAAGGCGATCAAGCAAAGCCGCCGACAGATTCTTTTCTTTTGCCGCTGCCATGTCCTTCGCGTTGGCGGCTTTGATCGCGACGCCATGATTGCCGACCGATTCGGCGGCAGCAATCAGCGCAGCGTTCTTGGTCATGGTGTTGGTCTTGGCAAGGAAGCGCGCGGCTGCCCGCGCCTTCTGACCCATCTCGGTCATCAAGTCTGCGAGTTCGCTATTTTTGTCCGCCGCGCCGTCCATATCGTACTCCATCAAACCGCCACTCTAGCGCCGCTGTTAGCTACCGACCACCAGATCGTCCCGGTGAATGACCTCGCTGCGTCCGCGAAAACCGAGGATTGTCTCGATTTCATCGGATTTACGGCCCTTGATGGCGCGCATATCGGGCGAAGCGTAGGCCGACAATCCTTTGCCGACGACCTTACCGTCCTGACCGCGCACTTCTACGGCATCGCCGCGTTCGAATTCGCCGGACACATCCACGACACCCGCAGGCAGAAGACTCTTGCCGCTATGCAATGCGTTGATCGCGCCATCATCTACCACGATCACGCCTAGGGTTTGCACGCTTCCGGCGATCCAGCGCTTGCGTGCGGCGCGCGGTTCGGCGGTCGGAATGAACCATGTGCTGCGTCCGCCGTCTTCCAGCGCCTGCAGCGGCCGCATCGGCTTTCCGGGTGCAATCGCCATGCGGCATCCCGCGCTCATGCAGATTTTAGCCGCCACGATTTTAGTGATCATGCCGCCTGACCCGACACCGGACACCGCAACGCCTGCCATGGCTTCCACTTCGGGTGTAACGTCGCGTACTTCGGGCACAAGGGTGGCGCCCGGATTGGTACGTGGGTCGGCTGTATAGAGGCCGTCGATATCAGACAGAAGAATGCAGGTGTCGGCGCTGATCATCTGCGCGACACGCGCGGCGAGGCGATCATTGTCGCCAAAACGGATTTCGGCGGTGGCGACAGAATCATTTTCGTTGATGACCGGTACGGCACGCAGCTTCAGCAACGTATCGAGCGTGTTGCGCGCGTTAATATAGCGGCGGCGGTTCTCGGTATCGTCCAACGTGATCAATACTTGCGCCACGGTAATGCCGTGACGGTCGAGAGAGTTCTGATAGGCCTGCGTCAAACGCATCTGCCCCGTAGCAGCAGCGGCCTGTTTTTCTTCCAGCCGCAGTTTGCGCCCGGTCATGCCGAGCGGGCCGCGTCCGATGGCGATGGCGCCTGAAGTAACAATTAAAACTTCCTGCCCGCGCTTGTGGGCGGCAGCGACATCATCGCACAGCGCATCGAGCCACGCTTGATGCAGTTTGCCGCTATCTTCGTCCGCCAACAGGGCCGAGCCGATCTTTACCACCAGCCGCTTAGCATTCCTGAAATGCGCCGCCGCGTTCATGGCGTCCATTCACCCGAAGATGTTTCTTCTTTAGTCTCATCGAAATCTTCATCGCCGCGCGATTCAGCAATAATTTTTGCAAGCGTACGCAGCATCTCGGTGCGGCCTTCGCCGGAGACACCGGAGAGGAGGTGAACTTTCTTGCGGGTGGCTTTGGTCAGCGCCGCCAATTTTTCAGCGCGCGTGTCTTCGTCGAGCGCATCGCATTTATTGAGCGCGACGACTTCTTTTTTGCCGATCAGCTTGTTGCCGTACGCCTTCAGTTCGGCGCGCACGGTTTTGTATGAGGCGGCAACGTCTTCTTCCGTGCCGTCCACCAAGTGTAAGAGCACGGGGCAACGTTCGACGTGGCCGAGAAAACGGTCGCCTAACCCGGCGCCTTCGTGCGCGCCTTCGATGAGGCCGGGAATATCGGCGATGACGAACTCAAGCTCGCCAACATGCGCGACGCCAAGATTGGGATGAAGTGTCGTGAACGGATAGTCGGCAATCTTGGGGCGTGCGCGCGTGACGGTGGCGAGAAATGTCGATTTACCTGCGTTAGGCAAACCAACCAAACCAACATCGGCGATCAATTTCAAGCGCAGCCAGACCCACAGTTCATCGGTGATCTGACCGGGGTTAGCGTATTCCGGTGCTTGGTTTGATGGGCTTTTGAAATGTGTGTTGCCGAAGCCGCCGTTGCCGCCCTTCAGCAAGGTCACGCGCTGGCCGTCCTTGGACAAATCGGCGAGCACTTCTTCCTTATCTTCCGACAGAATCTCAGTCCCCACGGGGACTTTCACGATCAACTCCTTGCCGTCACGGCCCGTGCAATTGGCGCCGCCGCCGTCGGCTCCACGTTCGGCTTTGAAGTGCTGAGCATAGCGAAAGTCGATTAGCGTGTTGAGATTACGCGCAGCTTCGAAAGTGATATTGCCGCCCTTGCCGCCGTCGCCGCCGTCAGGGCCGCCGAATTCGATGAATTTTTCCCGACGGAAACCGACGCAGCCGTTACCGCCGTCGCCCGCCTTTAGGTAGATCTTGCACTGGTCGAGGAATTTCATGACGGCATTTATACCTGTTTCGCGGTGCTTAAGTCTCGCACTGGGACGTGTTCGTGACGCGCAAATAAAAAAGGAGACGGCGATCCGTCTCCTTTTTCAAACCACGGGACCGCCTGGCGTGGTGCCGGCGGTACGAAATCCGCCGTTATTCTGCTGCTTGCAATTCCGGCTGCGGGTCTACGGAGACATAGACGCGGCCTTTGCTAGAGGTCTGGAACGAAACCCGGCCTACCTGCAACGCGAAGATGGTGTAGTCACGGCCCATGCCGACGTTCTTGCCGGGGTGCCATTTCGTGCCGCGCTGGCGGACGATGATGTTGCCGGGGACCACTTTCTGGCCGCCGAACTTTTTGATGCCAAGGCGTTTGCCAATGGTATCGCGGCCGTTCGAGGACGAGCCGCCTGATTTCTTATGTGCCATTCGTTATCTCCTAGCGCGCTGAATTAAGCTTCAGCCTCGGCTGTTTTCTTGGTCGCCTTTTTAGCGGCGGGTTTCTTCGCGGCAGCACCATCTTCTTTGGCAACCTTCGGAGCAGCAGCTGCCTTGGCCGGCTTTGCGGCGACGGCGGCGAGGCCCACACCCATGTCGGTGATCTTCACCAAAGTCAGGTGCTGGCGATGGCCGTTGCGGCGGCGGTAGTGCTTGCGGCGGCGTTTCTTGAAGATGATGACCTTGTCGTCGCGGAACTGACGCACGACTTCGGCAGTCACCTGCGCGTTGTCGACGTGCGGGGCGCCGACTTGGTCGCCCAACATCAATACTTCGCCGAACACGATGGTGGAGCCGGCTTCGGCTTCGAGCTTTTCAATGGCAATGACGTCGTCTTTGCTGACGCGATACTGTTTGCCGCCCGTCTTGATTACTGCGAACATGGTCTCGAAATCCTGATGAAGCATAAGCGGCGGACCCCACAAACGTGAGGGAGCCGCGCGGAAGCGGGGTGAATAACTGACGGGGACCACAGAGTCAATGGCGCCCGGCAGGGTGACAGGTTCCGGGCCGCATCTTTTAAGCGCCCATTAACGATTGTTTCGCAATGGCTTAGCCATATGGAACAAATCATAAACAATAGCACTTCAGAGGCCGTTTTAGGGCGCATGCACTACGTTAGACGCCAAAATAGTGGTGGTGGTTAATGGAAGGCTCCGGCGCGTCCGGTTTGGCCGCCCCTCCTGATCGTCTGTCTCCGGTGACGATTGAGCGCCTAAAAGCCGCCGCCGCCTTGCTCCGTAAGGCCGAAAAACCCGTTCGCGTGCTGCGCGCCGTTGGCTGGGGCCCGGAAGTGACCGAGGCATTCTTCGCCGCGGGCGAAAAGGAACTTCCGAAAGTCTCCTACACGCCGATCGACGCCGCGCCGGTACATGAAGCGTTGCGCGCCGCGCGCGCGCTGATCGACGGTGATGGGCCAGTGCAACAGTGGCTCTTACGTATCGCGTCGGTCATTGGCGTCGGCGCCGATATGTTGGCAGCTATCGGCACCAAGGAGTTTCATCGCCAGTCGGTCAATCTCTACGGCTCGCCGCAAAGCGATTTGCTGAATTGCGATGTGCGTCCGCTCGATCTCGCGCGCATGCTCGATTACGTGCTGGGGTCGTTCCACAATCTCGATATCAATCTCGATGCCGCGGAACCCGCCACCACTGCCAGCGAACTAGCGGTGCGCATGGATGAAGTGCTCGTGCGTCATTTCGGCGACCAGGCGCCCAAGATCGAGTTGGTCGATCACTTGTCGTCAAAAGCCCTTGCGGGTGCGCGTTATATTCGCATTCGCAGCGATGCCACGTTTTCAGACCGCGATCTCGCGCAACTCGTACAGCATGAAGCCTTTGTGCATATCGCGACGTCACTTAACGGTGTTGCGCAAACGGATTTTCCGCTGCTGGCGGCGGGTCATCCCGGCACGACGTGCACGCAGGAAGGCTTAGCGGTTTTCGCGGAATTGATTTCCGGTGCGATGGATCCGTCGCGCCTGTTGCGTTTGGCCGATCGCGTGCTCGCGATTCAAATGTCCATGGACGGCGCCGATTTTCTTGAGCTCTATCGTTTCTTCGGCGAGCGGACTCACGACAAAGTTTCGGCGTTCGAAAACGCGCGGCGCGTTTGCCGCGGTGGACTAGTCACAGGCGGCGCGCCGTTTACGAAGGATTCGGTTTATCTCGAAGGTCTTGTGCGCGTGCATAATTTTCTGCGCATCGCCGTGCAGGAAACGCGGGTCGATTGCATTCGGCTATTGTTCGCCGGCAAGATCGATATCGAGGACATGCCGGCCATAACCACACTGGCCGCGCACGGGTTGTGCACCTTCCCGCGGTTCCTGCCGCCCTGGGCGCGGGATCTGCGTTTTGTGCTCTCTTATATTGCTTACTCGTCGTTTCTTAACCGCATGAACCTGGAACGGGTACGCGAGCATTACAAACAGATGCTGGATAACTGCGCCCCGCCCGTAGCAACCCAGGCTGCCACCACCCCGAATCTCTAGGAAATCCGCCAGAAATGGGCCGAAAACAAGCCGTGCTGGGAAACGTTGCAGTGGCGCGGCCCTTAGGCTAGTTTCCGCGCGCCCCGAGGGTTCGGCGCACACTTATATATAAGTGTACAAAATCGAACCCATCATGCGACCGGAGAGGTGCCAGAGTGGTCGATCGGGCCGGTCTCGAAAACCGGTGTGCCAGCAATGGTACCGTGGGTTCGAATCCCACCCTCTCCGCCAGCCTTGGGCATCGCGTTCTAACTATTTCTTTCGCGCGGTGCGCACGGCGGCTACTTCTGCCGCGAAATCGGTCTTGGATGTCGATGTCTTGGGCGTCAGACCCGAGAGCACATGCGTATCAACGATAAAGGCCGGCGTGACCGTCAACTTCAACGACCGCGCCAAAATAAAATTATCCAGAAGCTGGTTGGCAATGTCGGACGATTCCATATCTTTGCGCAACCGTTCGACGTCGAGACCAACAGTCTTCGCCGTTCCGAAAATAACTTCATTCGTGAGTTGGCCGCGGTTCGCCATCATGGCTTGATGATAGGCGGCATATTTGTTCTGCTTCACAGCGGCCAATGCGGCCTTTGAGGCGACCAAAGATTCAGGCCCAAGAATGGGGAATTCCTTGAGGACAACTTTAAGATTGCCGTCCTCTGCCGCAAGCTTCATGAGGCGCGGTTCCGCTGCCTTGCAGTAAGGGCATTGGTAGTCGGAAAAAACGACGATGGTCACGTCGGCTTTAGGGTTTCCAAAAAACGGGCTGGCGGAATCCTGGGCGAGCTCTTTCACATGCACAGCTGCGGTAGCGTCTGCCTTGCGCTGCTGCTCGGCATCGAGCTTGGCTTCGTAGTTTGCGATGTCTTTGTCTACGCCAGCGTCTTGCGCGACGGCCGCGCACGCACACATCAATAAACCGGCGGCAAGAATACTAAGCGTTATCATCGATCACCCTCCTATCCGAGCATCATAATTAAACCGTCGTCTTGCTTAAACCGTCGCCTTGACCACAGCGAGAAATGCCGCGCCGTATTTGTCGAGCTTGGCAGCGCCCACACCGTAGAGGGCGTGCAAGTCTTCCAGGCTTGCGGGTTTGGCGGCGGCGATCTCGATTAACGTACGGTCGGGGAAAATCACACAAGCGGGAACGCCTTGTGTCGAAGCGAGTTGACGGCGCAAGGCTTTCAACGCCGCAAGAAGCGGCGTATCGCCCGGACTGGCTGCCTCCGGCGCAGCCGCGCCCTTCCTGCTCTTGGCGCGCGGCGCCGTCAATGCATCCTCGCGCAATTCGATCCGGGCCCGGCTATGCAAGACATCGCGGCCGGCCTCGGTGATCAGCCAGAAGCCTTGCTCCATATCGAGCGATGTCAGACCCAAGGCATACAGCTGACGCAAAATAGAGCGCCATGTAGCGGCCGGTCTGTCGCGGCCGACACCGAATGTCGGCAAATGCTGATGATCGTATTTTCGCACGGCTTCGGTATCAGCACCTGTGAGCACGGCAACAATTTGTTCGGTGCCGAAGCGTTCACCCGTACGCAAGATGGCCGAAAGCGCTTTCTGCGCGTCTATGGTTCCATCGACGACCGGCGCCGCCGCGCCGCAGAGGTCGCAGTTACCGCACTGCGCGGTTTGCTCACCAAAATAAGACAGTAACGTCTGACGGCGACAGCGCGGCGCTTCGCACAGCGCAATAAGCGCATTAAACCGCTGGCGCTCGATCCGCTTACGCTCAGGCGACAGCTCGCCGGTTTCCACTTGCATGCGTCTGAGACGCATGTCGTCGAGGCCATACAGCGTCAATGTATCGGCGCTCAACCCGTCGCGCCCGGCGCGGCCGATTTCCTGGTAGTAGCTTTCTACCGTCTGCGGCAGGTCGGCGTGCGCGACAAACCGCACATCGGGTTTATCGATGCCCATCCCAAAGGCGGTCGTGGCAAACATGACGACGCCGTCGTCCTTCAAGAATGTATCCTGATTGGCGCTGCGCGCGCGCGGCTCCATACCCGCGTGATATGGCAAGGCGCGGTGGCCGGCAGCGGCAAAATCTTGCGCCAAACTTTCCGTACGCTTGCGCGAGCTGCAATAGACAATGCCGCTATCGCCGCGATGGTCATTCAAAAAATCTCCCAGCTGACGGCGGGCATTGTCCTTGGGCTGCATCGCCAACCGCAAGTTCGGGCGATCAAAAGACCGCAGGAAAATCCGCGGCGGCGTGCTGAATAACCGCGTCGCAATATCGGCGCGGGTCAGCGCATCTGCCGTCGCCGTCAGCGCAATGCATTGCGCCTGTCCCATTTGCGCGCGGATCTTGCTGAGCATCATGTATTCGGGACGGAAATCATGTCCCCATTGCGATATGCAATGCGCCTCGTCGATGGCCAGCAGGCTAGGCTGCAATTCGCACAGCATGGCCGCGGTTTCGCCGCGCGCCAGGCGCTCCGGCGCTACGTACAAAAGGCGCAAAGTGTTTTCCCGCAGGCCCGCGTAGGTATCGCGGTCTTCTTCCGGCGTGGTCGTGGAATTGAGGCTTGCGGCAGAAATACCCAGCGCCCGAAGCTGATGCACTTGATCGCGCATCAGCGCGATCAGCGGTGATACAACCACCGTCAACCCACCGCGCAAAACGCTGGGGAGCTGATAGCACAGCGATTTTCCGCTGCCGGTGGGGCAAACCGCGAGAACGTCTTCGCCGGCCAAAACGGCGGCGACAATCTCATCCTGCCCCGGCCGAAAATCGGCGAAGCCGAATACGTCTTTCAGGACAGCACGCGCGCGCGTGAGATCTCCGCCCGACGGTTCGGTGATGTTCGCCGCGGACGCGACCGTCACGATTTTTTTTCCGCCCGGATCAAGGCGGCTTTGGTCGACCACTTTCGTGATACGTTGGTTGATTGCGGTGCTGGTGGTTTTTTCTGCTTTGGTGCGCCCGAATTTCAGCCGGTTGGCATCCGCCGCATCCTGGGCGGTTTGGCGTTGCTTGGTCTTGCGGGCGCGCCGCAGGTTAATAATGTCGGCCATGAAGAAAAAACCAGCGGAGAGATTGCGGAAGGCCCCCTTCTATCACATCTTATAAGTTCAAGCGCCTTACGGTGGAGCCTCTCGCATGAATGTTTCTGACAATACCGCCCAATCCCGCTTCGAGCTGCAGGAACAGGGCTACACTGCTTTCGCCAGTTACCGGCTGAACGGCGACGTGCTGACAATCCCTTACGTTGAATCTCCGCCTGCCTTGCGCGTGCAAGGCACCTGCTGGAAGGCGTCGTTGCTCATGCCCGCGGCCACAAAATGAAGATTGTGCCGGTATGCGGCTATGCCGCTGCCTGGTTCCAGCGCCATCCGCAGTACAGCGATGTGCTGAAATAAAAGCGCGCTGAAATAAAAACGGCGGGCATCACTGCCCGCCGTTCTTTTAGCACTGTCGCCGGACTTAAACCGACAGACCTTTCTTCAAAATCGGCAGCGAGGTCGGCGCCTTGCCGGTCAGCGCGAAGATCGCGTTTGCCACCGCTGGACCGGCCGGCGGTACGCCCGGCTCACCCACGCCTGTGGGCTTTTCCGTCGACGGTACGATATGCACTTCGATCTTGGGCATATCGCTCATACGCAATACGTCATAGCTGTCGAAGTTGCCTTGCTCGACTTTGCCTTCCTTAAGCGTGATGGCGCTCTTCAGCACCAGCCCGTAGCCGAAGCCGAAGCCGCCTTCCATCTGCGCCCGGACGACGTCGGGATTGATGACGGTGCCGCAGTCCACTGCGCAGACAACGCGGTCGACTTTAACCCCGCCGTTTTTATCGCGGCTGACTTCGGCCACATAAGCCACATAGCTGGAGAACGCCTCAGCCACGGCGATGCCGCGGGCTTTGTTCGGACCGAGGTCCGTGCCCCAACCGGCTTTTTGTGCCGCCAATTCCAACACCGCTTTATGGCGCGGATGCTGGTCCAGAAGCGCTAAGCGTGCCGCATACGGATCCTTGCCTGCTGCCTTCGCCACCATGTCGAAGAACACTTCCGTGGCGTAGGCCGTGTGCGTACTGCCCACCGAGCGCAGCCACAACACCGGCACGCCAACCTTGGTCGTATGCAGATTTACATCAAGGTTGGGGATGGCATAGGGCAGATTGGACGCGCCCTCGACAGACATGGTGTCGATGGCGTCTGCTTTGGGTGCGAAGGGCGTGCCCGCCGCGATCGATTGGCCGACGACTGTGTGCGTCCACGAGACGATGTCGCCTTTTTCGTCGATCCCGGCTTTCATGTTGTGGAAGTACGCCGGGCGGTATTTGCCACCGCGTGTATCGTCCTCACGCGTCCAGATCAGTTTCACCGGCGTATTCGGCGGCATCGCCTTGGCGATCTCGGCCGTTTCTACCACATAGTCCGACGCAGCATTCGCGCGGCGGCCGAAGCTGCCCCCCGCAAACGTCGTGTTGATCGTCACCTGCTCGGGCTTGAGGCCCGCAACGCGCGCGATGGCGGCTTGATCAATGGTCTGGAATTGACAGCCGTACCAAGCCTCCGCTGCGCCGTCGCGAATCTCTACGACAGCATCCATGGGTTCCATCGGGGCGTGGGCAAGATAGGGGAAGTCAAATTCGGCGGTGACGGTTTTGGCCGCTTTGACCGCTGCGACGTCGCCACTCTTCTTGGCTGACGCGCCGGGCTTCTGCGCCAGGGCCTTGTACTCCGCCAGGAGTTCGGCCGTACCGCGTTTCTCAGCCTTACTATCATCCCATTCAATATTCAGACCATCGCGTGCGCGTTTCGCGGTCCAGAAGGAGTCCGCGACCACGGCCACACCCGAGGAGATCTGCACGACTTTGATAACACCCTTGATCTTCATCGCCGGCGCGGGATCGAAGGACTTGACGACGCCGCCAAAACGCGGCGGATGCGCAATCGACGCGTAGACCATGTTCGGGCGCACGATGTCGATGGCATAAACCGCCGTGCCGTTGATCTTCCCGGCGTTATCCAGACGCGGCAATTCTGTGCCGATAAGGTTAAAATCCTTAGGATCTTTCAGCTTCACGTCTGTCGGCACCGGAAGCAACGCGGCGCGTGCGGCGAATATGCCGAAGCTCGCCGAGCGCTGCGAGGCCGCGTGACTGATGACGCCCTTTTTCACGGTGATTTCGGTCTCAGGTACTTTCCATTCTTTGGCGGCGGCCGCGACCAGCATGGCACGTGCCATGGCGCCGGCATTGCGCAGCTGCATCCACGAATTAGCGATCGCGGTGCTGCCGCCGGTACCTTGCATGCCGAAGAGCAGGTTCTTGTAGAGCGCCGTGTCGGCGGGCGCATGTTCGGCGCGCATCTGGTTCCAATCGGCGTCTAGTTCTTCGGCGACGATGGCCGTCAGTCCGGTATAAACGCCCTGGCCCATCTCAAGGTGCTTGATCATCACCGTGACAGTGTTGTCCGGCGCGACCCGAACAAAGGCATTGGGCGCAAGAATTTTCGCGGCCGGCTCCGGCGCGGCAAACGCGCTGCGATTGGGCGTCCACACAAATCCAATCACTAATCCGGCGGCGGCGCTCTTGAGGATGTCGCGGCGGCTGGTCTTTGAAATCTGGTTCATATTGCGCGCTCCCTTAAATCGATTTCGCAGCATCGTGAATCGCTTCACGAATGCGGTGATAGGTGGCGCACCGACAGATGTTGCCGCTCATGGCTGCATCAATGTCGGCGTCGGTGGGCTTTGGAACATCGGTCAACAAAGCAACCGCCGACATGATTTGGCCGGATTGGCAGTAGCCGCACTGCACGACGTTGAGTTTTTGCCACGAGGACTGCACGGCCTGACTGATGGTGTTGCTGAGGCCTTCGATCGTGGTCACTTTGCTGCCCGCGACCGCCGAGACAGGGATTGAGCACGAACGCGACGCCACGCCGTCGACATGAACCGTACACGCGCCGCATTGGGCGATGCCGCAGCCATATTTAGTACCGACCAAGCCCGCCTTTTCGCGAATTGCCCACAGCAGCGGCATTTCGGGATCGACATCAAGCGTGACCGAGATGCCGTTCAGTTCAAATGATGTGGCCATGTTTTTCTCCCTTTTACATGGAGCCCAGAAAGCGGACGACCCTAACGCGCGGCCGACCTAAATGATCTACCCCCGGCGCGAGGCCATTATATAGGGTCCCCCTGGGCTTCGCGCACACCCATTTACGGGCGTCCTTTGGCGCCGATTATAGTAGATTCGGCTGGACATTGTTTCTCTATTTGTATATTTCTCAAAGATAACCATTAAGCGGGTTCCTGGCGATCAGGGCCGCGACGTGGTGCTTGGGTCTAATAAGAGAGCGCAGCATCATGGACGACAGCCGCCCCACCGTTTTAGACCAGACCAACACCGCCACAGCGGAAAAGCCGAAATCGAGCCTTTTTCAACGCGGTGTGCGTGCGGTCGTTCTGCTGGTTCTCATCGGCGGCGTCATTGGAGGCTACTTTCTCTACGAGCAGGCGCAGCGTTACCCGAGCACCGATGACGCCTACGTTCAGACCAATGTCGTGCAGATCGCGCCGCAGATTTCCGGAATCGTCAGCCGGGTACACGTCGTTAACAATCAGCACGTTGCTGCCGGCGCGCCTTTATTCGACATTGATTCCGCGCCGTTTGCCATTGCCGTTGAAGCCGCCCAAGCCGCCTTCGATGAGGCCGTCGAAACCGTCGGCGCCAGTGGCGCAGGCGTAAAAGCTGCTGCCGCGCGCGTACGTCAAACTGAAGCCGCGATGGCAAATGCCCGGCGCGAAGCCATACGCGGACGCGCTTTGCGCGAGGCCGGCAGCTTATCGGTCTCGGGTCTCGACACCCGCGAAGCCGCTCTCAAACAAGCCGAAACCTCCAGCGAAGCAACCCTCGCCGAGCTCGACCGGGCACAACAGCAATACGGCGGATCGGGCAAGGAAAACGCGCGCCTGCGCGCGGCGGGTGCAGCCTTACGTAAGGCGCAACTCGACCTGAGCCACACCGAGATGCGCGCGCCCGCGGCAGGCTGGGTCGCGAACGTGACATTGCGCGAAGGCGCCTTCGCCATGATGGCGCGCCCGGCGTTTGCACTGGTGGAAGACAAAGATTGGTGGGTCGATGCTCACTTCAAGGAAACTGATATCCATCGGATCAAACCCGGCCAGCCGGTTGCCGTGGAGATCGACATGTATCCAGGGATTACATTGAAAGGCGAAGTAGAGAGCATCAGTGCCGGGTCGGGCGCGATTTTCTCGCTGATGCCGCCCGAGAACGCCACCGGCAACTGGGTCAAGGTGACGCAGCGTTATACTGTGCGCGTTAAAATTATTGATCGCCCGCCAAATCCGACTCAGCCCTTGCGCATCGGCGCAAGCTCGCAGGTCAAAATCGATACCGCGCAATAAGCGAGCGCCAACATGGCCGACGCCATAATCGACACGCAAGAAGAGCAGCCTCAGCTTCACGGCTTGGCGTTGTTTGCGACCACGCTGGCCGTCATGCTCGCGATGATGCTCGAGATGCTCGACATGACGGTCGTCAATGTCGCGATGCCGCACATGATGGGCAGCCTGGGCGCAACCTCCGATCAGATTATCTGGATACTTACGTCGTACATGGTTGCATCCGCCGTGGTGATGCCGCTCACGGGCTATCTGGCCGGCAAGCTCGGACGCCGCCGCCTGTTACTGACCGCGATCACAGGTTTCGTTCTCGCGTCCGCCGCTTGCGGCGCGGCGCAAACATTGACCGAGATGGTCGGTTTCCGCCTGATTCAAGGCGCCATGGGCGCAACGCTGGCGCCGTTATCGCAAGCCGTCATGATGACGATCTTTTCAAAAAAGAACCGCGGCAGCGCCATGGGCATCTGGGGCCTCGGCATGATGGTGGTGCCTGTGCTGGGTCCGACGGTCGGCGGTTACCTCACCGATGCGCTGAATTGGCGTTGGGTATTTTATATCAACGTGCCGCTCGGCATTCTCGCGCTGCTGCTTGCCTCGGCCTACGTTCCGGACTCACCCAAACGGCCGCAACGCACAGATTGGTTGGGCCTAGGCCTTCTCGTTACGGCTATCGGGTCGTTGCAGTTGGTGCTTGATCTCGGCAATGCACACAGCTGGTTCGACTCCCCGCTCATCCAGGCGTTGGTGGCAGCAGCCTTGGTAGCAGGCATCGCGTTCATCTATCGCTGCTGGGGCCGTCCCGGCGCCATCGTCAACCTCACGGTCTATAAAGACCGCAACTTTGCGTCATCGTCGATTTTGGTGGTGTCGTTTGCCATCGCCATGTTCGGAATCATGACGCTGTTACCGTTGATGCTGGGCTCTGTCATGCGCTACCCGGCAGAAGTCGTCGGCGAAGTCATGGCGCCGCGCGGTCTCGCGATGGGTGTGATGATGTTGTTAGTCGGCCGCTACGTCGGCAAGTTTGATCCGCGCGGTATGATGTTGGCAGGCGTGATCATTCTCGCGGGTGGCACTTACGTCTATTCACTTTTCCCCGCCAACGTCAGTCCGGGCTGGGTGGTGATCCCCGGCGCGTTGCAAGGCATCGGTATGTCGTTGTTCTTTCTTCCGTCATCAATGCTGGCCTACGAAACAATGCCGCGTCACCTCACGGAAGCCGCCGCCGGTCTGTATGGATTGATGCGCACCATCGGCGGTTCCATCGGCGTTGCGGTCATCGGGCTCCTGCTCGCGCGGCGTAATGAATATCACTGGCAGGCCTTAAGTCCGCACGTGACACCCTACGATCCCAATGTGCATGCGTGGCTTGATGCGCAGGGCATCACGCTCGATACGCCGGGCGTCGGCGCGCGATTGTTCGGCCAAGTCATGCAGCAGGCGCAACTACTGGCCTTCGGCGACATGTTCGCGCTCGTGGCCGGGCTTGTGGTGTTGCTGGCACCGCTGGTTTTCATCTTGCGGCGCACGCACCACAAACCCGACGAAACGCTTGCTCCGGCCGAATAGCCGCCGTTAGCAGACCGCGCGGTCTGCTGCCAATGTATTGATCCCACGCGTTATTATTGTTCCGTTAGCGTCTTTCTGGCACGTTTCATGTGCCGGGCTTGAGCTCGGGAGGTCCCTTGCGCCGGCACTGGTTCAACGTGCTAGGGGAACTTTTATGTCCAGTTTAGCGCTGCAGTTAGCCAACTACCGTCTGACCACCGCTCAAATCTTTTACTTCATGCCCGACCATCCCAAGCTCTTGCCGGAATTCATATGGCAGGAGTTGGACCTCGCGCCGAAATTTCCGGTGCTGAAGAAGTTCCTCGATTTCTGGGAATGCAATCTCGACGGCAAGCTGCATTCGGTGAAAGTCGCGCACTGCCGTCTTATCAAACCGGCCGAGATCCGCAACGTCGAACAGTTGCGCTTACATTAATCCGGCGCGGCCGCGGCGAGATCGACGAGACGCGGGCGATGGCCGCAGGCTTCGATAAAACGGCGCAAATCGGATGCGCTGAAGGTTGTCGTGATGGTGTTGGTCAGCGGATGCGCGTTGATGACCTCAGCGTGCATCATCTCGGCATCCAAGATAACTTGCACATCACAGCCCGGATCATTGATCACACAAAACGGCGTGACGGAACCGGGGGCAACGCCCAGCACCCGCATCAAACGATCCGCCGAACCGAAAGACAAACGCGCCGAACCAATGACGTGCGCGAGTTTTTTGAGGTCGATACGACGTCCGCCCGGTGCCACCACTAGCCACATCTTTTTCTTGGCGTCGCAGAGAAACAGATTCTTCACCGACACACCTGGCAGGTGCCCGATCTCCGCTTCCAGTTCCTCAACGGTAAATGCCGCTGCGTGCGCGACCGTCTTCGTCTCCAGCCCAAGCGCGTTTAGGCGCGCGAACAGCTCATCGGGTGTCGCGGGCGTTTACAGCGTCATACGAAAGTCGTCGATCACCGCGCCCGGCAGCCGCATGGACCGCGTTGAACGCGCCTCATAGGTATCGCTCGATAACAAGAGATTGCACGTGGATGTCAAACCGGCGAGGTTCGCGCCGAGCATGCGATAAACCGTGTCGTCGAAACGCATGACATTCAGCGGCGCAACGATCTCGCCGTTTTCGACCCAGAAGGTGGCGAAGCGCGTCATCCCCGTCATCCGACAGGCGTTGCGGTCGGAATAATTGAGATACCAAAGATTGCCGACATACACGCCCGTACCCAGCGCCGTCAGCACATCGGTTTCTTTCAAGCTGCCACCCTTCATGTCCAGCGCCAGCGGCGATTCCGAACCGTCGGCGCCGTTCTGCGCCGCGCCGAACTCGGCGGCGGAGCGCGGACTGATCAGGCAGTCTTTGTAAACACCACCGTCAATCAAGGTTACGCTGGCGGGCTTCACAAAGCCTTCGTCCTGAAATCCCGGCGCAAGGCCCTCGCCGATATTTTCGGTGAGCGTAACGGCCACATTAAGTGTGACGCCCTGCTCGACCATTTTGATCAGCGGGGTGGTAGCGGTGCGATGCTCAGCAAGGCCGAAGCCGCCCCAGCTCAGCATGCCCATCACTTCTTCCAGGGCTGCCGGTGCCAAAAATACGCGGTAGCCGCCGGGCGCTACCGTTTTAGCGGGCCGCGCCAGCGCTGCCAAACGGGCCTTGGCGCTATCGGCCTTGGCGGCGAAGGCCGCCGCATCCCAGGCCGATCCCGCGTGGTTCATTTTCACGGCGCGGTCGCCGGCAAGGTAATAGCTGAGGTCGGTTGTGAAGGCGTTGACCGTATCCCAATTGCGCTGGCCGAAGCTATTGGCGAAGCCGCGGTGGATAGGCCCGCCCGCATAGAAGCCGACCATGTCGTGACCGGCACCGGCGCGCAGCACCGCATCGACCGCCTCATCTGACGTCGGCAATCGATTGGGCATGGTCCGCGCACTCGATTGCGGCGCTGTGTTGATGAGGAAAAAGGGATCTTCGGGCGTATCGCTCAGAACATCGCGCAAAGTCTGCACGGCGGCCCGCACCGTCGACACATCATCGCTGTGATGTCCGCTCAGCGTGATGGTTTGCGACGCGTGCCGCGTGCCGCGAAACAATTCAAGTGTGAGGTACCGCTGCGTGACCGCCCCGGCCTGACGCACGGCCGAGTGATTGAAGCGCACAAAATCCGAGACCTCGCCTGAGAACCGCGCAAGGTAGCCCTCGCCGGTTTGCAAGTGCGCCGTGACGACGTCTGCGAGCGCAAAAAACTGTTCCTGCATGATGGATCAGCCGCCGCCGAAGACTTGCACGTCGCCGAACAAACCCGGCGGCGATGCATGACCGACACGAATAGCTTGATTGGGTTCGCCCTTGCCGCAGTTCGGCGTGCCAAGAACTTCAACTGTCCCGGCATTCCCAAGGCCTTTCAGGTTGCGCCAGAAGGTCGCCGAAATTCCCCGGTAGTTGGGATTCTTTACCACCGCACCCAGTTTACCGTTTTTGATAAGACGGCCGCGCTCGCAGCCAAATTGGAATTTATTGCGGCTATCGTCTATCGACCAGGACACGTTCGTTTCCATCGTAACGCCGTTTTCGATTTGGCCGACGAGGTCATCAAAGCTCGACTCACCCGCTTCGACATTCAAATTCGCCATGCGGTCGATGGCGGGCCGGTTCCAGCTGCACGCGCGCGCATTGGCCACACCCGCAATATTGGCGCGCGACTGACTGAAAGCGCCGCCCAGCGAGCGCTGCAGAATGCCGCCCTGAATCAAAAAATGCTTTTGCGCGGGCGTGCCGTCGTCGTCATAAGCATAAGACGCAGCTTCACCGGCCACGCCGGGATCGAACGTCACATTCAGGAGTTTCGAGCCGTACTGATACGCGCCGAACATATCGAGCGTGACGAAACTGGTCCCGGCATAATTACGCTCGTCGCCGAGAATACGGTCCAACTCCAGCGGATGACCGATGGACTCATGGATCTGGATATACATCTGGTCTGCCGCCAGCAGCAGATCCATCGCGCCGGTCGGACAATCCGGCGCGGCCAGAAGCTCAAGCGCTTCCTCACCGATGCGCGGTGCCGCTGTCCAGAAGCCGACATCGTCGAGTACATCCAGCCCACCTTGGCGGATCACACCGCCGCGTCCAAAGGTGCGCGTCTGCGTTTCCGTGCCGTCCGAAGCGCTGGCATTAAGGCCCGGCACGACAATCCCCGCGCTGCGGCGAATAAAATCACCCTGCGACGTCGCCAAAACAGATTCTTCATCGGTAAACGATAACGACGCCGACCAGTCGACGATGCGCGCATCGCGCTTCAGTCGCTCGGCCTGTTCACGCAAACGACCGATTTTGTCTTTGCGCGAGATGGCATCCCACCGCGTGCGCGGCTGTACGTCATGATCGTGGCGCACGGCCTTTTCGCCCGCGCTTTTCTCGCCAAGGCGCGGCAATGGTGCGACCATACGGCCCGCCGCCCTTTTCGCCCACGCCAGCGCATCCGCGCCCGCGCGCTGCAGTCCCAACGCGCTAAGATCCGACGTGGCCGCGTACCCCATGCCCGTGCCGCTGTGCACGGTGATCATGGCACCGGCGTCTTCGCTCAAACCGATAGGATCGACCACGCCGCGCGTGACGCCCAGATGCTCGGACGTACCGCGCATCACGCGCACCGACCAGAAGTCGCAGGCGGGTGCGGCGGCGGCAAAGCGAGCGGCGATATCGGCGGCAAAACTCATGCCCCAGATGTGGCGCAGCGCGCGCGACTTTGCAAGCAGCCTGCTATAGTCCGGACATGTCCGGGGACACACATATATCCACGCGCGAACGCCGCCTGCCCGATCCCGGCTTGGTATGGGACGACGGCGTGGCCGCTGCCGCGCATTTTGGCGATGTTTATTTCAGCCGCGACGGCGGCCTCGCCGAAACACGCCATGTTTTCCTTAGCGGTTGCGATCTGCCGCAAGCGTGGTCCGAGGCTGACTGTTTCACCGTCGGCGAACTCGGCTTCGGCACCGGCCGCAACTTCCTGGCAACCTGGGAGCTGTGGCGCAAAACACACAAGCCCGGCGCCCGCCTGCATTACATCGCGGTCGAGGGCTATCCGTTGACCCCGGATGAATTGCGCCGCTGTCTCACACCATGGCCGGAATTGGCCGATTTAGCCCAAGGCCTCTTGCGGGTTTATGGCGCGCCGCAGCCCGGCTTTCACCGCTTGTTTCTCGGCGACAATATTTTTCTCACGCTTTTGTTCGGCGAGGCCGCCTGCGTTCTCGAACAACTGGAAGCGAACGTCGACGCGTGGTTCCTCGACGGCTTCGCGCCCGACCGAAACCCTGCCATGTGGAGCAGTGAAGTCTTTACCCAGATCGCGCAGCTCTCGCACGCGGGTACGCGCTTGGCCACATACAGCGCCGCCAGCGATGTCCGCCGCGGTCTCGACGCAACAGGCTTTGACATCACCAAGGCGCCGGGATTTGGCACTAAGCGCGAGATGCTGCGCGGACGTTTTCGCGGCACACAGCACACATCGCGCCTACAGCCCTGGTTCGCGCGGCCCGTGCGTACGCACAAACAAGGTCACGCTGTGATTATCGGGGGCGGTATTGCCGGCACAAGCGCTGCGCATGCTCTGCAACGACGTGGCTGGCGCACAACAATTATCGAACGCAACGCCGCGCTGGCCGATGGGGCCTCCGGCAATCCCGTCGGCGTGCTGATGCCGCGCCTGACGGCAGCGCCCAATCTCGACGGACGCTTTTACGCCGGCGCGTGGCGTACCGCGCTCAATGGCCTTAGTGACATCAACGACCGGTGTGGCCTCCTGCAACTCGCAACCGATGGCGGCGAAGCTACGCGTCATATCGCGATAGCGGCAAACGGCCTGCTGCCAGAATCGTTCTTGTCTTATGTCACTGCCGATCAAGCGTCCGACATCGCAGACTGCAAGGTTCAGCACAGCGCTTTGTATTTCCCGCAAGGCGGATGGTGCGACCCGCGCGCGTTTTGCCATGCGCTTTCGGCCGCCTCGGACGTCATTCTGAATACCGCTGTAGGCGCGCTCCACCATGACGGCAGCATGTGGCGCATTATGAACGACGCCGGCGATCTGGTCATGCAAGCCGATGTGGTCGTGCTTGCGAACGCGCACGGCGCGGCGGCCTTGCCGGCATCCGCATGGTTGCCGCTGCAAGTGCGCCGCGGGCAAATCACCATGGCGCCGCCGACACCTCATAGTCGCGGCTTGCGCACAGTCCTGACCTACGGCGGCTATATGACTCCGGCGCACAACGGCGCTCACAGCATCGGCGCGACCTTCGACTGGGTGGCGGCGAGCGACCTGAACACACCGCCACCGGTCATCGCCAAGGATCACGTTCGCAATCTCGACGACCTTGCGCGCGTCTTGCCGGACATAATGACCGGACTTGATATGGATGCTCTGACCGGTCGCGCGGGCTTTCGCTGCACAACACTCGATCACCTGCCGATGGCCGGACCACTGCCTAGCGCCGAAACCTATCAACGCGACTTCGCCGAACTGCGCCATGGTCATCCGTGGGCGCGTTACCCCGAAGCTGTCTACCAGCCCGGTCTCTATACTTTGACCGGCCTCGGGGCGCGCGGTCTGGTGTCTGCACCTCTGGCCGCCGAGATTGTTGCCTCACATATCTGCGGCGAACCCTGGCCGCTTGAGCGCGACCTCGTCACGGCGTTGCATCCTGCACGAATCCTCGTGCGGGATTTGAAGCGGCGTGAAGCTTAGGTTTTTGGGGGAGTGTTGAGAGGCTGAGGTCAGGACCGAAATTTCGGGGTCCATCAGCGCGGACGGGCGGTTAACGATGGGTCGGAAGCTCGACCCTGACCCCAGCATCTCGACATCACGTTTGCAGAATAAAGGTCTTCTCCCGGCGACCGGCGGGGTGCGCTCTAATCGCGCGGGAGAAGACAAGGCCTTGAGGGTCGCCGGGGTAGGATTTGACTCGTGGGACAGTGACGCTCGAGGCCGATCACACAGGTATTTCTGAACACGGTATCGAGGTTGGCATGTGCCTATAAGGTTGCTACGCTCCTTGGGTTATGTGGGAAAAATTCCCACTGACAACCGTAAGCTATTTGAGGCCTGCGGGCGTGTCAACAAAAATGTGGGAAATTTTCCCACATTGTGGCATAACCTTGATGCATGCCCGATAAAGACACCATTTCAACGACGCCCAAGCCGCTCATCGCCGCCGTAAAGCGGCTGCTGCGGCCGCTCGTGCGCCTGCTCATTACCAAGGGCATGGGCCTTCCCGCGCTGACCGAGCTGCTCAAACAAGTCTATGTAGATGTGGCACTTACCGAGTTTCCCACCCAGGGCAAGAAACAGACCGACAGCAGCATCAGCATCTTGACGGGCGTGCACCGTAAGGATGTAAAACGCCTGCGCACCCTCAAGGATCGCCGCTATCAGGCGCCTAAGAATTTGGGTGTGAGCGGCGCGATGATTTCCCTCTGGACCGGCTCACCTGCGACCACCGACAGCGCCGGAAAGCCTTTGCCGCTGCCGCGTCAGCCGGAGTCGCCGTGCGGTCCATCCTTCGATTCGCTGGTGGCCAGCGTGTCCACCGATGTCCGCCCCCGCGCGCTTTTAGATGAGTGGCTGCGGCTTGGCATCGTCAGCCTGGATACGAATGACCGCGTCGTTCTCAACCGGCTGGCTTTCGTGCCGGAGAAAAAATTCGACGAAAAAGCCTTCTACCTCGGCCGCAATATGCACGACCATATGGCCGCAGCCGCGTACAACTTATTGGGCAAAGGCAACCCACAGCTCGAACGCAGCGTTCATTACAGCAACTTGACGCCGGAGTCGGCCAAGGTTGTAGCCGAGGCGGCAGAACACGCGGGCATGAAAGCGCTCCTTGATATCAACCGCTTAGCGGTCGATCTCCAGGGAAAAGACGAAGGCAAGGAAAACGCTACCCGGCGTGTCAATTTCGGGCTTTATTTCTACAAAGGCACTACTACCTTTAGTAACTTACGGTTAGACGACGAATCAGAAGATTCAGACGCTTAGCAGTTGTTAAGTTGCAGCCGTCATAAAGGACAAATGCGCAGGGGTACGAACCAGAGGCTGAACGTCCAGACGCTGCGCGCTTGCGCGGCGGCGGCGTTGCTGTCTCTGCTTACTGCCTGCGCTACAGCCCCGGTCCAAACCGCGGCCGTTGATCCTAAGAACGGCGACGGTATCGGCGGAACAGGCATTTCTGTCGCCAAGATCAATACCCGCGGCGGCGACGGCATCGGCGGCACGGGTGTCCGCGGCACCATCACCGGCTTCGGCTCGATCCTCGTCAACGGCTTGAAGCTCGAATTCGATCACACCACCAAAGTCGAAACCGACGGCAAGCCGACGACGCTCGAAGCGTTGCGTATCGGCCAGATCGTTCAAGGCGTCGCGCGCACGGACAAGAGCGGCAAGCTCAGTCTTGCTGCCGTCGAAATTCAGCATGCCGTGACCGGACCGATCAGCGCCATCGACTACACGGCTGAAACGCTCACCGTGCTCGGCCAGAAAGTGCGCCTCAACCTGGGCGGCGATAAGAACGACGTCAAAGCCTTCAAGACGCTGGAAGTCGGCGACATGGTCGTCGTCTCGGGTCTGCGACAGGCCGACGGCACGATTGTCGCCACACGCGTCGATCAACGCTCGGACGAAGACCGCATCATGGTGCGCGGCCTCATCACCGCTGCGACAACAACAAGTGTGCGCGTCGGCGAATTCGATATTCCGTTGGCGCTCGGCACTGCGCCCCTCAAAGTCGGCGACCGTGTGTTGGCATCCGGCCGCTTGGTCAATGGCGCCTTCGTCGCGGATGTTGTTCTGGGTTCGGCTGCATTGCCCTTTGACGGCGACGTCACCAACGTGTCGTTGGAAGCTTACGCGCCAAAAGCGAGCGGCACCGGCACAGTCTCTATCGACGGCGTCAATGTCGGCGGCGCGGCCTTGCCTGCCGGTACGGCCGTCAACGACCGCGTCATTATCACCGGCCAGATTTCCGGCCCGAACATCGTCACCGCCGGCAGCATCGCCAAAGCTACGACGACCGTGACGATCAATGCCGCACGTGGATCGCGCGCGCATCCCGCCGCTATGCGGCCCGACAACCAAAGACCCGAGCGCGTCGCGCCGCGTCCGAATGTCGAACGGCCGCAGTCCAGACCGGAAACCCCGGCCGCGACCCGGCCTGTGATCGAGCGCCCGCAAGGCGTGCCGATGGTGTAACCGCCGGGCGGTTACACCTATCAGCGCCAGCGATAACTCAACACTAGTCCACCGCCCGCCGACGGACTGTTGCGGGAAAATCCGGTCATCCCATAGACATTGATCGACCAGTCGTCGGCTAAGCGCACGTTGACATAGGCCGTGCCCTCTTGAGGGGCGACCGCCGTTTTAACGGCGGCGCGCCGGACATCATAATAAACGCCCGTGGTAAGCCAATCGACCCATGAGTACTGCACACCGAGCGTGCCGTAGAGCACGTTGCGCAAAGCATATCCTTTGGGCCGGCCGGTGATGCGGTAACCCAGCGTGGCGAATGGCATGAACTTGCCCCACGCCTTGGCGATATCAATCTGCGCCGCCTCATCCCATTCGCCGGTACCGAGTCCTTTTTGAAAACTCGCCGCGGGTGCTTTGATGCGCCCCGTCAAATCCACATACAGGCCATAGGTATAAAGACTCTCCAGCGCGTAGGTCGCCGCGAGACTGATGTCGCCGATGCCCGACGCCGCGCCCGAGGTCCGCAGATTCGTCGCCGTCTCCGCCGAGCCGTCCAACAAAAGCGCAGGCCCCGATACCCGAACCCATGGGATCGTCGCTTTCAGAGTCCACGGACCCTTGGAAGCTTGGAAGGTTGCCGGAATGTAGAGAACTTCCGTGCGCTTGGCGGCGCCGTAGTAGCCTGAACTGAAGTCGAAGCCGGTGCCGGCCTTGTATTGCCAAAAAGCATCGGCAAAAGCGTCCTGGGCTTGGGCGGAAAAGCTGCAGCCGAGACCTGCCGCCAAGACACCCGATGCGAGGACTTTTTTCATAGTCGATTCAAACTGAAACCGACGCGAACATCATAGTGCATCATAAGCACGCTATGTCTGAGGCTTTGCTTGAGTTAGCGCCACGACCTCGCGGCGAAGTTGCGCGATCAGTTCGCCGCTCTGTCCCAGATGTTTTTCTTCTTCGTCGAGGATCGCCGTAAAGGCTTTGACCTTCAACGCCACGACATCGATGTCCTTGGCCGCGCCTTCAATGCGCGCCGCATCGAGGACAATATCTATCAAGCGGTCCGTCGCATGCAGACGGCCCCACAGATAATCGTTCTCGCGGTAGGCCAGACAGAAAAACGCGCCGAAGTGATGAAACTGAATGCCCTTCAATGTCGCGTCGGCGCCGCCTTTGCGCAGCGTTTGCGCATCGTCGGGACTGAGGCGATCCACGCGGATTTCATCAAACTCATCCAAGTCGCGCCAATTGGTGATCGAAAAGGTCAAAACGTCCCACACCGCGAAGCCGATATAGTGTTCGATCAATTCGCGGCGGGCGGGCAGCGGCAGAGGCGCGGCACCGCCGGCCGTGCCGGTCAATGCGATCAGAAGCGCATCCGTGCGCGCGTTATCGTTTTCCAAGGCAAGATCGTTGCCAAGAAGATCGAGCGTCTGCTCGATGTGCGTAGTGAACAGACGCGCAACCGCACCGGGGTCTGCCGCCAGCGCCGGCTCGTTCGCCATCGCCTGAACGACATCGCGCACCACAGCTTTAATCGCGTCGACTGTGGCGCGGCTTAAGCTGCCCGCCTCGCCCGCACCGACGGCCCGTGCGGTCATGGGCTGTAACAGCGCCAGCGCGTCATAAAGACCGGCTTTCACGCGGTCGAGGCGCTCCGAGGTCAGGCCAACGAAATCGTCTTCGGTCAGGCGCGTATAAAGCTGATTCACGGCGCGCACCACGAAACGCCCGCGGCGCTGGCGGTAGCGCACATCGAAACGCAGCAAGAACTTCACCCACGGCGGCGGCCCCGCGATCGGCTCTGGCGCCTTTAGAAGATCGTCCGCCGACGGCGAAACACGGGTGATTTCCGCCCACTTCTGAATGACCGCGACAATCCGCCCCGCTTCCGTGGTGTCGCGGTCGTAGCCGCAGACCTGCCCCACAAGCGCCGCGACGTCTTCAATCACCGCAGTCAGCTTGAGGCGCAGATAGCCTTCATAAGCAAAGCCGGTTTCATTGCGCGCCCGCTGATTGGCCAGCTCGCGAAAGCGCCCGATTTGCTCGCCGGTGATGACATCATCGAGCGCCGGGCCCGCCACGGCATCGGCCATGGCGCGGATATGAGACCGCGCGCTGTCGACAACCATTTGCAGGCGTCGCACCTCGGCATTGTAGGTGTTCACCCAAGCCAGATCGTCATGAATGGGCTCGTTGCGCGGGATATCCGACAGAGCGCCTTTCAACGTCGAGAAAAAACCCGGCACGCGCCCCGCCAAACGGCTCTGCGCGCTTTTGGGATGAGGATCGATATACAGCAGCCGGCGGTCGACATGGCGATAGGCGGGACGTCCGCGAATCGCTTCAATGGCTTTGGCGAATGGTTTGTTGTTAAGCACGCTGCCGTCGATGAACGACGCATCCGCCGGATTCATGTCGGCCAGAAAATAGGGACGGAAGTTGCGATAGAGAAAATCGACGCGCGAACGCCAACTCAGGCGCCGGTCGGTGATCAGCCGGTCGATCTCGGCAAACCGCATCGGCGGGAACGCGCCGGGGAAGGACGATGTCGCGCGCGACGCAAACACCAGCGCCGGCAGATTCTCGCGGTCAAAACTCGAGTTCTCGTGATCCTTCGGCCAGTGGCGGTAGGACATCCGCAGCATCTGACGATGCTCGTGATCCTGAATCACCGGCGGATCG
Organism: Fidelibacterota bacterium; assembly: GCA_947476625.1. Taxonomy (GTDB): domain Bacteria; phylum Pseudomonadota; class Alphaproteobacteria; order Rhodospirillales; family Rhodospirillaceae; genus SHVO01. The sequence goes on from CANJRA010000006.1 coordinate 103,309, forward strand.
TGGATGGGCGTATCGGTGGCGTAGCCGTAAAAATCCGTGACCGTGACAAAGAGATCGAGCTGCAGCCCGGCCGGCACCAGCGACGTCCCAGGTGCCAGCGGATCGCCCATGCGCGAAAAACCGTCGTAAAGCACTTTCGTCAGGTTGTAGCCGTCGAAGGGCGGATGAAACCAGCGCGAGCGCAAGAACATAGACAGCTTCTGCTTCAGCTCGCGATTGTCGCCAAGATCATCGCGGAAGCGATACATGAACAGCCAAACAAACGGACGGAAGTACCATTTCATCCACGGCCCGGCTTTGATATGCGACGGCATCAGTTCGGCGACGTCGGAATGCTTAAGCCAGAAATCGCGCAGCGGATCGATGCTGAGATCATGCGCCAGCGCACGCGCCAGGATCACCCCGTTGATGCCGCCGGCCGACGCGCCGGCAATGACATCGACCACAATGCGCAGATCGAGCGTCTGGCCGATGATGCGCAAAAGATCGAAATAGGTTTGCTCGGTATCGGCCGGTTCGTTGCGCTGGGCCGCGACGTCGGCATAACTCACATCGGCGTGGCGACGATTGGTGTACGTATGGTAATCGCGCGAGGCGCGTACGAGCTTGAGGATTTCCTTGGTCACGCCGTGCATGTAAACGGCCAACGAAACGCCGCCGTAACATACCAGCGCAAACCGCAGCTCTTTTTCCTTCACGCGCGTCCCCCCGGGGCGAAACTCACCCTGGGTCGATCATACCGCATCGGAATCCCCCGATGCACCGATTAATAGGGAGAGGCCGCATTCACAGCCAATTGGCTATTCAGCCGGCTGATGACCCTCTTCGGAGTCTGCGGCCGGGAATTGCTTTTCAAACACCCTGAGCTCGGCCGCGACACGGCCGGGCGAGCCGGTACGGCGCGCAAGCAATATATAAAAGACCGGCACAACGACCAACGTGATCACCACCGCGAACGAGACGCCCGTGAAGATCACGACACCGATCGGGCGGCGGCTTTCGGAACCCGCACCCGTCGCCAGCACCAGCGGCACCGCACCCATTACGGTCGCGAGCGCGGTCATGATGATGGGCCGTAGCCGGATAAGCGCGGCTTCGACCACCGCTGCACGGAATTCACGTCCCTCATCACGCAGCTGATTGGCGAACTCGACAATCAGAATGCCGTTCTTGGCCGCCAATCCCACCAGCACGATGATACCGATCTGCGAGAACAGGTTGATGCTCTGGCCGAACATCAACAGCCCGATGAGAGCGCCAAACACCGCCATCGGCACCGTCATCATAATGACAAGCGGATGGACGAAACTCTCGAATTGCGCCGCCAGCACTAAGAACACAACGACCAGCGCCAAGGCGAAGCTGAAATAAATAGAAGAGCTATTGTCCTTGAAGTCGCCGGCTTCACCGCGCCACGTCAGCACCGCACTGGACGGCAGTTTCTCACGCGCGATCCGTTCGACTTCCCCGATGAGGTCTCCGAGAATAACGTCGGAGCGCGGGAACATGCTGATGAAAATCGCGCGCCTACGATCGAGCCGCGTCAAGCTGTCGACGGTCGAGCCTTCTTCCATCGTCACCAGGCTCGACAACGGTATCAGTTCTTTCGTCGTCGCCGAGCGCACATAAATGTTGGAAACATCGTTAGGCGTCTGACGATCCTCGTCGCGGCCTTGCAAGATAACGTCGTATTCCTCGCCCTTGCCCACATAGGTCGTCGCTTTGCGCGACCCCAGCATGGTCTGTAGCGCAGCCCCTATATCGCCCACCGACACGCCCAAATCCCCGGCCCGTGAACGATCGATGCGCACGCGAATTTGCGGTTTGTTTTCGACAAAGTTGGTGCGCACCTGATTCAGCATGGGATGATTGAGCAAACCCTCCAACATCGCATCGCGCCAGACGCGCAGCTCTTCATAGGTCTGTCCGCTGATGGCCAGTATCGTCGCGCCCTGCGTATTGTTGCTGCGGCCCAGCCCAGCCGGCAAAGTCGCGACAATCTGCGCACCGGGAATCTGGCGCAGCTTCGGCGACAGCTCGAGCACGATTTGGCCGGCCGAACGGCTGCGCTCGCCCCAAGGCGCCAATCCCACGAACACGCTGGCTTGGTTGTTGTTGCCCGCATAAGACTCAAGCGTTGTTACGACCTCGCCGCTTTCGACGTAGGGCTTCAGCATAGTCATAGCCTGCTTCAGCTGACGCGCTGTATAGTCGGCATTGGAGCCGTCCGGCGCGCGCACGTTGATGTTAAAAAAACCGCGATCTTCCTTTGGGGTAAACTCTTGCGGCAGCAAGAAGAACAGACTGCCCGACAGCGCGACAATCACAAGAAACCCGGAAACAACCACACGCGGCGCATCGATCGCGCGATTCAGAATAGCGGCGTACCAGGCTTCCAGTTTTTCAAACATCGTGTCCGCCCAGTGGGCGATTCTGCTGGTATCCAAATGCGGCGTCAGGATTTTGCTGCAGAGCACCGGCGTCAATGTGAGCGATATGAACATCGACCACAGCACCGCAACCGCCATCGAGACCGCGAACTCCTTAAAGAGGCTCCCGACCGACCCGCGCAAAAGCGCGATCGGCATGAACGCCGCCACCAGCACGAGGGTCGTTGAGACCACCGCCATGCCGACTTGGCGCGAACCGCGCATGGCCGCCAGCAACGGCGGCTCGCCGGCCTTCATGCGCCGGTGGATATTTTCGAGAACGATGATGGCGTCGTCGACCACCAGGCCAATCGCCAACACCATCGCCAGCAACGTCAGGATGTTGATCGAAAAATGCGCCGGCCATAACACGATAGCCGTCGCCACCAACGCAATCGGTACGGTTACGGCTGGGATAAACGCCGCCCGCGCGGTGCCGAGAAACAAATAGATCACGCCCATCACGAGCAGTCCGGCAACGACCATCGCCACCGTCACTTCGTGGATGGCCACCGCGATAAACTTCGACGTGTCGTTGGTGATCGCGAGCGTCAGATCCGACGGCAAGATCGCCTTGATGCGCTCGACTTCGGCTTTGACGGCATCGGCGACGTCCAGGGTCGATGCACCCGGCTGCTTGACGACCGCGAGCCCTGTGCCGTCGACGCCATTGGCCTTGAATGACGAATGCACATCAACCGGCGCAACCTCGACATTGGCAATTTCGCCCAGCCTGATGAGGTAATTATTAGGACCGCGCGCAACGACAAGCTGTTTGAAGTCCTCGGCGGTCTGGTAAGCGCGCAGCGTGCGCATGGTGAAATTGCGGTCTATGGACACCAGTTGTCCGGCGCCCAGCTCTACGTTCTCCCGCCGCAGCGCCGCATCGACGTCCGCCGCCGTCAGGCCGCGCGCGGCCATGGCGCGGCGGTCGAGCCAGATGCGCATGGATTTCACGCGCGCGGCGAAGACATTCAAATAGGCCGCGGCTGCAACGTCAGTGTCGCGTAGTCCGCGATTTCCATAGGGCTGCGCGTGCCGGTGACATTCATCACCACGATCGGGTCGGCATCGGAATCGGCTTTTTGAATCACCGGCGGATCGGCTTCTTCGGGCAGACGCGCCGCGATGCGGCCGATCTTGTCGCGAATGTCGTTGGCGGCGGCGTTGATGTCGTGGCCTTCGATAAATTCCAAATTGATGTTGGCGCGGTCATCACACGAGACCGAGTTCATGGCCTTGATGCCTTGAACGCCGCTGATCTGATCCTCGATGATTTTGACGACCTTCGACTCAACCACTTCAGCCGCCGCGCCCGGATAGGCAACGCTCACGCTGACCGTCGGACGATCGATATCCGGCGTTTCGCGCACCGGCAATTGCGTCAGTGAATAAAGACCAAAGACGACGAGCAAGAGACTCGCGACAATAGCGACCACGGGACGCTTGATCGATGAATCGGATAACTTCATTTCACAGCTCTCCCGCGCAACAGTTTAAGCCGTTTCTTAGCCTGGCTGCGCCACCAGCCCCGAAGCGCGGGCGGGTGCGGGCGGCAGGTCTTTGGCATTCACGATGGTCACCTTGGACCCCGGCCGCAGGTCTTGCAGGCCCTCTTTCACGACGATGTAGCCTTCGTGCAGGCCTTCCGAAATTTCCACCGAACCCGCGCGGCGGCGGCCGATGACGACCTTGAGGCGCGTGACGACATTTTGGTTATCGATTGTGAAAACAAACTGCTGATCGCTTTCGGCCAGCAGTGCGGCTTCCGGGATCATCAAAGACTCACGCCTGTCTTTAATAAGCTGCACGATCATGAGCATGCCCGGACGCAAATGCACGTCGGTGTTGTCGATCACCGCGCGCACGCTGACCGAGCGCGTCACGGGATCGATACGACTTTCGACCGCGACAACCTTGCCTTTAGAAATCTCACCCGGATACGCGCTGGCGCCGGCTTCAATGTCGAGGCCGGGCTGCAACGACGTCATGAAGGTTTCCGGGATAGAGAAATCGAGCTTCACCTTTGAAATATTATCCAGCGTCGTCACCACGGTTCCCGGCGACACCAGCGCACCGACGCTGATGCGGCGCGTGCCGACAATCCCCGAGAACGGCGCGATGATGCGGCGGTCGCCCGAACGCACCCGCGCGGCGGCGACATTGGCTTCGGCTTTTTTCACCAACGCGACTTGCTCGTCGACGCGCTACTGAGAGACGTGCTGGTCTTTCACCAGACCCATGGTGCGCGCGAGTTCTTTTTTCTGCTGCTCCAAATTGGCAAGCTCGACGTTGAGCTGCGCATCCTGCTCGCCGGCATCGATCGCGGCGATCTGCTCACCCTGCTTCACGGTGCTGCCGTCGTCGAAATCGATGGTGCGGATAATGCCCTGGGTCTTGGCGGTGATGCTGACGGACTCGCTGGCATTGAGCGTGCCGATCGCTTCCAAGGGATCACTGAACACTTCTTTTTTCACGGCGACGGCCACAACCGTGCGCGCTGCAGGCGCCCGCGCAACAGGCGCGCGGCTCTTGCCGAAAAAATACCAGCCGCCGCCCGCAACAGCGACGACAACCGCCACAGCCGCAGCAATCACAATTGTCCGTTTTGAGACGTCGAAATTCATATGGTTAACTTTATGCGGTCAGCTATGTGCGGCAGGGTGTACCACGGGCCTTCACAGGCCGACGACCGTCTAAATGTAACGCCGCGTATCTCTCGGGCAATATTAACAAATTCGTTACATTAGGCGCTAAAACACCGGCATCATTTTCAGCGGTAGAGTTTGAAGTCCTCGGTGGCTTTCACCAGCGCGGCGCGAATGCCCGGCTCCATGGAAGAATGTCCCGCGTCGGCCACAACCCGGTACTGCGCCCCCGGCCATGCCCGCGCCAAGCGGTCGGCCGTGGCAATCGGGCATACCATGTCATAGCGGCCTTGCACGATCACCGCCGGATGCTTGGCGATGGCGCTCACGCCGTGGATGAGTTGATCAGGCGCCAGGAAACCGCGGTTCACCATGTAGTGCGCCTCGATGCGCGCCATCGACAGCGCGCCGGGATAATATTGATCACCGGAATCCGCGCGGCCGGTCTTCGCAGCCGGTATGAGACGCGAGCAGGCATTCTCGTAGGCGCACCACGCCGCCGCGGCCGGCCGGTGCACGGCGGGGTCGGGATTGATCAGACGCGTATAATAAGCATTCAGCATATCGCCGCGTTCATCCGGCGGAATATGCGCTGTGAACGCACGGTGCGCTTCCGGGAAGAACCAGCCCATGCCGCTGCTTCCCGTACTCCCACTAGCATCGCCGATGAACCAGTTCACCTCCTCCTGTGAAAACAGGAAGATGCCGCGCAATATGAAGCCGATGCAGCGTTCGGGATGCGCCTCGCCGTACGCCAGCGCCAGCGTCGATCCCCACGACCCGCCGAAAACCACCCAGCGCTCGATCCCCAAATGCGCGCGCAGCACTTCGATATCGGCCACCAGATGCGCCGTGGTGTTGTCGGTCAGATTGGCCTCGGGCGTCGATCGTCCGGCGCCGCGCTGATCGAACATAATGATGCGGAACTGCTCAGGATCGAAAAACCGCCGGTACGCCGGCGCCGTTCCTGCCCCCGGACCACCGTGCAAAAACACCACCGGCAGGCCTTTGGGATTGCCCGACTGCTCCCAATACAGCCGGTGCGGCGGCCCGACATCGAGCATGCCCGAGGTGGTCGCGTCCAAAGGCGGGAATAAGGGGCGCTCGTCGGCCGGTTTGGCCGGGCTTTTCCCGTTGGCGAAGCCGATGTTCTCTAACGCGGCGATCGTTCGTCTCCCGCCAGATCCATAACCTCAGCGCCCACCTAGACGCCGAATGACGCTATTTTCAATATCAATCGGTCCGAGAGCAAGAGGCATGGGCCTGCATCGCCCGAACCCACCCGCATCCCGTAGCCAAAAAGCCAGGAATTCCATATAATTGGCCGTGAACACCCGCGCCCCTAACCCGACCTTGACGCCGGGCGCGGTCGACACAACATTATGACGGTGCCGCGCCTCAAAAGGGCGGCACAAGTTCTCGCTCCCAAAGGAGGGGATAGCTGACATGACGAGAGTATCGGTTTTTTCGAGTCCACTATTGCTCGGCTTCGACCACATCGAGCGCGTGCTCGACCGCGTCAACAAGACCGCGGCCGAAGGCTATCCGCCCTATAATATTGAACAGACCGGCGAACATCGCCTGCGCATCACATTAGCGGTCGCGGGTTTCGCCGAAGACGACCTCACCGTCAGTGTGGAGGACAACCAGCTCGTCATCCGCGGCAAGCAACTCGAAGACACGGCGGCAAACCGGATTTATCTGCACCGCGGCATTGCCGCGCGCCAGTTTACACGCAGCTTCGTGCTGGCCGAGGGCATCGAAGTGCGCGGCGCGGAAACGGTCAATGGCCTCCTGCATATCGAGCTAGAACGCCCGGTGCCCCAGCCGAAAGTCACCCAGATCGAGATCAAAAGTGCTGCGAAGAAAAAAGTTGCCCCCAAGACCATCGATTTAGACCCACAAAGGTAGAATTTTGCGGGAACGAAACCAGCGGCGGCGCCATTTAAACTTGTAGAAGGGCCGCCATGGTCTGATCGCTCGAAAGGAGGATCACATGTTGGACAAAGATAAAGACAGCAGCTTGGATACCGACTTGGATTTGGAAGCCGGTGAGCTCGAGGACGGCATCGACAACCAAGACATCGATGACCAAGACCACGACGCCGACGAAAACGGCGTTATAGCCCTGACCGAACCTCACACCATCCTCACATCCGAAAGCGGCGCAACCCCACTCGACCTCGCCCGCCTGGGTTTGCGCGAGCTGGCTTATATCCGCCGCGCCCTGGTGAACGATGTGCCGATGTGGACCATCCACAGCGCCGCCGGCGTTCCGCTCGGCGCAGCCCAAAGCTTCGACCAAGCCTGGGCGGCCGTCCGTCAAAACGATTTAGAGCCGGTCCGCGTACACTAACCTTTTCGACGATTTCCCTAAGGTGGCCTCGGGCGCGCTTTGACGAAAGCGCGCCCCTCTTTTTTTGTCCGCTCAGATTTGTATGCTTATGGGAGCGAAAAAATTGGGGGGATAAGCAATGGTCGTAAAAATCAGACCTATCGTGTTTAAGGACGCCGCGAGCTACAGATTGTGCTGGGATGCTATTGCGAAGGAACGGCGCTACTTAACTGAATACGAAGCTCCGCCATTAGCTAGCGTGCGCAAGGCGTTTCGAAAAATTCTGCGCAACAAGACTCCCTTTTTAGTAGCTGTGGATGGAGAGCGTGTTGTAGGATTCGTAGTCGTTTACCGCTGGGGGCTGCCTTCGCTTAGCCATCTTGTAGACCTCGGAATGGGTCTACTCCCGGAGTATAGAGAAATAGGCTTGGGCACAAAACTGACGGCTAGAGTTTTGAAAATGTGCCGGGGCAAATTTGACTCTGTCCATTTGACCGTCTTTGAAAAAAACAAGCGTGCACGAAAGCTATACAAAAACATGGGGTTCGAGCTATGTGGCAGAATAAAGAAAGCTGTGAAGGGGTTGGCGTATGGAACTGACGATCTGTTAGCCATGCAAAAGCAAATACGGCGCTAAGACAAGCCCTACATCTCCACCGCCCCTCATGCTATAACGCGTCTGCATCAATGTGGCCAAGTTCCCGTAGCTCAGCTGGATAGAGCACCAGATTCCTAATCTGGGGGTCGTGCGTTCAAATCGCGCCGGGGACGCCACCGCTTCCTATATTTATCAAGCAGATCATCTCGCAGCCAATGTGCAGCCGGGCAGCGAGATGATCGCGTCCCCCCGCCAGCCCCCCTTAGCGATTAATTTGCAGCAACTCGAGTTGAAAGCCATCGGGATCGTTGGTTATTGCGAGCTCTATACTTTTGCCAGACTTCAATGGTGAAGGATCCATTTTGCGCACGGGCGACACTTTAAACCCCGCGGCGGCGACCCGCTGAGCCAGTTCTTTCACATCGGGAGTTACAATCACAATGTTGTTAAATTGTACGCCGTCAGCGCCTATGAGACAGAATTGGGGTGGTGAGTAGGGGAGGATTTTGGTCTCATCGCAGTGACGGAGGAACGAAGATGAGACCAAAACCCATGAACACGAAGGCCCCAGCTGAGCGGGTACTCAAGGACATTCGCCGGGCGACCCGGCGGCATTTTTCAGCCGAAGACAAGATACGCATCGTGCTGGACGGCCTGCGCGGCGAAGACAGCATTGCCG
>CANJRA010000007.1 GCA_947476625.1 Fidelibacterota bacterium
GGGCGACCCGGCGGCATTTTTCAGCCGAAGACAAGATACGCATCGTGCTGGACGGCCTGCGCGGCGAAGACAGCATTGCCGAGTTGTGCCGTCGCGAGGGTATTGCCCAAAGCCTCTATTACGTCTGGTCGAAGGAGTTCCTTGAGGCCGGCAAGCGCCGGCTTGCAGGTGACACGGCCGAACGCCGGATGTACGCGTTCGGCCCTCCCCGTGAGGGGGTGAACGAAAAGGCCAGTCAGGCCCGCGTTTTAGGGTCTTTTCCTAGAGAATCGCGGAATGTGCCCAAAGTCGCCAAGCTGTCGAGCGCCACTTTGCTGCCAAGGCTGTGGGTCGAAATCATTATGTCGTCGTCATGGATGACGTTACGCTTCGTGTCCTGCCATGCGCAGGCCTCATGCGCAGCGGTTGGGTAGTCGGCCCACTCGCCCCGCCCCACCCAGCACAGGGCTTGCAGCATGCTGCCGCGGATCGCATCGCCTTTGGTGCCGCCATAAGCCAGGGGATCCGTGAAGCTGTTGATTAAACCCTTCAGCGAAATATTCAGATCCGCACGCGCCTTAGCTGAAATGCCGTATTCATCAAAGGCGATGGCCTTGCGCTCATCGTCCAACAGGCTCGCGTAGGTAAGCTCGAAAGTCAGAAGTTCTGCGCCTTGAGCGTTGGCGTAACGTGAAATACGCAACGACCCTAAGTCTACATCGGGTGCCGTGGTCTTCGCGTCGCGCGGCGCTTTCTGCGCGATGGTCTTGACCGTCGGGTCGATGCTGTCCAATCCCAGAGACCGTATGAGATTGCGTTGCAGGCGTTCCGAATGGCCCGGCAGCTGCGGGCCGATGCCGTGAACGATCACTAAACGGGTGGTTTTGTGCGATGTCGGCGTAGCGGTTTTCAAGGTCTTGTCGAGGCCGGTGAACTCCGGACCGGTCACCTCACACATGCTGGTTTCCGGGGCAGGCTTTTCCTCGGCCTTTTCCATAATGGCCTGGGTCACGCCTTTGCCGATGCTGCTTCATCCTCCCAGCAGAACGGCTATGGCGGTCAGGGCAGCAAGATTTGGAAGCTTGTTGTGCACGGTGGGGTCTCGTTGGGGGGGGGCTAAGTCATATTACTCTGCCGGGATTAGACCCGGTTTCACCATTATAACGCTTTACGTGCAAAAAGGGTCAGGCGTGTAGCCACAGAAAAATACAGCCCCTGCAAAATGTTACTTTTATTGCGTCTGGTTATCGTCTCAGGCATCCTCGCATCATCGTTGCTGTGGGGGACGGTGCTATGAAAAAATGCTTTGCGTGGGCCGGCAGCTTAAAAGACATCAAACGTCTTCAGCGCCTTGTTTGCGCGCCATGATTTCGTCGAATCTGGGCATGGTGACGTGATCGTCGGCGCTGATGCCTTTGCCGGTCAGCACGCTCCAGAACGTTTTGACGATAATTTTGATGTCCAGCCAGAAGCCTACGTTGTCGGCGTACCAGACGTCGTGCGCGAACTTCTCTTCCCATGTGAGTGCGTTACGACCGTTAATTTGCAGCCAGCCTGTCACACCCGGCTTCACATCGTGACGGCGGCGCTGTTCAGCCGAATAGTACGGCAGATATTCCGGCAGCAGCGGCCGCGGCCCGACAAGACTCATATCGCCCAGCAGTATATTTAAAAGCTGGGGTAGCTCATCCAGCGAAAACCGCCGCAGAAAAATTCCCAGCGGTGTCAGGCGCGCGTCATCGGGCAGCAAAGCGCCGACGGCGTCACGCGCATTCGTCATGGTGCGAAATTTGTAAATCCGGAACAGCTTGCCTTTTAGGCCTGTGCGCATTTGCGTAAACGCAGCCGGTCCGCCCATTTTTATCCGTATGATGATCGCCAACAGCAGCATCACGGGCGACAACACAATTAATCCGATGGCGGAAACGATGACATCCAGAATGCGTTTTGCGCGCAAGCTGCGCCGACGCATCACGGCGTGGCGCGGATCGGCGGAAACACTTTCTTCGATAAGGCTGCGGATTTCCCGCGCAATGCGGTGGAGGTTGAAACGCCCCGCCGCCAGCGCGGCTGCCTGCTGATTGGCGCGTCTCAGTCCGTCACCATCTTTCAAATAGTCTACCAACTCGCGCGCGGCAGTAGTTATATCGCCTTCCGGCAAGCCAAGGCCCGCGCCACGGCCTTCGATCAACTCTTTTTGCCATCCCGTCGTCGCAAGAATGACAGGCCGCGACGCTGCTAATGCATCAAAGAACAGATGCAACGAACCGCGCGCTGCGGGACGGCCTTCGCCCATGATAACCGCGCTGGCCGCACTTAGCAGAAACGGCAATTCTCGCCGCGGCAACGGATCGAGAAACCATAAGCTCTTACCGAGAATACCCAGCTCCAACGCGCGCGCTTCTAGTTTGCCGCGCATCGGACCATCGCCGCACAGCGCAAATTTTGCGGTGCTGCCGTCGCGTGATTGTGCCGCCGCCGCCAGCTCAAGAATAGCATCGAGCGGCCGCGATGCTTCCATGGCGCCGGCATAAACGACCAAAGCGCCTTGGGCGAGGTGAGGGTAAGCAGACAAGGCTGGAGAATTCGCGCCGGGCTGCGCGGTAAACAGCGTCGTGTCGCAACCCGGTGCGCTGACTAATATTTTTGCTTCGCGAATTCTTTGCGCCGTCAGCGCGTCTTTCACGTCGCGCGACAGCACAATGATCTGCCGCGCACTGCGCGCCGCCACGCGAAAGATGGCGCGCTCGATCCATGTATCTATGCGCATGCGCAACGATGCTGTCGCGGCTGGCTTTTCGGGCATGCCCTCGCGTGCGTCCAGCACCCAGGGAATCCCACGCACCGCGCAGAACAGCATCACCATTGGCAGCAGACTTAGCGGCTGGTCGGTGGCTAATACGGCGTCGACATCGCCCGCCGCGCGCCACATCCGCCACGTCGCCCTGCGGCTGAATGTGTCGATGACATATTTCGCCACGGGATACCCGAAGCGCGCGCGCGTATGAACGCGCACAGTCGTCACCGTCATGCCGTCGATCTCGGGCGCTTCGTTTTTTAACGCGGCGGATGTGGTCAGTACGCTGACGCGGTGTCCGGCCTGCGTAAGCCTGCATCCGATGTCATAGCTGCGGGTCGCGCCGGGCTGGTCGGCGAGCCGAAAAAACGGATCGAGAAGAAGAATGTGGAGGCGAGGTGGCGCTACGGCGGTCATGACGGACTTTATAACGCGTCGCGCTCAGCGTGTCGCGGACGCAATCACCGCGCGCGTGGTTTCGGCAATGAAGCCGACATTTTCTGGTGTCAGATTGGGATGCACGGGCAGCATCAAAGTTGTATCGGCTATGGCGTCGGCCTTAGGGTGTGCGGGTTGCGCGCGATAACCTGCGGCGGCAAAAGCATCTTCGTGCGAAATGTCCGGGCAGGCTCCGGCAATAGCGGGAATGCCTTTTTGATTCAGTTCGGCGCAAATCCGGTCGCGTGACCATCCGTCCTTCAGTGCGTTCGGCGTCACGAAGGCGTAATATTTATAGTAGGCATGCACGACATCAGCCGGCGGGCGCGGGACTGTCACAGCATTCAGGCCGCTTAACGCTTCGGTGATGCGGGCGGCATGGGCGTTACGCTGCGCTGTCCAATGCGGCAATTTTTTTAACTGCAGACGACCAATAGCGGACTGAAACTCTGTCAGGCGTGCATTGGTGCCGAACGTACTTACCAGCCATTTAAAGCCCGGTGGCGTGTCGACGGCATTCACGCGGTCGAAACTCTTGCCGTGATCGCGCAGCGCCCACATGCGTTTGTATAGTACGCTGTCGTTAGTGACGATCATGCCGCCTTCGCCGCCGGTCGAGATGATCTTGTCCTGGCAAAAGGAAAAACACCCGATGTGTCCAATGCTTCCTACAGGGCGTCCCCGATCCATGGCGCCGTGCGCCTGCGCGCAATCTTCCACGACCTTGAAGCCGTGATGCTCCGCCAATGCCATCAGTGGCGCCATATCAACGGGCCAGCCCGCCAAATGCACCGGGATGACGGCTTTGGTGCGCGCGCTCAAGACCACGGCAACGCTCGCCGCTGTCAAATTTTGCGAGACCGGATCGATGTCCGCGACCACCGGTTTTGCGCCGCGCCGCGCCACCGCCGACGCCGTGGCAATAAACGTCCGCGCCGGCACGACGACCTCATCTCCGGCGCCAAGACCCAGGGCCTCTAACGCGATTTCCAATGCGAGCGTACCGTTGGCGATGGCGATGCCGTGCGCAACGCCGCAATGTGCCGCGTATTCGGTTTCAAACAGCTTACCTTCGCCGCCGGTCCAGTAATTGACGCGGCCGGTATGTAAGACCACGCTCGCCGCCGCGATCTCATCGTCGCTGTAGAACGGCCATGGCGCTAAGGTTGATGCGGGTGAAGCCATTGATGACGTTACTGTACTGTCTTCACTGCGCCGGCTTCACTGTGCTGTCTTCCGCTTATAAAGCTGAACGGTTTCGCCGCGGAATATGATGGTCGCCGCCAGATTGAAGCGCGGCGTGATCTGCGCCAGCAGCGGACGTTGATCGTATGTTGTGTCCTGCTGAAGAATGATCGCGTCGTAGTCGCGTTCGATCCAGCGCGCCAGCGTCTCGTCGCTCCACAATGTCTCTTCCTCGATGGCCGCTTGCACGGCCTCGCGGGCTTGCCCGCCGAGCTTCGCATTAATAACGCGCTTGCTGAGTGCCGGTTCGATACTTTGCGCCGGAATCATGTGGCCCGACAGAAACACGGCGTAGGGAAGTGCGGCCAGGTTTTTGGTTCCCAGGCTGTGCAGCACGAGAATAGGTTCGCGTCCCTGTGCCTGGCTCGAAATCCATCGTGCCATGGTTTCGATTTCGGCCAGTTCCGTCGCAGCACCTGGGTTGATCATCATCGGCACCGGGAACGCGCGGGCATCGGCCTGTGTCGCGAAGTTCGGCGCGAATGTGTTGAGTCCCACCGCCAGAACTGCACCGATCAGCACCAACGGCGCTTGCGGCACCCCTTTGCGCCGCGCCCGCAGCGAAATCATCGCCAGTGTCAGCGCGGCTGCCAGCGCGCCTATCGCGCTGAAATAAGGCGCATAGGAGAGAATGCAGCGTGGGCAGGTGCCTTGCGAGGCCAGATAGTGTCCCAGCACAAGCCACACGAAATACAGCGGCGCAATCCACAGAACACGCAGACCGGGTCCGGCGAATGCCAGCAGCAGCACCGCCAGAAACAACGTGCCGCTATAAGGCAACACGAACGCATTCAAAAGATCGCTGAGATTTAAGCGCGCGAAAGCCGGCCCCATGGTCGTGTCGGCGGTCGTGCCTTTATCGATTAAGGTGAAGTTCGGTGCGAGCAATCCGGCATCGCTCAGCCAGGGCGAGATCACGGGCAGACGTAACGCGTATTCACCCAACCTCGGTGGAAAGGCCGAGAGTACACCGCCCATCACGGCCGCAATCGCTGCAATCAGCAGCAGTGCATGGACCATGCGCTGGCGACCAATGGCGGCAATATATAATGGCGCTAGCACGACGATGCTGAGCAGCATGTTCTGACGATAGAAGAACATTGCCGCACACAGCACGCCCATGAGCAACGTTATCCAAGGGCGCGGGCGGCCAAGGCTGGTAACGATCAACCAGATCGCTGCAAGGTGCAGCATCGATACTGTTGCCGTCGGCGTCGCGGTAGCGAAGTAAAAGCTCGTCGCCGGTGTCGCGAGGAAAATGAACACTGCTGCGGCGGCAACGAGCGTGTTGGCCGTTAAGCGGCGGCAGATCGCAAACAGCAACGCCGCGTTGATGACGCCGATGCCGATCGACAGCATGCGGGCAGGGATACGTCCCATGCCCTGAAGTTCCTGCCAGAAACCCAGCTGATAGAAGTAGAACGGCATCCGCGCTGTGGCGTCGGTGGCGGTGTAGGGCGACACAAGGCCGCTGGCGTACCACAGCGATTTGATGAGGTACGCGACCTCCTCGCCCGAGGTGTGGCCGTTCAAAAGCGCCTGGAAGGCGACAACGCCGTAAGTCCCGGCCGCGCCCAGAAACAGGACCGCCGTCGGCAATAGATTGGGCCGGTTGGCCGGAGGTTTCGCCTGTGCGTCTCTGTCCGTCATGTCCGGCTCCCCAGGCCCGCCAACAAAGGACGGGCGACCGTCGGGCGGGTATTTCCTTGGTATCGTTAGGGAAATACTTTGAAAGCTCTGCCCAGGGCCGGCGGTATTCTACCTACTTCTGATAACTGCGCAGCAAGTTTCTCGCTTAGGCCATTGACTGGAAAGGGTTTATTAAGCCCGGAATGAAACGCTGGCTGGGCAATTGCGGCAATGGACAGCACGCGGGCGAAACGCCATAATGCGGCTCGATCACACGGTTTCACGGCTTATTGGGTTTGGGCGCAACGCGGCTTCTGCTGCGCGCGTTTGTGTTTCTAAGTCCGTGCACATCATGACCGCAGCCATTCCCCCCATTTCCCGCTCCTTTTCCAGCCTGCTGTCCCGCCGCCTCCTTTGGGTTATGGGAGCGTTTCTCGCCGTCGCCGCCGCGGTGCCGGTGCATGCCGACAGCAGCGACGTATTGAAACGCGTTCAGCGCGACGGCCAGGCACGTGTGATCGTGCGCATGAAGGCCGAGGCTGCCGGCGTACCTTGGTCGGCGATTCAATCGACCGTGCGTCAACGCGCGGCTGTGGCCGCCGCACTTGAGAATACCGAGGCGTCTTTCCGCAATGCGCGCGTCCGGCCGACTAAGACTTTCCGCACGTTGCCCTTCATGGGCGCAACGGTGAACCAGGAACAACTTCTCGAACTTATGGCGTCGCCCGATGTGGAATCGGTGTCGCTCGTGCGCCGCGAACGTCGCATGGAAAATGCCACGCGGTCTTTGGAAAGCATCCAGGTCAGCACAGGGATTGCGTCGATAGATGTCGCTAGCGCGTGGTCGCGCGGTTTCGACGGTTCCGGATACGCGATTGCCGTGATCGACGACGGTTTCAACTTCAATCACCCAATGCTGAAAGGCAAGAACACCGGCGATGCGTGTTTCTCCTCCGATTTCGGCACCACCACTAAAAACAACTGCCCCTCCGGCACGACGCCGCAGATCGGCCCTGGTGCTGCATCCAATTGCCCCGCCGGCGGGACACGCTGTGGCCACGGCACGCATGTAGCGTCCGTCGCGGCGGGTAATGATGGTGTGAATTTCGGCGTCGCGCGCGGTGCGAAAATCGTGCCGATAGACGTGTTCTCGACCGAAACCGATGCTACTGCTTGCTTCCCGGATGCGGCACCTTGCGAACTGACGGACACGCTCGTGGTTCTCGATGCGCTCGATTACATCAACGAACACGCGGCGGAGCTGAAGATCGCGGCGGTCAACTATAGCGTCGGCGGTACAACCCGTGACGGCTATTGCGATGAAGATCCGCGCAAAAGCGTCATCGACATGCTGCGGCAAAAGGGCATTGCCGTGGTCGCTGCGGCTGGTAACAACGGGCTGACAGGAAAGACCATCACACCTGCCTGCATTTCGTCGGCGGTCGCCGTGGGCGCCACTAACGACGATACGACGATTGCCAGCTTCTCGAATTTCGCTTCTATCCTCGACTTCATGGCGCCGGGCGTCAGCGTCGCGGGCGCATCGAACACTGGTACGGGTCTTGTTGTTAAAAGCGGCACGTCCATGTCGACCCCGCATGTTGCGGGCGCGTGGGCGGTGATGCGCTCGGCCTTTCCGAGCGCCACTTTCGAGCAGATTGAAAATATATTGAAGGAAACCGGTCTTGCCGTAACCCGCATAAACTCGGGCATAACCGTTCCGAAAATTCAAATCAGCAAAGCAATTGACCGGCTGCAAGGTAAGGATCGCCAGTTTCTCAGCAATATAATCAGTCCCAATGCGCAGTATTTGGGTCGGTCGTATCTGCGCTTCTTCAACAACTCCGCTGCTAAGGGCACGGTCACGATTACGTTGCGCGACGTCGGCACCGGCGAAGCGGTTGGAACCTGGACAAGCACGGCTATTTCCGCCAACGCGGCGCCGCAAATCGATCTGCAGACGATCGAAAAAAATGCCACACCTGTCAATGCTACCCGGCCCATCACCGATACCACGCGCACGTACTACAATTTCGAAATCAGCAGCAGCTTTGCAGGCTATATGCAGCATGTGCTGTGGTCACCCGAACCGGGCGTGTTGGGCAATCTCACAAGTTGCGCGACGGGCTTTTCGTCTGATGCTTCAACAGCCGGCAATGTCTATGCATCTGCCAGCGGTGGTTATCTATCGCGTGTGCGTATCGTAAACGCCGGCGGCACCCCCGACAGCGCGGTGCTGATTTATTATAATACCGAGACGGGCGCCGAGATCGGTCGATGGACCAGTGGTGCGATTGCGGCCGGTGCTGCTGTCGAGATGACGCCAGCATACCTTGAATCGCAGCTTCCCGCACTCAAGGCCGCTGTCGATACAGGGCTCGCGCAGTACAGCATCAAACTTTCCAAGCTGGCGGGCTATGTTCAGCACGTTGTTTTAAACGGCTCCATCGGCGTTTTGATGGATATGTCGCCCAAATGTGATCTGCGCGCGACGTCGACCGCCGCGATTACGACGAGCGTACCCTAGCGCGGCAGGGCTAATCCCGACGCCGGAATTTGCGGCGGCGTGGCTCCAGTATCAATGCCACCACCGGCAATTTGACGATCTCGTAGATCACAAAGCCTACCAACATGCCGAGGATGATATAGACGATGCTGTCGGCGCTGGTCGGCAGGCCCGGCGCAAAGTCGCGCCATGTGCCGGCGATCATTGTCGTATCCGCGTGACGTAGGAAAGCGAACGGCTTGGTGAAAATATTGGCTTCGGTAATGGCCTGATAGGCGTTTTGTAAAGCCGCCACCCGGCGCTGGGCTTCGGCTTCCAATTCCCGCCGTACGGTCTCGCTCATCACCTGATAGAGCAGCCCATGCTGCACACTGTTTAAATGCGCTTTGGCTTCGTCGAAATGCCCGCCCAATCTTTGAACATACTGGATCATGAAGGTTTGGGCTTGGCTGGCGGCAACACCGCCTGCGGCGATGGCCACGCCCCCCCAAAAACCCATCCAGCTTACGAAATACCCAAGACACGCCAGCTACCCTTATCTTTCCATTCCGCCGCTGCTTGACTATAAGGCCCTGACTCTCCTCCCGCGATCCTAAATTTCATACAACCGCATGCGCGTTGATTTATTCGATTTCGATTTGCCGCCTGATCACATCGCCGACCGCCCTGCGGTCCCGCGCGATGCCGCGCGGCTGTTGCATGTCGCAGGCAGCAACCTCACAGATCACACCGTCGCAGCGTTGCCGCGCCTTTTAATGCGTGGCGATATCATGGTCTTCAACAATACGCGGGTTTTCCCGGCGCGCGTGCTGGGCCGGCGCGGTGATGTGCCGGTCGAACTCCTCCTGCATAAGCAATCCATGGCCGCACAAGATGTGAACTCTAAAGGTGCGACGTGGCAGGGTTTCGCGCGTCCGGCGAAGCGGCTGAAGCCCGGCCATGTCATCGTATTCCCCGGCGGCCTTACGGCTGATGTGGTGTCGCGCGGCGGTCCGCTCGTCACCGTGACCTTCAATCTTGCCGGCCCCGCGTTGATGGCAAAACTGGCGGAGGTCGGGCATGTGCCGCTACCGCCATATATTCGCCGCGCCGACGATGCCCGTGATCGCGACGACTATCAGACGGCCTACGCCGCCCGTGATGGCGCCGTCGCTGCGCCGACGGCAGGTCTGCACTTCACACCGGCGCTTTTGGCCGCGCTCGATGCCGCAGGCATTATGCACGCGTATGTGACGTTGCATGTCGGCGCCGGCACGTTTCTGCCAGTCAGCGCCGACGATACCGCCGATCACAAAATGCACGCGGAATGGGGCGAGATCACAGCCGAAGCCGCGGACGCTATCAACACCGCCCGCATCCGGGGCGGCCGCATTGTGGCCGTCGGCACAACCAGCCTCCGGCTTCTCGAAAGTGCGGCCCGCGATGACGGCACAGTCCAGCCCTTCAGCGACGAAACGGCCATCTTCATTACGCCGGGCACGCGCATTAAGACCGCCGACCTTCTGATGACCAATTTCCATTTGCCGCGCTCGACACTTTTTATGCTGGTTTCGGCATTTGCCGGCATGGATACGATGCGCACTGCTTACGCACATGCTATTGCAACAGGCTATCGCTTCTATTCTTACGGCGATGCCAGTCTGCTGGAACGGGCCCCGCAATGACCGCGTTTTCTTTTCAGGTTCAAGCCACCGACGGCGCGGCGCGGCGCGGGCGTCTTGTCACCGCTCACGGCGAGATCGATACACCTGCCTTCATGCCTGTCGGCACTGCGGCGACCGTGAAGGCCATGTTCCCCGAAACCGTCGCCGCCACCGGCGCGCAGATTATTCTGGCCAATACCTATCACCTCATGCTGCGCCCAGGTGCCGAGCGTATCGCCCAGTTCGGCGGCGTGCGAAAACTTATGAACTGGCCCGGCCCGCTGCTGACAGACTCGGGCGGCTACCAAGTCATGTCGCTGTCCAAACTTCGCAAGATGAGCGAAGACGGAGTCACCTTTCAGTCGCATATCGACGGCTCCAAACACCACCTCACGCCGGAGCGTTCCATTCAGATCCAGCATCAGCTGGATGCAACCATCACCATGGCCTTCGACGAATGCACGCCGTTTCCGGCTGAAGAAAAAGAAGTCGCGGAAAGCATGCGCATGTCGATGCGGTGGGCAAAACGGTCCAAGCAGGCTTACGTGCAGCGCGAAGGCTACGGCCTTTTCGGCATCGTTCAAGGCGGTATTCACGAAAACCTACGCGCTGAATCAGCCGCAGCCCTGCAAGGCATCGGCTTCAGTGGTTATGCCATAGGCGGCCTTGCGGTGGGCGAGGGGCAGGATCTGATGTTCGCCACGCTCGATCACACCATGCCGCATATGCCTACCGCCGCGCCGCGTTATCTTATGGGCGTCGGCAAGCCGCTCGATATCGTCGGTGCAGTGGTGCGCGGCGTCGACATGTTCGATTGTGTTTTGCCGACGCGCTCAGGCCGCACCGCCCAGGCTTTTACGCGCTTCGGCACGCTCAATCTGCGTAATGCCAAGCACGCCGACGATCCGCGTCCGCTCGATGAAAGCGTCGATTGTCCGGCCAGCCGCAACTACAGCCGCGCCTACTACCATCATTTGATTCGCAGCGACGAGATTCTCGGCATCATGTTGCTGTCCTGGCACAACGTCGCTTTCTATCAACATATGATGAAGGGCTTGCGCGCGGCCATTGTTGCCCAGAACCTCACCCAATTCGCCGCCGCTTTTGCGGCGGATCAAGCCCGCGGTCACGAAGATGAGCGCGACGACACCGCCGCCTAACCGCGAAGCCATTCGCGCGTTCGCGCGCGCGTGCGGTTTCGACGTCGTGCGCTTTACACCCGCCGTCACGCGCGATGATACCAAGGCTTGGTTCACGGATTTCCTGGCCCAGGGCCAGCACGGCGACATGGGCTGGTTAGAGGCCAATGCCGACCGCCGCATCGACCCCAACGTACTCTGGCCCGAAGCGCGTACCGCCATCATGGTCGGCCTCAATTACGGGCCATCGAGTGATCCGCGCGCCACGCTTGCGCAAAAAGACGGTGCAACAGTCAGCGTCTATGCGCGTAACCGCGATTATCACGATGTCTTAAAGAAACGCCTCAGACGCTTGGCCATATGGCTCGCGGCATGGAGCGACGTGAAACTCTTTGTCGATACCGCGCCGGTCATGGAAAAGCCGCTGGCGCAGCAAGCCGGCATCGGCTGGCAAGGCAAACATACCAACGTGGTCTCGCGCGATTTCGGGTCGTGGTTGTTTCTGGGTGAAGTCTTCACAACGCTCGAGATCGAACCCGACACGCACGAAACCGACCACTGCGGCGCATGTCGAAATTGCCTCGATGTTTGCCCGACTGCGGCTTTCACAGGGCCTTATAAACTCGACGCTCGCCGCTGCATCTCCTATCTCACCATCGAGCACAAAGGCCCCATCCCGCGCGAGCTGCGCCCGCTCATGGGCAATCGCATTTATGGATGCGACGATTGCTTGGCGGTTTGTCCGTGGAATAAATTCGCGCACGTGACTGAAGAGGCCGATTTCCTGACGCGCCCGCATCTCATCGCGCCGAAGCTCGCGACGTTTATCGGCCTCGACGATGCCGCATTTCGCGCCATGTTCTCCGGCTCGCCGGTTAAACGTATTGGCCGCGCGCGTTTCATCCGCAACGTATTGATCGCGGTTGGTAACAGCAGCGATGCCGCTTTTATTCCTGCGATAGAAAATCTTCTGGACGACGAGTCAGCCCTCGTGCGCGGTGCGGCGGTCTGGGCGCTGCAGCGATTGTCGCCCGAAACCGCGCAAAAAAAACACGCCGTGTATGCGGCGCGCGAAACGGACGAAAGCGTCAAAGCAGAGTGGACACCTTAAAAATATTGCGGCCGAGGCTTGCTGCCTCGGCCGCGCCCATCCCCCGATGAGCTTAGTCTTAGATTATTGCTGAACGGCCAGCGCGCGGGCCAACTGGCTTAGCGCTTCTTGGTGCTTCTGGTTGCCGATGCTGGCGAAGTTGCGCGCGAGTTCCAGGCACATGCGTTGGCGTGGGTTCATCGCGTCTTCGTCGGCGGCTTCCAAGCCTTCAAAGAAATACGTGACCGGCACGTTGAGTACGCGGGTGATTTCGTACAAGCGGCCTGCCGAGATGCGGTTGATGCCGCGTTCGTACTTATGGGCCTGCTGATAGGTAACGCCGATCATGTCGGCCATCTGCTGTTGGCTAAGTCCCAACATGATACGGCGCTCACGGATGCGCGCACCCACATGCCGGTCGATTGAACTGGCGCGATTCGCGGGCGCCGCCTTAATTGGTATTCCACCGTCCATGACTTAATTCCCCAACCTGAAGTGATTATTCCTCGGATGTACTCCATCCTGCGTATGAGCTAACACCCATGGATTGTAAGAAACCAAAGCAATGAATACTCAAAGTTTATTGTAAAATATTGTTATTTCACGTTATGCGATTGTTAAAATCCGTCACACACGCGCAGCGCCAACAACCGGCCATTAACGCCGGTTGGGTTGGTTCTACTGTGAGTTTATTTAAGGGTTTAACAGTCCCGGAGCAGTAAGCCGCCTTAACGCCCTTTAGCCAGCTTATCTAACTGCGACTGCATGGCATTGAGCTGGGATTTCAACACGTCGATATCCTCAGCCTTTTCCTGCGGTGCTGTTCCGTTGGCGGCAGGGGTAGCGGCGCGGGTCAGCTGCGCCGCGAACGGGTTCCACATCTTCATGGCATTCTCGAAAAGCGCCATGTTCTGTTTGCCCATTTTCTCTAACTGCTGCACGGGCAGTAGGCCTTTGAACGCTTCCTGCATGGCGCCGCGCATGGAGGATTCGTTTTGATGGAACGCTTCCATGCTGTGTTCCAGGTATCGCGGCACCAGGCCGCCCAGCGAGTCGCCGTAAAAACCTATGACTTGGCGTAGGAACTTGATCGGCAGCAGGTTCTGGCCTTTGCCTTCCTGCTCAACAATGATCTGCGTCAGAACCGAGCGGGTAATGTCCTCGCTGGTCTTCGCGTCGGTCACCACAAAATCCGCACCTTCCTTAACCATTTCAGCAAGATGGCCGAGGGTCACGTAACTCGATGTTGCGGTGTTGTAGAGCCGCCGATTGGCGTACTTCTTGATGGTGATAACGGCTGACTTTGCGCCTGTATTTCCGCCCGTGTCTTGTTCAGCCATGTTTTTCGCACCCTGCTCCCAGTTGCCTGTTATTGAGCTATGCACAATGGTAGCCTGTCAAAGCGCCAATGCAATATTATTCAAGGAATCTGCTTTGCGGTGACCGTCATCGGCACACGTCGTCCCTGTAACTATAGTTCCGGTCATGACCGAAAAGCCCCCGCCTGCCTCCGATTACGACGCGCTCGCCAAGCGCTACCTCGATTTATGGCAGCAGCAGGTGGCCAAACTGGCCCAAGACCCTGCTCAGCTTTCCGGCTCCGCCGCTGCCTGGTCACAAATGGCGGCGGCCATGATGAAAAACGTATCTCCCGCAGCCCCCACGGCCTCCGCTCATGACGGCAGCAGCAAATCCCCCAATGCCTCTCCGGTCGGGACCCCGGCCCCTCAGTCTCCACATGGCAATGGAGGGGTGGATCTTGCAGATGTCGTTGGCCGGCTTGACGCCCTCGAGCGACGTCTCGCTGTCCTTGAAGGCGCTGCAAAGCCTGCTCGACCCGCACGAAGCGCCGCGCCGCGCCGCCGCGCAAAACCCGGTGAACCTTAGCCCCGCGCTTATCAATGCCATCACGCGTGAAGCCGGCGCGCGCATGGAAAGCTTCGTGCGTGGTATCAAAACTTACCAGGCGCATCCGTATCGCCGCACGTTGAGCGCGCCGCCGCCGGTATGGCGCTGTGGTGCCGCGACCTTACATTCTTATGGCGGCCCAGAAGACGGCGTGCCGGTTCTCGCCGTGCCTTCGCTCGTCAACCGCGCCTACATTCTCGACCTGGCCGAAGACCGCAGTTTCATGCGCGCCGCTGCGGCGGCCGGTTTTCGCCCATTTTTATTGGACTGGGGCGATCCCACGGCCGCCGAAAGAGCCTTCACGGTCGAGGACTATATCGAAGGCGTTTTGGTTCCGGCCTTGGAGGAAATCAAATCCCGCACCGGCCAAATCCCGCGTCTGGTGGGGTATTGCCTTGGCGGCGTATTGTCGGCGGCGCCCGCCGTACTGCGCCCTGACCTCGTCTCAGCGCTTGTGCTGCTCGCGGTGCCTTGGGATTTTCAGGAAGGCACCGAAGCGTCGCGCGCGCTGATAAATTTTTCGCGCACGCCCATTGAAATCGCGATGCAAGCCGAGGGCGTCATCTCGGTCGATTTGCTGCAAGCGATGTTCGCTTCGCTCGATCCGACATTGGTGGGCCGCAAGTTTCGCAAGTTCGCCGCACTCGATCCGCGCTCGGACCACGCGCGGCATTTTGTCGAACTCGAGGATTGGCTTAACGATGGCGTACCGCTGGCCGCGCCGGTGGCGCAGGAGATACTTTTCAAATGGTACGGCACCAACGACCCGATTCAGGGCCGTTGGAAAGTCGGTGAAGCGGTGGTTGATCCGCGCCGCATATCTTGCCCCACGCTGGCGCTCATTCCATTGCGCGACCGTATCGTGCCGCCGGAGTCCGCGCGCCGTCTTGCACGGCTCATCCCCGGCGCCGCCGCGCGCGAGATGGAGTACGGGCATATCAGCATGGTGGCCGCCGGCAGCGCCCCGAAAAACGTCTATGAACCGGTCTTGGCGTGGCTGAAAGACCCGCCAAAGCCTTGAAGTTCCACATTTAATGCTGCATCGCAATAACGGCCTTGCCCGAGGGCTGGCAGGCGGCATAAAAGGTCACCACATTATCCCCACACATTTGGAGCGTTTTTCATGGCCGATATCGTCATCACCTCCGCGACGCGCACCGCGATCGGTGCGTTCAATGGCTCCCTCAGTGGTCTTAGCGCCGCCGAATTAGGTCAGGTGGTGATCGCCGAAGCTTTGAAGCGCGCGAAGATCGATCCCGCCGATGTATCTGACGTTATCATGGGACAAATTTTGACGGCCGCCGCCGGTCAGAACCCCGCACGCCAGGCTTCGATGAAAGCCGGCATCCCGAAGGAAGTTCCGGCCATGACCATCAATCAGGTCTGCGGTTCGGGTTTAAAATCCGTGGCGCTCGCCGCCATGAGCATCAAGGCGGGCGATTCCTCTATCGTCGTTGCCGGTGGGCAAGAAAGCATGAGCCTCGCGCCCCACGCCATCCACTTGCGCAACGGCGTCAAGATGGGCGATGCGTCGATGATCGACACGATGATCAGAGACGGCCTCTGGGACGCCTTCAATAACTACCACATGGGCACCACCACCGAAAATCTTGCCCAGCTCTTGCAAATCACGCGCGGCGCTCAGGACGATTTTGCTGCCGGCTCGCAAGCCAAAGCCGAAGCCGCCATCAAAGCCGGCAAGTTCAAGGACGAAATCGTGCCCGTGATGATTACGGTCAAGCGCGAACAAAAGGCCTTCGACACCGACGAATATCCGCGCGCTGGAACAACGGCCGATTCGCTCGGCAAGTTGAAGGCAGCGTTTGTGAAAGATGGCTCCGTCACGGCAGGCAATGCCTCGGGCATCAACGACGGCGCCGCTGCCGTAACGGTCATGTCCGCCGCGGAAGCTCAGAAGCGTGGGCTGAAGCCGCTCGCGCGCATCGTGTCGTGGGCACAAGCCGGTGTCGACCCGGCCCTCATGGGTACCGGTCCCATCCCGGCAACGCAACTGGCGCTCAAGAAAGCCGGCTGGACGGTTGCCGATCTCGATCTGATCGAAGCCAACGAAGCTTTCGCTGCGCAGTCGCTGGCTGTGTGCCAAGGCCTCAGCCTTGACCCGACGAAGGTCAACGTCAACGGCGGCGCGATTGCACTCGGACACCCGATCGGTGCGTCGGGCTGCCGCGTACTTGTTACCTTGCTGCATGAGCTGCAGAAAAGCGGCCGCAAAAAAGGCCTAGCCACGCTCTGCATCGGCGGTGGCATGGGCATCGCCATGTGCGTCGAAGCCGCTTAGCGCCCGCTATATTTTAACGGATTTTAAGCGGCCGCTTTAACCAAGCGGCCGCTTAATCTTAAGAACCGGATATTCAGCACCACCGCCGCAGCGGCAAGGCCGAACGCAAGGCCCCACCAAATTCCAACCGGGCCTAAGCCCAGCGGAAATCCCAACGTCCAGGCCACCGGAAAACCGATGGCCCAATAGCTGAGGCCGGCCAGCAACGCCGGCACGCGCGTATCTTTCATGCCGCGTAATGCTCCTGCGGCAATCGTCTGCGCACCATCGAAAACCTGAAAGAGCGCGCAGATCGCTAACAGTTGCACAATCAGTGCAATCACCGCGGCATCTTCCGGTTTGTCCGGCTTTAAATTGAACAGCAGCGCGATCTCGTAGGGTGCGGCGAGCAGCAGTAACGCCATCGCCGCCATGAAACTCACACCGAGCGTAATGGCCGCGAAACCAGCGCGCCGAGCGGCGAACGGCATCTGCGCACCCATATAAAATCCAACACGCGCATTGGCCGCTTGATTCACAGCCAGCGGCACCATGAATGTCAGCGATGCCACCTGGATCGCGACGTGATGCGCCGCCAGCGCTGTTGTGCCCAGCACGCCCATCATCAACGCGCCGACCAGGAACAACATGATCTCGACACCCAGCGTCAGTGCGATCGGCCAACCGAGCGTCAGCAATTCGCGCACGACCGGCCAATCTACCGCGATGAATTTGGCAGGCGTGGGCCGCACGCGCCGCATCCCCGCGGCAGTGGCGCCGAACATGATCCACACCGCGATCAACGTGGCGGTGGCCGAGCCCAAATATCCCATCTCGGGCAAACCGAATTTGCCGTGGATCAGGCTGTAGTTCAGCACGCCGTTGATGATCAATGCGGCGAAAGACACCATCATGACCAACCGCGTTCTATCCATGGCGGTCAGATACGAGCGCTGAACCCCCAGCCACATCGAGGCCGGTGCGGCGAACAGCAAGATCCGCACGTAGCGCTCCACGTCGTGGGCCAATCTCGGTGGTTCGCCCAAGGCCAGCAGTAAGGATTCGGCGTTCCATAGGATCAGCATGAGGGGAATCGCCGTCAGCGCGGTCAGCACGTATCCCGCCCGCAGGAGCGGCGCGACTTTCTCTGGCAGCGCGGCGCCGCGCGCGTGCGCCACCAGAATCCCCACGCTCATGGTCAGACCCTGCACCACCATGGCGGTCGTGAAGAACAGTCCGGCCCCAAGACCACCGGCGGCCAAGGCATCGCGACCCAAAGCGCCGAGCAGCACGGTATCGGTCAGGCCCATGCCCATCTGGGCCAGCTGCGCCAGCGCAAGCGGCGCGGCCAGCGTCAGGGTCGTGCGTATTTCTTGGCTAAAGTGGGGAACAGGGGTGGTCATAGCAGGTCTTTCTTTTCGGGTCCGCCGATCTCGGCGGCGTCTCGGAAAGACCGCGGGATCAGGCAATAAGTGTATGAATTCTCAGGGAAGAAACCGGAATGCGCGATTCCGGTCGCGGGGCGCTAAAGCAGGTTAGCTTGCCGCCCGAGGAGGCACTGCGCGCAATAATCATCGTCATGGAAACGGCCTCCCTTTATTTGTATTGCCCGAAGCGCCGGTTGGTACGCTTGGCGCGTGCAGCTGTCAATCGTTTGCACAGTAACAAAATCTTGTGCAGCGCTTGTTAGCAGATGAGGCAGAAACGCCGTCGCCAGTTTCCTAATTGTCATGCCTATGTGACTTACCGCCGCGCGGTGGGTGATGCTCGACAGGCCTGCGGGACAGAAATATTCCAACGCTTACCGCAGCCAGGATCACTGCGGGGATCGTGAAGCCCGGTCGCGAGCCAAAATAGGCTAACAGTCCGAAAGCGATTGCGAGACAGCCTGTGAGAATCCATCGGCGTTGCCCCTGGCCATGGTGATGGTGGCCATGACGCAATATCTCCAGCAGATCGGCGGGCGGCTCTTTGCCTGCCGCCGCGTATATGCCGATCACGTCCAGAATTTTCTTATGCCGATGGTGCCGCAATCCCATACGGATAAGGCCATATGCAAACCATATCAGTGGAAAGATCAGCCACCACATAGCCCAATAATGAAGATGGGGTTCCATAACGACACTCCGTTGTGGAGCGGTCAGTCCACCCCTTCAACAATGATATGCCGCCAGAAGGCCGTTTGGATGCAGCGGGAGAGTTAAAAACTATCCTTCCGCTTCCGCACTTCCGCAAAGACATCCACCGGATCGCGTCCAGTCATGCCGATGGCTGCGGCTAGTTCTGGAGCATCGGCGCGCAGGAATGGATTGGCGGCGCACTCTTCGCCCAGCGTTGAGGGCACCGAGAATTTTCCCACCGACCGTAGCGCGCGTACTTCTGCTTCACGCTTTCTTAGCGCGGCATTGTTCGGGTCCACTGAGACCGCGAAACGCAGGTTGCTCTCGGTATATTCGTGCGCGCAGTAAACCTGGGTTTGCGGCGGCAAGGCGCGGAGCCGCGACAGGCTCGTCCACATCTGTTGCGGCGTGCCTTCAAACAGTCTTCCGCAGCCGATTGAAAATAATGTGTCGCCCGAGAACAGCGCCGCCGAGCCTTTGAACCAGTAAGCGATGTGGCCTCTGGTATGGCCGGGCACGAAGAACACCGTCGCTTGCGCCTTGCCGAAGTCGTACGTGTCGCCGTCCTTCACCTGCACGTCTATGCCCGGAATGCGCTCGAAGTCGTGGGCGGGCCCGACGATGGTGCAGCCGGTGGCATTCTTGATGTCGATGTTGCCGCCGACATGGTCGTCGTGATGGTGGGTGTTGAGGATGTGGGTGATTTTCCAGTCCAGGCGCAGCGCCAAATCCAAAACCGGCGCGGCCATGGGGGGGTCGACCACCGCAACGCAACCGCTGACCGGTTCGCGCATCAGGTAGATGAAGTTATCCTTTAGAACCGGGATTTGATGAATCTGTAACATGCTTTTTTGCCCTGCCTCGTGTTGCCCCACTTCGCTGCCGCATGGGGGCCATATTCCAGCCTTAAGAATAGACCTGTGGAAGCCCTGCCACAACAAAACGGAATCAACCCAGTAGGGGCAACCAAAGGCAGCGCCTACACGTAGTATGTGGTATGTGACACCTCAAGGTGGAGGTCTCATAGGGGCCGGGGAAAAGTAGTGGGAGCTACATGACGTGCGGTGTTTCGTTTCAGCGATGAAATGGGTTTCTAGCGCCGCCACCCGTCTGAATCTGACGCTTCTGATCGCGATACTGGTGTGTTCGGTCGCATACGCTCAAGAAACCCGCGTCATCCGCATCGGCGCAGGGCCCACCGGCATCACCGACTTCCCCTTCGGAGGCCTGATTGCGAATGCCATTTCCAACCCGCCGGGCTCGCGCGACTGCGATCGCGGCGGTAACTGCGGCGTGCCCGGCCTCATCGCCGTGGCGCAAACCACCGCCGACGTCACCGACAACCTGCGGGCCATCGCGCGCGGCGATGTCGAGATGGGTCTGGCGCAGGCCGACATTGTTGCCTGGGCCTCTCAGGGCACCGCGGCCTTCGCCGATCAGGAGCCGCTCTCCAACTTGCGCATTCTGGCGCGCCTTTACCCCGAGAACGTGCACCTCATCGTTCGCAAGGACTCTCCAATCAAGTCTGTTGCGGATTTGAAAGGCAAAAAAATTGCCACAGGCCCTGAAGGTTCGGGCACCGATGCCACCGCCAAAGTGATTCTGTCGGCCTACGGCATGAAGCGCACGGCCGTGCAGTTCAAGTATATGGCGTTCTCCGCTCTCGCCGACGCTTTTGCCAAAGGCACCATCGATGCAGCTTTTATCGTCAGTGGCGCGCCGACCTTGGCTGTCGAGGATGTCGCCGCACGCACGCCGATCAAACTCGTGCCGATCTCCGGTCCCGCCGCCGAGAAATTGACGCAGGCCTTTCCGTTCTACAGCCTCGGCGTGATTCCCGCGGGCACTTACACCGGTCAGGTGCCGGTTGAGACACTGGATGTCAGCGCCGTATTAGTCAGCCGCGACACGATGGACCCGGAGCTGGCTTACGGCATTGTGCGCGCCATCTGGCACGAGCGGAATATTCCACTGTTCCAGGCGGGCCATCCGCGGGGCAAGCTCATGGATAAGAGTCAGGCTGCACGCGCGCTCGGCATCCCTATTCAAACCGGCGCCGACCGTTATTATGTGCAGAACGGCTTGATGGATCCCGCCGCCATCGTTCCGCCGCCGGCAAAACCTGTCAAACCACCGGCCAAGGCAGAGCGCCCTACGCTTCGTCCCAACCGGTCTTAATCGAGAGCACCTGCGCTTGACCGTACCGCCGCTCAACTTGCTCGTAGAGTCCGCTTCTGCGGCTATTCCCATCAGCGCCGTCACGGCCGAGCAATTTGATTCTTGGCTAGCCGGGCAATCGCCGCGCGTGCAAACGTGGCTCGCCAGCGTCAACTTCAAAGCCGACGCTGGCAGCTTCGCCACGATCGCCGGTGATGACGGCGCATTGTCCGCCGTGATTTTGGGGTTGGGACGCGGCGATGATCCGTGGGCCACAGGTGGTTTGGCCAAGGCGCTCCCGAAAGGCCTCTATCGTTTTGCGTCCACACACGGCGCATCTGCGGATTTTTCCACCACCGCGGCATTGGCCTGGGCTTTGGGTGGCTACAGCTTCAACCGCTATAAAAGCGAACCGGCCTCGCAGCGTGCCACGCTGGTATGGCCCGAGGGCTGCGACCGCGCCTATGTCGAATACGCGGTCACCGCCGCCACGCTCAGCCGCGATCTCATTAATACGCCTGCTGCCGACATGTTGCCCGATGCGTTGGAACAGACCGCGCGCGACCTCGCAGCGGGTCACGGGGCGGCCATTAGCGTCATCACCGGCGATGATTTGCTCGCGAAAAACTATCCGATGATTCATGCCGTCGGCCGCGCCAGCACGGTTGCGCCGCGTTTGATTGACTTTACCTGGGGCGAAGCGTCCGCGCCGAAACTCACGCTCGTCGGCAAGGGTGTGTGCTTCGATACCGGCGGGCTCGATCTCAAATCCGCCAGCGGCATGGCGCTGATGAAAAAGGACATGGGCGGCGCGGCCACGCTGCTTGGTCTTGCGCACATGATCATGGCGGCCAAGCTGCCGGTGCGCCTGCGCGTGCTCGTGCCCGCTGTCGAGAATGCGGTGGCGGGCAACGCCTTCCGTCCCGGCGATGTGCTTCAAACCCGCAAGGGCATCACCGTTGAAATCGGCAATACCGACGCCGAAGGCCGCCT
Source organism: Fidelibacterota bacterium (assembly GCA_947476625.1). Lineage (GTDB taxonomy): Bacteria > Pseudomonadota > Alphaproteobacteria > Rhodospirillales > Rhodospirillaceae > SHVO01. Next base: position 21,923 of record CANJRA010000007.1, read on the forward strand.
GGTGCTGGGCGACGCGCTGACCGAAGCCATGGCGGAGAAGCCCGCATTGGTGATCGATTGCGCCACGCTGACCGGTGCTTGCCGCGTCGCGCTCGGCCCCGATCTGCCGGGCCTCTTTGTCGAGGACGACGCTCTGGCCGCCGATCTGCTGGCAGCGGCGAAAGCGGTCCACGATCCGCTCTGGCGTCTCCCGCTCTATGCACCGTATCGCAAGATGATCGATAGCAAAGTCGCCGACATCAATAATGCAGGCGAGGGCGGTTTCGCAGGCGCCATCACCGCGGCGCTGTTCTTGAAAGAATTCACCGTGCCGGGCGTGCCTTGGGTGCATATCGACAGTTACGCGTGGAACGCCTCCGACCGTCCGGGCCGCCCCGCTGGCGGCGAGGCGTTGTCGCAACGTGCGCTGTTTGCGCTGATTAAGACCCGGTTCGCGCGCTGATTGGCTATCTCTTAGCCTTCAAAATCTGCTCCAGCCGGTCAGGCGTACCCTCAATGCGTTCAAGGTGCGGATATCGCAGGCCCTCATAGTACTCGAAGCGCACAGTGCGATACCGGGCGCCGTCCTTGACGATCAATTCGATTGGTCTGCGGTTCTTTTGCGCGTCCTTAATGGCGTCTTTGATGCGATCGCCGTCGTAAGCCATGCCGTCGACCGCGACGATTTGCGTGCCGGGCGTCAGCTGCTGCTTGAAGGCAGGGCCCTCCCACAGAACTTCGTCCAACTTTCCTTCTTTGCCGATGTTCATGCCCAGCGCGTAGGTCAGATCGACGCCGCGCGCGCCGTCTCCGGCCTTCGCGGATTCGGTGGGCGTGTCCTTGTAGACCAGCTTGTATCCAGCGCGCGTCAGGCCGTCGAGTGGTCCGCCCGGACCGTGGGTATCTAAATGCTTACGCAGGAAACTGGCCCAGTCATAGGGCTGCACGGCATTCAGCGCCGTAACGACGTCGTCAAACGTATAGGTCGCCGGCACATGGCTGCCGTCGTTGATGCTGAAGAAACTGCCGGCAAAATCGTCCAGAGATTTTTTGCCCTTGGACAGCTCGCGGATCAATGTGTCGGCGTCGAGCCACAAAAGTGCGCCTTCGCTGTAGTAGTCCTCGCCGCGCTGCCAGCTGCGCCATGTGGTGCCGCGGCGCATAATCGTCAGCGGATCGTTAGTGGCGTCTTGCAGGTTTTTCCAGGCGCGGCCCGGCCGAACGTCGAAATAAGCGGCGGTGCTTGCCAGTTCGTCGCGTGCCTGCTGCGGTGTCAGCAGACCTGAACGCGCCGCAAGCACATTGCCCCAATATTGCGTCTGGCCTTCATAAACCCACAGTAGACTGTCGCGCATGGGCACATTGTAATTCGGCGTCCACAAATCCGCGGGGCGTCGGAACTTGCCGTTCCACGAGTGGGTATATTCGTGCGGCAGCAAGTCGCGCTGCCCGGTATTTTTCTCCCAGTCGGTGAAGTAGCCGCTGGAAACACCATTCTCGCTCGATTGATGATGTTCCAGGCCATTGCCGCTCATGCGATCACTCAACGAGAAAAGGAATTCGTAGTGGTCGTAATGCGCCGACTTGAACAGCTTGACGGCCTCGCGCACCATATTTTTATGCGCTTCCAATTGCTCCGGTTTGATCTCCAGATACTTCGGTGCGTCGGCGATAATGTTGAGGAACACGCTTCGGCCGCCCGGCGGAGTCAGATCGATGCGTTTGAAATGAAGTCCTGCAAACAGCGGGGAGTCCAATAACTCTTCCACCGTCGTTGGCTTAAAGGTCAAGACGTTGGCATTGCTCGACGCAACCTGCAGGGCAGTGGCCGCCTGCCAGCCTTCGGGCAGTTTGATGCTCGCCTCGATAGGAATTTGGCGCGCATAGTATCCCGCTGGGTACAATGTCACGGTATTCCACGCCAAGCTCAGCATCTCTTGCGTCATGGCGACACGGCCGCCGCCGCCTTCGACGCCGGTCACAAATTGATATTCTGCTTCTAACGCGGTCACGCCCGCCGGTACGTCGACATGAAATCCAAAAGGTTCAATAGGATCGCGGGTCCACTCCACGCGCTGTCCATTACCGGTAATGATCAAGCCCGCCATAGAATCGACCCGGCCGACCGGCGAGTGATGGCCGGGAATCCATTTTGGGTACAGCAATGTCGCGCGCTCGCCGCCGCGCACGGGAATGATGGCCCGTATGCGGTAGATATGGCGCTGGGTATCCGTGGCGTCGACGTCCAGACGCAGGGTGCCGATGTAGGGCACATCGCGCGGCGCGGGGATTTCGGCGGGCAGGGGGGCCGGCTGCGGCAGAGGCTGCGCATACGACGGAGTGCTGAGCAGTAAAAGACAAACGGCAACAAACAGGCGCGGCACGCGAACGCTGGTCATGGCAAATCCCCCCCCCTCAATGCGACGACAGTATATTCGGCCAGGATACGCCTCTTGGGAAAGCGCTTTAGCCGGATTGTCGCTAGTGTTATAACACCACCCGGTACAAGGGGTAGGCGAGCCCGGTGGAGCTAACACAATTAATCGTACTCGCGGTGGTGCAGACCGTGAGCGAAATATTTCCGCTCGGTGCGGCGGGGCACACCGCTCTCATGTCTTTTTTTCTCGACTGGCCGGTTACCGGCGCCGGTCTCGCAGTTCCGCTGCGCCTCGGATTGCTGCTCGCGATTCTGATTTATTTCTGGCGCGACGTTGTCGACATGATCTCCGGCCTCATGCGCGCCGCCAAGGGTAAACGCAACCCCGATGCGCGCCTCGCCATTCAAATTGCCGTCGCGACGATCCCGACGTTGGGTCTCGGCTTTGCTTTCGAACACTATGTCGCGGGCGATTGGCAGACCGATCACGTGATGGGCCGGTGCATTGTCGTAGGTGCGGTGCTGCTGTTTTTCTTCGATCGCATGAGCATGACCGTCAAGCGCCTCGAGCACGCCACCTTCGCCGACACCATCGTCATCAGTTTGTGTCAGGTCATTGCGTTGATCCCTGGGGTCGGCGCTGCCGCGATTTCCGTCATCATGGCGCGCATGCTGGGCTACGAGCGCCAAGCCGCTGCACGGCTTTCATTCTTTCTGATGGCGCCGGTTCTGGCCGCCGTCGCCGTGCGTGATGCCTATCTGCGTTACATCGCCGATGGCACCACTTTTACCCGCAGCGACACCATAACGACGGCCACATGCTTGGCCGCCGGGCTCATCGCACTCGCCATCCTGATGGGATGGCTGCGGCGCTCGACCTTCCTCCCCTTCGTTATCTACCGCGCGCTTTTGGGCATCGCGGTTTTGGCGTGGGCCTACAACGCGCTTTAAGCGCAGCGTCATCAAGAGGTCATTGCCTCGCGCCCCGAAATGCCTGTATTGCCTTAGCCCCACCGTTACGGCGTGAAAAATCCCTATGCTCAGAAAACTCTACGACTGGACGTTAAATCTAGCCGCGCGTCCAAATGCGTTGCGCGCGCTCGGCCTTGTCTCATTCACCGAAAGCTCTTTCTTTCCGATACCGCCCGATGTGGTTCTTATTCCCATGGTGCTGGCTCGCCGTGACCGCGCGTGGCTCATTGCCGGTGTGTGTACGACTGCCTCTGTTCTCGGAGGCATGCTGGGCTACGCCATAGGTCTTTATCTTTTCGACACCATTGGTGCTTGGGTCATCAACCTCTACGGCTTGCAAGACAAAGTCGCGCAGTTCCAAAGCTTTTATGACGAATACGGTCTTGTGGTCATTCTGGTGAAGGGTCTCCTGCCGATCCCATTCAAGCTCGTGACCATTGTTAGCGGTGCTATGCATTTCGACGTGCCAACCTTCATCGGTGCATGCCTTGTCACGCGAGGCTTCCGCTTTTTTGCAGTGGCTGCATTGTTGAAGACTTACGGCGCGCCTATACAAGCTTTTATTGAAAAGCGTTTAACTTTGGTGTTTCTGCTGTTTCTCGCGCTGCTCATCGGCGGGTTTGCCGCGCTCAAGTTTCTCTAACAGCAGCGCGACATGCCGCGCCCGTAGCGCGCTTCCTGACGTTCGCGGAAAAACCGCTCATAGCTTGGCACGGCCTGGTCCGGATGCTTCATCTTTACGTGCGCGACATAGGCATCGTAGTCCGGCAGCCCGCACATCAACTGCGCGGTTTGTTTCGCGCGATTGAACAGCATTGCCAGAACACTGTGCGACGTTTCGTTTTTCAGATCGTTCATGCGCGCGCGACCTCAGCCGTCGCAAGGCCGCTGTGGGCGCGCAGCGCCGTGCGCAAACCGAAACCCGCCACCGCAATCACAACAACGGCAAACAGCGCGCACAATGCCGCGTCGATCTGGTCATTAAAAATCAGCCGTTGCATCTGTTCGAGGGATTTGGCCGGCGCCATCACGCGCTCTTCCGCTACGGCTTTCGCCAGCATCTGGGCGTGTGCCAGGAAACCAATGGCGGGGTCCGCGTGCCAAATCTTTTGCGCGGCGGCAGTCAGCGTGCAAATCAGCAGCCACACCAGCGGTGCCAGAGTGACCAAGACGTAGCGCGCCTTGCCGGTCTTGACCAACAGAACGGTGGCGAGCGTCAACGCAATCGCCGCCAGCATCTGATTGGAAATCCCAAACAGCGGCCACAATGTGTTGATCCCGCCGAACGGATCGACCACGCCCTGATAGAGAAACCATCCCCAGCCCGCGACACATAAGCCGGTCGCCAGAATGTTTCCGACCAGCGATGTCGTGCGGCCGAGCGGTGCCGAGATGCTGCCCAGCACATCCTGAATCATGAACCGCGCCACACGCGTGCCCGCATCCAGCGTCGTTAGAATGAATAGTGCTTCAAATAGAATCGCGAAGTGATACCAAAACGCCATCAGCGCGTTGCCGCCGATGAAGTCGGCCAGGATTTGCGCTATGCCGACCGCCAAGGTCGGTGCGCCGCCGGTGCGCGACAAAATCGAAGTCTCGCCAACGTCGCGCGCTACCTGCGCCAAAGTATCCGGCGTCACGACAAACCCCCAGCTTGAGATCGCCGTCGCAGCACTTTCCACATCGACACCAATCGCCGCCGCCGGGCTGTTGAGCGCGAAATAGACGCTCGGGTCCAGCGCGCAAGCCGCCGTCAACGCCATCACCGCCACGAACGATTCCACAACCATGGCGCCGTACCCCAGCACGCGCGCGTCGGTTTCCTTCTCTATCATCTTCGGCGTTGTACCCGAGGCGATCAGCGCATGGAAACCCGACACCGCACCGCAAGCAATTGTGATGAACAGGAACGGAAACAGATTGCCCGACCATACCGGCCCGCTGCCGTCGATAAACTTTGTTACTGCCGGCATATGAAGCTCCGGCAGCGTAAACACGATGCCGATCGCCAGCAGCGCAATCGTTCCGACTTTCAGAAACGTACTCAAGTAATCACGCGGCGCCAGCACCAGCCATACCGGTAGCACAGCGGCGACAAAGCCATACACAATCAGCGCCCATGCTAATTGCGGCCCCGTCAGCGTAAACCACATCGACCACACCGGATCGGCCGCCACACTTGCCCCGCCGGAGAGCGCTGCGAACAGCAGCACCAATCCGATGACCGAGGCTTCGCCGATCTTTCCCGGCCTGATGAAACGCATATACACGCCCATCAGCACGGCGATGGGGATCGTCATGGCGACGGTGAATGTGCCCCACGGACTGTTTGCCAGCGCCTTGACCACCACCAGCCCCAGCACCGCCAGCAGAATGATCATGATCGCGAGCAAGCCCACCAGCGCGAACGCACCCGCTTCCCGGCCCAGTTCGTCTTTGATCATTTTGCCCAAGCTGTCGCCGCCCCGGCGCGTCGATAAAACCAGCACGACAAAATCCTGCACGCATCCGGCAAATACCGCGCCCGCGAGAATCCAGATGATGCCGGGCAAATAGCCCATCTGCGCTGCCAGCACGGGGCCGATCAGCGGGCCTGCGCCGGCGATGGCGGCAAAGTGATGTCCGAACAAAACGAATGTATTGGTGGGAACGTAGTCGAGGCCGTCGTTGATGCGTACAGCGGGCGTGGGCCGCGTCGCGTCCAGTTCCAGCACTTTGTCGGCGATGAAACGGCTATAGAAGCGATACCCCAGGGCAAACACGCAACTGGCGGCAATCACCATCCAGGCTGCGTTCACCGTCTCCCCGCGGCTCAAGGCCAGCACCGCCATGGCGCTTGCGCCCAGCACGCTCACGCCAGCCCATAGCCCTTTTTGCGCAACGGTCATGCCGCAATCCTCCCCAATAGTCTCGCGGGCGCAGTCTGCCACGCGCCGCAGGGCGGGAAAACCGCCTTTAGCGCGCCTGAAGGCGAAGCTTTTTGGTCTGCTGCAGGGGTTTGAAGCGCTTGAGGTAGGTCGGCACAACAACCTCGGCGGTTGTTGGCGAGATGCCGAACACCGCGAGGCCGGGTTTGCGGCCCGTGCCGACACTGCCGAGTTTCAGCAGGCGCACCTGGTCGGGCGTCAACAACGGCTTCGGCAGGAACTGCAGAAACACCGCGGCTACCTGCGCGAACAGATACGGCACCCCGACGATCATGCGGTTGCGCATGGTTTCGCGGTTCACGATGTTGACGATGTCGCGCATGCTGTACACGCGCGGGCCTACCAGTTCGTAGGTCTTGCCCGCATGGCCTTCGCCGTCCAGCGTTTGCGCCAGGGCTTCGACCACATCGCCGACATAAACCGGCTGAAACTTTGCGCCGCCGCCCTCGGGCGCATGCGGATTGCTGTTGGTGAAAAACACGATTGCCGGCAGCAGCTGCGCCATGCGGCCGAACATATTGAAAAAGCCGTCCTCGGTGCCGAACACAACACTCGGGCGCAAAATGGTCGCGCTCGGGAAAGCACTCTGCACTGCCACTTCTCCGGCAGCTTTGCTTTGGGCGTAGATGGAAGGCGACTCTGCATCAGCGCCCAGCGCCGACATGTGCACTAGGCGTTTCACACCTGCCGCCGCAGCGGCTTTGGCGACGTTGGCCGCGCCGTCCACATGCATCGCTTGGAACGTCCGGCGGCCGCGCCCATACAGCACGCCCACCAGGTTCACCACCGCGTCCGCGCCGTGAACGGCCGCTGCGACGCACACGGGGTCGGTGATCGAGGTCGGCACAATCGATATCTGACCGACGTTGCCCGAAGGCTTCAGGAACGTGGCCATTTCGCCGTCCCGCACCGCCACGCGCACCCGCCAGCCGCGTGCCGCCAGATGGCGCACAAGGTAGCGTCCGATGAATCCCGATCCGCCGAAAATCGTTACCAGCTTCTCAGTCATTGGCTCAGGCCCCGTTCAGGATGCAGGCGGTCTTAAAATCCCCTTAAAAGACCGTCCCTTTATGCCCCCATCACTCGCACAAAAACCCCCATACTGGCAACATGTTGGCCGAACCGGCTGCGAAGCCGAAATTGCCCCCCTTTTACCGCCAAGGCATTGATGGGCCTTGCATTGACATCCCCCGGCGGGCGCTGTATCCGTCACGCCCTGTTCATGGGGGCGTGTTTACCGCACGCCCTCCTTGAGCGCCCAGGTGGTGGAATTGGTAGACGCGCTGGCTTCAGGTGCCAGTGTCCGCAAGGACGTGAAGGTTCGAGTCCTTTCCTGGGCACCATCTTTAGTTTTTCTTAGTGAGTGTTGGCGAACTTAGAAAAACTAGGACCCGTCGAGGCCCGCAGGGCCGAGATGGGCTCGTTTAGCAAAACTCCCCACATTTTCCGTCGAATGACTCCGGTGCGACTATCGCGCCGGATTTTTCATTGTCGCAGCGTGAGCCAGATTCGAACAGTATGGGCTACAAAGCCATGCAAACACGGATCAGCGCGATTGCAGAACTATACGACTTGATTTCTCATTCCGCGCGCAACGGCACCGTTACGGCTGACGGCTATCTGCGCGGCATTGCAAAAACAATGTCGGCAACATTGCTGGGAAATGCTTCCGATATAAAAATTGAAGTGGACGCCGAAGCTTTGGATATCGATCCCGATAAAGCCGTGCCCTTTGGCCTGCTGGTAAACGAGTTGGCGACCAATGCCGTTAAGCATGCTTTTCCGAATGGAATTGGACGCGTTGTGCTGAGTGCGAAACGAGTCGGCGGCGACGTCGCTCTTACCGTCAGCGACAACGGCATCGGCATCGGCATTGACACGAAAGACCCGGACGCGGCTAAGGCCCCCCAGAGACGTGGGTTTAATTACGTCACAATCTTTGTTCGCCAGCTCGGCGGCACGATCGCCGTTTCGCCGCCGAACGGAGCCGGGACGACCGTCACCATTGTATTGCCACAGCTCGGCGCGCCTCCGCCCCGCACGTCGGAGCGTTTCGCCGCATAAAAGTAAAACGCGAACTTCACAAGCAGCTATGGCTTCCGCAGCAAAGAAGGGCTATTGGTTGTTACGCGCTCCACTCGTGAGCGATCAGCACAATCCTACGCAGACCCACCCTGGCGCCGAGATGGAAAACCATCTCGCGACCGTGCGTGGTCACCCCAAAAGGAGTTTATGCAGTGGCCAAGAATCAGGAAGCCCACAAGACGGGCGGCGGTATCGGCGGCAAGACGAAGCGCGATGCAAGTGAAGCCAAGCGCGTGCGTCGCTCAAGCAATCTCGCCCAACGCGCCGACGACAACCGGAGCCGCCAGAAAGGCAGTCACGCCGCGCCAAAAGTAAAAAAATAAGCCACAAATCGAACTCTTTAACGCGCGGGAGCGTTATCGTTTGCTTGCGATCTTTGTAAGCCGCACACGCCAGATCAAATCAAGCATTCCCTTGAAGATCTGCTCGCAGCTTCCTTCAAGTTGCGTACGTCATTAAGGACCAACGCCCATGCCCAACATTGCCGTCAGGGGATGCTGCGCGCCCTCGCCCGGGAGATGGGCCGCATGCCCCCCCCAACAGCGCCGAAGGGGCATTACTCAAGGCGGGCGCGCTACAGCGCGCGATTCTCAATAGCGCCAACTTCTCAAGCATCGCCACGGACGCGAGTGGCGTCATCCAGATCTTTAATGTCGGGGCCGCGCCCGTTGTCGTGCTGACGACAACCGACGACCGGATGGAAATCCAGCGCTGCTATGACCTCGGCTGCAATGTCTATGTCACCAAGCCGGTAGACTACGAGAAATTCGCAAATGCGATTCGGCAGTTGGGGATGTTTGTCTCCGTTATAAAAGTTCCAGAGGCAACCTAGTGTCTTCGTCCGGCCCCCGCATTCTATACATCGACGACGATCCGGGCTTGTGCCGGCTTGCGCAAAAAGACCTGGAGCGCGCCGGCTACGCCGTAGAGGTCGCAACCGACGGCGCGGCAGGTGCCGCGCGGGTCGCGCAAGGCGGCATTGAGGTTGTAGCTCTCGACCATTTCATGCCCAATCAAAATGGGCTTGAGACATTAGCAATGATTCGCGCCTTGGCCGATCCGCCGCCGGTCATCTATGTGACCGCGTTGCAGGAAATCAGTGTAGCAGTCGCGGCGCTGAAGGCAGGCGCCACGGATTATGTCGTCAAGGACGCGCAAGGTGAGTTCCTGCCGCTCCTGAAGCGGGCCGTTGATGGGGCCTTTGAGGCCGTGGCGTTGCGCCGCGGCAAGGAGAGCGCCGAAGCCGAGAGCCAGCGCACATGGCTTCTCACTAAAAATATCGTCGACACCATCCGCGACCCCCTGGTGATGCTTGAAAGCGACATGACAATCGTGATCGCAAGCAAAGCCTTCCTAAAAATGTTTAAGGTGACGCAAGCGGAGGCTGTTGGACGGCAGGTGTTCGCGATTGGTCAGCATCAGTGAGATGTGCATGCGTTCCGTGGCCTGATGGCGCGGGTCATCCCGGAAAACAAACCTATCGAGAGCTTCGAGATCGAGGATGACTTTCCGGGTGTTGGCCGGCGTGTCTTCAACTTGAATGCACGGAAAATTTCGCAGGATGGAAATCAAGCCCATCGCCTGCTGCTCGTCTTCGAAGACATCACCGACCGCAAGCAGCGAGAACGTGATGCCGAGATGCTGAAGAACGAGGTGTCTCACCGGATCAAGAATAATCTGCAAATCGTGGTGGGCATGCTGGCGTGCGAAGCCCGGGCCACGCCCGCGCCCTACGGTGAAGGGTATCGATCCATGCAGGTGCGTGTGGGCGCTATTGCCCAGCTATACGACCTGATATCCCAATCCAGCCGGGACGGCACAATTTCCGTTGACGTTTATCTGCGGGACATCGCGAGGGTCCTTTCCGCGAGCTTGCTGGATGAGAGTTCGAACATCACGATAGAGGTCAAAGCCGAAGCATTGGATATAGATCCCGAGCGTGCCGTTCCGTTTGGACTCCTGGTCAATGAACTGACGACCAACGCGATAAAGCACGCCTTTCCCGGCGGCGCGGGACACGTCGTGCTGAGCGTGAAACAGCATGCCGACGACATTGAACTGACCATCTCTGACAATGGCATTGGCATACAAATCGCCGAACCACAGAAGGCGCGCGAGCGGCGCGGGGCCGATTATGTGGCGATCTTCGTTCGTCAACTTGGCGGCGCGATCGCGCCATCAACCTCGGAGGGCGTTGGCACGCCCGTGACAATACGGCTGCCATTCCTGCACGCTCCGCCGATGGATCTTCAGCCCGCTGCCGTATAAGCGAGGCTTAATCAGCCTCCGCGACGTTCGCATCCCCCACTTTTGTCCCACCTTAATGGGTTACAAAACATACGAACCACACATCCTTGACCAACAATTCAGAGCTGGTCATGCTTAGCCCGCCACCAAACAGGGAGGATGCAAATGTTCACGAAGGATCTGAGTTTAGAGGCCGGTGACGTCATGGACCGGAGAACCGCGCTGCAACATTCGCTGCTCGGCGGATTAGCGCTCGCAGGCGCCGGGCTGGTATCGTCGCTGCCCACCGCCGCTGCTGCAGCTGAGTCAGACAAGGTGCGGCTTATCGTAACGGGCAATAACGCGGACGGAAAATCTTACATCGTTAAAGATGAACTCGTGCCGCGCGGCGTAATCTGGTCGCATACGGCCGAGATGACAATGGGTCCCGGTGCGCCGACCGACCCCAAGACGATCCTGCCGACGTCGATGCCGGCCCTGGATCCGACGCCGGGCGGCGCACGCTGCCTGTACACCTCATTCCCTCAGTCGAAGAAACAAAAAGGCGAGCCGATCGACAGGACGCTGGGTAAGGACGGTTTTCACCGTACCTTTACCATCGACTATACTTTTATCTTAGGTGGCGAGGTGACGATGTTTCTGGACATCGGGCAGACCGATGTGAAAGCCGGCGACGTCGTGATCCAGCGGAACACGGCCCATGCCTGGCATAATTATTCGGCCACACCGACATCATTGGTCGCGCTGCTGGTGCGCGTCTAGTCGCGCGCTGGCGCTTACAACAGTCTAAACGATTTGGGCCGACCCTCGGGGGTCGGCCCATTCGCGATCTCGCAAATTCTTTTTCCGGCGTTACTTTTCCCCCCGGCTTTCCGGCTGCGCAATAAAAGTGACCGGCGCTATCTTCGTGAAAAGCGTCTGCAGCTTGCGCTTGAGAAAACGCCATTTATTTCCTTCGCGCACAAGCTCGTCGTCGTAACGGATATAATGGTCTTGGCCTATGTATGATCCGCCATCCTTTTTGACGTGACTCGCGATAGAGTAACTCCAACCTGAGGCGGTGTCTTTGGTGACCGTATAGACGTGGCTTTGTACGTTATGCATGGTGCATGCGTACTTCGAGTGAACATTCTCAAACATTTTCTCGGCGAATTTTCCCTCGAGTTTGCTGGTCGGCCCCATCATCAGAACGCCGTTCGAAGCAAAACAGTCGTCCATGGCCTTCGCATCGAGATTGTCGGCGGCCTCGCCGTAACGATAGATGAGCTGCGCGATTGCCAGTTGATCATGCAGCTCCTGCACGGATTTGGGCGGCGATGATTCTTTAGCCGCCGCGCTGCCGATAGCGCCGAGCGACCCTCCCAGCAAGATCCCACTAAGGGCCCGACGCGAGGTCCATCCGTTCTTTGAGTCTTCGTTGTTGTCTTCCACGTGAAAGCCTTCCTTGAGATTGATCATTATTAAGGCCCCGCGCGGCGCAGCCGCTAATGGCTCGGAAAAATATAAAAGGGGATGAACAGAGAATAAAGTGGCTTGCCGCGCGCGGCGGGCCGCCGCCGGATAGTTGGTGAAACCGGCTTGAGTGCGATCCTAGGAAAGCTTCTGCGACTCGTTAAACGACGTTTGTGCACTGCGGTCTTCGTGAAAGCGGTTCCTGCGCTTTCCCAAGCTCTATAGGATGGGCGTGATTTCTTGCGGATAACTCGTGGAGGCGAGGCCTTGAGAAGGCGCTGCCGTGATCTAAGCGCCGTCGACGTACACACCAAGCGGAGGGGTCGATGTCTATACCTAATGACGAAGATAACAATTCGGTGAGCCGACGTGCAGTGATCGGCGGGGCCATGGCCGCCGCTGTGCCTGCGATGGGTTTAGCGCGCACCGTCGCGGCGGCTTCGGGAAGCAGAATGGTGAAGTCCATGACGGTCTATGCCCCCGGAGGCATGGACAACCTACGTGTGTCTCAAGTCGAGGTGCGTCCGCCGAGCGCGGGTGAAATTACCGTGCGCCTGCGCGCCAGCTCGATCAATTACCACGACTACCTTATGGTGCGTTCCCGGGCCAAACCACAGCCCCTCATTCCACTCTCCGACGGCGCTGGTGAAGTTGTGGAAGTGGGCGCTGGCGTCGCCAATTTCAAACGCGGCGATAACGTCATCTCGATGTTCTATCCGACGTGGGAAGACGACCGCGATATTCCCGAGGGCTTCAAAACCGTTCCGGGCGACGGCATCGATGGATTTGCCCGGGAAATGGTGACCATGCCGGCCAACGCGTTCACTTTAGCGCCGAAGAACCTCTCGCACCGCGAAGCCGCGACATTGAGCTGCGCAGGTGTTACCGCGTGGCGCGCGCTGATGACCGATGGCGGTTTAAAATCGGGCGACACTGTCCTTACCCTCGGCACAGGTGGCGTGTCCGTATTCGCTGTGCAGTTTGCCAAGATGATGGGTGCAAAGGTCATTTCTACCACATCTTCCGACGAGAAAGCCGTGCGCCTAAAAGCGCTGGGTGCCAGCGAAGTCATCAACTACCGCGCCACGCCCGACTGGGGACAGGCCGTGCGCGATCTGACCAACGGCGTCGGGGTCGATCACATCATTGAAACAGGCGGCAAAGACACGTGGCCGCAATCGATCATCGCCGCGCGCAATTACGGCCACATTGCATACATCGGCGTCGTGGCCGGCGGTCACGCAGAAGTGCCCGGCGGCCCCATTCTGGTGAAGCGCTTGCGCATCATCGGTGTGGCCGTGGCAAACCGCCAGGATCAAATAGCCATGGTCAAAACGATCGAGCAGAAGGGGAACTTAAAGCCCGTGCTCGACAAAGATTTTGCTTTGGAGCAGTTGGGCGACGCTTTCCGCTACGAAGAGTCCGGCGCGCACTTCGGTAAGATCACGATTTCGATCTAGCCAATAGCGGCGGGAAGCGGCCGCGCTAACGCCGCATCGTGTAACCTGAGTTAAGCCCGATGCGGCGGCGTGCCGTTAGCGGTTGATCTGCACCAGTTCGATTTCGAACCCATCCGGGTCTTTAACAAAAGCGAGATCCAAGGACTTGCCGTAGCGCAGCGGCGAAGGGTCCAATTTAGCGGTTCTGAATTGGTAGCCGGCGTCGGTGATGCGTTTTTTCATCGCGTCGAGATCAGGTACGACCATCATGAAATTGTTGTACGCGTTGCCTTGCACCCGAGGTTCGGGTTTCTTTTTCAGATCGACGAGGACCAACGAAAACTCGAAATCCGTTCCACCGCGCGTCATGTACATCATTCTGACGCTGGGCAACTCAATCGGCGCCTGCTTTTTGAAACCCAGCACATCGGTATAGAACTGCATGGACTTTTCGAAGTCAGTCACATTCAACTTCACCATCGAAAACGGCGGAATGTCCGAGGGCGGCTTTGCTGCATCCGCAGCAGAGACCTGCATTGGGCTGAACAGCGCCAGAATGCCTACGATGCGTGCGGTGGTAAAAACACCACGCCCGATATTGCCGTAACGACGTTTTTTCAGTTTAGTCATCTTGTTCTCCCCTTTGGCATATTCTTGGCCAGGATACGCGGAGCGTCCAGGCGCGAATAGTGTTTTGACTGTTAGATTATGGGTTCAGTTCTATGCGTTCATCTCTATGCGTTCACTTGGCGACAGAACGCGCGGACTTCCGCGATAAACAGGTCGGGAACTTCAGCTGCGGCGAAATGACCCCCCGTGGCCATCTCCGTATAGCGCACGACATTAAAATATCGCTCGGCGTAGCTGCGCGGCATAAACGCAACATCGTCCGGAAAGTGCGCGAAGCCCGAAGGCTTGGTGATCTTCTCCGTGCGCGGAGCGGGTCGCGGCTCTTCACGTCCGCCGGTGTAATACCATGACGCCGTGCTAAAGGTGTTGGTGACAATAAAGACCATAATATTGTCGAGCACTTCGTCACGTGTGTAGACCGACCACGGATCACCGTTCTTCAGGCCCGACCAGGCATGGACCTTTTCGAAGATCCAGGCCGCCGTGCCCAAGGGGCTGTCATTCATGGCATAGGCCAGTGACAAAGGTTTCGTGCGCTGGACGGCCATATACGCGCCTTCAAGATTGTTGAATCTTGTCCACTTCGCCGCGGCCGCTTTTTCCTCTTCGCCCTGGATGTCGCCGCCGGGGAGGAGGAGGTTCAAGTGAATGGCTTTGCAGTTGGTGCCCACATAGCCGATCTCGCGTGTCACCGCGTAGCCCACGTCGCCGCCTTGGGCGATGTAGTTGGTGTAGCCCAAGACGTCGTGCATCAGCTTTTCCCAAAGCACCGCGACCGTAGCAGAGCTGATGGGTTTCACGGGCTTTGACGAAAAACCGAAACCGGGCATCGACGGGACGATGACGGTAAAGGCATCTTCGACCTTGCCGCCAAAACGCTCCGGGTGCGCCAGCGGTTCGATGACTTTCGCGAACTCGACGACGTTGCTGGGCCAGCCGTGCGTAATGATAAGCGGCTGCGGGTTCGGGCCCGATCCCTTCTCATGGATGAAGTGAATGTAGTAACCGTCGACCTTCGCCTTGAATTGCGGAAACTTGTTCATCTCCGCTTCACGGCGGCGCCAGTTGTACTTGGTCGTCCAATAATTCACGAGGTCTTTCAGCGCCGGCAAGCTGGTGCCGTAGGCCCACGGGTCCTCGACCTGCGGCGCGTCGGGCCATTCGACTTCTTTCAGGCGACGCATGACCCAATCGATCTTGGCTTGCGGCACATCGACCTTAAAGGGCGTCACGCCGGGACGAAGTTTCTCGTCTGCCGCCAAAGCAGCTTTACTGAGTGCCGGCATCATGGCTGCAGCCGATGCAAGTTTGGCGCCTTCGGCAAGCGCACTACGACGCGTAAAGACTTCGGATTTATCTGATGTTTTATCTGACATGGACCGCCCTCTCCCTCGGTTGACATCGCCACACACTAGCAGCCGCCGGAAGGGAGATAAACGTCGGAGATCATTGGCAGGACGGGCGGTGCCGAACCGCTTCCGCACACTGCATATCTTCCGTCCCGGTAGATCCATGCCGCCGCATCCGTGCAACGTCCACTATTTGCGTAACGTGCTTGCGGGCAGCGTGCTCGCAGGCGGCACGCCGCCTGTATCCCGCAAGACAAAACCCAAACGGATATTTCTGTCTCGCGCAAAAATCGGCACGCGCCTGGCGATCAACGCCGACGAGTTTGAACAGTTTCTACGAGAACATGATTTCAGCACAGTCGATATGGCCGAGCTGACGGTCGTGCAGCAGCGCGCAATGTTTGCCGACGTCGATGTGGTATTAGGTGCTTTAGGCAGCGACCTGCTTGCAGTGTATTTTGCACCGCCGCAATGTACGGTCATTAGTATGCAGTGCGACATGGACAGTGATCGCTGCGCGCCGCCGACCGCGGTGATTCTCGGCATGAAACATCAGTTTTTGGTGTGCACCAACAGTCGCCCCTCGAAACATGCGCGCAATACGCTCGACCGGGATTTCGTCGTCGATTGTGGCGAGCTGAGCCGGAGATTGCGCGAGATAGATGCCGCCCCATCAGAATAGCCGCGGCCCGAAAAAGATAGCTGTTTACAGCTTACGCATAACGCGCCAAGAATTCTTTGTAACTCTAAACACCCGGGGGAGGGTCTCATGAAAATACGCTCATTTGCCGCTGCAATTTTGGTCGCGTCGTTGACCGGAAGTGCTGCGATGGCTGCCGACTATGCGACGATCGTGATCGAACGTCCGGTGAAGGCGTCGGTGGACGCCACCTGGAAAAGAATCGGCGCGTATTGCGCATTGACCGAATGGCTCGGACCGCCGTGCGAAGTCAGCGCCGGCAACGGCGTCGACGTCGGTTCCATCCGCAGCATCGCGGGCGGGCGGGTCTTTGAAGTCATTGTCGCCAAGACCGATCATTCCTACACGTATGCCTTCCCGAACCCGAACCCGACCTATTATCACGGCACGCTGGCTGCCGTGGCCACGGGGCTGAACACGTCGAAGATCGTCTACACGCTGTTCTACGATGCGGAATCGCTCGGCACGCCCGAGAAGAAGGCCGAAGATCGCGAAAAGCGTACCAAGACCTTCACCGGCGGTGTCGAGAAGATGGTCACCTTGGTAGAAGCCGCGAAGTAACGCTCAACGCGGGCCCGCTTTACGCCCGATCCGACGATGGGAGCGACGCTTCTAGGCGAACAAAACCGGGCTAACGCCTTGTTCCCCCATGCGGGGTCGTATAGATAGCTTGTTCCACGGATATAAAGCGGGCCCCGTTACGTGACCAATACCCTTCATCGCGGCGATCTCCCCAAGGACGTAAGCTTCCCCGGCAGCGTTGCCGTGGACACCGAAACCATGGGGCTTCGGATTCACCGTGATCGCTTGTGTCTCGTCCAGCTTTCGGGCGGTGATGGAAATGCCCATCTCGTCCAGATTTTGCCGGCAACGCCGGCCCCAAACCTGGCCGCTCTGTTGGCCAATCCCAAAATTGAAAAAATCTTCCATTTTGCGCGCTTCGACCTGGCCATGATTCAGCAGTATTTGGGCGTACGCTGCGCGCCGGTTTACTGCACGCGCACGGCGTCTAAGCTGGTGCGCACAAACACCGATAAACACGGCCTTAAGGATCTCTGCCGCGAAATGCTCGGCGTCGAGATCTCCAAGCAACAACAGTCCTCCGACTGGGCTGCCGCCACGTTGACCCCGGAACAGATCGAATACGCGGCCTCCGATGTCCTCTATCTGCATCGCTTGAAGGCCGAAATGGAGAAGCTGGTCGCGCGCGAGGGCCGGACCGCGCTTTTAGACGCCTGCCTGCGTTTTCTCCCCGACCGCGCCGCGCTCGATATCGCCGGCTGGGCGGACGAAGATATCTTCGCCCATTAATTCCCCTCTCCAGGCGGGACTATTCCCTTGGTCTGTCACAGGAATTCTACCAAATTGTAATGCGCGCCCGGTCGGCGCGGGTTGACCCCTATGCCTCGAGGGCGATACTTTTCCCTGGCTACAAGCGTTGAGCGGGGACGCGGCGCTCGCATATCGATGGCGCGGCGGCATATCGTCGCCACAATCATCGCCGACAACAGCGGCCCAATATTAGGCCCAGATATTAGGAATAACGGACATCGCCTCCACCGGCCCCAAGACATTGCCGCCCGTTTCTGCTGCCTCGGCCGACTTGGCTTCGGCGCGGCGCGTGCTTGATCATGCCAAGGCCGGCCTCGACGCCCTGGCGGGCAGCCTGGGCGATAATTTCGTCGCGGCTCTGGACATTTTTGGGAATGTCGCCGGACGCGTCGTTGTCTCCGGCATGGGAAAAAGCGGCCATGTGGGGCGCAAGATCGCTGCGACGCTCGCCTCGACCGGTATGCCGGCATTCTTTGTCCATGCCGCTGAAGCCAGTCACGGCGACTTAGGTATGATCGCGGCGGGCGATGCCGTGCTCGCGATCTCCAATTCCGGCGAAACACCGGAACTGGCCGATCTGATTTCCTATACCCGCCGTTATGGAATTCCCCTGGTAGCCATTACCAGCCGCGCGCGTTCGACTCTGGCCGAAGCCGCCGATGTGCAATTGCTGTTGCCGGACGTCGGCGAAGCCGGGGTGCTCGGTCTTCCGCCGACAACCTCGACGACGCTGATGATTGCGCTCGGCGACGCTATTGCTGTCGCGCTGTTGGAACGCAAAGGCTTTACCGCCGATAACTTCAAGGTCTTCCATCCCGGCGGGCAGTTGGGCCGCAAGCTTTATAAAGTCGCCGATCTCATGCACCGCGGTGACGAACTCCCGCTCGTACAGCCCACCACCAACATGTCCGATGTCGTCTTGATGATGACCAAGAAAATCTTCGGTGTTGCCGGGGTTGTCGATAGTGCGGGTCATCTCGTCGGCATCGTCACCGACGGCGATTTGCGCCGCCATATTGGCGATGCGCTCTTCAAGATGACCGCCGGCGACATCATGACCAAGACCCCGCGCACCACCACCGCGAATATCCTCGCGGTCGAAGCCGTGCGGCGCATGAACGAGTGGAAGGTGACGAGCGCTTTTGTCGTCGAAGACGGCAAGCCCATCGGCATTCTCAGACTGCACGATATCTTGCGCTCGGGTGCGGTATGAACGCAGAGCCCAAAAACGAACCGTCAAACCACGACGCGGTCTGGCAACCCCGCAACACTTCGGCGACGGAATCCGTCGCGCAATACAGCCGCTTTGTCTCCGCGATGAAAATCGCGCTGCCGGTAGCTGCCGCGGTGCTTTTGCTGCTCGTGATTGTTTTGCCGCAACTGCGCGATGACGATGCACGCTTCCGTCTTGGGAAGGAGATGATCAAGGGCGCACACACCGACAGTCTCAGTATGACCAATGCGCGCTATTTCGGCACCGACGACAAAGGCCAGCCTTACTCCGTGTCGGCTCAAGGCGTCAGCCAGCGCAGCAATGACGACAAGGCCGTCGACCTCGTGACGCCGACGGCGCAGATTGGTCTCAATGACGGCAAGGCCATGTCGGCGGCGGCCTCAGCGGGCGTGTACGACCGCGACAACCAAAAACTGGACCTGTCGGGCGACGTGACGGTCAACCAGGACGCCGACAACCAGCTTCGTACCACCGCCGCCACGGTTATGCTGAAGGACGGCACCGCCAGCGGGCGTGCCCCGGTGAAGGGCGAAGGCTCTTTCGGCAAGCTCGAGGCGTCGGGCGGTTTTAACCTTTCCGAACGCGGAAAAATCGTGCATTTCCACGGCCCGGCCAAGCTGACCCTGAATTCAAAAGACAAGACAGTCGCAACCCCGCCCGCGCCGCCGGCCGCGCCCGCTCATCAAGCGAAACCGAACCCATGATATTTTCCAGACGGCAACATGCGGCGCCCGCCGCCGTTTTTGTGATCGCGCTCCTCGCGATCTCACTCATGGCGACGAATGCTCACGCCCAGTCACTGCGTCTGGACGGCACCGACAAGCCCATCGATGTCACCGCCGAGCAGGGCATCGAGCTTCAGCAAGATGCAAAGCGCGCCATCGCGCGCGGTAATGCCAAGGCTGTGCAGGGCGAAGTCACCATCACCGGTGACGAGCTGATCGCCGACTATCGCACCAAGGCCGATGGCGCCAGCGAAGTCTACCGCGTGTTCGCGCGCGGCAACGTCACCATGAAATCCGCCTCCGAGACTGCAACCGGCGAAACTGCGGTCTACGACATCGACAAAGGCGTGCTGGTCTTGGAAGGCGCGCTTGTCACTCTGGTCAATGACACCGGGTCTGTGACGGCGCATCGTGCGCTCCAGTATTGGTCGAATGAACGCGTTGCCGTGGCCGAAGGTACGGCCATGGCCGAAGACAAGGACAAGCGCCGCATTTACGGCGACAAGCTGGTCGCATTTTTTAAAGAACAAAGCGCACAGAAGCCTAAGACCACAAAAGGCACGGGCGTGTTGTCAGGTGATCGCGGCGACATCTCGTTCATTCAGGGCTTTGGCAACGTACGCATGGAAACCGCCCGCGACATCGTGCGCGGCGAGCGCGGGGTCTACAATATCGAGACCGGCATCGCCACACTCGACGGCCGCGTGAAGATCACGCGCGACAAAAATCAAATGGGCGGCGGCTTCGCTATTGTGAATGTCAAAGGCGGCACCAGCCGCCTCTTCAAGAGTGCCGCGGAAGCCGGCATGCAAGGCGTATCGCAGAACGCACGCGTCGCGGCGCTGCTGGCGCCCAAGACCAAGGACGACGCAGCTGCGCCTCAAGCCGCGCCTGCCGTTATGCCCGCGAATATGCCCGCGAATATGAAAGATAAAAAATGATGCCCGATACCGTCCGCGAGACGCGCCCGGCGGCAGCTAACCAGACCGACAAAGGTCTTGTGGTGCGCAACCTCGGCAAAACCTTCAAAGGCCGTCCGGTCTTGCGCGATGTCAGTCTTGCCGTCAAACGCGGTGAGGCGGTCGGATTGCTTGGGCCTAACGGCGCCGGCAAAACCACCTCGTTCTATTGTGTCACCGGATTGATCAGTCCTGATCAGGGCAAGATTTTCCTCGACGACCAAGATATCACCGCGCTGCCGATGTACCGCCGCGCACGTCTCGGCATCGGTTATCTCCCGCAGGAAGCCTCGATCTTTCGCGGCATGACCGTCGAAGGCAACATCCGCGCCGTCGCCGAAGTGGTCGAAACCGACAAGCATGCGCAGGCCGCTTTGGTCGACGCGCTTTTGCGCGAATTCTCCATTGAACATCTCCGCCGCTCGCCCGCGCTCGCGCTATCCGGCGGCGAACGCCGCCGCTGCGAAATCGCCCGTGCGCTGGCGTCGCGTCCAAGCTTCATTCTGCTCGACGAACCCCTGGCCGGCATCGATCCCATCGCCGTCGGCGAAATTCGCGAGATGGTCTCGCACCTGAAGGACCGCGGCCTCGGCGTGCTTATTACCGACCATAACGTCCGCGAAACCCTCGACATCATCGACCGCGCCTACATCCTTCACGAAGGCAGCGTCCTGATGGAGGGGGGCCCCTCGGAAATCGTCGCCCATGAGGGTGTCCGCAGGGTCTATCTCGGCGAGCGGTTTAGCCTTTAATCGGTTGATTTAAGGTCGATTTTGGCGGATTCCACCGATCTGCTTGTAACTTGTTAAACATTTTCAGGAACATTGGCACGGTTTTTGCTCTATAAGGCCGCCTCGGCTTTTGCGCGTGAACCCACTTAAATTTTAGCCGGTGATTTCCGACGCCATGGCGCTCTCGCCCAGACTAGATCTCAGGCAAAGCCAAAGCCTCGTCATCACGCCGCAACTGCAGCAGGCCATCAAGCTGTTGCAGTTGTCGTCGGTGGAGCTGGCTGAATACGTCGAACAAGAGCTGGTCGAAAACCCGCTTTTAGAAATCGACGAAAGCGGTGACGGCGGAGCCTTGCTCGAAAGCGCCGGCAACGCCGACGATCGTAACGAGGACGGCGCCGCCGTGGTGGATTCCGTCGACGGCCAGGCGGAATCTCCGCTCGATGTCGAAGCCGGTGTCGATAATGAACCGGGCCTGAGTGAAGAGGATGGCGGCGGTATCGATACCAGCAACGCCGAGGACTGGGGCAGCAGCGGCAATGGCGGCGGCGATATGCCCGACTTTGCCCGCAACGTCGCCGAGGCGCCCGATCTGCGCAGCCATCTCATTCAACAGCTCAATCTCGCGGGCTTTTCGCCGGCCGACCGCATGATTGGCGTCTTCCTGATCGAACAATTGGATGAAAGTGGATACTTGCGCGCGGTCCTCGCTGATGTCGCGGCCTTGCTCGGCACCGACGAAGCGCGTGTCGCGCGCGTGCTGGGTGTTTTGCAGAAATTCGATCCAGCGGGCATCTTTGCGCGCGACCTCAAGGAATGCCTGAAGCTGCAGCTCGAAGATAAAAACCGCTTCGATCCCGCCATGGCCGCATTCGTCGCGAATATCGAGTTGCTGGCGGCGCGTGATCTCAAAAAGCTGCGCGAAGTCTGCGGCGTCTCCATGGAAGACATACAGGATATGATCGCTGAAGTGCGCGCGCTCAATCCGAAACCGGCCTTGCAGTTCGAACACGGCGTCAGCGAAGCCGTCATTCCCGACGTCATCATGAGCGTACGCCCCGACGGTACGTGGCGCGTCGAGCTAAATCCCGACACGTTGCCGCGTGTGCTGGTCAACAGCAGCTATGTTTCCGAAATCAGCCGTGGGGGTATCGCTAAAGTCGATAAGCAATTCCTGGCCGACCGGCTGCAATCCGCTAACTGGCTGGTAAAGGCGCTACACCAGCGCGCGGAAACCATTCTCAAGGTCGCCACTGAACTTCTCAAACAACAGGAAGCATTTTTCCGCCACGGCGTATCTCATCTGCGCCCGCTGATTTTGCGCGATGTCGCCGATGCCATCGAAATGCACGAAAGCACCGTCAGCCGCGTTACCACCAATAAATACATGTCCACGCCGCGCGGGATTTTTGAGCTCAAGTATTTCTTCACGCAAGGGTTGCCCTCGAACACCGGCGCGGAAAGCCATTCGGCCGAAGCGGTGCGTCACCGCATCAAAATCCTGATTGATGCCGAAGCTGTATCCGATGTTCTCTCGGACGATAAAATCGTCGAAATCTTGCGCGGCGAGGGCATAGATGTGGCCCGGCGGACCGTGGCCAAGTATCGGGATTCTCTCAATATTCCGTCGTCGGTCCAACGCCGCCGCGACAAAGCTGCGGGCTACGGCACTTCGTTAACGGCCGGCCGGTCCCTGGGTCTCGTCAATTCTTGACTTCATGGGGGGGGCGCGCCTATGGTCCGCCACCTTTTAAAAAGCCCTTTGAAAGCGCAGTTGCGCGGGGCACGCACACCCGACAGTGAGACAAAATAACAGTCGAGTTGCCTCCACCGAATGACAACAGTGTTCTTGTCTTTACATCCAATTCATTGATTGGCTGGCGGACGGGTACGCTTGTAGAAGCGATCTAAAGGCGCGGCATGGAAATCAGCGATTTACTTCAGCCTGAAGCGGTCATGTCGGGCCTTAAGGCGAGCAGCAAGAAGCATGCACTGCAGTTGCTTGCCAAACACGCTGCGCAAATCACCGGTGGCAACGAGCGTACGATTTTCGAAACGCTGATGGAGCGCGAGCGCCTCGGCACGACGGGCGTCGGCAATGGCATCGCCATCCCGCACGGCAAGATCGCCGAATTCAATCGCCTTTACGGCGTCTTTGCCCGTCTCGACAAACCGATTGATTTCGACGCCATCGACGAACAGCCCGTCGATCTGATTTTCCTGCTGCTAGCGCCCGAAGGCGCCGGCGCCGATCATTTGAAAGCGCTTGCCCGTGTCTCGCGTTTGCTGCGTGACGCCTCCGTCTGCGAAAAACTCCGCGGCGCGGAAACCGCCGATGGTCTTTACATGCTCCTGACGCAGTCGGAAGCCCAAGCCGCTTAGCTTCCAACCCGCTTAACTTCCAGTCTCGCTGGTACACCCGCCAGCCGCTATACTTCTCTCATAAGTCTGGGGGTTCCAATGCGCTTCGTTCTCATAGTTACCGCGTTGTTCACGGCTTTACCGGCTGTTGCCCAAACACTTCCGAAGGCATCGAGTGATCCGCTGAAGGAGATCTGCACCGGCTTTCTTGAGCAGGGCGGCCAGGGCGTCTCTGGCAATCGCGACAATCTGTGCACGTGTCTCGTGCGCGAAACCAAGGCGCGCCTCACCGAGCGCGAAATGATCATCTACAACAAAGCCGGCGAAACCGGCCAGCAACCGCCGCCGGAAGTCATGAACAAAGTGATCGGTATCGCGACGGATTGTTTAGGCGCGCAGTAGCGCGGTTATTTTCCCAGCCGGAAAGCCAGGGTAAATTGAAAGCCCCGGCCGGACACAGGCTGGCCGGTCTTATCAAGCATCGGCGTAAACCGCCATTTGCGGAAACTCTCTAACGCCGCCTGATCGAATACGCTCGACGGCGTTGATTTTGATACGCGCGCACCGGCAACGGCGCCCGCGGCATCAAGATCGAACGTAATCTCAACGTCGCCTTCGATCCGCTGTTGATATTGATCCGGCGGATACATGGTCTGCGTGCGGTAGACCGGCTGCGGGTCTTTACCGGGTGCCACAAAGTTCGACGAACTTGTCTCGGACTATATCATTTCCCAAGGCGTCATCGAACGCCTCGACGACAAAAACTTGATCTTCCGCGAGCGCGCTTTGCGGCTCGTGACATTTTGCGCATCGGGTGTGCTCACCGTCGGTCGCGCCAGCACCATCGCCCGCGACACCATCGTTGCGTACCTGCGTCGCAAGGACTTCATCACCGAATTTACCGATGGTATCGACGAGCCCGTAGGCAAAGAGCAGGCCATCAAGGAATTCTATGGCCTGCTCTCCAAAACCGGCTTCGATGTGAAGGGCTAATCCGTACCTGGTACGGATTGGTTCTGGCCGACTAATTCTGACGAACTAATTCCGAAATGTCTGGTTGACGAAGTGCGCCGTCAGTACGGCTAGCAAGTCGAACGCAGGGTCTTCCGCCAGAGCGACATCGGCCGCGGCGCCCAGTGTTTTGCCGGCATCCAAAGCCGCAACCAACGCCGCATCCGCGCCCGTAATCTCGCGCGTTACCACATGCTGTCCGCGCCGCGACACCAGCACATATGAACCGACCGTCAGATCCAACGCAGGGATTGCGGCGTCGTCTGCCTGATGTACGTTCCAAATTTGGTAAAGCGGAAAGGGCGATGTCAGCAGGCGCGTTGCCGGATGCAGCTTCACGGTCGTGCGCTCCATATCTTCGGGCGGCAGCGTGGCGAACGGTTGCAAATCAAGCGGCGCGGCGTCGGCGGCGAAGTAAGCCGCATGGCGCGCCCACTCTAATCTGGCAACGTCGGCGAGGTATGGAACGTGGCGAATCACATCATCCCGCGTGATGAAATCAGCCAGCGCTTCGCCGTAGCTGGAAAGATGCGGCGCTTGCGGCGGCATCGCCGCGGTAAACCGCTCGGTGAGGCCGGTAAAAAGTCTGTCGCCCACCAGGCGCCGCGTCACGGGATAAGCGCCCGCCAGCACATTGTATAAGCCGCCGTGAATCGTCTGACGATACACCGCAAGGCGCGCGGCGGTATCTTGCGCCAGCAGAGCCAGCGAAGCCTCGTCTTCGCCGAGTACAGCGGCCACGAAACGGCGCTGCATCTCGCGCAGTTCAAGCGACATAAGCACGATCCTTAATATGTTGGCCCGCGCGATCAAGAATGCGTTGCGCGATGGCCGCTTCGTTCATCAGTACTGGTAGCGTCGGCAAGGCATGATCCCATTCGATCAGCGTCGGCACCGCGCCGGAGCGGGCAATAACCTCGGCGTACAAGTCCCATACCGCGTCGCAGACCTGCGCGCTATGCGTATCGATCAGCAGCCGTGTGTCGCCGTCGCCCGTCACGGTGTGTCCGGCCAGATGAATCTCTCCTAC
The DNA here is from genome assembly GCA_947476625.1 of Fidelibacterota bacterium. GTDB lineage: Bacteria > Pseudomonadota > Alphaproteobacteria > Rhodospirillales > Rhodospirillaceae > SHVO01. The sequence continues at coordinate 47,463 of CANJRA010000007.1, forward strand.
CGCCGCCAGGGGAAAGTCGCGCAGATAAGCCCCTGCATCGAAACCGTTGTTGGCGGCGCTGACGTATACATTGTTGATATCCAGCAGCAGGCCGCAGCCGGTGCGCTCCACCAGCAGCGCCAGGAAATCGACCTCGCTCATGTCCGCGTCCGTAAAGCGCACGTAGGTTGATGGATTTTCGATCAAAAGGCGCCGCCCAAAAAATTCCTGCGCTTGCGCCACATTGCGGCACACCGTTTCCAGCGCGCTTTCAGTCATGGGCAGGGGCAGTAGATCGTTGAGATAAACGCCCTCACTGACGCTCCACGCCAGGTGCTCCGAGATCAGCCCCGGTCGCACGCGCGCGAATAGCAGTTTCAGGCGCGCGAGATGTTCTCTGTCTAAACCGTCCGCCGAGCCCAACGACAGGCCCACCCCGTGACAACTCACCGCCATACGCGCGGCCACAGCATTCAGCATCGAAAGACGCGGTCCGCCGTCGCACAGAAAATTCTCACTGTGAATTTCGACCCACGCAGGTGCGGACACATCGCCCGCCGCTAGCGCGGTCATGTGCTGTGTGCGAAGACCGATACCTGCTGCGGTCGGAACGCCCAAGCGCGCCTTTTCCTTTATTTCTGGCCTTGCGATCCGTGATCGTGCGGCGCGCTTTCTTCAGCGGGTGCCGCCGGTTCTGCGGCAATCGTTCCGGCGTCGGCGAATGCCTCAAGCTTTCCGCCGATCTTTTCACAGGTGCCGCTCTCGACGGTTTTCCATTCCTGGCCGCTATTATCTCTCTTGGCCAGGTTGCTGCAGTGATGCGCACCATCCGCCGCGGCGCATTCGTTTTCGCCCGCTTTGGCAACGCCGAAACAGCGTTCCTTGCTCGCGACCGCGGTCGCCAGAGCCGCGTCCTGGTTGCTCGCCGTCGTGCGCGTATTCATGCTAATAGCTGTTGCACCGACCACCGCCGCCGCGCCGACAACCGCTGCCGCCAGAATTTTCTTGTCCATGAAGGCTCTCTCTATGACTGTCAGCTCATACCAAGCGTTGCATATATCATAAGATAATCGGGGCCTTAGCCCGTATTCGCAAGCGCTGAAATATTTGTAACACTCGGTGAGTTGACCTGGGATGCCTTTAAAGTGACAACGCCCCCAATGCAGTCCTCCGCTACAGCCAATGCTGCCGACGCCGCTCCGGCGTTGCATCGCACGCCGACCGAAAATCCGGGCCTCAAGAAGGTTCTTGCGGATTTCGCCACCCTGACCGAGGCGCTCGATTACGCAGCCAAGGGCGAGACGGGGTTCAACTTCTATTCCGCGCGCGGCGCGCTCGAAGACGTCATCACTTACAAGAGTTTGCGCGAGCAGGCCGTCAGCCACGCCTTGCGGCTATCGGCCGCCGGAATCAAACCCGGCGACCGCATCGCGCTTCTTGCCGGAACCGAAACGGATTTCCTCAAGCTCTTTTTTGCCTGCCAGTACGCGGGCGCCATTCCAGTGCCGATGCCGCTGCCCACGGCCTTTGGCCGCCGCGAAGCCTACATCGATCAAATCAGAGGCCAGATGGTGTCCTCCGGCGCACGCATGGCGCTGGGTCCGGCGGAATTTCTGCCGTTGGTCAAAGAATCCGCCGCAGGCCACGCGCTAGACCTCATCGGTTCGCTGACCGACATCACCGCATTACCGGAAGGCCAAGGCACACTTTCGCCCGGCAAGACCGACGATCTTTCTTATATCCAGTACAGCTCCGGCTCCACGCGCTTTCCCATGGGCGTCATGGTCACCCATGCCAGCCTCATGGCCAATTGTCAGGGCATGAACAAACACGGCGTTTCCACGCGCCTCACCGACCGTACGATGTCTTGGCTGCCGTTTTTCCACGACATGGGCTTGGTCGGTTTCATGTTCGGTCCGCTCTCAAGCCAGACATCGGCGGACTATCTCCCCACGGAAGATTTCGCGCGCCGTCCGCTCACCTGGCTGAAGCTTATCAGCGACAACGGCAACAGCATGTCGTATGCGCCGTCCTTCGGATACGAACTCTGCGCCCGCCGCGTCGCCAATAAGAATGACGCATCGCTCGAACTTGATCTGTCCAAGTGGCGCATCGCCGGCATCGGCGGCGAGATGATCAAGCCGCACGTCATGCACGCGTTCGCGGCCGCTTTCAAACCCTACGGTTTTTCCGATCAGGCGTTCTGCGCCAGCTATGGTCTTGCCGAGTGCGTCTTGGCTGTCAGCTTCTCCAAGCCCGGCAGCGGCATGTTGCTCGATCATGTTGATAAGACAGCGCTCGAAGACCACCGCGCCGAACCTGTTGCCGCGCCTATCGCCGAGGACGGCACGCTGAACGGCCGCACGTTCGTTGCATGTGGCCGCGTCCTGCCTGACCACAAAGCCGAAATCCGCGACGGCGATACCGTGCTCGGCGCGCGCGCAATTGGGCGTCTCTTTATCTCCGGCCCCAGCATCATGAAGGGTTATTACAATAATCCCGAAGGCACCGCCGAGGCGTTGCATAACGGCTGGCTCGATACCGGCGATCTTGCTTACTGGATCGGCGAAGATCTCGTCATCGTCGGCCGCGCCAAGGACATGATGATCGTCAACGGGCGCAACGTCTGGCCGCAAGATATCGAGTGGACGGTCGAGCATATCGACGGACTAAAGTCCGGCGACAGCGCCGCCATTTTGCTGGTCGACGGAACCGGCGTCGAAAAGCCCACCATCCTCGTGCAATGCCGCGCCTCCGATCCGGCAGAACGTGCGCGCCTCGTCGGCGAAGTTCGCACGCGCGTACAAGAAGCAGTCGGCATCGTCTGTGATGTCGTTCTTGTCCCGGCACGCAGCCTCCCTAAAACGACGTCCGGCAAACTCGCCCGTAATCGCGCCAAGACCATGTTCCTTGCCGGAGAGATTGCTCCGATCGAAAACAACAACACTTCTACGTAAGCGCCATGGCCCTTCCCATTGTCGCAGTCACCGGCGCGACGGGCTTCATCGGCCAACGTCTTGTGCGGATGCTGGCTGATGCTGGTTATCAAGTGCGGGCACTCGCGCGCCGTGTTCCCGCCCGCGAAGACGTTGCCGATGATGTGACCTGGGTCTTCGGCTCGCTCGCGGATCAGGACGCGCTTGCGTCCCTCGTGAAAGGCGCCGATGCCGTTGTCCATTGCGCCGCTGCCATCAAAGCCGCCAACCGCGACGCCTTTCTCGCGGTCAACAGCGGCGGCACGCGGCTTTTAGCGTCGATCGCCGCCGCGCAACCCGTACCGCCGCGTTTTATCCTGCTGTCGTCCATCGCCGCGCGCGAACCGCGCCTGTCTCACTACGCCGCCAGCAAGCGGGCAGGGGAGCTGGCCTTGCGCGCGTTTCCCCAACTGCCTGCCGTCATTCTCCGTCCGCCCGCTGTGTATGGGCCCGGCGACATGGAAACCTTGCAGATCTTCCGTATGGCCGCACGGGGCTTTGTCCCGGCGCCCATGGTGGACAACGCCCGGATGTCGCTCGTCCATGTCGACGATGTTGCCGGCGCGGTGCTGGCCGCCCTAAAACTTGCCGATCTGCCCGAACACCCCATCGAATTCGACGACGGCAAGCCGGGCGGCTATTCCTGGGTCGAGATTGCCGCCGCCGCCGGGGCGGCCCTGCGCGTGCGCCCCAAAGTTATCCCCATCCCGGCTGCAGTGTTCTACCTGATCGGGGGACTGGCCAGCATTGCCGCCGCGCTCACCCGCCGTCCGACGGTCCTTTCCTGGGGCAAGGTGCCCGAGCTGCTCCACCCCGACTGGGCCGCCGCCGCCGGCGCTTTCCCCGGCTATAAGCCATTGTGGGATATAGGGAACGGCTTCAAGGACGCGGTCACCTGGTACACCTCACGGGGCTTGTTAACATCGTAACGGGCGAGTTGATTTGTAACCTTTCCGTCATTCCAGCACTCTACCGCAGTGCACCCGCAAGTGTTGGTTAACGCGAACGCGGGGACGAATGAGGAACGGTTTTAGGACATGAACGATTCCGGCCCAGAGCCGTCAGCCGACACTCTGGCGGCGCTTTTCGAAATCCTAAAGTCGTTCAACAAGACCGGTGCCGAACTCAGCCCGGGAACGAGATTCACCGAAGACCTGAATTTCGATTCCCTGGTGGTGATGGAGTTCATCGCGGTTGTTGAGGACAGTTTCGATATCTCGGTGCCTCTCAACATCCTGCCGGACGTGGCGACGATCAAAGATTTGGCAATCGCGGTCGAAAAGATTGTCGCGGCGGATAAGTAACTGAAGTTTTTTTGGTAAATCCTTAGGGGACATGATCATGGCAGGTTTGTTCGATCGTTTCGCTCCACTCATGGGTCAACGCGACGCTCTTTTCGGCGACAGCGGCGTCAACCCCTTCAGTGTGAAGATGGATCGGGTTCTCTCGCAGACCGAAGCGATGATCGAAGGTCGTCGCACCATTCTCGTCGGCACCAACAATTATCTCGGCCTGACGTTCGCCCCCGAAGCATTGAAAGCCGCGCACGACGCGCTGGAAGCTTCCGGCACCGGCACCACCGGCAGCCGCATGGCGAACGGCACCTATTCCTGCCACAAGGGTCTCGAAGATACGCTGTGCGACTTCTTCGGCAAAGAGCATGCCATGGTGTTCTCCACCGGCTTCCTCGCCAACATCGGCATTCTTTCCACGTTGATGGGCCCGGACGATTACATCGTCATGGACGCCGACTGCCATGCCTCGATCTATGACGGCGTGCGCGGCGGCTCCGCTCAGATCATCCGCTTCAAGCACAACGACGCCGCCGACCTCGATAAGCGTTTGGCGCGCCTTGCCGATAAACCCGGCAACAAGCTGATCGTCATCGAAGGCATCTACTCGATGCTCGGCGACAAAGCGCCGCTGGCCGAAATCGTCGCGGTGAAAAAGAAATACGAAAACGTCTACCTGCTCTCCGACGAAGCCCATTCGCTGGGCGTGCTCGGCAAGTACGGCCGCGGTCTGCCGGAAGAAGTCGGCTGCGAAGACGATGTTGATTTCATCGTCGGCACGTTCTCGAAGTCGGTCGGTACCGTCGGCGGCTTCTGCGTTTCCAATCACCCGGATTTCGAGACCCTGCGTCTCGTCTGCCGCGCTTACATCTTCACCGCATCGTTGCCGCCGTCGGTTGTCGCCTCGGCGACGGTCAATCTCGGCCTCGTTAAAAACGGCGGCGCGCTTCGCAAGCGCTTGATGCGCAACGCCCAGCAGCTCCACGCCGGTCTCACCGCGATCGGCCTCAAGGTCGCCAGCGAGAACAGCCCGGTCGTTGCCGTGGTTGCGCCGGACCCGCAGGTCGCCGTTGCTTTCTGGCGCGGTCTGATCGAAGCCGGTGTTTACGTCAACCTGGCTTTGCCGCCAGCCACGCCGTACGGCTATTCGTTGTTGCGCGCCAGCCTTTGCGCCGCTCACACCGAAGAGCAACTCAACAAAGTCATCGCGATCTTCGCCCAAGTCGCCGCCAAGGTCGGCCTGGCCGCGCCGGTCGAACACAAGCGCAGCGCCGTCGGCTAAGCTTTCAAATATATTCCATCGAAAACGCCGGGCCTCACGCCCGGCGTTTTTGTTTTGGTGCTAATCTCGCTGCATGATGACGCCCCATGAACTCCGCACGCTTGGGCTTGCCGTCCCGTCCGCGCCCGGTCGCCCTACGTACATCAGCGCCGCCAGTGGTTTAGTCCGCATCGCGTCATGGCTCTATGTCGTCGCCGACGACGAGCATCATCTCGGCGTGTTCCGCGAAGGCAGCCTGTCGCCAGGTTCCCTCTTTCGCCTCATGGAAGGCGACCTGCCGCCCGATAAAGAGGACCGCAAGAAACACAAACCGGATTTCGAGGCTTTGGTCAGGTTGCCGCCCTTCGGCGATTGCACCCACGGCGCACTGCTGGCTGTCGGCTCCGGCTCACGCGACAATCGCCGCCAAGGCGTGCTTGTTAGACTAACCGACGCAGGCGCATTGCGCGGAGCGCCCAACCCCGTCGATCTCTCGTTCATTTTGCGCCCGCATGAAGAGGTCTTCGCCGCGGTCAACATTGAAGGCACAGTGGTTACTAGTGCTGAGCTGCTGCTGTTCCAGCGCGGCAATAAGAAGCATAGCGCCAACGCGATTGTCAGATATTCACTGCCGGCATTTTTAGAGTCATTGCGCGCGGAAAAACCACCGCCGCTCGTGCCGCTTACACAGCAATTCTTCGATCTCGGCAAGGTGAATGATGTGCCGCTCACCTTCACCGACGCCGCCGCTTTGCCGAATGGAGATCTTCTGTTCAGCGCAGTCGCCGAAGACACAGACGATTCCTACAATGATGGCCTCTGTGCGGGTTCCGCCATCGGTATTATTGCAGCCAACGGCACACTGCGCTGGATAAAGACTCTCGCGATCCCGTTGAAAATCGAAGGCGTGGATGCCCACCGCGTCGGCGACGACCTCGCTATCCTTGCGGTAACCGATGCCGACGACATTGCTGTTCCGTCAAAGTTGCTATCGTTTACAGTGAGGGCTTAGACATAAAAGGCACGTGTAAGCGCTTAACGAGGGCAATTACCGCAGCCCGCCCTTGCGCAGCGTTTTCAGCAACAGCCGCGCACCGGTGATCAGCGTACGCTTACGCTCTGCATCCGTCAGGTCGAGTTTTACGCCGGAATGACGTTCGATCTTCCAGACCGCATAATCAAGCCCGCCTTGAAATGTGAACGCCGCCTTGATCAGCCGCAACCCATTGAGCGTCTTGCCCTGCACGCGGCGTAGCCACCAGCTTCGCGCGGCCGTGTTCTGTTCGTGAAGCAAGGCGGCGCCGTAAATGCCGCCGCTCGGATCTCCCAGCACCGCGCTCGTCACCGCGTTATAGCGCGCGAGTTCTCCATCCACGAGTTCAGCGCCTTTGCCGTCGCGTTCCGGACGCAGCTCGGCGCGGTAAGTCTCGGCGAAAGCGCGCACCCAAAGATCGCGCGTGGAGAAGGGCTGGTCCATCAATGGCCGTGTCCGCGCGATCATGGTCGTGACAGCGCTGCATAGGCCCGCAACCAAACGCCGCCGCAGTTCGTCATTGCGTGCATATAAAATTATCGTCGGCTGGGCGAAGCGTGCCCACAAACTCGACGCAAACGTTTCCGGCGCCACGTTCTGTAAGAACTGATTGACCGCGATCACCGCTACTTTAGCGCGCACGATGCGGCCTTCGAAGATCATCTCGTGATAATAGACGTTAGGCGGCAGCAGCCGCGCGCCCAGTGTCGACGGCACACTTCGCAGCGCCGGTCCGTACTTGTCGACCAGCACATAGAAATCTAACAGCAAGCCGACGTCGGTATTTTGCCGCAAGCACGATCCGTAAAAGATCACCGCCGCCGCAGCTTGACCGTAGTGTGCGCGTAGATGTTCGCTGAAGGCGTTGGCAGCGGGAAACGTATCGCGCGCAACTTCAGCGCCGATGATGTCGGCAAGCGCGGTCATGCCGGAACTCGAATGAATCGTAAGGAACTGCTGCCGTCGAGCACCAGCGGCTGCTCGGCGCGCGCCTCATACAGCTCGCCGTCGAGTGTGTAGGAACCAGTGAAGGTCAGCGTCAGTCGCTCCATGCGTTGCACCGTGCGTCCCGCGCCGGTCATGATACGCCGTTGCATGATATTAGGCAGCAACCGCAGTACGGCCATCACGCCGCTGCGCACACTCGCATAATACAGGCTGCCCGCGCTGGTCTTGGGCGCCAGCGTAATTCCGAGCAGCAATTCATCCAAGGCGGTGACGGCCACGACAAAAAATTGTCCGTGTTCGAAGGCGCGATCGTTCTCGTAAATCGCAACCGTATCGTGGTTGCCCAGGCCGCGCAGACTACGCCACAGCAGCACGGCCATAGCCGTTACGTGACTCAGCACGTTGGGCATTTTCAGCGGATAGATATAGCGGCGGCAGAAACGGATACCTTCCACGACATCCGCCGCGCCGAAAAAGGCGCCGTAGAGCGGCGGCGTGCTATCGCTTTGCCGCAGTGTCAGGACCGGGCGCGTCACGACGTAACGCGCCAGCTGCCCCGCGCGCCGCGCGCGCAACAGCGCCGTAAGCGCCGCCTCCGGCGTGCCGGTCAAACTCCATCCCGCCGTCGTCATATTGGTTTTGCCGGCCGGCAACAGCGCGACCGCCGGCAGGGTCTGATAGGCAGTCCCATTCAATAGCGCCGCGAAGATTAGTCCCGCCGTGCCGTCGCCGCCGTTGACCACAATGGTCTCGGCGCCGGCCGCGGCGCATTGCCTCACAGTGTCGGCGACCGCGTCGATATGATCGATTCTGAAATGCAGCAGGTCCGGCTCGCCCGCGAGGATTGGGTCGATCCAATTATCACCGCGGAGGTTGCGGGTACTGCCATTATTGGTAATGACGGCGATTAAGCTCAATAGTGTCTCACGCGCTTCTGGTTTTGGGACAAATCCGCCTACCGGCTATTATACGCGACAGATATACACTGAACCCCTTGTAATTGTATGAAAAAGTGCCACTGGCCCCGGTCGGGCTGGTCGCCTAAACTCCGCCCGAACGCGGGCCTCTCCTTGTGTTAACTGCCTGCGCCTGGCCGGATGTATGATGAAAGCTATCGATCGCTATATTTTACGTCAGATCATCCCGACCATTGCGGTGATTCTGTTTATCGCTGCCGTGATTCTGATGATGGAGCGGCTGATGCGCCTGCTCGACATCGCCGTCGGCAACGGCGTCTCGACGCTGGTCGTCTTTCAGATGCTGTTTTATCTGTTTCCCTATTACATCGGCTTGGCGCTTCCTATGGCGCTGTTTCTCGGCGTGCTGTTGGCTTTCCGCAAACTCTCCGGTCAATCCGAACTCGATGCCATCCATTCCTGCGGCATCGGCATGAGCCGCCTGATCCGCTCGTCGCTGGTCCTTGCTCTCGTCATGATGGGCATCAATCTGTTTCTCACCGGCTATGCCCAGCCCTATACGCGCTACCTTTTCCGCGCCGTGATGTTCAACATCACTTCCGGCGTCATCGAGCAGGGCCTCGGCGAGGGCGTCTTCACCAGTTTGCCCAATGGCTATACCCTGCGTGTCGAGCAGTCGCGCGGTGCCGGCCGAGAACTCTACGGTGTTTTTGCGCACAAGCAGGAAGATGACGGCCATGTCGTCACGCTGACCGCCAAGCGCGGCGAACTCATGACCGGCGCCATGAACGGCACGGTGTCGCTGCGTCTTTATGAAGGCAATCGCTCCGAATGGAATCCCGAGACCAAAGCAGCGGCGACGCTGGCTTTCCAGGTGTTCGATTGGCCGCTGAACCTCGCCGACCTCGTGCGTTTCCGTGGTCGCGGCGGCGACGAGCGTGAGCTTACGCTGTTCGAATTATTCCGCGGCTATCGCATCAACTTAATAAATGACCATTGGAGCAATGTCGCCGAGGCCAACCCCGCGCCGGAAAAACCGCCCGAGGAAGTCATCGCGCCGTCGGCAGTATCGGCCGAACTGCATGGCCGCTTGGTGTTCTCGCTCTCCATGCTGCTGCTACCGATCCTCGCCGCACCGCTCGGCATCATGACCACGCGCGCCAGCCGGTCCTTCGGCCTCATCCTCGGCCTGTTGATCCTCGTCAGCTATCATAAAATTCTGGAATTCGCCGGCGCTTATGCTGCCTCCACGGGTGCGCCTGCCGGTATAATTCTGTGGTCGGCCTTTGCGGTCTTTACGGCGTTTACGGGCTATCTTTTCTACATCACCGAGCGCCAGGCCGGCACGCCGCCGGTCCTGCGCATGGAAGCGCGTTGGGTTGCCTTCCTCGATCGCATCGTCGCGGTGTTTCGTCCGAAGCGTCTGCAGCAGCAAGCCAGCGCCCGCGCGGCAGCGAAATAATAAGGGGCCGGTCGCCGTATGATTCTCTCTCGTTATCTCATGAAGGCATTTATCGGCCGCTTCTTGATGCTGCTGATCGGCCTTGTCCTGTTCCTGCAAACCTTGGACCTGCTGGCCACCGCCAATGAAGTCCTTGCCGGCGGCGGCGATCCTGTCGCATCGCTGTCGCGCTATGTCAGTTTGCGGCTGCCCGGTCTCGTCGAAACTGTTGCGCCGCTGGCGGCGCTTCTTGGCGCTTTAACGGCCATGGTCGGCATGGCCACCAACAGCGAAATTCTTGCCATGCGCGCAGCCGGGCGCTCGGTGCTTAGCCTTGTCGGCGGCCTGATGGCGGTGGGCATGTTGCTCTCGGGCTTGTTGTTCGTGTTCTCGGAATTCATCGTCGTGCCGACTAGCGCCAAACTCGAAGATTGGCGCGACGCCGGCTTCAAGGCTGACGGCCATGTCGAGACCGGCGAGAACAGTTGGATCATGGATGGCAGCTCCATCATCCGCGTCGGCCATGTCATGCGCGACGGCACCGTGCTCAACGACATTCGTGTCTTCAGGCAGGACAAAGACGGCAACGTCACCGACATTATCGGCATTCGTCTGGCGTTGTGGGAAACCGATCACTGGTCCGTCTTCGAACCCAAACGCATCGGCGGTCTCGTCCCCGAAGACGAAAACGCGCCGCTGCCGACATGGGATACGCAGCTCCGCCCCGAGCATTTCATCCGCTTCGCCAATCACCCCAATCAGCTATCGTTGAGCACGCTGCGAGAGTATTCCGGCAACCAGGCCATCGGTTCACATCCGGGATATTTCTATGACACGTGGTTGCAGCAAAAAGCGGCTGGGCCCTTGGTCCTGGCGCTCATGCCGCTTCTGGCCGCGATTGCTGCTTTTGCCCATCACCGCCAGGGCAGCTCGGTCGTCACCGTCGTGTGGGGTATTACGATTGGATTTTCGTTTGTTGTCATCGACAACATCGTTCTGGCTATGGGCCAATTCGGCTCGCTGCCGCCGGTTTTGGCGGCATGGTTACCGCTGGCGTTGTTTGGCACACTAGGTCTGTGGATCGTATTCAGATTTGAGCATACTGGCGCCCACACCTGAGCGGGCTTATATACGCGCCAGAACAATAGGATACGCCGTTTGAGTCTCAAACTCGGTTTCTGGAGCGATAAGGAATACCACCTCGACCGCATGGATCTCAGCGGCCTGACGGAAGCGTATTTCCAGTACTACGCTATCGCCGCTTATATTCTGGTGGCTTTAGCCGCGGGCGCTGCTGCGTTCTATGGGCTGGCGACAGGCCAAGCCGCGCTACTGCCCACATTGTTTTCCATGCTGGCCACCTTCTTCATTTATCCCATCGTCTGGTATCTGCTGCACCGCTATATCCTGCATAGCCGCTGGATGTGGAAATCAAAGCTGACCGCCGGCACGTGGAAGCGCATTCACTACGATCACCACTCCGATCCCAACAATCTCAAGGTTTTGTTCGGCGCGCTCTACACCACACTGCCGACGGTTGCGCTGGCAAGTATGCCTGTCGGGTATCTGCTGGCCGGTTGGGTCGGCGCGCTCGCAGCGTTAGCTACCGGCGTCGTGCAGACCTGCATCTATGAATACTTTCACTGCATTCAGCATCTCGGCTACCAGCCCAAATGGGCCTGGGTGCGTGAGATCAAAAAATTTCACATGGCGCATCATTTCCACAACGAGAATGGCAATTACGGCATCACGAATCTGTGGTGGGATAAAGTGCTGGGCACGCTTTACGAAGGTGCGGGTGCGCGCCCGCGTTCGCCGACAGTTTTCAATCTCGGTTACGACGAAGAGGTCGCCAAAACTTATCCCTACGTCGCCAAGATGACGCCGAACTGGCCCTACAACACGAACCCCGTTTCCCGCAAACGCGAGGAAGCGGCCGCGCGCGAAGCTTCCGCCGCGCAGCCGAGCTAGTCACACATGGATATTGCCGTTCGTGAGATAGGCAAGGGCGCGTCCCTCTCGCAGTTCATGCACGTGCCGCATGTCACGCAAGGCCACGATCCGTATTGGGTTGCGCCGATCGCGCTGCTTGAATCGCCGCGCCTGAACCCGAAGAAAAATCCGTGGTTCCAGAACGGTGAAGCGGCGCTGTTTGTTGCCGAACGTGGGGGCAAACTTGTCGGGCGCATCTCCGCGCAGGTGGATCACAACCATCTTAAAACCTATAACGACGCCACCGGCTTCTTCGGTTTCTTTGAAACCATCGACGACCAAGCCGTCGTCGACGCGTTGTTCAAAGCCGCTGCCGATTGGTTGCGCGCCAAAGGCATGACGCGCTGCGTCGGGCCCTTCAGCTTCAACATCAACGACGAGTCCGGCCTGCTGATCGACGGCTTCAACTGCCCGCCGCGCATGGTAATGGGCCACGCCCAGCCCTACTACCAAACTCTGGTCGAGGCCGCCGGCTTTACCAAAGTCGTCGACATGCGCGCGTATCTTACGCCGATGGACACCGGGCTGCCCTTCAAGCAGCTCAAGTGGCTCAAGCGCGCGCTCGACCGCAATCCAAGCCTCAACGTGCGCCCCATCGACATGAGCCGTTATGACGAAGAAATGGCCGCCGTCGGTCACATCTTCCGCACCGCCTGGGCCGAGAATTGGGGATCGATCCCGCAAACCGACGCCGAGCTTCACCACATGGCGGCCGAGATGAAACTCATCATGATCCCCGAACTGGTGTCCATCGCCACCGTCGACGGCAAACCCGCGGCCATGTGTCTCGCGCTGCCTGATCTCAACGAGATGACCCGCGATCTCAAGGGCAAACTCTTTCCCTTCGGTTGGGCCAAGCTGGTGTGGCGTCTGCTCACCCGCCGGTCGTTCGTTTCGGGCACGCGCGTCCTTCTGATGGGCGTCATGCCTGAATACAAAAACAAGCCCATGGGATCGGTGTTGGCGCTGCTGACGGTCGGCGCAGTGCGCGATGCGCAGCTAAAACTCCGCATGCCGGTCGCAGAAATGAGCTGGGTGCTGGAAACCAACACCCAAACCTGCCATTCGATTGAAGACATCGGCGGTCGTGTCTACAAAACCTACCGTATGTACGAGAAGGCGCTGTAATGCTCGGGCGGCTTTTGCGGCTCTTTCTGATCGTGATGGCGGCGGCGGCCATTATCGTGCTGTTTGCTTATGCGTTTCTCGCCGCGCTGATCATCACGCCGATCCTGTTCGCGATCTTCTACTTCTTCGGCCGCACAACGGCCCAGCAGTGGTGGGTGGTCCGCCAAGGCCAATACCAGCCTTCCGAAACTCAGCGCCCGCCGCATACGGCGCCGGTCATCGACCACGACCCCAACGATCTCCCGCCTAAGGAATAGACCTAAGCCGCGCGCTGCTCTTCGCAGCAAAGCTCTACTTCAACCGTGACATGGCTGAGGCAGGGGATGTTTGCCAGCAGCGCTTTATAATGCGCCGGTGTGCGCGGCTCATGCGTGACCACCGTCAGCACCGCCGCCAAGTGTCCTGGCCCTATGCGCCAGATATGTAAGTCCGCAAGGCGATTGTCGCTCTCGGCTTCAATCGCGCGCCGTACGGCCGTTGTGGTGTCTCCGCTGGGCGTTGCATCCAGTAGGATACGCCCCGTCGTCGCGATCAGTTTCCAGGCCCACTGCGCGATGATGACGGCGCCGATGATTCCCATCGCCGCATCCATCCACGCCAAGCCCCACAAAAGTCCCGCCGCCAGCGCCGCAATGGCCAGCACCGATGTCAACGCATCCGTCAGCACATGCACATAAGCCGCGCGCATGTTGTGATCCTGGTGGTGATGATCATGCCCGTGATCATGCCCATGATCATGTGCGTGGTGGTCGTCAGCGTTGGTCGCTTGATGGAGCTCATCTTCGTAAAGATGCGTGTGGTCGTCCTTTAGTATCCACGCGCTGACAAGATTAACCGCCAACCCAATCGCCGCCACCCACAACGCTTCGCTGTATGAGATTTCGACGGGGTTCAGCAATCGCACGCTCGACTCGAACGCCATGATGACAGCGATGATGATCAACAGCAGTGCGCTGGAAAAAGCCGCGAGATCGCCGACCTTGCCGGTTCCGAAAGTGTAAGTGCTGTTTTCGGCATGACGCCGCGCGTAGGCATAGGCAAAGGTCGCGATGCCCAGTGCAGCTGCGTGGCTTCCCATATGCCAGCCGTCGGCCAGAAGCGCCATCGAGTTGAAGATATAGCCGGCGAAAATCTCCGCCGTCATGGTTACCAACGTCAACCACAGTACAATCATGGTGCGCCGGGCATTTCTTTGATGTCCGGTGGCCAGGAAGCTATGTGGCTTTTGCCATTTATCCATTGAATCGCTGTGCATGCGCCGAGTGTAACAAGTCTGGCATGCCTGTTCTATCCCCACTTTCTGCCCTATGCTGATGTTTCATTCGGGAGAGAACACATGCGCATCTTTCTGAAAACGCTCCTCGCGGCTATATCCTTGAGTTTTGCTGTTCCGGCGTTTGCCGCCGACGATGGTTACAAAAACACCGGCTTAACGCTGGATGGCATCGGCAAGTCTTACATGGGCCGCGAAATTGCGGCGGTCATGGGCTACCCGGGCGCCGCGTGGCTGGAACGCGCCGAGCGCGAAAAAGAAGAAGGCACGTCAAAGCTGCTGCCTTTACTCGGGCTGAAGCCCACAGATGTGGTCGCTGATATTGGTGCCGGGACCGGTTATTTCAGTTTCCGTCTCGCACCGCTTGTCCCGCAGGGCAAAGTCTATGCTGAAGATATTCAGCAAGAGATGCTCGATTTTATCACAGCACGGAAAGCGAAGGGCGAGGGGGCCAACGTCCTGCCGACACTGGGCGGCGTCAGCGATCCCCGGCTACCCGCGGGTTCCATCGATCTGATCTTGATGGTTGATGTCTATCACGAGTTTTCATATCCGCGCGAAATGGGATTGGCTATGGCCCGTGCCCTCAAGCCGGGCGGCCGCATTGCCCTTGTCGAGTACCGCGCCGAAGACCCCAACGTTCCTATCAGGGACGTCCACAAAATGACCGAGAGCCAGGCCAAAAAAGAAATGGCCGCCGCCGGGCTCACATGGGTCAGCACCGACAGCAAAACGCTGCCCTGGCAGCACCTGATGATTTTCGCAAAACCGAAATAGTAGGCCGAGCTAGTAGCTTCCAGCTTCGGGCGCGGGTAATCCGGGATCCGCAGGCGGCGGCGTATCGTACGGCGCTATATCCGGCCCGCTGGGTTGCGGTGCGGGGACTTCCTGCGGCAACGGCGGCGGAATATCGGCGGGCGGCTCATGTTTGGGGTCGTCCCCAGGCAGCTCTTGTTCTTGCGCGTTTTGCACGAACATCACCGGGCCATACCCTTGAAGCGCGCTAAGACCATTACACACATCTTCAACCCATTGCTGATTCATAACAACCTCTCTGGCTTTCGTGCGCCGTTTACGCGCACCGATTGCGAAAGTCGGACATGAAACAAGGCGCGCGGCGAATACGCTGCGCCTGCTTTCATATAACGCGCCCCGCACATCAAAGTTCTCCCGCCTGCTGAGGTTGGGGTCATTCGCGCCGGTTGAATCGCTTTGTGGCCGTGGAACTTAGCGCCATTCCCCGCATTTACTGTGTGTCCTGTGTGGCGGTGCTACCCGCGGTCACAGGTAACAAATGAACGCGGAAAGGTCCGGCGACGGAGGTTCATATGAAACACGCACACAACGCGATTATCATCTCATCGATTATGATGTGCTCTGCGGTTGGTTTTGCCGCGTCCGCAGACGCTGCGCCTGTGTCCAATGATACGGTGCGTGCGCGTGCGCAACGCACGCTTGATGTCGCGCCCGCCGCTCCGCCGCTCGCCGCGCTGTTGAAGTGACGGTAGAAGATAAAGCTCACGCACCTGCGCCGCGTCAGGTTCAACGCACACCGCTTTCCGCGACTCAATCAAATGAACCCAAGCTGACCCCGATTTCTATTACAACCTCATCCTCGCCATCAGCGTCTGAAACATATGCGCCGGCGGCATATGCTCCAGCGGCGGGCGCGCCGATGTCGCTGCGCGCCGCGTGGGCGGATTCAGTGCATCCGCAAGTAAATCCGCGTGCAGTTTCCTTGCTGATTCCAATTAGGCTGATTCCAGTCGGCCTCACGCCAATCGCGCAAAGCGCCGTCTGTGACCCGTCCTTGACGGCCGAGCAATGCGCGCGTCAATCGGGTCCGCCGCGTGCCGCGCCCGAGCCCGGTCAGCCGGTTGTGCCGCCACCGCCTGTTGTTCCTGAAGCGCAGGCCCCCGGTGTGGCGAAGCCTCCGGGTCAGGAAGTAGAGCCGGTTCCTGTCACGCCGCCCGCCGGTCACAGGATCAACTATGCCGGTGATTAAGCCGAAGCTTGCGCCGCCGCCGATCAGCGCAAACTGATCCGATTGACGATCAGTCTGATTAAGCGACGGATCTCTCTGTCGCCGGCGTCTCTGGTGTAATCAGCAATTGTTGCGCAAACCGGATAATGGCAGTGGTTCCTGTTCCCAGCGTGCTGTCGATAATGAGTTCTCCGCCCAACAAGTCCATATAGCGCTTGCAGATCGATAGACCCAGGCCGGTTCCCTGTCCCGAATGAGAGACGGAAGGGTTGCCTTGCAGAAAGGGCTCCCCTAGGCGTTTCAACAGCGCCGGTTCTATGCCGGGCCCAAGATCGGTGACGTAGATATCCAGAAATTTTCTGTCAACATAACGCGCGGCCATTATAATATCGCGACCGGCCGGCGAAAACTTAATGGCGTTGGATAACAAGTTAATCAAAACCTGACGGCAAAAGCGTTGATCTCCGCTCACCATTGGTAATTGAGGCGGGATAGTCACGCGAATGCTCACATGCTGCTGGTTTGCCATGCCCTCAATGAAAGACACGGCCGCATGAATCATATGCGGGATGTCGATGGCTTCTTGAACAAGCGGCTGCACGCCTGACTCGACTTTGGCCATATCGAGAATGTCGTTGACGATATTCAGCAGATGCTGGCCCGAACGGTGGATGTGATTGGCGTAGGAGATATAAGCCGGCGCGATAGAATCGCCGAGCAGCTTATTCTTGATGATCTCTGAAAAGCCCATAATCGCGTTCAGCGGCGTGCGGAATTCGTGACTCATATGCGCAAGGAAACGGCTCTTGGCGTCGTTAGCCTCCTCTGCCGCCGCCTTGGCTTGGCGCAGAGCACGTTCGTTCTCTTCGGTGCGCTTTAACTGCCGCAGGATGATGACCACAAAAACTATCTTCGCCAGGATAACGGCGATGATCGCAAGGCCAATAGTGTTACGTGCATCGCGCCAGGCGCTCAAGAAGTCCCGCGCGTCCAACATGACCCCCATGGAAAGCGGCATGTTGTGTATTCTGCCGGTCAGCATAATGTTTTGTGTTTGCGCGTTCGTGCCGGCATTCCACATCGCGTCTACGGCCCGCCCATCGCCGCCTTGGGTGGCTTCCGTTCCCGCTACGAACTGATTGTTGTCTGTCCACAAGGCAATTTGGCCGTGGGTTCCGATGTCCAGAGTCGCATAGTACTCTGAGAAATAGCCGGTTCTGAGCATCGCGAAGACGTACCCACGCAAGCGCCCCCACTCATCGTTGACCTTCACGGTCATCGGTAAGATCCAATAGTTCTGCAGTGGGCCAGGACTCGCATCGCGAAACAGGTTGCCGACCATGAGATTGCCGCCGACGTCGCTCATGGCTTCGAAGACCATGCCTGGAATCGCAGAACGCGCAAGAAGGGCGGGATACGTCCTGGATCCCGCAACGCGCACAAAATTCGCATCAACTATGAAGAAGCTGAGCGCGGCTGGCGCCAGTTTTAATTTTCCCGCCATCAGATTGTGCAGATAAAGCTCATCGACGACGCTGTTCTTCGCGCCGTTCAGTTCATGGCGGTAGACATCTGCGATGCCTTCCATGATGCGATAGATTTCGTTGAAAGTTTGGGTGGCGTGGGTTTCGACCGTTTTTAGTGTGTTGCGCCCGGTGCGGGTCGTCGTATCGGTGACCACGCTATATTGATGCATCACATTATAAGTGCCTCCGACAATCACCAGGACCGCGAAGCTCACGACCAGCAGGATTGTAGCTACCCGCAGCCTGCGTATCGACGAGGTGTTAGATTTGTGGCGGGGTGGGTCGATTAGCGTCTGTTTCACCGCGCGTCCACCAGTTCTGAATTATTGAGCCGCCGGCTGCTCGCCCGCTTTGGGGGCGAATTTGTTGATCGCCAGTTTCAATGCCTTGAAAAGCTGCTGGCCAAGCTCGCCGCCGTCGCCTTCGATTTTTTCGCGCAGCACCGCGCGCATTGTATCGATATGCGCCTTGACGATTTCAAGGTTGGCATCGTCCTGCCGGCACGGCGGCTTGGTGACTTCGTACAGCGATTTTCCGAATACCGTAATCAGCGGATATCCAAATGTTCCTCCCTGACCGCGCAGTTCGTGGGCGATGAGGTTGATGTCTTCGAAGTTTGCCGTGCGCTCGCCGCTGATCTGCTTGGCTTCGGTGACTTGGCGCGCCAGACGATCGAGGTAACCTTTAGCCCAGTCGAGGAAGCCGTCGGCCTCGCGCTTCAGCTGCTGCTCGGCGGCAAACAGAACGTCATCCGGCAGTACGAAGGGCTGGCGCATAGCGTTCGAGCCCATCTTCTGTTTGAGATAGTTGGGTAGTTTGAACAGCCACACATCGGAAGGTGCTGAAGGTTTTTCCACCTTATCCTTCGAGTAGACGATTGTGGCGTGTGACTCGTCCGGCTTGCGGCGCTCCTGGCCTTTTGGCGGACCGGCCTTGCTGGACCGCCGACGGTCGGGTCCGAAATATGTCTGCGTAGTCACGAACTGGCGCGGATTATCGATAATCCGCTGCAGTACTTTGTAGATATTGTCGACCGAGAACGGCTTGGCCATGAAGTCGTTGACGCCATGATCGCGGCAGACTTCCACGTTCACCCGGTCGGCCGCGCCCGACAGCATGACAAAGAGCATGAAGCGGCTCGGCGATGCTTTGTCGTCGCGCAGCCATTACAGAAGATGTACGCCGCCCACCGGCGACATGATGAAGTCCGAGATCACGATGTCGATCGGCTCCACGGCCGCGCCGAAACCTTTCGCCGTGAGCTTCAGGTACTAGACCGCTTCCTTGCCGTTTTTCATTTTTTGGACGCGGGTGAAGCCCATGCGCTTCAGGCTGTTGACCATGATGTCGAGCATGTACTCGTTATCCTCGACCACCATGACCGAGATGCGGTCGTGACCTGGATCAACCTTGTCTTTGTTCAGCATCGTCGACACGTAATGATCCCAACCCCCGTCCCCCGGGGATACAGCTAGGAATTATCGTCAGGCAGCCCACCAGATTGAGAACTACCCGAGCCGCGGTAGACCCTCAAGCCGTAGTTAGCCACCATAAAGGCGGCTTCGCCGGACTACAACAAAAACTGTAAACTAACTTAATGTAATCAATACGTTTTTTGCAAATAAACCTGTCTTGCGATACATAACCCGGCTGCGCCCTACCGTAGGTTTTCGTATAAGCTGCTTCATCTCGCCCCATATACATGGAGACCTGCCCTTTGCTGCCTCCAATGCTGCCGGCCAGCCGTCCGCTACGCCGCACGATTCTAATCGTTTTGGCCGTTATCCCGGTAATTTTCGGGGTGCTCGCGCTGATCATGGGGCAAGATTCCAATTGGGATCTGCGCAATTACCATTGGTACAATGCTTATGCCGCTCTGAACGGGCGCTTGTCCTTTGACATGGGCGCGGCGCAAACCCCGACCTTCTATAACCCCGTCGTCGACATCCCTTTCTACCTCCTGGCCGAGCGGGTTCCGGCGCGTGTTGCGGCCTTCCTGCTGGGAGCGCTGCAGGGGTGTAATTTCATCCTGCTTTATATGCTCGCCGCCAAAACCCTGCGCCTCGGCAGCGACCGGCGTCAGGCGGCCGCATCCGTGGCTGTTGCCCTGGTGGGCATGGTCGGCGGCGGTCATCTCGCCCTGGTTGGGGTGACCTTTTACGACAACGTCGTTTCGCTGTTTGTCTTCGGCGGCTTGCTCGTGGTGCTGTCCAGCGCCGATATTCTTCAGCGCGGCGCGCTGACAACCGCCTTCGGCCGCGTCGCCTTTGCGGGTTTTCTGGTGGGTCTCGGTGTTGGCATAAAATTGCCGACTCAGATTTTCGCCATCGGCGTCTGCTTCGGGCTGTTGTTTATTCCCGGCCCGTTCATGCGCCGTTTCTGGCTCTCCTTTGTGTGCGGCCTCGGCATTGTCGCCGGCTTCGCGCTTCTCGGTGGTTGGTGGATTTGGGAACTGTGGAGCACCTACGCCAATCCGCTGTTCCCTTATTTCAACGACATCTTTCACTCGCCCTGGGCTTTGCCTGAAAGCTATCGTGACGACCGCTTTATCCCCCACGATCTGGCCGCTGCCCTGACGCTGCCGTTCCGCATGTTCGTCGACGCCAAGGTTGTCGGCGAAATTCCCTTCCGCGACGCACGCGTGCTGGTGGCTTACGTTGTGCTGATCGCAACCCCCATCATGCTGGTGGTGAAGCGGCTGACAAAAACCGAAATACAGCCCTTTGCCGATGTCTTCGCGCTGCGCTATCTCGCCGCCATGGCTGGGCTCACCTATGTCGTTTGGTTGAAGCTCTTCGGCATTTATCGCTACCTGATTCCGCTCGAGATGCTGGCACCGCTCATCGTCGTTATGTGCATTTCTTTCTGGCCCTTCGCGCGCGGCAAGCGCTTTAGTCTTGCTGTCGGCATGCTCGGTTTTGCGGTTATCACCATGCAGCCCGGCAACTGGGGCCATATTCCCTGGAGCGAGAAAACGGTCGAAGTCACGGCCCCTAAAATCGCCGATCCCGCGCACAGCCTCATTCTCATGACCGGTTTCGCGCCGACGTCTTACGTTATTCCAGCGTTCCCGCCGGAGATCCCGTTCCTTCGGCCGCAAAGTTTTCTCGTGGCACCGCATCACCGTACGCGTTTTATGGATGTGCTGCGTGCGCGGGTTGCCGCCCATACCGGCGACATCTACCTTTTGAAACCGAAGTGGGACACATGGTCCGCGCCCGAGGTGCTGCCTGAATTTGGCCTGATGCTTGCTTCCTGTGAACCTCTGCCCACCAATCTCGATGCCGAGTTGGAATTCTGCCTGCTCCAACGCGCCGAACGCGTGCAAAATTGACGGGATTGAGTTAAGGCTAATCTACCATGTCACTGCATCCACTGCCGTCCATCGCTGTTCTCATCCCGTGCTACAACGAGGACGCCGCCATAGGCCGCGTTGTGCGTGATTTCCGGGCCGTCCTGCCTGATGCCGTCATTTACGTCTACGACAACAACTCGCGCGACAAGACTGCCGCCGTGGCTGCCGAGGCCGGCGCCATCGTCCGTCATGAATCGCTGCAGGGCAAAGGCAACGTCGTGCGCCGCATGTTCGCCGACATCGAGGCCGACGTGTATGTCATGGTCGACGGCGACGATACCTATCACGCCGCCAGCGCGCCCGCTCTGATCCAAAAGCTGCTGGCCGATCAGCTCGACATGGTCAATGCCGCCCGCGTCACCCAGGTCGAGGCTGCGTATAGGCCCGGCCATCGCTTCGGCAACTTGATGCTCACGGGCCTAGTGTCCTTCTTCTTCGGCAAGCGCACCGCCGATATGCTGTCCGGCTTTCGTGTGTTCTCGCGCCGCTTCGTCAAATCCTTCCCGACTCTGACGGCGGGTTTTGAAATCGAAACCGAACTGACCGTGCACGCACTCGAGCTGCGCATGCCGATCACTGAAGTCGCGACACCGTATAAAGATCGTCCTCCCGGCTCCGTCAGCAAGCTCTCCACCTTCAAGGACGGCTTCCGCATTCTGTTTATGATCGGCAGGCTGGTGAAGGAAGAGCGCCCGCTGGAATTCTTCTCCATCGCCGCCGCCGCGCTGACGCTGATTGCAGTGATTTTGGCTGTGCCGATTGTGGTCACGTTTCTTGAAACCGGCCTGGTGCCGCGTCTGCCCACCGCCGTGCTCTCGACCGGCCTGATGATTCTGGCGTTCCTCGCGTTTGCCTGCGGTCTGATCCTCGAAACCGTCACCCGCGGTCGCCGCGAAATGAAGCGCATTGCGTACCTCTCACACCCGGCCCCGCGGGTGCCGGCGCCGGTTCTCTCCGCCGTGCAAAGCGCTCATGAAGCGCCACTTCACTAATCCAAAAGTCGCCGAGTTTTTGCGCTTCGCGGCGGTCGGCGTTGTCGGCCTTTTTGCCGACATGGCCGCGCTGACCCTGGCGTTGGAAGTGTTTCACCTCGATCCCTACAGCGGCCGCGTTTTCTCCTATCTCGTTGCCGCCACCACCACCTGGGCGCTGAACCGCCGGTTCACATTCACAGGCGCAGACCGCGCGCCGGCGTTCATGCAGTGGCTCAAATTTCTGGGCGCCAACGCCATCGGCGGGCTGGTCAATTACGGCGTTTATGCGGCCGTTATAACGTTCACTTTTACGGGAGCAGACTATCCCCAACTGGGCGTCGCCGCGGGCTCATTGGCGGGATTGGCCTTCAATTTCACGGCCAACAAAATCTGGGTCTTTAAATAACAGATTTTTCAGTTGCGAAAACCGCTGGGTATGGCTTAAACTTAGGCTTTATTTTTGGGGCTTTCTATTGACGAGGACCACCATGCGTAAAGTACTTCTTCTGGCGAGCGTGTTCATTCCCTTTGCGGCCGCTCACGCGGAAGCCGATCCGGTCATGGGCAAGCGCCAGTTCGCGCCGTGCTCGGCCTGCCATACAGTCGAAGCGGGTGGCCCTAACAAAGTCGGCCCCAATCTTCACGGCGTCTTCGGCTCCAAGGCCGGCTCCAAGGCCGACTACACGTATTCCGATGCCATGAAAAAAGCCGGCATAACCTGGGACGAAAAGACCATCGACACATACATCACCAAGCCGTCGGCTCTGGTCCCCGGCAATAAGATGGCTTTCATGGGCGTGCAGAAAGATGACTCGCGCGCCAACATCATCGCGTACCTGAAAGAAGCCACCAAGTAAGCACGCGTTTCAGAGGAGGCGGTTTCCGCTTCCACTGAAATCGACGCAAAAAAAGCCGCGCATTTTACTGCGCGGCTTTTTTGCTTTTGCGGCCGTTAAGCTATTTTGACCAGCAAGGTGCCTTCCTTCTCGCCGGTGAACAGCGAGAAGAACGCTTCCGGCAGGTTCTTAAAGCCTTCGCGCACATCGACTTTGTGTTTGATCAAGCCTTGCTCTTTCCACTTGCGCAGATCGGCCAGCGCAACATCACGCTCGCCGATGAAGTCTGTGATCTGGAAGCCCTGCAGCTTCACGGAATAAATGATCACACGCAGCATGTCGCGCGGGCCCGGCGCGAGGTTCTTGGAGTCATAGGCCGAGATCGCGCCGCACAACACAACGCGGCCGAATTTCGCCATCTGGTCGACAACGTCTTGCATGATCGTTCCGCCGACGTTGTCGTAGAACACATTCACACCGTTGGGGGCCAACGTCTTCAGCTTCTCGGCAACGTTCTCGCTCTTGTAGTCGATGGTGCCTTGGATGCCGTAGTCATTCACGAGCTTCGCGCACTTTTCCTTGCCGCCGGCGATGCCGATGACCTTGCAGCCCTTAATGCGGGCGATCTGCAAGACCGTCTGTCCGACAGAACCGCTCGCCCCTGACACCACGACCGTGTCGCCTTCCTTGGGTTCGCCCAGGCGCAACAGACCGAAGTAGGCCGTGATGCCATTCACGCCGTACACGCTCGACACGTCGATCGGATCGAGGCCTGCGGGCAGAACGGATTGCCGCGTAAGCTGATCGGCGTTCAGGCGCACGTAGTCTTGCCATCCCGCACCACCCACGTTCATCAGCGCGCCCACCGGGAACTTCGGGTTTTCCGATTTCACCACTTCGGCGATTGCAGAAGCTTCGACCGGCTTGCCGAGCGACATGGGTCTGTACAAAGCTTCGAAGCTGGTGCCGTCGGCCATGCGCACGCGCTGCGAAGGAATGGGCGCAAACACTTTGTTCCGAACAATGATGTCGCCCGCCTTGAGCGTCGTGTCGCCCAGCGCGACTTCTTTGTACTCGAAGTTATCCAGCGACAACTTCTCTTTCGGACGGCTTTTCAACAGCCATTGGCGATTGACGGTCTTGGGTCCGATTTTGGCCGTCTCCGCGGCGCTCGCGGCCATCATCGGCAGCGCGCTCGCGACCAAACCTGCGCCTATTCCGCCCAGAACCGTCCGGCGGCTAGGGGTGAGTTTTGTCTCGTTTGAATCGTGCATAGTGTCTCCTCCCAGAGAAGTTGTTTGTTGCAATGGCCGACAGCACGGTGCGTCGGCAAATCCGATCACGGTATGTGAAAATGAAAGTATCCGCGGTTATTATGTACCCTTGGTTTTCGGAGTCAATCAGCCCCGGATCGCTGTGTAACAGGCTTGAATAAGCGCCCGACCGCCGACCCATCCCTGGTGCACCGCACACCCCCGCTTATATTGCCATCGGCTGCATTATAAGCAGACTGACATGCATGTTTGAGCCGCGCATCCGAAAGCTCTACGACCACCTCTACGGCAGCGGCGCCCTCAAGACGCCGGCCGCCATCGGCGCCGAGATCGCCAAGGTTCTGCACACCGGCCTCTATATCGAGACCGTCGAAAATATCCTGCCCGCGTTTGATGCCGCGACCTCCGCCGCCGCTTTGCGCGCCGCATTTGCGCGCATGAACGCCGCGTGGTCGCTCCATCCCGACACCGACATCGCGTTTGCCGATTTCGATCTCGCCTATGTCATCCAGCATCTCGGCGGCATGTCGCTCTCTGATCCCAACCACGATCTGCTCGGCGACGCCGTCGAGATTTTCCGCTCCGATTGGGCCAAGCAGGCCGGCGGGCAATTCTTCACCGATCAACGCGTCGCATGTCTCGCCATGACGCTGCTGCGTTTTAATCCTCACGACGGCGATGATCTGGTTGACGTCTGTGCCGGTACAGGCGGCTTCCTTCTCGCGGGCCTTGCACGTATTCGCCGCCTCGCTCCCAATCCCTCCGACATTGCAGCACTCGCTACTCAATCGCTGAAAGGTCAGGAGATCGATGCCGGCGTCGCCGCCGTGGCCAACGCCAGCCTCAAATTCCGCGTCGGCAATATCCCCGATCTCGTCGCCACCGGCGATTCCTTGCGCATCGATCACGACGCCGCGCACCGCATGCGTCGGGCAACACCCGCAAGCTCTCCGTCCGCGCGCCCGATATTCTCTTTCTCGAAAAGAATCTGCGCCTGCTCAAGCCCGGCGTCGGCCGCATGGCGACGGTGATTCCCTATCAGCTTCTCTCAGGTCCGCAGGCGCGCTATGTGCGCGAGTGGCTGTGGTGTCAGGGCCGCGTCCGCGCCGTGATCGATCTCCCGATTGAAACCTTCCAGCCGCATACCGGCACCAAGGCCTCGCTGGTCCTCATCGAGCGCCGCGCGCAGCCGCTCACGTTCAACGCCGTCGCCGACACCCACGACATCTTCTTCGCCGTGCCGCGCTGGATCGGCCACGACCGCCGCGGCAAAACCATCACATGCGCTGATACAGGTGATATCCTCACCGACTTCCCCGCCGTCGAAGCCGCCTACACGCACTTCATCGACCACGGCACCATTCCCGACAATCACGTGCCAACTTTTGACGTCAACGCCTTTACCGTCAGCGCCCGCGATGTCCTGGCCGAGCCCACCTTGCGCCTCAACGCGACGTTCTATGCCGCGCGCGCCACACCGTTGCCCGCCGTCTCCGGCCCGCCGCTGTCGTCATTTGAGCAGCGCATCTTTTGCCCCGGCCGCTTC
Source organism: Fidelibacterota bacterium (assembly GCA_947476625.1). GTDB lineage: Bacteria > Pseudomonadota > Alphaproteobacteria > Rhodospirillales > Rhodospirillaceae > SHVO01. The sequence continues at coordinate 73,197 of CANJRA010000007.1, forward strand.
AAGCGCCGCTATGTCGACCGCGGTTCTTCCGGCGCCGTGCCGTTCCTGGGCGGCGCGCACATCTCCACACTCACCCCGACAGCCTTTATCGCCGGCGCGCTCAATCATCTCGCCCCCGACGATCCTAAGCTGCCAGAACTCCGCGTCGCGCCCGGCTGGATTCTCGTGACACGCAGCGGCTCCACCGGAATCATAGCGACCGTGCCCACCGCCTGGGCCGGCTTCGCGGTGTCCGAACACGTCATCCGCATCGTCCCCGATCCGTCCAAAATTGATCCCGCCTATCTCGCGGCACTCCTGCGCAGCGCTGTCGGTCAGGCCTATCTCGCGCGCGGCATTTTCGGCTCCGTCATCAACGAAATCACACCCGCCTACGTCGGCGACATGCCCGTACCGTCCCTTGATCCCGCAGCTATTGCTGAAATCTCCGCCGCCATGCGCGCCGCCGAAACTGCCCGCGCCGCCGCCATCGACGGTTTCGCGCGCGCCCAAACCCTCATCATCCAGGCCCTCACATAAATGCAAACCATCTCATCAGGTGAAATCGACTACCTCGCCGCCAGCTTCCGCGCCTGGTGCAAAGCCAACGCCGTCACCACACCCGATGCCGACGCCGCGCAAGCGTACTTCGCCTATGTGCGCGAAAACGAACCCTATGCGGCGGAGCTGATCGACGACGACTGGGAAGATTTCATCGCCTTCCTGACCGAACGGCGCCTGCTCGGTTCCTAGAAGCGATAACACAGCGGCACGAAAAAGAAGGGAAACGCATCCGATGATCAAAGTTCTGGCGGTCTTGAAGCGAAAGGACACGATGACGCACGATGAGTTCGTCACCTATTGGCAAACCATTCATATCCCGCTCGTCAAGAAACTCCCCGGCCTCAAGAAATTTGTCTGCAACGTCGTCGTCGACGAATTCAAGCAGAGCAACTACCCCGCCGTCGATCAATACGACGGCATGAGCGAACTCTACTTCGCCGATCTCGCCGCCGCCGACCGCGCCTTCAATTCCGAACAGGGGCGCATCAACGGCGAAGACGCCAGAAACTTCATCGGCCAAAGACTGTTCATGGCCACCGAAACCGTCGACGAAACCATCCTCTAGCGCGGCTTGAGGGTTAAGTAAAAATTAAGCCCGCGTATCTAGCATCTTACGTTCCATATTTTTCGAGGCGTCATGCTGACTCAGCCACTGCTTGAGCTTGCGGCCCAGATGGCGCCGAGCATATCGACGTGGCCGCGCCGTCAGCCCGGCCTGTTGGTCGTCGACGGCAAGGTCTCGCGCTACGCCGACCTGCACAGCCTCTACCACCAAATCCGCCAGCTTTTCAGCGACGACCTCTACGGATTTCGCGCCGCGCATCCCGCGCCCGTTATTCTCGATTGCGGCGCGCACGTGGGGCTTGCCTCGCTTTATTTCAAGGAACGTTATCCGGCGGCGCGCATCAAAGCCTTCGAGGCCGATGCCGCGCTGGCCGACATGACGCGCGCCAACCTCGCCACGTTCGGCGCGGGCGATGTCGAGGTCATTCATGCGGCGGTCTGGACGCACGACGACGGCGTCAGCTTCGCCCATAGCGACGACGATGCCGGCCACGTCTCCGAATCCTCCAGCACGCCTAAAGTGCCGTCTGTGCGCTTGAAGACAGTGTTGCGCGAAACGCCCGTCGACTTCCTGAAGCTCGATGTCGAAGGCGCCGAATTCGCGCTGTTCGAGGACTGCGGCGACGCGCTCGCGCGCGTCAATGCGCTGATCATGGAAGTCCACGCCCTCGAAGGCGCCCAGGCGCATATCGGCAGCCTGCTCGCGCAGCTCGAACGTCTGGGCTTTCGCTATGTCCTTGGCGACCTGCATCCCGCGACGTGGCTGACACCCGAGACGCCGCCGCCGTTCGCCTGTTGCGCACAAGGCCGTGTTTGTCGGCTTCGATCCCGACCAACGCGACCTCAATCCCGATCTCGGCAACGCTTATGCCGCGCATCATATTATCCCGAAAATCGTCGCAGGCCCTGAATCACGCGGCAGCGAAAAATTCTATCTCACCGAATTCCCGCACTGCTCGAGCATGCTCGAACCCGACGCCGAAGCGTTAGAGTCGTATCTGTTCGCGGGCCTATTCAAGGTCGAGCGCACGGTCGAAGTTGAAACCACCATGCTGGCCGATGTCATGGACGCCCTGAATATCGCCGCCATCGACTGGCTCAAAATCGACACCCAAGGCCGCGACCTTTCGGTCATACGCGGGCTTGATACCCCCCCCCCCGCCGTAACCGCTTGCTGTGCGTGGAAGTCGAGCCCGGTTTCTCGCCGTTTTATCGCGGCGAAGAGTCGTTCTGCGAAATCAACGCCTACCTCAGCGCGCAAGGCTTCTGGCTCGCGTATATGAAGTGCCAGCAATTCCCGCGCGTGCGCGCATCGACGATCAAGGATGCGTTCAATCTGGATATGCGCGCTATCGATCCCGCCGCGAAGCTCTTCGGCTCCAGCCCCACCGCCGCCGAAGCGCGGCACTTCATCAGCCTCACCGCGCTCAAAACCCACGACGACGCCAGCTCACCGCACATCAAACTGCTCGCCCAGTTCATGTACGATTCCGTACGCCAGACCGTGTCGGGCCTGGCAGCAGCGCAGGAAGCCTAAGAGGCTTGCACTCCGCGTACCTGGTACGGATTATTCGTCAATCGAGGGGGCAAGGGGTGCACCTGCGATTATGGCTTTCCAAAACCTATCGGCCTCAAATTGCCAGACGCGATTTGTTGAATCAGCAAATGGTGGAAGTGTTGCGGCAACACTCGCGAGTTGCTCGCTACAATATACAGCATCTATAAGCACCTTCGGTGCATGCCCATAAACTACAGTCTGTGTGGCCCCTCGTGTATCGTTGTGCGCAAGTATCTTGTTGCGGAGAATGCGAAGAGACCGGAGTGGTTCACTAACAAGACTTGCCTGAACGCGCTGTGACAGGTTTTTCAGTGCGTCCTGATTTTTAGAAATCTGAGCCAAATTCGGAAATAAAAGTACGCGCGGAAATGATAAGTCATCACTACCGTCATCGAAGAGTTTTAATAGAGTAAACACAAGATCTTTGTGGATTGTCTCGCGGATCAAGGGGGAATGCAGTTAGTTTAGCGTTGTTTGCTGCTGCTAGTACGTCCGCAGCGCCCGGCACGATGGCGCTTCGTTCCCATAAATTTTGCAAAGCTATTGCGCGAGCAATTTCGCTGTTGATCAAGCCGGCCAATCTAGTCAATTCATGAAGAGCAGCGATCTCCATCGATACTTACCACGGCTGGGCGCGATGCTTTCGCGCGGCATTGAAGCGGTCCGGATATTTGCGTGCCAGGTACGGATTGTCGGACGATTTTATTTTAGCATCTGCCTGATGACATTGTCCTTGGTAGAGTACACCTTGATAGATTCTAGGGCCTTGTCAGCGCACTTTTGACCGCCCTCAGAGTGACATTGTCGAGCTATAATGCTCCATGCTTTATCGGCATTCGAATACACTGCTATTTTATTTGCAGCTCGAATGGCGCAATCATGATTGCGACGCGCCATTCATACAGATGCAATTTTCCCTAGTGCAATATCTTTGCTGGCATAGATATTAATATGACCGGCAGCTTCAAATGCTAATTCTTCCAATGATGCTGCTAAGGCCTCTTCAACGACCAAAATCAGAGCCGCATCTTGGGAAGAATAAACGTTCATTTTGAGTGCTAAAGCCAATTTGTTTTTCAGCTTCTGCAAATTCTCAGGTGTGGGTATTGATGGTGGTATCGAGACCTGCTCTTCAGTTGTGCTTACAATAGGAAGATCTTGTGGTGGGATATTTTTCTCAAAGTTAGAATCCACAGCTTCTTGGCGGTCTTGTCGATTTTCTGACTGGCGAGGAAGGTGCGGCGTATTTGCGGAGGTGCTGAAAAAAGGATCATAGATTATGGGCTTTAGAGCGATTACCCCGGCTAAAGTTCCTATTGCTGCCAAAATCATTTGCCAATTGGGTTTAGACGCCATGGGTCCTGTCGTTCCGGGCTGCTCTGCTGCCCGTTTATCGGCACTAAAGGCTCTCTATTCAGCCAAAGATTGCTCTTTGGGGCAATCGGAACATTAGGTGGTGGTGGCCGAAATGGGATACGGTCGCGGAGCGGGCCCCGCGCGCGCAGCGCGCAAACCAAACAAGATCGATCCCGACTCGTCAGGTCGCGGCAGTCTCGCCTCGTTCATACACTTCGGAAGGTCGATGGTGGAGCGGAGCGGGCCCGCGCCGCGCAGCGCGCAAACCAAACAAGATCGATCCCGACCTCATCAGGTCGCGGCAGTCTCGCCTCGTTCGTGCACTTCGGAAGGTCGATGGTGGAGCTGAGCGGGATCGAACCGCTGACCTCTACAATGCCATTGTAGCGCTCTCCCAACTGAGCTACAGCCCCGAAACCATCAGACAGATGATCGCCGCTTTATCTTGCGCGGCACGCGTTGCCTTGTGTTGGGTGGGCAACGCGCCAGTTAGTCTTACGTAAGTTAGTCTTTCTTAAAGCGTGCGGGAAATTAGGGTTTTCCCGCACACCCTTCAAGCGGAAACATGACTGAGCGAACAGAGAAGCGATTTAAGTTTCGCTGTCCTTTTCCACCGGCACGTCGACGTCGTCGTCTTCGCCGAGGTCCGAGGTGTCCTCGATCACGGCTTCATCTTCATCATCGTCGTCCGCTACGACATCGGCGTCTTCATCATCGGCGGCGGCGGCAACCGGCACGGCGGCTTTCGCGGCAGCGGCGGCTTTGTCTTCGGCCGCGGGGCGGCGCGAGGCTTTAAAGATCACCGGGCGCGCATTGGCGGTGCCGCATTTCGGGCAGATGCCGGGCTGCTTGTTCAAATCGTAGAACCGCGCCCCGCAGCTTTCACAGGTCAACTTCATGCCGAGTTCGGCTTTTGCCACGATCTATCTCCGTATGCTCAATATGTTTCCCGCGCGATGTCATGCGTGTCGTGCGAACACATGTCGTGGGGAAGCCCAGCGGCAGGCGTAAAAACGCCTGGAATGCCGTGGGGCTAGGCATTTGCCACTTTATCCCGGCCCTGTCAAAACCAAAAAGCTAAGCCCGCAATTCACAACGCTAATCCCGGAAATCTGCGGGGCGTCCAGTAGCCACCTTGGGCCTGAAATGCTATCAGCCCCGCAGAGGATCAAATCATGTCGCACGCTGCCGGCCCGCCGCCACAAGTTACCGTCTCCGCCAAGGCCAAAAGCCTGACCGGCCGCGCCGTCGTGCCTGGGGATAAGTCCATCTCCCACCGCGCGCTCATTATGGGCGGCCTCTCCGTGGGCGAAACCACCATCACCGGCCTGCTCATGGGCGAGGACGTGCTGCGCACCGCCGCCGTCATGGCGGCCCTTGGCGCCAAGGTCGAGGAGAGCAAAGCGCCGGAGGGCGCGACGCCCCAAGGAAACCCAATCTTCAAGGTCTGGGGCAGGGGCATCGGCGGCCTCACCGAACCCGCCGACATCTTGGATATGGGCAATTCCGGCACCGGTGCGCGCCTCATCGCGGGCCTGGTCTCCGCCTATCCCTTCACATCCTTCATGACCGGCGATGCCTCGCTGCGTCGCCGTCCCATGGACCGCATCACCAAGCCCCTCAGCCAAAGCGGCGCGAAGTTCACCACACGCACCGGCGGCAGGCTGCCTATGGCTGTCACCGGCACGCCGATCCCCATGCCGCTCCATTACGACAGCCCAATTGCCTCGGCCCAGGTGAAATCGGCCGTTCTGCTGGCCGGGCTGCACGCGGGCGGCATTACGACGGTCACCGAACCAACCCCCAGCCGCGACCATACCGAGCGCATGTTCCGGCATTTCGCGGTCGACGTCCGGGTCGAAATGCCCCGCAGCCCTTCTGATCGGTACAAAGTCGGGGTGGTTGGCCAGCCGGAACTGACCGGAAAGCCCATAAATGTGCCCGCGGACCCCTCTTCGGCGGCTTTTTTGGTGGTTTCGGCGTTAATTGTGCCCGGATCGCATTTGATTTTGCCTAATATCGGCATCAATCCCCTCCGCATCGGCCTGTTTGATACATTGCAGGAGATGGGCGCTTCCATCACCTACACCAACCGCCGCGAAGAAGCCGGCGAGCCGGTCGCTGATATCGAAGTCAAATACTCCAAGCTGAAGGGCATCACCGTGCCCGCCGCCCGCGCGCCGTCGATGATCGACGAGTACCCGATCCTGGCCGTGGCCGCGTCTTGCGCCGACGGCGAGACCCGCATGGAAGGCCTGGAAGAGCTGAAGGTGAAGGAAAGCGACCGCCTCACCGCCATGGCCCAGGGCTTAAGCGCCTGCGGCGTGCTCGCCACCGCCGGGGCTGAATCGCTCATCGTGCGCGGCGGACCCGTCAAAGGCGGGGTGACCATTCCCGTCCAACTTGACCACCGGATCGGCATGTCCTTCCTGGTTCTTGGCCAGGTCAGCGCTGCCCCCATCGGCATCGACGATGCGTCAGCGATTGCCACCAGTTTCCCCGATTTCATCGGCCTTATGAACAGCTTAGGCGCCCAGATCAGCTTCGCTGATCGGCGCGACCGGCCGTGAGCCCCCGTGCAAGCTTTGACCACCTGAGTCCCGCGCGCGGGCTGGTCAAAATGGTCACTGTGAATAGCCTCCGCAGGAATGGAGCCCGCCCATGATCATCGCCCTCGATGGTCCGGCGGCGGCTGGTAAAGGCACTCTCGCGCGGCGTCTCGCGGAGGCCTTCAACCTCGCGTATCTCGATACCGGCTCGCTCTACCGCGCCACCGGCGTTGCGACGCTGCGGGCGGGCGGTGATCCCGCTAAAGAAAGCGATGCTGTAAAATCAGCACAAACCCTTGATATGAGTGTATTTTCGCCATCAGATTTGCGCACGGAACAGGCCGGCGTTGCCGCTTCCCAAGTCGCCGCGATCCCGGGCGTACGCGCAGCCCTCCTTGATTTTCAACGGAATTTTGCCAAAAACCCGCCGGGCGGGGCGGCCGGGGCCATTCTTGACGGCCGCGACGTCGGCACCGTCATTTGCCCCGATGCGCCGGTGAAGATTTTCGTCATCGCCAATTTCGACACCCGGGTCGCCCGCCGGGTTAATGAGTTGCGGGAAAAGGGCGAAAACATTATAGAAGCCCGCATCCGCGCCGACATGGAAGCGCGCGATGCCCGTGATTCCGATCGCAGCGTCGCGCCTCTGAAACCGGCCGCCGATGCGTTCAAGCTCGATACCTCGAACCTGACCGCTGACGAAGCCTTCGCGCAAGCCAAGGCCCACGTCATCTCTAAACTCAAAACGCTGAATGAAAGCGTGCCACCTCGCGCGGCAAAGCCGGAATAGTCCGGCCCCGTGCAGCTACCAAGACCGCCGGATTCAACCGGCGGCATGGATCAAAAAATCGAAAGGACTTTGCTTCGTATGTCGCAATCCAATTTAGCGTTGAAGGAAGACTTCGCATCTCTGCTTGAAGAATCCTTTAGCAGCAGCCCGACGATCGAGGGCAGCGTTATTAAAGGCACGATCGTACGTGTCGACGATGACTTCATCCTCATCGACGTCGGCCTCAAGTCCGAAGGCCGCATTGCTCTCAAAGAATTCGCCCGTAGCGGCAAAGAAGCCGAACTGAAAGCCGGCGACCGCATCGACGTGTTCGTCGAGCGTTACGAAGACCGCGACGGCCTCATCATTCTCAGCCGCGACAAAGCGCGCCGCGAAGAAGCCTGGAACGTGCTCGAAGAACTGCACACCAAGCAAAGCCGCGTCGAAGGCATCATCTTCGGCCGCGTCAAAGGCGGCTTCACGGTCGACCTTAACGGCGCCGTGGCCTTCTTGCCCGGTTCACAGGTTGATATCCGCCCCGTGCGCGACATCACCCCGCTGATGGGCAGCCCGCAGCAATTCCAGATCCTGAAAATGGATCGCGCCCGCGGCAACATCGTTGTTTCGCGTCGCGCCGTGATGGAAGAAACCCGCGCGCACGAACGTTCCAAGCTGATGGAAGACCTCAAGGAAGGTCAAGTGCTCGACGGCGTTGTGAAGAACATCACCGACTACGGCGCCTTCGTCGATCTCGGCGGCGTCGATGGTTTGCTGCACGTTACCGACATTTCTTGGAAGCGCGTCAATCACCCGTCCGAAGCTTTGTCGGTCGGCCAGCAGCTGAAAGTCCAAGTCATCCGCTTCAACGCCGAAACGCAGCGCATCTCGCTCGGCATGAAGCAGCTTGAAGCTGATCCGTGGGAAGGTGTGGCGGCGAAGTACCCCGTCGGCACGCGCTTCACCGGTCGCGTCACCAACATCACCGACTACGGCGCCTTCGTCGAACTCGAAGCTGGTGTCGAAGGTCTGGCGCACGTCTCCGAAATGAGCTGGACCAAGAAGAACATCCATCCGGGCAAAATCGTCTCCACCTCGCAAGAAGTGGAAGTCATGGTGCTCGACGTGGATCAGGAAAAGCGCCGCATCTCGCTCGGCCTCAAGCAGTGCCTGGCGAACCCGTGGATCGCGTTCCAAGAGAAGTTCCCGGTCGGCACGATCGTCGAAGGCGAAGTCAAGAACATCACCGAGTTCGGTCTGTTCGTTGGCCTCGACGGCGAGATCGACGGCATGGTTCATCTCTCCGACATCTCTTACGAAGGCGACGGCGAAGCCGCGCTCAAGAACTACGCGCGTGCGCAGATCGTTAAAGCGAAGGTGCTCGACGTCGATGTGGAGAAAGAGCGTGTCTCCCTCGGCATTAAGCAGCTCAGCGAAGATCCGCATGCCGCCGCCGCCGGCGACCTCAAGAAGGGTCAAGTCGTTACATGCGTCGTCAAAGCCGTGCAGGAAAACGGTATCGAAGTGTCTGTGAACGATTCGCTGCAGGGATTCATCAAGCGCAACGAACTGGCCAAGGAACGCTCCGAGCAGCGCCCTGACCGCTTCGCTGTGGGCGAGAAAGTCGATGCCCGCATCCTCACAATCGACCCGAAAAACCACAAGCTGACCTTGTCCATCAAGGTGCGCGAAGTGGAAGAAGAGAAGGCCGCCATGGCCGAATTCGGCTCCGCCGACTCCGGCGCCTCCCTGGGCGACATCCTGGGCGCGGCGATCAAAGCCAGGGCCAAAAAAGGCGACGACGACGAAGCTTAGTCGCCTCGAGGTCAGATTGTTACAAAGCCCGCCGGTTCCTCCGGCGGGCTTTTTTCTTGCGCTGCGGCGCAGAAAACCGCCATTTTTCGCATTCATTCCCAGAAAACTATGTCTTTTGAGTGACTTACCGCCGCACTGCGCTTGACTCTCAAGGTCTCTATCTCCATGATTTTGATAGTAAAACGTCGGCGCAGGATTTCCCCGCGTCTTGGCGAGGAACGACACCATGACGAAGTCTGAGTTGATCGCCCATATCGCCGCGCGAAATCCGCACCTTTACCAGCGCGACGTCGAGCGTATCGTCACCTCGATCTTTGATGAGATTTCCAAGGCCCTGGGCCGCGGCGACCGAGTCGAGTTGCGCGGTTTCGGCGCGTTCTCAGTTAAGCACCGCGATTCCCGCGTTGGTCGCAATCCGCGCACAGGCGCTTCCGTGTCGGTCACAGAAAAGGCCGTGCCGTATTTCAAGACCGGCAAGCAGCTTCGCGATATGCTGAACGTCTAACGCCCGCGTCGGGCCGTCACGTTCATTGAGTCACCCGTGAGATTTATCAACAGCTTCATCGCCGCCGTCGTGGCCGTGCTGGTTATTCTTTTCGCCGTTTCCAACCGGCAGCCGGTAACGGTCGAAATCTGGCCGCTGCCCTATCAGGTTTCACTTTCGCTCTACGCCGTGCTCCTGCTGGCGGTGTTGATCGGTTTCATTGCGGGCGGCATCGGCATGTGGATGGTGGGACGTGAGCGCCGCCGTCAGCATCGTCGCTTGCGGCGCCACGCGCGCGACCTTGAACAAAGCCTTGCGCGCCACCAAATGACTGTCGAGAAATGAATACGCCATCTCACACGCTCCGCAATCCGGTTTTTTGTGCCGTCGATACCGCTGACGTCGGCCAAGCGACGGCGCTTGCCGCCAAAGTTGCCGATACCGTGGGCGGGCTGAAGCTTGGGTTGGAATTCTTTAGCGCTAATGGACCTAAAGGCGTGCAGCAGGTTCAGAAGGCGTCGGACTTGCCGATTTTTCTCGATCTTAAATTTCATGACATTCCGAACACTGTCGCGGGCGCCGTGCGATCGGCGGCGGCGCAGGTGAAGCCGTTTATGATGACGCTGATGGCGTGCGGCGGACGCGACATGATGCAGGCCGCGTGCAAAGCCGCTACGGATGTGTCGCATGAATTTCCGGTGCCGCGCCCGTTACTGCTGGGCGTGACAGTGCTGACGAGCTTTGATGCCGAAGACCTTTTAGAAACGGGTGTTTCCGGCACGGTGGCCGATCAGGTGCGGCGCCTTGCGGAACTTGCGAAAACGTCGGGTTTGGACGGCGTTGTCTGCAGCCCGCGCGAAGCTGAAATCCTGCGCCGCGATCTCGGGCCCGACTTTAAGTTAGTCACACCCGGCGTACGGCCGACGTGGGCGGATGCCAACGACCAGAAGCGCATCATGACGCCGGTGGAAGCCGTGACAGCGGGTGCGAATTACCTTGTTATCGGGCGGCCGATTTCCGGCGCGCCCGACCCGGCGGCGGCGGCGGCGCGTATCGCGCTCGAGCTTGCGCCGACTCAGATAGCGACGTCATGAAAGTCTTCACGTGAAAGTCTCAGTTAAAATTTGCGGCATTACCGACGAGCGCGGCCTGATGGAGGCGATGGACTGCGGCGCTGCCTATATCGGTTTTAACTTCTATCGCCGCTCGCCGCGGTTCGTGACGTTGGACATTGCCTCCCAGCTGACGTCGCAGATCAAACGCGGGGTCACGCCTGTCGGACTGTTCGTCGATCCCTCGGACGCCGAGCTCGAAGGCATCCTCTCCAGCGCGCGCCTGGAGATGATCCAGCTGCACGGCGAGGAAACACCTGAGCGGGTCGATGAGGTGAAAGCCCTGACCGGTTTGCCGGTGATGAAGGCGCTCGGTATCTCAACCGCGCGCGACCTGCGCGACGCGCAAGCTTATGAAGGTCATGCCGATTGGCTGCTGTTTGACGCCAAACCGCCCGAGGATGCGGCGCTGCCGGGCGGTAATGGCGTGGCCTTTGATTGGACCCTGCTCAAAAACTACAGCGGCCACACACCCTGGATGCTGGCGGGCGGTTTGGTGCGCTCCAATGTCATCCCCGCCATTAAGGCGTCCGGCGCTCAGGCGGTGGACGTGTCCTCGGGCGTGGAAACCGAACCGGGTGTGAAAAGCCCCGCAAAGATTCGCTCGTTTCTGGCGGCGGTAAATTCGCTCGCCGCGAAAAAGGCCTAAACCCTTAGGTCTTAATGCTATTTCGGTGAAATTTTGACATTTAGACCGCGCTGCACCTAAGGTATAAAGCGGCACCTCATTCCCGGATCGGATTCCATGGCCCTGGCGGACTCACTCAATACCTATCGCGGCGGTGCCGACGAGAACGGCCACTTCGGCCTGTTCGGCGGACGCTACGTCGCCGAAACCCTGATGCCGCTGATCCTCGAGGTCGAGCAGGCCTACAACGCCTGTCTCAAAGATCCGAAATTCGCTGCTGAACTAAAGCATCTCAATACCCACTACGCCGGTCGTCCGAGCCCGCTGTATTTCGCCGAGCGCCTGACCGAGCACTTCGGCGGCGCGAAGCTCTATTTCAAGCGCGACGAGCTCAATCACACCGGCTCGCACAAGATCAACAACTGCCTCGGCCAAATTCTGGTGGCGCGGCGCATGGGTAAAAAACGCATCATCGCCGAAACCGGCGCGGGGCAGCACGGTGTAGCGACGGCAACCGTCTGCGCACGCTTCGGCTTGCAGTGCGTGATCTACATGGGCGCCAAGGACATCGAGCGTCAAAAGCCGAACGTCTTCCGCATGCGGCTGCTGGGCGCGGAAGTGCGCGCGGTCGAGAAGGGCACGGCGACCTTGAAGGACGCCATGAACGAAGCCCTGCGCGATTGGGTCGCGAATGTAGACGACACGTATTATCTCATCGGCACGGCGGCAGGTCCGCACCCGTATCCGACCATGGTGCGTGATTTCCAATCGGTCATCGGCGAAGAATTGCGCACGCAGATGCAGGAAGCCGAAGGGCGCTTGCCCGATAGTCTGATCGCGGCGGTCGGCGGCGGCTCTAATGCGATCGGTTTATTCTTTCCGTTCCTCGACGATGTGGGCGTGAAAATGTTCGGCGTTGAAGCGGCGGGCCGCGGCCTCAAAACCGGCGAGCATGCGGCTTCCATCGCTGGCGGCGCGCCGGGCGTGCTGCACGGTAACCGCACTTATCTGCTTCAGGACGAAGGCGGGCAGATCAAGGACGCGCATTCCATTTCCGCAGGTCTGGATTATCCCGGCATCGGGCCTGAGCATGCTTGGCTGTATTTCCAGGGCCGCGTTGAATATGTCTCGGCTACCGACAACGAAGCTCTTGATGCGTTCCAGCTGTGCTCGAAGCTCGAAGGTATTTTGCCGGCGTTGGAGCCCTCGCACGCGCTGGCTTATGTCATGCGTGCCGCGCCGAAGCTTCCCGAAGATCATTTGATGGTCATGAATATGTGCGGTCGCGGCGACAAGGATGTGTTCACTGTCGCCGAGGCTTTGGGGGCCAAGCTGTGAGTAAAGTTGAAGTACGCGCCATCGACGCCCAAGGCAATCGCATCACCGACCGCTTTGCGCTTTTGAAGAAGCACAAGCGCGCCGGTCTGGTGGCTTTCGTCACCGCCAACGATCCGACGCCGGGCGTGTTCATGGATATCCTCGAAGGCTTGCCTTCGGCCGGGGCCGACCTGATTGAAATCGGCATTCCTTTTTCCGATCCCATGGCGGACGGTCCGTCGATCCAGCTTTCCAGCCAACGTTCGCTGAAACACGGCACCAAGATCGACGACGTGCTTGAAGCCGTCTCGGAATTCCGCCGCTCCGAGTTGGCGACGCCGATTATTCTCATGGGTTACTACAATCCGATCTATCACTACGGCGATCAGGAATTCGCCGAAGCGGCAGCCAAAGCCGGTGTTGATGGTGTGATTATCGTCGACTTGCCGCCGGAAGAAGCCGAAGAACTCAACGTGCATTTGCGCGCGAACGGCATCGCGATGATTTTCCTGGCCGCGCCAACCTCCAGCGACGAACGCCTGCCGACGATCCTCAACAATGCCAGCGGCTTTGTATATTACGTGGCTATCGCAGGCATCACCGGCACCGCCACCGCCGATGTCGCCGCCGTGGAGACCGCCATGGCGCGGATGCGCCGCCACACGGATTTGCCGGTCGTGGTCGGCTTCGGCATCAAGACACCCGAGCAAGCGCGCGCTATCAGCCGGCATTGCGATGCCGCCGTGGTCGGTTCAGCGATTGTTGATGTCATTGCCCAGGGTTTAAATGCCGACGGAAAACCGGACCCGACGTTGTCGACTAAGGTATTGGAATTCGTCAAAACTCTCGCAACAGGTGTGCACGGGGCTTGGCCGTAGGCATGGCTAGTCATGGCCCTGGGCCGTGACGCGCGTAGGGTTTTTCTGTTATATTCGTGACGGTTTTATGAGGATGGCGCCATGAACTGGCTCACCAATTTTGTTCGCCCGAAAATCCAGCAACTTCGCCGTCCGGCGAAGGAAGTGCCGGACAACTTGTGGAACAAGTGTCCCAAGTGCAACGAGATGGTTTTCCACCGCGAGCTGGAAAAGAACCTGAGGGTTTGCACCCACTGCGGCCATCACCTGCGCATGCCGGCGCGTGATCGCCTCAAGATGCTGTTCGATAATGCCCAGTGGCAGGAAATCGAACTTCAGCCCGTGGCCGTCGATCCGCTCAAGTTCAAAGACCGCAAAAAGTACGCCGACCGTTTGAAGGATTCCCAGGCTGCGACCGGCTTGAAGGACGCAGTAATCGTCGGTCACGGCACCATGGGCGGCCTTGGCGTGGTGATCGCCGTATTTGAATTCGATTTTATGGGTGGCTCCATGGGCGCTGCCGTCGGCGAAGCGATCATTTCCGCCGCCGAACTCGCGCTGCTGCAGGAAGCGCCGCTGATTATTATTTCGTCGTCCGGTGGCGCGCGCATGCAGGAAGGCATTCTGTCGCTGATGCAGATGGCACGCACGACCGTTGCCGTCGACAAGGTGCGCGAGAAGGGTCTGCCCTACATCACCGTGCTGACCGATCCGACGACAGGCGGCGTGACCGCGTCGTTCGCCATGCTGGGCGATGTGGCGATTGCCGAGCCGGGTGCGATTATCGGGTTTGCCGGTGCGCGCGTGATCGAGCAGACCATCCGCGAAAAACTGCCGCAGGGTTTCCAGCGTTCCGAATATCTGATGGAACACGGCATGGTGGATATGGTTGTGCCGCGCTTTGAGTTGCGCGCGAAGGTCATCCAACTGCTGGGCTTGATGCTGCATACTAATCCCGCCGCCGACGTTGTGAACCTCCCGCCCGCCACGCAGCGCCGGAAGGCGAAAGAGCGCGCCAGTTCTTCATTGGTGCCGCCCGATCCGACCGTTCCCGATTACGATCCCGACGGCGCGCCGGCGGAGTAACTCCGCCTGACTGACTCAATCGCTATCTCGTCGCAGGTCGATGCCACGCTGGCGCGGCTGACGGGGCTTTATCCTAAGCTGATCGATCTATCGCTGGGCCGCATGCACCGGCTGCTGGGCGATTTGGGTAATCCGCATGAGCGGTTGCCGCCGGTCATTCACGTAGCGGGCACTAACGGCAAAGGCTCGACCATCGCGACCATGCGCGCGGTGCTGGAGACTGCGGGTTACCGGGTGCATGTGTATACCTCGCCGCATCTGGTGCGGTTTGCTGAGCGTATCCGGCTGGTGGGATCGATCATCGATGAGGCGCTGCTGCTGGCGCTACTGGAGCATGTAGAGGCCGCCAACGCGGGCAAGGACATTACGTTCTTTGAAGTCACAACCGCGGTGGCCTTTCTCGCGTTCGCGCAAATCCCCGCCGATGTTGTGCTGCTGGAAGTAGGGCTCGGCGGCCGGTTCGATGCAACCAATGTCATCGCTCATCCCGCAGTGACCGTGCTGAGTTCGATCTCGATGGATCACATGCAGTACCTTGGCGACACATTGGCCAAGATCGCGGGCGAAAAGGCGGCGATTATGAAGCCGGGCGTGCCATGCGTATCGGTGGCGCAAGCGCCCGAGGCGTTGGCTGTCATTGAAAGCGCGGCTGCGGCTATCGGCGCGCCCTTGAAGATGCAAAACGCGGCGTGGAGAATTGAGGAGGCCGGCGGCGGGCTGATTTTCGCGGGCGAACACAACACCTGGAAGGTGCCGCTGCCGTCGCTGCCGGGGCGGCATCAGTGCGAGAATGCGGGCCTCGCGCTCGCGGCGCTCGATCAGTCGCCGTTTGCGATTCCGCCGTTCGCGTTGCGCAGCGGGTTCAGAAATGTCTCATGGCCCGCGCGTGCGCAAAAATTGAAGCAGGGCCCGCTCATCGCTCAGCTTCCGCCCGCCTGGGAGCTTTGGCTCGACGGTGGACACAATGCCGGCGGCGGGCTGGCGGTGGCGGGTCTTGCGCGCGATCTGTGGAGCGATGCGCCGCTGCATATCATCTGCGGCATGCTGTCGACCAAGGTTGCGGAGGACTATCTGCGGCCTCTGGCGGCGCAGGCGGCGAGTTTCACGGCGGTGCCGATTGCCTCCAGCGATACGGGGCTTTCTCCAGAAGAGCTGGCAACGGCGGCGCGGCGTGTTGGTTTCAAGACTGTGGGGTTGGCGACGGATACATCGTCGGCTTTAAAGGCGGTCTGCGCCGATGCGCAAGGACGTGCGCGCGTGCTGATCTGTGGCTCGCTCTACCTTGCGGGCGAAGTCCTCAGGGACAACGCGTAAATTCTAACCGCGAATAAAGAATGCGAGCGTTACGGTGACGCTGATTCCAATAATCACAGCGCGGAGACGCGAGGGGTCCATCTTGCGGGCGATGCGGGCACCGATGTAGCCGCCGACTAGGGCGGCGAGCAGCATGGTGATGGTCTGCGGCCACGCGATTTTACCCGCGCCGACAAAGATGATGAGCGCGACGCCATTAATAAGACCCGCCATCAGAGTCTTTGTGGCATTCATGGCGGTGAGGTTGGTGAGACCGAACAGGCTGTAAACCGCGAGCATGACGATGCCCATGGCGCCGCCGAAATAGCCGCCATAAATCGCGACCAGGAACTGAATTGTTAGCAGCGTGACCGGGCCGATTTGAAACCACGTGCGCAGTTTGGGCACGATCTTCGGGCCGAGCGCAAAAATCACGGTGGCGACCAGCAGCAGCCACGGCACCATGGCGTCGAAGGTGACTTCGGGTGTGTAGAGCAGCAAAACTGCACCAAGGATGCCGCCCACAGCGCTCACCGCGACCATGGCTTTGACCGAGACGCCCTCGAATTTCTGGAAGTCGCTGCGGTAGGCCCAGGCGCTGGCGAAGCTGGCGGGGAACAGCGCGACGGCGTTCGAGGCATTGGCGATCACCGACGGCACGCCGGTGAACATGAGCGCCGGAAACGTGATGAAGGTTCCGCCGCCGGCAACGGCATTCATGACGCCGGCAGCAAAACCGGCCGCAGCCAGTAAGAGGTATGAAAGTGCTGCGCTATCCATGAGATCTAAGCTTCAACCGCGATGATCCCAAGTTCGGCGAATTTATCGAGCAGCGTGGACTCGATCAGCGCCAAGCGGTCGGCTAATAACTTTTCGACCTCGCGCGGCTTCAACTTTTTTCCGCCGATCACAACGTCGCCTTCTTCGCTTCCGAAACGTTTGGCGGCGATTTTGACGGCGTTGCCGGTGCCGCGTTCGCACAGGGCGAGCAGCAGGATGGCATCGATATTGGTCATTTCCACGCCGGTTCCGGCGGCAGGTGCGATCAGCGCGAGACGGGGCAGGATGACGCCGAGTTCCTTGATCATGCCGCGATTGGCCGGCGACATGGAAAGCTTGGCGCCCTTAGGCACTTTGACCGGCTTGGTTTCGGTGGCGAAGGCCGTGACCTGACCACCCGCGGCCAACAGGCGCGCGGCTTCGGCGCGGGTCCACGGCGACAGGGCGGCGAGGGTGGGGAGTGATTCCATGCCGCGCACGCTGATGCTGCGTGCGGCGATAGCTTTCAGAAGTCCGGCGAAGGGTTCGTTTTCATAGCTGAGCTGTACGTCGCCGAAGGCTACGGTTTTGTCGATGGCGGACAAGGGTTCCAGCGTGCCGAAGATTTGGCCCTGATTGACCTCAAGCCATTCGTCTTCGGATTTGAGCGGCTCGCCTTTGATCCAGATGTCGCGGCGGAAGGTTTCGTTGCGGATGAAGTCGCGCTTGGCTTCCAGCTCGGCGCGGCTTTTGACGGCGCGGAATTCGTCCTGCAGATCCTTAGGGACGGCGAGGTCGACCATGTTGAGGAACAGGCGGGCGCAGCCGGCAAAGCGGAACCCGCGCGCTTCCATCATGCTCTTCAGCTCGGCAAAGTAGAAAGCGCGCAGATGTTCGTTGAAATACTCGTGCGCCATGTAGCGCGGGTCGACCCGCGACAGCTCGTCGACGGCTTCGGCGAGCGCGGGGTTGTCGCGGAAATATTTGACCTGGGCTTTTTTCAGACGCTGCAGCCACTCCAAACTAACACGCGCGCGCTCGAGCGAATTGGCGCCGTCGCGCGTCAGCGAATAGACTATGTTGCGCATCGGTAATTTCGCCGCCCAGCCGGGCATGGCGTTGGTGCCGGTCAACAGAAGTCCGCCGGGCTTTAAGCGCTGCGCGGCGTCGTCGAGCAGGGCTTCGCGGGTGGGATCATCAATCCAGCTCAGCACGCCGTGCATGACGGCGAAGTCGAGCGGCGGAATATCGCCCGGTTTCAGGTCGGTGAAACTCTTTTGCATAAATGTCGCATTGTCCAAAGCCATGCGCATGGACAACGTCTCGGCGGCGCGGATATGCGCGGGCAGGAAATCGATGCCGTAAAATTGAGCCTTCGGATAAGCGCCCGCCAGCACCGCCGCTGTAACGCCGTTGCCGCAGCCGTAATCGCACCAGGTAAAAGCTCCATCCATGGGCCGGGGGCGAAAGCCGTTGGCGGCCGCGACCAGGTTCATGTGGGTCGGCGCGTGGTCGCCGTAAAACTCGGCGACATAAGCCGTATCCGTGACGTAACCGCCGGTCGTTCCTCTCATGTACGTGAATTCCTACACTGCAAGCACCTATTTTACCTATCACACCGTCCGAAAGCAAAACCCATCAAAAGTCCCAATATTTAACGCCGTTTCCCGCGGCATATCCGGCCCTCTGGACAGGGGCACTAAATATAAAATAATCCTGAGAGACGGTTTGGTTTGTGGTGCGATGATTCACGGTTATCTCGAGTACGTACAGGATTTCCGTTTACATGGTTGGGCGTTCGATACGGTGGATATGAACCGGCATCTAACGGTCGAGATCACCTGTGGCGATGTCGTGCTTGGGCGGACTGTCGCCAACGTCTTCCGCAAGGATTTGTGCGACAATATGGCCGGCGACGGCTGCCACGGTTTTGTCTTCGACTTTACCGAACGCCTCGGAAGCGACGATCTCCATAAAATCGCGGCGCGTCTTGTGACCGAGGCCGGGGAAGTCGTTTCGCTCCAGCGTCTTGTGTATACGCCGCAGGAACCTGACTTCGATCCGGCGGCGCAGAGTACGAGTCTGGTTTATCCTGGGGCGTCCTCGGACAACAGCCAATACCCGCTTTTCATCCTCGGTTCGACACGCTCCGGCACGAGCGCGGTGGCGCAGGCCTTGCTGGCGACGAAACGCTTCTGGGGGCACGATGAAGGCCAGATGCTCTACCTGCTGGCGTATCTCGGCGATTCCGTGCGGTTTTTTTACGATCTCAAGGCGCGCGCCGGCGCCATAAATGGATTGACCCTCATTTCGTATGTGCCGCAAAGTTTTCTGTACAGCGGATTGCGGCGTGTTTTCATGGATCTCATGCGCACTGTTGCGCCTATTCCGCAATGGTTCGTCAAGACGCTTAATCATTTAATGGTTCAATTGGCGCCGCAGTTTCTGGCGATGTGGCCCCATGCGAAGTTCATTTTCATGAAGCGGCGGGCCTTGGAGTTCATCGAACCCCGCCGCCGCAAATTCCCGGACCTCGCCTTTGAAGACCATTGCCGCGAATGGGTCGCGACCATGGCGGCGTGGACCAGGGTTTATGAGAAGCTCGGCGGGCGTGTGCTTGAAATTGATCAATTATATATGGCGCGCTGTCCGGAGGTTGTGGCGACGGCCGTGTCGACTGTCGCAGGTCTCAGCGCTGATCAATCGGCGGCGTTCCTCCAATCCTTGGCGGGCGATCGGCCGGAGCGGACCGGCAGCGCGTTCGCTACGGCCTTGCGTCTGCAAGATCTGGATTGGGATGCCGCTGTGCGGGCCGTTTTCGACAGCGTTTGCGGACCGATGATGACGCATTTCGGATACAGCACGGACGAATCCTACAGCGTGCCGGGCGGTTCCTACATAGCGCTGAGAAGCGGACGGCATGCCGTCTATTCTCGCCCGACACTGGTTCCAAGCCTGCGCACGGCGGCGTAGGCCGCCTTTACTTATGGCGGCGTAGGCCGCTGGATAGACAAACGGCCCCACTGTGGGGGCCGTTGCCGTGACGAGAGTGTGCGCGTTAGATCGAGCTCTGCACCCATTCCTTCAACTTGCTTTCCGGCAGGGCGCCGACTTTGGTGGCCGCGACTTGGCCGTCCTTGAAGATCATCAGCGTCGGGATGCCGCGCACGCCGTATTGCGTCGGCGTCTGCGGATTGTCGTCGATGTTGATTTTGGTGAAGGTCACTTTCGCGCCCAGCTCCTGCGAAAGCTTTTCGAGCGACGGCGCGATCTGCTTACACGGTCCGCACCATTCCGCCCAGAAGTCCACCAGAACCGGACCTTCGGCTTTGAGTACGTCCTGTTCGAAGGATTGGTCCGAAACCTGTTTCATGAATATCTGTCCTTTGCGTGGGGCTTTGCGCCCATTGGTAATGGTTGAATCTAGGGAGGGGGCCGAACAGCGTCAAGAAGCGTGGGAAAATCCCCGGTAAATAGGGTGTGAGAGAGCAGGTTTCGTCCCGAATCCCGGCAAAAGAGCGCGAATTAACTCCGCCAGCTGAGTGTGACGGGCGCGAGCGGATTGCGCGCCGGACGGCCTTTGGTCTGCGCCGCCAGGGCTTCGCGTTTGAGACGATAGTACCAGCGGGTCTGGGTGTCGGCGTCCTGGACGAGCATGGTCGGCGGATGGAAGCTCATGCCCTCGACCATCATCATGACCGCGCGGCGGTCCTGGTCGATAAATCTGTGGGCCAGGGGCCGCATGATGCTGCGCAACAGCGGAGCCCCCGGCACATCCCAATACATGACGTGATGAACTTCGGTGCGCTCCGGTGTGATGGGCGTGCAGGCGGTGAGGCCGCAGTAATTGTACTTCGGCGTGCGCGCGTGTTCGATGCGCACGGCGGGCAGGCGGTAAGAGATTTCCGTCTCGGGCGCGCCGCCGAGGAAGATGCGGTAGGCACGCGAGTTGCGCGAGGCGGTATGGCGATCCATGCGCCAGCCGAGGCCTTCGCTTTCCGGCAGCGGCGAGAAGGCTTTGTGCTTTTCATGAATGCTGTCCTCTTTGCGCCATAGCGACGAGCGGTGCACGAAAGCGCCGTGGGCCGGGTCCATGAGGCCGATGACCGCGAGATCGATGTTGCAATCGAAGATCATTGAAACGTGCAACTGCTGCCGGTCGGCGACGGCAGGCACTTCAGGGACGGGCGGCAAGGTCGCGGGTACCGCTGCGCCTGTGCGCGGAATATAAATCCAGATGTTGTCCTGATGTTCGGCGAGCGGAAAAGTTTGCGCGCGGACATCCTGCGGACGCGGACGCTGGTCGGGGCTTTGAGAAGGGATCAGCGTGCATTGCCCATCGGTGCGGAATTTCCAGCCGTGATAGGGGCATTCGACCTCGCGCCCATCGAAGCGGCCTTTTGAGAGCAAAGTGCCGCGGTGGATGCAAGTGTCGCGCAAGGCAAAAGCTTTGCCGTCGGCATCGCGGCCGAGCAGCACGGGTTCACCGAGCAGCGTCTTGTGGAGATGGTGGCCGCGCTGGAGCGCCGACGACGGCAGCGCGTAATACCACGCGTCGCGCAGCATCACCCCGCCGACGCCGAGTTGTTCGTCGGGCGCGGTGTAGGATGCGAGGGTGGGGCGGGTGTCGTCCATCGGTGCTCTTATATATTATATCAGGGCGGTCGTGCTTAAAACGGCGTCCATGGACGCTGATTCCAGCTCCATAACGAACGGGCCGTCAGTCCACAACAGCACGCAACGCACGGTGTGGCTGGGATAAATCGACCGGAGGGCAGCGCGGTAGGTGGCCATTTGGAAAATGTAGGCCGGATCGACTTTCGCGGCTTCGCGCGGCGGCGGGCGGTTGGTTTTGAAGTCGATAATCCACACTTCAGTTGGGGTGACGGCCAGGCGGTCGACTTGGCCGGACACGGCGTAACCGCCGATCAGGCCGGTGACGGAGACCTCGGCGCGGCTGCCTGCGGCGAATAAAGGCGCGAAGGCGGGGGTGTCGAGCACAGCGAGGGTCTCCGCGACGATGGCATTTTGCATGGCCTCGTCCAGGCCCCAGGTGGCGCGTTTGACGAAGGCTTCGGCGGCTTTGCTTCGGCGCGGCGCGGGAATGTCGGGCAGGCTTTGCAGCAGGCGGTGAATGATGATGCCGCGCTGATAGCGCGTTTTGCCGTCGTCTTTTAGCGGCGAAAGCGCGGCCGGTTCTGCGAGAATGGCGCGCGAGGGTGCGAGCCGGCGCGGCGGCGTTTCCTCGGCGCGCGGTGCGGTCAGGGCCCAAGCCGGGAGTGGCGCTGCTTCGATGGTGTCGCGCGTTTCGATCTTCGGCTTTGCGGGCTGGGTCTGCTGCGAGGACAGGCGCAAGATTGTTTGCGCATTTTCCGTCAGCGCGACAGTTTGCGGCAAGGATTCCAAACCGGTTTTGATAAGGCTGTACCAGCTTTCTTCGAGCCCCACGGGGCGTTTGGTTTTCCAACCACAGACATAGAGCCGGTCGGCGGCGCGGGTCATGGCGACGTACATTAGGCGGTGGTATTCGCGGTCCTGCGCTGTGCGGGCGTCTTCGCACAGGCGCGCGGTGATGGGATCGAGCGTGTCGGCTTTGCTGCACCAGAGCAAGAGCGGCGTCGCGTGGTTGGTCCACAGCAGTTGCGTGCGCATGATGGGCACCTGCGCGGTATCGGGCAGGAAGACGATGGGCGCTTCCAGGCCCTTCGCGCCGTGAACTGTGATGACACGCACGGCGTCGATGCCGCCCTGATCGAGATCGCGTTTGATTTCGGTTTCGCCAGCGGCCAGCCAATGCAGGAAACCTTGCAGGCTGGGCGGGCGGGATTTTTGATAAGCCAGCGCGAGGTTCATGAATTCGTCGATGGGATCATCGGCATCCATGCCGAGGCGCGCGAGCAATTTGCGGCGGCCGTCGAGGGTGACGAGAATATGGCCATAGAGTTCGGCGGGCGTCAGGTAATCGGTGCGGGCGAGCAGCTCAGAGAGGAATTTCTGCGCGGTGCCGAATGCACTGGCGGTGCCGGCATGAACCGAGAGGACATCCCACAGATGCTTGTCGCCGCGATTGTAGGCGACGATGAAGAGCTCTTCTTCGGTCAGGCCGACCAATGGTCCCTTCAGCACCGTGGCGAGTGTGAGGTCATCCTGCGGCAGCAGCAGGAATTGGCCGAGCGCTACCAAATCCATGATGGCGATCTGGTCGGTGAGGACCATGCGGTCGACACCGGCGACCGCGATGCTCTGGCGTTTGAGTTGGCGCACCAGTTCTTCGACAAAGCCGGTACGGCGACGCACCAGAACCATGATGTCGCCGGGACGAATGGGGCGTGCTTTGGAGTCTAGAATTTCTTTGTCGTCGATCATGCGCCGGATGCGGGCGGCAATGTCGGCGGCGAGGCGGTTGGGCGGAGAGTCGCCTTTCTGACGTTCGACCGGCGGCTTCCAGCTAACGGTCTCGTCGCCGTCTTCCGGCTGGACCAGCGGCCAGATCTCAACAAGGCCGCCGTCGGTCTGGCGTGCGGGAAGGTGGATGATGTCGTCGTCGGGTGCCGCGACGCCGTCGCGGGCGAGCCCTTGCGAGAAAACGGCGTTGACGCTGTCGATGACGGCGGGCGTTGAACGGAAAGAGACGTTCATCGGCACATCGAGCCAGCTTGCACCGGCGGCTTGGACTTGTGCTTTGGTTTCGTAATGAACGCGGTCGAAGGCCTCGGGTGCCGCACCCTGAAAGCTGTAGATCGACTGTTTGCGGTCACCGACGGCAAAAACCGTGCGCGGCGTGGCGGCCTGCTCTTCGTGACGTCCATCGCCCGCGAAGAATTCCGCGCGAATGGGTTCGACAATCGCCCACTGGTCGGGGTTGGTATCTTGAGCCTCGTCGATGAGGATGTGTTCGATGCCGCCGTCGAGTTTGTAGAGTACCCACTCGGCGACGCCGGGGCGCGACAGCAGCTGGCGGGTGAGTTGAATCAGGTCGTCGTAATCCATCGCGCCGCGACGCTGTTTGTCGTCGTCGTATAGCCGGAGGACATGGCTGCCGATATGTATCAGCGCCGCTGTTCCGGCGGCCACACGGGCGGCCTTCACGCGGGCGAGGATTTCCATCAGTCGTGCGGCCTCAGCCTGCAAGGGTTCGAGCACGCGTTCGGCGATGTCCTTGGTGGCAAGGCGTTTGCGGATTTCGCCGCTGGTCAGAAAGTGATTGGCATAGGCCTCGAAGTTCGCGGGCCGTCCTGCGGTGTCCGCGAGCCATGCGCCGATGCCAGCCCCGCGTTCCTGATCGGTCTTGCTGCCACCCGCCATAACGCCGACAGCCTGACGCAACGCTTCGCAACCAAAGGCGTCATCGTGACAGGCGGCGGCAACGATAGAAGCTTCGTCATCGTTGGGACCGAGACCGAGTTTGCCGGCGACGGCGTTAATCGCGCGATCAGCATCGCCGTGGGCGGTAATCATGCGCCGGAGTTTGGCACCCGCTGCGACCAGCGATTTCATTAGGTCGCCGAAATTAGTTTCGTGCACGCGCGCGGTTAGGATGCCGAGCGCATCGGCCAGGGTTTTATCGACACCCGTGCGGGCGTCGGCGATGGTTTGTTCGAGCGCGGTGTTCAAAGCCTCGCGTGTGTCGCGGTCGTCCATCAGGACAAAGTGCGGTGCGACGCGGGCTTCGAGCGGGAATCGGCGCAGCAGAGATTGGCAGAAGGCGTGCAGCGTCGAAATCTGCAAGCCGCCGGGGGCATCCAAGACTTTGGCAAACAGCTGCCGCGCACGTTCCATGATGCGCAGGCTGTCGGCGGAGGAATGGTCCAGTCCGCCGTGTACCAAAGGGGCAAGATCGCGATAGAGCGTGTCTTCGTCGGTGGTCACCCAACCGGCAAGGCGCGCGGCGATGCGATTGCTCATTTCGGCTGCGGCGGCCTTGGTGAAGGTGAGGCAGAGGATTTTCTGCGGCGTGGTGCCGGTCAACAGCAAGGCTAGGACGCGGTCGGTGAGCACCTTGGTCTTGCCTGATCCGGCGGAGGCCGTGACCCAGACGTTGACGGTGGGTCGCGTGGCAGCGCTTTGCTCGCGATTGGCAATAGCAATGGGATCGACTGATGTTACGGCGGCACTCATGCGTCGCCCTCGTCTTCCGCCGCCGACCATTCCTTGACGCGGGCGAGGTGTTCGTAATCGCTGTATTTCGGCGCGTGGGCTGGATTGGGGCGCGCCTCATAAGGCGTGGTGGGATCGTCGAATTTGGCCACCAGTTCAGACAGACCTTGATGGGCGTCGGCAGCGAGCGCGGAGGCGCTGGCTTTGATGATGCGCTCGTTGCCGCCTTCGGCGCGGCCGTGCAGATGCCAGAAGCTCAAGGCGGCGACATCGCCCGCCGGAATTGTTTTGAAACCGCCGGCAGCGAGAATGGCGGCTTCGAGCGGTAACTGCGGCGCGAAGCCTGCGATGACTTCGGTTTCGCGCGGCGGTGCGCCGGTTTTGTAATCGATGATGGTGAGGCTGCCGTCTTTGCTGCGGTCGATGCGGTCGGCGGTAGCGGAAACGGTAAAGGGGCCGCCGGGGGCTTTCAATGTCATCTCGCCGGTTTGTTCGACATAGGCGTGTGCGAGTGTGGGACGACGCTGTTGTTCGTAGTCGATAAACCATGCGGCGATACGCTCGAAGCGCGGCCACCAGAAGGCCATGACGCCGGGGCGCGGCGCGACGTCGGTAAACGCGGCGCGGCCGATGGCGATGAGGGACTCTAGGGCGTTGGCGGGTAAATCGCCGGATGGATGGGCGCTAATGAATTCATCGAGCGACTGATGAATCAGCGTACCGTAATCGGCAGCGCTGACGTCTTGTTCCAACGGATCGAGCGCGCGCAGTTTGAGAATATGTCGGGCGTAAACGCCGTAAGGATCGCGCATCCAGGTTTCGACTTGGGTGACCGACAGTTTGCGCGGGCGCGCTGCGAGCGGTGGACGCGGCGCGGGCGGGGCGACGAGGGCGAAGCGTTCGGGCCGTGTCAGCGCGCCGGTCCAGGCGAGCGTCGGCGCGGTTTCAAACGAATCTTCCAGGCGTGCGGACTTCACGACTTGTGCGAGACGCATGAGCCAGCGCGAAGGGACCGTCGGCGTGCCTTCGACCTTTTTCGCGCGTGTCATGACGACACGGGGACCGCTAAGGGCCTGCACGATATCGTGCGCGGCTTGGCCGATGCGGCGCTCGGGCAGAGGCAAGCCGAAGTCCTTGCGCATCGGGCGGCTCATCCACGGGTCGGGCTGGGCGGCGGCGGGCCATGTGCCCTCGTTGAGGCCGCCGAGAATCAGCACGTCGAAATGCTGTAGGCGCGCTTCAAGCGGCCCCAGGATATGCAGGCGCGGATGTTTGCCGAAGCGCGGGCGCACGACGCGACCGTCCATGAGAGCTTGAAAGAGCGCAGGATAAGCCGCCGGTAAAATCGGCGGCAACGTATCGGCGCACTGCGCGAGGTCTGCAATAAAACCGGCAGCGGCATCGCCGGTGTCTTCGTCCCAGAGGTGTAAAGGACCGGCGGTGTCGTGGGTGGCGGCGAAAGCTTCGGCGGCTTCCATATGGGCTTTTAACAGTACGGACAGCGGTACGGGTTCCGCCTGTGTCATGAGGGCCGCGAAGTCGCTCCAGCATGCGGTGAGATGTTTTAACCACGGTGAGAGGTCGCGCTTGTGATGGGCCGTGCCGATAAGTTGCGCGAGGCCTTCAAGTCCCGCCGGTGGGCGCGGGCCGCGCAGGATCTCGCGCTCAGTGAGGCGCGTGAGCGTACGAAACACGGCGGCGTCTAAACCGGCCGCGGCAAAGGGATGATTGCAGGCTGCCAGCAGCGGCACGGGCGCAAAATTCTCGGCGACCATTTCGGCGGTCAGGCGAAGAAAGGCGCCGGGCGGTGTTTGGTGCAGCGGACGTCCGGCGGAATCATCAACATCAATCGACCAGCGCTTGAGTTCGGCGGTAACGCGTTGGGCGAGGTCGCGGTCGGGCGTAACGAGCGCGCAGGTGCGGCCTGGCCGTTCGAGCGTTTCGCGCATGACCAGTGAGATCGCCTCGGCCTCTTCACGCGGTGTGGCGCAGTCGAGCCGTGCGAGGCCGGTGACGGAGGACGCGTCAAAAGCCTTCAACGCCTGCCAGACATGCGAGGTGGCGGCGGGGCGCATCACTTCGGCGAGAAACCGCGCGCGCGTGGACGCGGGCAGTGTCGTGCCGGGCCACGGCTGCACGATGTCGCGCGCGATGCCGATCGTGCCGAGCAGATGTTTGAGACCATGCTGCGGGTGGGTTTCATCGATGGCGTCCCATCCTTCGGTTTCCAGCGCCATATCGAGGCCGGGCAACACGACACATCCTTCGGCAAGATGTGCGATGACTTTCAAAAGATGCGCGGTGGCGGGAATGCTGCCGGTCGAACCAGCGGCGATAATAGGTCCACTGCTGCCGCCTTTCGCCCAAGCTTCGGCCTGTGCAGCGAAGACGCGGTTACGGTGTTCGGCGGGATCGACGGCGCTTTCGGCGCGCAGGATGAGCGGCCAGTTCTCGGTCAGAATCGTCATGAAGCGCAGGGTTTCTTGCCAGTGCTTGGCGTAAGCCTCCGGCACGAGGTTTTTTAAGTTGGCGAAAGACACCTGCTCGGTTTGCACCTGATCGAGAAATTTGGCGAGTTCGCGGGCGAGACGCAGCGCTTGTTCGGGCAACGGCTCGCCCAGGTCGGGCGGCAGCGAGAGGATTAAGCGCGTCAGCATCAGTTCGCGTTTGAGCGCGGCGATGGGCGGCGGGATGTCCATAACGGACTCGGCCACGCTGTAGCTGGCGAAGAGCGCCTCTTCGTCATCGAGATCGTTCAGCGGCACAAGACGCGGCAGTAGGAGAGGCTTGCCTTCACTCAAGCGCAAGAAGGCTTCGCGCAGAGAGCGACACGCGCGGCGTGTGGGCAGAAGCACGGTCATGGCTGCGAGCGCGAGAGGATCGGCGGCATCGTCGAGAATGCCGCGTGCGAGCGCGTCGACAAAAGGAACGTCGGCGGGAATCGTGAAAACCGCCGGCTTCCCGGCCGCATGGCGCTGTCTGGCTGCGGCGCGCCAGGTTGTCATACGTTTGCCGGGAGCGGGGTCAGTAGGGCCGTGGTTTCGGTTACCGCTTGCGGTGTGCCGACGTGGTACCAGGCGCCATCGTGAACAACCGCGCGCATGCGGCCCGGGGCCAGCGCCGTGTTCCAAAGCCGGTTGAGCGAAAACGGCACAGCGGCCTCGCCTGCGAAAAGGCGCGGATGCATAATGGCTGCGCCGGCATACACATAAGGTGCCCGCGCCGCATCGCCGCGACGTTTCATGATGCCGGCGGTATCGACAAAAAAATCGCCCGCGCCGTCGAAGCCATGGGCGGTGTCGAGCGGATGGACCAGCATCAGCACATCGAGGCCATCATGCCAGGACGCGGCCAAGCGGTTCAGCATCGGCGTCTTGCCGTCGAGAATGATGGCATCGCAGTTAAAGGCGAAGAACGGGTTGTTGCCCAGCAGCGGGAGCGCATTGACGACGCCGCCGCCGGTGTCGAGTAGCGTTTCGGTTTCATCGGAGATGGTGATGGCGGGCGCGTTGCGTGCGTTCAGATGTTCGATCATCAGCGGCGCGTGGTGATGAACGTTGACGATGGCGCGCGGGACATTGGCGGCGGCGAGTTGATCTAGCGTCCAGTCGATCAGGCTTTTGCCCGCGACTTTGACAAGGGGCTTCGGCGTGTAGTCGGTGATGGGCCGCATGCGCGTGCCCAGGCCCGCCGCGAGCAGCATGGCGGTTTGCGGCATCATGCGGGCAGTACTCGCATATCCGGCGGCACATGTTTATCCAGCCAGGTTTTAAGATCGCGCAATGCGGGGTGCTGCAGGCACGTATCCATGTAGCGCCAAAGGCGGGGCATGTGCTGAAGGTAGTGCGGCTTGTTATCGCGGAGTTTGAGGCGCGCGAAGGTGCCGATGACGCGCATGTGGCGCTGCGCGGCCATGATTGCCCAGGAGGTGTCGAAGTCGTCTTGCTTGATGGCGTGCGCGGCGAGGTAGCGCGCTTTCATCTCGGCGACGAGAGCGGGATTGATGTCGCGCCGGGCATCTTCGAGCAAGGACATCAGATCGTATGTGACGGGGCCGGAGACGGCATCCTGGAAATCGAGGATACCGCAGGCTTTGAGACCCGCGCGTCCCGGCACCAGCATGAGATTGTCGACGTGGTAGTCGAACAGGATGAGCGATGTCGGCGCGCGCCACGCAAGCGGCAGGGCGAGACGCCAGATTTCTTCGAAGTCGCGCAGCGCCATCGTCGGCAGCGGCTTCGCGCCGATCAACGGCAGATACCAGGTGTGGACGCGCCCGACTTCCTCGAGCATGCGCGGCATGCCGTAGGGAATGACACCTTCGGGGACGGCATCGGGCATGTGATGCAGCGCAATGAGCGCGTCGATGGCGAGGGCATAGAGTGCCTGTTCGTCGTGGCCCTTGGCGAGCAAGCGGGTGTAGGTGTCGTCGCCGAGATCATCCAGCAACAAAAGACCGGCTTCGTTGTCTTCGGCCAGAATGGCGGGAACCGAAAAGCCGCGTTCGCTGAGATGACGGGCGATACGCACGAAGGGACGCACGTCTTCTTGCGGCGGCGGGGCATCCATGAGAACGACGCGGCCACGGTGATCCTCAAGGCGATCGTATTTGCGGAAGGAGGCATCGCCCGCGAGACGTCCGCGCGCGGCTTGATCCCAGCCGTGGCGTTTCAGAAATTCGGTGATAAGGGTTTCACGTTCCGCCAACATGCTTACTCACTGCCGCAATGCGCTCGGCCCAGGCGCTGTCGCCGGAAAGCTGCGCGTGGCGCGCATCCCCCACTGACGAAAGCGTCACGTCCAAACGCTTCTTGGGCAGAAGCGCCCCCAGACGTTCGGGCCATTCAATCAAACTGATACCTGCCGCGAGGGCTTCTTCAAAGCCCAATTCCAGGGCGTCGTCGGGATTGTCGAGGCGATAGAGGTCGAAGTGCCATATGTGAGCCGCGGCGGCTTCGTACACCTGGACGAGGGTAAAGGTTGGGCTGACGACTTCTTCGTCGCTGCCGGTGAAGGCGCGGATGAAGCTGCGGGCAAGTGTCGTTTTGCCGGCGCCGAGCGGGCCGTGGAGGGCAATGATATCGCCCTTGCGCGCCTGCAGGGCCAGAGCGGCACCCAGGGCAGCCGTGTCGGTTTCGGAAAGCAGTATGAGCATGATTACCTGGCCGCGACCGTATCTGCGCGGGTTTTGCCCGCCGCGCCGCCAGCAGGCAAGCGCGCAGCGACCACGGTCTCGGTGCCTTCGGTGGTGATGTCGAGGCGTCCGCCGTGCAACTCGGCCATGCGCTGGGCAAGATAGACGCCGAGGCCGGGGTTGTAAGAATCGTCGGTGATGTGGCGGACCGAGAACGTGATTTCTTCGGGCGTGCGCTGCACGGAGAGACTGATTTGCGTTGCCACGGCGCTTTTCAACGCGCCGGTGACGATGTGGTAGAGCGTTTGTTTGATGCGCACGGAATCGCCCACCATCCAGCCGGCATCGGCGGGACAGGCGACGGCCAGCGCAATGCCGCGTTTTTTGACGGCCTCGCGGGTCATGGCGACGACGCGTTCAATCGCTTCGCGGATATCGAAGGAGTCGAGGTGCAGGGTTTGCTGTCCGGCTTCGACGCCCGAGAGATCGCGCACGTCGGCGATGAGCGTCTTTAAAACTTTCGCCGAGCCGATGATGTCCTGCACCGCGCCGGGGGCGAGCGACTGGATGCCGTTCTTGGTGACCATGCGCGTGGCGAGCGAGGCGATGGTGGAGACCGGGCCTTCAAGTTCCGCGGCGACGTTGGTGATGAATTCGGAGCGGAGTTTGTCAGTGGCCGATAAGGCTTCGGCGCGGCCGCGCAGGGCTTGAGCGACGCGTTCGGGCGCGGAGACGTCGTTGTAGCAGAACAGAACACCGCCGTCGGGCAGCGGCACGGAGATGAATTCGAGCACCGAGCCATCGTTGCGCACCACACGGCCTTGCTGCGCGGCGCGTTGACGGTCGGCGGCGAGAGCTTGCAGCATGACGGCGCGGTGGCGCGCCCAGACGGTGTCGTCCTCGAAGAAATCACGGAAGGCTTCGATCACAGCGCTCATGGCCGGGCCTTCGCGCAAGGCATCGAGACTGAGTTCCCAAAGCTCGGCGAAGGCGGGGTTGGCGAGGCGCAACTGGCCGTCGGCGCCGAACACCGCGACGGCTTCTTGCAGGTTATCGATGGTCTCGCGCTGCACGGCGATGAGGGTGTTGTAGGAGCGTTCGAGGGTGAGTTTGTCGGTGACGTCTTCGTAGGTGGTCAGCAAGCCGCCCATGGGATGCGGCGCGATCACGCGGCGCAACGTTCCCCCATCCGGCAGATGCAGCACGTCTTCAAGAGGTTCGATGAGGGAGTTGAAGCGCGCGAGTTCTTTGTCTTTATAGGCCGGGAAGTCGGCGACTTCGGGCAATTTACGTTCACCACGCAAGGCGTCGAGCAAGTTGCCGTAGGTCGGGCCGTCGAGCAGCCAGCTTTGATCGATGCGCCAAAGTTTGGCGAAGGCGGTATTGAAGAACACCAAACGTGTATCGGTCCCGAAGATGGCGATGGCGGTGGTCAGGCGTTCGAGCACGTCGGCGTGGGCGGCGGCTTCGCGTTTGACGCGGGTTTCAAGCTCTTCCTGGCGCGTGATGTCGTGGGCGACGCCTGACGTAAGACGTCCCGTGCCGTCGGAGAACAGCGCGGCCTGGCCGTCTTCCAGCTTCAGCACGGTAGCTTCGACGGGGGATTCGGTGACCTCCATCAGGCGGCGGCTGCCGTCGATGACCATGTGGAAGGGCGCGCGGCGGGTTTCGCTGGCGGCGCGGGCAGCGGCGGCAAGCGCACGGGCTTCGCGCACGGCGACACGCGGGGCCAGCTCGCGTCCGCGCGCCACGACATCGGCGGCGCTTTTGGCGTCGACGGCTTTGACATAAGCCGCATTGCAATAGATTAGCGAGAGATCGTCGTCGCGCAGCCACACGGGCTCGGCGATGCCGTCGAGCGCGGCCTTCAGCATATTGCGTTCATGGGTGAGCGCAGCGGTTTCCTCGGTGAGCGTATCGACGGCGGCAACGCCTTCGGTAACGTCGCTCATCCACACGACATCGGCCATGACGCGGCCCTGATCGTCGACCGCGCGCACACCGCGCGCCTGAATACGCCGCCCGGTGCCGGTATGCGTGAGGTCGATCTGAAAACCGTTACCGCTCTCGCGTAAGGAGGCGATGGCATTCTGGAGACGTTCGCGCGAGGCGGTCTCGAACCCTTCGGTGACTTCTTCAAAGCCGGAATCAAGGCCGCGGAAAAGATCGAGCAGGACGGCGAGGCGGCGCGAGCAATAGCCAGTCTCACGAAAAGACGGCAAAGCCTTCTGATCGTCGTCGGCGTCTGCGACGGGCTGATGGAACCAGGCGAAATAGCCTTCGGGGGCGGTCTCCAGCGCGGCTTGCACGGCGGCGCGGGTGTATTCGGCGCGGCCGGCGGCGCGTTCGGCCTTCTGCCAGTGGCGGTGCTGACGCCAGAGCGCGAGGGCGGCTGGGGGCACCAGCAGCACAACTGCGGCCAGCCCGGTGATGACCGGCGGCGTCAGCAGCTCCCAAATATCGCCGGGCAAATAGGTTCCTCTAGATACAATTACGGCCTGACCCGATTCTATAACCTTCGGAGTCAGGCCGCAAAGACGTTAAGGCAATGCCTTAATAACGATAGGTTTCCGGCTTGTAGGGGCCGTCGACCGCGACGCCGATATACGACGCTTGGCGGGCGCTGAGCTTGGTGAGCTTGGCGCCGACCTTGGCGAGGTGAAGCTCGGCGACTTTCTCGTCCAGGTGCTTGGGCAGCACGTAGACCTGCTTTTCGTACTTGTTGTTGTTGGTCCAAAGCTCGATCTGGGCCAGGACCTGGTTCGAGAACGAGGCGCTCATGACAAAGCTGGGGTGGCCGGTGGCGCAGCCCAGGTTGACGAGGCGGCCTTCGGCCAGAAGGATGATGCGCTTGCCGTCGGGAAATTCGATCTCGTCGACCTGCGGCTTCACGTTGTGCCATTTGAAGTTCTTGAGGCCTTCGACCTGAATCTCGGTGTCGAAGTGACCGATATTGCAGACGATGGCGCGGTCCTTCATGGCACGGGCGTGGTCGATGGTGATGACGTCGAGGTTGCCGGTAGCGGTGACAAAGATATCCGCGGTCGGGGCGGCGTCTTCCATGGTGGTGACTTGATAGCCTTCCATGGCGGCTTGCAGCGCGTTGATCGGATCGACTTCCGAGACCATCACGCGGCAACCGGCGTTGCGCAAGCTAGCGGCGGAGCCTTTGCCGACGTCGCCGAAACCGGCGACCATGGCGACCTTGCCGGCCATCATGACGTCGGTGGCGCGGCGGATGCCGTCGACCAAGCTTTCACGGCAGCCGTAGATGTTGTCGAACTTCGACTTGGTGACGCTGTCGTTGACGTTGATCGCCGGGAAGTGGAGACGGCCGTCTTTGGCCATCTGATACAAGCGGTGCACGCCGGTGGTGGTTTCTTCGCTGACGCCCTTAA